>MSDW01000001.1 GCA_001914405.1 Candidatus Methanohalarchaeum thermophilum
TTAACTTGGTTTGAAGGGAATGAGGGTGGTGTTTCTACTGCAGTCCTTATTTACAAGGATATGGTTCCCGGAGATCACGATGGAAAGGTTACAATAAATGAAAAACTTTCAGATCCCAATTCAAAAATAAATACATACTTACAGTTTGCTAGATTAGAAATAAATCAAAATATAGTAGTGGATATTAATAAGACTTCAGGTGGAGAACTCCATATTGTCGGAGCTAATAATACAGAAATAAAAACTAAAAACAATGACACATATTCTAAAGGAGTAGATGTAGATGTTTTAGATAAAAAAGACAGATATAATATAACTTTTGAGAAGCCGGCTAGAGGTGGGTATTCGATTCAATGGGGGCCAGGTGATTCTTGGCAGTGGAGTGATCCTGTTTTTGTTCAGGTTGGTCAGCCTAAGGAGTTTAGGGAGTCTTTTAGTTATTTGGATAGATTGGCTATGGGTAAATTAAGTTTAGAGGGATATAATGAGATTTTGAATTCTACTTTGCCTGAGAATGTTGGGTATAATTTTTATTTGATGGATTCTGATGGTGATCTAGTTGTTAATGCGGATGGTGAGGTTTTAGAGGTTTGGTCTGGTGTTCCTTCTAGTGATGCGGTTAGTTCTGAAAGGGTGATTGTTGCTTCTAATTCGACTAAGGAAAGTGAAGTCAAAGATTACGAAGTATACAGAGCTAGATTAGTTCTTTGGTATAGATAATCGTTTTTTAATAAAATAAAATAAAGTGTGGTAGGGGTATGTATTTGGTTTATTTAATTTGATGTTTTGTTTTTTGTTTTTGTTTTTAGTTTAGTAGGTTTTCTGCTGTTTCTGTTGCTTTTGCTGCGTTTGGTGCGTAGGCGTCTCCGTTTATTTCTTCGACCCATTTTTCTGTTACTGGTGCTCCTCCGAATAATGTTTTTGTTGGTAGTTCTCTTTTTTGGATTTCTTGTACTATGTCTTTTTGGTTTGGTTTTGTGGTGGACATTAGGGCTGATGCTGCTATTATTTCTGCGTTTTCTGCTTCTGCTTTGTTTATGAATTCTTTTTCTGTGACGTCTTTTCCTAGGTCTATTACGTTGAATCCTGCTCCTTCTAGCATTGCTATTACTACATTTTTGCCGATTTCGTGTATGTCTCCTTCGACTGTTCCTATTATTATTGTTCCTTTTGATTTTTTGTCGCTTTCGTCTAGTTTGGGTTTTAGTACATTTAGTGCTGATTTCATTGCGTCAGCGGCTTGTGTTACCTGTGGTAGGTATATTTCTGCTTTGTCGAATTGTTCGCTTATAGTGTTCATTCCAGCTGCTAGTCCTTCGCTTATTGCTTTAAATGGTTCTATTTTTTGTTCTATTGCTTTTTCTGCATATTCTTCTGCTTTTTCTTGGTCTTTTGTTTCAACTGCTTCTTTTAATCCATTTAAAATTTCTTTTTCAGACATGTTCTAGATAACCTCCTTTTTTTGTGGTTTTAATTAAATTAATCTAATTATTTTGTTTTTTTTAGAATTTGAGTCCTAGTTCTTCTAATTCGTTTTTGGTTGATTGGTAGATCTCGAAGTATTTGTCTGTTGGTGTTAGGTCGTCCATGTTGTAGCATTCTTGCATTTTCTTTCCGTTTCCTAGTTCTGTGTTGTCTGGGTCTTTTGTTTGGTCTGCTTCCATGTAGTTATCTTCGTAGGAGCTGACTAGTTCATCTATTATTTGGTTTGCTTCTGATACGTCTAGTCCTGCTACTGCTTCTGCAGCTTCGCTCATCATTTTAGACTCCATTGAGGTTGTGTAGTCTTTGAGTACTCCTTTTGCTGATGCTGATCCTGACATTATTTCTCTTCCGCTTACTGTATCTGTCATTGCTTGGGCTGCAACTTCTTTTAGGCACATATTGGTGCATGGACCGGACAGTGGATAATATTGGTTACCTATTAGGATGTTTGGTTTTATTTTGTTGAATGCTGCTGCTACGTGGCCTGCCATTGCTAGGCATTCTCTTGCGGTTGTTATTCCCCATCTTACATGGATTGGTCCGTCTAGGTGCCAGTCACAGTGGTACATTGTGTAGCTGATTAGGTGGGATGCCATGTCTATTATGGTGCTTTCTTCTAGGCCTCCTGCGTATCCGCCGAATATTGGCATTTGTTCTATCATTATTGTGTCGTTGTTTTCTACCCAGCCTGCGACCATGTTTAGTCCTGCGTTATCTACTTTTAGTTCGTTTAATTGTGAACATTCGTGGCTATCTGAGGGATTTAATCCGTTTAGTTGGTCTGCTGCTATTCTTCCTGCCTCAGTAAGAGGTGTTTCTGGGCCCTATATGCCCATGTTTGGTCTGCCTGCTCTAGCACAGGCTTCACGTACAGATCTCAACTCAAAAAGGGTGCCTTTAATTTCCATTGCAGTGCCGGCGGGTGTATCGTGTCCGTTGTAGCTTGATGGTACTCCGTCTACGATTAGGTCGACGCTTGGTTCTTGTGCGTATGTTTGATGCATTTCCACGAATATGTCCTCTGAAACTGGTGCTCCGGTTGGTCCTCCTTGTGTTAGTGGTGGTTTTTTGTCGTTTCCTGCTCTGGGTGTTACTTCTACGGAGTCTTTTCCTTTTCCTAGTGTTAGGTCGGTTGTGGCTTTTTCTAGTCCTGCCATTATTTGTTCTTCTGTGACTTCTATTACTGTTTCAGTATCAATGTTGTATATTCCTAGGTCGGATAAGAGGTCTACTCCTGCGTTAAATATATCTTCTTTTAGTTGCTCGTCTTCTGGCACTATTTTGCTTTGATCCATTTCGATGTCGTATTTTTCTACATATTTTTGAGCTTTTTCTCTAATTAATTCGTTATCCCATTTAGTTTCTGAAACTTCTTTTCCGTCTCTAAATTTTCTATCTGCTTCCCATACACCTAATCCATTTCCTTTAAATGAAGCCATCTGTTTTTCCACCAACGAAGCTAATAAATGGTTTTTTTATATAAAACCAGCTACTAGTAAGTTTGGTTACCTAATCTAATATCATATGTTACTCCAAAAAACCAAAAACAAAAAAACTAGATCCCAACTCAAAAAAAATACTTAATCCAAAAAACAAAAAATAAAAAATCCAATAAAATGTATCTTATAGAACACATTAGGTCCTAAAGAAATAAATATAAATTATATAGATACAAAAAGTCTCTATATAAGTTCTAGTGCTCTAATTTTTGTTTTTTGTGTTAGGTTGAAAAATTATAAGAAATCGAGAAAGTAATTTTATCTAATGACGAGGCTGGATGAAGAAACGGTAAAAAAAGTAAGTCAGAAATTAAAGAAAATAGATAGCCAAATTAGGGATTTTTCTGGTTCTAGTTTCAATGAAATCTGTAGAGGATCTGATTATTTCGATAATCAAGTGGATCCAAGCAAAAAAAAGACTGCTGCCGTTCCAGTGACCGAAGAACTAGGTGAGATAAGTGGCTTCTCCGAGACAGTTTCAGAAATACTTAACTACCTAGGATTTAACTCAGCCCATGTAGACGAGAGTGATGTACTAGGTTTTTCCAAAGCTATTAAAAAGAAACCAGATCTAGTTTTCATGGCAGATAACGATCAATTTATTTCCTACAATACTAAAACCAACTCATTCGTTGGAAACGATACTGCAACTGCTAGAGGATATTCAATATTAACTAAAGAAACAATTAAAAAAAATAATCTATCAAACATCCTATTAATCGGTTTAGGCAATGTAGGACTTAGCATCCTTAAGTTTTTGACCCAAACCGAGACCTCAATTTTACAAGAAACCGAAGAAATATTTGTTCACGATAAAAAAGAAAAAAAGATCAAAAAAGCCAAAACCATAGAAAAAAACATAAAACCACTTAAAAAATCCAAACCAAGTGAAATAGACCTAATTATAGATGTCACACCTGTAAAAAACCCTATCAACCTCAAAGAAAAAAAGAATCACAACTTATTTACGATACAACCAGGCGTCCCCCCAGGTTTCAGCCCTAACTCTAATCCCAGCAACAATTCTAATTCTAATTCTAATTCTAGTTCTAGTTTTGGTGGAGAGGTGGAGTTGAAGTCTTTTCATGATCCTTTAGCTATTGGTGTTGGATCAATGGCCTTTATGGCTTTAAATAATTGGAGAAAGAGATAAAGATGAATTTGGTTGTGGTTGGAGGTGGTCTTCAGGGACTTGAATTGTGTTATTTAGCTAATAAAGCTAATATTGAAACTACTTTGATTGATAAAAAGGAGGATCCTATTGCAAAGGGGCTTGCAGACAATTTTATTAGTATGGATGTTACTGATTCTGTTGATAGATTAAGAAAAAAATTTGAGAAACATAGTTATTTGGTGCCTGCAACTGAGAGTTTAGATGCCTTAAGATGTTTAGATAATGAATTTGATGGTAAGGATATATTGTTTGATTTTAAGAGTTTTTTTCTTACTTCTGATAAGAAGAGAATGTATCAGATGCTTTCAGAGAACACTAAGGTGCCTCCAAGGGCTACGGTCGATAGTGATTTTCCAGTGATAGTTAAGCCTGTTCGGGGTAGTGGTAGTAAGGGAATAAGAAAGATTTCTAGTGAATCCGAATTTAAGAAGTTTAAATCAGGGAAAAAAGATTTTAGTAATAATTATTTGGCTCAGAAATACTTAAAGGGAAGACAATACTCTACTGAAGCTGTAGTTAAAAATGGTAGACTATATAGTTATCAAACCACTTTATTAGAGTTTCAAAGTGATTATGGTTGTTGTAGGATTGTCTGCAACCCAAATATACCAAAAGAGATTATAAATAAACAAAAAAAAGCTATAAAAGACATATATAAGTCATTTAGTGAAATAAATTATTTATTTGATGTTCAAACACTTTTCGATGGAAAGGAACTGTATTTAATTGAGATAAACGCCAGATTCCCTAGCCAGACCCCTATCTCCGTTTATTGGTCCACCGGAATCAACTTACTAAACCAACTAATCAAACCTCAAGAACATATGATAGATGGAGCTCCCGTTATATTAGAGCATTTCAAATTAAATAACAACAATATAGAGATAATCAGTGAAGCAAAACTCCTTGAAGGATCTGATTACAGAATTAAAAAGAAGTTGCCTGGATGTAAAGAAGCTATAATAGGAAAAACAGATAATAACAAAAAAATTGGTACCGCTATCTTCAAAGAAAAAAATCTAATAGAAATAGAAAAACAAAGAAAAAAATTCTACAAAACAATCAAATAATTTTTATAAAATACATTATAACCTAAAGAAGCTTTTTAATACAGATATAAAGTACATAATCCTTTTTTTGTTTTTTTATTAATTTGTAAAATTCTTTTTCTCCTTAAGGAAAAGGTTATAGGGCTCTGAGTTAAGATAAAAAAAATAGAGTAGGGGAGAAGTTTATTTTTGTTTTTGGTATAAGAGAGGGGTTTTTTGGTTTAGTGTTTCAGGTTCCGGGTGCTAGTATCTTTTTGCCGTATCTTCTTGCAATCCATAGTGCTACGATGGCTATTATTAGTATTAGGATCTGGTAGCTTACTTCTGAGATTGGGATGATTCCGTTTTCAAAAAATTGTCTGTATGCTTCTGTTGTTATTCCTGTTTGGGGCATTTATTTTTCCTCCTTTGTTGGTTTTTCTTTTCCATCTAATGCTCCAACATCTTTTGCTCTTTGTTCTCCGGTTTCCGTTAAACAGTATTTGTGTAGTATGGCTTCTTTTTGGAATTTACCTTCTTTATCTATTTCATATTCGACTTGTTCTAGTAGGCCATGGTTGGCCATTTCAATTAGATTGGAGTAAAGCATTCTTTCTGAGATCTAGAGGCAACCAAAAACCTTGCCGTAATTATTGTAGTCTCTTTTTACTTCTTCTATTATTTCATGGCACCAAAGTTCTCCTTCTCCTCTAAAGCATTCGAGTATTTTAAATTTTGTTGGTCTTTTACTCATTTTTTTAACCTATTATAGGTTTTAAAATAATTTTTGGTTTTTATTTAGGCCTTAATTTGTTTTTTGTATTTTTATTGTTTTTATTTAGCTTTCTCTTACTCTTTCTTCGACTTCTTCTTCTGTAAACATTACCCAGGCTCCTATTATGCATATTATTGATCCTAAGATTACTGTTCATTTTGGAACTTGTCCTCCGAAAAGAAATAGGAATATTACTGCAAGTACTCCGTATAGGTTTGCCACACCTTGTCCTCTTCCTACTCCTACGAGTGGGAATGATTTGTACCAGTTTACGTAACAGAATCCGAATGTTATGCCTGCCATTACTAGTGTTAATAGTACTATTGGTTCGAATGCTTGTAATGCGTATTCAAACATTGGGAGTCCTAGGACTGCTAGTAGTGGGATTATTATTATCCACCAGATGAGGGTTTCGCCTAAGAATCGTGTTAAGATTCCTGCGTCTGGTTCGGAGACTTCTAGTGCTCGTCCTGCTACTGCTCCTTCTGTTCCCCAGCCGGCTGCTGCCATTGCGCCTCCTAGGTATCCTAGCCAAGCTACTTTTCCTCCGGTTGCTGTGAGGTTGGAGATTAATCCGAATATGTAGACTACTACTCCACTGAGCATTATTAGGGGGACACCGGTAACTGCTCTTTTAGATATTTTTTCACCGTACCAGACTTTAGAGATAACTATTCCAAAAACTGGGTATAGTAATGCTGCTACTGCTGCAAATGCTCCTCCTATGAAACCCATTGCCATGAATGATCCTAGAATCGCTATTGGGCCTCCAAGGAATCCGGCCAGCAGATACCATTTGGAGGAACTTTTAAATTCTGTTACTGTTCTTTTTATTTCACCTAGTTTGCCTAGACCACCGTTCCATATTATTAAGGCTAAACTTACGGTTATAGCGTTTAATCCTGTTATTAATACTGCTGTTATCACCATTCCTACGCTGCTGCCTACCATTTCTGCCATTTCTGTTTGCATTTCGAAGAAGGGGTTTAATAGCCAGACTACTTCTCCTGGTACATACCATAGGCCCCAGAGTATAGCTGTCATTAATGCGAACATGTATCCATATCTTCGCTTATTTTCGCGTTGTTTTGCCAAAAGTTGGGTTTTTTCCATATTTTTACCTCCTTTTGAAGATAATATAATATCTTAGGTTTTTTGGTTGGTCTTTAATCAGGTAACGATTTAGGCTTATTAGGCAACTAGTATTGTTTTAGTAATTTTTTGATCACAGCCATCTAAGAGTGGCTTTAGATTGGTTAGCTTAGTTAATATTTTAAAAATAAACGGAAACAAAATATTAGATTAAATAAGAGCTTCAGAGGATAAAATAGTTTAAAAAGGAAATTTGGCCTAAAAAAGAAGGTGAACCTAATTTACATTAAAAATAGAGTTAGCAAAAGTTTTAATCTTGTAGCTGAGAATGATTAACTAGGTGTAATGCTTGAGTAAAAAGTCCACATCCTTTTCGATTTCAAAAAATCTAATAAAAGAACTAGACGAAAAAGCCTCGGATTCAGAAAAAAGCAAATCAGAGGTAGTGGAAAGATCCCTAAAAGAGTTTATAGAAGGAAGTGAAGAAGTTAAAGAACTTAGATATAAACTAAAAGAAAAAAAGAAACAAAACAAATTGCTTGAGGATAGAATAAACGACCTAGAAGCAAGAATAAACGACCTAGAAAAGATAATCAAAAACAAAGAAAAGCAAATAAAGCTACTAAAAAATTACATCAACGAGGAAAATGAAGAACTAGAAATATTAATTGATTAAAGATTAAATTGAGCTTAATTTATTTTTATTGTCCCATTTAAGTCCTTTGCGTATTTTTTTAATTTCTTTATCCACTCTTCATCCTCTTCATTATGGATATTGTTTTCTCGTTCAATTTTTTCAACTAACTTTAAGGCATCATCTGGATCTAGTTTAACCTCTTTCATGTACCTTAAAATTACTTCATTGTTTTCCACATCTTTTGAAATAAACATGTTTCCCTTAAATGGCGTATTATTATCTCTTACATCTTCTTCACTTTCAATATCAAGTATAATTCCCTCCAATAGTTCTGGTCCATCTTCTCTATAAACTGCGTGTCCTTCTTCCCATACTTTCTTAATTTTGTTATTTGCTGTTTTTATCCTATAAACCACATTAAAAGGTCTTTTTTGTTTTATAGATTTTTTAATCTTGTTTTTTACCTTTGATCTGTCACTAGGATGTATTATATCTCGATATGAGATCTTATTATTGTTTAGCAGAGCCGAAGGATCGTACCCAGTTACGTCTTGAAAGTGGCCGCATATGTATTTCATAGTCCATTTTTCGTCATATTTACATTCATAAAGTGGCAACCTTCAGATACCTCCAATTTAATTAACATACCTTACCTACTTAAGTTATTTATGCTATTTATAAAAGTTTATCATCTAACTAACCAAACTCTAGCAATAGAGTAACATAATTAAAATAATATTTTTCATATTAAAACTTCTCTTTATCCTTTAATTTTTAAAATACTGATTGTAAAAAAGAAAAACCTATTATTATTTTATTAAAAAAATATTAAAATAATAATCACTTATGGACAATTTTTTTATAGAAAAATTATAGATCTTATATTGATACTATGGCCGACAACAAAAAAGAATTAATAAAAAACTTAAAAAACGCAATATCAGAAAACAGACCAGACGAAATCGTTGAAGTCACAGAAGAATACATAGAAAACGGATACGACTCTAAAGACGCTATATCAAAAGGAATAACCCCAGGAATGCGCGAAATCGGAGAAAAATTCGATAAAGGAGACATATTCTTACCTCAAGTCATGACCCTAGGAGACGCAGTCTCAGAATCCTCCGAAAAACTACTAAGCACACTATCAGAAGACTCAGAAGAAACCAAAGAAGACAAAATAGTAATTGGAACAATAGAAGGCGATATCCACGATATAGGCAAAGGAATAGTTCAAATGATGCTAAAAGTAGAAGGATTCGACCTAGTGGACCTAGGAAGAGATGTCCCACTAGATGACTTCATAGAAGCAGCAAAAGAACACGAACCAGACATCATGGGTAGTTCAGCTCTAATGACAACTACAAGATCAGGCATGGAAGAACTAGAAGATATGCTAGAAGAAGAAGGCCTAAGAAGCGAAATAAAAACAATGATAGGAGGAGCCCCAATTACAGAACACTACGCTGAACAAATAGGCGCAGACGCATACGGAGAAGATGCAATGGACGCCGTAGAAAAAGCAAAAAATTTAGTAAATAAAAATGAGGGATAAAAAATGACAGAAAAATATACAACACGAAAAGGAGACGGCAGAAAAATAGAACTAACCAAATCAGAGATAAGAGAAGACATAGAGGAAGGATCAGCCGATGCAGCAAACAAAGGAGGAATAAACGAACTAAAAGAAGACGAAAAAGATAAAATAGTTTCACTCATCACCGACCCAAGTAAAGTAGTCTCAGTCGAAAAAGGAAACGAAGTACCATTCACCCACGACATAGGCACCCTACGATTAATGGGTGACCAAGGAAACAGCGGAGTAGGAATACCAATGTCAAGAGAACAAGGAGTAAAAACACACGAAAGAGCATTCGCAGTAGACACAATGGAATTAGGCCACATAGACTACAGTTTCAAACCCGCAAAACCAATTATAGCACAAGAACAACAAACCCTAGAAGACATACTACTATCAACAATAGTACCAATATGGTATGGCGCAATGCCAAACCTAGGACTATATTACGCACCAGACGGCCAATTCAAAAACCCAAACGAATTAATGCCAGAAGGAAAAATCAAAGAAGCTAAAGAAGCACAAGAAAAAGCAATAGAACAAGCCAAAGAAGATATGAGCTACATAGCCGAAAACTTAAGAAAAGTAGGACTAGACGGGCTAAACATAGACACAACAGCAGCAGCAGGAGACCCAGACTTCAAAGCAGTACTCGAAGTAACAGAAGAACTAAAATCAAACCCAGAAACCGAAGACCTAGCAATAGAAATCGGAATGGCAGCAGAACACGTACTAGGAATGCACGGCGACCTAGAATACAACGGAAAACAACTAGCGGGAATATTCCCACACGAACAAGTAGAAATAGTCGAAGAAGCAGGCGGAGACCTATTCGGGCCAGTATGCAACACCAAAACAGGAAAATCACTTCCATGGAACCTAGCAAGAGCAGTTACATTCGTAAAGGAAACCAGCAAAGTATCAGACATACCTATACATGTAAACATGGGAATGGGCGTATGCGGAGTCCCAATGTTCGAGACACCTCCTGTAGACGCAGTAACCAGAGCATCTTCCGCAATGGTCGAAGTAGGAAATGTAGACGGCATATAGGTAGGAGTTGGTGACCCAGTGGGAATGAACATAGCCCACTACGCAGCCTCAGGCCTAGGAGGAATCAGAACAGCCGGAGACCTAGTCGCCAGATGCCAAATGAGAGAAAACATGAAAATAGACGAAGCAAAAAACTACGTAGCCAAAAAACTCGATGTAGACACACAAGACCTCTCAAACGTAAATGTAATGAGAGACCTCAGAGAAGAACTAGACATAGGAGTCATAACCTCACTACCCGGAGCAGCAAAAGGAGTAGAAGCAAAATCAAAAATAGCAGATGTCCTCGACATAGAAATACCATCCGTAAACAGACTCAAAAACAAAATAGAATAAAAAAACACAAAAACCCCCTCTTTTTTCTATTTTACATCAAAACCACCAAAATAAATCAAAAAACATTTAGAAAACAAAAAAACCATTTAAAATAAATTTATTACAATAAAACCGTTTTACCAAAACAAAAAAAACTTATCTAATTTATTTCTAATTAATTAAAGTTTCAAAAACCCTAAAACGATAAAAACACTTAATGAACTTTTAATATAGAAAAATCTATTTGATCTCTATATCAATTAGATCTAAAATGAAAATAGATAGTTTTTTTGTTTTCAGGGGTATAAGGTAAAGTTTTTTTATTTGAAGAGAGATTTCTGGGTTTTTTAAGAAATAAAAAAATAAAATAGTGTGGTTTTGGTTTTTTTATATTTGTACTTTTACTTCTTCGTTTTTGTCTGCTTTTTTGACGATATCTTCCATGTCTGATAGGAGGTCACTGTCTATTTTCTTGACTTCGTGTTCTGATAGTACTTTGTTTACAAAGTCGTGTGCTCTTTCTGTCATGTTTTGGCTACCTTTGCTTTCCCAGTCTCCTCTCATGTTTCTATCTATTAACTCATGTTCTGAATGCATGTCCATGTTGCTTATTGTGCTGTCGTGTTCTAGGAAGTTACCGTATTTTACATCTCTGACTGAATCTAGTGATATTGTTTCGTCTGATACTGGTATTCCGCCTCCGGCTACTTTTTCTACCATTTTTATTACTGCGTCGTCGATTGCTAGTTGTTCTAGTGCGCATGTGTTACCTAGTTCTAGCATTCCTGCTCCGTATAGTGTGTTTGCTCCTCCTAGTTGTGGCAGTAATGTTGTGATTGTTTTTTCGTGAGCCGCCTGAGCATCAGGCAGCTTAGAATCAGCCTATATGCCGGCTACAAAGGTTGGTAGGTCGTAGTATTGTCCGAGTTTTGCGACTGAGGCGCTTATCATTCCTAGTTCAGGAGCTCCTACTGGTGCTGTTCCTTTTTTGACATCGAACATTGTTGTTGAGCTTCCGTACCAGACTGGTGCTCCAGGTTTGAAGATCTGTGAAAGAACTATTCCTGCTAGTACTTCTGCGTTGTGTGTTACTAATGTGCTTGCTAGGTTCATGTTTCCTGATGCTCCTGCCATTGCCATGCTTAGTACATTTACTGGGATTCCTAGTTTTGCTCCTTTTTCGATTACTTTAAGACCGTTTTCTCCTAGTTGTAGTGGACTTGTTGGGCATAGTAGCATAGAGAATATTGGTCTTTCTCTTGCCATTTCTTCGTCTCCACCGTAGTATGCTTTAACCATTTCCCAGTAGTATTCTACATTTTCAGCTACTGGATCTATGTGGTGGAAGTGTTTTGATGTGTTTTTTATTGATGTTAGAAATTCATGTACATCTATTTCTGCGTCTGATGGTAGGTCTCTTGCGGCTACGGTTAGAGAGTAGTAGTCTATGCTGTCTAGGTAGTCAGCTAGTTTTGCTTGGTCTTCTATGTCTTTTTGTTTTGAGTCTCTTATATTGAAGTTACCGTTGTCGTCTATTTCTAGGGTTGATACTCCAGTTCCAAAGGTGGTGCAGTTTACATCTGGACCAGCTTCTTGCATTACATCTTTGTCTTCGTCTCTTGCTGGTAAGTTAAAGCTGCTAGGAGCTTTACTTAGGGCGTCATTAACCAAGTGTTCTGGTATTTTTACAATTTTGCCATCTACTTCGCATCCTGCTTCTCTGAATACATTTCTTGCTCTTTCTGTTTCCACTCTGATCCCTGGATCTCTTAGTACTTTCATGGTTGAGCGATGGATTTTATCTAATTCATCGTCTGTGAATAATTCTAGCTTTGATCCTTTTTGACTGTTTATTCCAGCCCATGTTCTATCTTTCAAAATATCACCTATATTAGAATATTGTTATTATTATAATAAAAAACTATCATGCTGATAAAGGTTTTGGAATTAATACAAACAAAAAAGTAAAAAAAAGAAAAGTCAAACTTAAGCTTAAAATCCATTGATGTAGTCAACAAGTTCTTGAGTTCTTGCAGCCCTAAACCCATTTTCTTCCAAATAACTCTTAACCTGAGAAGGAGACCTCTCACCATCCTCTATACCATACTCATGGTTTGCAACTCCCGACAAACTAAAATCAGGAGGTATAATAGAAGTAACCACATTAGCTCCTGCTCGAATTTTTTCTGATATCCCATCCAAGCCTCTAATATCCAAAGAAGCAGGAACCAATTTCCTCGGATTAGTTAATCTCAACAAAGCAATAATTAATTTTGGATCCCTCTTCTTAACTTCCGGAAGAGGAACTCCATCATGTCTCACATACTCCATACACCTAACTTGAGCCACATCTTCCTGCGACATCTGATATATGGTTCTGGCCAGTGAATCTGTATCTTCACCCAAATTGTATAGTAATCCATCCTCCGCCAACAATCCAGCTTCTCTCGCTTCTTTTCTCACTCTTTTTCTAGCTTTAAATGATTGATTAGGTCGTAACTCTTTATATAAGTTTAAGTCATGGGTTTCTTGATAGATAGCGTACCAATCAGCGCCTTTTTCGTGTATTTTCTGTATTTGATCCTTATTTTTAACTCCTGGACTAACCATTATTGGTCTATTTAATGTTGAAAGTTCTTCGATTATATTTAGTAGTTCTCCAAAGTTTTTTTCATAGTATGGATCCTGTCCAGATGTTATATCTATTAAATTGACTCCTTCTTCGATTAGAGACTTTGAGATCTCGAATATCTCTTTCTTGTCCTTACGATATCTATTAGGTAGTTCATTAGTTTTTCTGTAGTAACAGAAGTTACAGTTATTTCTACATACAGTAGAGAAGTAGACAAACCCGTAAAGAAAGACTTTATTTGAAAAAAACTTTTCCCTTACCTTAGATGCTGTTTCTAAGATCTTTTTCTTTTCCTCGTCTTCTTGGATGCTTAAAAGCCTTTTAATGTCTTCTTTATCAAAAGATTGGTTCTGCACATTTTTCAATGCTTCTTCAAAATCTCTATTCAAGTATTTAGTTGATTTCAAGTCTTATACCATCCTGGTAGCTAAGGGATCTAGCGTAGGATTTTATTGAATTTCCCTCGTTTTTTGTTTGTATTAGTCTTTCTACCCCGATCCCTATTCCTATCCAGGGTTTATTTATAGAGAAATTCGCATCAAGGGGATGTGGTCCTATTACGCTTGAGGCTATTTCTAGGCCATTAACCTCTATATCCAGAGTTTTTCCATATACAGTAGATTTTTCTTCTTCTATTTTGTAATCTACTAAGTTTCCAATTATTTCATCGATCATTTCTCTGGTTCTTTTCTCTTTATCTTTTATTTCACCCACTTCTACTGCGTTGAGCATCTTAAATTCTCGAACATGGTTTTTTCCTTGTTCCTTCCTGAAACATGTCCCTAATTCAAATAATTTAACGACATCTTTTTTACTTATTCTAAGAAAGTGTTTCATCTGCCTATATAAGTTAGGAGCTAGCATTGGTCTTAAACACTTATTTCCTTCATCTAACTTATATATTTGATTGTATATGTTGCTTTCTTCTGATATATTCATTTTATTTTTTAGTACGGACATAGAGATTATGTGAGGAGTTTGAACCTCGGTGAAATCGCTTTCATATAGATTTTTTCTTAGTTTCTGTTCGGTTTTTTTCCAATCGGGTTCGTTTATTCGTTGGAGTTTCTTAAATTTGTTTCTATTCTTTTTCTGTAGTTCAGTCTCTTTTCTTTCGAAGAATTCGTCTCTTTCTTCTTGATCTTCAAAAGTGGGTGCTTCTCCTTGGTAACCTAGTTCCCTTAGCCTCTGTGATTGTGATCTCGTTAATTCCATAGTCAGTGGGGAGCCCGGGAGTTGAACCCGGCAACCGAGGGTTTCTCCTTTTAGGGTAACTAGAGCCCCCTTGGCCACCCGACCAGCCCCCCATCTATTAACCAGACTTAACTTAACCACACTTAACTTTTTTGTACTCACCCCTAATAAATTATTAGTATAATATTAATTTTTAAATAATAATCTAATAATATAATATATGTTCGAAGGTAGATAAAATGAGTTTAATAGAAGAAGCTAAAAAAGCGGTTCTAGAATACGATGAAGAAAAAGCAAAAGAAATATCAAACAAAGTAGTCGAAGACGGTACAGATCCAGTTAAAGTAATCCAAGAAGGATACACAAAAGGAATCCAGATAATAGGAGAAAAATTCGATAACGAAGAAATATACCTACCCCAAGTAATGCAAGCAGCCAACACAATGCAAGCCGGAGTAGAAATACTAAAACCACACCTAGAAGACAACACATCCGACGAAAAACAAACAACGGTCGCACTAGCAACAGTAGAAGGCGACATCCACGAAATCGGCAAAAACATCGTAAAAACAATGCTAAACGTTGAAGGATTCAATATAATCGACCTAGGAAAAGACGTACCACTAGACGAAATAGTAGAAACAGTAGAAAAAGATGACCCAGATGTAGTAGGAACCTCAGCACTCATGACAAGCACAATCGGAAAACAAGAAGAACTAGAAGAACAACTAAAAGAAAAAGACCTCCGAGAAGACGTAAAAACATTAGTAGGAGGAGCACCAGTAACAGAAGACTGGGCAAAAGAAATCGGCGCAGACGCATGGGCCGAAAACGCACAAAGCGCACCCGAAGTAATAAACGAAATAACAGAAGAATAAAACCAAAAACCCTCTTTTATTTTTTTATTTTTCAAACCAAAAGGTGAAAAAATGTCCAAATTCTATCTAAAAAACTACGGATCCTTCACAAAAGGAGAATACAGAATCCTCCAATCACTAGAAAACGGAGAAGAAAAAAGATTCAGCGAACTAGTAGAATCAACCGGACTATCCAAACCCGTAGTCTCAAAATCAGCTAGCGAACTAATCGAAGAAAACCTAATCAAAAAATACCCAAGCAAAAAAGACCAAAGAGTAAGAATATACAGCATGACAGAAAAAGGAATAAAAGAATACCAAAAAGCAAGAAAAAGAGTAATAAAAGACCTAAAAGAAGTAAAAAGAAGAGTAGAAAAAAACATACAAAAAGCCTAGCCAAAAGCACAAACAAGCCAACAATAGCAACCTAAACACCAAAAAACACCAACCAAAACTAAAAACACAAAAACAAACACAAACACAAACCACCCAACACAGACAAAAAAATAACCTAAACAGTATAACAAGCCAAGATCCTTTATTTTTTATCTTAATGGCTGAGAAGACTCCCTCCAAAGTCTTTGATTTTACATCTTTACAGGTAACTTCCTCCGATACCTAATCAGAGATTAGAAAGAAGTCTTCCCAAAAACTAAGATAAATTCAAAAACCCCTAATTTTCTTTACTAGCGTGACCTCCTCACCTACCTAAATCAGAGAGTTAGGAAGAAGTTTTCTCAACCATTGGGATAAAGTAATTTTTAGTAGAATAAGCCAATCAAGTCAACTAGATCCTCAAGTTGTGCATCCCATGATGAAAGAAGAAAATATTTTTGATTATTTTCCAATTAGAGGTATAATAGAAGCCCTCTCAGTTTGGGGAGAAGTATTAAGTGGAAACGCTTTAAGTGAAATTGACAAGGAAGTTAAAGAAAAAAATTATTAAACCAATTGCTAAACAAGTAGATCCTTCTTATTTGACACTTCACTAGGAAAACTCTAATTTAGCTAAACTATATGAGGAAAAAAAGATTTTAAGTAAAAATGAGATCAAAGAAAAAATCAAAGCGCTGCTTAGCTTATTTAATAGATTACTCTGTTCATCTATATAGTGCTGACATCCAGAAAATCGAGGAAAAACCTCCTTTAAATGAATTTATCGATGTTAAAGCCATAAAAAACCAATAATGGAGAAAAAATCGAAAAATTAATAATTAAAATGGCCATTACATTTCCGTTATTTGAGGCTAAATATAAAAAGAAGATAGGAGCATTAAATAGACTGTTGTATAATCACTCCCACAGAAAAAAAGCAAAAAGACTTTAATGATATTAAAGAAGAAAAAACCTAGTGATTACTTTGTTCTTGAAATAGGCCACCACTTTCATAACTAACTAAAGTCTATTTTGTCTCCTTGATCCCAGCATAGGCCTTTAACCAAGTCCTTGGGTAAGATTATTTGATATTATTTTCCCTTTTTTGCTGTAGTTTTCGGGAATCCAAAAACATCAAAACTTAAATCTATATAGTTTTTGATATAAAATAAGTATGTTTTTTTTGGCATTTAAGCAACTTAAAGCCTATTAGTCTCTGAAAAATCTTTATATATGCCCCGACCAGGATTAGGAAACTAGATTTACCCGTAAATTGTTAAAACGATTTTTAATACTAACTTCAAAGCAATTATTTTTAACTCAAAAGTAGATCATAAACCTCTTAGGACCTACTTAAGAGCTAAAAACTTGTTTTTTCTTCTAAATTACCTTATCTATCAAGATAAGGGTGAAATTAATTTTTTCTATTAAATTTTAATTTTTTCTATTAAATTAATTAGGTAATAGATCAAATACCTTTTTGCTAATCATGATCTTAGATTCTGATGCAAAAAAAGAGATAAGAGATAAATTAATGAATAAAGGAGCAAGCTATGTAGCTATTTTTGGCTCCCACATAAAGGGAAATGAAACTTCAAGTAGTGATGTAGATGTTTTGGTTGAATTTTCCGAACCCAAAACCCTAATAGATGTTGTTAGAATTGAACGAGAATTATCTGATTTAATTGGTAAAGATGTTGATTTAGTCACCAAAAAATCTTTGAGTCCATTAATAAGTAAAAATTTAGAGAAAGAGGCTTTGATGAGTTGAATGAAAGAGGTGAAGTGACCCCTACCTAAATCAAATGATTTAGGAAGAGAGGCTTCCCTGTGACCTTATCCTCGAAAGGGAGTTTGTTTTCCACGGTGCTTATCTCATATACACCGTCAACAGGGAACTTGCGCTTTGAGGAAGGGTGGATTAGGACACAAAGCCCATATATTAGCTACACAATGGCTCCTCTTATTCTCTCCGGTTGCTCCACACAACCACTACACCCTACTCCCGAAGTTTCGGGCTTACCCATCTACCTTACTACTTACCTAATACACCTATTCGATGTAGAGTCCGAGGCTTTAGCCATTACCTCAAGGGCATGGGATTGCTTTTTGTTCAAGGCAGACAAACCAACCAACTGCCAGTTACTCTTAATTAGTCTCAAAAACACTTAAAACATCTGTAATTGATTCATCACCCACCTAAATTAAAAATTTAGGAAGGTGTCTTCTCAACTAATTAGATAAAAACTTATTAAAACACATCAAAGAAGGTGTTGAAAGAATAGAAAAATATAGCAATGATTTATCTAAACAAGAATTTATGAAAAACGAGTTGGTTCAAGATGCAGTTATTCGTCAATTAGAAATTATTGGAGAAGCTTCAAAGAAATTATCAGATGATTTTCGATCAAAAGATGAAGAAATCGAATGGAGGGATATAGCTGGGATGAGGGATAAATTAATTCATGGATATTTTGGTGTTGATTTAGAGATTGTTTGGGAAACCATAAACAATGAGTTGCCAAAGTTAAAAAAAGAAGTCCAAGAGAAAATCTAGTTCAGTTATTTCTTCTCTTGAGATAAAAACCTGAAAATATTTATCTCGGGCCCTTTTTTACGGGTAAATTTGGTGTTCTAATCAATCTTTTGTTTCTTTTGGCTCAGGGAATGGTTTTTTGTTTTTAGATGCCCCGACCGGGATTTGAACCCGGGTCTATGGCTCCGCAGGCCATTAGGATAGTCCACTACCCTATCGGGACAAAAAAAGTTAATGTAGAACTTGGCTTAGTGTTTTTATTTCTCTTTTTCTTTTTGTTTTATTTCTTTGTTTAGTTCTTCAGCTAGTTTGTTCCATTCTTTTTCTTCTATTTCCTCTGGTTTTTTGGCATCGCTTAAGAATATTGCGTTTAGTACTTCTTCTTCTACATTTTCTGGGTTTTTTACGATTCTTATTCCATTTTCAGTTTTATATACCTTGTTTTTTGTTTTTTTATTTTTTTCAGACATTTTTAACCCTCTCTGCTATTGCGTCTCCCATTTTGGTTGTTGAAGCGTTTCCGCCTAGGTCATATGTTTTTATTTTTCCTTCTTCTAGTACTTGTGATATTGCTTTTACTATTCTTTTTTTGGCTTTTTGTTCTCCTAGGTGGTCTAGTAGTAGTGCTCCTGCCCATATTGTTGCTATTGGGTTTACTTTGTTTTCTCCAGCGTGTTTTGGAGCGCTTCCGTGGATAGGTTCAAACATGCTTGTTCCTTCTGGATTTATGTTTCCTCCTGGAGCTAGGCCTAGTCCACCTTGTATCATTGCTCCTAGGTCTGTTATTATGTCTCCGAACATGTTTGGTGTTACTATGGTCTGGTACCATTCTGGGTTCTTTACGAACCACATGGTTGCAGCATCTACATAGTTGAATTCGTGTTCGATCTCTGGGTATTCTTCTGATATTTCCTCTATTTTTTGTCTCCAGAAACCGTAGATATCGGATAGTACATTTGCTTTGTCTACTGCTGTAACTCTGTCGTCTTTTCTTTTTTGGGCGTGATCGAAGGCGTATTTTGTTACTCTTTTTGCTCCTTCTTCGGATATTACGCCTAATTGATATGCTATTTCGTCTGAATCGCTTTCTATGTCTAAGTCAAATTTTAAGTTATAAAGTTTTCTTTCTATTTCTAGAGTGTTTTTAGTTTTTCCTTTTTTGGCTCTGCCGCCTACACCTACATAGAAGTCTTCTGTGTTTTCTCTGATTACAGTGAAGTCTATGTTTCCTGGTTCTCTTAGTGGGCATTCTACTCCTGGAAGTAATTTTACTGGTCTTAGATTGACATATTGATCGAAGTAGAATCTGAGTTTTAGTAGTATGCCTTTTTCTAGGACTCCTGGTTCTACTCTTGGGTCTCCTACGCTTCCCATATATATTGCATCGTATTGGGATAGTTCTTTTAGTGCTGATTCTGGTAGTGTTTCCCCTGTTTCTAGGTAGTGTTCTGCTCCATATGGATATTCCTTCCATTCTACATTGAAGTTTTCTGTAGCTGCTGCTGATTCTATGACTTTTTTTCCTTCGTTAATTATCTCGGGCCCGATTCCGTCTCCGGGTATTACGGGTATTTCATACATCTAGGTATTCCTCCTTTACATAAGGTAATAAGCCATCTTTTTGTACTATCTCTTCTATGAATTCCGGTTTTTTTTCTATCTCAAAGGTTTTATCTTTTGTTTTATCTGTTATAGTATTTTTATTTATTTCTAATTCGTCTTCTTCTTCTATTTCATCTGTTTCTCCGCATTCGATTGCTAGAATCCCTAGGTTTATGGCATTTCGGTAGAATATTCTAGCAAAGCTTTTAGCTATTATTGCTTTTATTCCAGCTCCTTTAATTGCTAAGGGAGCATGTTCTCTGCTGCTTCCGCATCCAAAGTTTTCTCCTGCTACTATGTAATCTCCTTCTTCAACTTTATCTGCAAAATTTTCTCTTTCATTTTCGAATACATGTTCTGCTAGCTTTTCTGGTTTGTTCAATGTAAGGTATCTTCCAGGGATTATTGCATCCGTACTAACATCGTCTCCAAATTTCCACGCTTTGTTCATAGATATTTTTCACCTCTTATTTCCTTAATTTTTCAATTCTCTATTTTTGGTTTTTTCTAGGATCCGTTATTTCTCCTTTTATCGCTGATTCTGCTGCCACCATGGGCGATGATAGATAAACTCTTGCTTTTGGTGATCCCTCTCGTCCCTTGAAGTTCCTGTTCGATGTTGCGAGACCTACTTCTCCTTCTCCTAGGAGGCCAAAACTACTTCCCATACAGGGACCGCAGCAGGGTGATTGAACTATTGCTCCTGCATCCATAAATTTCTCGATTATATCTTCTTCCATTAATTTTTTGTTTACCTTCCGTGATGCTGGGACTATTATAGTTCTGACTTCATTGGAAAATTTTCTTTCTCCTAGGATTTCTGCAGCTTTTTTTAGGTCTTGATATCTTCCATTGGTGCATGAACCGATGAATACTTGGTCTAGTTCGGTTCCTTCTACCTCACTTATATCTTTTACATTGTCTACTTCATGTGGAGCTGCTATCTTGGGTTCTAGGTTGCTTACATCGTAATGTTTTTCTTCGATGTAATCTGCCTCTTCATCTGGTTCGATCTCTCGGTTAGATCCTGTGTATTCCTTTGTTTTTTCATCGGTTGCTACTAACCCAGTTTTACCTCCCATCTCTATTGCCATATTACACAATGTGGCTCTTCCCGCAATCGACATTTTCTCAATAGTCGGCCCAGTAAATTCAAGTGCTTGGTAGAGAGCTCCTGATGCCCCGATTTCTCCTGCTAACATAAGTATTACATCTTTTGGACCAACATAATCTGGTAATTTACCTTCTAGGGTTACTTTTATTGTTTCTGGTACTTTGAACCATAGTTTTCCGGATGCAAAAGCTGCTCCCATATCCGTGGATCCAACTCCGGTTGCAAAAGCTCCTAGAGCCCCATAGGTACATGTATGGGAGTCAGCTCCTATAACTAATTGACCTGGTTTTACATGATTTTCAAGCATTAGTTGATGGCATATTCCTTCTCCAACATCATAAAAAGTAGTATTTTGTTCTTTTGCAAATTTTCTTAGTTTTTTTTGGTTGTCAGCTGCTTGAATCGAGTCAGCTGGTGCCTGATGGTCTAGTGGTATAATTATCTTATCTGGATCCCAGACTTCTTCTGCTATTTCATTGAATGCGTCAACGGCTAGAGGAGCCGTTATATCGTTGGCCATAGCTAGATCTATATCTGCAAAGGCGTAATCTCCTGCTTCTAGATCTTGATCACTAGCTCTCGACAATATCTTTTCAGCGATTGTTTTTGGCATAACATTAAAAGATGGATTTTTTGGAAATTATTTCTTTTCCAAATAAAGTGAACTACCCCTACCTAACCTTCGGTGAGGAAGGGGCTTCCTGCGAGTCCTCCCAACTCCTAATTGGAGAAACTCTCATTTTATGTTCGGCTGTTTGTCGCAGAAAACCTTCCATAAAGGAAGATTGCTCGTCCACAGAGCGTTCTTGTGATAGGAAACGATACATTATATTGACAGCAGAATTCCTGTCTCTGTCAATCTCATTTCCACAATCACATTTATAAGTTCTTTCATGTAGTGGTATTTCTTGTTTCTTTCCACAAACACAGCATCTTTTGGTAGTGTTTGCTTCGTTGATTTCTATTACCTTCTTACCTACAAGTTTTGCCTTGTAGGTTAGAAATCTAACGAATCTACCAATCGTGCCTGTGTTTTGTAGACTCCTATTCAAGCCTTCTGCATACTTGTTGTTCTGTGCCATATCTTTAGTATTCAAGTCTCCAACTACTATCGTATTCGCTTTAGTATTCTCAACTATTTTCCTACTTGTCTTGTGTTGCCAATCCTTCATTTGATTGGCACACTTTCTTTTCATCTTCTTCAGTTTCTTGTTATACCTTTTCCACCTATTACTTCCTTTCTTACAGTGATCTCTTTTTGATTGAACCTCTTCTATCTTTGATTGCCAATACTTGTCTGGTCTTGGATTCTTGAACTCAACAAACTTCCCATCCATATTTACTCCTGTATGTTTTGTGATACCTAAATCAAACGCCTGATAAAGTCCATTATCTTTATACTCTGGTGTTTCTTCTTTATAGGTTACTGATATGTAGTATTCTCCTTTGAACTCATCCCTAAAGATTTCAACTTGTTTAACATTTTTATCTTCTAAATCAAACTTGCTTGGAATATCAAAAGATAGCTCTATTTTATCTGGGTGATTGTGAGAAAATTTTATTTCTCCATTTTTTATCTCAAACCCAGATTGGTTATAGCATAAAGTGGTGAGATAGTTACTACCTTTGAATCTCGGTGGATTTGCTTTCTCATTTCCTTCCTTCCAAAGGGAGAAGAATGACTTGTAATTGGCGTCCAGCTTCTTTAGAGTCATTTGTAAAACTTTAGAATACACCCAGTTGTATCTTGGGTATTCCTCTTTTAATTTGGGTAACTTATTTTGTTGTTCTGTGTATGTGATATAGTTTCTGTCTTCCTTTGGCTTATTTTTATTTTTCTTCCAATCTTCTATTCTCTCTTTCAAAGAAAAGTTATAGAGTAATCTACATACCTCAGATAAAGAAGTGAGAACTTCTTCCTGTTCTTCTGTCGGCTCAATCTTTATTTTTTGGGTCAGTTGCATTTTTCATTAGCCTATTTATTATTTCATCATAGGTTTCTCTTTTTGTTATCCTCAAATCCTTCAATCTCTTTCTCGTTTTTTTCTCTATCTGGATAGTCGTTGGTTCTTCCATACATAAGTATTATATATCTACCTATTTATAACTAATGGTGATTCATCCCTAACCTAAATCAGGGATTGAGGATAGGGACTTCTCACCAGTAAAGTTAAAACGAAAAGGAATATTACTTTTTAGATTTAATTTATTTGAGATAAGAATGGAGCCGAGGAAGGTTTTTGAGAAGATACGAGACGAGGGCGAAAACATAACTAAAGAGGAGTTTAAGGAGTTAGTTGAGGACAAAGTCGATGAACTTGGTGGGTTATGTGATCACGAAACTGCATCTAAGTTAGTTGCTCATGATCTTGGTGTTAATCCGGAAGAGGAGTTAGTTGAAATCGGTGATATATCGGAGGACATGGAACGTGTTTCTTTTATTGGTAAGGTAGTTGAAACGGGTGATGTGAACTCTTTTGAGAGGGATGATGGCTCGGTTGGTAGAGTAGGCGATATTACTCTTGGAGATGAGTCCGGAGAGATTAGAGTTGTTTTTTGGGATGATAACGCTGATTTGATCAAGGTAGGAGAGATAGTGGAGGGGGATGTGCTTAAGGTTAAGAATGGAAATGTCCAAGAAGGTTATTCTGGGTTAGAGGTTAATGTAACCGGAGTTACTGATATAGATTTTAAAGAGGATGAAGAAATTGATTTCGAGAGAGAAACTATAGATGTAGGTGATTTGGAAGAGGAGATGGGTTCTGTACATGTTCGTGGTGAGGTACTTGATGTTGGTGAAAAGAAGGAGTTTGAGAGAGATGATGGTTCGATGGGAGCTGTGAGGTCTTTGACGATTGGTGATGGAAGTGGTAGGATTGATGTTTCTCTTTGGGATGATCATGCTGAGATGGGACTTGAGGTGGGGGATCAGATTAAGATAGAGCATGGCTACACTAGAGAGAGATATGGTAATGTGGAGTTGAATGTTGGTTACCGGGGTAAGGTTAAAGAGAGTGATAGAGACGTTGTTTATCGGGAGAATTTTGCTGATCTTGGTGATTTAAGTGTAGGTGATCAGGTTGATGTGAGGGTCTTGGTCACTGGATGTGAGGATATTTATGTATTTGAGAGGGATGATGGATCCGAGGGAAAGGTAGCTAATTTGCATTTGAGGGATGAAACTGGTGAATGTAAGGCTGCTTTGTGGGGTGAGAAGGCGGGGTTGGTAGAGGATGTAGAGGTTGGAGATCGTTTAAAGATTACTGATGCTGAGGTTCGTTCAGGTAGAAGTGATGAACCTGAATTAAGTTTAGGATGGAAATCTGGTGTTAAAAAGATTAATAGTGGTAGGGAACTGGTTAAGGAAGATTTATGTAATATTGAGCCTGGTTTAGAGGTTGAGGTTGTTGGAACTATTGTTGATGATGGTATTTTGGATGATGGAACTGGGTGCGTTAAGATTGATTATGGCGATGTGCCTGGGGTTGGCGTGAGGATCCGGGTGAGTGGTGTTGTTCAGAAAAAGAATGGTAGGTCTGTTCTCGTGGCTGATGAAGTTAGTGAGGTTGATGTTGATGAGGGGTTGGCTGATGAGGTTTTGGAGGAATTATAGCTCCCTGCAGAATACTTTCACCGACCCCTGTGCAGGGTTTTTAACCGTAGCGATCTAATTAAGTGGTGGGATTTTCATGGCTGAAGATAACGAAACCGAACTAGAAGATCTACCTGGAGTAGGTCCAGCTACGGCAGAAAAACTAGAAGACAGTGAATTTGACTCACTAGAAGCTATAGCAGTTGCAACTCCATCCGAACTAGCAGCAAGCACAGATATAGGAGACAAAAATGCATCCAAGATAATTAACGCAGCCAGAGAAGAAGCTGAAGTAGGTGGATTTGAAACCGGAAACAAATTACTGGAAAGAAGAAAAAATGTCAGCAAGATACCAACCGGAGGAGAAGAATTCGACGAACTATTAGACGGAGGAATTGAAACCCAGACTATAACAGAACTATACGGGGAGTACGGATCCGGTAAGACACAGATAGCTCACCAACTAGCTGTTAATGTTCAATTACCAGAAGAAGAAGGAGGACTAGATTCCTCTGCAATTTACATAGATACTGAAAACTCATTTAGGCCTGAAAGAATAAAACAAATGGCTGAAGGAGTAGGGATAGATGAAGAAGAAGCCTTAGACAACATATTTGTTGCTAGAGCTTATAACTCGAACCACCAGATGCTATTAGTAGAAAAGGCACAAGAACTAGCAAAGGAACAGGAAGAAGAAGAAGAAGGAAAACAAGTTAAATTACTCGTAATAGATTCCTTAACCTCTCATTTTAGAGCAGAATATGTAGGCAGAGGAGCCTTAGCCGAAAGACAACAAAAATTAAATAAACACCTACATGAAGCTATCAAGTTCACTAATTTATTTAATGCCGCAGCATTAGTTACTAATCAAGTTCAAAGCAACCCTGATGCTTTCTTTGGTGATCCAACAAGACCAATTGGTGGCAACATCCTAGGCCACATGGCAACATTCCGCCTCTACCTTAGAAAATCAAAGGGCGAAAAAAGAATAGCAAGATTAGTTGACTCACCATGTCTGCCAGAAGGAGAAGGAGTCTTCACAATCAACAAAGAAGGAATTAGAGACGCTTAATCAATACAAAAACAAAATCTTTTATCTTAACTCAAAACCCCCTAAGACCTCTTCCTTTACGGAGAGGAAAGATATCACTTTGTGTGATCTAGATAAGTGGGCTATTTTTGTTTTAGAGATAAAATGAAAGCTATTGCAGTTGACATAGATGGTACTTTAACGGACGAAGAGAGAAAGATTAATCTAGATGCAGTTAGAGAGATCCGGAGGATCATGGACAAGGGAGTTAGAGTGGTTCTCGCAACGGGAAACATAACTTGTTTCGCTCGGTCAGTTTCCACTATGATCGGAACAAATGAACCAGTGGTTGCAGAAAACGGAGGAATAGTAGAGGTCAAAGATGGTGAAAAACATGTTCTAGGAGACAAAAGAGAATGTAATCGTGCATTTAGGTTTTTAAGAGAAGAAATAGAGATTAATAGGTTTAATGACGATAGAAAAACTGAAATAGCTCTTGGAAAAGAATTAGATATCGAAAAAGCAAGAAGATTAATTAGTGACTTTGATGTCGAGTTAGTTGATACAGGATTTGCCGTGCACATTAAATGTAAGGATGTTAGTAAAGGAAAGGGATTGGTTAAGGCTGCTAGTTTAATGGATCTCGATGTTAGCGACTTTATTGCGGTAGGTGACTCAATGAATGACATTGAGTTGCTCAAAGTTGCTGGAGTGGGTGTAGCTGTAAATAACTCTCCTAGTCAATTGAAAAAAGCTGCGGATCATGTATGTAGATCTGAGTTTGGAGAAGCTGTAATTGAGGCTATTGATTATTTTTTTTAAATAAATAGAGCTGAGAAGATAACTGAAAACACCCCGGTTAGGAATATTCCATCAAAGGTTCCTGCTCCCCCTATACTTATCATTGAAACTCTTAGTTTCTTTATTTTGTTTAGATTTAGTATGTCTGCTCCTATTAGGACTCCTAGTACGCCTGAAAAGAAAGAGATTTTAGCTAAGTTAATAAATGGTAGGTTAAATAGAATCAGGGAAAACATTGAAGCTAAGACTGCTGTGAGTGGAGGAATGATCATTGGCATTGATATTCCTGCTCCTTCTACTAATCTTGCTCCCTTCTTTGAAACAAACACCACTATTAATGTTGCAACCATTGTTGCATAGATCTCTTCTATGGGAATTGTCAAAAGCAGGTAAAATGACAGTAAAGTAGGAATAATTGCTCCACCTAGATTAAGACTAACAGTTATATACTTACTTTCCCTAAATAACTGATCAGGGAACTTAAAACCAAAAACGTCTCTTTCAGGCATTGCAACTGTTTCTTTTTTCTCTAATTTAAATATTGGTATATTGACGGCGCTACCAATTAATATCAACATGTATATAAGTAATGTCATAAAAGGTGAAAAGCCAAGGATACTTCCCACAGATAAAACCAAGTAGGCCATTAAAAAAGGTATAACGAAGAAGATTAATAACAGTGGAAGCGCTAATGGAAGAAAAAACATACTCCTTCTCAAAACTTATCACCAAACTAAATATGTTAATTTAAACTCATTCATTCTATATGAAGATTGCCCTAATCTCTGATATACACGGAAACTACCCTGCTTTAGAGGCCGTACTTGAAAAAATTGACCGTGATATTGATATATTTTGTGCTGGAGATGTAGTAGGTTACAATCCATTTCCAAACAAAGTGGTTAGAAAACTGAAGGAAAGAGAGGTTAGTTGCGTCTTAGGAAACCACGATAACGCTCTTCTAAGCAATGATACCTCTTGGTTTAATCCAGTTGCCGCGGAGGCTATTAACTGGACCTTAAGTAACCTAGGCGAAAAAGAGAAAGAATACATCAAGGAACTACCCAACTTTCGTAAGGTAGATCTAGATGGATTCAAGATCTACGTAACCCATGGAAGCCCTCATTCTATCAGAGAATATGTTATGCCAAGCACCCCTCATTTAAAGCTAAAAGGAATGATCGATGAAGTAGGTGCCGATTTACTTGTTTTAGGTCATACACATATTCCTATGGATAAAGAATTTGAAAATGGTAGAATAGTTAATCCAGGGTCTGTTGGCCAACCTAGAGATGGTGATCACAGAGCTTCATTCGCCACATTCGACACTAAAGAAAATGAGTTATCTATGCATAGAGTTGAATATGACATAGATATGGTTAATTCGAAAATAAAAGAAGTGGGATTACCTGAGAACTTGGGTGAAAGACTTTACCTAGGTAGATAATCCTCTTTTCCTCATTAGGATAAATCAACTACTACCATGTCTTTAATTGCTTGAACTGTCTTAAATGGAATCATACAGTATCCTTCTTCCATCTTCATCTCTGAAGTATCAACATTTTCATTTGGATCCACGACTAGGTTTTTGAGTTGTCCTGTTCTTAAATCTGCGGTTATATTATATATTGTTCCTAATTCATCTCCATCTGATGTCACTATTTTTTTATCCGATAACTTTGTTGCGGGTATTTCCACCATATTTTTACCTCAACGATATCCTACTATATTTTCTTCCCCTCTTGTATCAGGGCTGCCCTTTAGTTTTTCTTCCATTTGTTCATAATATTTTTTCGTCTCGGTATCGGCTGTTGGGTAAACTTCTTTCATTGCCTCTTTGAAATGTCTTCTTTTTACTTCTTTGGCATCTGGGTTTTTTCTTAAGGCAAATATCGCAGCTTCTCGGCACAATGCTTCTATATCGGAGCCTACATAACCTTCAAGGTTTAATGCTAGTTCTCTTAAGTCAACATCGCTTGCTAGCGGCATGTCTCTTGTGTGTATATCCAATATCTTTTCTCTGGCTTTTTGGTCTGGTATTGGGATGTATACTCTTCTATCAAATCTTCCTGGTCTTAATAGTGCTGGATCTACTATATCAGGTCGGTTAGTTGCTCCTATAACTACTATGTCTTCCAGTGACTCTATACCATCCATTTCCGTGAGTATTTGATTTAATACTCTTTCAGTAACCTGTCTTCCTTCAGTAGCTCTTTTAGGTGCTAGTGAATCTATTTCATCGAAGAATATTATTGTTGGAGCTGTTTGTCGGGCCTTGCTAAATACCTTTCTGACTCCTTTTTCAGATTCTCCTACCCATTTGCTCAAAAGTTCTGGTCCCTTTACCGAGATGAAGTTTGCGTCGCTTTCATTTGCAACTGCTCTAGCTATAAGTGTTTTACCTGTTCCTGGTGCTCCAAACAAGAGTAAGCCTTTCGGAGATTTAACACCCATTCTATCAAATGCCTCTGGTTTCTTTAGCGGCCATTCGATAGCTTCCTTTATTTCTCGTTTTGCTTTGCTTAGTCCTCCTACATCACTCCATGTTGCGTCAGGAACTTCAAGTAATACTTCTCTTAATGTAGATGGCTCTATTTCTCTTATTGCTTCCTTGAAGTCATTATGGCTTACTTCCATCTTTTCAAGTACTTCTTGCGGAACTGATTCTTCTTCTAAGTTAATTTCAGGTATATATCGTCTTAGAGCCTTCATTGCTGCTTCCTTAGATAATGCTTCTATATCTGCTCCCACATATCCATGAGTTAGATCTGCATAGCCTTCTAAATCAGTTCCCTCTGCCAAGGGCATTCCTCTAGTATGTATCTGTAGTATCTCTTTTCTTCCGTTTCTATCAGGAACTCCTATTTCTATTTCTCTATCAAATCTACCTGGTCTTCTTAGTGCAGGATCAACTGCATTTATTCTATTTGTTGCTCCTATTACCACTACTTCTCCTCTTTCTTCCAGACCATCCATTAGGGAAAGTAACTGGGCTACGACTCGTCTTTCTACTTCTCCTCCAACCTCTTCTCTTTTAGGTGCTATTGAATCCAGTTCATCTATGAATATTATTGATGGAGAGTCCTCTGAGGCATCCTTAAAGTACTCTCTTAGCTGCTGTTCGCTCTCTCCATAGTATTTGCTCATTATTTCAGGGCCATTTATTGAAATGAAGTTCGCTTCACTCTCATTGGCCACTGCTTTAGCTATTAAAGTCTTTCCAGTACCTGGAGGACCATGTAATAAAACTCCTTTAGGTGGCTCTATTCCTAGTCTCTTAAATACCTCTGGATGTCTTAATGGAAGCTCGATCATCTCTCTAACTTTCTGGACTTCTTTTTTAAGTCCTCCTACATCCTCGTAGGTTACTCCCGTTTGCGTTAGATCTTGGAATTCTTTTAATGGTTCTTTCCGTAATTCTATCTCTGTATCTTCCGTTATTTCCAAGTTCTCTCCAGATGGTTCAGCTGAGACAGCTACCAGAGGCATAAGGTTACCAGATTCGTTGAAGAAGGATTTATTCATTGGGGCTTTTATCGGTACAATATCCTCTTCACGGAAAACTCTATTCAATAACTGTCTTCTAAAGTAATTTTTCAAGTCTCCCTTTATCTTAATTGATTTTTTCTTTTTTGGAGGAGCTAAAACAACTTTTTCAGCTTCCTTGACCTCTGTTTTTCTAATAGTAATATTTTCTCCAATATTTACTTCCGCGTTTCTCCTAGTAAATCCATCTATTCTAACTATTCCTTTCCCCCAGTCCTTACTATCTGCTCTCCAGACCTTGGCCAGGGTTAAGTCATCTCCTTCTAGTTCAACATAATCTCCAGGAGAAACTTGCAATTCTACTAGGGTATCAGGATCCAGCCTAGCTGTTCCCTTTCCATTATCACTTGGGTAGGCTTTTTCTACCCTTAACTGTAATTCAACCATAAACAATAGTAAATTAAGAGTAATTAAAACATTAACCTTTCCCGTAAATATTACTTATTTCAAAAAAACCCGAGGAAAACCTCCACATCCCAAAGAAATAATTATTTTACCTTAAAAGAATCAATTTACTCTTTGCTTGGTGTGTTTTAATTATGGATGTTGCCGTTTTTGATCCAAAAACAGGTGCAGCTGGGGATATGATCATCTCAGCTTTAATAGATGCTGGAGCAAGTGAAGAAAAAGTTCTAGAATCGATGAATAAGGCAACAGAGAAATTTGGAGAAGTCGAAATAAAATCAGGCAAAGTTTCCGAAAACTCTATCAATGTTCACTCAATTGATGTAATCTCTAGAGAAGAAAAACATATGAGCCACAAGGAGATCATAGACATATTAGACAATTCAAATTTAAGTAAAGAGATAATATCGTTATCTAAAGAAGTTTTTAGTTCTATTAATAGGGCAGAAGAAAATGTTCATGGAGAAACACATGGATTCCATGAAGTAGGTCAATTAGATGCGATTGCAGATGTAGTTGGAGCATGTAAAGCCTATTATAACTTAGATTTAGACAAAAAAAAGGTTTACTGCACTCCTATAGATGTCGGTAAGGGCTTAATTAAGATTAGTCACGGTTCTTTTAATGTTCCTGCTCCAGCTGTCCAGGAAATCTTGAATTCTAGTAAATTACAGTGGTTCCAAAACAAAATAGAGGGAGAATTATTAACTCCAACTGGAGCAGCTATTCTTTCTAATTTTGTAGACAAATCAGTTAGCGAGATACCATTGTTCATCTCCGATAGAGTAGGAAGAGGAAAAGGGGATAGGGATCTTGGGGATATCTCAAACACACTTACTGTTTATCTAGGTGAGGCTGAATTAGATCTTATCGAGGAGAGAGTTGGATTGATTGAAGTTGTTGTCGATGATGTTGACGGAGAAGTTATAGGATACAGTATTGATAAACTAATGGAAGAAGGAGCTCACGATGTAAGCGTAGTTCCTACAACAATGAAGAAAGGTAGAACAGGTAACTTGATTAGAGTTATCTGTGGCAGGGATAAAATCCATTCAATTTCAAAGACCCTATGCAATGAGCTAGGAACTCTTGGAGTCATGATTTCTTCTGTTAGACATCGATTAATAGCTAAGAGAGAAATTAAAGAAATAGAGATATTTAACTCAGAGGTCAAGGTCAAATTAGGTTACTTCAAAGATGGTGAGTTATTTGATATCTCGGCAGAATACGATGACTGCAAAAAAATCGCCCAGGATAGTGATGTGTCTCTTAGAAAAGTGAAAAAATTAGTTGAAGAAAAGGCAAGAGAGGAGTTTAGTTGAATTTATCCTTTGGGTGCAGTGAATTAGATCAATTAATAGAGAAATGTGGTCCCGGGGATATAACCCAGTTATTTGGAAAAAAAGACATAGATAAGTCTATTTTATGTATTCAAGCAGCTGTAAATTGCTTAAAGGATGATAATAGATGTATCTATATCGCTACAGGAAAGTTTCCTACTACGCGTTTTAAGCAGTTTGCTGGAGAAGATGCTAGTGATTTAGCTCCTAGGTTACTGGTTTCAGAGCCTAAAAATTTCGATGAACATAAATCAGCTATTAAAAAGGTTGCTGAAGTTTCAGATTTAGAAAGTATTAACTTAGTTATTATTGATTCCCCCACTGATTTCTACAGCGCCTTAGGTGATGTTGAAAGAGCAATAACTTTAAAAAAACTGTTGTCTAAGCAATTGGCCTATCTAATAGGGTTAGGCAGAAGATATGGTTTCTCAATTTTGATCACAAATAGGGTTTACGAAGATGATATAAGTGGAGAAAAGAATATTAGAGGCGGTAAGATGCTATTAGATCTCTCTAGATATGTAGTTGAGGTAAAAAAAGAAGGAAAGAGATTCCGGAGAGCTATTTTACGAAAAGGAGAAAGTAACCTAGAAGGAAAAAAGATTGATTTTTATCTTAACGATGGAGAAATCTACTGTCCATGAGATAACCCCTACCTAATCAAGAATTAGGAAGAGGTCTTCTCAACTATTTTGATAATTTTTCTCTAGGTTTCCTTTTCTAACGAAATAAGGTAGTTCTTTTTCTTTAAACTTATTTAAAAATTTCCTAGTTTCCTTGTCACTACCGTTACCGCTTCCAAATACATCTCCGTGAATGTTTCTAAGCCTGTCTAGTTCTCTTTGTTGATAGTACTTAGCAACGATCGCAGCAGCGCAAACTATATTCCATTTTTTTTCTGCTTCGTGAGCTACATTCAGCTTTATTTCCTTGCTCTGCCCATTAAGTCCTTCTCTTATCTTTCTTTTCAGCATCTTTGCCCGAGGATAGTAGCAATCTAGATAAAGGAAAGAAGGAGATACAGAGTTTAATAAAGAAATAATTGCTTCGTCTTGGATATTTTGCGGTGTTTTTCCTTTTTTTGTTAAACTCTCCAGTTCTGAAGGAGAGATAACTATAACGCCTGTTTCGACATATCGCGATATCTTACTATAATCTTTACTTATCTTGGTTTTATTGAGTTTCTTGGGATCCCTAAGATCTAAGGATTTTATATCTTTTAGCTGGGATGAATCAGCTTTTACATATCCTATAACAAGAGGGCCTACAACTTCTCCTACACCTACTTCGTCTATCCCTACAGAGATTTTTTCCATTTCCATTTCTAAGTTATTTTTAGTTACAAAAAAAGTTAATGGGATACTACATTTATTTTGCTGGCCAAAAAATAAAAACCCTCTTATCTACCTAATATCTAGTTGAAGAAAGACCATAGAAATCGTTAAATTAAGAAAAACCAAAATTTAAGGATCTAATAGATATCAAAAAGCTTGCTTTAAACTAGGTTTTCTAGTCCTTCTTCTTCAATTATCTTAGTAGCCCTGTCCTTTTCTTGGTTAGTTAGCCTTCTATCGATCTCTGGATAGCTCTTTGCTTTGTATTCTGGCCTATATTGGAACATTAGATTAAATCTCACATCTTTTCCTAATTCCTGTGCACACCATTCTGCTATTGGCTGAGTACAGCATTCTAGGTGATTTGGTAAAACCAGGTGTCTCAATAATATATCTGCTTGTTTTTTTGATTCTTTTAGATTACTTTTTAATGTCTCGAAATAGTTATCTATACTGGAAAGTTTTTTAGCGCACTCATCGTTTCCATATCGGAAGTCAGCTAGATAAAGGTCTACTACCCCGTTAAGTAATTTCATCGATTGCTTCGTCATATACATGTTTGAATTCCAGATTATGGGTATTTCCGCTTCGAATTTGCTAAGTGTTTTTAGTATAATAGGTAGGTTAGGAAGTGGGTCTCCTCCAACAAAGTTTACATTTTTAGCTCCCTCTAATTTTTTTCTTACTATTTTTTTAGCCATTTTTTCGGGATGAACTGGATCCCCCTTTCTTTTTTTCTGTGATATCTCCCAATTTTGGCAGTAAACACAGTCAAACGTGCATCCTGTGAAAAATATTGTATAAGATGGAACTAATTCAGGTTCTTCTCCACGATGTAAGAAATCTGAAGAAAATCTGGATACAGCTGTTGTATCACAGAGACCTTTTTGTTTTTCTCCCCTATTTACTCCACATCTGTTTTCGCATAATTGACAATTTTCTATAACCTTTTCCGCTATTCTCGCCTTTAGATCTAGTAATGAAGTTGATCCAGGTTCTTTATTCTCGTGATACTTCCAGAGAGTATCTAAATCAGCCTCTAGATCTGCTTCTACTTTCTTATTTTTTGTTTCTAGGTAATTGGGGTTCTTTTCATTTTTGAGTATATCATAATAGTGGTCTAAGTTCTTCATTCTTATCACATGAAGGTATAGAATACATAGTTTTTGTAGAATCTATATATAAGCATTTATTTTACAATATAAAATTTCATTAAGTTTTTTATCTTAGTGGTTGAGAAGACCCCTTTCTAAAATCTCTGATTAAGGAGGGGTAGTTGACCTATTCAGTGACTAATCTAGGTTATATTCATTTTATTTATTCTAGTAATAGGTTCTTATTTTTTTGTTGGTTAAGATTTTTCCTTCACGGATATATGGATTTAAGTTCGTTAATTAGCATTTTATTCGTTTTAAATGTTTTTTTCTTTGTGTTATCTTATCTTTTTTTGTATTGCTTAGGAACTTGATATATTTAGTTTGGTTTTTATCGGTGGTGTTATTATGTTTCTGACTTTTCTGGTTTTTTCTCCTATTCCTTTGATATTTTTTAGTAGTTGGAATATGTTTCCTGATATCATTATATCTGAGATTGGTTCAGTTATTTCTTTATTTTTTAATCGGTAGGCGTTTTTTATTCCTACTGAGAAATCTCCTGAAACTGGGTTTGCTGTGTGTGCTCCTAGTATAGATCGAATGTAGAGTATGTCTTCTTCGATTAGTTCTTCTTTTTTCATTACCGGTTTTATTTTGAGGTTTCGGGGTGATATCTGAGGTAGGTTTCCGTATCCATTTCGTGTAGCGTTTGATGTACTTTTTTTGTTTTCTCTTAGAGCAGTTTTTTGGTCGTAAAATAGGTTTTTTAGGACGCCGTCTTTTACTATTTCATTTTTTCTGGATGGTATGCCTTCATCGTCTGATTTTTTGGAGTTTAATCCTTCTTCCATTGTTTGATCATCTATCATTTCGTAGTATTCTGGGGCTATTTTTTTATTCATTAATTCTTGGGCTTTTGATCGTCCTCTTTGTACTTCTTCTGCACTTAAGGAGGGTACTAATGTGTATTTAAGTATTGATGCGAAAGCTAGAGGCCCTAGTATGATTTCTTTTTCTCCTCCTTTCATTGATTTTTTTCCTAGTGAGTTTTCTGCATAGTATGCAGCCTTTTCTCCTATATCTTTGAAGTCAATGTCTTTTTGTCTGGATGCTTCAAACTCGTATGCTGATCCTTGTTCTTTCGTTGATTTAGATATAACCTCTATGTTGGCTGAGTACATTGTTTCTTTTTCGCTGATGTCTATTCCGTTCGAGTTAATTATCTTAGTTTCTGATTCCATTGTTGAAACGGATCCTGATGCTGGAAAGGTGTTCTTCGTTTTAGATGCATTTATCATCTCTTTGGAGGATTTAATAAGATCTTGTGGCTCTAACTTAGTTAGGTCAGTATCATAGATTCCTTTGACTTCCGGATATTCTCCGGGTTCCGGTAGGTTTTTCATTTCTATGTTACTTGATCTAGTGAAATTTATTGCATCATTTATCCTTTCTTCTACTTTTGAAGAATTAGATGTGCTTGAGAAACCTACTTTCTGGTTTTTTATTACTCTAATGCCCACTCCTTCGTTTTGTGTGAACTTATTGTATTTAATGTCGTCTTTTTCTATTTCAGTTTCCATTCCTTGAGTTTTCTTGTAGTATACTTCTGCTTGATCTGCTCCTTTTTTTAGGCAATTATCTAGAATGTTTTTTGGTTCAAAAATCGGATCCACCTCCAACCAATAGATCTTCTACATATGTGTATGGAGCTCCATCTGAAACTGGAACCAGTTGCCCTCCTTTTCCACATCGACCTGGAGAGAACTCTTTTTCTTTTCCTAGGCCCTTGATGTTTTTCAATACTTCTAGCGTTTTACCTGATAGAGAAACATCTTTCACTTGGTCTTTTTTCTCGCCATCCTTGATTAAATATCCATCTTCGGCGTTGAACTGGAAGGTTCCTTCTCCAGTAGAAACCTGTCCTCCTCTGGATCCTGTTAGGAGTATTCCTTCTTGTATTTCCTCGATCATTTCTTCTAGAGACCAGTTTCCTTCTTCTAGGTATGTGTTAGTCATTCTTACTTGAGGTGTTGAAGAAAAAGATTCGCTTCTAGAATTAGGAGTGACCCGGCCTTCATTGGTTTTTGCGGTTTCTCTAGAGTTCAAGTATCCTAAGAGTTTTCCACTTTCAACTAATTTAGTTTCTTGAGCTCTGATACCCTCCCAGTCAAATGGTATGCTACCGTATTTGCCCTTTAGAGAAGGATTATCTTTTATATTTACCTTTTCGTTCCCTATTTTTTCTCCTACTTTTCCTTTTAGTATTGAGTTGTCTTTAGAAACTATGTCTCCTTCTGTTGCGTGTCCTACTGCTTCGTGCACGAAGACTCCTGCTAGTTCTGGGCCCATAATAGCGGGCATCTTTCCTGAAGGAGGTCTCTTTGCGTCTAAGAGGTCTATTGCTTTTTCTCCCATCTGTTTGGATTTATCATAGATATCGTTTTCTTTGAATATTTCGAAGCCTTTAGTGCCATAGACCCTGGTGCTTGCTGTTTGTATCTCGTTTCCTTCTTTTGCTATAGCTTTTCCGCTTAGTCCGGTTCTATTTAATTTGTATCTGCCAAGTGAGCCTTCAGAGTTTTCGTAGTTAAAAACCAGTTGTTGATCACTGTATTGGAATTTGGTGCTTTTTATCTTTTTTTGGTTTGCTTTATTGTAGCAGTCTTTCAATAAATCTATTTTTTCAGAAATAGGGATTTCTTTTGGGTTTTTATTAGGTTTTAGGTTTATTTCTTTGTTTAATTTTTTGGTTTCTGCTAGTTGTTGTTTTTCATTTGAGTTATTTTGTCTTGCTGATTTTTTAGCTCTTTTAAGTGTTTCTTCTTTATTCATAGAGGTTGTTGAGGCAAAACCCCATCTTTGGTTTACAAGTGCTCTTGCATAGAAGCCATCTACGCTTGTTGATGTTACCTCATCTACTTCTCCATCTTCTAGAGTTATTGTATTCCCATCACTATTTACTTCTATTATCTCATAGAAATCAGTCATTTATGTTCAACTCTTTTAGTTTGGTGATGGGTTGTCTTTTGACTTTGAGATTGACATTGAGGTTACGCTGTCTTTTGCTCCAAATGCCATTTCTCTTAGGTTTTCGAGGAAACCTTCTTTGTGTTTTCCTTTTAATGCTACTTCCAGGACTTCTCTTATATTTCCAACGGGTATTATTTCTATTTTGTCTTTGTATTTGTCTTCTATAAGTACGTCGTCTTTGTTTGCTCTAGGGATAAGTACTTTATTGAGTCCAGCTTCTGCTGCTGCTTCTATCTTTGAAGTTACTCCTCCTACTGGTAGTACTTCTCCTCTTACGCTTAGTGAACCTGTCATAGCTAGGTCCTGTTTGATTGGTATATTCTCTAAAGCACTAATTACAGAGGTTGCAACGCTGATTGAAGCTGAATCTCCTTCTACTCCTTCATAGGTACCTACGAACTGGATGTGTACATCGTGATCTGACATGTCTTGGCCGCTGTATTTTTTAATTATTGCTGAGACATTTTGAACGGCCTCTTGAGCTATTTCCTGTAGTTTACCTGTTGCTATTACCTGTCCCTCTTCTTTTGATTGTGCTGGTGTTACTTCCGCGACTATTGGAAGAACTATACCTGAATCGTCTCCCATTACGGCTAATCCGTTCACTCTTCCTACGCTTTCGCCTTCGCTTTCAAACATGCGGTATTCTTTTCTCTTTTCTATGTATTTGTCTGCAACCTGTTGCTCAAGGGTTCTTGAAACTCTTTTAGCTTCTATTATATCTTCTTTTTCGACAAGATCTTTTCCTCTCGCCCTTGCTACATCTCCCGCCACTCTGATAAGGCCTCCAAGTTCTCTAATTTTTAATGTTAATTTATCTTTACTACCTGATCTTCGATTTGCTTCAAGTATTACTTCTCCAACTGCCTCTCGATTAAAATGAGGGATTTTTCCATCTTTTTCTACCTCTTGAGCTGTTACTCTTACTAGTTTTCTTCTATTTTCTGGAGTGTCCTCCATTGTATCATTCATGTAGACTTCGTAGCCGTATCCCCGGATCCTTGACCTTAATGCAGGGTGCATTCCCTTAAGTGCATCTAGGTTACCAGCTGCGACCATAACAAAGTCTGTTGGAACGGGTTTTGTATTGACCATAGCACCGCTGCTTCTTTCCGACTGTCCTTTAATTGAAAATTTACCCTCTTGCATCGCGGATAAAAGTTGCTGTTGGCTCTCAATCCTTAACGTGTTTATCTCATCTATGAAAAGAACTCCCTTATTGGCTTTATGTATTGCACCTGCTTCGACTCTTTCGTGTGCTGGAGTCCCTAGGCCCCCTGATTGGAATGGATCGTGTCTTACATCACCTAATAGTGCTCCAGAATGAGATCCTGTTGCATCTATAAATGGTGCCGTTTCCTTTTGTTGATTATTAATCAGTAACTTTGGCGTCTGTTTTTCGTCTTGAGGACCAACATACTTAGAAGCAAAGAAAATTACTGCAGCAGCTATTACTGATAGAAAAAGCCCTGAAGTCTCTTGAGTCTGGAAATAAGAAACAACTCCAAATCCTAATATAGCCAATATAATTAACAGTAAAACGGCGTTCCTAGTTTTTGATCTTCTTTCAGCCTCTTCCTTATGTCTATCAACTATCTGTTTACCTTTACCAGCCGGAACAACCCTCACATCTGGGTTATTTTCATCCTCTGGATTAGGGTAGACAAGCACATCCTGTAACTCTTCACTAGGTAAGAGCTCTGACATAGCCTTAGCTAGCATTGATTTACCAGTTCCCGGTGGACCAAGCATTATCACATGTCTTCTCTGTTTAGCAGCTTTCTTAACTACTTCAACAGCTTGATCTTGGCCAATAACCTGATCAATTAGTTTATCAGGTACTTCTATTTCTTCGGTGGTCTCAAACTCTAATCCACCGAAGGTCCCTTCCTCAGTCATCTTTTATCACATATAGATTAAGATTATATACAGTAAGTTGTTGTTGTAAAAAAAACTATATAAAAATTTCAAGATAATTTAGGCTTTTAAATACATAAACCTAACGCTGGTTTTATTAAGACAAAAGAGGATCTAATTCCTCTTTGAACCAGTGTACAGACAATAGCAACTACTATAGCGAAAAAAGCCATTTTTATTCCTAATATAAGTATATTTCTACCCGAAACCTTAGCTGAAATAGACCCTAAGATAAAAGCCAAAAGAGAAGTAAACCCTATTGCAAAGTAAACAGCAATATCCGAAGGTAAGAAAAAATAGGGTATAACTGGAATAACAGCCCCTAATACAGTTGCTATTCCATCCATAACACCTTTCTTTTTAACCTTCTTATCTGCCATTCTATGCAAAAGAGTATTTTCCAGATCCTCTCTAAGCATTGCATCCTTAATATCTCTCAGATCCTTCAGCATCTCAGACTTTTCAGCTGACACAGCAGCAAATATATTTGAAAGACCATTAGCCATACCCCCGCTCAAGCCAGCAGCTATAATAATAGAAGATGGAGCATCATATGCCCCTATCACAATACCCAAAGTAGATAAAGTACCATCCAATGCTCCCCGCGTTATCGATCCCAAGAATTCAGAAAACCTTGAAGCCAGGTTCAACTTTATTATTCCACTCTCCCACAAAAAATACATATTTATTTATTTTATCCTAGATCTCAGGTATCTTTGAGAAACCCATTAGTTGGCCTTTTCCAGAAACGAATTTGATCCTAGTTTTCAATCACTTACTTGATTTTTCTGTCTATCGCTATTTCACTTACCAAATGAAATTATTTTTTTCTTTCTTATCTTTAATTGACTTACATACACTTTCTATACTCCCTTAGGCCTATGATATTTATTAGAACTTGTTTCTAATAGTTTGATTATTGATTTATTTTGTCTCTTTGAATACTATTTATCTTATTTGTTTCATCTCTTATTTATGGTTTATCTATTCATCGGAGAAGACCCTCTTCCTTTCTTTGATAGATAGGGGATGAATCCGATGTTTTTTAAAATAAAAAACTAATATTGCGTTAATGGCAGTTGGTTGGTTTGTCTGCCTTCAAACAAAAAGCAATCCCATGCCCTTAAGGCAATGGCTAAATCCTCAGACTCTACATCGAATAGGTGTATTAGGTAAGTAAGTAAGTATTGGAATAGATAGGTAAGCCCGAAACAGCTTGGGAGTAGGGAGTCTAGTGGTAGGTGTGGAGCAACCAGAGTGAATAAGAGGAGCTATTGTGTAGCTAATATATGGCGTAGTTGCCTAATCCAATTCTTCCTCAAAGCAATAGTTCCCTATTGACGGTGTGAATGAGACAAGCACCGTGGAAAACAAACTCCATTTAGGATAAGGCTTACATGGAAGCCCTCTTCCTCACCGAACAGATGTGAGGTTAGGCAGGGGTCACTTCACAGTTTGTGAAAATCAATCTTATTTAATGCTATCCATTTTCTTTATTTTCTGAGTTATTTAATATTTTAATATAAAAATGCATGTAAACAATGTTAATTTTTCTTTTTTTATCCAATATGTGAACTGGGGTCGGCGAATCTTTATAAACCTCCACTTTTAAATGACTTATAAAAGAGTGATATTTATGGATCCAGAGATTAAGATTGAAAATGTTGTTGCATCGGCTTCCTTTGATCAAGAGTTAGATCTAGAAGAGATATATGAAAGGTTTGAAGATGCTGAATATAACCAGGAGAAGTTTCCAGGAGTTGTTTATAGGTTAACTGAGCCTAAAACTGCTGCATTAATATTTTCCTCAGGTAAACTAGTCTGTACTGGAGCAAAAAATGTCGATGATGTCGAGGTTGCAGTAGACAAGGTCATCAATAAACTTCGGGAAGCAGGTATAGAGATAAAAGAAAAACCCAAAACTGTTGTTCAAAACATAGTGGCTTCTGCAGATCTAGATCATCCACTAAATCTAAATTCCATTGCTATTGGTTTTGGATTAGAAAGCGTAGAATATGAACCGGAACAATTCCCAGGACTCGTTTACAGGCTTGATGAACCGAATGTAGTGTTATTACTTTTTGGTAGTGGAAAAATAGTCTGTACTGGTGGTAAGAGACCTGAAGACTGTGAAAAAGGAGTTAAAAAAGTAAAACAGGAATTAAAGGATCTTGGTTTGCTTTAATTGATTTAGTTCATTTTTGGTCACTGGAGTTTAGTGATTCGCTAACTAAATCGGAAAAACCCAAAACTGCTTTTTTCTTTTTTTCCGCTGGAATCTTACCCTGAGCTAGTGACTTATCTCCTCCGCCGCCACCACCGATCTCCTTAGTTATTTCTTTAATAATTTGATTTGCATTTATACCTTCTCTAATTGCTTTATCTCCTACCGAGACTATTATCTCCCCTCTGCCACTAACCAGTAAACCTATTATGTCTTCTTCTTTTAGCTGATTTGCCGTTTTTCTCAAGCCTTCCATATCTGAGTCATCTAAAATCTCATTGTAGACTCTGAATCCGTTTAATTCATTTGATTCTCTTAAAATATTTTTTTCTCTCATTAAAGCTATTTTATCCTTTAGGTCGGAGATTTTCTTTCCTCTATCCTTCCATTCCTCAAAAAATCTTTCCGAGGTTTCAGGCAACTCTTGAGGCGGAACCGAAAAGGTTTCTGATGCCTTTCTTATCATTTTATCTCTTTCTTGTATGCTTTCAATTGCTGCAGTACCTGCAGTGTATTTTAATCGAATTACTCCATCCTTTACGCTTTCAGTTCCAGTTATTTTTATTGGACCAACATCTCCTGTTGAAGCGCAATGAGTCCCCCCACATGCCTGAACGCTCCAATTTTCGACTTCAATAACTCTTATTTCCTTTGATTCTGGAGCTCCTCCTTGGTATAATACAAACCCATACTCTTCTTCTGCATCGTTCCGATTCATCCATCTTTCCTTAACTTCCCTATTATCCATAACTACTTGGTTTGCTCTTTTTTCAATTTCATAAAGTTCTTCTCTTGTAATTGACTTAAAATGAGTTAAATCTAATCTAGCTTCGTCTTCACTTAATTGAGAACCAGCTTGCCAGATATGATCGCCTAAAATGTTTCTACATGCTTCTAATATTATATGAGTTGCTGTATGATGTCTTTTATGTGCCTTTCTTCTTTCTTCATCCACATTACCTGTTACTACATCTCCTTTTTTAATTTCATCAGTTTCCTCTAAATAATGAACTATTACCCCATTGACTTTCTTTACATCCTTAATATCCAATATCTTGTCTCCTGTATCTAGGTTACCTGTGTCCGATGGCTGGCCTCCTCCTTCCGGATAGAATAAGGTCTGTTCTAATATTACTTTGTCTTCAATTACATCTAAGACAACTGATTCGAAACTATAGTCCTCTAGCTGTTTGTAAAACAGTAGATCTGTATTTGGTAGTTCTTTAAGTCTTTCAATCGTTTCATCGGTCTTTTCTTCATCTTCATTTTCCGGTGACTCGTGTTTTTTAGCCACTCTTGCATAAAAATCATCCGGTAATTCTGTTTCCACACCATATTCACTTGCAACTTCTTTCGTTACTTCAGGTGGTATACCATGCGTATCGTATAGATCTACAACCGAATCCAATGGAATAGTTCCTGAATTATCTTTATAGTGATTCGCAGTTTTAGAAACCAGTTTTCTTCCTTTACTTAGGGTTTCTTTAAATCTATCCTCTTCTAAATCAGTAATTTCATCGATCTTAGATTTTTTATCTTTAAATTCAGGGAAACTTTCCTTCATTCTATCTAAGTGTAGATTAACTATTTCTGATAAAGGTGCATTAATTCCAAGTGAATCCATCATCCTAAGCGCTTTTCTGATCACTAAACGAACGAGATATCCAGCTTCAGTATTAGATGGTACTATTCCATCTCCCAACATTAGCGCAATAGTTCTTGCATGATCTGTAATTGCGTAGGCATCTTCAACGGGCTCCATCATCTCTCTTAACTTATCAGTATCCATGTTCATACGATCTGAGACCTTTTTACGGATCTTATGTAAATCGGTTGAGGTATCAACATCCATATAGCCAGATAACTTAGCGTGCTCAGATAAAACCTCTCTATACTCTGGTTCTTCTATTTTATGTTCTAATTCAGCTAATTCCATCACTTCATCTACTACATCACCATAAATCGCGTCATAGACTGTTGGAGTTCCTTTTGAAGCCCAAACAAATCTTTCAAGCCCATAACCTGTATCTACTATCTTCGAATCCATCTTCGAGTAATTTTCACCCTTTATATTATATTCACCATTCTTATCCTGAACCATATTCATAAAAACAAGAGTCGAAAGCTCTAATCCCTTCGTAAGCACCTCAAAAGCAGGACCAGCATTTCCTCCTCCAGCCCACGGATTTTCCTTATAAATAATTTCATTTTCATCAATCCCTAAATCAGTTAAAAGCTCCTGACAAAGCTCTACCGTCTTATCCTTCCAGTAAACATGATCTTCATCAAAGTTAAACGCATGATGAGCCATCATTTCAAAACTAGTTAGATGCCTCCCACTCTTCCCCACCGAATCTATATCATCCAATCTAATACAGGGCTGAGAAATAACCAATGGATTATATGGAGGAGGAACATTCCCATTCGTTACATGTGGTTGAAAATCAGCTATAGAAGCTATAGTTAAAAAAATATCATCACGCCACCGAGCTATCACTGGTCTTCTCTTAGCCCTTTCATGCCTTCTATCTTCAAAAAACCTCAAAAAATACTCTCTCATACCAGATAAATCAAATTCATCCTCAATAGGAGGATCATCAATAAACCCATAATCATCACAAGGAGGATCACCACATGTCTTCCTCCCCTCATCTAGAGTCCAAAAATAATATCCACAACTCTCACACTTTTTCCTCAAAAACCCTTGATCTTCCAAATAATCTAACCTATACTCATCCTCAAGACCCATCATGATGACCTCTAACTTTAAATTTTCAATGCCCTATATTGTTTTTACCCTTCATTATCCCTCAAAACAGGAAAAACAAAAACCTATCTAAAACTTTAAATTTTCAATTTTTATTATCTTTTGTGGGTTTTGCAAGAGAGCAACATAGACCCCCTTCTTTAGGCTAGGGATACACGGACTTCTCCTTTTACACTTATAGTTAGACAAAAACCTAATCCATTTAGGACACAGAGGTGAATACCACAACTCTTAACTCTCTCAACCCAACTTAACCCTGCGGGTCCACAACAAGCATTAGAACAAAACCTCACCCAAGCCCCCAAACCCAAAAATGAAAGCACTCAGTATAGAACCAACGAAGACTGAACCCTCCCACCATAATATAAACAGAAAGCTCCCGTGACAAAGCCCTCCAGTCTCCTCTGAACTTTCCCCTAGCAAACAAGATCTAAGCTGAGGAAATAGAACCCCTAGCAAGGACCCAACCACTCCCTACCAAATCTTTGGTTTCATGATAGGTAAGAAGCCGCCAATATGAAGCAGGAACCTCAAAACCCAAAACTCAAAACTTCAGAGGAGCCCCGCCATTCATGGCGGAAAAGATGGCACCGCCATAAAATAGCTTTTTAATTGCGCTTAGAAACATCTCCAATTAATAAACTTTAACTTTTATGATAGTTTGAGAGAGCAGCATAGTCCCCATCCCTTTAGGGCGGGGATACACGGACTCTCTCATTCATAATACTTTATAGGTAAGAGACCAATAGTATTATTGTCAGGTTCACGGTAAGCTCCAAGTTCCCAAGCTGGATGGGAGCGTTAGGGCGGTGAGGGACTGAATCCTCCACCGAACAATTTCAAGCCTCTACTGTGAACGAGGAGTCCTCTGTGGCAGGGCAGGGCTCAGAAGCCACTACCGTTGACCCAACCTCTGTGCCTTTTGGCAAAAAGCTGGTGAGGTAGGTAGGTAACCGTCAACAATGGCTATGAAGAGGACGTTCCTCTTCATGCCAATTCCATCGGTACCCCGAAACCAGATGACACGGGTGAATGGATGGAAGCTCCGCCCTTTAGGACGGAGAAAATGTTACGTTAAGGCATTACCTCTATATGTATCTTGAAATGTAGCTTGGAAGGTAAAATGAACTATGAACCTGAAAGATCTGATAGCAACAGTCATGAGTAACCATGAACATTTAACTGGTAGTGAATGGATGATTTTAAATACGCTTTATTCGGGCAAAAAAAATTTTGGGGAGATAGTAGATGAAACAGGGTACAGTAAGACAGTTGTAAGTACGGCAATAAGAAAACTTGAAAACAAGAGTAACATAAAAAAAGGAAAAAAAGAAGCTGATAAGAGGATTAAAATATACAAAATTACAGAAAAAGGAAAAAAAGCACATGATAAAGTAAAGGAAGATATCATTAAAGACTTAAGCGATGACCTTACAGAAATAAAGAAAAAACTAAACAAAATGACTGAAAAATAAATTAGAAGCGCATAACATGCTTTTAGATTTCCCCTATCTACCCCTAAATAAAGTTAAATATTCCTAAACTACCTTAATCGGTTTTCTTTCATAAGAAAAAGCACTAAAACAAAAGCGTGACCTCATTACCTACCTAAATCAGGGATTTAGAAAGTAGACTTCTTGGCACAGAAGTTAAAATAAATGTATTTGAGTTTCGAATTTTTACCGAGGATTCTTTATAGCTAGATCAACAAGGATTGAGTTGAAAATTCTTTTATTTTATCTTTTCTTTCTTCTAAGTTGATGAAGAAGAATACTTTTCTAACCTCTCAATTAGATAAGTGGTATTTACTGGTCTATGTGGAAAAACTTAATTGGTTTATAACAAAAAAATCTATTTAATTAGCAAGAGAGAGTAGGTTTCCTCCCTGCCCTCTAAAGTATTAGTGATCTACTCCCTTACCAAAATCAAAGATCTTGGGAGGGGTCTTCTCAACCACTAAGGTCCTAGATCATTGGCTGAATCCTTATATATTATATTACTTTGTAGGGTGTTTAGTATGCTTTACACGTCATTAGGGTAAAAGAAGAGCGATAGTATGGAAATATGTGGAGGAAATACGAGAGTGAATATAATATTAAGGTAAGTATCTGGGTATTGTGCCTTGATCTGGGCTTTCTCTTAGAGCGAAAGGTTCTGATATCACCTAAGTTTATGGGAAAAGTCTGGTGAAAACCCAAAATTTTTTTAAGAGGGGGTGCATAGGAATCTTCTTCCCTAGTCCCGTGATTGGAGGGATTTAGTACCTATTTGTGGTCTTCTGAGTTTGTTTAGGGGGTTTGTTTATCATGGAGAATGAAAGTGAGAAAATATTAATAATTATTTCTAAGCAGGATCCGGCTAGCCTTAATATCAGAGATAGGTTAGTTGAGATGTGTGATTGGAGAGAAAGAGAAAGTGAAGAGCTTGGTAGTTTTCTTAGTTTTAAGAATTTTCGGTTGAAGTCTATTGATGAGTTACATGTTGAAAATAATGACTTGGATTCTAGGTTTAAGGATTTTGGGGCTTCTTATTTTGTTTTTCCTACCAGGCATAGTAGTGAATCTGGTAAGAGGATTTTGAGTTTGCATTCTACTGGTAATCCTTCTGAGGAAGCTGAATTAGGAGGGGAGAGCTGTAGTTTTTCTATGTCTGCTCCTCGTTTGATGAAAGATGCTATAGTTAAGTTAAGAAATTTTGGCAGGGAATTGGATTACGATGTTACTCTTGAGGCCACTCATCATGGTCCTACAGATATTGATACTCCTAGTTTTTTCATTGAGATTGGTAGTGAAGAAGAAGAGTGGAAGGATAAAGAAGCTGGTAGGGTTATTGCTAATACGATTTTGTCGTTGAAGCCGAGGAACCCGATCGTTGGAGTTAGTTTAGGAGGAGGTCATTATGTTCCTAGGCAAACGCGGTTGTCTCTTGAAACTAATGTAGTTTTTGGGCATATTATCCCTGATTATTCTTTTAGTGAACCTGATTCTATCGTTAAGGCTATTGATAAAACTCCTGGATGCAGTTTTATTCATTTAAATGATGAAGTTAAGAATATGCAGCTAAGGGAGAAATTAGAGGAGTTGGATTTACCTAAATATAGTGAAAGTGAGATAAGGGATTTAGATCCGCTTAATATGGATATTAGAGAAAGGATATATGATTTCAGTGATATCGATTTGGAGCCAGTTTTTTATGGTGGAAGAGACTATGATAGTTTTACATCTACCAGTTTTAACCAAGAATTTGTAGATAAAGTACAGAATACAGATAGAAATAAATTTATAAGTAATTTAAAAGATAATAATGCCTTAGTTTTTAAGAAAGAAAATGGTAGCTTTAGTAATGAAATGTTATTTCCCTCTGAAGATTTCTTGAATTTAGCTACTGGTTTTGTTGATGACTGTATTTCTATTCTCGAAGATGATTCTGATCTCGAGGTAATTCAGAAGGAAGATAAAATTGTGATAGAGATCTATAACAAGAAATTTGATCCTGAGAAAGCCAAGTCATTTGGATTGGAGGAAAGGGAATTCGGTAGATTGGCAAACGGGGAAAAAGTTGAAAAAGGGGGAAATACTATTACGCCGGAGATGGTACACAGTATTAATAAGAACAAGATTGATTTAAATAATCCTCCAGATCAATTAGATAGAATCAAAATAAATTAAGGGGACATTATGATGAAATCTGTTGTTGAAGACGCCCTCGAGAGGGCTGAAGAAGAAGAAAAACCTAATATGGATAATGAAGGAGTTAGACCTATTCAAAGTCCTGAAAAAGAGGAGGATGACAAGGAAATCAAAGAAGTAGTTAAAGAGCTTGGAACCACCATCAGAGTTGTAGGATGCGGTGGAGGCGGATCAAACACCATCAATAGAATGATGGAAGAAGGCATAAAAGGATCAGAGCTTATAGCTTTAAATACTGATGCACAGCACTTAGTTAACACTAATGCCCACAAAAAGATATTGATTGGTAAAAACAGGACAAAAGGACTAGGAGCAGGTAGTTTACCAAAAATAGGCCAAGAAGCAGCCGAGGAAAACAAGAAAGAACTAGAACAGGCCTTAAAGGGCTCTGACATGGTTTTCGTTACATGTGGACTTGGCGGAGGTACTGGAACAGGAGCAGCTCCAGTAGTTTCAGAAGTAGCAAAGGAAACCGGTGCATTAACTATAGCAGTCGTAACTCTTCCGTTCAGTGTTGAAGGAAAAGTAAGAAAAGAAAATGCTGAAGCAGGATTAGAAAAACTCAGAAATGTAGCTGATACCGTGATAGTGATCCCAAATGATAAATTGATAGACACCGTTCCAAGATTACCGCTTCAGAAGGCCTTCAAAGTTGCAGATGAGGTACTAATGAGAGCAGTTAAGGGAATAACAGAGCTAATTACAAAACCAGGACTAGTTAACTTAGATTTCGCCGATATCCGAACAATAATGGAAGGCGGTGGAGTAGCAATGATTGGTGTAGGAGAAGCTGAAGGAGATGAAAGAGCTGAAGAAGCTGTACACAAGGGATTAAAAAGCCCTCTATTAGATGTAGATATAAGTGGAGCAGAAGCAGCTTTAGTAAATGTAACAGGGGGCACAGACATAAGCATATCAGAGTCAGAAGGCGTAGTTAAGGAGATATACGAGAGGATAAGCGACGAAGCAAGAATAATATGGGGAGCACAAGTTAACGAAGACCTAGATGACACAATGAGGGTTATGCTTGTAGTTACAGGAGTTAAATCGCCTCAAATTTTAGGAAGTACAGAAGAAGCAGAAGAAAAGGAAATGGAAAGCCATGGCATAGACTATGTTGGCTAAATAATCCGGCGGTGTAAAGGTGTCTTCTAGAGGAAAGGATCTAGGCGATAAGATAAGAGACAAGCTAACAGAATACTTTAGGGTTTTAAAGCTCGCAAAAAAACCTGGAAAAGAGGAATTCAGCCAAATAACCAAGATATCTGTCATCGGTATACTCTTAGTAGGTTCAATAGGTTTCTTAGTTTATCTATCTATGAATGATATTCCAAACGCTATAGCAGACATGGATAAAGCAGAAATGCGTGCACAGTTCTTAAACACCATTGATCCTGATAAAGCTCAACAGACATTAGAGATACAGATCAACAATACTAATCCAGAGGTAAGCACAGGAAATATAACTGTAAGTTTCCAGCCAATAAACTGTGAGCTAAAAGATGGAGAAACAAATGTAAAAACACCTCCTATACCACCGGATGGATCTTACCTAGTATCCGTTGATGTAATAAATATAACAGATAGATCCAATTTAATCGCAAAGGTATGGGGTGAAAACCTAAAAAGGCATGAATCTGAAGGAACTGCCCTTGAGATTACAGCACAGGATACATCCCCATTCTAAAAGATAAGTTTTATATATCCTCCGGAAAATTTCCTTACGCCCAATTTTACTTAGTTTCAACTTCATGAAATTTCAGTTTGATTGGAGGTATTATATTGGTAGAAGAGAAAGATTTTGAGGAATCAAAGATATTCGCTTTAAAGACAACGGCTAACCAAGAAGAAGCCGTAGCTGACATGTTATATCAAGCTGCCAAAAGAGAAGGTTTTGATATTAGATCAGTTTTAGCTCCAGAATCCTTAAAGGGATACATACTGGTTGAAACACCAAGAGAAGACATAATTAGACAAGCATCAGAGAATATACCTCACTCAAAAGGCATTGTTGAAGGGGAAACATCTCTAGAAGAAGTAGAACACTTTCTTACGCCTAAACCAAGTGTTTCAGGCATATCAGAAGGAGATATAGTCGAATTAATTGCTGGGCCATTTAAAGGAGAAAAAGCAAAAGTAAAAAGAATAGACGAAACCAAGGAAGAGATCGTTTTAGAGCTATTTGAAGCAATGGTTCCTATACCAGTTACGGTTCAAGGAGATCATGTCCGCGTACTAGATCAACAGGAAGAAGAAATTGAGAACTCAAGTTAATTAGTTATTTAATTTTACTAAAATTAACTAAAATAGATTTTAGATTAAAAAAAACTAGGAGGTAACTTTAAGATGGAAGAAATCACCGCACTAGTTGAAGGAGGAAGCGCATCCCCAGGACCACCTTTAGGGCCAAAACTTGGTCCTTTAGGAGTCAATATCCAAGAAGTGGTTAACGAAATAAACCAAGAGACCAAAGGATTCGAAGGCATGGAAGTCCCAGTAACCATTAAAGTCGATGAAGAAACAGATGAATTTGAGATAGAAGTTGGAAAACCACCAACTACCGCCCTCATCAAGAACAAAGCAGGTATAGAAAAAGGAAGCGGAGAACCAAAAACCGAATTCGTCGGAGAACTTTCCCTAAACCAGATCAAAAGCATCGCAGATATGAAAGAAAGCGACCTGTTGGGAAAAAACCAGAACCAAAGAATGAAAGAAATTGCCGGTACATGTAATTCGATGGGCGTTAAAGTAGATGGTAAAAAGCCAACAGACTTCATTAAATCACTAGAATAAAAAGGGGTGTAAAAATTGCTTCCAGAACAAGAAATCGAAGAAAAAGTTAAAGATGCTCTAGATTCAGCAGAAGAGAGAAATTTTGAAGAAAGCGTAGATCTGGCAATTAACTTAAAGAACATAGATCTATCCGACCCTAACAACAGAGTAGACAGAGAAGTTACATTACCTAACGGAAGAGGAAAAGGAGTTAAGGTATGTGTCTTCGGTAGCGGTGACTTAGCCCGCGAAGCCGAAGATGTCGCAGATTTTCTGCTATCTCCCGAAGAACTTGAAGATCTAGGAGACGACAAACAAAAAGCTAGGTCTTTAGCAAAAGAATGTGACTTCTTTTTGGCAGAAGCTCCTTTAATGCCGGATATAGGTAGGATACTAGGACCTATCTTAGGTCCAAGAGGAAAAATGCCTGATCCTGTTCAACCTGGCGAAGATATAGTTCCAAAAATTAAAAGATTGAAAGAAACAATAAGACTTAGATCAGGAGAAGAAAAAACATTCCACGCCTTAGTTGGGTCAATCGGTCAAGAACTAGAAGAAATCGTTGGAAACTTGAATACCATTTTGAGAAGACTTGAAAGAGAACTTCCGATGGGTAGGCAAAATATCGACTCAATTTATGTGAAGACAACTATGGGCCCATCTGTGAGGTTGATGTAAAAAATGACTGAAAATGTTGCCGAATGGAAAAAAAATGAAGTTTCAGAAATCTCGTCAAAAATCAGGGAAAGCGATGTCATCGGTATTGTAGATATAGAAGGTATTCCCGCGAGACAGCTTCAAGAGATGAGAGCAAACTTAAGAGGAAAAGCAGATCTTAAAGTAAGTAGAAATACCTTATTGAGAATTGCTCTTAACGAAGCTGGAGTAGATGAGGAATTCAAAAAATATATTAAAGATCAAGCAGCCTTACTATTTTCAGATATAAATTCATTTGAACTTAATAGAATCATAGAAGAAAATAAGACTCGAGCCCCAGCCTCTGCTGGTGATATTGCTCCAAGCGACATCGAAGTTGAAGAAGGCCCTACACAGTTACAGCCAGGTCCAGTACTTGGTGACCTCCAAAAGGCAGGAATACCAGCAGAAATAGATGGAGGAGATGTAGTAATAAAAGAGAACAAGGTTGTTAAAGAAGAAGGAGAAGAAATTGACGCTCTACTAGCAGATATGTTAAGTAAGCTAGGTATAGAGCCGATCGAAGTTGGCTTAGAACTTAAAGCAACTCAAGAAGACGGAGTAATATTTGAACCAGAGGCTCTAGAAATCGACGAAGAAGAATACAGAGACAAAGTTGTCAGAGCTTATCAAGACACTCTAAAACTATCAATTGAAGCAAGTTATCCAACAGAAGAAACAATCGGTAAACTTATTCAGAAAGCAAAAACAGATTCAGTTAAGCTTGGCTACGAGGCTGAGGTCCTTGAACCCGATATATTAAAAGATATAATCTCAGACGCTAAAAAGAAAGCAGGTTCACTAGCTTCAAGCTTGGGTAGCGATTTCGAAACAAATGAAAACGAATAAGATGGAGGTGTAAATTATGGAATATGTGTATGCTGCTATGTTACTTCATTCAGCAGAAAAAGATATAACAGAAGAGTCAGTAAAAAATGTACTAGATTCCGCCGGAGTAGAAGTAGATGAATCCCGAGTTAAAGCGCTTATTTCAGCTCTAGATGGCGTAGACATCGAAGAAGCAATAGAAAGCGCTGAAATAGCTCCAACCACAGCTCCAGCAACAGAAACTGCTGAAGAAGAAGAGGAAGAAGAAGAGGAAGAAGAAGAAACCGGTGAAGAAGAAGAGGAAGCAGCAGCAGAAGGACTTGGTGCACTCTTCGAATAAAGAGGGAATAAAATCCAATATTCCCGCCTTTATCCATTATTTCTTAATTTATATTTCAGTAAAAATAAAGCCAAATACAAACCTTGAAGGCTTTCGCCCTTCAATATAAAGGTTGTCGTCAATTTCTATATCCTTTAAGCTAGTTTTTAGTGTTGGATCCCATGTTAAGATACCTTAATTGAGAAGACTGATTAATGCTCTCCTTTAGATCTATACATAAAAAAGTTCCCTTCTTTGTTTCAATCAGTCCCCTTTCTCCTTAGTAAACTTTCTTCTTAGTAAGCTATTCTATACCCAAGGTATCTTGCATTTCATCCAGAAGTTACGTTTAATAGCTTAATATATTTTTAGAATCGCTTTAATTTTTAATAAGTGGTTTAATCTTTATTTCCTTCCTTATCAATACCATAACTTTCCTTGAATTTTTTTTAACCAGCAAACCAAACTTAACTAGGTCTTCTCTAACTTGGAAGTATCGACCTGAAAAAATATTATATTCAAGAGTCTTATTTCAAGTCACAATCATCCCATGCCCAAAGGGACAGGGTTTTTCCTGCTTCATTACTTATAAATGAGTTTATAATTATTATTTATGGTTAGAGAAGAAAGGATTTGTCTTAGCCCTTATCTAGAGATAAAGGAAGGACCTAATGCATTCCAAAAAATCCACAAAAAGGTAAATGTAAAACATGAAACTGAAAAAAAAGATTAAGAAATTGAGGATTATTAGGCCATTTAACTGCTTTATGTCAGCTTTTGCTGTTTCAATAGGATATCTTATAGCAGGAGGAGGATTTTATAGCTTAAGTAAGTTGGTTTTAGCTGACTTAACCACCTTTTTGGTTACAGGAGCTGGCAATACTATTAATGATTACTTTGATAGAGAGATTGATAAAATAAATTCACCGTACAGGCCTATTCCTTCAGGAGAAATATCTCCAAAGTCCGCTTATTTGTTTTCAATTCTTTTATTTTCTATTGGTATAATTTTATCAGCAGCAATAAATTATATATGTTTATTAATCGTAGTAATTAACTCTTTTTTACTTTATCTTTACGCTAGCAAATTTAAGTCAATCCCTTTTTTTGGTAATTTGGCCGTAGGAGTTATAGTAGGCTCAACCTTCTTATTTGGTGGAGCATCAATAGGCAAAATACGAACAAATCTAATTTTATTTGGGCTAGCACTATTGGCTACACTAGGCAGAGAAATAGCAAAAGACATTGAAGACATAAAAGGTGACCAAGGATCAGTAAATACTATAGCCACTGAATACGGTATAGAAAATGCAGCTAAATTATCAATATTTTTCACAATCCTAGCTATTTCATTAAGCCCTCTACCATACCTCTTAGGGATATTCGGAATATATTTTCTAATAACTGTAGCAATAGCAGATCTAATATTTCTTTATTCCTCAACAAATCTTTTAACCTCAATAAATATAGAAGGAGCCAAAAAATACCAAAAATTATCCAAGATAGCTATGTTTTTTGCCCTAATAGCATTCATAGTAGGTTCCTTATCTTAACAATACTACTCTTCATCCCGTGAAGCAACCCAGATAGCAAGTCATGAAGTTCTCCCCATACTCTAAATAGAATCCTTTCAGAAACTCTAGAACCCCTCTCCTATCCACTTTTTCAAGTTTTATTTTTCTATTTTCTCAAACAGAGACAACCCCCGACCACAAGGATAGCTTTTAAGAATCTTAAACCATCATCTATTAACTCAATTCATGCTAAAATCCTAGACCACCAAAAACACTTTTTCAAACGATGACTTCCTTCTCTACCTAATCAGAGAACTTGGAAGAGGATTTCTCACCAAATAAGTTAAATATGAAGTTAATTCAATCTTGCTAAACCCAAGTATTTGAGAAAGGGAGCTTTTCACCGAATAAGTTAAACTTATTTTGGTTTAATTTGGATCTGATTCTAGGATCAATTAGTTGATTAGAAGGAAATTTTTTCTTTTAACAGATTAATATCTCTATAGTCAGATGTGGTGAAGAATTGATCTCTCTCGTTTCATTTATTTGAGAGAGGTTCAGGTTTAGATCTAGGATAATAAGATTAAGAGTTATTTAAGTCTAATAGGTGGAATAGATATGACTACTTTAAGTGTGATTAAGGCGGATGTTGGTAGTTTACCTGGTCATGTTAAGGCTCCAAACAAGTTAATTAACGAAGTTGATCGTGTTCTCGAGGAAGGAAAGGATGAAAATAAGATAACTGATTACTATATTGGGAGATGTGGCGATGATATTGATTTGATAATGACTCACGATAAGGGTAAGAACGACAGTGATGTGCATGAGTTAGCTTGGAATTCATTTGAAGAAGCAACTGAGAAGGCTAAGGAATTAGGACTATATGGAGCTGGACAGGATCTTCTTTCAGATGCTTTTTCAGGAAATGTAAGGGGCCTTGGACCTGGTTCAGCAGAAATGGAGTTTGATGAAAGAGAAAGCGAGCCATTTTTGACATTTTTATGTGATAAGACCTCGCCCAGTGCCTTTAATCTTCCTTTATTTAAGATGTTTGGGGATCCTTCTAATACAGCTGGTTTAGTTCTTGACCCTAGTTTACACGAAGGATTCAAATTCACTGTACAAGATTTTTATGAGGGAAAGAAAGCTGATTTAGCTTGTCCAGAAGAAATGTACGATCTTTTAGCTTTGATAGGTATATCATCAAAGTTTGCTATTGAAGAAGTTAAGAAAAAAGATGGAGAACCAGCTGCTTCCGTTTCGACTGAGAAATTAAACCTAATTGCAGGTGAATATGTAGGAAAGGATGATCCAGTTGCAGTAGTCAGGTGCCAATCCGGTTATCCTGCAGTGGGGGAAGCACTTGAAGCATTCTCCTTCCCACACCTAGTACCAGGATGGATGAGAGGGTCACACAATGGACCTCTTATGCCAGTTTCCGAAGAAGAAGCCACTCCAACTCGATTTGACGGACCGCCCCGAGTAGTAGCATTGGGTTTCCAACTTAACGATGGCAAACTTGTAGGACCAAGAGACCTATTCGATGACCCATCCTTTGATGAAACCAGAAAGAAAGCGAAAAAGGCAGCTGATTACATGAGAAGACATGGACCATTCCAACCTCATCTACTAGGCGAAGACGATCTAGAGTATACAACCCTCCCAGATGTCCAAGACAAATTAAAAGACAGATTTGAATAAATAAGATATAATAAGACATAAATTGCCAAACCTAATAAAACAAAAAAAGTCTTTAAATTCAATAGGTAGTATTAAGAAATTAAAACAAAATAAAGCCAAGTTTATCTTTTCTTTTTTTATTCATTAGGAAGTCGAATAAGTTAATTTGGTTTAGTTTGTATGGATATTTATTTTCTTTCTCTTACTTATTTTTAAGTTAATTCTGTTTTAAATATCTTTCAATCTTTATATGAGCTCTATTTACGTTTTTGAGTTTTTTTGGTTAGTAAGATAGGTATCAGAAAGTTTAAATTGAATTATTCTTTTTTTTGGATCAAATAGGGTTCGTTTGAGGACATGTCTTTATATTTTTGAAGTTTTTTATCTTGGTGGTTGAGAAGACCTTTTCCTAATCTTTGATTTGATAGGGGATGAATCAACCACTATAAGATAAGTGGTTCTGGAACTGATTAGGGATTGGCAGTTAGGAGTTCTGGCTTGAACAAATTACTAGGCCACCTATGCCCAATCAACCAAAAAACCTAGCTAACCTCGAAACAGCTTTGGAGTAAGGGTCTAGGTGGTTGGTGTGGAGCAGCCAATAAGAATAAGAGGGAGTCATTGCATAGCTAATATATGGGCTCTTGTATCTGCCCTAATCCAATCTTTCCTCAAAGCGCAAGTTCCCTGTTGGTTGAGTGTATGAGACAACCTCAACAAATAACCCAAACTCCTCCCATAGAGAAGGGGCACAAGGAGAGGGGCCTCTAAATCTTTGATTTAGGTAGAGGTCACTTCATTTCTGTCTGCTTTTTCTGAAGCTACTATTAATTGTCCAAATGAGGTTCCTCCATCTCCTGGAGGGATTTGTTTGTTTGTTAATAGGTTTAAATCTTCTTTTTCTATTTCTTTTTTTATTTGATGTGAGATTGCGTTGTTGTAACTTACTCCTCCACTTAATCCTATATTTTTTATTCCTTTTTCCTTGCAGGTTTCTATTGCTATCTTGGATAGTCCTTTTGCTAGGTTTTCTTGTGCTGTTGCTGCTATTTTACTTCTATTTATTTCATCTTTTAGTTTCATTAATTTAATTAATAGGTCTCTTGTATCCAGATAGATCTTTTTGTTTTTCTTTTCGTACTCTAATTCTAGTTCTATGCCTTCATTGTTTTTAGCACAGGATTCTAGTTTCATTGCTGGTTCTCCTTCATAGGTTCTTTTTTCGCAGATGTTTAAGAGTGTTGAAACTGAGTCAAGAAATCTTCCTGCACTTGAAGTCTTAAATACATTTGTTGAATTCTTTATTTGTTTTATTACATTATGGATTTCTTCTTTTCCATGTGGAAAATAGAATTCATTTAGTATATCGGATAGTTCCTCGATCGAATAGAGTATGCCAGCTATCATTCTGGCTGGATATTTAGTACAAAGGTCTCCACCAGGCATTGGTTGAGGAATTAATCCTCCTTTTCTTTTAAAATCTTCTTTGGTGGCAACCATAATTTCGCCTCCCCAGATTTCTCTTTCTCCACCGTATCCTGCTCCATCTATTGCTATTCCAACAATTTCCTTGAGGTCCTTTTCTCCTAATATGGAAGCCATGTGTGCGTGATGGTGTTGTACTTTTATTGGATCTGAGATTTCTTCTGCGTACTTTGTTGTCTGGTAATTAGGGTGGAGGTCGCATACAACTTTGTCTATTGATTTTATGTTCGTTAGGTCCATTAAGTGGTCTATTGTTTTTTTCATGAATTTAAAGGTCTTTAAATTATCTATGTCTCCTATATACTGTGAAATATAACAGTTTTTATTATTGTATAGTGCTATTGTGTTATCTAATTCAGCTCCTAGTGCTAAAATTGTGTTTTCACCTAGTTCCTTTTTTATTGGCTTAGGAGCGTATCCTCGGGATCTTCTAATTAAATTTAATCCCGTTGATTTGTTTACTCTAATTACTGAATCATCGCATCTAGTTACTATGTTTCTATTGTGTAGTAAGTAATTATCTGCAATATCCTTTAATCCTTCTTTAATGTTCTTGTTTCGTATATACATCGGTTCCCCGGGTAAATTTGCGCTTGTCATAACTAGAGGGAAGTTTATTTCATTGAATAGTAGGTGGTGTAGTCCTGAGTATGGTAACATTACTCCAATGTTGTGTAGTCCTGGAGCAATAAATTTAGATAACGGGTTGTTTTTTCTTTTATTTAAGAGAGTTATAGGTCTTTTTAGTGATTTCATGTATTTTTTTTCTTTCTTACTAATTTCAGCAAACTTATTTGCCATTTCTATGTCTTTAGCCATTATTGCAAAAGGCTGGTTTGGTCTTTTTAATCTCGTTCTTAATTTTTTGACCGTACTATCCTTATCTGCTCTACAAGCTAGATGGGTGCCACCTATGCCTTTAATTGCTAGTATTTTATTTTCTTTTAATAGCCTAGTTGATTTGATTATGGGGTTTTGGTTTTCTTTTTCCTCTAAGTATGTTTTTGGGCCACATTTAGGACATGCTATTGTCTGAGCGTGGTACCTTCTGTCCATTGGATTTTTATATTCTTTGGAACAGTCGCTACACATTGGAAAATCTGTCATTGATGTGTTTTCCCTGTCATATGGTAGTTTTTTTATGATTGTGTATCGGGGCCCACAGTTTACGCATGAGGTTGCCCAGTAATTAAAGAACCTGTTGTCCTGTTCCTTTATGTCCTCCAGGCAATCCTCACATATTGCCGTATCCGATGGGATTATTCCAGTTCCGCTTGACTCATCGAGTGACTCGAGTATTTTGAATTCATTTAGTCCTTTTGGTTTAGTCCAATTTACTTTAATCTCGTTTATCTGTGCTAGAGGAGGGTTTTGGTTTTTTAGCTTAGACAAAAAAGAGTTTATATCTTCTTTTTTTCCCTCTAGGTAGATATCAACACCTGCTCCTCCTAAGTTTCTTACTCCACCTGTTAGATCACTTTCAATGGCTTTTCTATATACGAATGGCCTAAAACCTACTGCTTGAACGATACCGTTTACTCTAATTTCAGCTCTTTTCATTCAAGAAAAAGTTTTTTTTAAAATATGATAACCTTTAGGTTTCGGGTAAAGTTATTCTATTTGAAGAACATAAAAAAGTGTTGGTGTACCTATGGACAAGAGAACAAAAATAATCAACGACCCTGCTGACCTTGTCCCTCTTTTACATACTTTTAAAGATGAAACCTACATGAAGATTTTCAAGAAGATATATGAAGAATCTGTTTCTTCTGATGAGTTAGTTGATGAATTTGGAGAAGATGCCGAAGAGGCTATTGAAATATTGAATTCTATAGGTTTAGTGAAATCGAGTTGGGGGATGAATGGTGGGTCGCCACAAAAATTATATGAAACCTCTTATTCGAAGTTTAGAGCTAATTTTGAATGCGAACTTAAGGATATAGCTGAGATCTTAAGGATATCTATTAATGCAAATGATTACATCAAGAATGAGGGGAGAAAGCTATTAGAGATTGTTGAAGATGGCCCTGAAAATATTTCTGAGGTTTCAGAGAAGCTGGATATTAAAGAAGTCCTACTTCGGGCTATAATAAGGAGGCACCAAGGCCTAAAGATTAAAGGTAATAAGTTAAAAACTAAAGATTAATTTATTAAAGGTTATTTGATAAAGATGACCTCCGTAGTTGACACTAAGTTTAGGGTCTTAAAGAAAGTTGCAAAGAGGCAGCCTAGGGTTAGGCAAGTCGATATAGCAAAGGAACTAGACCTAACTCCCCAAGCAGTTTCAGAGCACATCAAGCTTCTTAAAAAAGATAACCTAATAGAGAGAAGAGACAAAGGTTTTATAGTCACTAAAAAAGGAATCCAATGGCTAATTAATGAATCAAAAAACCTAAGAGAGTTCTCAGAGGACATAGAACAAAACATAGTTAAACAAACGCCCTACTCTCCAATAGCCATAGCAGAAGAAGATATAGAGAAAGGAGACAAAGTTGGAATATTCATGAAAGAAGGATTACTCAGAGCAGAAAAAGGAGAAAAGAGCGCATACGGATACGCTGAAACCAATGCAGAAGAAGGTGAAGAAATTGAAATCACAAAGATATCTGGGATTGTTGATCTTGAGCCAGGTAAGATACTAGCTATAGAGGTACCTAGTCCAAAAAAGGGAGGATCAGAAAAATTAAAATCCATTAAAATAGAATTCAATGAAGATAAAATAGCTGCAACTGATGAATCCGGATACATAGCCGCTAAAAAAACTAAAAGAGAACCAGATATAATATTTGGGGCAAAAGAAGCTATAATAGATGCTGCATTAAAAGGATTAAACGTTTTAGCTTTTGGAACCAAAAATGCCATTGAAGAACTAGTAAAAGAGACAAAAGAAATGGAGATCGAAATTGAAAGACATAAAAGTTAAAGTTTTAAGGTTAGGACATAGGCCAGGCAGGGATAAGCGTCTGACTACCCATGTTGGTTTAGTCGCAAGAGCGTTTGGAGCAGACGAAATCAGCTTATCAAAAGACGATGAAAAGGTAAAGGAAAGCATAATCGATGTAACTAAAAGATTTGGAGGTAATTTCAAGGTAGAAATCAACGATGAATGGAAACAGACCATGAAGAACTGGAAGGGCGACATTTATCACCTAACCATGTATGGTGAAAAAATATCGAGCTACGAGGAAAAACTAAAGAAACGCGACAAAGATGTGCTAATAGTCCTTGGAGCTGAAAAAGTCCCTAGAATAGTCTATGACCTCGCCGACTACAACATATCTGTAACAAACCAACCTCATTCAGAGGTGGCTGCATTAGCTATTTTTCTAGACCGATTATTTGATGGAAAAGAACTCAACTTAGATTTTGATGGAGAAATCAAGGTTATTCCACAAGCTGAAGGAAAATATATCGAAAAAAATTAAAGTATTTCTAAAATAAAAGTAGTATGGTGTTATTTTGTCCGAAACTGATACCGATAAATTACAGGATTCCGTTGTCAGAAAATTCATCAAAGAGATCTCGGGTGAGGAAGCTATCGAGGTTGTCAAAAAACTAAGAGAAAAAGAAACTGCCACCGACGAAGAAATAGCCGAAGAAGTTGAATTCGACCTAAACAATGTCAGAAAAATATTATATAAACTCTATGAAAACGGACTAGCCGAATACACTAGAAGCCGTAACCAAGACACGGGTTGGATAACCTACACATGGAGATTAACCCTAGAAAACGCTGACAAAGTTCTACAAAACAGAAAAGAAGAATTACTTAAAAACCTAAAGGACAAATTAGAATTCGAAACAAACAACGTATTCTACGCATGTCCAGAAGGACACGGAAAACTACCTTTCAAAGAAGCCTCCGAAAATAACTTTAAGTGCCCAAAATGCGACTCAGGGCTAATACACTACGAAAACGAAGAAACAATAGAAAAACTAAAAGAAAGAATAGAAGAACTAAAAGAAAAAATAGAGAAACAAAGCCATTAACCCCACAAACTAGATAAAACTAATCCTTCACTAAAAATAACCCCTCTTAACTAAACAAATCAAAAAAAATGATGGAAAACCAAAATGAAATAAACTAAGATAAGAAAAAGATTCTTCTATTTTTTTAGGTTAATTAAGTTTCGCTGAGGCCTAATACATCGCTCATATCGTAGATCCCACTATCCTTTTTATTTACATATTCAGCAGCTCTTATTGCACCATTAACGAAAGGCTGTCTGCTTTGAGCTCTGTGCGTTATTTCTATTCGTTCTCCAGAGTTATCTCCACTGAAGTAAGTTGTGTGATCCCCGATTATGTCTCCAGCCCTAATAGCGTGGATACCGATTTCGTTTTTCTCTCGTGGCTCTATCCCATGTCTACCGTATTTAAACTTTGAACCTTCTCTCTTATTTTTTATTATTTCGGCTGTTTTTTGTGCTGTACCACTAGGTGCATCTTTTTTTCCATTGTGATGTGCTTCTACTATCTCTGCATCGTAATCTAATGCATCTGCTACTACTTCAACTGCCTTCCAGAATACATTAACACCTATGGCATAGTTTGGTGAAATCACCGCTGCAATCTGGCCATTATTTATATAATTAATGATCTCTTGCTTTTGGCTTGGCTCAAATCCTGTAGTACCTATAACTAGATTAGTTTTGGTCTCAGAACATGCTTTAGCAAATTCAACAGTAGCTTCAGGTCTGGTAAAATCAATTAAGACATCTACAGGGTTTTTTTCCAAATTTGATTTTATTTTCGAGGAAGAGATTACTTCAATATTCTTCTTCCCAAGATTTAGTTCCTCTCCAAGGTCATCGCCTATATTAGGCGAATTAGGAGCTTCTATAGCTAGTTCTAAGTTATTTTCACTACTTATTATCTCTTTAGAGATATTCCCGCCCATACGACCTAAGCATCCTGTTACAGCAAGATCCAACTTAAATCAACTCCAGTTCAATCAAAACCTTCTTTAGTTTATTTCGATTTTCTTCACTTAGAGAACCCAAAGGAGATCTTAATGGACCTGAGGGCCTGTCCATCATATTTAAAGCAGTTTTGACTGGAATTGGATTTGTCTCAAGGAAAATTGCGTGAAAGAGAGGAGAAAGCTTGTAATGTAAATCTCTAGCTTCTCTTAGTTTATTATCTTGCATCTTTTGAACCATCTTACTTACTAGAGATGGAGCAATATTTGCGGCTACTGAAACTGTTCCTCGGCCTCCCAACGACATTATTGGCAGCGTTTGTCCATCATTACCGGATAATATATTAAAATCATCTGGTGTTTTTGCTATTATATCTGATACCTGGCTTACGTCCCCGCTTGCTTCCTTCACCCCTATTATATTTTCTATTTTTGATAGTTCAGCTATAACTTCTGGTTTGAGATTTGTTCCAGTTCTTGAAGGAACATTGTAGACCAGTATAGGTAGTTCAGTTGTCGCTGCAACTGTTTTGTAGTGATCAATTAGTCCTTCATCGTTTGGTTTATTGTAGTAAGGCGTTATTATCATTGCTACATCTGCTCCTACATCCTCTGCATATCCGGTTAAGTCAATTGTTTCCCTAGTTGAATTTGATCCTGTACCTGCTATAACTGGTTCGTCTTTTTTAGTTGTGTCTATGGCAATATCGATTACTTTATCGTGTTCTTCGTATGATAGTGTTGCTGATTCTCCAGTTGTTCCACATGGGACAACTCCTGTTACCCCATTATCCAATAGGTATCTTATGTTTCTTCTTAACCCTTCTTCATCTATTTCGTTATCTTCTGTAAAAGGAGTAATTATAGCGGGGAATACACCCTTTAATTCCATAAATAAACACACCTTGATTTAATAAGAAAGCGAATCTACAAAAAATTATTCCTCTGAACTTTTCACATGAGTTATAAACCCTGCTACTCTATTTCTTAATTTTTTGCTGTTTATGTCCGTCAACTCTTCTATTTTTTCTTTGTTTTCATCAAAATCGCTATCAAATTTTCTACCATGGTAATCCAATAGTTTTTTTCCAATATTTCGTATATAGGTCTGTCTACTCCTACCCACTTTTTCACCTGCCTTTTTTTAACTTATTCGTTATTTGGTAATTTACTAGTTTTGTTTTGCCTTCTTAAGTTTCTTTAGTACTTTATCTTCAGTTAGGCCAGAAACTTCTACAACTTTTTGGGGACTAGTTTTTCCTTTTTTTATATTGATTGATTTGCTTGGAATTGATAATATATCTGAAAGATATTCCTTTAGTTCTCTATTAGCTTTATTTTTAGTTGCTTGTTCTTTTATGTTGATCTTTATCTGTTCTCTCCACTTGTTATATTCCTTTATTTTATTTTCTTGTGTCCCTGGGTTTACTTTTATATCAATTATTGTTAAATTTCCCTTTGAATTTATCGCTTTCTTCATTCTTACGTGAATTTACTTGTCAAGTGAAAATTTTTCTGCGTTGCGGTCTGCTATATTCTGTATCTTCTCTAGTTCCTTACTTCCATCTTCTTTCTTAAAAAGATGCTTAAATCTCTTTTGTTTTTTTAGATATTCCTCAACTGGCTTTCTATCGTTTAATTTATTTATATTCTGTATTTCTCCATCTTTTTTCCCATATAATACCCATAAACCAGTTTCTACTGCTAGTCTAGCTATTTCAATAGTTTCCTTGCCCTCATAACCCCATCCAGTTGGACAAGGAGTATGTATCTGTACATATGTTGCTCCATTAATTTCGTTCGCTTTTTTTACTTTGTCAACTAAATCTGATGGGAAAGCTATGCTTGCTGAAGCTACATAACTGATTCCATGGGCTGCTGCAATTTCTAATGCATCTTTTTTGCGGTTTTCATTTCCATATGATTCAGTTCCTGGAGGAGAAGTGGTAGTACTTGCATCGTATGGTGTGCTCCCTGATCTCTGTATTCCGGTATTCATGTACGCTTCGTTGTCATAACAGACGTATGTTACATCGTGGTTTCTCTCCAACATTCCACTTAATGACCTAATTCCAATATCAACCGTACCCCCGTCACCGCCTTGGGCTACTACTTTTGTATGATCGTTTCCCTGCGCTTTTAAGCCAGCTTCTATACCTGAACCTAAAGCAGCTGAATTTTCGAATAAAGAATGGATCCAAGGTATTTCCCAAGAACTCTCCGGGTAAGGTGAGCTTACAACTTCTAAGCATCCTGTAGAACAGGTAGCTATTGCATCCTCACCTGTTGCCTTCATAGCTAATCTCGCACCTAGAGCTAATCCACATCCTGCACAGGCCCTATGTCCTGATTCAAAATATTCTTCCTCTTCTAAAGCCATTTTTATGCCTCCTTTAGGTCAACAAATTTTATTTCGTCTTCTACATACCCTCTCTCTGCTACATCTTTGGTTTTCTCGTACATCTTTTTAGCACTAGATTCTGGTATATCTCTACCTCCTAGGCCTGCGATGAAGTTTATTGTCAATGGAGTTATATCTGAGTTATATAAACTATCGAGTAACTCTGAATAAAGAGCACCTTTGTTTCCTAAGCTAATATTTTTATCTAATACGCCCACTGCCCTGGCTCCTTCTATTGCATCTATTAATTGTTTTTCAGGGAACGGACGGAAAACTCTAACTTTAATTAAGCCTACTTTTTCTCCTTCATTCCTTAAATCATCTACTGTGTCTTTTAGTGTACCTATAACTGACCCTAGAGATATTAAAATAACATCTGCGTCTTCTGTTTTATATTCTTCAATTAATCCATTGTATTCTCTTCCCATTTTTTCTGAATACTCTTTGAAAACCTCAGGAATAACTTCTTTAGCGTTTTGCATGGCTTCGTGCTGTTGGTATTTGAACTCCATAAAGTCGCCAGGAAATCCAACTGTTCCAAAGCTTTTTGGGTCCTCTGGGTCTAATTTGTGCTCTGGATCGAATTCCGGGAGAAAATCGCTTACTTCCTCTTTAGTTGGTATTGACACTGGTTCGTAGGTATGTGTTAAAATAAATCCATCCATACAGACCATGGCTGGTAATCTGACATCATCGTTTTCTGCTATCTTGTAGGATTGTATTGCCATATCTAGGACTTCCTGGTTTGATTCAGCATATAGTTGGATCCAGCCGGAGTCTCGTACTCCCATCGAGTCTGAATGATCGTTCCATATGTTTATAGGTGCTCCTACGGCTCTATTTGCTACAACCATGACTATTGGCAGTCTCAGTCCGGATGCATTGTATAGTACTTCGTCCATTAAGATTAGTCCTTGGCTACTTGTTGCTGTAAATGTTCTGGTTCCGGTTGCACTTGCTCCGACACAGGCGCTCATAGCTGAAAACTCGCTTTCTACTTTTAAGTATTCGCTTTTTAGTTCTCCGTCGGCTACAAATTGACTAAGTTTTTCTACTATATGTGTTTGAGGTGTTATTGGATAGGCGGCTATTACATCGGGTGAACAGTTTTTTACTGCGTGAGCAACTGCATGTGATCCTTCCATCACTTCTCTGTTCTCTCTCTTCATCTTAATCTTCCTCCTCTAATTCCATCTCTATTGCTCCTACTGGACATTCTTCCGAACATATTCCGCATCCCTTACAGTAATCGAGGTCTGTTTCGTAGACTTCTTTTCCATCGACCTCTAGTTCAATTATGCATCCTTCTGGACAATATTCCCAACATTTCGCACATCCTATGCATTTATCAAAATCCACAACTGGCCTATAAGTTCTCCAAGTACCTGTTTTATAGTTTTTAGTTGATCCTGGTTCAGCTATCCCAGCAAAATTAACCATTTTTATCCACCAACTATCTTATTTGCTTTTTCCATAACTTTCGCATTCTTTTCTCCTAATTCACCTGGAAACCTCTTTTTGACTCTCTTTTTCATTGCTTCTACACTTACCTCTCCTGTTGCACCTGAAAAAGCACCTAGTAAAGCTGTATTCATTATTGGTTTCCCTAATATGTCAAGAGCTAGTTTAGTTGCATCTAGAGTTATTATTTCTGCTTCTGTATCTATATCCAGCTGACTTTGATCTCTAGAGGTATTAACTATCATCTTTCCATCTGATTTGATTCCTTCCTCTACATCCACGGTACCTAAAAGGGTTGCATCTTGAACTATCACATATGTAGGTTCATATACTTGGCTTCTTAATCTTATTTTAGTATCGCTTATCCTAGCAAAGGCTCTTACAGGTGCTCCTCTTCTTTCTACACCAAATGCCGGGAAAGCTTGAGCCTCTAATCCATCTTCAAATGCTGCTTCAGCTAAAAGCTCTGCTGCTGTCACGGAACCCTGCCCACCTCTACCATGTATTCTTATTTCCTCCATGGACTCACCAATATTTTCAATTTTTATTTTTTATCATTAATCATGATAAATATAGTTTGGCGTTTATAACTATTTTTCCCCAGAAGACCACTAAGAGATCAAGCTAACAGAAAAGCCAATACAGATAAAGCTAAAGCCGAAACAATAAAAGCAAGCGCTAGGCCGCCGCCCATAGCTATAATAGCATTAGCTGTACTAGCTAATTGAGCTGCCATATCTGATCCAAAAACCTCAATATCTTCAGCCATTCTAGTATCAACTCCTGCTTCAACGGGCTCTAAATCCTCTTTAGCCTCTTTAAACAAGAATTCGACTTCTCTTACTATTTCATCAAATTCCACATTTCTACCAACAGGATTATCACCTTTCATATTAACAACATGATTATCCGTAGTCAAGACCTCTCCATGATCCACAGGAAGAACATTCAAAATTCTTTCTCTAAGGCCTTTCTCCATGTTATTTCCGTCCATAAAGACATAGGCAGTTAATTGATCCTTAACTTCAACCAATACAACTCTAATACCAAGATCACCAAAACCTTCCTCCCAGCTAAAGTCTAATTTACTCGTAGAAACTCCAACTTTAACTCCATCTAATTCTTTCTCCAGAGCCTTGTCAGTGGCCTTAGCTGAGGCATCTATAAGATCAAAAGAAGTAGGACTACCAGGGTAAACTCCTTTTAGTTCCTCCCAATAGCAGTTGTGGGCATCCATAAAAACTAAGTCACCTGCGCCCTTCAGTCTAGCATTTAAAATAGTAGAATACCCTATTGGAAAAGCAATATCCTCAGAAGGATTTGGTGCTAAAGTTGATATATTCAATAATCCTCCTTCAAATCGCTGTGATAGTATTTTAACATCTCCCTCTTTTTCCCTAATAGATTCACTTCCTCCTCCAAACTCCATAGATTCTATAGAACCATAAACTGCATCTAATATCTTAGAAGTCTCCTTTGAAGAAACTAAATTAAAATCATGTGTGGCAGCTCCATGGGCTATAAGGGCAGTACAATTAAATTTATTTTCTATTTCTCTAGCTAAAGTATAAGGTAGATTACCTCCTCCAAGTTCACCAACTGGCCCAGGATGAATCGAAGGAGAAACTATCACTGCTTTAATTTCTTCACCCTTTTTAAAGGCTATCGTTCCTATAGGAGCTTTAACTTCTTCTCCTATTTCATCAAATATTTTCTCAAGTTCCTTTACTCCTGAATTTTGGTAATTAATAAATCCCTTCAAGAAATCTAAGCCATTTATGCCAAATGCTTTTCTCAAAGGAGCATCCATGTAGAATGTTATTAGATAAAATGCCGATCCAAAAATAATCGAAGATATAAGTAGTTCTAAGTAATATTGTAGTTCCTTAACAAACAAAAACAAGAAGATCGCGCCAAAAAAGGACATTAAAAAAGCTGGTACTGAGGAGTTAATCACCCTTCTATCCGATATTGCTACTAAAACCAAGAACCTCAATGCAAAAACTACACCTAGCGACATCACGAAGGAATCGTATATCAATTGATAACCAAAGTACTGTAAAAAAAGTGCAAAGACCATAAACAGCCCTATGATCAGAGAAGAAAAGAGTGAAAGCAATGCAGATCTATTTATAGTCATATTCCCGCCTAAGGCTTCTGCAACATATGGAGTTAACAGAGAAGAAAGAATTGCAGGTAAACCTATAAGCAAGAAACCCCTGTAAACCCCATCAAGTATGAGAGAAAAACTTGAGCCTGTTCTCAATACTCCGGCTCCAACTATTAAAGAAAAACCCACTGAGATTGCTAGAGATAAAGGCCAATACGGGGCCTTAAATAGGTATTTAGTTAAGGATTCTGATTTACTTGCATAAGAACTGGATTCAGTCATTTTATCCTCTCTTTTTATCTATAAATTCTGTTTTCTTGATCAAAAAGCTGCCAGAAAAAGTTGATTCATCAAATTTTTTTTCTGACTCTTTTACTTTTATCTTCTTTTCGAAAATAGGAGCATCTAAGACAAATGTCTCAAACTCTCCTCCTTCACCTACGATGCTCACACCATATTCTTCGTTCAGTTCAACTAATTCATCAATGAAGCTATGTGTGATCTTTTTGCCTAGATAATCTTCTTCCATACCACCTGCAGCTACTTCAGTGATCATTATCTCAAACCCAGAATCTACCATCTCCCTGAGAAGCTCTTCCTCGTCTTGACCCCAAAGTGGAGAATACAGATCCAGAGATAGCTCATCACAAACTTTTTGAAGCCTTGATTGCTGATAGCTACTTTTAACTGCTCCACTCACTAAAAAATTAAAATCAATTCTATCCCTAACATGTTTTAGAGCTTCTTTTAGATCTTCTAATTCCTCTTCTTTTTCACCTTCAGTCTCAAAACTGAAGTAAGGAAGATCCATAGCTTCAGAAACTAACTCAGCAGCCCTTATATTTCGTGTATGGTACATATATGACTCAGAGTTTTTACTTAGCATAGTAATAGCTGCTTTCACTTTTTTTGAGTTCTTTATTGCTTTATATGTTGCATAAGTAGAATCTTTTCCTCCTGTAAGCAATGAAACTGTAGACAAATTATTTATCTCCAAAATTATCTTTGTATCTGTTTTTCACTTCACTCCAAGAAGGGAGATTTGTCTGACACCCTGTTTCCTCTACAATAAATGAGGCAACAGTAGATGCCAATCTTCCACAGACCTTTGGTTCGTAGCCCTTTTCCAAGCCATAAAGAAAACCAGCTCTATAGCCATCTCCAGCTCCTGTAGGATCAACAAGTTCTACATCAAGAGCATCAATTTCTATTGTCCTTTCATCAAAGTATACCGTACTTCCTTCTTCATCACAGGTTACAACCAAGATATCAAGTAAATCTATTAATTCGTTTTTATCTATATCTAACTTACCTAAAATCTTCTTTAATTCATGTTGGTTAGTGAAAAGAATGTTTACTTCCCTGATTATATTCTCTAGGTCTTCCGAAGAGTAAACAGGTAGATCCTGGCCCGGGTCAAAAGAGACATAATCACCCTTTTCAGCTACCTTCAAGTTAAAACTAGGATCGGATGGAGCTAAATGCACCAAATCAAATTCCTCGATACTCTCTGGCGGATCCATCTCCTCAAATTTCCCAGAAGCACCCCAAAAAAAGAATGTAGATTGATCTCCAGCTTCATCGGTGTATACAAATGCATTAGCCATTTTTTCATCAGTTTCTATTAAGTAATCAAGATCCAACCCCAGTTTATCTAAATGAGTCCTATATCCTGATTCAATAAATCCCTCGCCAATTGGAGAAAGTAAAGAAGAGCTAGCTCCTATTGCAGCTAAAACAGCCGCTACATTTGCTGCTCCACCGCCAAACAGCTTATCATATTCTTTTATATAAATAGAGGAATTCTTACTAGGAAAATGAGGGATCTTACATATGTGATCAATTGCAGTATGACCTACAGTTAATATCACCCTTCTATTTCCTCCTCCTTCTCCTCTTCTTCCTCTTCTTCTACAATCTCAACTTCAATAGCTTCTAGCGGAACATCTCTCAAAGCTTTACCTATACTACTCTTTGCGATTCTAACTGCATGTTCTTCATTTTCAGCGTTAAACACCTTGATACCAAAAATCAACCCAACAAGAGCAGTATCCGCTGCAATATAGACACTCTCAAATGGTTGACCACAAGCTGGACAAATAGTGGAGCCAACATCAATTTCAACATAACCAAGACCTGCAGCATTTAACTTATTACCTGCCTCACTAATCGCTACACTCATCGCATCCTCTACCGATTCAACATCCTTCACCGTCCAAGCAGCCTCTAATGTAACATAATAATCATCCATACTACCACACTCAATCTCACCAATCTAGAACTCGATGAATAAATATAGTTCCAGTATTTTTTAACTTACTTGGTTTTGAACCAATTTTTAACTTACCTAGTTTTGAACCAATCCCACTAAAACCAAGTTAAAAAGAAAGATTTCAGTACAGTAATACCTCATATACCACCTTAATCGATTCATAGTGCCAATATCTGGAGATTTTTTTACTTGGCCTGTATCTCTCTTTCTTAGTTGAGTTTAATTTTTTTATTTAGGAGGTAGGGCCTAATATATCTATTTTGGTTATATATCGATCTCGATATCTCTTTCTTTTTCGGGATAAGGTATTTTTAGTTTAGTAAAATCTTTTGGGACGATTGTATCTTCGTATATCTCTTTAGCTTCGTTGAGTAATGGATAAAAGTCATTTGAGTATCGGGAACTCAGATGGAAGAGTGCAAGAAGTTTTGGTTTCGTTTCCTTTGCTATTTTTGCTGCTTCTCTTGCAGTAGTGTGCTTAGTTTCTATAGCTCTTTCTTTTTCTTTTAATGTTAATGTTCCATCATGTATTAGTAGGTCACATGACCTAGATTCTTTTTTTATGGATTCTGTTGGCCTTGTATCTCCACTGTAGACTATTTTTCTGCCGGGTCTAGGCGGTCCAAGTACTTGTTCTGGCTTAATTATCTTTCCATTTACTTCGATTTCTTGGCCTTTCTGTAGTTTACCGAAATCGGGGCCAGGTTCTACTCCTAGGTCAATTGCTTTTTCTCGATTAAATTTGCCTGGTCGTTGATCTTCCTCTAGCACGTAACCTAGGCAATTGATGTTTCTTCCGTGTTCTGCTTCTATTACTCTTACTTTAAATTCTTTTCTCTTTATTTCGTCTCCTGGGCTTACCTCTTTTATATCTATATCGAACTTTGGTGTGTTTAAACCTAGAACAGACATATTTTCCATTAGCTTCTTTGTTCCCAGAGGACCGATTATCTCTAAATCTTCCTGTCTGCCTTGGAAGGCCATGGTCTGGATTAGTCCTGGAAGCCCTAAGAAGTGATCAGCGTGTAAGTGGGTTATGTATATAGTTTCCACTGACATACCCGTTTTTCCTTTCATCATTTGTCTCTGCGTGCCTTCTCCACAGTCAAATAAGATCAATCTCCCTTTTCTTTTTATTAATATAGCTGGAGGGTTTCTTTCGACTGTGGGCGTAGCTCCTGCCGTTCCTAGGAAGATAACCTCTAAAGACATTGAGGATCCTTTAGTTGTTTAAATTCTTTATTGAGGCTGGTATTCTTCCTCCTCTGGATATGAAGTCACTTAGATCATGGTTTTTTACGTCCAAGATAGGTGATTCTCCTAGCAGTCCACCAAATTCTACTTTTTCTCCTGGTTTTTTTCCTTTGACGGGGATTAGTCTTACTCCAGTGCTCTTATTATTTATTATTCCTATTGCACATTCATCTGCTATTAAAGAACTAATCGTTTCAGGAGAGGTATCCCCAGGTATCGGGATCATATCTAGTCCTACCGAACATACTGAGGTCATTGCTTCAAGCTTTTCAATTGAGATACATCCTGCTTCAACTGCTTCAGACATTCCTGCATCTTCTGTTACTGGAATAAAACTACCGCTAAATCCTCCAACATATGAAGATGCCATTGATCCGCCTTTTTTTACTGCATCTGTAAGTAATGCAAGGGCTGCAGTAGATCCAGGGGAACCACAGCAGTCTATTCCCATCTCTTCTATTATCTTTGCTACCGAATCTCCCGAAGCTGGTGTCGGTGCTAGAGAAAGATCTACAATATTAAAATCTATATCTAATTCATCTGCCACTTTTCTTCCGATTAATTCTCCAGCTCTCGTTATCTTAAAGGCCATATGTTTTATTTCCTCACATAGTTCACCAAAATCTCCTTCACTGTCTTCAACAACCGATCTAACTACTCCTGGGCCTGATATAGCCACGCTCAGAGAAACATCCGATTCTCCAACTCCATGCATTGCTCCTGGCATAAAGGGATTGTCTTTGGGAGCATTTGTAAATATTCCTAGTCTTGTACAACTCATTCCCTTGCCTTCAGGTGAGAGCTCTGATGCCTTTTTTACTATTTCTCCCGCCATCTTTACTGCATCCATGTTTATCCCTGATTTGGTAGATGCTACATTTATTGCGGAGCACACTCTGTCTGTTTCTGCTAGCGCTTTGGGGACGTTTTCGACTAGGTTTTTATCTGACTTCGAGATTCCCTTGTGTATTAGTGCTGAGAAACCTCCTATAAAGTCTACTCCAACTTCTTCAGCAGCTTGATCCATTTCTTTAGCTATTTCAATTGCTATATCTTTTTCCTCTTCTACGGCTGGTGCAATTACCTGGGAGATAGGTGTAACTGAGATTCTTTTATTAACTATAGGTATTCCGTATCTATTTTCGACTTCTTCTGCTTTTTCAACTAGTTCCTCCGCTTCGTCTATTATTCTGGATCTAACGTTTTCTTTAAGGCTGTCGGGGTTTTTTGTTGAGCATTCCTTTAGGTCTATACCCATGGTTACCGTTCTTATGTCGAGATTTTCGGTTGAAACCATTTGTTGGGTTTCAAAAATCTCTGAAATTGATGACATCTATCTTACACCCTGTGCATTTGTCTGAATATTTCTTCATACTGTAGTTGTACCGTTACTCCTTGCTTCTCTCCTTCATTTTTTAGTTTTTCTTTTAGGTTTTTAAAGCTAGTATCTGATCCTTCGACATCTGCGAATAATAGCATGGTAAAAATATCTCTATCTACAGTTTGAGAAATATCCTCTATATTAACATTGTGTTCTGCTAAAATACTTGTTACAGAGGCCACTATACCTGGATGATCCGGGCCCTGTACTGTTATAACAACAATATCTCCTTTAGTCATTATATTTACACCTTTTAAATATTTTTATATCCCGTGTTAAATTCCTATGTACTCTAACTTCAAATTTACTTACTTTTTCCAATTTGTAACCTTTATTAATGGAAAATCTACTTTTTTTAGGTGTAATAACACATAAACGGCCATTTCCTCTTAGAACTCTAATTGACTCTCTTAGGGCCTTCTCGTAGAGTTCAGAGAGAGAACCCGCCCTATAGCCGGACGACCTACCATATGGAGGATCCATCACGACAGCATCAACAGAGCTATCTTGAACTGGCAGAAACCTAGAGTCCCCTAAGATACAATTAACTTCTTCATCTATTGATCTAAAATTATCTAACATACCTTCTAGCATATCCAGCTCTATATCCACCCCTATAGCTCTACATCCAATTAAAGAAGCCTCTAAGAGATAACTTCCAGTTCCACTAAACAGATCCAGTAGATAATCTCTCTTAGTTAAACCTAGTAAGTTCACTATTCCTCTAGCAAACTTCGGTTTAACGGCTCCAGGCTTAAAAAAAGGCCTTAAATTCGGTTTACGGCGTCTAAATTCTTTTTTATTTATATCAAAAAACTTTTCAGTCAGAAAAAAGCATCTGTTCGTTATAAAAACCTGAAATCTTACACCAGGACTTTCTAGGTCCACATCCCCACTAATAGCACTACCTACCTTAGATTCTACATCCATATTCTTTATAGGCTTATTCACCTTTTTTTGGTTCGCTCTTACCGAATAAGTAAGATCAGTTTCCAGATTTGATGCAGAATCAATTAAACCCTCTATATTCTCTGAGATAGATATTAAATTGGATATAGAGTGAGTGAAAGCCAACCTATTTCTTAAAATATTTAAATCTATCTCTTCTACTTCTATCACCAAGATAGGATCTTCAAAGCAGATGACCTTGTAATCTATTTCAAATACCTCTAAAACAGATTTTACTTCTTCCAAACCAATTTCAGTCTTTTCACCAGACAACTCAAAAACTAAATTCATCTCTTCCTCAAAAAATTATACCTTTCCCCAATTTCAAGCCAAGCCCACGACCAAATAACACATTCAAAAGATCTAACATAATCGCCTTCTTCCTTAAAATAATAGGAGTCACTTAAATACGAATTAATGTTTTTAATAAACTCCTCCCCATCCTCGGACTCCGGTTCTATATCCTCCACCTCTTTCTCCAACTTTTCCTGCCATTTAACTGTTTCTTCTTTTAACTCATCCATCCTTGAGATACTCCGCTACAACAGGAGAAACATCTACACTTGAAATACTCTTTTCTATAGTATTAGTAGAAATTACTTTATTAGCACCATTAAAATATAGCCTACTAAGAGCATTCCGAGCAAAAACTGAATGCGTGACCGCCACATCAATCTTACCTGCTCCCTGATCCTTCAGCATACTAATAGCCTCACTCATAGTCCCACCTGTCGAAACAATATCGTCTACCAAAACAACATCCCTACCCTTAACTTCCAGTTTTTTAGGTTGAATAGAGACCTCAGTTTCCGACTTTCTATCCTTAACCAAGTAATCATAGTCAGTTCCCAACTCCTCAGCTACCGTAGAAGCTAATTCCTCAGCCCCTCCATCAGGAGCAATCACTAGCGGATCAGTCAAATCTATTTCCCTTGAAATCTCCCTAAAGGCAGTTAAATTAACAAAATCAGAGTTAAAAAACCTAGATATACCCTCATCATGAACATCAATAGTTACAACTTCACTAATATATCGATCAACGGCGTTAGCAATAACTCGAGCACTAACAGCTTCACCTTCATTAAATTTCTTATCTTGCCTAGCATACCCAAAGTAGGGAACAACTAACTTCTCAGCATTACCCTCCAAAGCATCCAGAATCAACAAAAGATTAAAAAAATCACTATCAGAAAAAATAGTTTGAACCACAATACAAGACTCATCCACTTCCTCCCCCAATCTCAAGTACTGTTCACCATCTGGAAAAACCTTAAACTCAGTTTCAACTAACTCTAAACCCAGTTCACCTGCAATCATAGGCCCCAAATATTGGCTGGCCTTACCACAAACCAACTTCATCTTACCAAGCCCAAAAACCAAAAAAACATATAATCTATAGTAGAGTGAGGGAGAGAACCCCACGGCTTGCCGTGGAGGTGAATCCCATTAAACTTAAATAATACTACTACTACTAAGTATCTTTTACCCCCAAAAGTGACCCTTTTGGGTGCTTTACATGCTCCACCTCTCAAGAAACCATTAGGTTGAGACGGGTGGCATCGGTAGCGTGAAGCTACAGAGAACCTATAACAGCCCCTAGATATGCAGGGGCAACCAAAAAATACCCTACCCCCCACGCAATATGGTCCCGTCCAAAGCGCAAGTTCCCTGCTCACCGAGTAAATGAGAGAAACCCGATGAAAAGGCAGAATCATTCGCAGAGAACCCCCCCCCCCACAGCTTTGCTGTGAGGTCACTTCACAAAGCTTGTGACTTCCTCTCCCACCAAAATCAGAGATCTTGGAAGGATGCTTCCAGAGTCAAAGGGGTTTACTTCCTGCCACCGTCATCCGTCTCAGTCCAGGCGGCCCTTATCTAGGAAGCTTATTAGGGAGGCCATCTAGGTTCATCCACGGAACTTTAAATACCCAAGGAGATGGGTACAGAGAGTCTCGCGTCAAGGGCTATAAACTTCGGCCACAACCCCTGCCCTACACCCAAAACTTAAAACACAGAATTATTTAACCCTTACGGGTTGATCTATCCCTTTACCAAAACCAAAGATTAGGAAAGAGTCTTCTCAACCACTAAGATAAAATATTCCTACCTTAGACAAAAGTAAGCTTCTAAAACCTCCTATTGCTCTACTTCCCATAGAAGCCAATTAATACGGGAAATATCCTTTCCTGAAAAAACCCTAAATTATAAGACAAGTTTTACCCATCAATAGATTCTAATAACTTCCTCTGTTCTTTTTCGAGCATTTCTTCACCAAATACCAAAATTTTGGATCCTCATAGATTCCAAAGCTTAGACCATTCTAAGAAATCTTTGGATCGTCTTTTGATGTATAGAAAACAAGAAAAAATAATTTATACCTAATTAATATTTAAATTACTTATACAAGCTATTTAAGGCCTAAAATTAACTTATAGTTTTATTTAAAACCAAAAGCTTGAAGAAAAAGAAGAAGTTCTTTCGACTACTAAAATAAAATATTCTAATTATTAAGTTTGCTAAACTCATATGACATCCCCCAAATGCCTAAGGGTATTGGGCTTCCATCCATTTGCCCCTTTCTGGCCCTAGGTTGAGGTACTACCAATGGAAGTGGCGTGAAAAATCACAAACCTTTCATAGCCATCCTTCGTAAGTTCCCGCTCCGTTCGCCACCTTATCAGCCAAAAAAGCTTTCAGAGGCCGGGTAGTAGCTATGGAATTTCCCACCACCAGCTATAAAGTTTATCGCTAGAAACGAGTCCAGCAAAGAGCTTAAGGACTTTGCCACAGGAGCATCTGTCCACGGCCCAGAAGGAGGATTCTATCACCAAGAGACCTAACACCCCCAAACCCGGCTTCAAAAACTCAAATCAAACAAAGGTCTTGTCTCAGACATGCCATGAACCTGTAGAACCAGATAGGGTTGAAAAAAACCTAAAAGCCACGATAGCACCCACCCCATGTCCTAAAAGACACGGGTCTTCTGCCTCTAACCTCATAATTGTATACATTTCAGATTCTTCTTGTATTTCTAAATGAGAAGAGCTGTGGTTCTTGGAAAAAGAGATAAAAGAAAAGTATTATTGATGATAGATTTGTATTTCAAATTTGATGATTACATTTTTAACTGACTTTGGTACTGAAGATGGATATGTTAGCTCAATGAAGGGAATTGCCGGAGGTATTTCAGGCTCTAGGCTTATAGATATCTGCCATGATGTTCCTCGGCACGATATTGAGATAGGTGCTTTTATTTTAAAATCAGTTGTAGAGTATTTTCCACAAGGAACTGTTCATGTGGGGGTTGTTGATCCAGGGGTAGGTTCGGAGAGAGAGGGCTTAGCTATTAAAGCTGGTAATCAATACTTGGTTGGTCCAGATAATGGGTTATTAATTCCTGCAGCTCGTGAACTAGGTCCGATAGATGTTCATTTGATTGAAAATGAAGAATTCTTTTTAAGTGATGTTTCGGAGACCTTTCATGGACGGGATGTTTTTACTCCTGTAGGAGCAAACTTGGCTGAAGACATATATATTGGGGATATAGGAAAGGAAACCAGTGAGTATGTGGAATTAGAGTTCAAGGATTGGGAGAAAGATGAAGATGTATTAAGAGTTAAAGTAATTAATATTGATTCCTTTGGGAATGTCATAACAAATGTCCCAAAAGAAGAAATTGAATTAGGTCTTATTGAGAAAGTGAAATTATTTGATAGAGAGATGAGAGTAGTTGATTACTATAGCCAAGTTAATAAGGGTGATCCGGTTTTAACTGTTGGCGGCCATGGTTTCTTAGAGATTTCTGTTAATCAAGGTAGTGCTAAGAAGCTCTTTGATATTGATATAGGAGATAAGGTCGAAATTATTTTCTTGGACTGAAAATATAAATAAAGGAGGAAAGAGTTTATGAGAGCTTTAACGATTGGAAGATATCAGCCTTTTCACAAGGGCCATTTGAATGTAATTGAAAAAATTTCGAAGAAGGCTGATGAAGTTATTATCTGCGTTGGTAGTGCTCAGGTTAGCCATGAGATTGAAAATCCCTTTACTGCAGGTGAAAGAATTGCGATGATAAGAAGATCATTATCGCAAAATAACTTGGACGAGATTTTTTATATAATACCACTGGAGGATATAAAGAGAAACTCTATCTGGGTCTCTCATCTTGAGTCTATGACTCCACCTTTTGATGTTGTTTATAGTAATAACCCTTTAGTTGTTAGATTATGTAGAGAAGAAGGACATGAAGTTCGTCACTCTCCTTTATTTAAGAGAAACAAGTATTCAGGAACTGAAATAAGAAAGAGGATGATGGAGGAAGATGAATGGAAAAATTTAGTTCCTAAAGGCACATTAGAGGTTATCGATGAAGTAGATGGAGTTAAAAGACTAAATGAGATCTCTAAAAACGAGATATCTCAGACTCAATCCTAATTAAGGCCTTTTTTAGGTTATTACTATATTTATATCCACCTAGCCCATTTTTAGAGACTACTCTGTGGCAAGGAATAACTATAGGAGCAGGATTTTTATTAAGAGCGATTCCTACTGCTCTAATTGCATTAGGTTTTCCTATGTTCTCTGCTAATTCACCGTATCCTATTAACTCTCCATAGCTAATTTTTCTTATCTCTAATAAAACTCTTGACTCAAAGGATGTTAAATCGCTTAGATCTACTTCTTCGTTTAATTCAACATATTTTCCACTAAAATACTGTCTTAATTTATTTTTTAATCGTTTTTCAATTGAATTTTTATCCTTTTCATTTAAACCAAGCTTTGATTTTGTATTCTTGACTCTAATGGATTTTACTTTCGAATTTGCAGTTATTGTAAACATATATTTTTTAAATCTAATAGTTTCCATTTAGAAGCCCTAAATTATTTTCTTTTAGCAGTTAATTTAATTTAGCCGTAAAAAAGAAAATACTATAAACGTTTTTATCAGCTAAAAGTGATCTTTTTGGAAGGAGGTCAAATATGTTGGAGATAGATGGTTCCCACGGAGAAGGCGGAGGACAGATATTAAGAACATCTCTTGCTCTTTCGTGTGTCACCAGAAAAGGATTCAAAATAAATAATATTCGAAAAAACCGTTCTAACCCAGGTCTTTCTCATCAGCACTTGAAGTCCGTGGAATTGATGAGTGAACTAACCAATGCAGAGATCGAAGAACTCGAATTGAGATCCACTGAATTAAAATTTAAGCCAAAAAACAAACCTAAAGGAGAAATAGAAATAGATATAGGTACAGCAGGTAGTATTTGTCTGTTACTTCAATGTATTTTACCCACTTTAACTGTAGCTGAAGATGAAATAAATATAAAAGTAAAAGGAGGAACTGACGTAAAGTGGTCTCCTCCAGTAGATTACTTCAAAAATATTACAGTATATATATTAAACAAAATAGGTATTAAAGCGGACATAAAAACTAAAAAAAGAGGATACTATCCTAAAGGAGGAGGATTGGTTGAATTCAGAGGTAAACCAAGTGAAGTCAAACAATTTGATTTTTCAGATAACCAATCACCCGAAAAAATAAAGGGAGTCTCTTATGTATCCAATTTACCAGAAGACATAGCACATAGACAAAAAAAATCCGCCGAAGATATCCTAGACAAATATAAAAAAGATATAATAGTAAAAAAGTTTGAAGCAATAGGAAAAGGAACTGGCATCGTTTTATGGACAAAAAATGGTCTTCCACTAGGTAGTAGTTCTCTTGGAGAACCAGGTAAACCTGCTGAAGAAGTGGGTTCAGAGGCTGCAGAAAACCTAATAACTGAGATAAAAAGAAATGGAGCTGTAGATAGATACATGGGAGATCAATTGGTTCCTTTCGCAGGCCTAAGCGGAAATTCCAGATATAAGACAACCCAATTAACCCAACATACTCTAACTAATGCATGGGTTGTAGAAAGATTTCTAGATATTAACTATAAAATAAAAGGAAACAAGGGAAAGGAAGCTTTAATCGAAGTAAATTAATAACTTATCTTAGCGATCCTAGAAAAAACTTCTAATTGTTTATTATATATTTAATTCAAGTCATGTTCCAAGTTTCTCCTAAAAACTAAGTTCCAATCCAAATTAATACATGATAACTTCTCATGCCCTTTAAAGGCCTTTTTTTCCTTGATTTAAAAATAAAAATAATACTGGAAGGAGTTATTCTCTATCTTTGTTAAGTAGATGCTATTTCTAAGTATTCTGGAGGGATCTCATCTGCTACCCATAGCTCCTTAGCTGCTTTTAAGATTTCTATTCCATCTTCTTGAGCACTTTCAGCGTGAACCTCGATTAAAACAGGGTTGTCAGTTGATGACATAGCAACCTCTAGTGCCGATTTCTTGCTTTCACTTAAATGAACTCTCGTCTTTTCAGCAGGTTTTAATCCAATTTCTACTATCCTTCCTGCTTCTTCCTTACTGCTTCCAAAATAAAGCTTACCTTCAACCTTTTTACTGGGCAAATCTGGTCGAACATCTACAGTATGACCATAAGTAGCTCTGATTTTGCCATTTTCTATCTCATACCTGCCTTTTTCATCGGTTTCAACTAAAACCCTTAAATGATCTTTTTCTAGCCAATCATACTTATTTCTAGTTTTTATTGCCTCATATAATTCATCCAAAGATGTCCAACCATTCTCATCCAAATTAATTCCAATATCCTTAGGAAAATGCCTCAAAGCTCCTGAAACAATTTTCCCTAAAGACCTAGTTTTGTTTTCTGACAGGACCTTCTCTCCCTCCTCCCCACATTCACATTTATTTCCTCTATAGTAACCATGAGTTCCACATTTTTTTATATTCATTTATTCAGGCCTCCCTTTTTTTAATAAAAAATCAATAATAAACCAACCATGGTTCCTTACATCATCCCAAGAAAACTATCAAATCAGATAAGTATCATTTACATACTCTAGAACATATATTCCAAAAAAGAAATTTGTTGCCAAAAAACTTTTAATTATTGTAATAATTTCACTAATCTAAAACCCCCAGTAAAGCACTCCCTACCTTTCCCACATTTGTCCATGAAGAAAAAGATTTCCATTCTCACCTTGTCCTTAAATCTCGTCAAATTTAATTTTTGGATCCCGCAGTCAACTACCCCTACCTAAATCAAAGGATTTAGGAAGGTATCTTCAGCCAACTGATAAAATGAAGACTTAGGAGAGAGAGTTCTGCAAAAGCAGGATATCCACTTTGATGATCTTTATCTTAATGGATCGCTAAAGACCTTCCTCTCCTTAGGGCTGAGAAGATGTCACTTAAGAGAAAAACCAATAGTGATATTTTAGGTGAATTGTTGCTTAATTTAGATACTATCTGAACTAATATCCATATTTTAGCTTATAATGATATTATATTTTTCTATTGAATCATGAAGGGCGTGAGTTCCTCCTCCCTGGCTAATGACCTCGAGAGCATTTTTTTCATTCTTAATCATTGATCCAGCAAGGATATCAACATTTTTATCTACAAAAGCTTCGGGAGCCATAGGCGTTGTAGGCCCCAGTAAAGCTATTTTCCTAGCGCTTTGGCACAGGTCAAGCAGATGGTCTAGGGTATTATTTAGGATTGTAGTCCCTGAAATAATAGCTAGATCTACCTCTGGGAGAATTCTTTCAGCAGCATAATCAGGATAAGTATTAGGTCCGTTAGAATTTCTTTCAAATACAAAAAGTTCAATATCTTGATCTATTTTAGATATTACTGGCCTGAAGTCCCCTACCATGCCAACAGATTCGTTCTTACGGATACCTAAAAAATCTAATAGATCTCCTTTTTCACCTCTGCCTTGATTAAATACTGCATTCATAGCAGCCATTCCCAGAGAAGAAACAATCGCACTTGGTTGATTAATCAATTTCGCAACTTCAACTGCATCTTTACCCAAGAAATCTCCCGCATCTTCAACTACATCACAACAACTACCTTTCTCCTCCGCAAAAGAATAAGAAACACCCATCTCACCAGAATCAAGTAATATACCCGTATAACTAATCCCAATCCTCAGATCCCGTATCTTGGTTCCTCTTAAACGCTCTTTAACTTCCTCTAACAATATATCTGAAATCATTTCCATAGATCAACCTGAAAATAATTTAAAAATATATTTATCTCTTTTGCCCAAAATACCCCCTACCCCTAATCTTTGACTTTGGTAGAGGGAATGAACCGGGTATATAGTCAGAGTTGAGGGCGAACACCGAAACCTTTAGTTTCTTTAATTCCCATTCTTGTTTTGCAGGTTCACGGCAATCATTGGAACAAGGCCCCGCCCAAGTCTCCATAGCCAAGTATTTGGGGTACTTAGGTTAGAGGCCAACAGGGATTGAATCCCTCGTTGTGGCGTGAAGATGGAGTTCCTGTGGCAGAGCCCTCCAGTTTCCTCTGGACTTTCCTCTAGCAGATAAAATCTACGCTGGGGAAATGGAGCTTCCTAGCTAGGATCCAAGCCTCTTCCTTTTTGGGTGAAAGCCCTCAATAGGTAGAAGTCGGCGAATGGAGCGAGAACTCACGAAAAATGGCTGTGAACGGTCAATAATCTCTCCATGCCACTTCCATTCAATAAAATCCCAGCCCCGGACCAGAAGAGTATGAGTAGTGGAAGCATTTTCCTAAATCTTTGATTTAGGTAGGTAAGGATGTCATGGGGTGGCTTCCTCCTCTACCAAAATCAGAGATCGGGAAGAGTGTTTCAGGTCAAAGGGGTTTTTATCTTCTGCTGCCGTCAAATCCTCTCAGTCCGGGTCCGGGGTTATTCAAGAATCTTTATTCAGGAAGGTTTTTTGATTCGGTCAGTGACCTTGGTATAGAGAGCCCTGAATCTGTCCACAAGATTTAGCTTCGGACAGTTCCTGTCCTACACCAAAAACTTAAAACATAAAGCTATTTTAGTCTTATTAGGCTGACTCATTTCTCTACCAAAATCGGAGGTTAGGAAGAGGTCTTTCTCAATCACAAAAGGTAAGTTAAGATTTTTATAAACTAATTTGTTTTTTTTAAGTGGAGGAGATAATATATTTGAATTTAGTACATTTGGTTGGATCGCTATCTTTGCTGTTGTTTCAGCGGTTGTTAATGGCTTTGGTATTATTGGGATTATGGCTAATAGAGAGCTTGCTGAGAAATATAAAACCTATTTTATGTGTTTTGCAGCAGGTATATTGATTTCTACTCCCCTTATCTTAGCTTTGCCTAAAGCTGTAGAATCCAATTCTGATGCAGGTTTTATCTCATTAATAGGTTTTTTGTTTATGTTCTTTTCCAATAAGTTGATTAAATATCTTACTAAAGAAAGAGAGCTAGCATTTGGAGTGACAGCTGCTGAAGGGATTGGAATTCATTCTTTTGTTGATGGAATTACTTATACTGTTACCTTTAATGTCTCTATTTTATTGGGTTTTCTCTCTGGAACTGGATTAGTCATTCATGAATTCGCAGAAGGAATAATAACATACCTTTTTCTGATTAAAGGAGGAGTAAAAAAACAGATTGCAGGTATTTATGCATTTATAATTGCTGGATTAACCACTCCATTAGGAGCCTTTGTGGTTTATCCAGTTGTAAGTATATTAGATGAATCCACTCTTGGATTATTACTAGGTTTTGTATCTGGTGTTCTAATTTATGTTTCAGCAGCTCATCTCTTACCAGAAGCCCAAGAACATGAAGCACCTCACTCGATGTTAGCTTTTTCAGGAGGTGTAGTATTAGCTCTATTCATAGTCTTCACAAAAATAATCTAATTTCCTATGGCTTCAAAAGAAATTTACTGTGGCTTCATCAACTAAAGAAGAGGTTTTATTCTATAAAACGGGTTTAAATAATTTATCAAGCCAAATTGGTGATGAAAATGTAGGCCTTTAATGATTTGATAGTTTCAAAAAATTTTACATCTAATAATGCCAAATAGATACCAGTTAATTCATATTTTTCTCTCCTATCGGATTATACTTGACGATATCTGAGAGAAGTCTTTAAAGCCATTAAGAAGATCTTGGTTTAACTCGGTTCATGTTATATGGAGTTTCTTGGATCTAGGTGTATGAAAGGGAACTTGGATTAGGGATAGAGATTTATTTTAAGGGGTAAATATGAAAAGAGATGGTGGACTAAAGTAATTGGTTATATAGATGGTGGACTAAAGTAATTGGTTATATATAAGTTTTAAAGAAAGTGGTTAATTATGATTGATGAGTACAAGCCTAAAGAAATAGAAGAAAAATGGGTTTCTAGGTGGGATGAAAAAGATATATTTGAAGTTGATCCGTCGAATGAAGATTCTTTTTATGTAAATGTAGCTTATCCTTATCCAAGTGGTTCGATGCATGTTGGACATGGAAGGACTTACACTTTACCTGATATAGTAGCTCGATACAAGCGTATGCAGGGATTTAATGTTCTTTTTCCGATGGCATGGCATGTTACAGGTACTCCAGTTATAGGAATTTCGCGTAGGATCAGAGAGAGAGATGAAGACACTTTAGATCTCTACAAGAATTTATATAAGGTGCCTGAGGAAAAGATAAGTGATTTTGAGAATCCATTAGAGATTGTCAAGTATTTTAGTAATGAATATAAGGAGATAATGAGACGAATGGGGTATTCTATTGACTGGCGAAGACAATTTAAGACTGTTGATGATGAATATAAATCTTTTATAACTTGGCAATTTAGAAGACTGAAAGAAAAAAATGTCATCGGAAAAGGAACACATCCAGTTAAGTATTGTCCTAATGATGAGAATCCTTTAGGAGATCACGATCTTCTTGAAGGAGAGGAAGCAGAAATAAATGAATTCTATTTGATTAAATTCGAGACCGAAGATGGTTTTGTATTACCTTGTGCTACCCTTAGACCTGAAACAGTTTTTGGCGTTACAAATATATGGATAAAACCTACTGGAGACTATGTAAAAATCAATTTAGATGAAAAAGAAAAATGGATTGTCAGTAAAAAAGCTGTTAATAAACTAAAAGAACAAAATCATGTTGTAGATGTTATTGAAGATGTTAAAGGCCGTGAGTTAATTGGTAAAAGTGCTCAACACCCAAAAACTGGTGAAGTACCTGTTTCCCAAGGAGATTTCGTGGATCTAGATGTCGCAAGCGGTGTTGTAATGTCCGTACCAGCTCACGCTCCCTACGACCTTGCAGCCACCAAAGACCTCGAGACTGAAATTGAGCCTAAAAAGATAATCGAAGTAAGTGGCTACGATGGAATCCCAGCTAAGAGGATTCTAGAAAAGTATGGAATCAGTGATCAAAATAATGAAGACCTAGATGAAGCTACGGAAGAATTATATGGCGATGAATTCTCGAAGGGAGAAATGGTTCAAGAAATCGATAAATATGGTGGTATGAATGTTAGAAAAGCAAGAGATCAAGTTGGCAAAGACCTAGTTAACGAAGGATTAGCCGAAAAAATGTATGAATTCAGCGAAAAACCGGTTGTCTGTAGATGTGGCGAAGAAGCAATAGTTAAAGTTCTCGAGAACCAGTGGTTCATAGACTACAAAAACCAAGAATGGAAAAGAAAAACCCACGATGCAATCGATGAAATGGATTTGGTGCCAGATGAAATAGATAGCGATTTCCATCACACGATTGATTGGCTCAAGGAATGGGCTTGCACGCGAAAAGTTGGCTTAGGAACTAACTTACCTTGGGACAAAGATTGGATAATAGAGCCTTTAAGTGATTCAACACTTTATATGGCATTTTATACTATCTCCAAGTACCTAAAAAAAGAAGACAACGAACTCACTGATGAATTCTTCGATTACATATTCTTAGACAAAGGAGATAAGAAAGAAGTTAGTGAAAAAACTGGAATAGCCCCCAGAAAAATTGAGGAAATGAAAAAAGAATTTGAATACTGGTATCCTTACGATTATCGGTTTTCAGCCAAGGATTTAATCTCCAATCATCTAACCTTCCAGATGTTCCACCATACAGCAATTTTTCCACAGAATAAATGGCCACAGGGGGTATCAGTACTAGGAATGGGATTACTTGAAGGAGAAAAGATGTCCTCATCCAAGGGAAATGTGATCTTGCTTGAGGACGCAATTGAAGAATACGGAGCAGATACCGTTCGTTTCTTCTTAGCTAGTAACGCTGAACCATGGCAGGATTTCGATTGGAGAGAAAACCAAGTCAAATCAACAAAAAATAACCTAAAAAACCTATGGAAAATGTTAAAAAGATATCTAGAGATGGAAGGAAAAAAAGACCTCAAAAAGATCGATAAATGGCTACTAAGTAAATTTAACAGATCTATTAAAAACACAGTTGAAAAATTAGAGAACCACGAAACCCGTAGCGCAGTACAGCACTCATTTTACTTATTCAAAAAGAAATTAAACTGGTACAAGAAAAGAACCAACCTAGAAAGAAAAGGAGCTAAATGGACTCTGAACACGATATCCCAAAAATGGATAAAACTGCTATCTCCTTTCATACCTTTCTTAACAGAAGAGATATGGAGCAAACAAGAAAAAGATACATTATTAATCGAAGAAGATTACCCAGAGCCAGATGAAGAATACATAAACGAGAGAATAGAAGCAGAAGAAAACCTAATTAAAAAAGTCCGAAACGACATAAACGAGATTATTGAAGTAACGGAAAAAGACCCTGAAGAGATATATATCTACACTGCCTCAGATTGGAAAAAAGATATCTTAAATAAAGTAAGTAAAAGCGAAAAGATGAAGATAGGTGAACTAATGAGTGATCTAATGAAAGAAGACAAATATCGCAAAAGAGGAGATAAAGTAAAAGACACACTCCAAGACATAATCAACGAGATCCAAGGCATAAATAAAAAAGAGATTAAAGAAATAATAGAAATAAACGAAAAAAAGACACTAAGCAGAGCCAAAAACTTCTTAAAAAACGAATTCAACGCAAAAATACACATAAATGAAGAAGGAGAAGGATACGATCCAAAAAACAAAGGAAAAACCGCAATACCATACAAACCAGCTCTTTACTTAAACTAAAACAAAACAGCACACGAATCATTAAACCGCTTAAATTAAACCAAAAAAACCAAATTAAAAAACAAGAAAAACTAAACTACTCCTAACTCCAGAGAATAATTTAAAATCAATTCCAATCTCTTTTTAATATTTTTTTTCAAAAACTTAGATATTCATCAAATTAATTAATCGATCAACTGAGTGATATCTAAAACTGACATCCTCTCCTACCCATGCCAGAGACTGAAGAAGGAGCTTCCCCTCACCCACAAAACCAACATCCCAAGTTTAGTGCCTTCCCATCAAAAAACCAAATTGAAATAGACACAGTCTACCCAATGTGGCAGGTACCAAAGAACCTTAGGCCTCACACTACCAAGCCACCCATTACTTTTTGCCTTGGTTATGGGTTCCAAGCCACCTAAAATCCCATTACCCAACCCCCTACCACCTATTCACTGCGATAAAAGCTTTATTATTTCTCTGTGGGTTTTGTAAAGGAGCAGCATAGACCCCTCCCTTCAGGAAGAGATACACGGACTTCTCTTACACAGAACGACACTAAAACACTTAAGTGTGAGCCCCCAACAAACTTAGATATAACGAGTCGTGGTGACAAGCCTGGGACAAGGCCTCTCCCTGAGTCCTATCTGTCCCAGAGAGAACAGGGCGCACCACGGGGCTCTTGGAGACTGAATCCCCCAACTAAGTTGTACGACAAAGCTCTTGTGGCAGAGCTCTCCAATTTCTAACTGGACCTCTCCTAGCGAACAATATATAAGCTAGAGGAAATGGAACTCCCTAGCAAGGACCCAAGGCCTCCCCCTATCAGCTTTTTGGTCGCTTGATAGGTAAGAAGCCGGCGATATGGAGCGAGAACCGCCAACAATGGCCATGAAGAGTCAGTGGCTCTTCAAGCCACTACCCTCAGTACTACCTTAACCGTGAACTAAAAGGATAGGAATGGATGGAAGCTCCCTCCCTTTAGGGCGGAGAGGATATCACTCAATTAATTGACCACTCAAACCTCTGGCCTATAGAGCTAATAAACCTCTTAACTACAATCACCACAAAGTCCTAGACCACATAATTATTCCAATTCATCCTACCACCATACCTAACTAGATTCGGTGTGGAAGAGGACCTCTCGGTTATAAGTTAAAAAAATTTGATCTTAAGAGCTTATTTAATTGGTAGCAATCTTTTAATCGAAATTAGATATTAAATTAAATCTTATAGGTATTTTAATCTGTTTCTTGAATTAAAAAACTGTTTATGTCTAATTTAGTTTTTTTAAATTTTTTTTATGTTTTTGGCTAATATTTATTAGGTTTCTCTTTGTTAATTAAAATATGATGAAGTATTATGTCTAAAGTGGATATTATTTTAGAGAAAGAGATCACTGGAAAAAAACCTATAATCATTGAAGGTTTCCCAGGTATTGGATTAATAGGTAACATCGTAACCCAACATATTGTGTCAACGGGGAATTTTGAAGAAATTGGTTCTATTCACTCTAACGAGCTTCCGCCAGTGGCTGTAGTTTACAAAGGAGAGATTAATCACCCGATAAGGATCTATCAAAAAGAGAATTTTGTTATTTTAGTTTCAGATATACCTATATCTCCTAGTTTTTCAAATGACTTGGCCGATGAAATAACAAGATGGGCTAAAGAGATTAACACAAGAAAATTAATTTCAGTTGCCGGTATCTCCACTATGGCACAGGACTCTCATAGGGTATTTGGTGCAGCAATTAACAAAGAAGTTCTTAAAGAAATTGAAGATGTTGCCGAAGTGTTTTCTGCTGGAAACATAACAGGTATATCTGGTAGTATCTTAACCCAGTCTTTAATAAGGGAGATCCCTGCTATCTCTCTATTGGGTGAAACAATGGGCAATACCCCAGATCCAAGAGCAGCTGCCTCCGTTATTAAAGTTTTAAATGATGTTTACTCCCTAAACATAGATACTGATAAGCTGTTGGATCAAGCAGAAAAGATAGAGCAAGAAATGGAGAGATTAGCTCAAAGAATGCAAGATATAGGCGAAGAAAAAGATGAAGCCAAAAAAACTGCACCTCCATCAATGTATAGGTGATAAAAATGGAAATGAAAGTTTTAACTGGTATAGCTAAACCAGTACTTGACGAACTAATGGAATCAGGTACAAGAACTATAGAATTCAGAAGCGCTCATAATATAAACTCTATAATAGATATATCAATAGAAGAAAAGGTATTTCTAACAAACAAGAAAAAAGACGATATCTGTAAAGGCACCAATGGAATCATAATAGACGTCCAGAAAAAGAACATATCAATGCATCATGTATCCTACTCCTCAAATTCAATCTACGAAGAACACGAAACAACCATAGCTAGATTAAAAACAAAACTAAAAGGACTAGGAACAGTAAAAAATGTCAAAAAATCAGAGAGAAAAGAAGGAATAATTGCAGAAATAGAAGAAAGAGTAGAAAGCTACTCAGCAAGATAACATCCTCCCCAGCACAGAGAACCGGGCTTCCAGCATTCTCGCAGGTTCTCCTCCGCTTAATCCAACTTGATACACAGACACTAGGCCATTGCTAAAGAGTTCGAGCATAGCCACAGACCCCTTCTCCTACACAAGCATTGACCCTTATCCCAAGTTTGCCAAACGCCCATGTGACCTCCTTACCCACCTAAATCAAAGATTTAGGAAGGTGCTTCCACCTATTTGGAGTCCTTCAGGTTCCGAGGCTCATAGCTCCCACAAGGGGGTGTATGCCGAGCACGACTCAGCTCTAGTTAGCAGGTTACAAAAACTTAAACTGTTTTCCCAGAACATCACCTATATCCATCGCTATCCTATGCCCTAGTCACGGGCCCCAGTCACCGGGGACCCATTCCAAGCTATTCCACGTATCCATTGCGGAACAACCTAAACACCCAAGCACTCAGCTGCTCAAACTCAGCCCATAGGCCTCAGAACCCCTCAACAAAAACCAATTCGATTCCCAAATACAAACATCTTGTACCGACTCATCCTCCCTACCTAAATCAGAGATTCGAGGAAGAGGATTTCTCACCAAACAAGTTAAAAATTATCTTAAACATTATTCACATCAACACTTATCTCAGCACCACACCTAAAGAAATCCTTCCTCCAGACAGATTCTCACCACTCTTACACCACTGCTAAAAGAAATAGGCTTCAGACACATCCATATACTCTATAACTCTACATTTACACTTGTACTCAAGCATCTTCCAGATTTAGTAGTGTAGCGAGAGGCCTATATGCAGTTTCTTATTCATCACTCTACTATTTTCTAATTTCTTTTATCTTAACGGTTGAAAAGACCTCTTAGTTGGGCTCTGCCACCGACAGACCAACTCCCTACAACAAGATTTAGGGTATAGGATTCGATATAAAAAGAGGGATTTCATCCATGGTTATCCCATTTGCCCTCAACCGGTTTTGAGGGCTCGAAGCTTACCCAAGAACTCTAAATACAGTTTTATTCTTGCTTCTATTGATAGCTAACCATACATTCCACTACTAAAGCAGATGACGTTTCTGACGATATTCTTTAATCTCTAAATAAAGATTAAAAAGAGTTTTTAGGTTATTTTTAATATCTTCCGTATTTTTTGGATGCTTTTACCATTGCATAGATATTCATTGGGGGAGCAAAAGGTGGTATACCACATCCCACAGTTAAGAAGTACCCTGTTGGAGAGTCTTTTCCTTTTTCAATATTTTCTTTAGAGAGTTCTAGAACCTCTTCATATGACTTGTTTTGAACTGATGGGGGGTCAACATTTCCTCCAATAATGTGTTCATCTCCAAATAACTCAACAGAGCGTTCAACATCAACTTCTGGACCAAACCATATAATTCCTCTTTCACCGTGAGGGATTTCATCGATGTGCCCTGCCTCTATGTTTTTATTGTGGTCAGAGCACCAGTGGGTGAACCACATAGGTAAGCCCATATCCAGAACCTCTTGATGAAGCCTTTTTAGGCTTGGAACTACTAGATCACCAAAGTTTTCAGCAGAAATCAATACATTTGCATCAGTAGGAAGAGCATCCCATGGAATCCAATTATCTGTTCCAAAGTCTTCTACAAACCATTCAACAGTTTCTATTGCAAAATCAGCTGTCATTTCCAGTGCTTTACGACATAAATCTGGATTAGTTCTTGTCCACTTCATGAAATCCTCGATACTAACCAGCATAGGAGCAGTACCCGAAACTGAGCCTCCAGCAATTTGGACTAAAGGTCTTTCATCGTATTCTTCAATGGCTATTCTTACTTTTTCATGTAAATTCTGCATTTCTTCACGAGGATCAGGCATTTCAAGTTCTTCTAATTCTTCTGGACTTGTTACCACGGATTTTTTCACAGAAGGAGCGCTCATTGATTTTCTATAGGGTAACTCAACTTCAGAACCCCACTGACCACCCCAATAGTTATCCGGTATCAAAAAAGGAGGTTGATCAACACCATACAGCTCTCTCGCCAACACCTGGCACTTTACCATTACTTCTGGCTTAGCAAAAAAATCACCGAGATTCTCATAACCACAAGCAATAGCCTCATATCCTGGTCCAAGCGGAACTACCGGAACTCTATCTACTTCTTCACCTCTCAACAACTTATTCCATCTCTCCATAGACCCTCTTTCTTCCTTCATTTGTTTATGCCTCCTTTTTCTTTTGTTTTAGTAGTTTTTCGGCTGTTTTTTTGGCTTGTGGTGCGTTTGGTGCGTAACCATCAGCTCCTATCTTTTCCGCATAATCCTCTGAAATTGGAGCTCCACCAACCATCACCTTTACTCTTTCCCTCAACCCAGCTTTCTGTAAGTTTTCTATTATCTTAGGCATACCAGTCATCGAAGTAGTCATTAGCGCTGATAGTCCGAGTATGTCAGGTTTTTCTTTTTCAATGGATTCCTGGAACTGTTCGGGTCTTACATCTCTTCCTAGGTCTATGACGTCGAAGCCGGCAGCATCAAAAATCGATTTCAAGACATTCTTTCCTATGTCATGTATATCACCTTCTACTACTCCCAGCAAAACCTTCCCTGATACTCCTGTATCCTCAACATCGATATGCGGTTTCAGCACATCCATTGCTTCGTAGAGAGCTTCAGCCGACAACAAAATATCCGGCACATACGCCTCCCCCTCATCGTATCTGTCACTCATAATATTCATACCCTCAGCACACCCCTCCATCAACGCCCTATACGGATCAACACCCTCATCCAAAGCCTGCTCAGCCAAACCACGACACCGATCCTTATCACCAGCAACCACCGCATCCGTCAACTCACCAAAAAGGTCATCACTCATTTAAATCATCTTCATTTACCATTATGTAAAACATCCTAGATAAAGTTACTTAATTGACTAACTTAACATTGATTATGTTTTCGCATTGAAAATTATCCGGTGTACTCCAACACTAAGAAAAAAGATATTTTACTACTTATACCATTAAAAAAATAAGTTATATTAAAAAATCACTATAGGAAATTATTATGTTCATGTAAGTTCAATAGTCAAAAGCAGTAGCATTGTTACAGCTTGTTAAGGGGCCCGTAGCCTAGTGGACAGGGCACCAGCCTTCTAACATATTTTAAGGTAGATAGCTGGTGATCGCGGGTTCAAATCCCGCCGGGTCCGTATTCGTTGGCATACAACATTACTTTATTTTATTGCTTTTTTCTACTTCCTTCAACCTTTTCTTATTCCAAAGTTTATCTTCTGTGGGTTTGTAAGAGAGCAGTATAGGCCCCGTCCTTTATGAACGGGATACACAGACTTCTCTTACACAGAAAAAATGAACCCTAGCACTTAAATGGTTCTAAGAGCAATTAAGGATATATAGCAGTTGGTTGGATTTGTCTGCCCTACCAAAAAGCGATCCCATGTCTCTTGAGGTATTTTAGCCAAGTTAAAGACCCCAAGACTCAACATCGAATAAGGTGTATCAGGGTAAACTTGAAACCTTTGTGAGTAGAGTTCTAGTGACTGATGTAGGAGCTAACGAGGGGAAAATAAGCAGGAACCCATCTACGAGCTAATATATGGGTTTTTGTATTTGTCCTAATCCAATTCTTCTCCCAGGAGCAAAAAGTTCCAGGTGTTGATCCAGGTGTGGTGAGAGAAGGCCCGGATAGAAAAAAGCAAACTCCAATCCAGATAAGAAAGATACATCGGCAAGCTCTTCCCAATGGAGAGGTCACCTCACCTCCTTCAATATCTATAGGGAAGAAAACTAGTTACTGGCTCAATGGCTTGGGATATTTTTTTTTGTTTTAAGATGGTAAAACAATGCAATTTATCTTTTGACTGAGAAGACACCTTCCTAAATCTTTTGATTAGGTAGGGGTAGTTCACTGTTAGTTATCCGTTTTATTCATTTTTTATGAATTAAGTGTTTTAACCCAGTTGATTAATCATTTATCTAATTTTAAGGCAAGAGAGATCTTTTGGAGAGAAAAATGTGGATTATTTTTTATGTAGGTCATTTTTAATTTTTAGGAGTTTTAATTTGACTGAGGTTTTATTGGCTCTTGTAGTTAGTAATTTAAGCTTTGGGGCATATATCTTCAATATTACTGTTTCACACCTAATGTGGAGGACAAAATTTGGATATTGACCTAAATAAGGCTATTGGAATTATTTTTGTTTTAATTGGTTTTTTTGTATTTTTTATGTATCATAAGCTGCTAACATCGATTATTTTTTGGTCTATCGGAGTTGCAGTTTTTTTAGAGATCTTACTCAAGTAATTTCTCTTTATGTAATTTTAATATAAGACCATAATTTACTTATTTAATTGATTAAATCCGTATTTTTTTATTTTATAGCTATTTTCTTATTAAATACAAGTTTTAGTGGGATTAAAGTTGCTTATTTTTGTATTAATACATTTTTTATTTATTTAAATTTCTCTTTTTTATAGGTTATATTTTTTTGTTCGCTTCGGTTGCAAGGAATGTTCATTCAATCTTACTTCATCTTAATGGTTGAGAAGACCTCCTCCAAAATCTCTGATCCTGGTAGAGGGATAAATCAACCCATAAGGATTAAATGGCTTCGTTTCTTAGGTTTTGGTTCATAGGCAGGAGTTGTGGCCAAACCAATAGCCCGTGGACAGATTGAGAACCCTGTATATCAAGCTTGCTGGCTGAACCAAAGAACCTCTCCAAAAAAGCTTCTTGGATAACCCCGGCCCTAGATTAAGATGATTTGACAGCGGCAAGAAGTAAAGCTCTCGCACCCTGGAAAACTCCTCCTAAAATCTTTGATTTTGGTAGAGAAAGAAGTCACTCCTGTGACCTCCCCTCCTATCTCACTCAGAGATGTAGATAAGGAGCTTCCAATCATCCACAAGACCAGCATAACATTTAAAAGGTTATTGAGTTGCTAACTAGTGCTCTAATTAGGTAGAAACGATCTACCTGATGTTCCAGGGCTCAAGGAACTAGGTCTCACACTACCAAGCCTTTCACTATTTTTGCTTAGTTATAGATTCCAGATCACAGGAAAACATCCTCCTAACCCATCACGTATTTATCGCGATAAGAATTATCTGTTGTTTGAGTACCTAGCTACGTGAACTACCCTCAATCAGAGACTTAGGAAGGGTATTTCCCACTAAATAATTTAAAATTGGCTTATGGAACTGATTAACCTCTTAACTATAATCCCCATAATGTCTTAGATCATATAATTATTCCAATTCATCCCACCAACATACTTCACTAGATTCGATTTGGAAGAGGACTTCTCGGTTATAAGCTAAAATTTTTGGTAATAATCTAAACTCTATTTAATTTATTTAAAAAGTATTTTAATAGCTTTAAAAAGTTTTATAGTCCTATAAGAACAATATTACATAATAGAGGTTATTAAAAATGGTTTGGGCTTTATCAAATTTAGATGAAAATGATGTAGATAAAATAAAGAAATTAGAAGAAGAAACTGGAATACAATTACTTAGTTTTTCAAATTACAATATAGACTTCGCAGAACTCAACGATGAGCAAACCAAAAAAATACAAGAACTAGAAAAAAAACTAGATGTATCGCTAGTTGCAGTATCAAAGTGAACTACCCCTACCTAATCAAAAGATTAGGAAGGTGTCTTCTCAGTCAAATAGATAAACTAATCCCTTTCCCTGAAAGGCAAAAGAATTCCAGAAGGAATCCAAATTAAACTCTAACTACCAATTTCCACTAAAAACCACATTTATCTACGTCAACTACCCCTCCCTAGATCAGAGATTTATTTAGGAAGGGGCTTAAAAAAGCCTCTGTAGAAGGGATAGGAAATTAGCCTAATGCAATGTCCCCTCAAAGGATGGGGGCAAGGTGAGCTACGTTCGGAGCTGAATGTCTGACAAATACACCCTGCGGGTACCTCCCAAGCCACCAGGCTCTGGACGTCCAAGCCGGACGAAACACGCCGACGCCGCCAACCCAATGGCATGCAACACCACCTTAGACCCCCTAACACCTGCCCCAACATTGGCAATGGGAAATAACTCACCCCTGGCAAGATGAGGCCAAAAAAACTTTCGGCACAAAAAAAACTACCAGAACAAAAAACGAAAACAAAACGAAAAAACAAAAACAGAAAAGAAGTCAACTACCCACCACCTAATCAGAGATTAGGAGGGGGCTTGCGTATGGCACCACCAGACCATAGTGGCAATTTAATTGTCGGTGGACTTCACTCAATCCCTTCTATGGGAGTGGAGAGGCACATAGACATGGCTTCACACTCGCTTCAGCGTCCCCGACTCCCGGGGCCAGTTGACCGTGGCCCGTGTCCTGCTGGGAACCCGTGCGTGGTAGGGCGGGGCAACCGCTTTGAGGTTCTTTTGCCCGCAGGACACATCAAAGATTATTATTTCTTCAATTCATTTAAATTATACGGAGGTGAGAAGTCGCAATTCCTCCCCCACCAAATCAAAGATTTGGAGAGGGTCTCCTTGCGACAATTAAGATGAACACAGGTACCCAAAAAGTATTTGCTCAAAACAAAAACGGAGCACCATTGAAGCCCTACAAAACCCACTAAAGCTAAACACCTATTGGAAAAGGGAAGAAAAGCAAAAGATAGTAAAAAGAACACCCCTCACAATCCAACTAAACTACAAAAACAAGAGAAAAAAACCAAAAAAAAGTTACCCTAGAAATCGGCCCCTAACTACTCAAAAATAGGATCTTCAGTGATTACAGACAACAAAGAACTAAAAACCGGTGAACTGCAACCAAGAAACAACATCTCAAAAAAACTACAGGAGAAAAGAAAAAATCAAAAACAAAGAACACACAGAAACACAAGATACAGAAAACCCAAATCCAATAACAAAAAAAGAAGAGAAGAGATAAGTGGTTAGCTCCTTCAATCAGACACAAGAAAAACACCCATATCAGGCTAGCGAAGGAACTCAAAGAGTTTTGCCTATTGACAAGATAATGATAGAAGTAGGTAAGGTTCCTCTGATACCTAACCTAAAGACCGACTTGATGTACAGGGGGCAGTGTTTAACGATTCAGGGTTCAAGACAAGAGCACTATCAGTAGGTCCTCGCTGATTCTCGGATAGAGGATTGGGTATTAAGAAAGAGAGAGGTATTTAATCTTTTATATCCTTAATACTTTCGTTTTGAGCCACAGGTACTTGGAGCTTACCCGAAATCTCCAAATATACATTTATATTTGCTTCTAATGCTATTCCGCCATTCATACTACCACTGAAGCAGATAGACTTTCTGGCAAAAATTTTTGTAACTACATTTCTAAGTAGTTAGATAGTTTTGTAATTAAGCTGGGTCTGTGTATTGTGAACTACTCCTGCCTAATTTTAGATTAGGAAGGGGCTTCCAAGGACTTTTTCTGTGTCATAATCTTGTTTCTCTATTGATGCCTTGGTTTTGGGCTGGTTCACGACAGCCCCGTCTCCAGCCATGTAGGCGAAAGACCTATAAAGGATATTTTTAGCTCCATTCAAGTCAGCATTATAGTTCTTTAAGCCACAGGTATTGCAATCGAATCTAGCTTGTGTTGGTCTATCTGTGTTCTCGCTACCACAGCGATGACAAGTCACCGAAGTGAGTCGTTCACTCACCTTAATTACTCCTATTCCCTTTTCCTTGGCTTTATAAATAATCATCTTAGTTAGTTTATAATAAGGCATTGTATTCGATATCCGATTCATTCGATTCCCCCTACCTGTATCTCTGTTACCTAGGCCCTTGAGGTCACCCAAAACAACCAACGCACCCTCTTCATCTGCCCTCCCCACGATTTCTCTAGATACGTTGTGCAATCTATCTTCAATAACCCTACTCTACTCTCCTTGTCTTTAACCTCTTTTACTTTAGACTGAGATTTCTCTTGTAACTGTTTTCTTAAGTAAGCGTAATGTCCTCTAATCCCTCTAACACCTCTGCCATATAGACTTAGGGTTCCCGTTATCAGAAGTGGACACGGTCACACCCACAACCCTTTCCCCCAAGTCAATGGCAAGAATGTTTTTAGGAGACTGTGGCTCTACTCCAAAACCAACTGAAAGATGCAACTCAAAACCATAAGGTTTCCACACAACCTTAGAATCACTTATTTCATATTCTTCTTTTATTGGTTCATGTGGTTTATATTGGAACCCCAACTCCACCCCAAACACCAGAAACAGGTATCTTAGCCCAATAACTAAATTCATTGGTGTTTTTGGCTTTCTCCACTCTAAATGTATCATTTCTTAGGAACAATGGATAGGTGTGTTTTTCTTTGAGTTTGTTTTTGTCAATATATTTGTCCATTGCTTGTTTGGTCGCTGAATACAAGTCATTTGTTTCTCCTCGGAGGTATCCATTGGCGTTGCATAATTCTTTGATTAGTAATCCCTTTTTTTCTTTTTGTAGGCTCCAGTATCCTGCAAACGATGGTTTTTTCAACTTTCACTCTTCATTTCTTCATCTAGTTTTTCTCTAACTAAACTTGAAAGATTTATGTGATTTTCTTCTAACCACTCAACTTGGTCTTCTCTAATAGTTATAGCTTTATTTTTCATAGAAACACTTCCTTTATTCCCATCCCCAAATAATATCTATAACATTTTCTACATAAATAATTCTTGATTGGAAAGCCTATATACCTCTCTAATCCAAATAAAGAACCAATTCACCACCCACCTAAACCAAAGATTTAGAAAGGTAACTTCTTGGTTAACAGGTTAAAAGATGGTGTTGTTTAATGAATTCGTTTGATGAAGTATTTATTAGGCCTAATAGAATCAGATTAGATGATGTTTTTAAAAATCCACCTTTTAAGAATTGGAAAAAGGGTGATTTCAGTGATTCTTTGAGGGATAAAGTTGAAAATTATAAAAAAGAGGTTTTTGATAATTCTGAGCCACGAGCTACCTATAGTTTTTATAAAACGGATGAAATTAATATAGAGAAACAAGATCCGCCTGAGGGGCTATTAAGTTCTGATTATTTGGTCTTAGGAGCCTTGACGATTGGTAGGAAAATTAATAGAGACCAGATTAAGTCTTCGGGTAATTTGGTCGTTGATGCTTTAGAGAATATAATTCTTTCGGAGTTTAAAAGAGAGGTTGCTTATCAGATTAAGGGCTTATCAGATAAGAGAGGGTTTAACACGACTAGATTACTTACACCTGGGTCAGGTAATGTGGACTGGGCAGTCAAGAACCAGAGATGGGTTGCAGAAAATGTCAATCTAGATCAGATAGATGTTGAATTAAATTCTTCTGGATTTTTGGTTCCAGAGAAGTCAACTGTATTAGTTATGGGAGTAGGTAGAGAAATAGATCAAGCAAAAAATCTTTTTACCTGCAAGGGATGTAAAAGAGAAGACTGTGATTACTACAAAGAAAGCTAGTAGAGGATTAATTTATTTTTAAAATATATTTAAAGCCTTTTACTTCTTATTTCTTATTAGTTAGTTATTGATTTCTCACTATTTTTTAAAAATTAAAGATTTATGATTGGTATAAAGAGTTAATTTTATCTTAGTGGTTGAGAAGACTCTTTCCTGATCTTTGGTTTTGGTAGAGAGATGAATCAACCTGAGGAGGTAAATGATTCTGTGTGTTAAGTTTTGGGTATAGGACAGGGACGTGGCCGAAGTTTATAGCCCGTGGACATGAGAGCATCTGTACCCACCCATTGAGTATTAAAGTTCCATGGATGAACCAGAGGACCTTCCCAAAAAGCTTCTTGGATAACCCTGGCCCAGGACTGAGATTGGATGACAGCGGCAGGAAGTAAACCCCTTTGACTCTGGAACACTCTTCCTGATCTCTGATTTTGGTAGGGGAGGAAGTCACTAATTCAGATCCAATTAATCTTCTTATTTCCTAGATTCTTATTCTTTTTTTTTTTGGGCCTAATAAAGTATATATTTTATATAGGTTGTATATATGCTATTAATTATAGGCCTAAGATATATAAGAAAAATAAATTATCTGGTTACTGAGGCAAAAATGAAGGATTGCAAGTTAAGTAGAAGAAAATTTCTTAAGTATTCTGGTGCTGTAGGTGCAACATTGCTTGCAGGAACTGGTTTGACTGGATGTCTCCAAGAGAACAAACCTTCTCAGACTACAAAGACACTTAAAGCAGGTGGTTCTTCTACCGTTTATCCAATAGCAAGTGATGCACAAGGAGTTTGGCAAGCTAATCCTCCGGCAGATGACGAAGAGTATTGGGGGCCTGGCCAGTATGGTATTGATACAGATAAAAACTTAGCTGATTATTGGTCTGGGTTATATGGATTTGAGGAGCCTTTTTCGATTACTATTGCTTTAAGTCACTCTGGAACTGGTTTAACTAATTTAAAAGATGGTTTGTTAGATATAGCAGATGCAAGTGCTCCGGTAACTGCAGAATTAGATCTATCCCAATCAGGATATGATAAATTTGAGGATCATGTGGTTGGATTCGATGGGCAACCGATTGTGGTTAGCAGAGAAGTATACGAACACGGTATAGACAAATTAACGTTAGATCAGGTAGCTGAGATATATGGAGAGGGATCAGACATAAATAACTGGGAACAACTAGGAGGCCCCGATAAAGAGATACAGGTGGTTGGAAGAGCTTCCGGATCGGGAACAGATACTTCCTTCAGAAAAAATGTGCTAGGAGATCCGAAAGCTGATATGAGAAGTGACATCGTTAGAAAGGGCCAGAACCAACAGGTTCAGACCCTAGTAGGTAATTCAGATAACGCTATAGCTTACTGTGCAATAAATTTCGTTTTACAAGATGGAAGAGTTCCTTCGATTGGTTTAGAAACAGAGGACACTATATATGCAATTGAATCAATACAAGACAGGTTTTCAGATAGCAATAAAAAAGTTATGGGGTTAGGAGCTAGTGAGTATCCTCTAAGCAGAGAGTTACATATGTATACCTATGAAGGAACAGATGATAGGGAAGCAGCTTTCTTAAGAATGATTTTAAGTGAGTTTGGCCAGGAAAACTTTGTAAAACCAAATGATTACTTTAAGTTATCAGAAGAAAGAAGAAAAGAAGAGATAGATAAGTTAGCAAGTCCAAAGCAATAAAAACTCAGTCTATCTTTTCTCTATTTCATTTGGTTGGGTTTTTATCAGATCCTAATTAATCCAACCTTTATATCAAAAATTTTATAGATGATCTTAATAATTGAAAGAAACAATGAAAAGTTTTTCAGAATATATTAAGATTATGGAAGAAAAAACCCAAAAGATAGGTAATCATATAGAGAAAAGCTTTCTTTCTTCTTTTAGTAATAAAAAAGAACTTTATATTACTTTATCTGGTAGTATCTCCTTAATTTTAGGGTTCTTGGGGTTTTTTATAAATGCTAATTGGAGTATTTTACCAATCATTGCCCTTGTTATTACATCGATCTATGGTTGGTTAAATTACCAAGAAATTACTGCAAAATGGCTTATGTTCTTAACTACGATCTTTACTATTTTAATACTTGGTTTAATAACCTCTTACCTACTAATTAAATCAATACCCGTGATTTCCCATATGGGAATAGAATCAATAATAAAATTAGAACCTCCATACTGGAATGTGGGAAACGGTATTTTTTCTCTGACCCCAATGATCTGGGGTACTTTTTTAACCACCATGCTTGCAATGCTTATTGCTGCTCCCCTAGGAATTATTGGGGCTATATTTATAAGTGAAATTTCTCCTCCAAGGCTTAGAGATTTTTTCAAACCAAGCGTTGAAGTACTAGCAGGGATTCCTTCCATAGTCTATGGTTATCTAGGGTATGTTGTGTTAAATCAATACATGATGAAAAACCTCAATTTAACGAGTTATGGTAGTCTATTTATAGCTGGATTAGTTATCGGAGTAATGGCATTACCTACCGTTGTTTCAGTTTCCGAAGACGCCATAACAGCTGTTCCAGATGCCGTAAAAGACGGATCAGTCGCTTTAGGATTAACTGACTGGCAGACATTAAATAATATAACTCTTCCAGCAGCTATATCCGGTATAACCTCTGCAACTTTACTAGGAGTAGGAAGAGCAGTAGGAGAAACAATGGCTGCCACAGTAATATTAGGACACGCCCAAGTTCTGCCAAAACCACTTTATGATATCTTCGGGAATACTGAAACTTTAACTAGCTTAATTGCGTCACAATATGGGCACGCGAGTCCAGGTGAAATGCACTTGAAAGCATTATTCCTCTCAGGTTTGTTCTTATTTGTAGTTATTTTATTAATCTCTATTATTTCACAAAGAATTGAAATTAGAATGAAAAGGAAACTGGAAGGTAAAGAATGAAAGATAGAAAAAGAAATCTAGTAAAAAAAGAAAATAGGTTCTATAAATATCTTGCTCTTTCAGTTGAGGTATTTAGCTTCCTAACTTTCATATTAGGGATCTTATTGATTTCAAAAACTATTTCACTCTCTAATTCCTTCCTAGGGCTGAAGTTAATAAAGTGGATTGGTTTATTGTGGGCCTATATAGGAGCTGGAGGAGTTATTTTAGGTTTGATGTCGTACTTTGTATCTCCTGGAACCTCCCCCGAAAAAAACCCTGGGCTAGGGATTAGTTTGCCAGTAGTATTTTATTATTTTATAGCCACAGGTTGCATTATATCTTATTTAGATGGAACAGCATTAATTTCATTTATAATTGGGTTAATCGTAGCCTTAGCAGTTTTTCTAGTTTCCATTTATCTAAGAGAGGATCTAAGTTCTACAATACTTCCATCCCTTCTACCACTTGTACCTAGCTCCCTTATTTTAACAGGGATTATAGATATTGGATTCAATTGGAACCCTGAAACCCTTGGAGTAGTATTTAATTCAACTATTTTACTTTCAGTAGCATCCATATTCCTTGGAATATTAATAATCTGGATTTCAGCTAAGGCTTATGGTGGATTTGGTAAGGTAGGACGACAAAAAGGTGCATATACATTATTTACTGTAAATTCCATGGCTATGGTAGCTCTTCTAGCAGTTATAATAATATACATAATGATAAGAGGTTTACCTGTAGCATTTAGAGGAATTGAAATTGGACCTGGCCTAAGCTTTGATTGGCCTTTTGTTATGAATGGTTACAGCATAACTAACGAATATAATGGAGTTTTTCCTGCTATAGTAGGAACAGTTTGGTTAGTGTTTGGTGCTATACTTCTAGCCGTTCCATTGGGAGTTGGCGCAGCCGTATTTTTGACTGAATACGGAAAAGGAGGAAGATTTACTAGATTGATAGAAACGGTTACGAACTCCTTGTGGAGTACTCCAAGTATTGTCTTTGGTTTATTTGGATACGCATTCTTCGTTCCAAGATTAGGTAATTCATTGTCTCTTCTTTCAGGCATGATAGTCTTAGGTTTTATGTTACTTCCTCTGGTTGTCATAACAAGTAGAGAATCTATTAAAAGCGTTCCTAGTGAATATAGAGATGCTAGTATTGCACTAGGAGTAAGTAAGTGGGAGACAATAAAAAGCGTCGTTGTTCCATCCGCTTTACCAGGAGTTGTAACAGGAATAATACTTGGAGTCGGTAGAATCGCCGGTGAAACTGCACCAATTTTATTAGTCACAGGAGGAGAGCCCTTCCCCTCTAAAGCAGTAAATGTTTTAACTTCATTTGAGTTAATGGGAAGCCCCCCTTTTATAACTAATCAAGCTTTATTGGAAGCTTCTAGTGCTTTACCTTATCAATTGTACTCTATAATTACAGCTGGTGTAGGCGCCGAAGGAAAGGAAGCATTTGGTTGGGCTACAGCAGCTATATTACTTTTGGTTGTATTATCTTTTTACTTAATTGGAATTATTACCAGAATATATTTCAGGAGGAAATTAAACAGTGAATGATATCGAATTAAATATCGAAGGAAACAACGAAACAGCAGAACGCAAAAGGAACGAAGAAGTTAAAGACGAATGGATAAATTACGATGTTGATGGAGACCCTAAAATCTCCGTATCCAACTTAAATGTCTGGTACGGAGAGGAAAGAGCAATCAAAGATATATCAATAGATATACCTAAAAAAAGTGTAACAGCTATAATTGGACCAAGTGGCTGTGGTAAATCTACCTTCCTCAGATGCATTAATAGAATGAACGATAGAATTAGAAATGCCAAAATAGATGGATCAATCAGATTCGATGGAACCGAGATATATCAAAATAACCTCAATCTAGTTGAATTAAGAAGAAAAGTTGGCATGGTTTTCCAAAACCCAAACCCATTCCCAAAATCAATTAGAGATAATGTCCTATATGCCCCAAGAAAACATGGTTACATTGAAAAAAATTTCCTAGAAAAAATACTAGGAAGAACCAAACAAAAAGAAAAAAATATACTTGAAAAATCCCTTAAACAGGCTGCACTATGGGATGAAGTAAAAAATAGATTAGATGACAACGCTCTCGGGCTATCAGGCGGCCAACAACAGAGGCTATGCATTGCAAGATGCTTAGCTGTGGATCCTGAGGTAATACTAATGGATGAGCCAGCAAGTTCGCTTGACCCAATAGCCACATCAAAAATAGAGGATTTAATAGTTTCTTTATCCAACAACTATACGGTAATAGTCGTAACCCATAACATGCAACAAGCAGCAAGGATCAGCGACCAAACCGCAGTATTTCTAACAGGCGGAGAACTAGTAGAATACGATGAAACAACAAAAATATTTGAAAATCCAGAGAGCAAAAGAGTAGAAGACTACATAACAGGTAGATTCGGCTAAAAAAAGAAAAAAGGTGAATAAAAATGGTTAAAGGAGAAATCAAATTTGAAGAGAGACTAAACAAAGTTAAAAAGGATGTCCTAGAAATGTCTAATCTCTCAAAAAAAAGTATATCTTCAACAAATAACCTAATTAATGAATTCAGCGAAGAAAAATTCAATGAAGTATTAGAAATAGAAGAAAAAAGCAATATACTAAATCTAGATGTAGAAAACGGTTGCATGGAACTAACTGCTCTACACCAACCCGTTGCAAGAGATCTAAGGTTCACAGCATCAATGATGAAAATATCAGACAACTACGAGCGGATCTGTGACTTAGCCGAAAAAATAGCATATCTCAGTAAAGAAAGAAAAAAGATAAATCCTCCAAAAAACATTGAAAAAATGCAAAAAAAATTAGTAAAAATGCTTGAACTACTAGAAAAATCACTCAAAGAAGAAAAAACCGAAAAACTATGGGAACTATCAGATATAGATGACGAAATCGACAAACTATTCGATTCAGTCCACAATGAACTAGAAAAAGGAATGAAAAAAGGAGAAAGCATAAAACCTTCCACAGATCTACTATTCATAGCAAGATACCTAGAACGCGCAGGCGACATAACATGCAAAATAGGCTCAAGAATCATCTACATGAAAAAAGGAAAAAGAGTAAGGATAAAATAAAAACATCAATTTAATTATTTAATTAACTTAACGTGACATCCTCATCCCTTCAACTCTCAGTTAACAAATTAACTTCCTGAGTAAAGGTCAAAAGCTAACCAAACCTGTAGGTCTTCAATGTTTTTAGAAAATAAAATTAAGGAATATGAAAATAGGTGACCTCCTCACCTACCTAACTCAAAGATTAGGAATGTGCTTCCACCTATTTGGAGTGCTTCAGGTTCCAAGGCTCATAGCTCCCTACCAGGGGTGTATGCCGAGCACGGCTCAGGTCTAGTTAGCAGGTTCCAAGGACTTAAACTGTTTTCCCAAAACATCACCTATATCCATCACTATCATATGCCCCGGTTACGGGCCCCGGTCCGGTCACTGGAACCCCGATCCAAGCCCTTCCACGTACCCCTTTGCGGAACAACCTAAATTCCCGCGGAACTCGGCTACTCAAACTCAGCCCATAGGCCTCAGAACCCCTCAACAAAACCCTATTCGATTCCCAAATACAAACATCTTAGTGCCGATTCATCTCCCCTACCTAAAATCAGAAATTTGAGGAAGAGGATTTCTCACCAAATAAGTTAAAGATTTTAGGTTTTTATTTTTCTTTTGTCTTGTTATTTAGCTTGGTCTCTTTATTTAAAAAAAATCGAGGTAGAAACCTCGTGTCCTTCAGGGCACGAGATGAATACCGAGAACTGAAATACTTAAATACCATATGAACACCTAATAATAGCGATTCTATGGAAGATTATATAAAGAGTACAAGATATGCTCACTACAATATAAACTATCATTTCGTATGGATACCAAAGTACAGAGAACCTATACTAACAGGAGAAATAGGTGAATACCTAAAAAAACCCTGAATAACATTATTGAGGAGAAAGAAGGTGTGGAAATTAAATCGATAGAGATACAGTCAGATCACGTTCATTTACTCGTATCAGCAAAACCTAGATACTCACCATCAAAATTAATAAATATCTTCAAAGGAGCTTCAAGTCAAAAACTAAGAAACCTGTTCTCCAAGTTGAAGAAGAAGGATGAGTTGTGGACAAGAACCTACTATGTAGGGACAACAGGAGAAATAAGTGAAAAAACAATAAGAAAGTATATAGAAGAATGTCAGTAACAAAAACAATCAAAGCAAGAATACTAAAACCCACTAAAACAAAAAAAACAGATGCTTAACTATTTGTATAAGAAGTGAACCCAGGATATAGAATACTATCTAAGAGGTCAAGGCTACAAAGAGAGAAAAGAAAAGTATGATCTAAACTCTGCCTATGTACAAGATGCTAAACAACTGAAAACCAAGGGAGATCTCGGAGAACAACCCATATACATAAGAAAGCAATCCCTTAAGATACAGAAAACTAATAATAAGTTAACCGAATACTTTGCAAGCATTCCTATTAATTCATACAAAAGGATACGGGTACCAATTAGAATTCCAAAGAAACAGAAAGATATATTAGAGAGAAGAGAGGCGAATAACTCAAAAATAGTGAAAGAAAGAGAAGAATTCTTCTTAAACCCTACAATAGAACTTACTTCTGAATCTTACGAGCCTAAAAGTATTCTTGGCATTGATCCTAGTAGCAGATGGTTGGGTGTTAGATCCTGTGGCTCTAACAACAAACCACTATTTGTAGGGAAACAGATTCGAACCACAAGAGGGAAATATCAATACTTAAGAAGCCAAACCCAGAAGAAAGGCTCATATGATAAGTTCTCAGATAAAAAAGCTAATAAAGTTGATTATTTAATACATAAGACTACTAAATGGTTATCAGAATACGCTAAGCAGAATAAGTTGGCAATTGTTGTAGGAGATGTGAAAGAAATTAACGAGGAAAGTGGAAAAGGTAGAAAGTTTAATCACAGAGTTAATACAATGCCAACGCACAAACTCAAGAGATATCTAAAGTACAAGTGTAAGGAGAGAGGAGTACCTTTTTTACTTATAGACGAAGCATATACGACACAAACCTGTAGCAATTGTGGCGAAAAGGTAGGAAGACCAAATAGTAAAGAATTCAAGTGCCCCTAATTGTGGTTTGGAAATACCTGCAGATTGTAATGGAGCTGTAAATATTAAAGAACGAGGCTTAGACAAGTTTGATATTGAACCTCTGTCCAAGCCAGGGGCATCCTTGGCAATGCCCGAAACTCCTGAACCCGACATTAACTACGCTGAAGCAGAAGAGTGAATTGGGCACATAGGATGTGTTCTCAAGTAGGGGGAACCTTAAACTCATTTGTAAGGAATTTCTTGGCTTGAAAGCCAAGAGAGGATGTCAACTGCAGTCGGAGTACCCACATAGTTTACAGGTAGCGCAACCTTCTTCGTAGACTAAGGGGCCACCACATTCTGGGCACTCTGGGTTACGTCCTTTTTCAACAGAAACATCGAGATCGTAGTCTTCTTCTGAGGAAATAAATCTCTCCATGCTTTTTGCTAAAGCATCTGGACAGGATAATATCATCTCTCCTCCGCCATCGAATCTGGGTGAAGGACACCTGATTCCTTTTAGTTGTTTAATTATTTCCTCTGGATCCACGCCACTTCTTAGTGCTAGAGAAATTAATCTTGCATTAGCTTCTGTAAACGCCCTGACACATCCTCCTGACTTACCTAATTGAGTGAATACTTCAAAAACTCCGTCCTCGTCTGCCGTTGCAGTGACATAAAGAGATTTACCGCAACCTACTTTGACTTTTTCGGTTTCTCCCTCAAGTACATCAGGCCTAGACCTAGGAGCTAATCCTTTCTCCTTAGAAGATTCTTCCGTCTCAATAACCTGTTCTGACCTAGATCCATCTCTATAGACAGTTATCCCCTTACAACCTAATTCATATGAAAGCAAGTAAGACGAAGCAATATCTTCCATATCAGCGTCATTTGGGAAATTTATAGTCTTGCTTACGGCGTTGTCCGTGTGTTTCTGAAAGGCAGCCTGTATCTTAATATGCCACTCAGGGTCTATATCCAGAGAGATCTTAAATAGCTCTTTTACATCCTCAGGTATCTCTTCCATATCCTGGATAGAGTCCTTTTCTTTAACCTTTTCTTCAAGTTCTTTAGAATAAAAACCTCTTTCTTTAGCTATTTTAATAAATTTATCATTAACTTCGACTAATTGTTCTCCATTTAAGACATTCTTAGCGTAGCTTACAGCAAAAATAGGTTCTATTCCATTACTTACATCAGCAATCATCCCTGTAGTTCCAGTAGGAGCAATAGTAGTTAAAGTCGAATTTCTAATTGGTTCATCGTAATTAGATTCATCAAAATTAGGGAAAGCTCCTCTTTCTTCTGCAATTCTTCTTGAAACCTTCCTAGCCTTAGAATTAATAAACTTCATCACTTCTTGAGCTTTTTCAACAGCTTCATCGGAATCATAAGGAACCCCCAGTTCAATCAACATATCATGGAAACCCATAACCCCTAAACCTATCTTTCTATTGGCTTCGACCTTTTCCTCAATTTTATCGATCGGATAATCCGAAACATCAATAACATTATCTAGAAATCTAACGCCCAGATCAACAATCTGATCTAAATACTCCCAATCCACTTCTCCATCTCTTACAGCCTTGCTTAGATTTACATGGCCCAAATTACAGGCTTCATAGGGCTCAAGAGGCTGTTCGCCGCATGGATTTGTAGATTCTATGTAGTGCTTGTCTTTTGGGTTGTTTGAGGGGAATGGGTTGTCTTCATTTATCTTATCGAGGAATATCATTCCGGGTTCGCCGTTTTTCCAGGCTTGTTTTGCTATTTTATTGAATAGTTTTTTTGCATCTATGTATTCGGTTATTTCTCCGTTTTTTGGGTTTTTTAGTGGGTATTCTTCTTCGTTTTTTACTGCTTCCATGAATTTGTTGTCTACTGAGACAGAGATGTTGAAGTTTGTTAGTGCTTCTTCGTTGTCTTTGGCTTCTACGAATTTTTTTATATCGGGGTGGCTTACATGGAGTATTCCCATGTTTGCTCCTCTTCTTTTTCCTCCTTGTTTTATTGTGTCTGTTGATTGGTTGAATACTTTCATAAATGAGATTGGTCCGCTTGCTATTCCTCCAGTTGATTGTACTACATCTCCTTCTGGTCTTAGTCTGGAGAATGCGAAGCCGGTTCCTCCTCCGCTTTTGTGGACTAGTGCTGTATCTTTTACTGTTTCGTATATTCCTTCCATTGTGTCTTCTACGGGTAGTACAAAGCATGCTGCAAGTTGTTGTATCTCTGTTCCGGCGTTCATTAGCGTTGGAGAGTTTGGTATAAATGCTAGGTTTGATAGTGCTTGATAAAATTCCTTTTTTTCTTTTTCTACGGTTCTATCATCGTTGTATTTTTCGTTTGCTGATGCTACATTTTGGGCTACTCTTTCGAATAATTCTTTTGGTGTTTCTTTGATGTTTCTGTCTTCGTCTCGGACTAAGTATCTTTTTTCGAGTATTCTTTTTGCGTTCTCTGTTAATGATTCTTCATTTATTGGTAGTTTATTTTCTTCTTCAATTGATCCGCTCATAATTATCCTCGTCCGGGTTAATCGCGATAATTTTTTTATATCCTGAAGGTTCTTAATTTATTTTGATAAATTTAAAATTTTTTTGAGATACTTTCTGTTCTTCACGAGATCTTATTTATCTTAATCTATTTATTTCCAAGGGACAATCAAATTGATATGAAATTGAATGACCCTATCATTGCTTAGACCCTCTTAAACTCCACCAGATAGCCAAAAATACTGCAAATACCACCATAAACGCCCCAAAAATTTTTAAAGACAACTCAACCGAATACATTCCAGCAATCTTAGATAAAACTAGCACACCAATAGCTGCTCCAAATGTACCAGTAGCACCTCTAAGACCCATCCCAACCCCTCTTTCATCTTCAGTAGTAGCCTGGGCGATCAAGTCAAAGGCTATCGGCAAATAAACTCCCGCTCCAAGACCCCACACGATCGAAATAGCTATTAAATTAATCTTAGTCGTCGTAGAAGGAATTAAATGTATTGTTATCCCTGCAATCGCAACCCCCCCAATCAACGCTTTTATCTCACCAAATGTACTTATAACCTTACCAGACAACAACCTAACTAATGAAGCTGCAGCTGTATTCGAAGCCGTAAACACCCCTAAAAGAAACGAAGAATACCTCAAAGTCTCCCTAATATACAAAGGAATTATTGAAAAAGATAAACTAAATGACATAAACATTATAAACGAAACTAAAGCTGCTAATAATATCTTACCCCCTCTACTTAGAAGAGCATATGCTTCCTTAAAAGAATATGCTATAGAAGTAACTATATAAGATATTAACGTCCTTAAATTAGTTTCCGATATCGAAACAGTATCCTGAGATTCTTCACTGCCCTGCCTGTAAAACATTATAGAGACAATTAGAGCTAATAAGGTCATCGAAATGTAACTTAAAAACAAAGGAACAAATCCAAAAACATCCCGGATCCTACCACCAATCGGAGGACCAACCAACCAACCCAACCCAACCGAAAAAGTATAGATACTTAAAGAGCCATTAGCCCTCGTTATGTAAGAAGGAACAGTGACCCATGTAATCGAAAAACCAAAACCTAAAGCAACCTGAGCTAAATAAATAAAAAACTTATATACATCTGAAGACAAGTAAAAAATCCCAGCAAATACAATAGACACCGCTCCGATTACGATCATCACCCTATCTTCAAAAATATTGGATATACTCCCTATAGGTATTCTGAAAAACATCTCAGTCAAATAATACGCAAATACAACTAACCCAACCAAAACTATAGAGAAATCTAAGCTCCTAGCATATTCCGGAATAAATGAGATCAACAAACCATCCGAAATCGAAATAAATGTCGCATAAGCCACCAACAACTTAATTTTAGGTTTCATCTTAACAAAATCCCCTCAATAAACATAAATAAAAGAATACTACCCAAAACTACCTATTACAAACCAAAATCAAACTAAAATACCTATATATAGTCCTATGAAACAAAAAATCCACTCTTAAATCTCTTAAAGCTTTCAAATAACTTCAGGCCTCTTACAGGAAATAAACAAAGACCCAAGTTTGTAAGCTCAATTTATTATTCGATTATTTTATTTAAATCTAATGTTTGACAACATATAGCCCACATCCTCACACCATTAGTAACCTACCTAAACTAAATACATCTATTTTTGGCTATGTCGCAACCCTTTTGTGACTCTTTAGAATCATAAAGATTAAGGTTGTATGATAATTTATTGTTTTTTCTATGTTTTGCACTAGGCACCTCAACGTTATTTCCCTAACCTGTTTCCACAATTCACGAGAAAAGACATAGGAGCCAATACTTCCTCTTCAACGAGAAGATGACACATTCATTTATGTTTCTTCTTCCATACCCTTCTAGCTCCCGGTTAAGTTTTTTATGGTTCCCAGTAAACTCCCTATACTTGATTATTAGCTTTATGTCTTTTCTTAGGCATAGCTCCCTTTAACTCTTAGTCATCATATCTTTTGTCACCTAAGAGGATGTCTATCCAGTTAGAGTTGCGTTTAACGATGTATGAAGCTAATCTTGTACTATATCTTCCTTGCTGTGGTTACATGGAGGCCAACTATCGCTCCACTCACATCCACAAAGAGCGTGGTCTTTTAACGAACTCAACTTCATCTCTGCTCTTTTCGTGTAATCTCTTGATGCGCAGGCTCCTCTCAACTCCTGAAGCATCAACTACCTGCCCACACCAGAAAGAACCAGCTTCTTTATGGAAAGCTTCAAAAGGCTCCGCCATGTCCAATATCAAAAGCTTTGCTAAATGCTCCTACAGAGTGTCGAGGAGGTGAGGGACCTCATCTAGGTAGGAGTTCACTTCTAATACACACCATATACACGGCTTCATCAACTATATCTTAATGCTTCATCAACTATATCTTAATAGGTGTCTTCTTTCTTTATCTTCAGGCACACAAGAACAAATCTGCTGCCTCAAGCTATAATATCTCCTCGAATACTTATAAGGATATCCTAGAACCTTCTTAGCCACCAAACGCTTAATCCCCTTAACAAATCTGTAAAGCCCCGTCCCCGAAAGCCCATCCAGCCCTAAATCCAGTCTCCAACTGCTGTAACTATCCCATCCCCAAACCCACTTTTTTACCGAAAAGTCAAGAAGGGTTCCGAGAAAGGTTGCAACAGAGCCCTATTTTTTATTAAATACATAAAAGAAACTTATGTTAAATATGATATAGATCAGACAAAGTTATTTTAAATCTTTTAACATAAAATTTGATTAAATGTTTTTTAAAGTTTGTTATAGAAAATAATTTGTTTTAGTGGTGGGTTCCTTCTCTAACACCTATTCCTTTTGATTTTATTACTTCCTTTATTGAATCCAAGTGTGGGCATTCCACATATTCTTGTTCTTCATCGTAGAACATGCACGAACTTAAATGAACGAAATCTGGTTTTTTATCGCTTTTTTCTAGTTTTTTTATTAGTCTGCTTATTCTGCGGCCAGGGCATCCTCCACACGTAAAAAATCCTACTAATTTAGTTTCTTCATGGTAATCCTTAAATTTCTTTTTCTTTTCCTGGAAGCTGCCGAGACAACCTGAGCCTGGACATGTTTCTGAAGTTATTTCGCATCGTATTATTGCTACTTTTTGGTTTTTAGGGTTTTCTTTTATTTCATTCTTCATTTTTACTGGATTCCTTTAAAAAATCTTATTTATTTGTTCTTAAATTTACTTGTATTATGTTTTAAAACCCTATTACAGCTTATATTATGCTTGGCCTATTTTCCTACCTAGGTCAAGGTTGATGAAGGAGATTCCATTCATTTACAAGACCAGTATAACATCCAAAAGGTTAGTGGCTTTTCCCAAAATGACCTAGTTGAAGTAGATACAGTCTACACAATATTACAGGTACCAGGGGACTTAGAATTTACTCCCTATCAAGCATTCACTATTTTTTGCCTTGTTTATAAGTTCCAAGTCACTATAGAACCCTAATATCCAAATCCCTACCACATATTCATTGCGATAAGATCTTCTGTTGCTTGAGTACTAGGCTACCCAGACTGGGCTATAGGACTAATAAACCTCTCTTTTACAACCTCCTATAGCGTCTTAGATCAGATTTAAGCATTCTAATTCATCTTATTACTATCTTTCACTGGATTCGGTGTGGAAGAGGGTTTCTCGTTTATATTTTAAAAATAAAAAATGGGTTTTTGTAGTTTTTATATTCCTAGTTTTTCTCTTTTTTTGTCGAGGTGTTCAAGTATTCCTTTTTTTATTTCTTCTGGATCTTCTCCGACGGCGAGTTTTCCTCCTGTTAGGTTTTCTACTTCTTCGGTTAGTAAGGAAACGACATTTTCGCTTCCTGTGACAGGTGGGGTAGGTGAAACATGTGTGTATAGGCCGTATGCTATTGCTCCGATTGCTGCTATTGTCGCTTTTTGTTCCATGTATTCGGGTGCACTTACTGCTACTGGTAGATTGGTTGGGTCTGTTCCTATTTCTTGAGAGAGTTTGGATACTAGGTTTATTATTCTTCCTGTATCTGTACAGGTACCAAAGCTTAGGACTGGAGGGATGTTTAGTTGGTTGCAGACTTTTTTTAGTTTTTTTCCGGCTTTTTCTTTTGCGTCTAATCTTGTTAGTCCACTTACTTGAAGTCCTGCGTTACCACATCCAGCGCTTAAGACTAGTATATTTTCTTTGATTAGTTTTTCAGCTAGTTTATTTATTTTTTCGTCTTGTGGCCCGTTTTTGAGTGTTGTACAGGAGATCATTGCTACTATTCCTCGGATGTTGTTTTGTTTTATATGTTCTATTAATGGATCAAGTGATCCTCCTAGAGCTTTTTTAATTGATTTTGGGGAAAAACCAGTTGTTATATCTTTTTTATATTGTGGTATATTGGTTTCTTTATTCTTTCTATTCCTATAGTTTTCTATAGCTTTGTCTATTATCTTTAGGGCTTGTTCTTCTGCTTTTTTTGGTTTGTATTCGATTCTTTCTTCTACTCCAGGTATATTGACTAGTTTGTTCACTGGGATTATTTTTGAGTTGTATTTTTCGGCGTAGATTCCTGAAGTAGGTAGGGTGCAGTTCATATCTGCTACTAAGGCATCAACTGCTCCTGTTGCTAAAACAAATTCATTTGATATCCAGTTTCCGGTTAATCCTGCGAATATTTCATCGGTTTCGAATCTCTGCATTAATTCCTGTCCAGTTTCTATTGAACCGATTATTCTGACTCCTTTTGCTCCTGCTTCTTTTGCCTTTTGTTGTATTTCGTCTCTTCTAGCTACTTGGATTAAAGCAGCACCTATAAAAGGCTCGTGGCCATTTGGTAGTATATTAACATAGTTTTCGTCTAAGATTCCCATATCTACTTGGGATTTGTGTGGACTTGCAGTTCCGAATAAGATATCTTGTATTTCTTCTAATAGGGTTAAAGATCCGTATATAGTGGATAATCCCATTTTAAGTGCCTTGTTTGCCATGCTTTTGTAGTCTCCGTCTACATTGGTCATTACGCTTGTGTTGACATCCATAAGTTCATGTAGAGGGCCTCCAGGAGTTAGTCCTAGTTTGTTCCATGTTTCTTTTCGTGTTTCTGGTGCTAGTTCGCTCAAGACTTCTGATGTTTCTTCACTGTCCCTATTTATTTCCTCGAGCAAAAGGTCGGATAGGTCTAGAGCTATTTCTTCTTTTTTTCTAGAGGTATCGATTCCGAATTTATTTGCTAGGTCTCTAAGTTTTTCTTCATCTTTTATTTCAAATATTGTTTCGTTTTTTGCTGTTGCTTTTAGGGTTTTGGCGGCTGTTTTTGCGTGGTATGTGTAGGCAGAGGTTCCCATTGTGTTTATTCTAACGAAATTTCTCATTACCATTCCATCTTTATCTATTCCACAAACTCCTCTTTCTGCATTTTTTGTTATTCTACAGGGCCCATTACTACATATATTGCATCTAATTCCTTCTGAACAAAATTTGCATCTTGTTGGTTCCTGGGATTCAAATCGGTCTTTTACATTTGTTATTTTATCTTCTTCGACTTTTTCGTACATTTCATTTATAGAGTCGTGATAACTTACTTCCTCCATCTTTTCCCTCGAGTTGTTTTTTTGAGGGTGCCCCTACATAAACCTTTCGTGAGAATACGAACTTTCGTATGTTTACTAAATAACGCCCTTAATTTATTTTATACCAAAAATCTAAATTAATGATCAATGAAAAAAGAGAAAAAGCCAAAGATATATTCAACAGAAAACGGAGCAGTAACAGTTAAAAGCCCAACAAAATTAAGTATCCTTTCTCTACTAGAAGAAAGAGAAAGAACAGGTAGAGAGATTAGAGAAAACATAGATAGATCAAAATCAACTATATCCGTTCATCTATCAGATCTAGAAAAGAGAAATTTAATCAAAGAAAAACAACACGAACAAGACAAAAGAAAAAAGATCTATTCACCTAAATTCACTTTCCTAGGCGAATCCAAAATCCCATTCGACGAACACTATGAAAAGATACTCAATAACTTTAATAAGGCAAGTGGAAACAAATACGAATTTTTAAAGACATTATTCCACACTATAAGATACGGTTTAAGCTCATTTGGATTCGATATAAAGCCAGCGCTCAAAGAGATGGGCCACGATATTGGAGAGAAGATTGCAGAAGATATGCAAGCAAAAGACATGAACCAGGTTCTTATAGAAATAAAGGAATTCTGGGATAAAAATGGCTTAGGAAAAATAAAAATTATCGAAGAAGACTTAATAGAAATAGAAGACTGCTTTGATTGCAGCAGAATGCCAAATGTAGATCAAACTCTCTGCTCACTAGACGAAGGAATAATAGAAGGTATTATCGAGAAAAAACTCGGAATTGAAAACGAAGTAACTGAAACAAAGTGCCATGGCCTTGGAAACGATGTTTGTGAATTTAAAATAAAAATTAATGACTAAAAAGGATTTATATAAATAAATACCTATTTTTTGATTTAAAAATGTCTTATTTAACCGATGAAGAAGTCGTTGTAGAGTCAAACTCAAAGAAAAAAGACCTCAAAAAAAGTTACTTTGGAGAAGAAAAAGGAAACAAGTTAATTTTATCGTTCGTAGAAGCTGGATACCTTCTCAATGAAGGAAAAATCGAGGTAAATTCGAGCGAAGAAGAATTTTTTAATCTCGCCTGCAACAAAGTCAATCAATACGAGCTGAAACTAGCTGTTTATAGCGATATAAGAAAAAGAGGACTTTTTACAAAAGAGGGAGGAAAATCTGCTGATTTCTTAGTTTATCCTAGAGGAGAAAAACCAGACGAAGGAGCATCAGAATACCTCATTTACATTAAATCCGAGCGTGACAAAATACAGATCAAAGATCTACTAAAAAAATCAAAAAAAGCCAATAATTTAAGAAAAAAAGCATTATTATCCGTCATTGACGGAGAAGGAGATATAACTTACTATAAAATAAGTACCTTTAATCCATCTGGAAACCTAGATATAGATGAAGCTAAATCTAAGGGCTCATTACTAGAGGATCGAGTCCTAACCTGGAAAGGAGGAGAAAAATTATACAAAAATGGTTTTTACGGTAAACCCTTCTCCGGAGACACCTATCAACTTACAATTATCGAAGCAAATTATCTCTTGGAAAAAGGAAAACTGGATCTCGATACTAATAAGAACAACTTCCTAAAAAAGGCAAAAAATATCGAAAAAGACTTCTATATAAAAAAACTCTTATACGAGGACCTAAGAGAAAGAGGACTCGTACCTAAAACGGGTTTCAAATTTGGATCCCACTTCAGAGTTTACGATAACTTCAAAGATCCAGAGAACCTAGAACATGCTAAGTACCTCATACATGGCATAAACCCTAATACGTCTCTTTCCCCACCAGAATTATCTAGAGCAGTTAGATTAGCCCAGAACGTTAGAAAAAAAATGGTTTTTGCCTTAGTTAGTGAAAATAAAAAGATAGATTACATAAAAATAAAGAGAATCAAACTATAGTAACACCAACCTAAAGAAGGGAACTAAGCCTACCTAATCAGAGACTAGGAAGAGGCTCTTCTCAGTCACCAAGATAAAATAATCTCACATTTGTTCATAAGCACATAAACCTCTCTAAAACCCTTATTCAACCATATAATAGCTTGATATAAATTCCTTTGCGCCTCTTCGGCCATTTACACATCAACTACAATACACCTTTATCAAATGCTTAGAGAAAACCTATTGTACCTATTTGATACAGATTCAGAGGATTAGTCAGTCCAGGAAAAAACATTTGATCCATTTTTTATATATACAGAAAAGCATGCTGGTGACATCCTCACCTACCAAACACAAAGTTTGGAAGGTGCTTCCGGCCGACTTCATGGGTTACCACCTACCTCACCGACTTGCGTTGCAGAGGCCGGGTCAACAGTAGTGGCTTCGGGCCATGCCACATAGCCCCTAACATCAGAAGAAGCTTTTTCAAGCTTCCCGATACCCCGAACGACTATGTTATGTGCACCGTTTTTGTCGCTATCCACTTCAAATCCACAATTACTACACCTAAATCTTCCTTTATGCCTACCACCCTTCTCTCCACACCTTAAACACCGCTGAGAGTGAATGCTTCACTAACTTCAATCACTTCTATACCCCCCTACTTTGCCTTATACTCGATATAATTTCGTAGTTTCCAGTGCGGGAAATTATGTAATTTCCGATTCATTTCTTTGCCCTTGTCTTGTTCCTGTATTTCCTCTAAGTCACCGATTACAATCAACAAGTCGTTTTCTTTTGCTTTATCTACTATTTTCCTACTTATCTTGTGACATATATCATCTATCTCGTCCCTATCTTTATTACCCCAATTTTTCCTAACATAGCCATTCTTACAGTTTCTCCTAAAGAAGTAGTACTTCCCCCGTAATATTGCCTATATGGGTGCCGTGGCATTAGGTCTAACAGCCGGACAACCTAACACAGGTATGCAAACTTATCCAAACCCAAATCAACCCCCAAAGCACCTCTGTAAGCTTCAACAGGCCCCACTTCCTTGAAAACGGATAAATGTAACCCAAAACCATGTGATTTCCTAACTATCCTTAAGTCCTTCATGTTGTATTCTCTTTTTATCTCTTCATGTAGTTCCACTGGAACTGTTATACCACCATACACATCACTTACTAGTATTTTAACCCAATAACCAAATTCCGTAGTATTTTATACTTCTTCAACTGAAAATATATCATCCCTCAAGTGCCAAAAATATTCTTTGCCACCTTTTACTTCCCCAATGTACTTATCCATCACCTGCATTGTTGCAGAATATAGGCCTTCAACCCCTCCCTTTATATATCCTTAAGCTTTATTGTACTCCTCTTCAATTACTTCAAGTTTAGATTTGTTGAATTCTGTTACCCTACATACAACGGCTTCTTCAGCCTTCATCTTTCATCTCATCATCTATTTTTTCTCTTACTAGACTTGAAAGATTTATATGGTTCTCTTTTAGCCATTTTTCATGCTCCTCACGGATAGTTATAGTCTTTGTCTTCATCGTAATACTTACTATATTTATCCCCTAATAAAAACTCTATGCCAATCCATCACCTACCTAAATCAAAAGATTCAGAAAAGAGACTTCTTGGATAAAAAGTTAATCAACTGCCAGTTACCTTCAAGTGGTATTGGAACTATTTAAGAGTTACGGTTGATTCATTCTCCTACCTAAAATCAAAAATTTGAGGAAGGAGTCTTCTCAACCACTAAGATAAAATTAAATATTTCAGCGGAGGCTAAAAATTGCACATCGATCCTTGGACCTCAGACTCCATTAAAGATTATTCAGAACTTAAAAAAGAATTTGGAATAGAAGAACTACCCGAAATTAGTGAAGAGATCCCTAACTCTCACTTAATGTTCAAAAGAGAGATAGTTTTTGGCCATAGAGACTTTGATAAGGTTATCGATGCTATAAAGAAAGGGGACGAGTTTTCAGCTATGAGTGGCTTCGTTCCATCTGGAGAACCACATCTTGGACATAAAATGGTTATGGATCAATTAATTTGGTTACAAGCTCTTGGTGGAACGGTATTTGTTTCTGTAGCTGACATGGAAGCCTTTGCAGCTAGAAATATACCTAGAGATAAGGCAAAAAAGATTGGACGAGATTATTTGCTTTCTTTAATAGCTTTAGGCCTAAAAGAAAAAGGTTCTTATTTCTATAATCAATCAGAGGAAAAGGATCTCGAAGATCTAGCTTTCGAACTTTCGAATAACATAAATATGGCAGAATTAAATTCTATTTATGGATTTGAGGGGAATGTATCTTTAGCTCAGATGTATTCAACTGCTATACAGAGTGCAGATATACTTTATCCTCAAACTGAAAAATTTGGAGGACCTAAACCGGTTGTTGTTCCCGCAGGAACTGATCAGGATCCACATATGAGATTAGTTAGAGACGTTTCAAACAGGGTTAGGTTATTTAAAGTAGAAAAAAATGATTCAAAAATGATAATTAGGTCTAAAGAAGCTAATAAGGATCAGTTAATCGAATTTAAGGATATTCTAAGTAATTCTGGAGATTGCAGTGTTTTCGAAGAGCATATAGAGATAGAAGAATATAGGGATGAGGAAGAGATAAGGAAAAAAACACGGGAGTTTGAGTTGGACCAAGGTGGTTACGGTTTTATTCAACCTAGTTCAACCTACCATAGGTTTATGTCCGGTTTGACGGGAGGGAAGATGAGTAGTAGCGTTGAAGAAAGTTATATCAGTTTATTGGATGATCCTGAAGAGGCCGAAGAAAAGGTGATGAATGCAAAAACTGGAGGAAGATCTACTCTATCAAAGCAAAAAGAAGAGGGTGGCCAGCCAGAGAAATGTTCTGTTTACGAATTATTCTTTTATCACTTATTAGAAGATGAAGATGAGGTTGAAGAGATCTATGATAACTGTGTTCAAGGTGAAAGACTTTGTGGAACCTGTAAACAAGAAGCAGCAGATTACTTAAAATCTTTTTTAGAAGAACATAAATCTAAAAGAGAAGAAGCCAAAGAAGAGTTAGATAAATATATGTAAAAAATTTGGTGATTTTTGATGGATTTGAGGAAACATGAGATCGAAGTCCTTAAGGCTCTTGGGGAGCTAGAAAAATCCGGTTCGAGGGGAATAGCAGAAGAATCTGGATTAAAGGAAGAAGCTGTTCTCAGTGCAATTGTTAAATTAACTAAAAATGACTTGGTAGAAGTAAATGAGAGATTAATAACGAGATATAAAGTTGGTGAAGAGGGAGAACGATTTTTGAAAGAGGGATTACCTGAGGAAGAGATTTTAAAATATTCTTTAGATGGTAAGAATAAAATAAGCGAATTAAACAAAAAATTAGGTAAAAATAAGGTTAAAGTTGGGTTAGGATGGCTGAAGAGAAAATCTCTAGCTGATGTTGAAAAAGGAGAGATCAAACCGAATGAAAAAGCAGAAAAATGGATGAATAAAGATAAAAAAATAAAAAAGATTTTAAGAGCAATTAAAAAAGGATACAATACAAAAAAAGACTTAAAAAAAGAATTTAATGGAATCGAAGAAGGTATTAATGAATTAAAAAATAGAAGTAATTCAATAATAGAAGAAGAAATTGTAAAAAAGAGATTCAAAATAAATAAAAGAGGAAAAAACGTATTAAGAGACCTAAAAGAAGAAGACACAATAACAGACCTCAAGCCAAGCCACTTAAAAGACGGATCCTGGGAAAAGAAGAAGTTCATTAATTATGACATTGAAGCAGAAGCTAAACCCAAATATCCAGGAAAAAGACATCCATACCAGCGTCTTCTAGACAAAGTAAGAAGAATCTTCCGGGACATGGGCTTCCAAGAAATAAAAGGTAACACTGTTGAATCTAGCTTCTGGAACTTCGATGCGCTATTCCAGCCGCAAGATCATCCTGCAAGAGAAATGCAGGATACTCTTTACCTAAAAAAACCAGATAGTTCTAAATTACCTAAAGAGAAGTTAGTTGAAAAAACAAAGTCAATGCACGAAAAAGGAAACGAAATAAATTCAAAAGGATGGGGAGGTACCTGGGATAAAAAACTAGCGGAAAAACCCGTCCTCAGAACCCATACCACTGCCACAACGATAAGATACCTATACAAAAACCCAGATCCACCTCAAAAAGTCTTCAGTATAGATAGAGCATATAGAAGAGAAACAATAGATGCCACCCACCTACCACAATTTTACCAAGTAGAAGGAATTGTCTCAGACAAAGAAGTTGACTTCGAAAACCTCTTGGGATTTCTCTCAGAATTTTACGAAAGAATGGGTTTTGAAGAGATCCGATTCAGGCCAGGTTACTTCCCATACACCGAGCCAAGCGTAGAACCAGAAGTTTATGTAGAAGACTTGGAGGAATGGGTAGAACTAGGAGGAGCAGGAATTTTCAGAAAAGAAGTTACAAAACCAGTAAATGTAAATAACCCAGTCTTAGCTTGGGGATTAGGTATTGGTAGACTAGCTATGCTAAAGCTAGGTCTATCAGATTTGAGAGAACTTTATAGAAGCGACATAAAATGGCTGAGGGAGGTACCAATTTGCCCATAGTAAAACTCGACAAAACTAGGTTAGAACAAGAAGTAGGAGAGGACATCGATTTAATCTTAGAAAAAATACCAATGATAGGAGCAGACATAGAAAGAATTAACCCCAAAGAAGTAGATATCGAGTTTTTCCCTAACAGACCTGATTTATTCAACGACATAGGTGTTTCTAGAGCGTTAAAAGGTTTTCTGGATATCGAAAAAGGTGCACCAGTCTACAATACAGAAACATCAAACCATGGACTAGAGGTTACTAAAGATGTTCAACCAGTTAGACCAGAAATAGTTGGAGCAGTTGTTAAGGATCTAAAGTTATCTGAAAAAGACATCGAATCACTTGTAGAACTACAGGAACATCTTCATTGGGGACTAGGTAGAGACCGCAAAAAAGTATCAATTGGTCTCCACGACCTTAAAGACATCAACTTTCCATTTAAATACACTGCAGTTGAACCAAGTTCCACAGAATTTACTCCTCTAGGTTTTAATGAAGAAATGGACCTCTCTGAGATACTCAAAAAACACGAAAAAGGAAAAAAGTATGGTAAAATACTCAAGGAAAAATCCAGATACCCAATTCTAAAGGATAAAGATGATAAAATACTTTCATTTCCCCCAATAATCAATGGAGTAACTACTGAAGTCGATGAAAAAACCTCCAACATATTCATAGATGTTACAGGAACAGATAGAGATAGTATTGAAGATGCACTCAATATCTTAGTTACTTCCTTATCAGATATAGGTGGAAAGATCTACGACCTCCAAATACACGGAGTTTACAATAGAAAAACACCTGAACTAGACCATAAAACCTATAATGTAGACATAAAAGATATTAAAGAACTTTTAGGGTTTAAAGCAACAAAGGACGAAATAAAAGATAGCCTAAAGAAAATGAGATTTGGCGCTGAAATAAATGGAGAAAATGTAAAAGTAAATGTTCCCCCATATAGAGCTGACATATTACATCCTCATGACATTATCGAAGATGTGGCAATCGGATATGGCTACCAGAACCTCAAACCCCGAAAACCAAATATACCTGGAGTAGGATCCAGCCACGATATAGAAGAAACTGGAAAGCAACTAAGAGAAATAATGACAGGCCTAGGATATCTAGAAGTTATGACTCTAACTTTAACAAATGAAAAAAATGAATACATTAATCTTAACAGAGAAATAAAAGAATCAGTAGAGATTGAAAACCCAATAACAGAAGAACACACTATATTAAGAAATACACTTCTTCCTTCCCTTCTAGAGATATTAAAACTAAACCAACATAGAGAACTGCCTCAAAGGATCTTTGAATATGGAGAAGTCATACACCCAACAAAAGAATTTGCTAAAGACTGTTACCATCTATCAGGGATTTCGATACACTCAAATGCCAATTTCTCAGAGATGAAATCAGTAATTAATGCAATATTCAGAGAAATAAACATAGATTACGAACTAAGCAAATCAGATGACAAATCCTTCATCAAAGGAAGAAGAGCAGAAATTAAACACAAAAACAAAAAAATAGGAATATTCGGAGAAATACACCCAAAGGTCTTGCAAAACCACGACTTAGTTCATCCAGCAGCTGGATTCGAGATAGAAGCAAACAAACTAACCAACGAAATAAACAATTGAAACAAATAGACAAATAAGAATACCCCCAACTATTGAGTTTAACTGAGTGCCAAAAAACTTCTTTCCTTTCTTTGATAGGCAAGGGATGAATCGATATTAGATTTATTGTATCTTGGAAAGCGTATAATGGTTTTTTTGTTAAGAGTTTCCTATCCTATGAGTTAAGTTTGAGTGGCTAAGCACTTATGCGTAGGGAAGTGGTCTATCGGAACTGGATATGTGGTGGGGTTGGGGACATGGCTCCTGTGGCCGAGCCTAGGGCCCAGGCACATAGTAGTGATGGCCCTGGCCGAAGTCCTGGAAAGCAATGTAAGTCCTTGGAACCTGCAATATCCTGGTAGACCGTGTCTCCCTCGCTAAACCATCTAGTAGCAAGGCACCAAATCTTGGACACGGTTCCTAGGAAACGTATGGAAGCTCCCTCCTAAACCTCTGACTAGATAAAAGAAGAGGCCACTAACAGATATTAACCTTTGTAAGAGTTTGAAAGAGCAGTAAGCCCCAATCCTTTATCCAGGGGATGCACGAACTCTCTCACAGATTTTATGTATTCACAGGCCCCTAATTTAGGTTAAAGGATTTTGCGGTAAGATCTGAGCCTCCAAGCTACGTGGAAGCGGTAGGGGCAGTGGAGACTGAATCCTCTACCGAACAAAGGCATAATCCCCTACTTTAGACGGGAAGTTTTTGTGGCAGAGTTCAGAAGCCACTACTGTTGACCCAGCCTCTGGAATCCTCTTTGGTTAACAAGCTGGCAAAGGTAGGTAGGTAACCAAATAAAGGCGAGCGTCTCACCCCTCCAGAACGTCTCTGAAAGCTTCCACCGGTAACCCAAAAGTAAATGACACGGGTAAATAGATGGAAGCCCCTTCCTTCAGGAAAAAGAGGATGTCACGGATCTATACCTCGCTATAGGGATTATAATATTTTAAAAAAGAGCTAATAGGAACTTTAAAAACTACTAGGTATTATTTCACTATACAGAAACTTCAAACCTATATTATATGTGACTTAATGAATTTGATTCATAGATTAAGTTTTTTAAAGACTTCGAATTTGTTTGTTTCTGTGTCAACGCATCCGTCCTCGGTCAGCAATATTCCTTGGGATGGGATTCCCTCTTTATCTGCCATTTTTATAGCTTGAGTTAGTTCCTCATAGCAAGCAACTCCAATTACTGCCTCGGGTTCCTTTTCATTTATTATCTTTTTAACTAAGCTTCCTCCAGGAACTATATAAATATCTTCGTAACCCAATTCATCTGCCTTTTCAATTATTTCAGAGATTACGCAGTTACCACATCTCTTACATTCTAATCCTTTTTCCCCATATTCTCCTTGACAGTCTTTTGAATCTCGTAGGCAGTGAGGTAAGAAAATTGAGATATCACTATTTTTTGTTTTCTTGAATTCTTCTTTATCTGTCATGTTTTTAACTTCAATATCCACATATTGGGTCCATTCGTCGGATAAACCTAGCCTATTTAGAACGGTAGTTGTTATTTCATGTAAGTCGGTGTGGACTCCAGAGGTGTATAGGTGACTAATTAATTGTTTTATCTTTCTCTTCAACTTATTTACATCTCCTTTTCAGGATTAATAATTTTTTCTTCATTTATTATTCCGTCTATTAGTTCTAGAGGCGTTACATCAAATGCTGGATTATGTGCTTTTACATTTTTTGGAGTGATCATGCATCCGCATATTTCTTTAATCTCTTTTTCATCTCTGATCTCTATATCAAGATCCTTTTTAGATTTATCTAAGTCAAAGGTTGATTTAGGAGCAGCTACATAAAAATCTACATCGTGGCGGTCAGCTAAGGTTGCTATCTGGTATGTCCCTATCTTATTAGCAACTCCATCTTTTAAGACTCTATCTGCTCCAACGACGACTTTATCTAGATCGGGCATCACAGATCCTACTGCATTATCTACTATTAGTCTTGTATTTACTTCAATATCTTCTATTAATTCATAAGCGGTTAGCCTAGCTCCTTGTAAAACTGGCCTAGTTTCTGTGCAATAAACAGTTATTTCTTTTTCTTTTTCTTTAGCTCTTTTTATGACTCCTAGAGCGGTTCCGTAAATTCCTGAAGTAGCTAATGCACCAGCATTACAGTGGGTTAAGACACTATCTCCATCCGAAATAACCTCGGATCCATTCTCACTTATTTTTTCATTGATCTTCCTGTCATTCTTGAATATTTCAATTGCTCTTTCTCTCACGGCTTTCTCCCATTCGTCTAATTTTTTTGCGTGATCGAGTACTTCGTTAATTGCCCAAAATAGATTAACTGCAGTAGGTCTAGTTTGCTTAAGTTCTCTTGCGGCTTTTTTTAAGTAAGAAAAATCTCCATTTTTTGAGGCCAAAACCAATCCAAAAGCAGCTGTTACACCTATAGCTGGTGCTCCTCTTACTTTCATATTCTTTATTGCTTTAACAACATCTTTGTATGTTTCTAATTCAATAAACTCTTTTTTACTAGGTAATTTAGTTTGGTCAATAATAATTAATTTATCTTTCTCGAACCTAACTGTCTCCAAATAATCGCCTCCTTTTTTAATTCTAAAAGATTTATAGAGTTGGAGGCAGAAAACCCGTGTCCTTCAAGAGCACGGGATGAATGCCTTCAACAACACTTAAATGATTTTGGAACCAAGTTAAGCTTTGGCAGTTAGGCGTTCTGCCTCATCAAACAAACTCAGGCCACTTCTCTGTCCATTGGCCAAAAAAATCCCTTGGTAAGCCCGAAACACTTGGAGTAGGGGTTCTAGTGGTTGGTGTGGAGCAGCCGCTGAGGAATAAGAGGAACCCTCATTGGGTTGGTATATGGGCTTTGTGCCCTAATCCAGTTCTTCCCTCAAAGCGCAAGTTCCCTTGCTGACTGGGTGTATGAGACAAGCCCAGTAGATAAGGCAGACTCCAACTTGGATAAGGCCTCACAAGGAAACTCACTCCCTTTAGGAAGTGAGTTACTTCACTTTAATATCACTAAAATAATTGTAAGATTTCCAGGTAATAAAAATGTCCGCAGAAGCAATTTCAATTATCTCCGAAAATAAGCCAGGAGTTTTGAGAGACATAACCAAATTGATTGCAGACGAAGGAGGAAACATAACCTTTACTCAAGAGTTTATAATAGAAAACGGAAGACATCTTGGAAAAGCAAATATCTACATGGAGATCTCAGGTTTATCTAATTTTAAGAGAGTAATTGATGAAATAGAATCAATGGAAAAGGTTGTATCAGCCTCAAGTTCTCCTAGGTTCAAAGATGTTTACGGTAAACGAGTTATAATCTTTGGAGGAGGAGCTCAAGTATCTGAAGTAGCGAAAGGAGCTATCAGCGAAGCTGATAGACACAATATAAGAGGAGAAAAGATATCTATCGATACAATTCCTCTAGTTGGAGAAGAAAGCCTATCAAAGGCAGTTAAAGCAGTAAAAAGACTTCATAGAGCTAAGATACTTGTTTTAGCAGGAGCTCTTTTAGGAGGAGAGATTACAAAGGCTGTAAAAGATATTCAATCAGAAGGAGTGCCCGTTATTTCACTAGAAAATGTCGGAAGTGTTAAAAAAGAAGCGGATGTCGTGGTATCAGATCCTACATTAGCAGGTGTTTTAGCAGTTATGGCTATCTCCAATGAAGGTGAGTTCGATGTATCTAAAGTCAGAGGAAAAAAAATTTAATCTAGAGATTTAATATGGATTTAAATAACCGAAGAAGAAGACTACTTTTCTCCTGTTGGAGTGCTTGGGCCATAATCTTTATAGTTAGGATGTCAATACCGGTTATCTTACCTGCGCTCCAAAAAGAATTCCATTTCAAAAACACCATGGCCGGATTTATTAGAACAGCATTAGTTTTATCCTACGCAGGAACCCAGATACCGAGCGGGTACCTAGGAGACAAAATAGAGAAGAGAAAGATAATAGTAGCCGGTTTGTTTTTTTCAGCTATCTTCATGTTACTTGCTGGTTTTACAGAAAAATTAATAGCATTTATTCTATCAATAGGTTTAATAGGAGCAGGACTAGGAGCATACTACGCTCCAGCTATTTCACTAATCTCAGGATGGTACCAAAAAGAAAAAAGAGGTAAATCCATTGGCTTCCATGAAACCGCTTCTAGCTTTGGTTCAGTTGCCGGACCAGTACTAGCAAGTTTTTTCCTAGCTGTTATAGGATGGAGAACAGGTTTCATATGGCTTTCACTATTAATACTAGTTATTTTACCATTCATATGGATCTATGGAACTGAACCACCCAAAAAAAACCACAAAAAATTTGATCTAGACTTTAAGAAACTAATTCCCCTTATAGTAATTTTTTCTTTAACAGCAATGGCTTGGATGGGGTTCACAAATTTCTTGACAAAATACCTAACATACCAAGGAATAAAAGAAAGCCAAGCCGGTATTTTATTTTCTATAATGCCTGCCACCGCCATGATATCAATGCCATTAGCCGGTCATTTATCAGACAAAATAGGCCGTAAGAAAATTATAATGATGTTAATCTTATTCTCATCACCATTGACTTTTTTAATAACATTAACCGACTCCATACTTTTCTACATCATAATACTTTTTTTAATAGGTGCATCCCTATTTGCGGCATACCCAGTAATTATAACCTACATATCAGACCACATACCACAGGATATGAAAAGTAGTGCCTTCGGAGTTGTTAACGCCCTAAGCATGGGTTTAGCTGCTCTAACCCCTCCAGTATTAGGATACCTAATAGACAACTACAGTTACCAGTTAGCATTCTCTACAATATCCATATTAATCGTATTATCCGCTATTTCAACTAAACTTATAGATTAAAATAAAAAAACAAGTACCTAAAACAATATAATTTATATATAAAAGTATTCAGAGGCTAAAACTTTTTATCTTGTAATTAACCTCTTTTTCATGGATATAACTAAAAATTAGGTAAAAGATATGGTAAACAGAAAACAAAAGTAGAAAGTAATGTCCAACGAAAAAAGCTTCGACCAAATCTGCAAAAGATTACGAAAAAAATTAGATGAAACAGTAAAAGAGATTTCTTACGATGGTACAGCTCTTTCAGGAGGATTGGACACAAGTATAGTTAATTACATAGCATCCAACCATAAATCAGATCTAGAATCGGTTTCTGTTGGATTCGATGAATCCTCAATGGAAGACCTAGAATATGCTAAAAAAGTTGCTGACGAACTAGATATAGTGAATCACACCAGGATCTTCAGCTTTGACGAAGCCCTCGAAGTTGCAAAAAAGGTTATAGAAATTCTCGAAACCTTTGATCCCATGGAGATCAGAAACAGTATATCAATTTACTTCATGCTAGAAAAAGCCAAACAAGTAGGATTGAATAAAATTCTTACTGGAGACGGTAGCGACGAGCTTTTTGCAGGTTATTCCTTTCTTTACAAGCTCCCCGAGGAGGAACTTCCTAACAAGTTAGACAGAATTTCAAAGATCATGAAATTTTCTTCTGAGCCAATAGCTAAAGATCTTGGCCTTGAAGCAAAACTTCCTTTCATAGAAGAGGATTTCAAAAGATTTGCCCAAAATATAGACCCCAATTTTTTAGTCGGAGAAAGAGATGGAAAAAAAATCGGAAAATGGATCCTGAGAAAAGCCTACGAAGGCAGATTACCTGATGAACTAATATGGAGAAGAAAAGCCCCAATCGAGGTCGGTTCTGGGACAACAATATTTCCTGAAAAATTCGATTCGATGATCGGAGATAGAGATTTCGAGGAAAGAAAAAATGAGATCAAAGAGAACGATGGTGTAACAATTAGAAGCAAAGAACAACTACATTACTACAAACTCTACAAAACCAAATTCGGAGTTCCAGAAGCCAGCGATTCTAAAAAAAGAATTTGTCCATTTTGTGGTACAAACCTACCCAAAAAAGCTAATTTCTGCAGAACATGTGGAAACGGTGTTGAACAAGAGTAAATTAACAGTTTCTAAACCACTAAAGAACATCCTCTCAGTGACTTCCTCACCTACCTAAAATCAGAGATTTGAGGAAGGGGGTTTCTCACCAAATAAGTTAGATTATCTTTTGTGGATTTGTAAGAGAGTAGTACAGACCGGTTTCTTTAGGACGGGGATATACGGACTTCTCTTACACAGAATAATTTAACTCCAGCACTTAAATAGTTCTAAGAGGTATTTAGGGTAACTGGCAGTTGGTTGGATTTGTCTGCCCTATCAAAAAGCGATTCCACGGCCTTTGAGGTATTCTGGCTAAGTTAAAGGCCCCGAAACTCTACATCGAATAGGTGTATTTGGGTAAACTCGAAAAATCTAGGAGTAGGGTCGTAGTGGGTGGTGTAGAAGGTACCGCAGGAGAATAAGCAGGAACCATCCTAAAAGTTAGGTTAATATATGGGTTCTTGTATCTGTCCTAATCCAATTCTTTTCCCATGGAGCAAATAGTTCCAGGTGTTGATTTAGGTGCATGAGAAAAGCTCCCGGATGGAAAAAAGCAAACTCCAATCCAGATAAGGCTCACATGGAAGCTCCTTCTTAAGTCTCTGATTTAGGTAGGGGTCACTTCACTAATAAATAAAAGTGATAAAATTAAGTAATATCTATCAAAATGCCACCTACTTTTTTATTTCTTCATTGCTTGGTTTCATTTTGTTTTTAAAATAAAAGGAGATTAAAGTATTTTTGTTGGTTTAGTTTAAAGCATTTATCTGGTTCCTAGCCAAGGGTTGTGTCCGCCTTGGTGGCATGTGTAGCATCTTGGGAATCTATCAGTGTGTGCTGATTGATGGCAGCTTTGGCATGAAGGAGAGTATCCAGTGTGTATTGCGGTGTGGCATTCTACGCAATTTATTTCAGAGTGAGCCATCCCCTTTTCTTCCAAATTCTTTGATTCTTCACTATGGCAAGTAATGCAGTCTTGGTTCGTTAATTGAGCGGGCTTTGGATTATGTGCTCCTCTATGGCAGTCATAGCATCTTGCTAGGTTGTTTCCATGTTTATTGCCGTGGCATTCTTGGCAATTAGGCATATAGGCATGTTTTTCTTCAGTATCATGACAAGCAATGCATTCAAGGTTCTTATGTGCATCTCCCTCTTGTTTTATTAATTTGACTGCTTCCTCGTTACCATGGCATTCGTTACATTGTTCATTTGTTAGGTTTTGTATATTAGATTCTGAATGGCATCTTGAGCAGCTTTTTGAAGTAGAGTGGCTTGAATGTACTATTGTGTAGTTATTAGATTGGTGGCATTTACTGCAATTTGTTACCTCTTCCCTCTTGTGGACACCGACTGCACCTCCATCGTGGCATTGGTAACAGTCTTCTAAATGAAATTCACTATGGGCCTCAAGATTACTTTTTTGATGGCATTCCACGCAATCAGCCTCATCTTCTCTGGCCAAATCGTGTACTGGCCCGGGATTAGGATGGCATTCCCTGCAGTTAATGTCGCCAAATTGTGGGTGATGAAGAGAATCTAGTTCTTCCTTTCGCGGCTTATCAATAAAGGAAAAATATTTTTCAAATAAATTTTTTATGTCATCAAAGAAAGTACTGGATCTTACTTCCAATTTTTCTACATTTAATTCGTTTTCAGTATCCTTTGGCTGAGCTATTAATGTTGAGGATGCTATAAGCATTAGGGAGATAGTTAAGATTAATGTTAATTCTTTTTTATTCATAATCTTTCCTCCCTCCTTCCCCGTAGATTATAGAAAGATATTCCTGTTATTATTAAGGCTATGTAAATTAAAGTTAATATTATTGAAGGATTAAATAAGTGGAAACCCATTAAATATAAAACAAACGGGCCATAGACAATTAAAGATAATAAAAGTGCTATAACTTGTTTATAGGGGATATTCATTCATTTTCCTCCTTTATTGACTCAAACCACTTCGGGTGCTCTTTTTTGGCATCTTTTTCGGACATTTTCCCATCCATAATTTGGGATCCGTAAGGAAGAGCCTCACTATTGAAGTGAACGTGGTAGAAGTGAAGCATTATCGCTGCAGAAGCTGCAATTGCATCTATGCTATGTAATACTTCAGCTCCCAGAACCACTCCTAGGGGCATTATCTCCAAAGAAAAGTTGATATTCCACATTATCAAGCCCGTTATTATTAAGATCGGATAAAAGATTATTGCACCCCAATAATCGAATTTCTCCCTCCATCCATATTTCCCTAGTCTTATTTCATTATCTGTTATCCCTAATGCGTATCCAATTTCCTTAAACCCCTGTTTTAGGTCATCTAACTTCGGTAGCATCTCCATAGGGAATTGTTCAACTGCAATATACCAGATTGCATGATATATAGAGACAGCTATAACCCCTAAAGCAAATATTTTATGAATTTGCCAGAGGTTAGGTAACCCTCCTACTAGGTCAGGTATCCATGGAAAATAGTGATAAAATTTCATTCCCAAACCAGTTATTAATAAAATCCCAGTAGAAACTGCCATCACTCCATGTTCAAATACCTGGGGCAAAGAAAACCTCTCCACATAGCTATCTTCACTTAATTTTTCGACAGATTCGGATTCGGATTCAGCTCTTTCCTCTCTAAGAAAACTCCTCGCTTTATATAACAGACCAAGTAAAAGGAATAGCCCCATAATTGGTATTCCTAAATATTCGATCAGCATAGCCACTTGATAAAAAACATACCTCTGTATTTCTACTTCAGGAGTAAAACCTGGGGATATAGGCAGCGCCAATAAATTAGATGGACCAACTACTATTTTAATTAACAAAATTACGATTAATAACGAAATCCCCCAACTAACTACGGCAAGTTGGTTTTTCTTATTAATATTTACCTCCTCCTTAATTCAAAAGACATATTACAGGCGCATACCATCCAGCAAACTCAAATGCTTCATTCAATTTATTTAATTACTAATCTATGTGATTCATCCCCTACCTAAAACCAAAGATCTGGGGAAGGGAAGGGGTTCTCACCTATTAAGTTTAAATGCACCACCAACAATTATTTAAGAAAACTAACCACTTTAATTTTAAACCACAATTTCATATATTCACATATACTTTGTTTTCTATTCCTAATAGATGCTTATTAGTTGCCAATAGTTTTAGTTTTGAATTTTAATATCCTTGATTTAACTTCTAGGCCCTGATCCTAATTTTGTTTTAACTTGATATCGAATATTTGATTAATAACTTGATTTTAATTGCTTTTTCTTATTACATAAGATTTTTAAGCTATATAAGTTAAATCTTTTGGTTTTTAAAAAGTGTATATAAAGTTTATTTGATCTACAAAGTTATTTGATCTAATCTATTTCGCTAAAGAGTGAAGGAAAGTAACTTTTTCTTACAAGATACGAGAAATAAAGGGCTTGGGTAAATTTTTTACTTGAATCGAAGGATTTTTTCATAAAAAAGATTTAACAAAATGAACGAATATATTTCGCATCCTTTTATAAAAGAATCTAAATTAGAAAAAAGATTATACCAACTGGATCTAGCAGGAAAAGCTCTTAATGAAGATGCTTTAATTGTCTTACCTACTGGATTGGGTAAGACCGCTGTCGCTGTTCTAGTTATAGCCTCACGATTAGAAAAGGGGAAATGTCTTTTTCTTTCTCCTACCAAGCCTCTAGTAGAACAGCATTCAAGATTTTTCAACGATGTTCTTAATCTTTCTGAAGAAGAAATAAAAGTTTACACCGGTGAAAATTCGCCTGATGAAAGGAAACCTATTTGGGAAGAAGGAAGATTAATAGTAGCTACACCACAGGTAATCAAAAACGATCTGCTCGCAGATAGAATATCACTAGAGAATGTGGCTCACTTAACATTTGACGAAGCTCACCGAGGAGTAGGTGATTATGCTTATAACTACATAGCAGATAGATATTTAAAAGAATCAAAAAATATTCGAATACTTGGTATAACGGCTTCTCCTGGCTCCAATAAAGAGGAAATAAGAGAAGTATGTGAAAATCTTGGCTTAAATGATGTTGAGATTAAAACAGAAAAGGATCCTGAGGTAAAAAAGTACAGTTATGAAAAGATAGTCGATTGGAGAAAGGTTGAATTACCTGAGGAGATCAATGAAGCGAAAGAACACCTTGAGGAAATCCTGAAAAACCGGATGAAAAATTTGAAAGAGCTAGGTTATTCAAAAACAGCAAGTAAAGACCTTTCTAAAAAGAAATTACTTAATATACAAGAGAAATTACAGAATAAATTGAAGAAAAAAAGCCCTAATCCTCCTAAAAAAGTTTATAGGGGATTAAGTATCCAAGCAGAAGCTATAAAATTAAAGCACTTGATCGATGTACTTGAAACAGAAGGCGTTGAACCAGCAATTGAATATATAAAGAAGATTAAATCTGAAGCAAACACTAGCAGCGGAAGCAAAGCTTCTAAAAGACTTATTAATGAACTAAAGTTTAAAAAAGCTTCACATAAACTTATTAACTTAGATAAAAGACATCCAAAGTTAGATGAAGCCGAGGAAATAATTGAAGATCAATTAAGAGATAATCCAGATTCCAGAGTAATCTTGTTCACAAATTACAGGGACTCCGCTTCAACTTTAGTTGAAGACATAAATGGTAATATAGAATATGCAAATGCAGTGAGATTTGTTGGACAATCAAATAAAGAAAACGATAAAGGATTAACCCAAAAAGAACAGGTTGAAATCATAGATAAATTCAAGGAAGGAACATATAATGTACTGGTTGCAACATCAGTTGCCGAAGAAGGACTAGACATACCATCAACAGACCTAGTGATCTTTTACGAACCCGTTCCCTCCGAAATCCGTTACATCCAAAGGAAAGGAAGAACCGGGAGACAAAAATTAGGTAAAGTAAAAGTTTTAATTAGTAAAGGAACAAAAGATGAAGCCCTATTCTGGGCATCAAAGAAAAAAGAAGAAAAAATGGAAAACGCAATGGAAGAATTAAAAGACGAAGTAAATGACCTCGACCTAAAGGGACAACAAAAAATCTCAGACTTCGACGAAACCAAAAAAACAGAAAACAAAATACTCGTCTACGGAGACCATAGAGAATTAAATTCGGGAGTAATCGAAGAACTAAAAAACTACGATGTGGAAGTCGATGTAAAACAACTAGATGTAGGAGATTACATCCTATCAAAAGATGTATGCGTTGAAAGAAAAACATCAGAAGACTTTGTTTCCTCAATAATTGACAGAGGAAAAAGAGGCCTATTTGACCAAGCAAACGACTTAATCCAAAACTATTCCTCGCCATTATTAATAATTGAAGGAGATGGAATATACACCTCTAGAAAAGTACATCCAAACGCAATAAGAGGAGCAATCTCCACAATCACAGTCGATTTTAAAATACCAATCATCCAAACTAAAAACCAAAAAGAAACCGCCAGTTACCTATTTTCAATATCAAAAAGAGAACAAGAGAATAGATCAAAAGAACCAAGATTACATGCAAAAAAATCATCAAAAACCCTATCAGAAAAACAAGAATACATAATATCTTCACTACCAATGGTAGGCCCCAAAACAGCTAAAAACCTACTAAAAGAATTTAAAACTATAAGATCCGTATTTAACGCAGAAAAAAGAGACCTAAAAAAAGTTGAAGGAGTAGGAGAAAAAAGAGCTAAAAAAATCTGGGAGATCCTAAACGAAAAATACACCTCCAACTAATAAAATAACCCTACCTCACCCAGCCCCGCCCCTAATCAGCCGCGCCCACAACGAAAAAAACAAAAATCAAAAGAGAAAAAAACTCCGATGAACTTCTACTAGAGTTTCAGATTAGCCAACTATCAAATAAATATATACTAGCCTCACGATGGATTCCCTATACTCGATTAGCCGACTCCACACCAACCACCTGACCCTATTCCAAATATTTCGAACCCAATACATCTATTATAACCTTATTCGATACAGAATCCAAGATCTAGCTATTTATCAAGAAACTGAAATTGATTTTTGATAAGGCAAAAAAACCCAAACGAATTGCTAACTACTTATCAGATATCGTCAAAATTCTATTATTTAGATTTCTGAATTAGCTCATCTTTTGCCACATCTCACTATCTTCAGCTTAAAAGAGGTCCCCCCCAATTACTAGAATAAAAATACATTAATCAATGTGATTAAGGCGTTACAAGAGAAAAAACCACGGTTTTGGCCTTGAAAATTTTTTTAAGCCCATAATATACCATTTTAAAGACACAGAATCTAGAGGTAGTAAATTGAAGTAATCGATCAAATCCAAGCCACATCCCCTAAATATATTTATAATAAAAAATCATGTAGTATAGAACTATTAAAAACATGGAGGGATTCTATGCCAGCAGAAGTTGATCAAGATAAATGTACAGCATGTGGAGATTGCACAAAAGTCTGCGCTGTAGGGGCTATAGAACTAGGTAGCAAAGCATCAGTTGACCCCGATAAATGCGTAGACTGCAGAAACTGTGTAACAGCATGCCCCCAAGATGCAATTTCAATGAAATAAACTTAAAAACCTATTAAAACAAAAAAGATCCTAAGAAAACTTTTTATTTTTTTATATATTAAGAACCTAAATTTAGAGAGGATACTCCTCTTTGCTTACAGATAGGTTCCCTATCCTTTCCACTTCATTGACCTAAGTTAAGGTGTTACAGGTAGAAGTAACTCGAATACCACCTAGACCCCCCTATAAATCCACCAAGACCCCTCCCTCTTTCAAAACGGTTTCAAGCTTATCCCAAACACATTTCGACATGGGGATCTGAGGCCTTTAACCAGATGCCCTCAAGAAAGCGGGATTGCTTTTAGACATATAGAAGCAAAACAAGAGCCAAAAAACCTGTCATTTACCCCTTTACCCTATCAGAATTACGTGACCTCCTCACCTACCTAATCAAAGATCTAAGAAGGTGCTTCCACCTATTTGGAGTCCTCCAGGTCCAAGGCTCATAGCTCCCTACCAGGGGGTGTATGCCGAGCACGACTCAGCTCTAGTTAGCAGGTTACAAAAACTTAAACTGTTTTCCCAGAACATCACCTATATCCATCACTATCATATACCCCGGTCACTGGGACCCCATTCCGAGGTCTTCCACGTACCCCTTTGCGGAAGAACCTAAATACCCGAGGAACTCGGCTACTCAAACTCAGCCCATAGGCCTCAGAACCCCTCAACAAAAACCTATTCGATTCCCAAATACAAACATCATAGTACCGATTCACCCTCCCTACCTAAATCAAAGATCTAGGAAAAGGGATTTCTCATCAAATAATATTAAATTTTACATTTAACTCATCTTCCTACCTATAATCAGAGATTTGAGGAAGGAAAGTTCTTAATCACTGAGATAAAGTCAGGTTATCCACAAAAGAGTTAATATCATGTGATCTCCTCTCTGATCTAGGAGGATGGAGCTTCCACCATTCGCATTCTTCTGGTTCAAGGTTGAGATGTTACCGTGGAAGTGACGTGAAGAGGTATCGACTCTTCATAGTCATTTTCATGGGTTCTCCACTGCTTATCAACTTACATTCAGAATAGGGGGAGGTTGGATCGTAGCTACAGAGTTCAGGGACACTGCCACAAGTACCTCTCCACTGTTCACAGCTAAAGAGGGATTCAATCCCAAAACTCCATAATGCCTCTACAATTGGCTGTAAAAACTAGGAGAGGTCTTATCATAGACTTGCCATAAACTTGTTACTTCTTAGTGATATTAGGACTACTTAAAGACTAGATTGAGTGTATACTCGCCCTAAAAGAAGAGGTCTTATCCAACCCCAATAAATAAACTTAAGGGTAAAGCTGAGTTTTTATAATAATAGAATTGAATGTAATTTATTATATGGTGAAAATATGAATATTGATGTGGGAGTTCTTGGTTCTACTGGTATGGTTGGTCAGCGATTTGTTTCGCTTCTTTCTGACCATCCTTGGTTTAATATTGAATCTTTAGCTGCTTCTGAAAAGAGTGCTGGACATAACTACAAGGATGCAGTTGATTGGGTTTTAGATACTGAAATACCATCAAAGGTTCAGGGTTTAGAGGTTCAGGAAACAAAACCTGGCTTGAATGCAGATATTATATTTAGTGCTTTACCTTCAGATGTGGCTAATAGTGTAGAACCTGAGTTTGCTGAAGCGGGTTATTTTTTAGCAAGTAATGCTTCTAGTTATAGAATGGAAACTGATGTACCTCTTGTTATCCCGGAGGTTAATCCAGATCACATTGAATTGATCGATATTCAAAAGAGGCAGAGGGATTGGGACGGAGCTATCGTAACCAATCCAAATTGTTCTACTATAATTTTAACTATACCAATAGATGCGATTAGAAAAAAATTTGATATAAATGAAATCAAGGTTTCAACTCTTCAGGCAGTTAGTGGTGCTGGATACACCGGAGTTCCTTCAATGGCTATTATTGACAATGCAATTCCCTATATAGGTGGAGAAGAGGAGAAAATGGAAAATGAAACAAAGAAATTGTTAGGTAAAATTGAAGAAGGAAAAGTAAAAAGGTCGAATATAGAGTTCAGCGCTCAATGCAACAGGATCCCTACTGTAGATGGTCATCTTGAAAATGTCTGGATAGATCTTGAAGAAGAAATCGATTCCACAGATATAAAAGAAGTACTAAGAGATTACTCAAGTGTTCCACAAGATCTAGGTTTACCAACAGCACCTAGCAACCCAATTAAGGTATCCAACCAATCAGATAGGCCTCAACCCCGATTAGATAGAGATGAAGGAGAAGGAATGACTATTAGTGTTGGACGAGTCAGAGGCAAAAAAGAAATCAAAATGGTTACATTAGGACATAATACTGTGAGAGGAGCAGCAGGAGCATCTATATTGAACGCCGAACTATTAGCCAAAAAAGGATATCTATAGCCAAAATAAAAGGATCCCTACCTAAATTCCTCTCTGTTCGTAAAGTAAAGGATTTTTTCGAGGTACATCTCCCTTTCTTCCAAAGAGAGAAGTTTGACTTAACATTAGGGCTTATCCCATCCACATCCAAATTCAACACGGAAAAACATTTGCTCCTTTTTAGGGAAAGACGTCAACTACCCCTATCTAAATTAAAAGATTTAGGAAAGGGTCTCCAGCCAACTGATAAGATGGATCAGGACACAAAAGTGTCATACGCTAATTTGAAAATGTTTTACTATGTCTTTCTCTTTATTAAACAACATCAACCACAAAGGATCTACTTAACTATCTCTGCTTAGTTAATCAGAGGGTATGGAGGAAGATGACACTGTGGAGGGTTCTTTGAGCAATAGCTTAAGTAATCTATAGTAGAGGGAGGGAGGGAACCTCACGGCTTGGCGTGAGGGTGAATCCCGTTAAACTTAAATAATTATATTACTAAGTATCTTTTAATTCCAAAGGTGGGCTTTTTGGGGTGCTTTACATGTTCCACCTTTCAAGAAATCGAGAGGTTGGGAGGGGGTGGCGTCGGGTAGTGTGAAGCTACAGAGAACTTGTAACAGCACCTAGATATGCAGGGTCGATCAAATTACCCTGCCAACTATGCAGGATGGTTTCGTCCGAAGCGTAGGTTCTCTGCTGACCGGGGTGAATGAGAGAAGCCCTGTGGGAAGGCAGAATTATTCGCAGAGAACCCCCACAGCTTTGCTGTGAGGTCACTTCACAGCTAGATCTATTATTAATGTAAATTTAATTTTGGTGGATAAGTATGGAGAAGATTGTTTGTTTTGATTTAGAGGGTCCTTTATCTCCTCAGGATAATGCTTTTGAGTTGATGGAAAGTTTAGAGAATGGTAAAGATGTTTTTAAAAAAATAAGTAAATATGATGACATTATATCAATGGAAGGTAGAGAAGATTATGAGCCTGGGGATACTCTTTCTTTGATTGTTCCTTTTTTATTGGTTGAAGATATTGATGAAGAGTTAATTAGAGATGTATCAGCTGAAGCCAAAATAATAGATGGGGTTAAGGAGCTTGTAGATGAATTAAAGGCGGATGATTGGAGGACATTTATTATTTCAACTAGTTACGAGCAACATGCTCATTCTGTAGGAGAAAGAATAGGCATAGGTTCTGAGAATATTAGATGTACTAAATTAAGTTTTGAAGAGTTAAGGCCTCTTGTTAAGGATATTCAGGGTGATTTAAAGGATATATTTAGTGAGATAAGGGGTTTAGAGGATGAGGAATTGATTGATGCGTTGGATGATTTTTTCTTTGATTTCTTACCTCAAACAGATTATGGTAATCCATTGGAAAGGGTGAAGGTGATAGGTGGAAGTAAAAAAGTTGAAGCTGCAGTAGATTTTTCTAAGAGAGAAAATGTTGATTTAAGCGATTTAATTGTTGTTGGAGATAGTATAACTGATTATAAGATGCTTAAAGAGATAAGAGAAGAGGGGGGAACAAGTATAGTTTTTAATGGAAATGAATACGCTGTACCAGAAGCTGAATTCGCGGTTGCCTCTTCAGATATTAGGGTAATAAAACCTCTTTTAGTTGGTGACGCCGAAGAGATTGCTAAAAGTGTTAATGGGAAACTGATCCCAAGTAATATCAATTTAAGTGATTACTTTAGTCCCGAGTTCATAGAAGAACTCAGTGAAATGAAATATAAGCCCTATATCCATTATTTAGATGACAAAGATGAAAAAGAGCTAAAGGAGGTAATCGATATCCATGAAGATTTTAGACAAAGAGTTCGAGGAGAAGCTGGGGAACTCGGATAAAGAATTTGATTTAATTGGAATTGGAGGATTAAACTGGGATAGACTTCTTTTTGTAGACAGATTAGCAAATAAAGGTGAAGAAATAGGTATCAAAAGGATCTGGGAGGGAGTTGGTGGATCCGCTGCAAATACAACGACTTGGTTATCCAAATTCAATAGAAAAATAGGTTATGTAAGCTGCAGAGGAAACGATAAAGAAGGAAATCTCATAGTTAAGAAATTTAAAAGTTTAAACATAGATAACTCTAATATTAGAGTAAAAGACGAGAGAACAGGGTCTGCATTTGGTATTATAGACAAAAAAGGAGAAAGAACACTTTACAGTTATGGAGGAGCAAGTTCAAAGCTGAATTTTCAGGATATTGCCCTAGATTATATAAATGACTCAAAGATCATTCATTTAACTTCTCTGTTAGGCGAAAAATCGGTTGAAACAATGAAAAAAATTTCTAGTAGAAGTGAACCAATTTTGAGCTTAAGTCCCGGGCTATTATGTCAAGAGCTTGAAGAAAAAAGTCTACTCAGTTTAATAGAAAACTCTGATATTCTTTTTTTAAATGAATTAGAGCTAGAAGAATTACTTAAGAATATATCAAACATCAGGGAATTATTTGAAAAAGGAGTAAAAATTATTGTAGTAACTTTAGGTTCAGAAGGATGTCAAATATACTGTAAAGGAACCTCAATAGAGATTCCTGCTTTAGATGTGGATGTTAAGGATACTACTGGTGCTGGAGATGCTTTTGCAGCTGGTTTTTTAGAAGGAATGTTATCAAACAAAAAAATAACTGAATGCGGAAAACTAGGTAATAAAACGGCTGCAGAATGTATACAAGCTATTGGAGGAAGTTATGGCCAAAGACCATAATATATGTTTAAACTCAGTATTACTACTCCTATAAGAGCTCCAAATATAATAACAGACTTAGGACTGAACTTCGGAGTGTCCTGCCCTTCCTCTTCAAAGTAACGCATTAACCCTGCTGAAGAGGTTAGACCACTACCTTTTTGCTTAGACATACCTATCAACCACACTCAATAAATGTTTCCAGAAGTATTTATTTTTATCGATGTGGGCCATTGGTTACATATCATTTGATGTCTAATAAGAAATTTTTTATAAAAAAAGGAGAAGAGAAATGGAAATCACCATTGAGGGAAAGATCTACCAAGGGGACTTAACCCCTATTAAAGGATTTATTAGGATAAAAGATGGAATAATAAAAGAATTTAGTTCTAATAAACTAAATAAAGACCCGGATTATCAGGGAACCGTTTTTCCGTCTTTTGTTAACGCTCATACTCATCTTGGGGACTCAATTTTTGATGTTGATCCGAAAAAGTATAGTTTAGAGGAGTTAGTTGGGCCGGGCGGATATAAAGAGAGAAAACTTGAAAGTACATCCCATAAAGAAAAAGAAGCAGGAATAATTGAGGCACTACAAAAAGGATTAAGACAAGGAGTGACAGACTTTTGCGATTTCAGGGAAGAAGGAATCAAAGGAGCTAAATTACTTAAAAGAGCTTCAAGTAAATGTAAGGCTACGGTAAAGATACTTGGAAGACCAAGAGAGGTAACAGAAAAAAGAGTATTAAATCTATTAGATTACACAGATGGATTAGGTATTAGCAGCGTTAATGACTATCCTAAAAAAGATTTAAATATTTTTAAAAAATTTAGTAAAAAGAGAGACATAGATCTAGCATTGCATGCTGCCGAAACTGATAAAGGACAGGACAAGTCAATTAGAGAAACGAACAAAACTGAGGTGGAGAGAGCAATCTCATTGTCGCCTTATCACATTGTTCACGCAACAAATCCAAGAAAAAGTGATCTAGAAAAAATAGAGAACAACAACATACCCGTTGTGATCTGTCCAAGGTCGAATAAAATAACCGAAGTTGGGCTTCCTCCTTACCTAGAGATGATAGAAAGAGATATTCAAGTAGGTATTGGTACCGATAACGCAATGTTATGTGATACCTCCATATTAAATGAAATTAAGTTTTTGTACGAGGAAATTAAAGAAAAAAGCGAAGCCCCTGTTGATTTACCTAAAAAACTAATTAGATCATCAACTTTAGATGGAGCAAGAATAATTGGAAAAGATAATGAGATAAAAGAAGGAAATATCCCAAGTATGATATTAATTGAAGAAAAAAATTTTTCGCCTAAAAGCCTTTTGAAGAATAAAGATCCGATAGATATCGTATTTAAGGGTTCAGAGGTTATCTCAAATGTATGATAAAATACTTTTACCCACTGATGGCACCAAAAAAACAGATAAAGCTATCAAAGAAGGTATAAAATTAGCTAAAAATAGTGGTGCAGAAATACATGCAGTTTTTGTGGTTAATACCACGGCCTTCGAATCTATCCCTGAAACAGGAATGTGGACTCAGACAAAAGACATTTTAAAGAGGGAGGGAGACGAAGCGCTTGAAGAGATTGAAGAAAAATGTGATGAAAATAAAATAGATTGTGAGACTTCAATTCGATACGGTAGACCTCATGAAGAAATAATAGAATACGCAACTGAAAATGAAATTGATTTGATAGTAATGGGGACTTCATCAAAAAAAGGTATGGATAGATTCCTACTAGGTAGTGTAGCCGAAAAAGTACTCAGATCATCAGAAACCCCTGTTATGATAGTTCGTTCTAGTTGGGAAAAATAAAGGAGGTTTTCAAATGAAAGCTGAAGAAATAATGACAAAGGAAGTTAAAACGACTCAAGTACCAGGTAATGTGGAGAAAATATTCAATGTCTTCAAAGAAGGCAAACATACTGGTCTTCCAGTTTTAAAAAAAGGAACTAATAAAGTCGTTGGAGTGATAACAAGATCAGATTTACTTAGAAACCCTAACGAAGATCAAATAGCAATGATAATGACCAGAAACCCTACAACAATCAGAAAAGACACAGAAATCAATGAAATAGCTAGCTTAATAAATAACAAAGAAATTAGAAGACTACCAGTAGTAGAAGAAAATGATGAATTAGCAGGAATAGTCTCGGTAGCCGATTTAGTAGATGTAATATCAAATAAAGGAATTAAAAGAGGGATTTCCAAATTCATGAATGGTAGTTGCACTTCAACCTGGACCAAAACTCCCGTACCAGTAGTTGCAGAGGTAATGAGGCTATCGATGAGTGATGCAGTACCAGTTTTGGATGACGATTGTAAGGTTACCGGAATAGTATCGGACACTGATTTAGTTAAATCTTTTAAAATAGAAGACGAGTTAGAGAGATCAGATATAGGTTCCGCATCAGACGAGGATGACTGGACATGGGACGGCGTGAGAGATACATTAAAATTCTACTATGGAGTCTCAAAGTTCAAATTACCTAATGTAGCCGTTGAAGAAATAATGACGGAAAATGTAGTTTCAGCATTCATTGGATCCACAGTTGAAGATGTGGCTCAAAAGATGAACAGAAACCAGATAGAACAAATACCTATCTTAGATGAAGAAAACAGATTAGTTGGATTAATAAGAGATAGAGACTTAATTAAAGCTCTTATCTAGGAGGAAATACCTAGTGACAGATATCTATGATAAAATAACTGAGATCTCCAAAAGAAGAGGGTTTTTCTGGCCATCATTTGACATATATGGGTCAGCCTCTGGTTTCTATGACTACGGTCCCCTAGGAACCAAACTAATTAAAAACATAAAGTCAAAATGGAGAGATTATTACATAAACAAAGAAAGCTTCGATGAGATTATATCCACAACTATTATGTCCGAAGATGTATTCAGGGCATCAGGACATCTTGATGGATTTGAAGATGCAATGACAGAGTGTAACAATTGTAATAAGTCATTTAGAGCTGATCACTTAGTAGAAGATTTTACAGAAGAACAAGCCGATAGTTTATCCAACCAAAAAATATACGAATTAATTAAAGAAAATGAAGTTTCCTGCCCTGCATGTGGAGGAGAACTAGGAGAAGTTTATAACTTCAACCTAATGTTTAAAACATCAATAGGCCCTGGAACAGGAAGAAACGGTTACTTAAGGCCAGAAACAGCACAAGGAATGTTTGTGGATTTCCCATACCTACAGGACACAAATAGAGGAAAACTTCCTTTTGGAGTCGTACAAATCGGAAGAGCTTACAGAAACGAAATATCCCCAAGACAAGGTGTAATAAGATTAAGAGAATTCCTCCAAATGGAAGCCGAAGTATTTGTAAAACCGGGCGAAAAAAACCATCCTTCCTTTAGTAAAGTAAAAGACGAAAAAGTTAAACTTTATTCCATAGACCAACAGGAAGAAAAAGAAGGAAAACCTCAAAAGATCAAACTAGAAGAAGCTCTTAAATCAGGATTAATTGGAAGCGAAATCCTAGCTTATTACATTGGGTTAACTAAAAAATTCCTATTAGATCTAGGTATTGATCAGAGTAAACTCAGATTCAGACAGCATCTAGACGAAGAAAGAGCTCATTATGCAGAAGATTGCTGGGATGCAGAAGCCAAATCAGATAGATTTGGTTGGATAGAACTAGCCGGAATCTCAGATAGAACAAACTATGACCTAAAAAAACATGGTAAAAATTCAAATCAAGATCTGAGGGCCTTTGATAAGTATAAAGAACCCAAAAAGATCGAAAAGAAAGTAATTTCTCCTAATATGGATAAATTAGGCCCTAAGTTCAAAGACAAATCTAAGAAAATTGCCGAATCATTAAAGGACATAAGACCTGAAAAAATGGAAAAACTTCTAGATAAAGAAAAATTTGAGATAGAAATAGACGGAGAGAAATTTAAATTAGATGACAGGTATGTTGAAGTGGAAAAAAAGATCGAAAAAAGAAGTGGGGAGAGATTCTATCCTCATGTCATCGAGCCATCTTATGGCTTGGACAGAATAACCTATATCACTATTGAACATTCATATGACGAAGATGTTTTAGATGAAGAAAAAAGAAAAGTAATAAGATTCAACAAAATAGTTTCTCCAATTGACGTAGCAGTTTTTCCTTTAATAGAAGATAAAAAACTATTAAATAAGTCACAAAAAGTAATTGATTCCTTAGATAATGAATTAAATACAGTTTACGATGAATCAGGATCAATAGGAAGAAGATATCGACGACAAGATGAAATTGGAACACCCTACTGTATAACAATCGATCATCAAACAATTGAAGACAACACCGTAACAATTAGAGAAAGAGATTCAACAGACCAAATTAGAGTTAAAATATCCGATATCAACACCACAATAAATAAACTAACTAAAAACAAAGTCAAGTTCAACGAATTGACATCCTCACCTACCTAAATCAGAGATTTAGGGAGGTGCTTCCACCTATTTGGAGTGCTTCTGGTTTCGAGGCTCATAGTTTCTATCAGGGGGTGTATGCCGAGCACGTCTTGGCTCTAGTTAGCAGGTTCCAAGGACTTAAACTGTTTTCCCAGGACAAGCCCCTATGTCCATCGCTATCATGTGCCCTGGTTACGGGCCCCGGTCCGGTCACTGGGACCCCATACCGAGGTCTTCCACATATCCCTTTGCGGAAGAACCTAAATACCCGAGGAATTCGGCTACTCGAACTCAGCCCATAGGCCTCAGAACCTCTCAACAAAAACCTATTCGATTCCCAAATACAGATATCTAGTGCTGATTCATCCTCCCTACCTAAATCAGAGACTTAGGAAGGGAATTTCTCATCAAATAAGTTAAAACATCTATTAAACAAAATAAGGTAACTATTTGGTCACATGAAATCAGATAATCCTTTCTGTAGGTCGTTCTCAAATAAGGACTCCATTGATAGGTCCAATATTTCTAATCTTTCCTTGATGTAATCTGAGATCTCATATTTCTCGGCTACTTCTCTAGATACTTTTAGATATTTTTTTACAGAGTTTTCATGAACTGTTAATGTTAAATCTCCACCACATGATTTGCATTTTCCTGATAATGGAGGTCTTCTGTACTTTTCATTGCATTGAACACATCTGACTTTTTGAGTCGAAAAAGCTCGAAGGTTACCTAATAGATCAGGTAAAAAGTGGCTTTCAATAACTCTTTCTGCCACATCTTCTTCTTCAACAGCCCTTGTCTTTTTAGCTAAAGATAGTTGTTTGTCCATTTTATCTATCATAGGCCCTAAAGTTTTATATGCGCTTTCTTTAGGTCCTGAAGAAATATCTCTTGTTTCATGTGTATAATTAAATCCGTTTATTTTTTTATTTGTATCTAGTCTATCTTCACCGATCTCTATTTCAACATCATCTGGACTAATTTTTTTTAATGCTTTTTTATAAAATTTTAATGGATATTCATCAACTATATCTAGGTTATGTGCTTCGTCGTCTACTTCTTTTGGATCCAGGATAGATGTCAAAATTAGAGGAGCATCCATGCTTCCTCCGGTTGTTTCGGGTAGGTAATCTCTAGAAAAGTTTAGTAAACCATCCATAAGTAACATATAACAGTCTTCATCGCCGTCACATTGTCCAACAAATATATTATTTGCTAATATCGTGTTATTTTCTTTTACTGTTACTGAATATGTTTTTTTGATATCTTCATGGATGTATTGTTTTGTTTTTACTTTAACAAAATCAATATCATCTTGAATTATTTCTTTACTAGATGTTTTACAAGAGGGATCCACCCCCCACCCCTTTGTTTCAACTGGAGTGGGTAATCTGTCACCTTCTTCTATCTCGAAAGCTGGTTTCTTTTCAAGAACCCCATCTTTATGAATCAATAGATCGTGCCTCGGGGTGATTCTAATTTCACTTCCGTTTTCTGTAACTATTTTCATTAAATGATTAGTAGAAAAATGCTTTGAAACATGGGTTATTCTCTTTTTTTGGACTTTTCCTTTTTTTGAAATAGAGAGAGCCATTATTTCTTCATCTAATTTCTGATAGATGTTACCAAAGTCATCTCTTTCATATTTACCATTTTCTAATTTCTTTTCTACAAATTGACTTATTTTAGTGGCTTTTCCATTTACCACTATCTTAGTGTCTGGGTGGAAACAGTTCCTTCTTTTAGCAGCATGAAAATATGGATGTGCGTAATTTGTAGAAGATTTCGTATATCCTATTAACCTAGAAACCACTCCAGCACTTGTATGAGGAGCTAATCCTAAAAGTAATTCTCCTATTAATTCATTTTTAGAGTCCACCTGATAATAGGGAGGCAGATTGTAGTATTTTTCTAATAAATCATCTATAAAATCAGTTGCTTTTAAGAAGTAATCTAAACTCTCTTCCGAAAGTATTACATCTTGTGGTTTTAATTCTAGAACCTGTTCGTTGTCAGTTAATTCATTTCCGTAGATATCTCTTTTATATCCAAGTTTTTTTAATTTTGATATGTTTGTATGTATCTCCTTGGGTTTAAAATGCGTTAAGGGTAAATCAGTCAAGTCATATCTTATTGTACCATCTTTAAACACATATAAACCATGTTTTGCTCTTAATATTCCTTTTTCAAGTGGTTCCGGAGTCTTCTCTTTAGAAGTTAGTCCCTTTACTCCTTTGAATTTATCATAATTATTTCTCTCGTTTAAATCATTTAAGGCACTTTTATATTCCTTTGATATATCCAAATCATAGTTTTCAACTGATATTAATTCCTTATTGCATTTTGGGCACTCTTCTATTTCTTTATGTATCTTTATATCACATTTTGGGCATTTTCTAGTTTTTTTAGTTCTTTTATTACAATTTGGACAATTTAAAAGATATGTTTCTTTGTTACAGTTAGGACATTCTCTCAAGGCCATTTCAACATTGATCGTAGACTTTTCTGATGCTTTTTCGATTGATCTCTCTTTACCTCCTGCTTCTCCAACTGGAAATAGTATATGGGTCGGTGGCCTCATTTTTCTCTCTTTTGATTTTTCTGGGCGACCCATTCGGCATCCTACTCTAGTTGGAGCTTTTTCGAATATTTTTAATCCAGAAACTTCGGTGAGATAATCTATTACTTTCTCTGAATTGCTTTCATTTTTCTTATTTAACTCCTCATCTAATCCTAATGTCTCTATTAAAGCTAAAGAATTATCATGATCAATTGTAACAGTGTTTTCGGTTTTTTTATGTGGTAAACAAATTAATTCAAGATATCTCTTTATTTTTTTATTTGTTGGTAAGTTTAGGGTGTTTTTGAAATTTCCTTCTTCTGAAATAAATTGCCTTAATTTTTTTACTTCGTTAATAGAGAGGTTGTTCCATTGGTAGAGATATTCTGGGTGCAGGGGAATATCTTTCTCTCGTGAAAGATCGATTGCTTCTTTTGCAGTTGAAATAGAGGGGTCTTGGGTTTTTTTGTCAGCAAGGAGTCTCCAAAATTCTTCCGTAAAAGAAGGTTTCTCTAATTTATGGTTGTTTTCAAGGAAATCGCCATAATTTATTAAAACCTCTCCTACATCTATGATTTCGCTTATCTTATTTAAATAGTCCTTAGCGCTTTCCTCATCGTTTAATTTGACTACAGTTCCATCGTTTAATTTGACTACTGGACCATCTATAGAAGTTACTGGAACTATACCTGCTGCTTTTCCAGGTAACTGTATCTTTACCTGAGTCCCTGCAGATAAAAAAGAATCCAAAACTCTCATTGTAGCAGGATTTATTCCTACTGTAGCCATACCAGAATTCCTAGACCTACCATACCTTAACCTAAAGCCACCAGATTTTGAAGGATGAGAAAAAACAGGTCTACCTGCAATGAGATCCCTCAGATATTTATCACTTTTATCCTCTCCCGAATCTCCATCTCCATCTCCATCATCATCCTTCACTAAGCTATCTAACCAATCCCATCCACCTATACCTAACCCTTTAACCAGTTTCTGTAGCTTAGGTGCCTTTAATGCTATTCCCTCAGCAACAACTAAACACATTCCTCCTCTTACTCTATTTGTTTCTATCCTATCGAGATTTCTCTGACCCGAAACTTCTTCATCTTCGGTGGCCTCACCGTCAATCAAGATAGGACAATTACCTATAATTTTCCTGATTTCTTCATCTGTAGGAGTATACTGTAAGTTAGCTATTTCCTTGTAGAGAGGGATCTCCTCAACATATCTTTCAACTTCATTCTCAGTAGCCTCATATTTATTTATTCCTGTTTTTTCCCTAATATAATCAGCAACTAAAACAGAAATTACTTGAGCAGTTCCTCCAGCACTTCTTATAGGACCTGAATATGAAATCCTTAAGTATCCCTCTTCCTCTACTTCAATTTCAGATATACCCTCTATTGGTGCTGCTACAACTCCTTCAGTTAATATAGCAACGGCTGATCTTACAGCAGCGTCAGCTATTTCAGAAGGAGAATCAAAATCTCCTAGTTCGCCCTCCGCCATCAGATCTGATACTTTAAGACATATCTTTTCTCTAGAATATCCTTTGGATTCAAATTTGTTGATGGCTTCCGATAATCCGTTTACTCCTATTAAGTTTTCAACCCTATCCGCAAGATCCTCAGCTAATCGAACCTCTACTTGGTTTTTAGGGTCCTTCCCCTTTTTCTTAGCTTTTTCAGCTATTTCATAAGCCTTATCTACTCTTTTTTCTAAATTATTCCTGTAATCCTGCAAAATATCCCTCAATTTTAATCAAATAAATTTAAACCATTTTAATTAGTTTAGTTATTATAATAAAAATAAATAAAACATTTTTAGTTTCTTTAGCTGAAGTTTAATACTTTAGGAGTTAATTCATCCATCTTCATTAAAGTGACCTTTCCAGTAACTGGTTCTATTCCTCTTTTGCGCATGAACTTTGTTTGGCCCTGCCATGTACCCGTATTTAGTAATGTAACATCTCTATAGTTGTTGATTCCAAATTTATGGATATGGCCTGAATGGATTATATCTGGATCATCAACAACCATATAATCTTCTTTTTCAGGTGAAAGAGGAGTATTCCCACCATATCTTGGAGCTAGATGTCTTCTTCTAACGAATTCCTCCATTATTTTACCAGGTTCATCGTAACTTAATCCAGGTATAGATGCCACCAAATCGTCTAAAGATCTACCATGATAAACAAGTATTTTTACTCCATCAATTTCTATTTGGGATGGATTACCAACTAATTCAACATTCTCTAATTCATTAAAAAATTCTGCGACTTTGTTTTCTAAAGCTGGCTGTGGTTCTGCCTGTCTAACGGCATCATGGTTCCCAGGAGACAATACTATCTTTACTCTATCAGGTATTCTAGAGAGCTGTTTTGCAGCTTCTTTATACTGTTCTTTTATACTTTTTAGACTTAGTTCCTGTTTTTGATTTGGATATATTCCTATTCCTTCCACGATGTCTCCTGCTATAACTAAATATTCTACTTCTTTTGATAGCTTTTTTAGGTTTTCCCCACCCAGATCTCCATTTAGCCACTTAATGAATTTATTCCATGGTTTTTCAAGGAAACATTTGCTCCCGAAATGGATATCCGATACAAAAGCAGTATAAAACTTCCTATCAGCCGTGTTCTGTTCGCTCCTGATCTGTTTGTCTGGCCAGATTATTTTATTAATTATAACCAAGTCAGAGTCATCAGTTAATCTTCCTTTTATTCCAATAATTTCATCTTTTAATACTTTTTCAGAGTCTTCAAAAACTTCTTGTTTATTTTTTAATGCTATCGCTGGAACTTCTTCCGTTTCATCTTCAATGATAAGTAACTTATGGTTATTTTTTGTTTCTCTTACTTCTCTTACTATACCAATAAAAGATATTTCCTCACTTTTAACCCTCTTAAGACTTTCAATTGGCCTAAAATCCCTTAATTCGTTTCTCACTTTTAGTTTATCCTTTATTTTACTAAATCGATCTCTAAAATAACTTAAAAAATCATCTAGTTCTCCTTCTGATTCTGACTTTCCAGTTATATCTTTTATAACTCTAAATTCACTTCCTTGTTTTTCATCCTTATGATCACCTAAATCATCTTTTTTCTTTTTTTTACTAGAATTTTTAACTGATTTAACTTTACTTTCCTCTTTATCTCGAACTTTGTTATTATCTTCTGTAGATTTTTTAGATTCTTCACTTAAAGACCTTGAATCTGGATTAGGATTTGACCTAGATTGAGAATTAGGGTTTTTTTGATTTTTACTTTTGGAATTTAAATATTTCTTAATGTGTTTAGGTAAAATTACTGCTTCACTATCTGGTATAAAATTTATAACCTCTTTTAAAAATTTATCTGGAGAATTTTTTTCTTTAATCAGTTTTTTGGCTTCTGGGTGAATAAATATGCCTTCAGAAATCAAGCTATCTTGGAAGTCCATCACCCAATAATTTATTCCGATGAAAATATTAAAATTCCCTGCATGTCAAAATTAAGGGAATTTTTTAAAAAAGAGGAACCATGGTATTTTGCCTTTATCCGAGATTTTTTAATCTCCTTATTAGTTATTGGAGTAATTATAACTGGTCTTTATCTGTATACTGGAATTTGGCCTCCTATGGTTGCAGTTGAAAGTTCCAGTATGAGTCCAAATATAAAAAAAGGCTCAGTGGTAGTTATAAAACAACCAAATGATATTATTACTTATCAAGAGGGGGAACAGGTTCCATATAAATCTCAAAATCGCTATGGAGATGTAATAGTCTACGATATCCCAAAAGACAATAAAAGACCAATTATACATAGGGCAATGTATTGGGTTGGGGAAGGAGATCCAATGTGGGAAAATGGCCCCCCAGCTCCTTATTCCGGTTACATTACTAAAGGAGACAACAATAACTTATATGATCAAGAAACTGAAGTAATAGCCAAAAATATGCCAATTAAACCAGAATGGATTAAGGGTAAGGCAGTTTTAAAAATTCCTATGTTGGGGTGGCTGAGGCTGAGTCTCGATGATGCTAGATCAGGAATTCATCACTATCAGAAAGATTTTCAATATCAGTGTATTCAGTAGCAGTTTCGATTAATTCTTTTGATGTGCTTTTCTCAAAGGATATAACTTCTACTCTGTTTCCCTTTGCCTTTAGAGTTTCAACAAGTACTGAAAAATCTCCATCACCTGTTACTAAGACTATCGTATCTACTTTGTCTGAAATTGCCATTGCATCTATTGCAATTCCCATATCCCAGTCTCCTTTCTTTGATCCATCATAGTATACTTTTAGGTCTCTGATTTTAACTTCAAATCCGATGTCTTCGAGTGCATCAAAAAATCTTTCTTCTTCTGGTGTATCAGCTTTAATTACATATGCAATTGCTCTAATTAATTTTCTATTTCCTAATGCCAATTTAAGTAACTTATCGTAGTCTACATTAGAGTTGAAGAGGTTCTTAGCTGAATGATAAATATTTTGCGTATCAACCAAAACTGCTATCCTTTGTTTTTCGTACATTTTATATCACTTTATTATATTTTATCAATTATTTTTTTTTAGAGTTTTGTTTGATTGGAAGAAGAGAGATTGTAGTTTTTTAGATTAGATAATCTATAATCGTCTAAAAGAACCTCCTTGATTTCATCAGCTGATATACTAAGAGATATCTCTTTGGTTCTACCGTATCGGCCTTTACTTACTACGACGGCATTTATTATTCCCAACATATCTAATTCTGAGATTAGGTCCGTCACCCTCCTTTGTGTCAGTGTTTCCATATTTGTTCTTTTACATAACTCTTGATATCCTTCATAGACTTCTCCAGTAGTCAGATCATTATCTTTAAATTGTTTTAGTTTTATAATACATAGTAATACTAGTTTAGATTGAGTTGGAAGTGTTTTTACAACTTCAACGACTCTATCTAATTCTATTTTGTCTTGAGCTTCTCTAACATGTTTTTCTTTTATCTTTTCTCCTTCTTTTTCAGCCAATTCTCCTGAAACTCTTAATAGATCTAATGCTCTCCTGGCATCTCCATGTTCTTGAGCTGCAAAAGCTGCACATAGAGGTATAACTTCATCAGAAATTGCTTCTTCCTTAATTGATGGTTCTGATCTTTGCTTTAATATGTCTCTAAGTTGATCAGCGTTGTATGGTGGAAATATAATATCTTCTTCACCTAATGAGCTCTTAATCCTTGGATCAAGAATATCTGTAAACTTTAAGTCATTTGATATACCTATTATGCTTACTTTTGCTCTTTTTAAATCTTGATTAATTCTTGATAAGTGATATAAAATGTCATCTCCACTTTTACCTATAATTTTGTCTATTTCGTCGAGCATTATTGTAACCACTCTTTTTTTATTGTCTAATACTTCTCTAAATTCTTGATAAACTTGATCTGTTGGCCATCCGGTAAGTGGTACTTCCTTGTTAAAATGTCTTGCGAGGTGGGCTAAAACCCTGTACTGTGTGTCAACGACTTTGCAATTGAGATAAATAACTGAACAGTTTACGTTTAGCTCTTCTCCTTTTTTTTCGAGTTCTCTTCCAATATGCTTAGCTGCAACTGTTTTACCCGTTCCTGTTTTTCCGTATATTAAAATGTTAGACGGAGTTTCTCCTCTTAAAGCAGGAACCAATATTCTAGCTATATCATTAATTTGATCACTTCTGTGAGGTAGTTTATCAGGAGTGTAAGAAGGTCTTAACATTTCTTTGTTCTTAAAAACCGAGTTCTCGTCTAGTAGATCATCAAAAATTCCATCAGTATCCATCATTATTACCTCTCTATCCCCCTTTCCAATTGAAGTATTCCTTTTCTATATAAATTTTGGAAATCCCCCTTTATTTCAACTGGAAAAACCCCTTTGTTTCAACTGGAAAGACCGGGACCTATAAAATTTTGGAACCATCAACAAAAAACTTTAACAATACTTCATTAACCAAGGTCGACTAAAGATAAATTTAAGGAACAACTATGGATGTAATCAATAAATTCCAAAAAATTGGAAAAAACCTTGACCGAAAAAGATTTGTTGATGCAACTGGTGGAAACCTGAGTTATAGAGATCATGGCCATATATTCATAACGGCATCTGGATCCAACCTAGGTAATCTAGAAAAGAAAGATATCTTAATGATTCCACTAGATAAAGAAGCACTCCAGTTGAAACAAAGGGGTGGGGGTGGGAGATCACCGTCGAGCGAACTACCATTACATTACAACATATATAAAAAAACAAAAGCAAAAGCTATTATTCACTGCCATCCTATATACCCAATCTTAATATCTAATCATACAAATGAAAACACCTTAAAATGTAATACAGAGTCCTCAAAGATAATAATAGGAGAACAAATCAAAATAATAGAAAGGATTCAACCCGGAACCAAAAAACTAGCTAAAAAAACATCAAAACAGCTAAAAAAAGAAAAAGGATTGATACTAAAAAACCATGGAGTAGTTAGTAAAGGCCAAAACTTCGATCAAGCAATGAATACTATTGAAGCAATAAACCAAGTATCCAAAAACACCTACCTTTCCTTAATCCTCAACAGTTAACCCTTCCAAGATGGATATCGCATTCCATATCTCAGTTCTTGCATGAATAGGGATATTAGGGTCATCATTAACCTCATTCAATTCAGAAATAGCATTTGTTGCCCTTACCGTTAAATCTCCCTCTCCGCTGAGTAATTCATTCTTTGCATTTTTGGCTGCCCTCCTAATATTCTTAGGAATAGAATTATCATTGATTATCTTATCTAAAATGTTCGTACACTCCTCAATTTTTTCATCATCACTCATCCTTTTACCTCCCAGAAAATCAAACTAAAAAATACACCAAATTTTAATTCACATTTATATTGTGTAAAACTAAATAATGTTTCACCGAAACTAAAGCTACGGTCCACCACCTAAATAAGTCTTCAGTCCATAAGTTTGTTTTGTAAACTACATGTTATATGGTTAAAGGCAGGAAACCTGTGTCCTTTAGGGCACGAGATGAATGCTTTTTTTTGGAAGGAAAATAACACTTAATTGATTTTAGGAACTAGCTAGAGGTAACTGACAGTTGGTTGGCTTGATTTCCCTATCAAAAAGCGAACCCATGTTTCTTAGGTATCTGGCTAATCGCCCTGTGACCAACCAACATCGAATAGTTGTATTGGATAAGCCTGAAACTTTTGGAATAAGGAGTGTTGGTTGTGTGGAGCAGCTTGTAGGAATAATAAGGGGAGTTATTGCATAGCTAATATATGGACTTTTGTTTTGGCCCTAATCCAAGTCTTCCCAGGGAACTCAAGTTCCCTAGTTGATTGGTTGAACAAGAAAAGCCCAATAACAAGTCAAACTCTACTCAGATGAATTTCACAGGAAAGCTCAATTCATTTATTTAGGAGGTGAGTCACTTTACTCCTGTTGATAACAATTTAATTTATCTTGGTGGTTAAGAAGACCTCTTCCTTATCTTTTGATTAGGGAGGGGATGAATCAACCTATAAGGCTTAAATGACCTCCGTGTCTTAGGTTTTGTGTGTAGGGCAGGGGTTGTGGCCGAAGGCTAAAGCCCGTGGACAGATTGAGAGTTCTGGTTACCAAGCTCGCTGGCTTGGGCCAGGGAACCTCCCCATAGAAAGCTTCCTAGATAAGCGCCGCCCAGGACTGAGATTGGATGACAGCAGTAGGAAGAAAACCCCTTTGACTCTGGAAGCCCCCTCCAAAATCCCTTGATTTTGGTAAGGGAGGAAGTCACTATTGGAATGCTGTGACTGTGTGGAAGGTTTGTTTTCGTAGGTTGAGGAGTATGTTATTCAGGTTTCTTTCGTTTTAGTGATTTAGAGGTGTGAGTTACTAGGAGAGGATATGAGTGGTTCATTGAGTTGAATGATTGTTCGTTTGTTGAAGTATGAATCTTCTAGATTTTATTCCTTGGTAAATTATTTTAGGGATGTGATGAGGTTCAACCCATCCGTCTTTTAAGCTATTAAGAAAGCTTTTAATTTGCTTTTTGAAGATTTTTTTGTTCAGGTAGGTTTCCTTGTAGGCCTGATTGTAGAGTTCCTTTATTTCTTCTATGTCTAAGTATTCGGATTCTAAAACTGGGTTGTATGTGTTATACTTTTCCCAATTTAGTTCTTTAATTAAATTTTGTCTTTTTGCTGTTTCATAGAAGTCGGTTCCAGGATAAGGAGTTGGGAGAAAGAATAGAGGGAATTCTGCACCAATATCTTTTGCTAGCTCAATTGACTCTTTAATATCTTCTTTATCCTCTCCTGGAAATCCTAAAACTATATTTAGTATTCTAACCAAGTCAAATTCTTCGAATCTCTTTAATTCTTCTTTTGCTTCTTTTAAGGATAGATCTCTATCCATGTTTTCTATTGATTTTTTGCTTCCAGTGTCAAGGTTATAATTGACTACTCTGAATCCTGTTTGTTTCATTCTTTTTATTAGTCCTTCATCTACATCGCTGAAACCGCCGCTGGCACATCCCCATGTTATATCTAAATTTCTTTCATCTATTTCATCGCATATGTCCCAGATTCTATCTTCTTTCAGGGCAAAATTGTCATCTAGAAACATTATTAGATCAGTGTCGTATTTTTTATTTATTTCTTCTATTTCTTCGACTACATTGAAAGCTGACCGGGTTCTAAGTTCCTTTCCAAATATTGCAGGAGTTGTACAGTAATTGCAACAGAATGGACAACCTCTACTAGATATTATACTAGATACAGTCATAGAATTCATTAATCTGTAGTTTTTAGGTTTTATATGTCTTCGATCAGGAAATGGAATACTATCTAAATCTTTAATTAGGTTTTCAGCATCGTTTTCGACTATTTCATCACTGTTTTTAAAGGTTATTCCCTCAATGTCGTGCAAATCTTCATTTTCTTCAAGACATTTCACTAGTTTTGGAAAAGATCTTTCTCCCTCACCAAAAACCACAAAATCTACATAACTTTTTTTAATAATTTCTTTAGACTTTAAGCTGGAGTGAGGTCCTCCACATACCGTTTTGATCTCTTTATCGTGTTTTTTGATTTTTTTAAGTATATTTAACCCTGATTTGGCCTTATATGTTGCCAAATATATTCCAACAATATCCACTTCTTTCTCATTTGTAGTTTTAATCAGCTCTTTTTCTGAGATTGAATCAGTTCTTAAATCAATTATATCTATCTCGTGTTTTTCACTGTCTAAAGATGCCGCAATGTATTCTAGTCCTATCGGCTCGGTAACTAATCCAAGTATTTTTCTAAAGTAAAGTTCCTCGTTAGTTGATGGATGTATTAAGAGTATGTTCATTTTATCTCTTCACCTACTTTATTTTTTAAAAAACTCTCTAATTTTCCATTAGCTAAGGATTTTGCTTTTTTTAGGTCACTTAATTCATCTATGTCAAATCTAATTCTTTCATTATCTAAGATAGTATAAGAATAATCTTTCTCTTTGATATCTTTTAGATGGTTATTGAAGCTGTTGTTATCGTAATTTAGATCTATTTTTTTCCTTAGAAACAAAGCATTGGTACCTCCTCGATTGCCAGGGCATAGGATTACATCTTTATCTTTTTTTAATACTTTTTTAATATCTTTTTTTTCTATAAATGGTATATCGCTTGGTAATATTAATACGGGTAATTTAAGTTTATCTATTGCAAAATTTAAAGAAGGATTTAGTTTTTTAGGGCTTTTAATGATTTTTGCATTTCCATTATATCGCTTAAGGTCTGGAGATACAATGAATACATCAGTTAGATCGGAAATGGTTCTTATAACTTCATCTAGCATGATTTGAGATAACCTTCTTCTTTCTGATAAACTTAAATGAGGAAATAAGCTAGATTTGGTGTTTTCTAATCTAAAAGGAATTAATGTTTTTATAGGCATTTTTATTTGAAAGAGGGGATCAATCCTTCTTCGATTAACTTTAAGCTTTCTTTGTAATTTGGACCAAGTGGAGAACCTAGGACGATATGATCTATTTCTAGGTCATTTAAGTTACTGATCTTATTTATGCAATCGTCTAGTGTACCTGAGATAGAAAAGACATCTATCATTTTACTTGAAACATGATTAATGGCTTTTTTGGTATCTCCCTTTTTAATGCAGTCGGAGATCTTATTGACTCTTTTTTTACTTAATCCATGTTTTTCTATAACTTTTTCAGGAATATTTGAAACCACATAAGAAACCACTGGTTTCGTTTTTTTCCTTGCTCTTTCACGGTTCTCTGCAATTGAAAAACAGGTGTGAGGGGCTATATCTGTATCTTTATTACCTATCTTATCGATGGCAAATTCAAGATCTTTTTTATGAGAAGCATTTACCAAAACCCCCTCCCCAATTTCTCCTCCAAGAGACAGCATCTTCGGGCCTTGTCCTCCAACATAGATAGGTACCTCGCTCTTATGGAAACTTAACTTGCCGGAATCCATCTCATAAAATTCGCCCCCACATTCGAGATTATTGTTCTTCGTTAATTCCCTTATAATGTAAACTGATTCTTTAACTCTTTGAAGAGGTTTGTCCCAATCTAATCCTATTTTATTTAATGTAAATTTATCTCCAGCTCCTATACCCAACTTTGCTCTACCATCTGATGCTTCATTTATCGTTTGAATTGCTGAGGCTGTTTCAGCTGGATGAATCACATAGGGATTGGTTATTCCTGTTCCTAAAGAAACACTAGATGTATTTGCAGCTAAAATAGATAAAACACAATATATGTTCCTATGGTTAAAGTGATCGGCAACCCATATCTCATCTAAACCTGCTTTTTCTAATTGAATTCCTTTTCTCTTTAACTTATCCAAAGATTCATTTGGAAGTAATTCAACGCCGAAATCCATCTATATCCCTGCAAGAAATTGATAAACAAACTTGAACGATAATTGTCCCTCATCTTACAAAATATTTTTCTTAAAAAAACCTTAAGAAATGACAAAACCCTCCAATTAAAGAAGGATTTCAATGGAAGATAAATATATTTTTCCAAATAAAGAACAGAAGATAATAACATACAGCAAGAATGTCTTTATTCCCGTAACAAACTACTGTAGAAATAACTGTCTATACTGTGGGTTTAACAGAGGTAATAGATATTTACTTGAATTAGATGAAATTGAAAAATTACTTGATAAAGCTAAGAAGAGAAATGCAAAGGAAGTTTTACTATGTTGTGGTGAAAGACCGGAACAAAGCAGGGAATTCATGGGAAAAATCAAGGAGATAGGCTACGATTCTCATTTAGAGTATTTAATAGATATATGTAAGTTGGCATTGGATAAGAACTTGCTTCCTCATACGAATACAGGTTTATTGGATTATAATGAATTAAAGAAATTAAAGAGGTACAATGCAAGCATGGGACTTATGCTGGAAACGACAGCTAAAGTAAAATCACATCAGAACAGTCCAGGTAAAAAACCCTCTAAAAGGATTAAGATGATAAAAGAAGCTGGAAAGCTACAAATACCTTTTACTACTGGTATTCTTTTAGGAATTGGTGAAAGTAAACAGGATAGAATAAATTCTTTAAGAAAGATAGATGAAATTAACCAGAGGTATGGGCATATTCAAGAAGTAATAATCCAAAGATATGAACCAAATAAATATTCTAAATTAAAAGATACTGCGTCTTATGAAGAACTATTAGATAATATTAGATTATCTAATGAGATATTGAAAGATATTAGTATACAATCACCACCAAATCTGGTAAGAAATCTTGATAAATTAGTTAAAGCTGGAATAGATGATTTAGGTGGTATATCAGAGGTGACTAGTGACTACATAAACCCAAAAAAAAGCTGGCCAGATCTCAAGAAAATTAAGTTGGAACTCGATGAATTTAGAGTAAAAGAGAGACTCCCAATCTACCCTAGGTACATCAAGGAGAAGTGGTTCTCTGACGAATTAGAAGAAACGATTAAAAATTTATCTGATGAAGATGGCTACGCTAAGTAAAATAGAAAAAAAAGCTTTGAAACTTGTTAAAAAAAAGGAATTCAAGTTATTTTCCCTTGCAGATGAAATTAGAGAAAAAAATAAGGGAAAAGAAGTTACCTATGTTGTAAATAGAAACATTAATTACACAAATAAATGTGGACTCAATTGTTCTTTCTGTTCTTTTTCTAAAGAAAAAAATTATATACTTTCTACAGATGAAATACTGGAAAAAGTGGAGGAAGCTAAGGAAAAGAATGCATCCGAAGTATGTCTGCAAGGAGGAATAAACAAGGATCTGAAAAGAGACTACTACTTCGAACTAGTTGAAAAAATAAAGGAAAACTATAATATACATTTACATGCTTTTTCTCCACAGGAAATAAACCATATTGCAGAAGATTCAATTAAGGAAACTTTAGTTAAATTAAAGCGAAAAGGACTAGATTCAATTCCAGGTACAGCTGCTGAAATGCTTGTAGAAGATGTTAGGCAAGAGATCTGTCCCAACAAGATTTCAAGTAAAAAGTGGGTCGAGATAATAAAGACAGCACACAAACTGGGAATCCCTACTACAGCAACAATGCTTTATGGACATGAAGAAAGTTGGATGGACAGAATCAGACATATCTTAAAGATAAAGAAGATTCAAGAAGAAACAGGGGGTTTTACGGAGTTTATTCCTTTGCCATTCTTACCTGGTAATAATAAACTAGGTAAACAGAACAATGGTACTTTATCTATAGAGGATTTTAAGGTTATTGCATTGTCAAGAGTTCTTTTGAAGGATCAGATAGATAATATACAAGCTTCTTGGTTGAAACTGGGTAAGGAAGATGCGAAGAAATCACTTTATTTTGGAGCAAATGATCTAGGTGGAACATTAATGGAAGAAAATATCTCTAAAAGCACGGGTTTGGTTGAGGAAATTCCTTCAAAAAACGACATGCACCAATTAATTAGGGAAGCGGACAGAAAACCAGTGGAGAGAACTACACTATATGATAAAATAGGGTAAACTACACTATATGATAAAATAGGGTAAAATAGAAAGGAGAGGATTAAAATTAAGTATGAGGTAACTGTTGATATTCATCTTAAAGAAGATATGCTTGATCCAGAAGGAAAGGCTATTAAAAAATCCCTACAGAAGGTAGGTTTTGAGGATGTTGAAGATGCCAGAGTTGGTAAACAGATAAAATTAAGATTAAAAGCTGAAAGCAAAGAAGAAGTTAGGTCTGAAGTCGATAAGATGTGTAAGAAGATATTGGCAAACCCAGTTATCCATCAATATAACATAAAAGTTGAAGGGATTTGAAAATGCCAAAGATCAGTGTTATACAGTTCCCTGGATCTAACTGCGATAGGGACACGAAGCATGTGATAGAAGATGTTATTGGATGTAGAGCTGACTTAAATTGGTACGAAAGTGCAGACCTCTCTAACTATGATGGAATAGTCTTGCCAGGAGGTTTTTCTTACGGCGACTACCTTAGAGCTGGAGCAATTGCTGCTCAAACTAAGATAGGGAATTCACTAAAAAGAGCTGCGAGAGAAGGTAAACCAATTCTAGGTATATGTAACGGCTTTCAGATATTAACCGAACTGGGGCTTCTAAAAGGTGCTTTAACAACCAATTCATATCCAAAATTTAGATGCGAACATGTTTACTTAAAAGTTAATAACACTGAATCTATTTTCACTAGAAAATTTGATAAAAATGAGGTAATAAACCTACCTATAGCTCATAAGGAAGGTAGATACTACAATCAAGATCCAGAGCTCTCGGAACTGAAGAATTCAAACCAAATAGCTTTTAAATATTCAAACAAAGAAGGAGAAGTAACCAAGGCCTCAAATCCGAACGGTTCATGTGAAAACATAGCTGGGTTAATTAACGAGAAAGGTAATGTACTAGGAATGATGCCTCACCCTGAAAGAGCTAGTGAAGATATATTAGGTAGTACTGATGGAAAAAAGATACTAAAAGGGATGATTGAGTCAATCAATTGATTTTCACGATTTATCTATCTGTAGTTCATCAAAAATAGAAAATTTAAAATTAAATAGAGTAATTAATTTAAATTAATTTAAAATTTAATAGTTGAGGGAATGGTTTTAGATGACTTTTCCTGGTTAATAAGTCATAAGAGTTAAATCTATGAGAGTTAATTTTGGATGGTACTTATGTCTTCAATTATCGTTATTGGTGGATTTTTTGGTGATGAGGGAAAAGGAAAGATTGTTTCTCATCTCGTTAGAGAAGACGAACCAGCGATCGTAGCAAGAGGTGGAGTAGGGCCTAATGCAGGACACACAGTTAAAGTTGATGGCCAAGAGTTTGGAACGAGGATCACTCCTTCAGGGTTCTTTGACGAGAAGGTAGAGCTTTTAGTGGGTGCAGGTACCTTGGTGGATCCAGAGGTCTTGAAAAAGGAAATAAACGAACTAGGGACAGAGGACAGGCTAAAGGTAGATAATAGATGTGCAATAATTGAGGAAAAGCACATCAAAAAGGATAATGAAGATAAGAACTTGTCAGAGGATATTGAAACTACTGGAACTGGATGTGGGCCAGCTAATGCAGAGAGAGCTATGAGAACAATTAAACAAGCAGAAGATATCTCTGAACTAAGTGAATATACTACGGATGTTCCTGAAGAGATTAATAATGCTTTAAATAAAGACAAGGATGTTATAATTGAAGGAGCTCAAGGATTTGGGCTTTCTCTTTTTTATGGGACATATCCCTATGTTACATCCAAGGATACTGGGGCTTCACAGGTTGCTGCTGATGTTGGTATAGGGCCTACTAAGGTTGATGATGTATTGGTTGTATTCAAGGCTTTCCCAACTAGAGTCGGTGCAGGGCCTTTTCCCACTGAACTTGATGAAGAAGAAACCGAAGAACTAGGTATAGAAGAATATGGGACTGTTACGGGAAGAGAACGACGGGTAGGCCGATGGATGTCGGACTGGGCTAAATACACAGTTGATGTAAACGGAGCTACTCAAGTAGCTATAACCTGTATTGATAAGCTTGATAAAAGATGTAAGGGAGTAAAAGAATATAATAACTTAACACAAGAAGCTAGAGACTTTATTGAAGAAAAAGAAGAAGAATTAGGAGTTCCAGTTACTATAATATCTACAGGACCAGAAAATGACGAAACTATAGACCTGAGGGAGGAAAAGCTGTGAAAAAAGAACTTAAGGAAAAATTAGCATGCCCCATATGTAAATCGGAATTAGAGTTAAGAATAGATGAGGAAGAAGATGATGAAGTGAAGGAAGGAGAGTTACATTGCCCTAATTGTGACAACGATTATCCAATAGAGGATGGTATACCAAACCTATTACCCCCAGACTTTGAATCCTGACTTAACTTATTAGCTGAGAACTCTTCTTCCTCAATATCGGAGATCGAAGATCGAAGAGGGGAGTAAGTCAATGGATATGGTTAATTCTCTCTAAGTTGCTTAAAGAAGGGAGAAAAGTATTGAGATGTGATGTAAAAAAAAGTTAATTATTATTGAACCTAGTGCCTCATGGAGCGTAAAAAGAATGAAGTATGTAGTTGTAACGGGCGGAGTGATGAGTGGATTAGGTAAAGGAATAACAGCAGCTTCTCTAGGCCGTATATTAAAATCTAGAGGTTTTGATGTAACTGCGATAAAAATAGATCCCTACTTGAATGTAGATGCTGGAACTATGAACCCGTTCCAGCATGGAGAAGTATTCGTTTTGAAGGATGGAGGAGAAGTAGATCTGGACCTAGGTAACTACGAAAGGTTTCTAAACAAAGAATTAACCAGCGAACACAATATAACTACTGGAAAGGTTTATAGAAGTGTTATAGAGAAGGAAAGAAGTGGAGAGTATTTAGGTAAAACGGTTCAAATAATTCCACATATAACCGATGAAATAAAAAACAGGATCAGAGAGGTATCTGATAAAAGCGAATCAGATATCTGTATTATAGAGATAGGTGGAACTGTTGGAGATATCGAAGGTATGCCTTTTTTGGAATCAATTAGACAACTTCATAACGAAGAAGGAGAAAACAATGTAATCTTAATTCATGTTACGCTGGTTCCAATATTAGATGTAGTGGGTGAACAGAAGACTAAGCCAACACAGCATAGCGTCAAGGAACTAAGAGAACTAGGATTACATCCAGATATGATCGTGGGAAGATGTGAAGAACCTTTGAATAATAAGACTAGAGAGAAGATATCTCTTTTCTGTGACATACCTAAAGAAGCAGTTTTTTCAGCTCACGATGCAAGAGATATCTATGAGGTACCTCTCTACTTGGAAAAAGAAAATATAACGGATATTTTAGTAAATCACCTAGATCTAAGTAATCCAGAAAGAAATCTCGAAGATTGGCAAAAAAAAGTTGATAACATCCTAGAACCTGATAAAAAGATATCGGTCAGCTTAGTAGGCAAATATACTGAGCTTGAAGATGCTTATATGAGTGTTATAGAAGCTCTTAAACATGCAGCAGCAGAAAAAAACTGTGGCTACGAAATAATATGGACAGATGCCGAGAACCTAGAGAATAATCCAGAAAAAGTAAAAAAACTCGAAAAAGCGGATGGAATATTAGTTCCAGGGGGATTTGGAGAGAGAGGAGCTGAAGGAAAAATAAGAGCTATTAAATATGCCCGTGAAAATCAATTACCTTTTTTAGGTCTTTGCTTTGGATTTCAGTTAGCTGTAATAGAATTTGCAAGAAATGTATTAGGATTGGAAGGAGCAAATAGCACTGAACTTGAGGAAGAAACTCCTCATCCAGTAATAGATCTACTTCCTGAGCAGAAAGAAGTAGACGACATGGGTGGAACGATGAGGCTTGGAAATCAGATAACCGTATTGGAGGAAGGTACATTAGTTCATAGACTTTACGGCAAAGATAAGGTCAAGGAAAGACACAGACATAGATACGAGGTAAATCCAAATTACATAGAAGAAATAAAAGATTCTGGACTAAACTTCAGTGGTAGAGATCTAGAGGGCAGAAGGATGGAATGTTTGGAGATCCCCTCTCATAACTTCTTTATTGGAACCCAATTTCATCCAGAGTTTAGATCCAGATTGGAAGAGCCTTCCCCTCCTTTTTTAGGTTTCGTAAATGCTATGCTAGATGAAGAAAATTTAGATAAAAAGACGGGTGAGATATGAGATGGTTAATCCTGAAGAGTTCATAGAAAAAGCAGTTGAGGAAATAAAGAACCAGATCGATGGAAAAGCTATGATAGCATTATCTGGGGGCGTTGACAGCTCAGTTTGCACTAAATTAGCGTACAAAGCTATTGGAGATAAACTAAATCCGATTTTTGTTGATACTGGACTAATGAGGAAAAATGAAGTTCAACAGATCAAAGAGACATTTAGTGACATGAATCTTGAGGTTATAGATGCTAGAGATCAGTTTATTGATGAACTATCAGGGGTCACGGATCCAGAGGAAAAACGCATGATCGTCGGGAGAAAGTTTATCAGGATATTCGAAGAAACTGCAAAGGAACTAGATGTCGATTACTTGATCCAGGGCACTATATACCCAGATAGAATTGAAAGCGAAGGAGGAATAAAAAGCCATCATAATGTAGGAGGGCTACCTGAAAATATTGACTTTGAGGGGATAGTTGAGCCAGTGAGAGACCTCTATAAGGACGAAGTTAGAGAAGTAGCTAGAGAACTTGGACTGCCAGAAGAAATAAGTGAAAGAATGCCTTTCCCTGGTCCAGGCTTAGCAGTTCGAATTATAGGTGAAGTAACTCGAGATAAATTAAATGTCCTAAAAGAAGCAAATGCTATAGTAGAAGAGGAATTAGAAGAAGAAGAAGATCCATGGCAGGCATTTGCAGCTCTGTTAACAAAAGGGACGGGAGTAAAGGGAGATCAAAGGGTTCACGGATGGATAGTTTCCATTAGGTCTGTTGCTTCTCGAGATGGTATGACGGCTAAGGCAATGGAAATCGACTGGGATAAACTCAAGAGAATAGGAAATAGAGTTGCAAGTGAGTTAGACGAGGTTTCCCGAGTTGTATATGATATAACAGATAAACCTCCAGCAACAATTGAATATGAATAACTATATGTATTTATGTTAAAGGAGGAGGATTTTGATGGATAAAAAAGAAATCAAAGAACTAACTGAAGAAAATTTGATTAATGTGTACAATAGATTGGATCTAGCTCCAGTTGAAGCAGAGGGGTCTAGGTTAGTTGATAGTGAGGGAAACGAATACATTGATTTTGTGGGAGGAATAGCAGTGAACTCGGTCGGTCACTGCCATCCAAAAGTAGCTAAGGCAATAAAGGATCAAAGCGAAAATCTAATCCATTGCTCAAATCTGTATTATATTGAAAAACAAGCAAAATTAGGTAAAAAGTTATCTGAAATAAGCTGCTTTGATAAATTCTTTTTCGTTAATTCTGGAACAGAGGCAGTTGAATCTGCACTAAAACTAGCTAGAAAAGCTTCAGATGGAACTGAGATTTTAGCAGCTGAAAACTCCTTCCACGGCAGGACCTTTGGTTCTCTAAGCGGTACTTGGAAAGAAAGATACAGAAATCCGTTTAAGCCATTGGTACCGGATTTCAGGTTCATCGAATATGATAATAGATCAGATTTAAATAAAGAAATAACTGAAGAAACAGCAGCTGTTATATTAGAGCCAATACAAGGAGAAGGAGGAATTAATGTCCCCTCCAAAGATTACATCAAACATGTAAGGAAGAAATGTAACGAAACCTCGACCTATCTCATCTTTGATGAAGTACAGGCTGGAATGGGTAGAACTGGGAAGTTATTTGGATACGAACATTACGATGTGGAACCAGATATGATTTCTCTAGCCAAATCACTTGGAGGAGGATTCCCCATAGGAGCGATGGGAGCTAAGAAGGAGATTGCAGAAGAATTTGAACCAGGTGACCATGCTTCAACATTTGGAGGAAATCCCTTAGCATGTAGTGCGTCATTGGCATCAATTAATGTATTAGTTGAAAATAATTTACCAGAAAGAGCTCGTAAGTTAGGTAAATACATGAAATCTGAGATTAAGGAAAAAATAGTTGTAAAAAAAGATTGGGCTAAAGAAATAAGAGGTAAGGGCCTAATGTTAGCTCTTGAAACAGATGGTAAAGCAAAAGAAATAGTTGAAAAGGGAATAGAAGAAGGATTCTTGTTGAATAACTTGGGAGATAACACTATTAGATTTGTTCCTCCAATAATAATAGGAAAAGAAGAAATAGACAAGGTGGTTTCTTTCCTTGCTAGATGATCTATTCTCTAAAAGACTCGATTCAATGGAAGAATATGTAGCTGGTAAGACAGTTGACGAGATAGCTGAAAAGTACTCCCTCGATCCAGATCAGATCATATCTCTTTCTTCAAACCAAAACCCATTTTCTTTACCCAACCAGGTTAAAAGATCGATAAAAGATTCTTCTGAAGATGTCAGCAGTTATCCATCCCCAAAGGATTTTTATTCGCTAAAAAAATCTGTATCCGATTATATTGGTTTTTCTCCAAGTAATATAGCATTAGGAGCTGGAATAGACGGGGTTCTTGAGACATTAATGAAGGTATTTTTAGAAAAAGATGATGAGACTCTAATACCTGTTCCTACCTTTAGTTACTATAAAATACTTTCAAAGGTCTTTGATGCATCACCAGCATATATAGAAAGAGGAAAGAGATTTGAAATAGATCCCGAAAAAATAAAATCTAATGTAAAGGAGGACACTAAGCTAATCTTTTTATGCTCTCCAAATAACCCAACTGGGAACTTAGTTCAGGAAGAAACATTAAAAACGGCTTTAGATACGGGGAAGATCGTGTTGCTGGATGAAGCTTATGCTGAGTTTTCTAGCAGAGATTATGTAGATTGGGTAAGTAATTACGATAACTTGGTCGTATTGAGAACATTCTCTAAGGCTTTTGGGTTGGCTGGTTTAAGAGTTGGTTACGCTGTTATGTCGGAAGAGATCGTAGAAAAATATCGTTCTATATCTCCTCCATTTCCACTTACAGTACCCTCCATAAATGCAGCAAAAACTTCATTAAACAACCTAAATCACTTAAATGAAATAATAAATAAAATAAAAACAGGAAGAGATTTTCTTACTGAAGAAATTAAATTTAAGACATTTAAAACTGAAGCTAACTTCGTTTTAACCGATGTAAGTCCTCATAACTCGGAAGAAGTCTGCGAGAAATTAATGAAACAAGGAATAATCTTAAGAGATTGCTCACATATGTCTATAAAAGATAGAAATCTTGTTAGAATTACTGTAGGAAAAGAAAAAGAGAATAAAAAGGTTGTAACAGCGTTGAACCAGATATAAACAAATAAAAAAACATAAAGAAAAATGAAATGATGTTAGCAGTTACAGGTACTCCTGGAACGGGAAAAACCTCTTCAACTAAATTATTAGAAGATGAGATAGAGGTCCTACACCTAAATGAAATGGCAAAAAGATTAGAACTATTTGAGGGATACGACGAAGATAGAAATTCTTGGATAGTAGATATTGACAAAATTAGAGATAAGCTACCTAATAAAGGAATAATAGAATCTCATTTTTCTCATTTATTGCCCGTTGACGAGGTTATTGTTTTAAGATGCCATCCCAATGAATTAAAAAAGAGATTAAATTCTTCAAAAACTGAAATTAAAGAGAACATAGAATCTGAAGCCCTTGATTACATTCTAATGGAAGCCATAGCAAAAAATAATAAAGTCCATGAAATCGATACCACTGATAAAGATCTAAATGAGGTTTCAGATTTAATAAAACAAATATACGAGGGTAAAATAGAAGAAGAACCAGGTAAAGTTGATTGGAGTGAATGGTTGATGGAGAACGGTTAATATGCTAAACAAGTTTAGAGGAATAGAAGAAAAGCTATTATCCCCTCTAATAGGCCTTTTAGTTAAATACGAATTAAATCCTAATTACCTTAGTTTACTATCCCTCATATTTTCCATTACAGCATTTTTTTCTTTAATTTACAATAAACTGCTTTTATCCATTATACTTGTATTATTAAATGCTCTAATGGATCTAATGGACGGAAAGGTAGCTAGGAAACTGGATAGAGACGACAAGGAAGGAGATTTTCTGGACCATTTGATCGACAGATACGCCGATGTATTCATAGTTTCAGGCCTAATATTCTCTCGATATGGTGTCTTTTGGATAGGAGTTTTTGCAATCCTAGGGACCTTGCTAACTAGCTATGTTGGAACTCAAGCTCAAGCAGTAGGCATAGGCAGAGTCTACTCAGGTTTATTAGGTAGAGCTGATAGATTAGTACTGATAATATCTGGAATTGGATTAAATGCTTTGTTTAAAGGAAAGATACTGGGTTTCCATTTCATAACATGGGTGCTTATTTTGTTATCAATCCTAGGTATATGCACTTTCTTACAAAGAACAAACTGGGTTCTAAGACAATTAAATTAGTGACTTCATACTCCTACCCAAATCAAAGATTGGAAGAGGTCTTCTCGAAAATAAAAAGATAAAGGATTCAAGTGTAGCTAGAGATAAAAGAGTTTTTTTCTTCATCTCACGGTAGAACTCTTCGAGGGAACCTATAGTTCTAGGGGCGTGTTGGGTATTGACCTAGGAAGTAGGTGACTTGGTGTTGGAGTCTGTGGCTCCGACAACAAACCACTCTTTATGGGAAAAAGATACGAAAAGTGAGTGGAATATACCAATACTTTGAAAACATGTCCAAGAAAAAGAAAAAGGAAGAGGAGAGGGTATTGCTGTAGTGTTTGGGAAAAGAGAGAGCAATAAGGTAGATGACTTGGTTCATAAGGTAACTAAGTGGGTAGCGAGATATGCAAAGGAGAATAGGTTAGCGGTTTTAGGGGGAGATATCAAAGAGATTAGCAGAGACACGGGGGAAGGGCAAGGAGTTCAATCGAGAGTCAACACAATGCCAATCTACAGGCTCAAGAAGTACCTAGAGTACAAATAGCGTGGTGTTCCATTTTTGCTCGTTGATGAGGCTTGCACCACACAGACTTGTAGCAGGTGTGGTGAGAGGGTTGGAAGACCAAGTAATAAAGGTTTGGGGTGTCCAGAGTGTGGTCTAGTGATGCATGCTAATCATATTAGTGCTATAAATATTAAGAAGCGAGGATTGGACAAGCTCGATATAGATCCTATGTCTGAGTCAGAGGCGTCCTTGGCAACGCCCAAAATCCCTGAACCCATCATCAACTACGCTAAAGCAACCCAATAATTGGGCCCAATGTAATGCGTTTCTAGTAAGGGGAACCTTGGACTTTCTTGTAGGGAATCCCTTGGTCTCTTAGACCAGTGAGAGGATGTCAGGCAAACATTAGGCCTTCAGATGAAGCCTCGCCGAATTGTTCAGCTGGATTGCTTTCTTTTACCTTTTCAACAGCTTTTAGGAAATCTTCCATTTTTACTTTGTTTCTATCGTTTCTTATGGCAAGCATCCCTGCTTCAGTAGTAATAGCTTTTATATCTGCTCCTGAATGCTCTTCTGTCATTGAAGAGATTTTTTCTAGTGAGATATCGTCTTCAAGATTCATATTTCTTGTATGTATATCGAATATCTGTTGTCTTGCGTCTTTGTCTGGCATTGGTACTTTGATTATTCTGTCGAATCTTCCTGGTCTTAAAAGAGCTTTATCTAGTATGTCAGGCCTATTTGTAGCTCCTATTAGTTTTACCTCTCCTCTTGCGTCAAAACCATCCATCTCTGAAAGTAGCTGCATTAAGGTTCTTTGTACTTCTCTATCCCCTGAAGTTGATGATTTTTGTCTTCTTGCTCCTATTGCATCTAATTCATCTATAAAGATTATACTTGGGCTCTTCTCCTCAGCTAGCTTGAAGACCTCTCTAACCAACCTTGCGCCCTCTCCTATGTATTTTTGTACTAATTCTGAGCCAACCACTTTAATAAAGCTTGCTTCTGTTTTATTAGCCACTGCTTTTGCCATTAGTGTTTTACCTGTTCCAGGTGGCCCATAGAGTAAGATTCCCTTGGGTGGTTCTATTCCAATCTCTTTAAATTTATCTGGCTTGGTAAGTGGCAGCTCTACGGTTTCCTTTAGTTCTGTGATTTGCTTGTTTAATCCTCCAATATCAGTGTAATCAGTTGTTGGCGAGTTAATAACCTCCATCCCATACACGCTAGGATCTTTTGGAGAAGGAATTGCTTCAACTACCCCTAGAGACTGTTGATTTAGGGCAACCCTAGTTCCTGATTTAATATCTTTGTCTTCAAATGAATCAGGAGTCTTTACTATAAATTTAGGGCCTGTGGTACTTTTAATAACCAACCGGTCATCATCTAATACATCTAAAACGGTTCCAACAACTAGAGGAGGTTTCTTTAATCTATCAACTTCACTTTTTAGTTTTCTAGCTTCTCTTTTGAATTTAATTTTTTTGTCTTCTTCATCTCTCATTTTATTCTCAATGTCCTGCTTTGTGTCCTTAAGTTCCTTGCATCTATCTTCAAGCTGTTTAACACGATCCAATAGATATTTAGAGAAGTTATCCTCGTCCTCCTCGCAGTCTTCTTCTTTATCCATTTTTTTCCCAACGATTATATTAGGCTTTAACCATATATTTTTTGCCGAATATTAGGTTTGGAATAAATAACTAGATTAACTTTCGTGAGAGTTTGAGGGCGCAGTAAGTTTTCTTTCCTTTAGGTGAGGGATGTATGGGCTTTTTCAAGTGTTTATTATTAATGAGACGAATATGCTATTGTTGGGTTTATGGTAGGCTCTGAGGTCATTGGGCTGGGTAGTGGTGTTAGGGGTATGAAGGAATTATTTTTTTTTAATTTATTTGGTGAGAGATTCTCTTCCTAAGTCTCTGATTAGGGAGAGGTAGTTCACGCTTTCTACTTTCCTACTGTGAATAGGAGTGCTTGTGGTAGGGCTTGAAGCCACCACCAGTTGACCTAATCCCTGTATTGGTATTCCAGTAAGAAGTTGTTGAGGTAGGTACGTAGGTTACCGTCAACAATGGCTATGGAGAGGACGTTCCTCTTCACGCTACTTCCCACCAGTACTCTGGAACCAGATGGTACGGGTGAATGGATGGAAGTTCCGTCCTCTTAGATCGGAGATGACATCACTTTTAACCTTATATCTTTTTTCTAGATCTAGATTTCTGTTTTGTTTTATCTATTCATTGGAGAAGGCCCTCTTCTTTTCTTTGATAGGTAGGGGATGAATTCGATGTTTTTTAAAATAAAAAACTAATATTGTGTTAATGGCAGTTGGTTGGTTTGTCTGCCTCTTGAACAAAAAGCAATCCCATGCCCTTAAGGCAATGGCTAAATCCTCAGACTCTACATCGAATAGGTGTATTAGGTAAGTAAGTAAGTATTGGGATAGGTGGGTAAGCCCGAAACAGCTTGGGAGTAGGGAGTCTAGTGGTAGGTGTGGAGCAACCATTGAGAAATAAGAGGAGCCATTGTGTAGCTAATATATGGCGTAGTTGCCTAATCCAGTTCTTCCTCAAAGCAATAGTTCCCTGTTGATCAAGTGTATGAGAGAAGCTTGGTGAAAAACAAACTCCATTCAGGATAAGGTCACAGGGAAGCCCTCTTCCTCACCGAACGGATGTGAGGTTAGGCAGGGGTCACTTCACTTAGATTAATAGGGATTTAGATAATTATTTTTAGAAGTCATTTCAAAACTCTCCATAGTATGAGGATGCATGCTATGTTGATGAATGCTTTGAAGGTTTTGACAAGTCTTTCATGTCTCAATGCTATCCGTTTAAAGCTTCTTAGCCAGGCGAAAAATCTCTCAACCGATCTTCTGTCCTTATAGGAATTTGAGTCGAACCTTGTTGGCCTGCCTCTACTTCTATCCTCCATGTTCCTTCTGTTCTTGGGAATGTTGCTCTCTTATGCCTCTTTTTCTCAAATAATCTCTTATTTCTTTTGTATCGTATGCGGAGTCGGCTAACATTTCTCTAGGTCTGGTTTTTGGTCTAGCTCCTGTTTTGATCCTTATCTCCTCAACTGTCTCCTCAAACAGCTTTGAATCATGACTGTTCCCTCTGGACACCTTTATGGATAGAGGTAATCCATTCTTTGTAGTTGCAGCATGAATTTTAGATCCTTTTTTGTTCTTGTAGCCATCATACCCTACTTTTTATCTCCTTTTTTTGCCTCAACCGTAGTTGAATCAACTACTGCTTTGTCCAGTTCCATTTCTTCTTCTCTGTATGCTTTCTCTTGAAGCTTTTCGATTATTTCTTGCCATACGCCCTCTTCTTGCCATTTTTTTAAGCGTCTCCATGCTGTAACATAAGATCCTTACTTTTCAGGCACATTCGCTCCACTTACAACCAGTTACTAGAACATATAGTATTCCGTTGATTGTTCTTCTGTCATCGGCTCTCGGCCTACCAGTTTCAGGCTGGTCAGGGAGTACATGCTCTATGAACTTCCATTGTTCGTCGTTAACTCTTCAAACTCCAAATCCATCCCCTTCCATAAACCTAAAAGCAGAAGCCACTTAACACTTTTGAAATGACTTCTTAATTAAAAAGGGTTTTTGGGGTATTTTTTGAGCTTAATTGGTTTAATTGGTTTTACACGAAAATGGGGGTTGGTTGATTTTTATTATTTTTTATTTTTTTTTATTCGAAGATTTTTTGTTTTAACGCGCCAAATTTAAATTAAGTCTAATAAAATGGTTTCCTTTTAATTTGGTGGAAAATGATGCACTGTGAAATTTGCGGAAAAAAGATAGATAATGCTGTAAGAGTGGAGATTGATGGCTCTGAGATGAATGTGTGCCAGCAATGTAAAAGTCTTGGAACAAGAGTTAAAAGTGAAAAGGAAAAAAAAGCTGAACAGAAAAAGAAACAGAGAACAACTGTTGCTAAAAAGAAGACTTCAAAGAGTAAATCTAGAGAAAGTATTTACGATGAAATGGAAGAATTATCGGGAGATTATTCTCAGAAAATTAGAGCAGCAAGAGAAGAAAGTGATTTGACTCAAGAAAAACTAGCTAAGGAGATAAATGTAAAAAAATCTTTAATAGGCAAATTTGAGAGAGGAGAAAAGCTACCGGAAGAAGAAGTAGTCAAGAAATTGGAAGACTACTTTGATATAGACTTAAAAGATTAGATGGATCAAAGATTCAGTTCCCTGAGTTTATTATAGGAATTTCTTACTTGATCGTATACATCGTGCTTTTGAGATAATATTATAATATGTGCTGGAGGCCGAGTATCTTGGATTATATTAATGGCTCTAGAGGCTTTTTCGTTGATTTTACATAAGGCAGCATATTCACATTCATTTTTTAGTGGCGAATCCAATACTTTGGTCAATATATCGTCAGCCCTGCTAGCATTAAATCTTTTTGGCCCCTTATCTAGATCTACGTCTATCTCCCTATCTAGACTATCGATTGCTTTCTTTAATTTTTCACTATCATCCGCTCTAATTAATCCAAAGCAAACCATCCTAAATTTAATTTAATTTCCAATCTATAATCAATATTTGGAATGTTTAAAAAAGCAGTGAATGCACTGAAAAATAAAGAAGTTATAGTTTACCCAACTGAAACTGTTTATGGCTTAGGAGCAGATGCTAAATCTAGTCAAGCAATTAAAAAGGTTTTCGAAGTCAAAAAAAGACCATTAAATAAACCAATTTCTATTGCAGTTTCTTCTATGGATATGATTGAAGAAGTAGCTAAACTAAATTATTTTAAAAGAGAAATAATAAAAAAAATTTTGCCCGGTCCAGTAACATTGCTTTTAGATAGTAAAAACAATCTTCCAGATAACTTAACTGCAGGATCCAATAAGATAGGCATACGTATGCCCGACAATGAATTAGCTTTAAAGATAATAAAGAGATTTGGCGGCCCAATAACGTCTACTAGCGCAAATATTAGTGGAACGAATCCTCCAAATACACCAAGAGAAGTTAATTTAGATGTCGATGTAGTAGTTGATAATGGAAGAACAATTCTCCAGCTTCCTTCAACAATAATAGACCTGGAAGAAGGAAAAATTAAAAGAAGAGGGCCTTTAACTAAATCCAGTTTTATCAAGATCTTTTGGAACTGAGCAAAGTGACCGCTATTTTACTTATGCCCATTGGTAGGGGGCTTAGAAGTTTAAAATGAGATCCCTTAAAATAGGTCTAGTTTGAATCAAATTGCAACCTAGAGTGATCCCTATTCTCCTTGATGTGTTTTAGCTAGCCCCTAAACCTATTATATCTCAGATGCTTCAGGCGTACATATCCTGCTCTATCTATTGTTACATAACTTCATCATACAGCTCTTTGATGCAAGTTCAATAATCTACTTCATGTCGTCAATATATATTTTTTGTCTAAAAAAAGGCAAATTCTATCAACTGCAAGTTTCTACCGAGAACCATATTCTTTCTTATACCTCTAAATTTTTTATTAAGTATTATTCTCTCCATTGCCCTAAGAAACATAGTTTTTTCTGTTTCATTACTTCTACTGGGTTTTTAGTTCTATAGTAGGATAAAAAGTAGGATGACTCTACGATTCAGCTGTTTGGGTAGTTTATCTATTCATTGGAGAAGGCCCTCTTCTTTTCTTTGATAGGTAGGGGATGAATTCGATGTTTTTTAAAATAAAAAACTAATATTGTGTTAATGGCAGTTGGTTGGTTTGTCTGCCTCTTGAACAAAAAGCAATCCCATGCCCTTAAGGCAATGGCTAAAGCCTCAGACTCTACATCGAGAGGTGTATAGGTAAGTAAGTAAGTATTGGGATAGGTGGGTAAGCCCGAAACAGCTTGGGAGTAGGGAGTCTAGTGATAGGTGTGGAGCAACCATTGAGAAATAAGAGGAGCCATTGTGTAGCTAATATATGGCGTAGTTGCCTAATCCAGTTCTTCCTCAAAGCAATAGTTCCCTGTTGATCAAGTGTATGAGAGAAGCTTGGTGAAAAACAAACTCCATTCAGGATAAGGTCACAGGGAAGCCCTCTTCCTCACCGAACGGATGTGAGGTTAGGCAGGGGTCACTTCACAATATGTTGATTAATTTTTTTATTTTTTTAATTATTTCTATTGGTGAGGAGCCAAATACTCTTATCATGGGTTCTTTTCCTATTCCGCCTTTATCGTATATTAAGTCAGGTTTTTTATCGGAACCGGATAGAGCTTCTTCTACTCCGTATGTCATTGTGTTGTTTTTAGGTACTTTTTCTCGATCAAATTTTTTGATATTAAGTTTTAGTTCTTTACATGCAGATAGGATCTCTTTACTATATTTTATGTTCAAGCAGCTTTTAATCTGGTTGTAGTAGCTGTTTGCGGCTAATATTAGTCTACTGATATGGCTTGAGGCACCAAATTTTGGGCAACCAACTATTTCAAATTCATCTGATGTAGAAACTATTCTTCCAGGTACTGCAACTATGTCTTTAGGGGTTTTTGGGTTTTCGATGGCTACTCCGAAGTTTGAACCTACCTCGGGTACCAGGGGCGAGAAATCTAGATTCTCTAGTTCCTTTAGAGAGGATGTTAGTTCTTGGAGAGCACTATATCTTTCTTTTTGTTCTCTTAATGTGTAAATTGAATTGACGGGATAATTTCCTTTCCCTAATTGATGAGAGTTTTTTATTGATTCTTCGGTGAGTTTTTTGGCTTTATCTATTGCAGTTTCTAGTGTTAGGCCCTTAGCTAGGTATCCTGCTATTGCTGATGAAAATGTACAACCCGATCCATGTGTTTTTTTATCGAATTTTTTTCCTTGGTATTTTTTTATCCCGTTTTTATTGATTAAAAAATCGTTTCCGTTTAAGTTTCCACCGGTTATTACTACATTCTGGGCTCCTAGGTTAAGGATCCTTTTTCCAGCTTTATGTACATCTTCCTCGTTTTTGATTTCAATGCTGGATAGTGATTCTGCTTCACTTTTATTTGGAGTTAATACGTCTACTTTTTTAATTAAATTTTTTTTTATTTCTTCTACAGTTTTTTCTTCAATTAAACTGTATCCGGATTCTGCTATCATAACTGGGTCTAGTACTGTAGGTTTATTTATTTCTTCTATAGTCTTTGAAACGGCTAGGGCGTTTTCTTTTGTATGTAACATACCTATTTTTATTGATTTTATATCGAAATCGTTTAAGTTGGATTTTATTTGGTTTTTAACGGTTTCATTAGGTATATTATATATTTCGTCTAATGAATAGGTATTTTGTGCAGTTATGGCAGTAATAACGGTGCATCCGTACACTCCGGTGGCTTCAAATGCTTTGAGGTCTGCTTGAATACCTGCTCCTGCACTGGAGTCTGATCCAGCTATGGACATGGCTACTCTTTCTTTCATCTTGTTGATAACCCCACAATTTTTTCCACATATGTTTCCTAATATTCTTTAGCTTCTTAGTGGCAAAAAGATTTTTAATTATTATTTATTAAAAAAATGTGTTCTTGAGGTGAAAAAATGGGAAAAAATGTAGGTAAAGATAGTGAAGATTACGGAAAAAAATGGGTTAAAAAGGATGAAGAGAGAGAAAATGTTTATTGGCCGACGGATAGGCTAAAAGAGAAATGCCATATTAGCGATAAAGAAATTTACGAAAAGGCTAAAAAAGATCCTCACAACTTCTGGTCCAAAAAGGCCAAAGATATGTTTGATTGGTTTGAAGACTGGGACGAAGTAATGGAATGGAACCCTCCTTATTTCAACTGGTTTTTAGATAGTAAAACCAATCTATCATATAATTGCTTAGATAGACATCTAAAAGATAAAAGAAATAAAGCTGCAATAATATGGGAACCTGAACCCTTAGAAGAAGAAAAAAGAATATTAACTTACCAAGATCTCTATAGAAAGGTAAATAAGTTTGCAAATAAACTAAAAGAGCTTGGAGTAGAAAAGGACGATCCCGTCACATTCTGGATGCCAATGATCCCTGAAACGGCGATTGCTGCGCTAGCATGTCAAAGAATAGGAGCGTGGCACTCAATAGTGTTCACAGCTTTCAGTCCTAAGGCCGTTAAACAAAGAATGGAGGATGCTGGCTCTGAAATACTAATCACAGTCGATGGCTTTTACAGAAGAGGGAAAACTATAGAACTAAAGGAGCAAATTAACGAAACCTTAGATGAAATAGAAGCCGAAAACTGCATTGTGGTACAAAGAGCTGAAACAAATCCTTCAATGGATCAAGAAAGGGACCACTTCTATGACGAACTAATGAACAAATCTGAAGAATACTGCGAACCTGAACCAATAGATGCAGAAGATACGGGTTTTTTACTATATACATCAGGAACAACAGGAAAGCCCAAAGGAATAAAGCATTCTTGTGGAGCCTACGGCGTACAAGCTGCTTTAACAATGAAATGGATCTTTGATATCCATGAAAACGATGTATTTTTCTCTACTGCAGATATAGGCTGGATCACTGGCCACAGTTATTCATTATATGGTCCTCTAGCACTAGGAGCAACTCAGATATGGTATGAGGGATCACCAGATTATCCAAAGCCGGACAGGCTATGGAAAATAATAGAAGAAAATGGAGTCACTCAATTTTACACGGCACCCACTGCAATAAGAGCTCTAAGAAAAGAAGGAGATGGATGGGTAGAAAAACACGATCTAAAATCCCTTAGAATCCTTGGATCCGTTGGAGAACCTATCGACACATCAACCTGGAAGTGGTACTTTGAAAAAGTAGGAGGAGGAAGATGTCCGATAGTCGATACCTATTGGCAAACAGAAACTGGTGGTATATTACTAACTTCTCTACCAGGAGTAGGACCCTTCGTTCCCGGTGTAGCAGGACCTCCACTACCAGGAATAGGATATGATGTACTTGATGCCACTGGTGAACCAGTTAAAGAAGAAGAAAGTGGAGAGATAGTAATAGATGGACCCTACTTTGGCCCAGGTATGTTAAGAGGAATATATAAAAACCCAGAAAAATACGAGGAAGAGTACTTCAGTGAATTCGGAGAAGAAGTCTACTTTTCTGGAGACGGGGGCGTAAAAAGAGAACTAGAGATCGGTGGACAAAACCTTATAGAAGTTACTGGAAGAATAGATGATGTTCTCGAAGTTGCAGGCCATAGATTGGGTTCTGCAGAAATAGAAGATGCTATAGATAATTTAGATGAAATCATGGAATCAGCAGTTGTAGGGAAACCACACGATGTAAAAGGAGAAGTTCCAGCAGTATTCGCAGTGCTAAAGCAAGGTGAAACTGGATCAGACGAACTTAGAGATAAAATAGTAAAAATCGTTAGAGAAGAAGTAGGTCCCGTAGCCACTCCATATGCAGCATACTTTGTAACTGATTTACCTAAAACTGAGTCAGGAAAAATAATAAGAAGATTTTTAAAAGGACTGGTCAGAGACGAAGAACTAGGAGATATGACAACAGCCAGCAATCCAAGCTGTCTGTCGGAACTAGCGGAAAAAGTGGGCTACAATGGTCCACAGGAAATTCCAGACCAATAAATTCCACTATTTTTCTTTTTTTTACATAAGGTTGATAAAAATGGAAAAACACGAAACCGCATATATAGCCCCCTCAGCTGTAGTATTAGGAAATGTTAAAATAGGTAAAGGCTCTAGCATATGGCCAAATGCAACAATCAGAGGAGATTCGAAAATAGAGATAGGAAAAGAAACTAATATACAAGATAACTGCGTAATACACTCACAAGGAAAAGAAGAAACATATATCGGAGATAAAGTAACAGTTGGTCATTCAGCAGTGGTTCATGCAGCTGAAGTAAAAAATGAATCATTAATCGGAATGAAAAGCAACATCTTGAATGACGCACAAATCGGTAAAAACTGTATAGTAGGAGCATCAGCCCTAGTCCCAGAAGGAAAAAATATGCCCTCAGGCACCCTTGCAATAGGAATCCCAGCTGAAGTAGAGAGGAAACTAACTCAAAAGGAAATAGATGAAATTAAAGAAAGATCAAGAGAATACAAGAGATTAATGGAAGAATACAAAAAAAGATGCGATATCTGAAACACCATTCTACTTAAATAACTAAAAAATAGAAAACCTCTCTTTAGATCCCTCTTATATCTTATTAAATCGACGAATTTGTTCTATTTAATAAAATAATTGCTTCATAGACTAGTTCCAGAGTCTTTGAAGTTAAGTATTTACTTGAATAGATTACGTTGTATCTTAGTTAAACCAATTCTCTCTTGGTGATTTCGTGGTCAAATGGGTGGCTTCCTCCCTTACCAAAATCAAGGGATTTTGGAGGGGGCTTCCAGAGTCAAAGGGGTTTTCTTCCTACTGCTGTCATCCAATCTCAGTCCTGGGCGGCGCTTATCTAGGAAGCTTTCTATGGGGAGGTTCCCTGGCCCAAGCCAGCGAGCTTGGTAACCAGAATTCTCAATCTGTCCACGGGCTTTTGGCTTCGGCCACAAACCCTGCCTAGCTTACACCAAAACCTAAGACACGGAGGTCATTTAAGCCTTATAGGTTGATTCATCTCGCTACCAAAATCAAGAGATTAGGAGGGGGTCTTCTCAACCACCAAGATAAAAATTTAATGGTTTTGCAAATCATTTAAATGTTAATATGAAAGCAATTGTAGTCGCTGCTAATGGGTTTGAAGATATTGAATTAAGTTATCCCTACTATAGATTAATTGAAGAAGGTATTGAGGCATATATAGCAACTCCTGGATCCAAAGAAATAGTTGGAAAAAATAATTCTACTTACGAGCCTGACTTAGGTATAAATGAAATAGAAACAGAAGAATATGCTTTAATGGTTCTACCAGGAGGTAAATCACCTGAACATCTAAGAATAGAATCTAAAGACCTTATTAGGTATATTAAAGAATTTAATGAAAACAATAAATTGATTTCAGCTATATGCCATGGACCACAGCTATTGATTAGTGCCGATATACTAGAAGACCGTAATGCCACCTGTTATTGGTCAATCAAAGATGACTTAGAAAATGCTGGGGCTAATTTTTTGGATAAGAGAGTCGTAGTCGACAAGAATATCATAACATCAAGATACCCTGATGATTTACCTAAATTTATGGAAAAAACTATCGATAAATTGGTAGATTAAATTGAGGAAATAATGTCTCCTGAAATCTCAATAATTGATTACGGTTTAGGTAACATAAAAAGCATAAGGAAGGGGCTGGAGGAAGTTGGAGCAACTACGGTAGTTACAGAAAATAAAAAAGATTTAAACCAGTCTGATGGGATAGTAATACCAGGAGTTGGAGCTTTTGAAGATGGTATGAAGGAGATAGAGTCACTAAAATACACTATCTACGATAATATAGAGAGTGGAAAACCTATACTAGGTATATGTTTAGGTATGCAGATGTTTTTAACAAAAAGCCAAGAAGGAAAACAAACTATTAAAGGATTAGACCTAATCAGAGGAGAAGCTAAAAAACTACCTGATAAAGTAAAAGTTCCTCATATAGGATGGAATTCAATCAATTTAAATAAAGAACATTGGATCTTTAATGAAATACCCGGAAAAGCATATTTTTACTTCGTACACTCATATTATAGTGACCTAAAATACAAAAAGGATATATTATCGACCACAGACTATGGAATAAGATTTCCATCAGCTATATCCAGAAAAAATGTAACCGGCCTACAATTCCATCCTGAAAAGTCAGGAGAAAATGGCCTGAAAATACTCGAAAATTACGTTAAATATGTAAAAAGATAGGAACGAAAACACCTAATTTAAAATTAATATCCATCTTAGTTGAATTAAATAAAAAAATAAAAAAGATATCTGCATTCTATAAAGAAGATAATTATTTATTTTAAACCTTGACTTGGGTTTTTAAGTAGAATCGATCTCTAGTAAATGGCTGTGGATCAGTAATACTATTCTTTTAGGATAAGAGAATCAGATTCGTTTGACTCCTTTTTTCCAATGACTATCGCCAGAAATCCTACCAGCTTCTAGGTGCTTGAATGATTGGTGAACTATCATTAGCAATGAAAAATTTCAATTTAGGAGTCTGGGGCAATATCAAAGACTGGGGGAAGAGGTGTTTTTTTAGATATAAGATAAAATTATTATATTATATTATATTATATTATATTATATTAATGTAAATTCATGTATTTAAAATAGAATTCATTTATTTTTGAATACATATTAAAAATATCGGCTAATTTAACTGCTATAGAATGCCAACAATACTTTTCAGATCCTTCCCTTGATGATATATTATATAGGTAATCTTCGCAGTCGCAGAAGCATTTATTTATAACGATATGATCCTTTTCTCCTATTACAATCCAAAAGTCATTGTACTTTTTAATTTTGTCTTCTTCTAATCCGTTTATGGCTCTTTCTCCTCTTTTACCAAACTTCTCTAATATCAATTTCTTTGCTTCTTCGTTAAATTTATCTTCGTTTCTAATAGATAAAAATATATCTTCCATTTATGTTCACCAAAAAATCAAATTTAGAGGCATAAAACTCCTTTATAGGTAATTAACTACATTAGATGTTTTTATATATTTAAAATTTTATTAATCGATCAAAAATTATTTTTAATATAATTAAATTGTTTAGATAATCACTTTTCATCAAATGATGGAGTTAATGCTGTAGTGAAGTGAGCTCCACCTAAATCAAAGATTAGGAGTTCTCTGTGGCCCTTATCTCGGGTGAGAGTTTGCTTTATTCGTTGAGCTTGTCTCATTCACTCAATCAACAGGGAACTATTGCTCTGAGTGAAGATTGGATTAGGGCAAAAACAGAACCAATGTATTAACTCTTAGGGTGGTTCCGCTTATTCTTCTCTTGTAACTCCATGCTACCACTAGCCCCTACTTCAGAGCTGTTTCGGACTTACATCATACATTTTATTCGATATTAGAGTCTGAGGCTTCAGCCAGTTCTCTCAAAAATAATGAGATTGCTTTTTGTTGAGTCAGACTCCCAATCAACTGCCAATTAAATTCTAATTGTTATTGAAAATCACTTAACTATTGTGGTTGATTCATCATCCTATCTAATCAGAGACTTAGGAGGAGCTCTTCTCAACCTAAAATATAAAATTTATGGCTTCAAAAGACATTTTAACTTAAAAACATATAAGACGATAATTATGGATAGAGATCTAGGAATCCTTTAAACTTATTTGGTGAGACAACCTCTCTTTCTACATGATCGAAAAGCAAGTAATGGTGGTGGGAGGGAGGTAGTTCACACTTATATCTAAGTGTTCTAATTAATTTAAGGAGATAATGATGGATTTTAAGTTAAATGAAAGATCCCAAGAGGTGAAATCCTTACTTACCTTAAAGTTACTTTTTCCATTTTTACTTGCAGGCATTTACATTTTAATTATCTATATATTTTTGCCTTGGAGGACCTTAATTCCGCTAATGGGAGTTTATTTTGTCCCACCACTAGGAAAGGAGTCTGTAATCCCTACAGGAGTGGCCTTAGGATTAAATCCTACCTTGATAGCGTTTTCAATAGCATTTGTGGATATAGTTGTTGGCTTGTTTCTGGTATGGAACTTTGATCTCCTTAAAAAGATCCCCTTTATGGGAGATTACATAAATTTCGCTGAAAAAAAAGGAAAAAGGTTAATTAAGGAAAAATCTTGGTTCAGAAGTTTCACCTTGATAGGACTAGTTTTCCTAGTTATGGTTCCTTTTCAAGGTTCAGGTGCCGTGACAGCATCTATAATAGGAAGAATGATAGGTATTAAGCCATATCAAACCTGGATGTCAATAATAACAGGATCAATATTAGGTTGCTTTTTAATAGCTTACTTTACCGATACTGTACTATATCTATTCCAAAAAGACATATTTTTAGGACTTATATTTGGTTTTATAGGTATTCTTCTGTTTTTGTTTATTTATTTCGCTTTCTGGAAAAAATCATAAAAACTATTCTAGGGTTGAGAAAACATCCGTGAAGTGACCCCATAGCAAGCTGTGGGGTTTCTCTGCGGGCGATTCTGCCTTCCCATTGGGCTTCCTCATTCACCCCGGTCAGCAGGGAACTTACGCTTCGGACGGAACCATCCTGCATAGGTGGTAGGTTAGTTTTGGTTGCCCCTGCATATCTAGGGGCTGTTATAGATCCTCTGTAGCTTCACACTACTCGACGCCACCTCATCTCAACCTAACGGTTTCTTGAGAGGTGGAACATGTAAAGCACCCCAAAAAGGGTCACTTTTGGAATTAAAAGATACTTAGTAGTAGTATTATTTAAGTCTAACGGAATTCACCCCCACAGCAAGCCGTGAGGTTCTCTCCCTCACTCTACTATAGATCCTTGCTTCAGTGAGTCATTCGCTCAAGTACCTCATACTCTTCACTGGCTAAGTTTCGTAGGTTCTGCCTCAAAGTCTTCTTCATCTTTACCATAATCTATAAAGATATTAACTATTTAAGTGTTGGAGTTAATTCATCCTCTACCTAATCAGAGACTAGGAAGAGGGTCTTCTCAACCTGAGATATAAGATCCATAACCTGGGTATATAGAGAAATGGTAAGTGGGATCTGTTAGGCTAGTGGACAGTGTTTGTGTTCTGAGGATGTTTAGGTAGTTTAGTTATCTAATTCTAGATTTGTCTATGGTAGGGTGAAGAAATCCTGCTTACACCTGGTTTGGTGGGGGAAGGGTTCTTTTAGTTTTGGCCTATGAATTTAGTGTAATCTGAATCTTGGGATTTTTTCTGAGTGCAGTATTTTGATGCTTGATCTAGGCTTTGATGACGGATCCTTTGTTAAAAATATCGGGGGTTCTTAATATAAAAGAAATTTTCTTTGGTCTGTGTTAGATGTATTTTACTCTATTTTAATTAGTAAGAATTGGTTTTTTCCGTTTTCTTTTTTGAATTTAACTAAGACGAAGTTAGAATTTACTTTGTCTCCGTTTAATTTAAATTTAATTTCTTTATCTGTTTTCTTCTTTAACTCGTATTGGCCTTTGTCCCAGATTTCTACTTTGCCGGCTCCATATTCGTCTTCGGGTATCTCCCCCTCGAAATTGATATAACTTAGGTCATGGTCTTCGGTCTGTATAGCAAGGTTTTTTTCTCCTTTTTTCTCTGGTAATCCTTTTGGCACAGCCCAACTTTTTAGGACTCCTTCTATTTCTAGTCGAAGGTCGTAATGTAGTGTTGTGGCATCATGTTTTTGGATAACAAATCTATTTCCCATTTTCTGCACCTATTAATTTAATCATTTGGTCTTTTTTCCAGTTCTACGGTAACATCTATGAACTCTTGATTTCTATATATCTTTAAAGTGACTTCATCTCCAGGGGATTCCTTGCTCAATTCAGATATTAAATCACCTGTAGAAGTTATTTCGTGGCCATTAACCTCGGTTATTATGTCTCCATTGATCCAAACGGGTTTTTCATCTACTGAAATTTTTTCACCCTCTTTTAGTCCGGCTTCTTCAGCTGGACTGTCTTCGATTACTTCAATTACCATAATGCCTTTTTTAGCTTCATCACTTAGATTCATTTCCTCTGCTGATTCCATGGTTACTGGAAGCATTCTTATACCAAGCCAAGCATGATCATATTCTCCTTTTTCGATAATAGAAGAAGCTACTTTCTCTGCTTTATTTGAAGGAATAGCGAAACCAATGTTGTCACCTTGTTTTGCTCTTACTACTCCAACTACATCCCCTGATAGATCTAGGAGAGGGCCACCAGAGTTCCCAGGGTTAACAGCGCAATCGGTTTGTATAACATTAGGAATAGAGAAATCTCCCTCAGTTGGAAGTGTTCTGCCCGTTGCACTGATTATTCCATGAGTAATGGTTCCAGACAAACCGAAAGGATTTCCTATAGCTATAACCATCTCACCCGGTTCAACTTTAGATGAATTGGCAAGTTTTAGGGGGGTAGGGTCAATCCCCTCAGTAGGATATGAATCAACCTTTAAAACTGCAATATCTGAATATATATCTGTACCAACTAAACTAGCTTTTTTTTGGATACCATTTGAAAAAATAACTCTAAAACTGTCTCCTCCGTCAACGACATGTTGATTGGTTATTATGTGGCCATTGTTGTCGTAAATGAATCCAGATCCTTGGCTTAAAATGGCTTCCCCATTCGAGATACTGGAAACTCTTATCGAAACAACTGAATCAGATAGATTATTGTATAATGCTTGATAGATTTCTTCCTGATAACTGTTGGTTCCGTTTATGTTTATTGTGATATTCTTGTTAGTGACGTAACGATCGCTATCTCCTGGTTCGGAAAAAACATAAAGAGAACCTATTCCAATTAATAAACCAATTAATAGAAAAACAAATGCGATGTAAATTAATCTTTTTTTGGAATTTCCTCTACTTGAACCAATTTTTTCCATAAAACTCTCCTCAGCTTACATATAGATTAATTATCTATAATTAATAAAACAACCTTGCTCTCATTAAATCTGATTTATCTTAGTGGTTGAGAAGACCTTTTCCAAACGAGCGAAGAGCGAATAAGGTGGGGGGAGTTTTTTCGATCGTTTTAGCTGTTATACATCTTATTTCAAATTAATCTCTTTTTATATCTTGGTTGGGGTTATTGTCTTCTAAGTTTGAGTTTAATCTATTTAAGTAACCTATTAGCTCTTTTTTTTCATTTTTACTGAATCCCTTGGATATGGCTTTTTCTATCTCTGTATTGATTTCTTTAAGCGATTCCTTGATTTCTTCTGATTCTTGTGTTAAGTAAATAAGGGTAGCTCGCTTATCTTCTGGTTTCTTCTTTTTCCTTATGTAATTTTTCTTTTCCAACCGATCGATGGTCTTTGATAAAGTTGATTTTGAAATTAATAGTTTTTCTTTTAGGTTTTTTTGTGTTAAACCATCTCCTTCTTTTAGTAATTTTACTAGAACGGGTAATTCTCCTCTAGTTAAATTAAGGGGCTTGGTTTGTTCTCTGATTTCCCTCATTAACTTCTTATTTATTTTTTTAAATAATTCTAATAGATGTTCATTTTTATTCATCTTCTCGCCTCAAGGAGACCTTTTTTAATCTCTGATTAGGTATGGAGGAAGTTACTCTATCATTTTGTGTTGGTGGTTGTAAGGGTTAAGTTATGTGGTCAGGGATTTGGTTCTTTGCCTATAGAGCTTTCTTTATCTTTTTATAGGATTAAAGAAACATGATATAACCTCATAATCTCGTAGTAGTTTCTAAGTGTAATTATAAGATTTAATGGGTTTACAAGATGTAATGAATTGTTTTTTCTTTTTTTATATTTTATTGGTTTAATGCTTTTTTAAATTATTTTTTAGGGGTGTAGGATATAATCCCTGGAGTTTAATTGATAAGGATGTGGTTGATAGGGAGAACTCTTTGGGATCTGGTTGGAGTATTTATATTTTTTGTTTCAAGCTGTAGAGAGATTAATGGCCTAATAGGGGAAATAAGGTTTTTTCCTTTTTTTAGTTCTATTTAGTTTTTTTATCTAAATGGTTGGGAAGACTCCTTTCTAAATCTGTGGTTTAGGTAGGTGATGAATCAGCTGTAACACTTTACTTAGCTCCAGTATTAACTAGGGGTAATGGGCAGTTGGTTGGGGGTCTGCCTTGAACAAAAAGCGATCCTATCTATAAAAATCTCTGGGTAAGCCTGAAACGGTTCTGGAGTAGGGGGGTCTAGCGGTAGGTGTGGAGCAACCGAAAGTGAATAAGAGGAACCATCTAGGGTTAGTATATGGGAACTGTTCCCTAAGTCCAGACTTCACTTGGAGCAATAGTTCCCTGTTGACGGTGTGGATGAGACAAGCACCGTGGAAAACAAACTCCTCTTTGGATAAGGTCACAGGGAAGCCCTCTTCCTCACCGAACGGATGTGAGGTTAGGCAGGGGTCACTTCACGGTTTCTATGTTATGCTGGGGTTTTTGAGGAAAGAGATTGTTTACTTGACTTCGGAAGTCGTTTCTTTTTTGATGGTATATATAGCTATTGAACCGATGATTGTGATGTAAACTAATAGTACTATAATTGCTGGGATTATTGTATTCCACATTCCGGTAAATGCGTTTACTTCTAGGACTGTTGAAACATCTTTACCTAATATTAGGGCTCTTGAAGCATCAACTCCGTAAGTAACTGGATTAAACCTAGCGATATTTTGTATCCATCCTGGTACGATATCAAGTGGCAGGAATGCGCTTGATAAGAAAAGCAAAGGAAACATTATTGGCATCATAATTGACATCATTGCTTCTTGGTCTTTTGTTTTCATTGCGATAGCTGTTGTTAGTGATATAAAGATTATTGAAAATAGCATACCTACTAAAATAATTCCTATAACTCCTAAGAATCCAGTTGATATGTTTGCGCCTAATACTATTCCTAGTCCGAGTATTATGAGTATTTGAACTGCTATTCGTGATATTTCTGAAAATGTTTTTCCTAAAAAAACGGCTGCTTTGTTCATAGGTGAAACCATTACTTTTTCAAAGATCCATTCGTCTATATCTCTGACTAATCCTATCCCTGATCCTTGTCCTGTAGTTATTGCTACTTGCATTGCTATCGCTGGTAATAGAAAGGTTGTATAATTGAATTCGCTTCCTCCTATGGCTGAAGTGATGGATCCTGTTACTACGCCTCCAAATATTTCTGTAAACATTACTAGGAAAATAATTGGGTTCAATAAGTTCATAATTACTTGGTGGGGGCTTCTGAGGAATTTCATTATCCATCTTTTGTAATTTGCCCAGAGGTCACCTAAAAAATCATTTTTAGATCTGTGGATTTCTCTTTTTTTCATTTGGTTTTTGTTATTCACTTATCTTACCTCCTCAAATTCGTTGTTTTCTTTATTTTCGGAAGCAGTTTCACCTGTTAGAGCCAAAAATACATCATCTAGAGTTGGTTCATGGAGGTTAAATCCCTTTAGTTCTATTTTAGAGTTTTTTAACTCTACTAAGAGTTCTGTACCCTTGTCTTGGATGTTGTCGCTGGCTATTTTTATTCCTTCATCGATTAAATCTACTTTAAGGTTTGAATTAGAGCCAATTGTGTTTTTAGCTATTTTTTCGGCTGCTTTTTTGTCTTCTTCTTTATTAATCTTTATTTCTAAGATGTGTCCTCCAACTCTTTCTTTTAGATCGCTTGGTGATCCAATTGCGATTATTTCTCCGTCTTTTATTACTGCTATTCTATCGCATAATTCAGCTTCCTCAAGGTATTGAGTTGTTAAGAATATTGTTCTGCCTTCATTGTTGATTTTTTTAATATAGTTCCAGAGTTTTCTTCTTGATTTTGGATCAAATCCAGTTGTAGGTTCATCGAGGAAAATTAAAGGAGGTTCATGTACTAAAGCAGTTGCAGTATCTAATCTTTTTTTCATCCCACCTGAAAAACCTCTGGCTCTCTTGTTGGCTACATCAGATAATTCAACTAATTCTAATAGTTCATTCACGCGTTCTTCGCGTTCTTCTTTGGGAACACCGTATGCTTCGCAGAAATAACGTATGTTTTCCTTTGCTGTGAGTTCTTCATCTATTTTTGTTTCTTGTCCCATGTATCCTATTGTTTCTCTAATGGCTTGAGGTTCTTTTTTTAGTTTGAATCCATTTATCTCTGCGTCTCCATCTGTAGGTTTCAGTAGAGTGACTAATATTTTTATTGTAGTCGACTTTCCAGCGCCGTTAGGGCCTAAAAAACCAAAAAATTCTCCTTCTGGAACTTTTAATGAAATTCCTTTAACGGCTTCTGTTCCGTCGCTGTATGTTAATTTGAGGTTTTCAGCTTTTATTGAGTACATTTCTTGGTGCCTCTTCTCTCTTTGTTTTGGTGATACCGAATTCTTTAAAGTTTTTGTTTCTGCCATGAAAACTCAATAGTTTCATACCGAACCAATCATTTAAAAGTTTCCCATGAAACTAATCTCTTTTTAGTCAATGCTCCCATATCAAAAACCGACCTAACCAAAAAAACCAAGAATAAACCTAGAACTTATTTCAAAAGTGTTAAGTAGGTTGTGTTCTTAAGTTTTTTGTGGGGATGGGATTGAGGTTTGAAGAGTTAACGGACGAACAATGGAGGTTTATAGAGCCTGTTCTTCCTAGTCAGCCGGAAACTGGTAGGCCAAGAGCCGATGACAGAAAAACTATCAATGGAATACTTTACGTTCTATTAACTGGTTGTAAGTGGAGCGATATGCCTGAAAAGTATGGATCCTATGTTACGGCATGGAGACGCCTGAAAAGATGGCAGGAAGAAGACATATGGAAACAGATAGTCAAAAAGCTTCAAGAAAAAGCATACAAAGAAGGAGAAATGGAACTCGATAAGGATATAATAGATTCAACCTGCGGTTGAGGCTAAAAAAGAGGACAAAAAGTAGGATACGACGGATGTGACTTCCTTCCTTACCAAAATCAAGGGATTTTGGAGGGGGCTTCCAGAGTCAAAGGGGTTTTCTTCCTACTGCTGTCATCCAATCTCAGTCCTGGGCGGCGCTTATCTAGGAAGCTTTCTATGGGGAGGTTCCCTGGCCCAAGCCAGCGAGCTTGGTAACCAGAACTCTCAATCTGTCCACGGGCTTTAGCTTTGGCCGCGCCCCTGCCTGGTTCACATCAAAACCTAAGACACGGAGTCATTTAATCCTTATAGGTTGATTCATCCCCTCCCTAATCAAAAGATAAGGAAGAGGTCTTCTCAACCACCAAGATAAACACAAAAAAGACCCCTAAAATCCATGCCCGTAACCACAAAAAATCGGTTTACCTCTCTCAATAAAGCTATCCAGGAATGGAGGGACAACAATCATGATTCAAAGCTATTCAAGTCGAAGAAACTGTTAAAGATATAAGAGATCAAAACAGGAGCCTGGGCCGAGGACAAGACCGGGAAGAGATGTTAGCCGACTCAACCCTGCGACACAAAAGAAAATAAGAGACTATCTGAGAAACAGAAACATCAAAGAGTAATATTCCCAGGAGCAAGAGGAAAAGAAAGACAAAAAAGTGAAAAAAGGCCGATCAGGTTTGATAAAGACTCCTACAATGATAGAAAGCCTGTTGAAAGATTTTTCGCCTGGCTAAAAACCTTCAAGAGAATAACAATTAGACATGAAAGACTGGTCAAAGCCATCCAAAGCATTCATCAACATGGCATTCATCCTAATACTATGGAGAGTTCAGAAATGAGTTCCTAATAAAAAACAAAAAATGGTAAAAAAATTCATTTAATCTATTGGCTTATAAATAAAATTAAATATGTAATTAGGATGGTAACATGAAATGAAGGATAATGAAATTCTTGATATGGAATCTGGAAGGGGACTGGATAATGAAATAAAAGAGAAGGTTATGAATGGAGAGGACGGATTTTACTCTAGAGATATATCTGCAGCCTGGAATGTAGTTGAAAAATTAAACGAAGGCGGCTGGAGAATAGATATGGTTTCTTCCCAAGAAGAAAAAATTGTAAGCGGAGTTAAAATGATTAAGGGGCAGCCAATAAGTCTAAATTATTTATCCAGTAATGTAAAAAGTAATAATTTACCAGAAGCAATCTGTAAGGCAGCACTATTAATCTTTAATAACCTAGATCAGATCAATAAGATAAAAACTAATAAGTAATTCAATAGAGATTAAGGAAGAAAATTACTGTCTTTTAGGGCATGGAATGAATTTCAATTTAAATAAAAAATCTAGGAGTATAGGAAAGAACTAATTAATTTTTAGTAGGAGTTTTCTGTTGGTTTAGGTGTAATGGGGGGGCTTTGTGTAAAGATTCAATCTCTTCTGTGTGTAAGGGTTTTATAGTAGAGTATTGCAGAAAATCCCGCGGCTATGTTGTGGGGATGATTGCCGTTACCAACACTTGATTGGTTTTTGGACTACTTTAGGTTTGGTTATTAGGTGTTCTGGCTTGAATAAATTACGTGGCCACCTAAATTGGTTCAATTTGCCCAAAAAATCCCTGGGTAAACCCGAAACAGTTTTAGAGTAGGTTGTAGTGGTTGGTGTGGAGCATCTATTGGGCAATAAGAGGAGCGATTATGTAGCTAATGTAGTGGTATTTTTGCCTTTAGCCCTGATCCAATTCTTTCCTCGGAGCGCAAGTTCCCCTGTTGATCAGGTGGATGAGAGAGGTCTGGTGTGAAATAAACTCTTTTTCACGGGAAGGAGGGCACGGGGAAGCCTCACAGCTTTGGTGTGGGGTCACTTCACGGGACCTTGTTTGTTTTAGGGAGTGAGTTATTTTATGTCATTTTTTTGAGTTAGAATGTAGTGGATTTACATTTTTTCGGGCTTTTGAGGGTTTTTTTGGGTTTTTTCTTTTTTTTGGTGGATCTGGTCTTGGGTTTGGTGATGGGTTTTTTTGTTTTTTGTAGGAAACATTGAAGTTAGGCTGGCATAATATTACTCTTGTCTGGTTCAGTAGTAGGGTTAATTTTAAGGTGCAACTATGACGAGCGAAAGCGTAGAAGATTACATGGAAGCAATATATAACCTTATTGAAAGAGATGGTGAGGCTAGAACACAGAAATTGGCCGAAGAGCTAGATATACAGCCACCAAGTGTTTCGGAGATGATGCAAAAACTAGATCAGCGAGGTTTCGTTGATTACAAAAAGTACGGAAGGATTAAGTTAACAGATGAGGGTGAGAGATTAGCTAGAGATGTCAAAGAAACTCATAATGCAATAAAATGTTTCTTGACGGCGATCGGGGTCCCGGAAGAAATAGCTGAAAAAGATGCCTGTAAAGCTGAACATGGACTGGACAGAAAAACAGTTGAACAGCTTAAAAAGTTTTCAAGATTTATAAGAGAATGCCCAAAAGACGGCCCTACTTGGGTAAAGCATTTCGAATTCTACTCAGAAAATGGTTTTCATCCTGAAGAGTGCTGCTAGGCTTTTTTTGGTAATATAGTTTTTATAGTGGGGTTAATGATGAAAAAAACACTTAAGTCTTTTAAAACTGGTGAGAAAGGAAAGATTGTTGAACTTAGAGGGGGAAAGGAGTTTCAAAGACGCCTGAAAAAAAGAGGAGTAATGGTAGGTAAAGAGGTTCGAGTTATAGCAAAACAACCTCACGGCCCCGTAGTCATAGAAAACGGATCCTGCAAACTAACAATAGGCAGAAACATGGCCAAAAAAATATACATGGAGAAATAATCCGTGAAGAGGATACTGCTTGTGGGAAATCCTAATGTAGGAAAGAGCGTATTCTTCTCGAGGCTAACTGGGGCAAAGGTTATTACTTCAAATTACCCAGGGACAACGATAGATTACAAAAAAGGATATGCTAAGATCGATGAAGAAGAATACGAAATAGTGGATGTTCCAGGAACTTACTCTCTTTCCCCTGATTCAAAAGCTGAAAAAATAGCATCAGACTTTGTTGAAGAAGGAGATATAGTTATAAATGTATTAGATGCTACAAATCTCGAAAGAAATTTATATCTTACTTTAGAACTCCTTGAGAAAGATATTCCGGTTATTGTTGCATTAAATATGTGGGATGAAACGAAGCATAGAGGGATTTCTATTGATTTGGATGCACTGGAGGAAGATTTAGAGGTTCCCGTGGTTCCTACAGTTGCTCTAACTGGTGAGGGATTTAAAGAGTTAACATCAAAAATTAGTGAATTAGAAACGGTTGAATTTGAAGAACATACATCTGATGAGAAATGGGCTAAGATTGGAGAAATTATTGAAGATGTACAGGAGATTGAGGATAAAGAACATACAATAAGAGAGAGGATCTCTGAGGCAACTATTAGGCCTCTAACTGGGATACCAATAGCTCTTGGAGTTCTTTACTTAACATTTAGATTGATAAGGTTTATAGGTGAATGGCTAATAGGGAATGTAACTGAGCCTTTCTTCCATGAAATATATTCTCCTTTAATATTGGGGCTCGCAGATTTAATGGGGAGAGGTTTTCTCTTTGACATATTGATTGGTAGTTTAATAGATGGAAAGATAGCATTTATGGAGTCAATGGGTCTGTTAACGACAGGCATATTTGTTCCTTTTGGAGCAGTTCTCCCATATATCCTGTCATTTTACTTTACACTCTCGCTTTTAGAGGATTCAGGGTACTTACCGCGTCTAGGTACATTACTGGATAATGTATTTCACAAGCTTGGGATGCACGGCTATGGAATAATTCCAGTTTTCCTGGGGCTGGGTTGTAATGTGCCTGGTGCACTTGCCACTAGGACACTTGAAAGTGAAAAACAGAGGTTTATATCGTCAACTCTGCTGGCGATATCAATTCCTTGTATGGCGCAGACAGCGATGATCTTTGGGGTTTTAGGGCCTTTCGGCATGCAATACATATTTATAGTTTTCATCACCTTGGCGCTGCTTTACCTTGTAATGGGCTTGATCTTGAATAATTTGACTGAGGGTGAAAGCCCTGAGATCTTCTTGGAGATCCCTCCTTATCGTAAACCAGATTTGGTTACGGTTCTGAAGAAGACATACATGCGCGTAAAATGGTTCATAAAAGAAGCAGTTCCATATCTATTTTTAGGAATTGTTTTAGTTAATTTAGCGTATTTCTTAGGTTTTCTTGATTTTATCTCAGGCATTACAGCTCCTATAATCGTTAATCTATTTGGGCTTCCCAAGGAAGCAGTTTCGGCTTTAGTAGTTGGTTTTTTGAGAAAGGATCTTGCCATGGGAATGCTTTTAGGACTAGGTATGTCCCCTATGCAGCTTGTGATAGCATCCACAATGTTAACGATATACTTTCCATGTGCAGCGACTTTCGCAACATTGCTCAAAGAACTAGGTATTCGGGATTTACTTAAATCTACGGTAATAATGATAGTAACGGTATTTGTAATAGGAACTTTGATGAGATTAATACTGATTTAAGAATTCTTCCTTTTTACTTTTTTAATTTTTTCTTTTTAGGTTTTCTTAGTTAGATAAGAGATTTTTGATCTTTTCTTTTAGCATCTGGAGAAGTATTCGGTATCGAAGTGTTTGGTTGCGGGACAGCCGGGGCATTCTTTTTTGTGTAATTTACATGTAGTGCAGTCTATTCCACATGGTGAAGTAGTTTTGTTTCCCTTATTTGGAATGTACTGTAAATATTGGGGTTTTAGTGGTTTTACTCCTAGTACGAGGTCGTATTCGCTTATTTCGGATGAATCTAGGGGAAAGTGCTCGCAGCATCCTTCTTCTATTACTTTTTGGTTTGGAAGTATGAAGATGGATACTATGTCATATTCTGCGAAGAAACGGCTGACAAATATTGTTCTGGGGCATTTCAAGAGTTTTTTGATTGCTTTTTCTCTTCCCTTTTTGTTTTTTGTTTTTATGAGTTGTAGTCCTAGGACAAAATCGTATTCGCTGTAATCTATTGAGGGAAGCATTCTTAGGTCTTTCATTTTTTTGATTCTGTTGCTTACTGTTGTGTGGCTCATTCCTGTTTTTTTGGCTATTTCTTTGTTTGTAGGGTCTTTTTCTTCTTCGAGTACTTTTAAAATCTCGAGGTCTTTTTCGTCTAGTTTACCTTTTTTCATTTTGGTTTTTATCTCTTTTTTTAATCTTTTTTTCTTTTTAGGTTGTAGGTTGATGTTTGTTCTAATACTTAGATTCTTTTTCTTATGTATGAATTTTTAGATCTATTTTTTTAATTATCATTATTTTTTATTAAGTTTAGCGGTTTTTTCCTTAAAAATTTAAGAAAAAAAGAAAATATATTTAAAAATTAAAGGAATTTAATGAGTTTTTTAAAATAATAAGGTTTTTTCATTGCTATATTTCTTCAACAAATTTATAAAAGTGCATATTTATGATAAGGATGAGGTATAGGAAAAAGATGGTTAATAGAAGAGATTTTTTAAAGGGAATTGCAGGAGGTGCAGGAGCAGCAGTAGCAGGATTTGCTTTAGGCTCTTCCACTGACCTCATGAAAGAAGTAGAGGGCAGAACATTTGAGAACCTAAAGTCAATGGTGGAAGCTCCACCGTCAGAGGCTTATCTATTGGTTGATAGAGAAAAGTGTGCAGGATGTAGAAGCTGCATGCTCGCCTGCTCCCTAGTCCATGAGGGCAAGGAAAACCTCTCCCTCTCCCGGATCCAAGTCATTGAAAATCCATTAGCAGGATTCCCAGATGATTTGGTGCAGGAGCAGTGTAGGCAGTGTCAGTATCCGGAGTGTGTTGCTGCTTGTCCTACTGGTGCTTTGTCTGTTGATGAGGTTAATGGTAATGTTAGGTTGGTTGATGAGGAAAAGTGTATTGGATGTCAGAGATGTATAGAGGCGTGCGATCAAATAAATAACCCAGCCAGAGCAGCATGGAACCACGAAGACGAATACAGCCTAAAATGCGACCTATGCATAGACACACCACACTGGGAAGAAAACGGAGGACCAGACGGCAAACAAGCATGCGTAGAAATCTGCCCAGTAAACGCAATAAAAACAACAGACCAAATACCCGTACAAATCGGACAAAAAGGATACAAAGTCAATTTGAGAAGTAGTAAGTGGAAGGAATTAGGTTTTCCTGTGGAGTAAGTGGTAAAAATGAATGGATATATGGGTAAAATTTTAAGATTGGATTTAACTAATAAGCAGAAGAAAACGATTTCTACATCGGATTATGAGGAATTTTTAGGTGGACATGGAATCGGTTCGGCTATCTTTTTTGATGCAGTAAAAGATAAAACTATCAGTCCCTTTAATCCTAAAAATGTAATTACTTTGATGACCTCTCCTCTTTCTGGTACTTTAGCACCTTCTGCGGGAGGTAGAACTGAGGTACAGGGATTAGGGCCTCAGCCTTATCCGACTGAGTGGTTTACTAGAAGTAATTTTGGTGGTAGATTTTCGGCGATGTTGAAGTACGCCGGATACGATGGAATCGTAATAGAAGGAAAAGCAGACAAACCAACCTGGATCAACATAGTAAATGAAGATGTCGTTTTTGAGGATGCAGATGGTCTTTGGGGAATGGACACCTATTCAACTCAGGAAGAGATTTGGAAAGAAGTCAGCGGTAATCCTTCTAACAGTCCAGAGGATAGAGAATGGTATCAAAAAGATAGAGGAAGAGACGATGGTAGAACAACACAAAAACCGGCTGTAGTAGCAATAGGCCCTTCAGGAGAAAAAAAATCTAGAATAGGGGCTTTAATCCATGAAGCAGGAAATGCAGCGGGCCAAGGAGGTTTTGGAGGTGTTTTTGGCTCCAAAAACCTTAAAGCGATAAGTGTTTTGGGTACGAATAGTATTGAAGTGGCTGATCCAAATGCTTTAATGAAGGCTCGTGAGTGGATACACGAAAATTACGAATATGATGAAGAGGACCCAGAATGTGAACACCCATTGGATTATGGAAGTTTTCCAGGTTTTTCATTTATAACTGATGCACCTGGCAGTGGAATGGGTTTCTGGCCTAAAGTAGAGCCAGCGAGGCCTCAAGGCTGCCTAAGTTGTCCTAAAAACTGTAGGATGAGAACCGAAAGTGGATACGGAAGTGAATCAATCTGTGTTGAAGTTGTAATGTATGGAGGCCAATCACCGAAAGAAAGATACAAATCTGCTAATCTGGCACAGAGACATGGTATAAATGTTTATCCAATATCTACAACAGGCCACAAGTACCTCTACGATCTCTATAAACAGGGTTTTTTAGGAGAGAACGGCGAAGTCGAAACGGATCTTCCCTTTGAAAAATATGGTGAAATGGAATTTATAAGAGCTTTATTGAATAAGATCTCTAGTAGAGAAGGAATAGGCGATGATTTATCCGAAGGAGTTGTTAGAGCAGCTGAAAAATGGGGTAGACTAGAGCAGGATCTTTCTTCAGGACTATTGCAGAGACCTAACTGGGGATATCCTCAGCATTATGACCCAAGAATAGAGGTAAACTGGCCATATGGTTCGATACTAGGATCTAGGGACATAAACGAACACGGATTTAACTGGGACATACATTGGATACCACAAGTTAGCACTATGCTTGGTTTAGATCCTGTTTTTGATGCCGAAGAAGTTGTCGATAATGTATCAAATGCCGTTGTACCCTTTGAAGGTAATAAATCGATGTTTGATTTTGGTGAAGATAATATATACTCTAAGGATATGGTTAAAACAATAGCTTGGCAACGATATTATTCAAGATCTTGGAAACAATCCGTGCAATACTGTGATTGGTTCTTCCCTAATTTCCATAATCCAAGTAACAGCCCAACGAACCAAGGTTTCACGCCTGAAGCTGAACCAAAATTCTTTAACGCAGTTACTGGCAGAAACATCTCGTTCAAAGACGGTATGAATATAGGTAAAAGAATATGGAACCTAGATAGAAGTATTTGGGCTTTACAAGGAAGACATAGGGATATGGAGAAATTTGCCGACTATGTATACGAAGTCCCTAAAAAAGCACCTTACTTTGTCTCTTCAAAGCAAAACGGTGAATGGAAATGGGAGAATGGTAAAGGAAGAACTCTGGATAGGGATAAATTTGAAAGCTGGAAAGACCGTTACTACGAATTTGAGGGATGGAACACTGAAACAGGAAGACCAACCAGAGGTAACTTAGAGGAACTTGATCTTGGTTATGTGGCAGATGAATTAGAGGAAAAAGACAAAATTTAAGGATAAAAAAGATGTCTGAAAACAAATTACTTGAGAAACCTAGTAAGGAAAAGGCCGAAGAAATAATGCGGGAAGTTGGATTTGAAGAGAGACTTGAAGCAGTCAAAATGACCTCAATGACTGGAGATAAGAAAAAATCAATATATTCGTTGAAGAATTTAGTGAATTTTTTAGAAGTGAATAAGGGGATTAATCCATTTGAAACCAATAAAAAAGGAGGAATAACATATATAGATCTCAATGAAACTGTTGAATGGATTAAAAATACTTTGAACGACAAAAAACTCGCTTATGGGATCCAAAGTCGGTTAAAAGAAGATGAAAGTTATATGAATAACCTAAATTCGATTAAACCCTTACTGGATCAAAGGTTCGAACAATGCAAAGAAGTATTAAATAAAGTATAAAGAAAATCGTAGATTAGTATAAAAAATGACTGATGTTCTTTTAGCAAAATCACCAGTTAAAGATCCGGTGGCGGACACCCATCCATGGGCCAGTCCCCCACTTATTCCTTTATATGCTGCTTCAGTTCTACGGGAAAAAGGATATAAGACTTCCTTTATTGATTTTAATGTTGCTGGAGGATTTAAGAGGAAGAGATTAGAGAGAATTCTAGAAAAAGAAAAACCTAGAGTAGTAGGAGTTTTTACTGGAACTGAAGAATATTTAAACGCACTTGATATAACTAAATATATTAAAGGAAAAAACAGTGAAATTAAGACTTTTCTCTCAGGCCCTCATCCAACAGCAATGTACAATGAAGTCTTAAAACAACCAACAGTCGATTTCTGTGTTAGAGGCGAAGGAGAATACGCTATACTGGAACTAGTTGATGCAATAAACAATAAATCAACTTCAGAATACACCGAGATCAAAGGAGTGGCCTTGAAGAAAAACGGGGATTTAATCTCAAATCCGCCTAATCCACCACAAAAAAACACCGAACTACCTTATCCTTCAAGAGACTTAGCTCCAATGAAATTCTACGATTTTCCAGGAATAGTAAGAACGGCATGGGGAGGATGCCCAAACAACTGTAGTTTCTGTAATGTACCAACCTATAGAGGACGAGATTATTTTGCACGTGACCCAATAGATATCCTGAAAGAGATAGAAAGATTACTATTCTCATATCAGCATATTAGAGTTATTAAATTCATGGATGACACATTTTCGATAGATAAAGATAAATTATATGAACTAACAGATGGCTTAAAAAAGATAAGCCCACCTTTTGGCTGGAAATGGACATTTACGACTAGAGTAGATAAATTAACTAAAAAAATGGCTAAAGAGGTTTCTGAAGCTGGGTGCTCAACGATCTTGGTTGGTGCAGAATCAGGGTCACAAAGAATCTTGGATTCAATTAATAAGGGAATTCAGAAAAATGAGATCCTAGAAGCCGTCAAAAAGGTGATTAATGAAGGAATGGATATAAATGTGACATTTATGTATCCTCTTCCAGAAGATACAGCAGAGACAATTAAAGAAACTATTAATTTCATGAAAAAACTTAAAGACCTTGGAGCAAACCTTATATTAGATTTCACTACACCTTACCCGGGAACTCCCTTGTACGAAAATTCTGAAGAACTAGGTATAAAAATATTAGCTGATAGCTGGGAAGAATATGATGCAAAACATCTACTAATAACCTCAAGGTACCTAGATGAAAAAAACCTGAAAAAACATTTCAAGAAATTAGTATCAGAAGTAGGATTAAACAAAATGATTTAAAAGCAAATTAAAACAAAAAATAACCTAAAAATGAATTTAAATAACAAAGAAAATTAAATAAAATAAAAACTTTATTAATTCCATTAAGTCAATTAAAAGCATTTAAAGATAGGTCAATAAACCTAAGATCGCCTATGATCTATGAAAGGAAAGTATAAATTTAAGTAAAAAACTAATTTGGTGTTGTTGATGGAAAATAATAAATTAAATAATATCAAAGCCAATACAGGGATTTATGCCAGGCTATTAGTGTTAGTTGCTCTTGTTGCTTTTTTGACCGGCGGATATTTTTGGGTACTAAGTTTATCCAACCAAGATATCTTAATCTTTAATACTAGCTTCATTTGGCTTTTAGCCGTTGCAGTTATCGAAGGTATCTTATTTGGTTATATTAGAGAAGATCTCGATGTTTTATCTAAAAATGGTAAAATATTGAGACATCCAATAGGTAGTTTTATTGATCATTGGTCACATGCCTTTGGTTTTATAATCCTAGCAGTAACTGGATTACTATTAGGACTTAGAACACATTTACTAGAAGATTTTGTATTTAATTACCTATTGATCCCTCGTTTAGTAAGCTCAGCTGAAATGGTGAACTTTTTATTTAACCTACACTTTTTAGGGATATTATTCCTCTTGTTCGCAATTTCATATCACCTAAGCTATCATTTAAGAAAAAAAAGCCATAAAATACTTCCTAGAAGTGGTGATTTATCCAAATCAATAAAAGAAACACTATCACTAATTGGATTAACAGATAGACCAAAAGAGGATAAATATGAAGCAATTGAAAGAATAGAATATGTTGGTTGGAGTATTATAGTGGGTATAATAGTAATTACCGGAATATTCAAGATAGGAGCTCATATTTGGTGGGTAGGTCCAACAACTCCTTCTTGGACAGCTCCTCTCCTATTTTGGTCTAACTTACTTCACGATACTTTTGCCTTAATAGGATCACTTCTCCTGGTGGTTCATGTGATTACCGCTGCAATAATCCCCTCATCCTGGCCTTTCATAAAATCAATGGCAACCGGATGGATGTCAGAAGAAAATGTAAAAAATCACCATGAAGAATGGTATAATGAAATTAAACAAAAAGAATAAGATAAGGAGGAAGAAATTTGCCCAAAATTAATTTTAAAGATAAATTAAGTGAAGAAGAAATCAATTGGCTTGAAGAAAAAGGAAGAGAAAAGTTATGGGACAAACAACGAGAAATTAACTCAAAAATAGAATCAAAAGACGATAAAGAATTTATTTCCCTCTATATATGTACGAACTCAATGTACAATGAATTAGAGAATGCAAAGAATATTAAAAAAGAAATAAACGGAGATCTATCTAATAATGAAGTCTATTTCAGGTTAAAATATAGCCAAAATGAAGAATTCAATAAACTAGTAGAGGAACTATTTGAACCAGTTCCAGATAAATATAGCATCAAAAAGATGTTTAAAGAAAGGAAAAATCAAATAAAAACAGATAAAAACAAACCAGCTAAAAGAGAAAATGAGAATGAAAACAAAGAACAGAACAGTAAAAAATTATACTGTATCGGATGTGAAAAAAGATTCAATGAAGACCTAAATTGGTTTGAACTACAACTAACACAGCCAGAAGGAAAAGAAATAAAAGACATAGCCCTAATATGTCCAAATTGCGCCCAAAAAATCGAAAACAAAAAATTAAAAGGCCTAGAAAAACTCGGCCAGAGATATAACCTAACTGAAATAAAGAAATTGAATTGTTATAAATGTAAAAAAACAAGGCCTATTGAACAAGCAAATAACTGGTGGCTTCTTCAAATAATAAAACTAACGAAAGAAAAACTCGGAATATACAACATCCTAACACTATGTAACGAATGTAAAAACAACTTCGAAATTAAAAACATAAATCAACTTAAGTCTATATTCAATGAATTAGACCAAAATAAACCAGCTAGAAATAGATAAAATCAATATACACAACAAAAAATAAAAAAACAAGGTCTTTATTAAATAAAAACCTTTTATCTTCTATTTATATAGAAATAATTATTAAGAAGGTGAACTGTGACAGAATTAAAACCTGAAATAGGTTTAAAACTAAAATAAACCAGATCCAAGACAAAACTACAATTACATCAATAAATTTCTCATCTTCTTTGTAACTAAAAAATAATAGCTTCAAAATCCTTAAAAAATATCTCAAAGACCATAAAAGCAGATATCCACAAGATACCGTTTTATAAACAAATATGTCTCATAGAATTTACACTATCTCTCTTGACAATGTCAAATAAAGTGGTTTACTATAATCACAAAAAGAGTTTTTGATCAATAGTTTTAACCTATTAACCAAGAAGTCACCTTCCTAAATCTTTGATTTAGGTGGGTGATGAATTGGGGTTGTTTTAGATAGTAGAGAAACAAAATATCCCATTGCTTAGAGAGGTTCCAAGTCTATATGTCGAGTCCGAACAGCCGAGTGTTTGGGCAATAGGCTCTTCCGCAATGGATACGTGGGAAGACTTGGAACGGGGTTCAAGTGACCGAACCCCAAACCCGGGCAGAAAATAGTGATGGATACAGGTGATGAGTCCTGAAAACAAGTGTAAGCCCTGGGAACCTGCAAGGAATGGCGAACCGTGTTCGCCTTAGAAGACTATCGTGCAACAAGGCACTAATCTCGGATACCGGTCTTGTGAATGGATAGAAGCACCTTCCAAAATCTTGATTTTGGTAGGTGAGGAGGTCACAAATATACATCCTATAAACCTATGAATTGAGGGAGGTTAATATGGGAGTATCCTGCTTCCTAAGAGAGTGAATAAATGATCACTTAACTAAATAGTTATTATTTCTTGAACTCTATCCTTACATCCTTTTTTAATGCTAAACCGGCTTCAGCCTCTATGGCTTTGAGTATGGCACATGGTATTGGACAGGTTACATGTTCTAAGTACTTGTCGGCTTTCTTGTAAATTTCATTATCTATAAAATTACTGTCCAATACCTCTAAAGAATTTATGTTCTTAAGACTCCTAGAAAGTTTTTTTACATCCTTACACTCTGATTCTATTTCCACATCCATCTCCCTAGTTTTTTTATCTTTAATAGTGGCCTTAATCTTTGTCTCAAATTTACACGCACCAGGTTTTACAAGAATCTCAGTCATTTTATCAAACCCTAATTAATCTAACCTCAATTAGACATGAATATAAATCACTTCTAGCTGCTTATTACATTTATCTACTTAAAAGAGAAAAAACCGCTAACTATGTATAAAAATAAGAAAATCAAAATAAAAAAATAAAAGCTAACCCAAAAAAATAAAATCCTAATCTCCTTTCCCTCTAAATTAGACTAAATTAAAGGCCATTAAAGGAATAAATTAAGAATAAAAAAATAAAATTTATAAAAATAAACATAAAAATCTTTTTTAATTGCTCAATAAGGGGTCTTATCTAGTGATGTAAGGTTTTTTTGGTATCGAAATTTTAATTAACTCTTTGCCCAAGAAGTCACCTTCCTGAATCTTTTGGTTTAGGTGGGTGATGAATTGGGGTAGTTTTATATATCCAAAGACAGATGCATTGGATACGAAACGGGATGCCGGAAAGCCTCTAGTTCTCCAAGCTGGTGGAGAGCTTTAGGGCAGGGGAGAATGAATAGCTCTCCTGAACGAAGAAAGCCTCTTCTGGCATCGGGAGTACCGTGACCGTACTCGAAGCCACTACCGTTGACCTGACCTCTGTACATCAAGTTGGTGAGGTAGGTGGCAACCGTCAAAAAGGTGGACGTTCCACCCTATCAGGACGTTCCTGATAGATTCCCTCGGTAGTCCGAAAACCAGATGATACGGACGAATAGAAGGAAGCACCCTCCTAACCAACAGTTAGGTAGGTGAAGAGGTCACTCTGTACAAATAACTAAATAAGTTGCTTGTGGGGCCGTGGCCTAGTCAGGAGGGGCGACGGGCTCCAGCGGTATGATGAGCAACGGGTCTACTGACCCTGACCTGACGAGGTCAGGAATGATGATCCGTTGGAGCACTGACCTGAAGAGACCCGTCAATCGAGGGTTCAAATCCCTTCGGCCCCATTTTAAAAGAGAGTTCGACTCTTTTTTCTTATTTTCTCTCATTTTAACTTATTTGGTGAGAAATCCCTCTTCCTCAAATTTCTGATTTTAGGTAGGGGAGATGAATCGGCACTATGATATTTGTATTTGGGAATCGAATAGGTTTTTGTTGGGAGGTTCTGAGGCCTATGGGCTGAGTTTGAGCAGCTGAGTGCTTGGGTGTTTAGGTTGTTCCGCAAAGGGATACGTGGAAGGGCTTGGATCGGGGGTCCTAGTGACCGGACCGGGGCCCGTAACTGGGGCATATGATGGCGATGGATATAGGTGATGTCTTTGGAAAACAGTTTAAGTTTTTGTAACCTGCTAACTAGAGCTGAGTCGTGCTCGGCATACACCCCTGGTAGGGAGCTATGAGCCTTGGAGCCTGAAGCACTCCAGATAGGTGGAAGTACCTTCCTAGATCTTTGAGTTAGGTAGGTGAGGAGGTCACCCATTATTTTTTTGGTATAGTTAAGATTTAGCTGTGTTTTGGTATTGATAATTAATTGGAATGTACAAAAATTGTGGATCTTTCTTATTTTGGTTAATTAGAAATATAAGTGTGGAAGAAACTTGGGCTCTTCGTGTGGTTTTTTAAGTTTAAATGGTTTTTAGGAATCTTTGTTTTTTGAAATACCAGCTAGGTATATACTTTAGCTTATTTATTGGTTTAAGTTTTTTTGGGGTATATGTCTGGTTATTGGGGTTATCTTTTTGTTTTCATTTTTCTTCTTCTCGTGATTTTATTAGTAGGAAGACTAGGAGAACTACGAATATGGCAATTATTAGTTGTATGAAGGCAATAAGTAAAAGTGGGCCACTTATGATGTTCTTTATTAGGTTCTGTATGGGTATGTTTATTCCTTGTTCTCTATCTGTTTCTTTATCGGCTTCTGTTATTTTTAAGGTTATTGTATCGCTGTTAAATTTCTTGTATTCTACTTGAGATATCTTTATTTTGTGATTACCTTGTCTGTCGAACTTGATGTTCTTCCATTTATCTTCTGCTTCTCCTTGTACTTTGTAATTAGTTAGGTTGTGGTGGGGGAAGTTTAATACTAAGTTATCTATTTCTGTAAGGTTGCTTATTTTTAATATGCACCTAGGGCTTTTTTCTATATAACTTTTTAAAACAGTTACTTCTGTTTCTTTGGGATTAACCTCAAACTTGTGTGCTTGTACTAATATTGTATGTTTTATATCTCTTTTTAATGAATTGAAGAAAGTATATATTTCTTCTGAATTAGATGTAGTGATATAACTAATTTTTTCTGTTACATTGTCAGATATGTATTTTACGCTTTCTATTTCTTGTATCTGGCTAGGTAAATCAACTTTAACAACGACGTCTTTTAATTGCTTATTTGAAGTATGGTTAATTTTGGTTGTCGAGTTTACATTGTAGCTGTAAATAGTTTTTCTCCAGCTTTCACTATTGTTAGTTGTATCTGTTGTGATCAGTGTGTAGTTGTGTTTACTCCAATTCTCTTCTGTGTAACTGAACTTATGGTTGCTTATATTTATAATATCTATTAATTGGTTATCTCTTTGTAGCAAATACTTTTGGTTATTTAGGTTATTTATTTCAATTGTTGCAGATCCGGTATTTTGGCTAAAACTCCATTTAATATGATTTTTCGTGTATTTTTTAATTATCACTTTTACTTGATCTGTTGAATTGATCTTTAGGTCCTCATAGAATGTTATAGTTTTTATATCTGAGTTCTGAATAGTTAGGTTGTATCTGCCACTAACTACGGTTGTATTTGTTCCTTTGGTAATTGATAAATAATTTAAGGTAGTTTGATGGCTGTAATTTAGGTAATAGGATGCATTATTTGGGTGAAGGTACACATCTGGGGAGATGGTTACATCTTCTTCAGATAAAGCATTTGCTTGTGGTGTAGTTAGAGTTAGGGCTGCGATTGATAGTAATATAACTAATAATAGGATTAATTTGGCTTGATTTAATTTTTTGATTCTTCCTAGGTTATTTAACTTTTTTTCCATGTTATGTCATATAAATTTCTGGTTTTATCAAAGATTAGCTAGTATTATCCTTGGTAATATTTTCTGATCCATTATCTGTTATATATACTCCTGTATTTCCGAGAACAACGCAGTTTGATGAATTTGGACCTAATCTAATTGTTCCTGATCCTTCTGATATAGCGTTACCAATAATTGTTATTCTACTACCGTTACAGTATATAGCATCTTCATCTATGTTGGGGCTATCAAATTGACAGTTAGCCACGGTACCTCCAATTACCTCCGGCCCAATACGTATTCCATCTCTATCACTGGCTCTAATATATACCCCATCAAGTATCCCATTTCTCTGTGTCTTGCTAGGCACCCAGTTTATTCCATCATAGTTATTTCCTTCTCCAGCAGTTGTTTGAACAGCTACATTCTTAACAGTAATATTATTTCCATCTATAGATATTGCGTGATCTGAAGTTTCTCCATCATATAAAGTGGCTCTTCCTCTGCCCTGAATCGTTTCATTTGAATGTAATGTAATTGGATCTAATACCCCTGATTTTTTTATTGGTGACCCAGGACCATGTATATCATAATAAGAGATAACTGTATTTTCTGATCCGTTGTCAATAATCTCTGAATCTGTTGAAGTAATTAATATGTTTCTTCTTGAGCTAGAAGAAAATACTACTCCTCTATTAGATGAAGAAACCAGTTCAGCTGTAACTATAACACTATTTCTCCCTCCCCAATGAACTGCAGTGTCTGAATCAACAACTCCAAACAGACCAAATAACCCCAAAGTATTAACATCTTGGTTTGCGTAAACCAGATACCGTCCTATAGAATTTCCACCGCATCCGCGAAAATAAACTTTTCTTATGTTGTTTCCAGAATTTTTTCCCTCTAGATGGATAGCATCTCTATTTGATTTATTTAAAAAGATATTAAAGAAATTTATTTTAGCTATTTTATTGTCGTTTTCATTTTTTATGTGGATTAGATCCACCGGATTATTGGCTTCATTATCACCTCGCACCTGGAAATCTCTGAATGTAAGTTGCTCAGTGAAATCTGTATCTGTTGGAGCTTTAATTGTTAATGCGTGTTTATTTGTAGAAGAAAGTATTTTAGTTTTGTTTCCTACTCCAATCACCTTCAATGGCTGTGGCCCTATATTATCTGGTTCTATGGTTACTGGATCATATTCGTTCACTCCTAATCGAAGTGTTCCAAAGACATTACTTGTTAAACAATAATCTATAGCATCTTGAGCTGCACTTTTACCTTGAAATACTTGCCCATCTGGCGCTATAACCGCTCCTTGATAAAGAGGATACAGTACCTCCCAACTATATTGTCCAAGAGGAGGTTCATGTGATATTTGTTCCGTATATAGAGCTTCTGCTGGATTTGTATAGCTACCAATCTCTCCAACATCTTGAAGATCAATTGGTATTCCGTCAGCACCATTAGGCCCTCCATCTGATATGGATCCTCCATCGATCAAGGTATTGGCACTTGCCCTGTTAATACCTAAAAAACCAGCTAATATAGCTGCAGCACCAGCTCCAGTACCCTTAAGAACACTTCTTCTAGTAGTACTAGATCTACTTTCTCTTTTAACATCTCTAACAATTTTTCGAACCTTTTCTTCTTTGATCTCTTCTTTTAATTCTTCTTTAGCTCTTTCAATAGCTCCATCAATTGCTTCTTCTAATTCCTTATTTTCCAAAGAAACATCTTTTTTACTTCTAATTCCATTAACAAGATGACTAAATAAATTTAATTTCATAATATAGTGCTAACTCCTTCCTCTATCCTATTAAATACAAAAACACCTAATCTATGTCCTCATATATGTAATTAAATCAAACAATACTTATAGGTTTTTTCATTACCATTCCCCTTAAAAAACTAATATAACAAAAAAACCACTTAAAAACAAACGACAAAAAAAAATAAAATCTAATAAAAACATTCAAGTATACAATATTTACTTAAACATATCAAAAAACCAAATTACTCATTAAAACATATTAACCACAAAATCCGATTTCATCACAAATCAAAAATATATGAAACTTCAGGAAACAGACAAAAATTCCCTAAACCGCCCAAAAAATGACTTTTCAATTTAAAAAATTTATCTTTTCTTTAATCTCAGTAAATAAAAAGATTTCAATTAATTGGTAGTAGAGTAAGGCAGAAAACCCCACGGCTTGCTGTAAAGGTTATCTATTTGACTGAGAAGACACCTCCCTAAATCTTTTGATTTAGGTAGTTGAGGAGGTCACCTAGAATCCATATTCCTAGAGAAGTTCTTCATTATCTCCTTTTAAAAGCTATAAATATACTTTAACACATTTTAACTGTTTTTAAGCATATTAATCATTTTTAATTATTTATTAGCGGGGTTTGAATATTATTAAAACCTAAATCATTTCGAAAATTTATTATTTTAGGTTATTTGGATAAAGGTATTTTTATTCACGAGCGAAAGTCAACTGAAATAGGAACAGTTTATTAAATAGAGGAAGCTTATTTTGGTAGAAATTTAATCAATTTTTGAATTGTGAAAATAGGCCTTTAGTTTTTTCTTCTATTTCTTTTAAATCTTTTTCTCCTGGTTTTCCTCTTATATCTCCTAGTCGTCCTTCAGTGGAAGCTGTTTCATAACTATTAGGATACTCTCCGATTATATACCATTCATCTAAAATATAGAACCCAAGATGGTCATACATCTGTTCCATATACTTGACAGCTGGAGTCGCTTCATGTTTCCCTGTATGCACTCCACCATATGTACAGTATACAACAGCCATCTTCCCCTTTCTCTTGGGGCTTCCGGGCTTTATATCTCCAATTTCATTATACCTCTCTCTTAATTCATCAAACAGATCCATCATTGGTTCTCCAGGAAGCCACTGATAAACACCCGATCCGTTAAAGACAAAATCATAATCCAAAAGATCTACATCACTTGCATCAGTATTAACAGTAATTTTAACGGTATTTACCTCGTGGCCTAATTCCTCTACTGTGCTACTTATTCTCTCAGCAACTTTTTTAGTATTACCAGATAATGAGTAATACAAATTTAAAACTTTCACAAGAAAACATCTCTTTTAAGATACTTTAGAAGTCAAAGTTAAGATACTTTAGAGGTCAAAGAAACTATAGGCAGATGATTTTTACTTAATAAAAATATCTATATCTACATATACTTAAATTACATCTATCATATCAAAATAATTTTTTCTCTCGTATTTATTAATTGAGAAGCAATCCCCCATATCAAACATAAAAATGTATCTATAGTCTTAGAATAAATTAAACAAAATTGTAAGTAATTATAGCTTTATCTAGAAGTTTTGCAGTTGATTTAAAAACTTAAATCATTATAAACCGATTTTACGGCTTTAGAAAACTAGCTAAGTCTCAGGCTTTATACCAAATAGTTAGATAGGAGTTTAAGCCCATTTTTGGTTTAAGGTCTTGGAGTTTATTGAGAGAATGCAAAGAGAGAGTTGAAGAAACTAATTGATTAAATATTTGGCTTGGGTATATCCTAGTTTTTCTATAGAGGAGTAGTGAATCCCTCTTCTACCAAAATCAAAGATTTTAAAAAGGGGGCTTCTCAACCATTAAGATAATTCTATGTTGATTGTATCTAATAAGATAGAGCATGATGTTAAATCAAATTTTTTTAATGTAATGCTTTTGTAGGGCCTTTTATTCTTATAAGCATAAATGAATTTGTTAAAGAATTTTTTACCTAGTGTTAGTAGTTAATATGTTAAATAGGGGTGTTAATTATTTTTTGTTTAAAAATAACTGAGTTTGGAGTTGATTTAATGGATTTAAGGTATGCGAATATTTATATGTCTGTAGGAGGATTTAAGTTATAAGATAATAGGAGTATTCTGTTACGCAAATTTGGGTAGGTCTGTTTTTTCTTGAATGAAAAGGGAATTAGTCTTTTACTCTGTTTGTGTCAGTAGCTCAGGAGGTGTATATCATGGAAGAAGGTACAGTTAAGTTTTTTAGTCGAATGAAGAATTATGGGTTTATAGATCCAGATGAAGGCAGTGATGATCTATTTGTTCACGCTAGTGACATCGAATCTGGATTTCTGAAAGAAGATGATAGAGTTGGCTTTGAGTCTGAAGAAGGAGATAGAGGCCCAAGGGCTGTTAAAGTCAACAAAATAGAAGAATAAAAAAGGATTAAAGTCGATTTCATTCGATTTAATTTGATCTGATTATTATTTCTTTAATCTAATTTCATTATCTCTTTTTTTTAATTTAATTTTGTCTCTTATTGGATTCTGTTTATTATTAGAATAGCTATTTTAGGGCTAGTTATAATTTAAGGCAGGTTTATTAACTTTTTTATTTGTAGTTGGCTAAAATTATATTTTTTGTTTCTTGGTAGAGTCTTTGGTTATTTTTTGGTTTAATTTTGTTTTGATTTGTAGCTTGTTGTTTAATTGATTCTTTATTCGGTTTTTTAGGATTTTTTCTTTATTAGTTGGGTTTTTTTGAGTTTTGATGAATTTATTAGTCCTTTATCTGTTATTCTTAGTTCTGGTAGGACTGGTAGAGCAAGTAAAGTTAAAGTTGGAAGCGGAGATTGTAGCTTACAGCCTATTTTGCTCCAGGCTTTTTTAATCTCTTTCATTTCTTTGTAGATTTCTTTTACAGTTTTTTGGGACATTAGTCCGGCTATTGGTAGTTTTAGTTTTGCTAGGGTTTTTCCTTTTTTAACGACTACGATACCTCCATTTATCTCTCGTAGGATATTAGCAGCTGCTGCCATGTCTTTCTCGTTTGAACCTACTACAATTAAGTTATGACTATCATGCGCTATTGTTGAAGCTGTAGCTCCATCTTTGATTCCAAATCCCTTTACAAAACCTAGTCCCATCCCACCAGAATTATTGTGTCTTTCTATAACTGCTACTTTAGACAATTCTTTTGAATTGGGAATTTGTATTAAGTTATTTTTTGTTGGTAATTTTTCGTCTATAGAGTTAGTAATCGGTTTATCTTCGTTTACTTTGATGACTCTTACAACTACTTCGGAATCATTTTTACAATAGATGTCGAAATCTCTTTTATTTAATTTATCTGGAATATGGACTGTATTCTTCGATTTCTTTGGGTAATCAAATGGTTTTATCGAAGTAGATAGCTTACCATTTTCTGCAACTATTTTACCATTGAACATTACTTTTTTAATTTTGAGCTTATCTAAATTACTGATAACAACCATATCTGCGTATTTGCCTGGAGATATACCTCCTAAAATATAGTTTAATCTAAAATGAGTTGCTGTATTAATTGTAGACATCTGTATGGCCTTTACTGGATCTGTTCCCTCCTCTATAGCTCTTTTAACGACATGATTCATATGTCCCTCTTCAACTAGATCTCTAGGATGTCGATCATCGGTCACTAACGAAATTTGCTTTGTGTCAATCTCGTCTTCTGTAATTATCTTTATGATATCCTTTAGGTTCTTTAAAGAGGCAAATCCTTCTCGAATCATTAAGTGCATACCAAGCCTAACTTTTTGAAGACCTTCCTCTTTTGTCGTGGATTCATGGCAGGAAGACGGCCCAGCAGCAATGTAAGAATTCAATTTTTTGAGACTCAATCCAGGAGCATGTCCTTCAACTGTTTTTTTAGCTTTAACTGTTTCCTTTATCATCTGGTGATACTTATCTTCACCCGAAATAACTTCTTCATAATTCATCACTTCTCCTAAACCAATAGTTTCGTCCCATTCTAACGCCTTTTTTACATTATTTGGCCCAATTTTACCTCCATTTGTCTCAAATTCACTGGAAGTAGATGGAACACATGAAGGAATAGTAATATAAGTTCTAAGCGGAACATTCTTTGATTCTTCGATCATCAGCTTAATTCCCTCAAGACCCAAGACATTAGCTATCTCATGAGGATCCATAAATACTCCAGTAGTTCCTAACGGTAAGGCAGACTTAGTGAAACTAGTTAATGTACACATACTGTCTTCTATATGAACATGACCATCTAATAGACCAGGAGCCAGATAATCTCCATCTAGATCAAGAACAGTTGTAAAATCACCTACTGTATGGTCTGCTTCCCCAACATAAGCTATTTTTCCATTCTTAACAGCTACATCAATATCTTCTAGTATCTCTCCGGAATAAACATTAATTAAATTACAGTCCTTGATCACAAGATCTGCTTTAATCTTTCCTAAACTAGTTAAAAAGACTTTTTTACTAGGATATTGAGATAATTCAGTTTCTTTAGGATTTTTCATTCTCTAAATTAAAATATAGAAAAAGCTTACTTAACTTTAATCTTTTTTAATAAAAATATTAATTGATTTAACTTATTTGGTGAGAAATCCTCTTCCTCAAATTTCTGATTTTAGGTAGGGGAGATGAGTCGGCACTATGATGTTTGTATTTGGGAATCGAATTGGTTTTTGTTGAGGGGTTCTGAGGCCTATGGGCTGAGTTTGAGCAGCTGAGTGCTTGGGTGTTTAGGTTGTTCCGCAAAGGGATACGTGGAATAGCTCGGAATGAGGTCCTAGTGACCGGACCGGGGCCCGTAACTGGGGCATATGATAGTGATGGATATAGGTGATGTTCTGGTAGAACAGTTTAAGTTTTTGCAACCTGCTAACTAGAGCTGAGTCGTGCTCGGCATACACCCCTGGTAGGGAGCTATGAGCCTTGGACCTGGAGGACTCCAAATAGGTGGAAGCATCTTCCTAGATCTTTGATTTAGGTAGGTGGGGAGGTCACGTTTTTCTAATAACCAGGGAACCTAATTTTTTTAGTATAAAGAAGAGATCTAGACATGGTGAAATTTTTTATGGGCTTGGAAGAAGACCTGCTTCGGTTACTAAAAGAACAAGATAAAGAAAATGCAGTTTCGGCCGATTTGATCTCTCAGAGACTAGGACGTCCTAAGTTTGAAGTTGAAAATAAGCTTGATGAACTAGAAAGAAAAGGAATGATATACGCTATAGAAGCTGAAGAAGGTGATTACAAATTGTACTTTGTTGAATAATCTACCCAAAATTTGGTTAAGGAAGTTAAATCCTTTTATTCGTGACCTCCTCTCATCCCTTAAAAGGGATGAGCTTCCCAAAGTGGGATACTAGGTTAGAGTTTTGTACGCCCTCTTGGGCATTCCTTCTGGGCGGGGTCACTTCACCCTGTCAATTCAGGGTACCGCCCCTCTCCAAACCAGATATACTGGCTTGGCTACTTCCTCTCCCGACAATGTTTCATGCACCAACATAATCAGCATTAGCAGTGTAGCCACAACTTAAACACTTGAAATGTCCCTGACTGGGTCTATCCGTGTCTTTAGAGTTACACTTCGGACAGGTCTTTGATGTGTTATGTTCATCAACCAAGTGGACATGAGCCCCCTCTCTCTCTTCAACCGATGCCTTAATTGGTTCTTTAGCTCTGCATAAGGAAAAGAGTTTAATCGCCTAGACAACAAGCCCTTGTCAGGTGGCGTTGGCAATGAAAGATCATCAATAAAAACATGCACTTCTCTTCCTTCTCTTATTAGTTTTTTTATCCATTTGACTTCTTCACTTACAATTTCTCTTACTCACTCCTTTTTCTTTTTTCGAAAGCTCCAATCGATTCTAGGTATCTCTGAACCAAGTCCCTTATTCTGCAAGTCCCTCCTAATCTCCGTTTCTTTTTTACCTTTTTCTCGTAGCTCAGAGCCACTTTGGAATCTCAGCCTCTGTACCTCTCTTTGTTTGGGTAGTAATAGGTGCATGGAAGTTTTCTTTGCCTCGCCCAGTGTGAAGTGTCACCCATTCATTTTCTAGGTTTAGGGAGAATATGGTAGAGTCGAACAAGGGAGCATACCGCTCAATGTCTGGAAAAATTTTGCCTATTTTCTCTCCTGCTTTCTCTCTCTTCTCTTTCCATGTTCTAAAGCTACTCCACTTCTGTATGGATTCTGTTATGGCAGTGTCGTAGAAATGACTATGATGGCCATGAACAGCTCTTTTACAATTATAGGATTTGTTTCGGCTCTTAGTTGGATAAAACAACTTCTTCACCCGTTTTCGACTATGGGTAATTGATTCCTCGCTAAAATCCATATCTTCTTCATAGTAGATTGTTGGAAGCAACTGCACCATCTTCGGAAACCTATCGATTATCCCCTCTAGGATTGTTCTTTTTCGCCTAGTAACCCTAGAAGAAACAGGTACTTGATATGCAACTATTGTGTCTTCAGTTTTAGTTTTAGTTTTAGTTGTTATATTATTCCTTCATCTCTCAATTTTCTCTCTTACCACGGCTGAAAGATTGAAATAGTGGCTTCCTCCCTATTCATATTGATCTTCTTTAATACTGACGTCCTCCCACGAATAAATTCGTGGGGTTTCATCCATTCACCCGTATCATCCGGGTTTCGAGTTACCGATGAAACCATCCCGCCACAGACGGGTCTTTTTGCAGGTTCTCCGATACCTAAAAACCGTCTTGATATACAGAGAACAGTATTCAACGGTCCGGAGTCCAGAGCACCGCCAGTAGTGCTCCCTGATTTCCGAATAGAGGCTTTAGCATCAAGACGGGATTCATTCCGTCCAGTCCTACCGCCCTCAACCGGCTTCAAGGACTCGGAGCTTACCCGAAACTCTGAATATAATTTCATTCTTGCTTTTATTAATAACTTGCCATTCATCCCACCGCTAAAGCAAGTGGACTTTCTGGTGAAAATCGGTAATCATAACTCTCTGCATATATACATATAGTATTATACACTTACTCACGTCTTCTTTCCTTAACCCCAAAAGAATATGGCACCTTACCCATCCCCTAAAAAAGATGGGTTTGCGGCTCAGTACCATTCATATCAGTAGCATCTGTTTTTTTGAAATAACTGGAAAGTAAACACACTGGAATATTTTGCAGAAGAGGATGATCTTCCTTTTTTTAAAAGATTACCATCTATTTAGGCGAATCAGATAAGTGGAAGATAGGGTTCGGAAGTGGGTTGGAGTTGTCTCCTTCATGGTTTTTCTGATGCAAGGAGGGGATTTTTTGTTTTTAGGAAATTTGATCTGTCTTTTCTTAATTTGAGGATATTTATCTATTCATCGGGGAAGACCTCTTCCTTTCTTTGATAGGTAGGGGATGAATCCGATGTTTTTTAAAATAAAAAAAAATAATAGTGCGTTAATGGCAGTTGGTTGGTTTGCCTGCCTCATGAACAAAAAGCAATCCCATCGTCTTTGAGGTAATGGCTAAAGCCTCAGACCCTACATCGAGAGATGTATAGGTAAGTAAGTATTGGAATAGCTAGGTAAGCCCGAAACAGTTCTTGGAGTAGGGAGTCTAGTGGTAGGTGTGGAGCAACCAGAGTGAATAAGGGAGCCATTGTGTAGCTAATATATGGGAATTGTTCCCTAAGTCCAGAGTTCACTCAGAGCAATAGGTTCCCTGTTGACGGTGTATATGAGACAAGCACCGTGGAAAACAAACTCCCTTTCGAGGATAAGGTCACAAGGAAGCCCTCTTCCTCACCGAACAGATGTGAAGTTAGGTAGGGGTCACTTCACCGGGTTGGAAAACTTTGGATCTATTCAGTATCTTTATCTTTTGTGGTTGAGAAGATCCTTTCCAAAATCTCTGATTTAGTAGGGGTAGTTCACTTATGTGATGGCGGGAAACTCGTGGCTTTTAGGTCACGAGATGAATGCTTAAATCCTGAAAGAATTAAGTGTTAGAGAAAATTAGTTCTTGAATTGCTGTTGGTTGGTTTGTATGTTTTTTTTTGACAAAAGTCGATTCTATGTCTTTGAGGATAAAATAAATGCTTTAGGTTCTATATCGAGAGTGCAGGGCAAGTGAATAGGTAGGTAAGCTAGTAAACTCATTTTTTGGGGGGTATAGGCCTAGTGTCTGGTGTGGAGCAACCGAAAGTGAATAAGAGGGTCAGCGTGTAGTTAGTATATGGGTTTTTTACTTAGATTTTAATCTAATATCTTTCTTGGAGCAATAGTTCCTCTTGTTGTTAGGTTTATGAGATAAGCTTAATGTTGGGCAAATTTTTCTTTGGGATAAGGCCTATAGGGAATCTTATTCCCTCCAGAGAGTAAGTCACTGCACGGATAATGCATCTCCAATCGATTATTTAGAACTACTTCAATTTATAAATCGCCTAAATTAGGGAGTGACTTCCTCCTCTTCCAAAATTAGAGATTTTGGAGAGGTTTTCCAGGGTCGAAGGGTTTTACTTCCTGCTGCTGTTAAATCCTCTCAGTCCCGGGCGGCCCTTATCTAGGAAGCTTTTTGGGGGTTTTCCCGGGTCATCCAGTGGGCTTGGTAACTAGGGCCCTGAATCTGTCTAGGGCTTTTGGTTCTGCTACAACCCCTGTTCACACCTAAAACTTAAGACACAGGATCATTTTAGCATTACGGGGATTCATCTCTCTATCAAAATCGGAGGTTAGGAGGGGGTCTTCTCAACCACTAAGATAAAAAAGGTGATTTCTTTGGTAAAGAGTTAATAGGGACTAATTTTTTTAGTAGAGAGCTTTTTTAGGTCTTAATTTGGTTGATTTTCATTGATGGATTATTTTAAAATTGATGAAATTGTATCTTATTAATTGATATACATGAAAGAAGAGGAAATTAAAGAGGAAATTAAAGCAAGGATCAAGAGAGAGAAAGAAATTGAGAAGAGTAAACTAATAGATTTGAGTCAGCTTTGGGGGTTGGGTAAGCCGGAGGAGGTTGAAGAGGTGATTAAAAAATTAATATCAAATTCAGAATTGAAGACTAAGGAGAAGGAAGGTAAGGAAGTAGTTTATTTAGAGTAATGTTAAATATATTTATTTAATTTAATTGTTTTTATGTTTATATTTATTTTTGTATGTGGTTTTTTTAGTAAAGTATTTTTGCTGGGTTTTTTGAAATTTGTTTTTTGTTTTACTGTTTTTTGTTGTGTTTTTTGTTTTATGTGTTTGGTTTTTTGTTTTGGTTGGTTTTTTGGGGGCTGTAGCTTTTTGGTTGGTGGGGTGTGTCTTGTTTTATTTTTAGGTAAAGTTATGTTACTAATTTTTAGGTTAGGTAACTTTTTTAAATATAAGATCTAAATTATTATTAAAATGCCATTGGATAATTCATATGTACGGTTTAAAAACGATCTCAAGGTTCTTTTAGCGCTTTCAAAGGGAGAAAGAACATTTACTGAACTAGTAGAAGAAACAGATCTACCTAAGCCTATTATAAACAGAAAATTAAAGAAATTGAAAGAAAAAAATTTAGTAGAAAATAGGAGAGGAGAAGAAGATAAGAGAAAATCTTATTACTACATGACACATAGAGGCCTTTCTAGGATAAAAAAATTTGAAGAAAGACTCTCTAAGGAAATAGACTGCCTTATGAGGATTTAACTTAATTAGACCTTTGAAAAATAAGTAAAAAAATAGATGATTTTTTACTGAAATTAAGTTAAAAAACTGATAATTTTTTATTTTCCTTATTGAGTAGAGTTCTTAAGTCGTTGAAAGACCCCAAGTTTAGGGAACAAATTTTTAGCTTTTTTTTGGATGAGAAATCCCTTTTCCTAGATCTTTGGTTTAGGTGAGAGATGAATCAGCACTAAGATGTTTGTATTGGGGAAACGAATTGGTTTTTGTTGAGGGGTTCTGAGGCCTATGGGCTGAGTTTGAGCAGCTGAGTGCTTGGGTATTTAGGTTGTTCCGCAAAGGGATACGTGGAAGGGTTTGGAATGAGTCCCCGGTGACTGGGGCCCGTAACTGGGGCATATGATAGTGATGGATATAGGTGATGTTCTGGGAAAACAGTTTAAGTCCTTGTAACCTGCTAACTAGAGCTGAGTCGTGCTCGGCATAGACTTCCTAGTAGGGAGCTATGAGCCTTGGACCTGGAGGACTCCAAATAGGTGGAAGCACCTTCCTAAATCTTTAATTTAGGTAGGTGGGGAGGTTACTTAATTCTCACACCCCTACAACTTAATTAATGAACAATAAAAAGGAATATAGTTTTTTGATCTTTATATCTTTTTTAGTATCCTTTACTTTGGCTAGAGTTTATGTATTTTTCTTTTCAAGTTGGGGCACAGGTAGAGATTTCTTTCCATTGGAAAATTACTTTATACATCATCTCTACTACGGTATAGGGTTTTTAATTGTCTCAGGATGGCTAGCAATCAACTATGAAGAAAAGAGGATTAAAAGGTTTTCTTCGATTGTATATGGATTAGGACTAGGATTGTTCTTGGATGAAATAGGCTTGATGTTAACCCATTTCGAAAATTACTGGGATAGCATAACTTACACCTTTTTTAGTTTAACTGGATTGATCTTTCTTAACTTAATATTCTTTGAAGACTTCTGGAACGAAGTTGGAGCAGATCTAAAAAAGTATTTAGAGGAAAAAAAGATCTATTATGGTCCCTTTAATTTAATGAAAATAGTCGATATATTAGAGGTCGTGAACGAAAAGATGCCTAAATCAAGTAAACTAGCTGATATCTTTTTAGGAGTAATTTTGTTTGTTTCAGGGATATTGGTTTTAAAATATCCCTCTTTGATCTACTATTGGGTGGCAGGAGCCTTTTTCTTGAGTGCTATCTCTTATTTTGTAAAAGCAGTTAAAGAAATTTAAAAAACCAAAAGATTGTATATAGGTGACTAAATATGTCTAAGGAAAAATACAGTTTCAAAGAAATGGACGAGTTAATGAGAAAAATCCGGGAAGGTAAGTATAGAGATGAGATCCAATGTTACAGATGTAGAAGATATCTTGACCCAAATGATAACTTACTTTATTTTATTTGCCTCGATGAAAGAGACATAAAAAACGAAGAAGGCGTAATAATCTGCGATAGATGTGAAGAAAAAACAGATAAAGATAAAATAGAATTTGAAAGACTAATCTAACACCAGAAAATAAAGAAAGATTATATAAATTGAATTAAATTAGATTAAGTTTATTTAATTATTTCAACTAAACAGCTTCTTTCTTCTAATCTATTAAAGTTAACTTTTGTGAGAGTTTGAGAGAGCAGCATAGCCCCCTCTCTTTAGGGAGGGGATACACCGGGCCCTCTCTTAGTTTTTATGTATCTTCGAACTCTAGCTTGGGAGTAATGGTTTGTGGTAAGCCTCAAGTTCCCAAGCTGTATGGGGGGTAGGGTGTTGAGGGACTGAATCCTCCATCGAACATTGGCAAAGCCTCTATTGCAAACAGGAGCCCCGTGACAGGGCAGGGCTGGGCTCTGGAAGCCGCTGCTGTTGATCCAGCCTCCGGAAGTTTTTTTGGCTGACAAGCTAGGCGAAGGTAGGTAGGTAACCGTCAACAATGGCTATGAAGAGAGCGTCTCTTTTCACGCCACTTCCATTGATAACCTGAAACCAGATGATACGGGTGGCTAGGTGGAAGCTTCTTCCTTTAGGGAGAGGGGGATGTCACTAGGATCAACTAGTAGAGTCAATCTTGGTTTCTGACTAAATCTTATGAAAGGTTCTGGAATTTTTTCTTGTAAATAAAAGGAGATTTATTGTTTTTTGGCTTTTTTTATTGGAACTCGGTTAAATCTGTGCCTAGATCGCATACTTCTGGTTTTAGTTTGGTAAATTCTAATTTTTCTTCTTTAAGCAGATTTTCTGCTTTTTTTGATATAGAAGGCCCTACTATTACTCCTCTTAGGTTATTATAGTCTTTTTTAAGTGACTTTTGGTATCTTTTTAGTTGACTAATGTCACTTAGGCTTATTTTTTTTCTTTTTAATTCTATAATAACTCTATTTTGGTTCTTATCTTTTCCAAATATGTCTATATATCCTAGATCTGTTTCTTTTTCTCTTTCAATGATTTTAAATCCTTTTTCAATTATCCAGGGTTTTTCTATTATTAGGTCACCCATTTCTTCTTCGCTGCGATTTAATTGGATTTCTTTTTCGTCTTCTGGGAGTAGGGAGGATATGGAGAAGATTTTTTCATAGGTTATTTCGAGTTTTTCTTTTGGTTTTCTCCTTCTGCTTGTTAAGACTAAGTTTTCGTTTGATATGTCTACTTTATTTCTGCTTTTAGGTGGTTGCCAGTTCACTGGTTCTCTTTTCTCTCTTTTATGGACTATTAGAGTTCCATCTGGTTTAACTATGGTTAAACGATCCCCAGGAGCTAAATAACTTGATGCTCTTCCTTCATAATCTATTTCACACTTACCGAATATATCTATTAATCTATCATTTTTTAGTGAAAACTCTATAAGATTAAAGGCTTTTTCTTTACTTGGTACCTTAGAATAGATTACTTTATCCGGTTTAGAGCTACTATTGAAATCTTCGAGGCTCATAATAAAAGAAAAGAACCTAGTTTTTGAATTTATTTATTGCCGTGGGTGTATCCCATCATGTTCATGTCATCTTTGAAGTCAGCAAGTTCCTCTTCGTGCTCAAGCTCGTCTTTTAGTATATCTAGGAGTAATGCACGTGTTACTTCGTCTTTTCCCTTGACTTTATCTATTAACTCTTTATATGTATCAATTGCGCATCTTTCTCCCTCGATATTTTGTTCTAGTATTGGTCTAACATGGGAGTCTTCTGGTGCACTGTAACCACAGTTAGTTTCTTCAAACCATTTACTTGGTTCTAAAAGAGGATCTCCTCCGAGCTGACTTATTCTATCAGCTAGTTTTTCTGCATGTTCTAGCTCCTCTTCTGCGTGTTCTTTTAGCTCTGGCTCCACTATGACTCTCATTGGGCCCTCAATTACTTTTGCACCTACCCAATACTGATAAAATGCTAGCCATTCATCAGCTAAAGCTTTATTTAAATCATCGATCAATTCATCTACATCCAGATCAACTATTTCTCTACTTTTTCTTACCAAATAGGACACCAAGAGATTATTATTTTACTTATCGTATATTTCTTTCGATTAAAATTTATCTTTGTGGTTGAGAAGACCTCCTCCAAAATCTCCGATTTTGGTAGAGAGATGAATCAACTACAGGTGTTAAATTGTTCTGAGACCAATTTAGATTTGGCAGTTAGGAGTTCTGGCTTGAACAAACAAATACGGCCACCTAAATCGGTTCAATTTGCCGAAAAAATCTTTGGGTAAGCCCGAAACAGGTTTGGAGTAGGGTGTAATGGTAGGTGTGGAGTTACCAGAGTGAATAGGAGGAGCCATTATGTGCTAATATAGGGGTTATTGTATCTGCCTTGATCCAATCACTCAGAGCGTAAGTTCCCTCTGTTGGCTGGGTCTATGAGACAAACCCAGTGAACAAGGCAAACTCTTTCTATGGATAAGGTCTTACAGGGAAGCCCCCTTTTTAAACCTTTGATCTAGGTAGGGGTCACTTTACAACTTTTTTAGAGTTTTTTAGTTCTATTTAATCTTTAATAGTTTTAATTTTAGATCTAAATACCTTGAATTTTTATAACCTAGTTGAAAAATATTTTTGTGTTTTGTCTCTTAGTAGGGGAAGATATATCAATATTAATTACCATTAAAAAATTGCTGGGAGTGAAAGATTCTTGCTTGAAATAAATAATCTCTCCGTTGAGGCAGGAGATAAATTAGTTTTAAAGGATATTGATCTAGATATCCATGAAGGAGAAGCTCATGTACTTTTTGGCCCGAATGGGGCTGGAAAATCGTCTTTACTAAAAGCAATACTTGGAGATCCAGGTGTAGAAGTTATAAGTGGAGAAATAATCTTTAAAGGTAAGAATATTAAAGATATGCCTATGCACGAAAGAGTTAAATTAGGAATAGGTATCGATTTTCAACATCCTCCTAGAGTGCCTGGAGTAAAATTAGGAGAATTATTAGAGTTAATTGGAGATAGAGATAAGGGAAAAGTAAAAGAAATGGCAGTTACATTGGATCTAGATGATTTCCTAGATAGAGATGTCAATGTTGGGTTCTCAGGTGGAGAATCGAAAAGATCAGAGATACTACAGGTTTATGCACAAAATCCAGATTTCATAATGTTTGATGAACCTGATAGCGGAGTTGATGTAGAAAGCGTGGAATTAATCGGTAAAAAAATAAATAAAATGCTCGATAAAGAGAAAAAACCAAGTGAAAGAAAAAAATCTGGATTAATAATAACTCATTTGGGATATATACTGAATTTTATGGATGTAGACAGGGCCCATGTATTATACGATGGAATAATCGCCTGTTCAGGGAGACCTAAGGAGATTAGAGATCAGATTATCGAAAATGGATATCAGGGGTGTATAGAATGTTGCCAGATGGAAAGAAGTTAGAGTACCAAAATAAGGCAGAGGAATACATAAACAAACCCGCTTCTTTAGGCGAAGATATAGATATAGACGATTACCCTATACCAGAAGAAGACCAGGTTGGAGTAAGTTCGATCTCAGAGGTAGATGAAGGCGTCAGAGAATCGATGAAGGATGTTGGAATGGAATTAGAAGAAGGAAAATCCTCCGGAACTTACTATCAACTCGATAACAATGTTTTAATGTCTGAAATGTATGGAGATATCGAAGTAATGCCAATAAACCAAGCAATGGAAAAATACGATTTAGATGACTATTATTGGAACGCAGTTAATATTAAAGACAAATATACAGCTCGAACTGAATTAGAATTAACTAAAGGATACTTCATTCGTGTACCAAGTGGTGTAAAGGAAAGTATACCGGTTCAAACCTGTATGTTACTGGGAGATGAAAGAAAATCCCAAAATGTTCATAATATTATAATAGTTGAAGATAACGCAGAACTACATGTAGTAACTGGTTGTGCAACAACGAAAGAAATAAAATCAGCTTTACACGTAGGAGTATCAGAATTTTACATAGGAAAAGACTCTAAATTAACCTTCAACATGATACATAACTGGGGTGAAAACGTACATGTCAGACCCCGAACCGGAGCAATCATAGACGATGGAGGATCCCTCGTAAACAATTATGTATTAGTTTCGCCGGTCAAATCAATTCAAAGCTATCCAACGGCATACTGTAGAGGAAAAAACTCAAAAGCATCATTCCAGACAGTACTCTATGGAAAAAAACAATCAAAGATGGATATAGGATCTAGGACAATTTTATCCGGCAAAAACAGCAGCTCAGACATGATATCTAGATCGATCACAGAAGATGAATCCCATCTTAAAGTAAGAGGAGAACTCATTGGAGAAACCGAAGATGTAAGAGGCCACCTAGAGTGTAAAGGACTAATATTCTCAGATGATTCAATACTCCATGCTATACCTGAACTCAAAGCTAAGAAATCAGGCCTAGATCTTTCACACGAAGCAGCCGTAGGAAAAATTGCCGAAGAACAAATAAGATACCTAATGGCAAGAGGTCTAACGGAAGAAGAAGCAACTTCATTAATAATCAAAGGTTTCCTAAGCTTAGACATAGAAGGACTTCCACCAAATATAGCAGAAACAGTAGACAATATGATGGAAATGACACTAGAAAAAGCTCTTTAACTCATATTTTATCTTATTTTATAGTAGAGTATGGCAGGAAACCCCATGGCTCTGTTGTGAGGATGATTGCCTTTACCAACACTTGATCGGCTCTAAGACTAATACAGGTTTGGTTGTTAGGTGTTCTGGCTTGAATAAATTACGTGGCCACCTAAATCGGTTCAATTTGCCCAAAAAATCTCTGGGTAAGCCCGAAACAGTTTTAGAGTAGGGTGTAGTGGTAGGTGTGGAGCTACCAGAGTGAATAAGAGGAGCCATTATGTGCTAATATAGGGATTCTTTTACCTTTAGTTCTGATCCAATTCTTCCCTTGGAACTTAAGTTCCTCTATTAATCAGGTGGATATGAGAAGCCTGGTGTGAAATAAACTCTTTTTCACGGGAAGGAGGGCACGGGGAAGCCACACAGCTTTGCTTTAGGATCACTTCACCTAATTTTATCTTAGTTATTGAAAATTTATTTTAGTACTTGATTTGTTCTTCTACCTAAAATCGGAGATTTGAGGTAAGAAGCGCTTCTTAACCACTAAGAAAAATTGAGATATATATGGCAGTTGATTGGACTTTTCTTTTCCTCTATTAAGTCAATTGATAGTGATCTACTTGTCTTTGAGGGCCGGTTAGCCCTTGGACTGGGAGGTAGGTATGGTTAAAGTTATTTTTTTATCTTAGTGGTTGAGAAGACCTCTTCCAAAATCCCTGATTAGGGAGGAGGTAGTTCACGGGAGTTAGTAGTTACAGTACCTCGTCAGAAGCCTCATCTGCTTTAGCGGTGGGATGGATGGCGAACTGTTAGTAGGAGTAGGGATAGATGTGTGTTTAGAGTTTTGGGTAAGTTTCGAGTCTTCAAGGCCGGTTGAGGGTGGCAGGACAGGATCTAATGAATCCCGTTCTTGGCAGCGAAGCCTCTATCCGGAAATCAGGAAGTAGCTACTGGCAGTGCTCTTTTTTTGAATCTTGAACCGTTGAATCTGTTCTCTGTAAATCCGCATTTGGGTGGGTCAAGTCGGTTTTTAAGGATCGGGGACCTGCAAAAACCCCTGCCTGTTGCGTGAATGTTTTCGACCGGTAGCCCAAGAAACTGAATAATACAGGTGAATGGATGGGAACCCCACAAGCTGATTCGTGGGGGATGTCAGTTTACTTGAATGTCCAGTAATCTGTTTTGTCTCCTGAGGAATTCCAGAAGATCATGCCTTTCTTTGGGTCTGGGAAACCGTTTTCTTGTAGGTAGTCTTCTTCAGTTTCTGCGTTTTTGATTTCTCCAATGAAAAAGGTGTGGTCGCCATAGGTAGGAGCATCTTTTACTTCACATTCTAGTACAGCAGGGCATTCTTTGACTAAACAAACTCCTGTTTTACCTTTAGTAGGAGTTAAATTGCTTTCTTTGAACTTATTTAGGTTTTTACCTGATTCTGTACCGAAATAATAGGCCTCTTTTGCGATTTCCTTTGTAGGAACATTAACTCCGAACAATCCTGTTTCATTTATTATCTCATGTGTGTATCTCTCGGGCGAAATTGAAACTCCGATAAGAGGTGGTTTGAAGGAGACTGGAGAGCTCCAGCCAACGGTCATTGCGTTTTCTTCGTCAACTCCACTAGATACTAGGATAGTTAATCTTGGATACAGTAACTTATAAGCTTTCTCTAATTCTACATTCATGGGCTTCATCATTTATAAATAAAGTTTTGAATTATATAATTTTATGAACTACACTAATCTAACTCGTTTCACTTGTTAGGAAGGAAAGGGTTCTAGGCACGGAAATTAAAATTTATGTAGGTGGTAATGATTCTTTGACCAAGTCTATGTGGGGATGGTTTATGTTTGTAGGATTAATTTTTTAGTTGGTTTAAAATAGTTTTTAGGGTTATTTTCCCATTGTTTTTGAAGCTAGGTTTCTTCCTCTGGTTGTTAACTCTACTTCTCTTCTTTTTCTAATTTCTTTTAAGGCGTCAACTTCTATTAGTTTTTTGTATACTTCTTCTACTTCTTCTACTTCTGCTCCTATGAATTCGGGTATATCAAATGGGGATACTCCGGAGTAAAGTGCCATTATTATTTCTTTTTCTGTTTCGTTTAGATCTATTGTGCTATCAACTTTTTTCTCGAATCCTTTGTTAATGAAGTTATATATAGCACTTAGTGTAGCTTTAGGTGCGTATAGATAGGTTACAACTGTTGTTCCTTGTTCATTAGAGTGTTCAAGTTCTAGGCTAACTTTGCTTTCATTTTTAAATTTTTTGGCTTCTTTTTTTATGTCTTGAACCTTGTCCACTTTTACTTCGATTAGATTTCCTTCTTTATCGACCATGGCGATCTCGGAATTGTTTGGATTATTTTTTATTTTTAATTTGGCTTTCTCCCAGGAAACGTCCTGCATTACTCCGTCTTTCTTTACGGGATGTTTTACATAGGATATCTTATTGTTGACCAGTAGTTTGAACAAAGTGTTTTTGAATCTCTCTAGTTTTTTTCTTTATTGCTTTTTATTAGCGAAACGCATTTATCATTGTTTCTTTCGTGGATTATGGATAGGTAGTCTCCTGCGTTTAGTATTTCTTCGTTTAGGCTGTAGTTGCCACCAATCTCTCTTATCTTTTTTAAATTAATTTTTTGGTTGTTTTTTGATATAAGCCATATGTTTTTATTTGAGAGTATAATTTTTCCTAACCGTATAAAAAACAGAAACAAAAAATCACCCTATCTAAAACCACTTAAACTAAATTAAGTTTATTTTTTTATTTCTGAGATAAGAGGTTTATATCTACATAACTCCATTTTCAGGATTGATAGAACTTCCTTTTCTTTATAAGTATGTATCCATAAACAAAAAACAATAGAGTGATAAAGGATGGAATCCAAAATAAGAAATCTCTTCATAGATGAAGACGGCCAGATTGGAATAGCTACCCTAATCGTCTTCATTGCAATGGTACTCATAGCAACAATAGCAGCAGTTATCCTAATAAATATAGCGGTCTTTCTATAAAAATAAGCCGTAGAAAAGAGTAGAAAAATCACGAAACAAGTATTAAATGGTTTTAGAGTAACAGGACAAAGAATTTCGTTAGAGAAGCAGATACTGTGGTTTCAGACGGAGATATTGAATTTGATGTAACTGGAATAGATAAAACTGAAACAAGTTTAAAACTTAAGCCAGGTAGCGATAATATAGACGTAACAGGGGTAATGTTAGAATATTTGGATGATGAAAGAATACAAATACTATCCTTCAATAGTTCAGAGGTAAACCTTGAAACGACCAGATTAGGATATAACGCCACAGATGACCAATACTACTACTATAATGGTGCATATAATTTCAGCCAGTTTAGTGGTTTCAATGTAAGTAGTGATAATTGTTATAATGTTACTGTAACAGCAGATGTATGGAAGCATACTGCTAGTGGAAACCATAAAGTTTGGTTATTTGAGCCAATTAATGTAGGAGATTACACAAAAATGGTTGATGTTACTCCTGATCAAAATAACTTCGTAGTTACTACAGTTAATAACAATGATGATTTTATCTCTGACAGTAATGTAATTAACCCTGAGAAGGATATTATTAAGATAATCCTTAATTTGAATGCGATTAAACAGGGTAATCTATTGTTAAATGGTGAGGATGCGACTATAACTTTTATTCCTCCTGTTGGTTCCGAGGCAACTGAATCTGTTATCGTTCTAAGTACCTTGTTGGATATGTATATAACGGCATTGTAAAAACATATTTTATTTTTTTGTTTTTTTATTATGTCTTGATGAGGTTTTTGGAATGAAATATAGTGATTCTGTTGATTTGGTTAGGAGGATTGGAAACAAGTATAATGCTGAGATATTAAGTGAGATTAAAGAGGAGAAAGCAGTCAGAGAGTTTTTGGAGTCTTTGGATATTCCGGTGGCGACTAGTTATCGTAGGTTTGATGAGTTGAGTGAATTTGGTTTGATTGAGGAGGTTTGTAAGATTTTGTCTAAGAATGGTGGTGATGTTTGGTTATATCGGAGTAAGGTGAGTAGGATTACTATTTATTTTGATGGTGCTGGAGTTGATGTTGAGTTAGTAAAGAACTCTAGGGAAGAAGATAATTTGGTTGGTTTGTGGTTGGATTTGAGGTAATTTTTCATTTTTAATAAATGTTCTAGTGTTTTAAATAATTATTTTTGTATATTTTTAGTTGGTTGGAGATGTTATAATGGGTTTTATTGAGGTTTTTTATCTAATATTTAGTTTAAGAACTTATTTCAAAAGTGTTATGTAGGTTGTGTTCTTAAGTTTTTTGTGGGAATGGGGTTGAGGTTTGAAGAGTTAACGGACGAACAATGGAAGTTTGTAGAGCCTGTTCTATTCTAGTCACCTTGGAAACTGGTAGGCCAAGAGCTGATGACAGAAAAACTATCAATGGAACTGCTTTACGTTCTAGTAACTGGTTGTAAGTGGAGCAATATGCCTGAAAAGTATGGATCTTATGTTACAGCCTGGAGACGTCTGAAGAGGTGGCAACAAGATGGAATCTGGGAAGAGATAGTCGAAAGGCTGCAGGAGGAAGAGCATATAGGGAACGGAGAACTCGGACTCGATAAGGTAGCATATAGATTCAACGACTGTGGAGCAAAAAAGGGGACAGAGAGTAGGATATCAGCGGCTACAAACACAAAAAAGGATCCAAGGTTCATGCTGTAACCACGAAGGACGGTTTATCTCTATCCATAAAGGTATCAAAAAGCGACAGACATGACTCGAAGCTGTTCGAAGAGACAGTTGAGGAGATGAGGGGATCAAAACAGGAGCCTGGGCCGAGGACAAGACTGGGAAGAGATGTTAGCCTACTCAGCCCTGCGATACAAAAAAGATAAGAGGATATCTGGGAAACAGAAACATCAAAGAGTAATATTCCCAGGAACCGGGAGAAACAGAAAGACAAAAAAGAGAGAAAAGGCCGATCAGGTTTGATAAAGACTCCTACAAGGGTAGAAAGTCTGTTGAAAGATTTTTCGCCTGGCTAAAAACCTTCAAAAGAACCACAATTAGGCATGAAAGACTGGCCAAAGTCATCCAAAGCATTCATCAACATAGCATGTATCCTAATACTATAGAGAGTTTTGAAATAAGTTCTAACTTTAGTGGTTGCGGGGTTTTCCCTAGCTTATATATCAATTAGGTCTTATATAAGGACTGAACGAAATGAAATGATTCATCTTTCTATTGGTTTCGGTTTGATTGCTTCTGCTGCAATTGCCACGACAATAAGTGCATTTATCAACCATTTTTTCTGACCCAAGAATTATGCTAACTATGGCCCCCCTTCTTGACAATATTAGGATTCATATTTCTCATTTATAGTGTAACAATGAAGTAAGACGAGATAAAAACTAGAGTATATGAAGTAAAATTTTTCCATTTGCCCAAATCAAATAAAAATCCTCTAGCTTATATAGCTATTTATAAAAGACAAGTAAAAAAAGTTTCAAAGAAAAAAAAAATAGTAAATAAATACATTAAATTCTGTTATAGTCATTAATTTATTTTACCTGCTATATACTAAATTTTATCTCTTCTTTTCTTATTATCTAATATATGAATAACTACTGTATCCTTATTTATTATCTTAGTGGTTGAGAAGATTCCTTCCTCGATCTCTGATCAGGTAGGGGTAGTTTACTGGTAAATAGTTTATTGATTTTGGTTTTTTGTTTTTCTGTTTGATGTGGTTTTTTTGTTTATTTTTGGGTGCTTGTGGGTTATTTGGTGGTTTATTGTTGTTTTTTGTTGGTTAGGTTATTTTTATTTTGTTTCCTGGTTTTATTTTGTTTAGTTCGTTCTTTCTTGCTTCGATTACTTTTTTGGCTTTTATCTTGGTATAGTCTCTTAGGGCTTTTAGAGTGGTTTTTTCTAGGATTTTGTTTTTTTCGCTTACTGTTATTATATCTAGATCGTGGAAAACGAAGAATGAGTGGATTGTTACTTTTTTTGTTTTTTTTAGTGGAATTATTAGTGCGTAGTCCCTAGGTATGTTTTTTTTGAACATCAGGCCTATTGTCTTCTTTAGGTATGTGTCTGCTACTTCTGTTTTGGTTACGATTTTTTCACCATTTGCTTTTTTTATCATTTTGGTGTATTTCCTTAGTTCTTTCCATAGTAGAGTAAAGGAGAGGATCCTATGGCTTGCTATGCGGGTCAATTTACTTTAGCCTTTGGTGTTACAAAAGTTTTTTATTTTTGTTTTGTATATGGTTTTGTCAGAGATGGGTTTTAAAGATAACTTGATGGTGGGGTTATTTGTTTTAGGGTTGAGTGGTATAGGAGGAGTTTTAGGAACCTTTCTGTATAGGGCTATGGATTTTATTCCACTGGATCCTGTGATAAAATTATTACCCTCCCAGGTTGTAGGGATTATCTCTATGGGGTTATTTGATTATGTGTTAGTTGGGTTTTTTTCTTCTATACTAGTTCTAGTTATCCTTTTTGCTCACGCAGCCTACACTAGCTAAAAAACAAAAAAGTTAATGGTGATGATTTCTATTTGAATGTGGTATTTGAAGAAGAACGAGAGATACCAAGTGAGGAAGACTTCGAGCGATTTGTTGGAGTAAATTTAGGTATCGAAAATATTGCTACTGTTGTAGCTCAAGATAAAAGTGGAGAGATTCTTGATTCAGAGTTCTTTTCAGGTGGGGAACTCCAAGAGAAACGGAGAAGGTTTAGAGAATTGAGAAAATCTCTTGGTGAGAGAAAGCTTTGGAGTGAAGTTAAGAAGACAAAGAATGATGAGAGTAATTAAATCAGAGATATGAATCATAAGATTAGTAGGGCAATCGTTGACATGGCTGAAAAGTATGATGCTCAAGTAATTGTGATTGAAAAGCTCGATGGAATAAGAGAACATATTGATTGGTCGAAGAAAATGAATTGGAAGCTTTACAACTGGGGTTTCCGACAGCTTAAAAATTTCATAGAGTATAAAGCTCACAGCAAGTCTATTGCCGTTAGAAGAGTATATCCGCAATATACCTCCCAAGTTTGCATGGACTGCCTTGGGAAAAATTGAGAGAGTTTCTCAATCCAAGGCAGTTTGTCAATCATGCAAGAAGGAGTATAATTCGGATTTCCTCGGAGCAGTTAATGTGACTCGAAGACTGTTCGGCTATATGTCGAATGGTCTGGGCGACAGTGGCTATCGCCCCGAACAAGGTGGCGAAGAACCCGAAGGTGACACATACTCCACCTTTGGCGAAAGCCAGAAGATTGTGCCACAATTGAAGAGGAGCCAGCCTTGAACCGACTCTCCTTGAGAAGCCTCTTCCTTCAGGGAGAGGAGGATGTCACGTTCTTAAAATAAACATATATAGTTTTTAAGAGCCTTAAGTATGTTTTAGAGGAGTATTGGTTTTTATGTTAGCTATCCGAGTTCTGACAGAAACTTTACTTTTCTCAGATTCAGTAATATAACATATAGATATTATAAAAATCTTTAATTATGGTTTTTTAGGATCTAGGAATGACTTCAAGTTTTTTTTGTTCTTAGGGTTTTTAACTTTGGTGTCAAGATGTCTTCTTCTTATTTTTTTTTGATTTGAGTTTTTGTTGTGTTTGTCCAATCTACCGTCCTATCGCGACTGAAGTCATTTGGGTTTTTTCCCTCTTCTAGCTCTTTTGGTTAAGGATTAAGGCAAATACTTGGTGGGTTTTGTGAAGCTACGTCCTCCTTCTGTTACAAGGTTTTTAGATAACTGAACTAAACTAAAAACTGAATTGGTGTATAGGGAATCGAGTTTTAAACATTTTGGTTTTCGGGGTGCTGCTAGGTATATATCTCTCTTGATTTGTATAGGGAATGGTATTGGGAGGGGGAGGGTATTAGATCTTTTTTGTCCTGATGCTTTCGTTTTAAGCTATGTAAGTGGGGCTTACTTGAGACTTTGGATAAGTATTTATCTTTTTTTATTTCTTTATCGGAGAGAACCCCCTTTTCTCAATTCTTTTGGAATTTAGGTTGGGTAGTGGGATGAATCTGATGCATTTTTAGGGTTTGGAACGCCCAAATTCCGTTAATGGCAGTTTGGTTGAGGATTACTGTCTCAACAACAAACAGCAATCCCATTTGCCTATGTGAGTATATCACAGGCTGGACTGGTTTGGAAAGGAAACGAGCTAAGGTAACCCAAATTCAGAGTTTTTCAGCTCTGAGAATGGTGTAGCGGGTAGCGTGAAGCTAAGCTACTAGAGTGAATAAGAGGAACTATCGAGAGTTAAGTTAAGTTAATATATGGCGTAGTTGCCTAATCTAATTCTTCCTCAAAGCGTAAGTTCCCTTGTTGACCGGATGCATGGGACAAGTTCGGTGATAAAACAAACTCCTCTGCTTCTGAGAGGATAAGGTCGTAGGGAACCCCCTTCCAATCTCTGATTGGTAGTGGATCACTTCACATTATTGTTGGGATGTGTTGGGCTTTCTGATGGTTTTTGTTGTAGTTTGGTTTTGTTTAAAATAGTTTGTTTGGTTAGTTGTATGGTTGGATATGATTATAGTTTGAGTAATAGTTATGGGTAGGGCTTTTAAAAAAATTGGGTTTTTTTAAGAGAAATAAAATAAATTAAATTAATTAAATTGTTTTTTGGTTAAAGAGAGAGAAGAGAAATGAATAAGGGGGGTTAGGAGTTTTTTGGTTTTTTTGTTTTTGTTTTTGTTTTTTTGGGTTATTTTTTTAGTTTACTTCTAGTTCGATTCCTAGTTTGTCGCAGAGTTCTTGGTATCTGTTTCTTACTGTTACTTCTGTTGTGCTTGCTGCGTCTGCTACTTTTTTTTGTGATCTTTTTTCTCCGCATTGTACGCTGGCTATGTATATTGCTGCTGCTGCGATGCTTGTTGGGTCTCTTCCGCTTGTTAGTTCTTTTTCTGATGCTTTTTTGAGTAGTTTTTCGGCTTTGAATTGGACTTTGTTTGATAGTCCTAGTTCTGAGGTGAATCTTGGTACATATTCTTCTGGTTCTGCTGGTTTTAGCATTATTCCTAGTTCTGATGCTACGTATCGGTATGCTCTTCCTATTTCTTTTCTTGATACTCTTGCTGATTCGCTTATTTCGTCGAGTGTTCGTGGGATTTCGTTTTGTCTGCATGCTATGTATAGTGCTGATCCTACCATTGCTTCTATGCTTCTTCCTTTTACTAGGCCTTTTTCTGCTATTTTTCTGTATATCATTGATGCGTCTTCGCTAACGCTTTTTGGTATGTTTAGTTGTGATGCTATTCTGTTTAGTTCTCCTAGTGCTAGTGCTAGGTCTCTTTCTTTTGAGTCTGAGAATTTGGATTGTCTGTGCCATTTTCTTAGTCTGTAGAATTTTGTTTTTTTGTCTGAGGAGATTGAGTTTCCTTTGCTGTCTCTTGTTCCTGTTCCTATGTTTGTTGAGAGTCCTTTGTCGTGTGTCATTACATCCATTGGTGCTCCTACTCGCATCTTTTTTTCTCTTTCTTCGCTGTCGAATGCTCTCCAGTCTGGTCCGGTGTCTATGAATTCGCTATCTATTACTAGGCCGCAGTTTTCGCAAACTAATTCGGCTTTTTCGTAATCGTGACTTAATCTTGAGCTTCCACATTCTGGGCATTCTGCACTTTCCTCATACTCACCAATATGCTCTCTCTCTTTAATCTTTCCTTCTACTTTTTCTTCTTCTACTTTTTCTTTTTCTTCAGCTTCAGTTGACATTAAATCACCTTTTCAGGTTTTTTATTAATCTTGGCAATATAAGCTAGGAGGTATCTAGCCTAAGCTAGTGCTTTAAATTTACAAAAAATCGGACTTTGGACATGTTTTTTGTTTTTTCCAGAATTTTCCACCGCAGGCACCCAACTTATTAACCTATTGCCTTATAAATCTTACGGTAACTTTTAAGTATTAACCTCTCTTCCTTGTTTTTCTCCTACAGTAACTTTTTTATGTTATTTTTTAGATATAAAAAAACTCAGTAAACTAGATTACCTTTTTATGGGTTTCGAAACAAAAGTTATATTTGGAAAATAAAAACCTTAGAAAAAGGAGAAGGTAAACTTGAAAGATAAACAAAAAAAGATTTCAAGAAGGAAATTTCTTAAATACTCAGGGGCAGCAGGCGCGACAATACTGGCCGGATCATCCCTAACAGGATGCATGCAACAGGGCACAGAAATCAAAAACCCCAACACAATAATAGATCAACAAACAGGAACTGTCCCCTCACTAGATCCCGCATGGGTATACGATACAAGAGGAGGAGAAATACTCGACAATGTATACGAGACTTTAATAGACTACGATAGAGAAAAAGTCGATCAAATGAAGCCAATATTATGTAAAGAAGTTCCAACAAAAGAAAACGGACTAATCTCAGATGACAATACAGAATACAGATTCCCAATAAAGGAAGATATCACTTTCCACAATGGAGATACTTTGACCCCGGAAGATGTTGAATACACCTTTGAAAGAGCCATTGTCCAAGACAGATCAGGAGGACCAGTAGGACTTCTAATAGAGCCTTTACTGAATAAATCGGGAACAAGATCAGAAGGAGAGTTCATAGTAACCTACGACGAAATAGACGCTGCAGTAGAAGTAGACGGAAACGAAGTAGTATTTAATTTAGCCAAACCTTTCCCACCATTCTTACAGGTACTAGCGGGTAGTTGGGCCTCAATACTCAACAAAGATTGGGCTATAGAAAATGGAGCTTGGGATGGAAAAGCATCAACCTGGAAAGACTACAACGACCCTGATACCCCTCCACTGAACGAAGTCATGAATGGAACAGGTCCCTACGAATTTGTTGAATGGGAGAGTGGAGTAAGTGTAACCCTAAAAAGATTTGAAGACTACTGGAGAGAAACTGCACCAGTTAAAAACATCGTAATAGAATTAGTTGAAGAATTTACCACAAGACAGGAGGCATTAACAAACGGAAACGCAGACATAATCTATACACCTACACAAAAACTTGAACAAGTACAAGGCTTAGATGGAGTAGATTTAAAAGGACCGTACCCAACATTACAACTTACATCCTACTTCTTCACATTTGATATAAATAGACAGGGACAAAGCGATAAAGTAGTAGAAGCAGATACATTTAGCTCCGATTCAATACCTAAAAACTTCTTTGCCGACCAGGATGTAAGAAAAGCATTTGCATACGCATTTGATTATGAATCCTACATAGACGACATCTTCCTCGGATATGGAGGAGTACCTCCTTCATGTGTCCCAGAGGGAGTAAGATATGTTAACGAGGATTTAGATCCCTACTCATATGATCTAGACAAAGCTGAAGAACACCTAAAGAAAGCACACGATGGCAAAGTATGGGAAAACGGGTTCACATGCGAAGTAGTCTACAATACTGGAAACACCCAAAGACAAGTAGCAGCCCAAATACTCAGAGACAAAATCTCACAGATAAAAGAAGACTTCACAATAAGTGTAAGAAACATAAAATGGGCTAGTTTCCTTGATGCATATATAGCAGGAAAACTACCGGTTTTTGTATTAGGATGGCTATCAGATTACCCAGATCCACACAACTGGGTAAAACCATATATGCATAGCCAAGGAACATACGCCGGTTTCCAAGGTTACCAAAAGGAAGAGGTAGATGAATTAATCAACGAAGGTATAAACACCTTAGATCAAGAAAGAAGGAAGGAAATCTACTATCAACTACAAGAAATATATAGAGAAGATGTGCCCAGTGTATCATTCGTTCAACCACAGGAACATCAGGTGCAGAGAAGCTGGATAGATGGATTCTACTATAATCCAGTATACCCAGGAGAATACTACTACAGCCTAACCAAAGGCTAAGAAAACCAAAAAACCTCTTTTATTCTTTTATTTATATAAACTAAGCCGATAAAGACTCATTGTACAACTACAGATTATATCTCCTATGATTATTAGATGATTATTAGAAAAATAAATTAAATTGAAGTTTTAACTTATTTGGTGTGGATTACTCTTTCTAAATCTTTGATTTAGGTAGGGAGGGAGGTCAAAGTTTAAAAATGTAGGTGAGGTTGAATGTATAGGAGGGTAGATTTCTATATTTTTGATGTGAGCATTGATCGTTTTTGAGACCGGGGAGTTTTTGGCTCTAACCTAAGTTTTTTTAATTTTTACAAGAATACTAGATAGGAAAATAAGTTGATGTAAAAATACATTTGCTGCATGATTAGGTGGATCTAAGCATATTATAGAATAAAAACTAAGGAGAGAATAATGGATTTAAGAGATTACATTATAAGAAGGCTGTTGCTTTTAATCCCTGTGTTGTTTGGGATTACTTTATTAATATTTGCTGTATTAATGTTGTTTTCACCTAGTCAAAGGGCTGCCGTTTATGCAACAAGTCCTAAGGCGTTAAAAAATATTGACGTAATAATACAGAAGTATGGGTTGAACGAACCAATTTATGTCCAATACTTTACTTGGTTAAAGCAGGTGCTTTCGGGTAATCTTGGTTTTTCTCAAATAGCTAGTAGACCTGTATTAGAAGCTATACTAGATAAGTTACCTGCAACTTTTGAATTGGCTTTATTTTCTGCTCCATTAATACTTATCCCTGGATTTTACTTAGGGACTGTAGCGGCTACGCATAAAGATAAACTAGTGGATCAATTTTCTAGGGTTCTTGCAATAGTTGGTTGGTCGCTTCCTACTTTCTGGCTTGGGTTAATATTACTAATGTTTTTTTCGGGAATACTGCCTACTGGAAGACTTAGTAACCAAGCAGTTTTATTAAAACAAAGTGAAGCTTTTACTGTATATACGGGGATGAATACTGTTGATGCTCTATTAAATGGAAAGTTCTGGATGTTTTTCGATGCTGTTCAACATTTGATATTACCTGCAGTAACTTTAGCCGTTGTTTCAATGGCAGCTTTAATGAGAATAATGAGATCTAGTATGCTAGAAGAGCTAAGAGCAAAATATGTTACGACAGCTAGAGCAAAAGGACTAAAAGAAGAAACCGTAATTAATAAACATGCAAGAAGAAACGCCTTAATTTCTCCAGTAACAACAGCAACATGGATGGTTGCGTTATTGTTTAATGGAGTGGCTGTTGTCGAAATAATATTCAACTACAAGGGAATAGGATGGCTTTTCATTAGATCAGCACAACAACTTGATATAGCAACTGTTCTAGGTTTTTCACTATTCAACGGGTTAATTATAATGCTCTTTAATTTACTAGCAGATATACTGTATGCTTATCTAGATCCTAGGATAAATTACTGAGGTAAAAAAATGAAAAACCGAATTAAGGAATTCAAAAAAAGAATGGCTCCAAGGATAGAGGAGCTACAATTTACTATTGATAAAATAAAGCAAAGTCCACTCACCCTGGTAGCTTTATTTATAATATTATTTTTCGTATTTATCGCAATATTCGCTCCATACTTGGCTCCACCAAAAGGATCTGACCCATACATGATGCCGAACTATGGATACAGTGCGACACCATCTCCTCCATCAGAAGAAGCAGTTTTCGGAACAACACAACAGCAATACGACCTATACTACGGCTGTATCTGGGGAGCCAGAACAGCATTTAAATTAGCAACACCAGTTTTAGGCCTTGTTTTCCTAATTGGAACTGGACTAGGACTGATCTCTGGATATTACGGTGGGATTATAGATGAAATTATAATGAGATCAGTTGATACGGTTTTTGCTTTTCCATACATAATCCTAGCTGTGACTTTAGTTATTGCACTAGGCCAAGGCCTTTCTTCAATGATAATAGCCTTAACTGTAGCTTATTGGCCATTTTACGCGAGAGTAATGCGGGGAGAAGTACTAAAGCAAAAGGAAAAAGACTATGTTAAAGCTGCAGAATCATTAGGAGCATCTGATGCGAGAATAATGATTAAACACATAGTACCTAATTCAATTTACCCAGTATTGATTTTAGCCTCACTTGATTTTGGTGCAATAGTTATAGCAGGAGCTACATTAAGTTTTTTTGGAATAGGTTTTCCAATCGGTTATTCGAGCTGGGGGCAATTGGCTTCGTTTGCTAGAGACTGGGTTAGCTTAAACTACTGGTGGGCCACGGTAATACCTGGATTATTTATATCAATATTTGTTTTAGGATGGAATCTCCTAGGCGACTCTATAAGAGATGTTATGGATCCCACAATTAGGAGGGAATAAAAATAAATGTCAGTTAATGCACCAAACGATAATGTACTAGAACTAAAAGGACTTAAAGTTAGATTCGATACATACGAGGGCTTAGTAAAGGCACTAGAAGGAGTTAACTTCAACATTAAATCGAAAGAGACATTCGGTATAGTTGGAGAAACAGGATGCGGAAAAAGCGTAACGGCAAAATCCATAATGAGGTTAATCTCCAGTCCTGGAAAAATAACGGATGGAGAAATATTATTTAAAAGAGAAAATAACGGGGTTATCGATATATTAGAGCTTTCGGACAAAGAAGTAAGAGAAATCAGAGGAGATGAGATATCAATGATATTCCAAGAGCCTGGAGAAGCATTAAACCCAGTTTATACCACAGGTTATCAACTTAAAGAAGCAATACTCTCACATCAATCAAATGAATTTCTTAAAGAAATAAAAAATGAAATTGAAAGGGAAATAGAGGAAGAAGACAGCTATATAAAGAAAAAATTGCTTAATACCCAGATAAAATTGATAAAAAGAAACATAAAAAAAGAAGATTCACGTTTAACTAAATATCTATCTAAAATACCCTTAATTAATGGATATAAAGATAAATTAAGTGAAAAAGCAAAAGAAAAGGCTATAAATCTACTTGAAGACGTTGAATTATCAGAACCAGAAGAAATCTACAAAAATTACCCACACGAACTTAGTGGAGGACAAAAACAGAGAGTAATAATAGCAATGGCTTTATCTTCTGAACCCACTCTATTGACCGCAGACGAACCAACATCGAGTCTAGATGTGAGCATACAATCAAAGATCCTAAGCCTCTTAGACGAACTAAAGGAAGAACATAATCTCTCGATTCTATATATAACCCATAACCTAGGAGTAGTAGCCCAAATATGTGATAGAGTAGGAGTAATGTACTCAGGAAGAATAGTTGAAATAGCAAATGTAAACGACATTTTTGAAAACCCACTGCATCCCTACACGATCTCCCTAATTGAAGCAATACCTTCCTCTGAAAAGGAAGAATTAAATCCAATAGGCGGAGTGGTACCCAACTTGGTCAATCCTCCTAGCGGATGCAGATTTCATCCGAGATGTCCTAGAGCCAATGAGAGATGTAAGAAGAAAAGACCTAGCCTGAAAGAATTGGAAAAAGACCATTGGGTAGAATGCTATCATTCTGGTGATAAAGATGGAGAACTTAATTAAAACAAATAACCTCAAAAAGTATTTTCCCATAAAGGGAGGAGTCTTGAAGAGAAAAGTAGGCGAAGTTAGAGCCGTGGATGGAATTAACTTAAATATAGAAAAAGGGGAATGCTTTGGGTTGGTTGGAGAATCAGGGTGTGGTAAAACCACATTAGGAAAGACCATACTTAGGTTGCTGGATCCAACTTCCGGAAACATATTCTATGATGTCCCTAAGGAAAAAAGAGAACAAATACTTAAATTACAAAAAAATAATGGTGATTCTTCGAAGTTAAAGAAATTAAGAAAAAAATATGATCTAGCTACTTACTCAGGGAAGAAATTGAAGAAAATGAGGAAGAAAATGCAAATGGTCTTCCAAGATCCCTCAAGCTCACTTAATCCTAGAATGATTGTAAAAAATATAGTAGGAGAGCCGCTTAAAATACATAATTATGAAGGAAATAATAAGCAAAAGGTAATAGATTTATTAAATAGAGTTGGATTAACTGAAGATCATTTATATAGATATCCACATGAGTTTAGTGGAGGACAAAAGCAAAGAATAGCAATAGCTAGGGCGCTAGCAGTTGATCCAGATCTAATAGTCTTAGATGAACCTACATCAGCTCTTGATGTTTCAGTTCAAGCTCAAATACTGAAGTTACTACAAAGATTACAGGACGAATTAGATCTAACCTATATTTTTATTACACATAACATACAGGTAAGCGAGTATATGAGCGATAAGATAGCTGTTATGTATCTCGGTAAAAAAGTTGAGGAAGCTTCGGCTTCTAAAATAATGGATAAACCACTTCATCCCTACACACAGGCACTATTCTCAGCTAATCCAGAACCCGACCCAAAAAAGAAAACCGAAGCAATATCGATGGAAGGAGAAATGCCTAAGCCATCAAACCCACCGAAAGGATGTAATTTCCATACTAGGTGTCCAAAGAAGACAGAAAAATGTATAAATGAAGAACCAAAACTAGAAGAAGTGGAAAAAGACCACTATGTCTCCTGCTGGAACCTAGAAAACTACTAAATAATTCTTAAACTAAATTAATTTTCTAATCCAAAAAAATTATGGATTTTTAAGGTAACAGTTAGGATAATGGTGGTTCAATGTTTTCTGAAGAGGCTTGGTCATTAATTGGATACTTCTTTGGTCTCTTGTTTGTTTCTCAGTTAATTTTAAATGGACTAAACATATCCTCTGGTAATTATGTTATAGTTTCTTTTATTGAAGCTACGGTTGCTTATGTGATTGGAGTTGTAGTTTATTCTTTGAGGACGGATAAGGAAAGGATACCTAAAAATGTTTGGTTGTTTTATCTTTTCATGGCTCTTAGCTGGATAGTTATAGTTAGGTTGTCCAGGTTGTTTTAACCTATGTTTACATCTTCTAGGTGAACTTCAGTAGCTACTCTTCCTTTATTGGTTAATTGAATTTTTTTACCGTTTTTTTCAAGTATTTTTTTATCTATTAAATTTTTAATTACTTTTTTTGATTTTTTTGGACTTAATCCTAGTAGATTTGGTAAATTACTGAGTTTTGCTCCTGAGTATATTCCAACTATGGCCTTTTTTTCTTTTTTATTTAATTTAAGTTTTCTTATTTCTTCAACGATTTTGATGTATTTTTTTCTTATGTACTTCCAGAAGATCTTTAATCGATGGTCATCGAATTTGAAGTATGTAGTTATTATTTTTTTGTCTTTTTTGTAGCTTATAGCGATAAATTTTTCATTGTTTTTTTGTTTAGTTTTAACATAAGTTATTGAATCTATATCTATCTTTGAGTTTTTTAATAAAATAGATTTTTTATTTACGCTTAAATTATTTTTAGTCCAGTTTTTATCTTTTATTCTTCCGCTTACTTTTGCTGGATGTTTTATGTATACTTTTGTGTTTCTTAAGACGATTTTACATATTGTGGAAAATAGGTTATTTATTCTATTTTTTTTGTCTTGTATTATTATTGCTTTGAAGTCTCCTTTTTTACGATATTTAATTAAAAAGGCCTTTTTTTCTATAGTAGCCTTGAGTGCTGGAGGAAGATCTTCTTTTTTACCTACATCCATTATATTGCTTTTCTTGATAAGTGTTTTTTTACCTTTTTTTGGGGCTATGACAAATTTTTTGGGGCTTAAGATCACTCTTGATTTTTTGAAGTCGGGTTCTTGGTTTAATAAGTTTTTTACTTTAGCTGATTTTGAAATGAAATCTAGTTTAATCTGTTTTTGTTTTTCTGAGGACATATTTTTCTAAGTGAATTTATTGGGTTTCTTAAAATAACCCTTTTGAGCCATTATCAGATTTAATAAAAGCAAATTTTATGGCCTATAGGGGTTTTTGGGGTCTTTTATTTATCTTTTATCGTTTTTTCTATTTTTTTATATTTTTGGCTTAATGTTAGGACGTCAAATCCTTTTTCTTTTAGTAATTGCTCGGAAACTAATTTAGCTGCTGTTTTTATGGTTTTTTCTTTATTTCTTATTGGTTTTATGGCTTCTGATTCTATAATTTCAAATTTATCGTTTTTTATGAATTTAGTCATTACTTTGAATGTTTTATCTTTGTATTTTACTATGTTGAGAGCCATTATTTGTGATATTTTGTTTCCTGTGTACCAGCATCCGATGTCGTTAACTTTAACTTCGATTTTTTCGTTGTTTATTTTTAATTGTTTTTTTATGGGGTTCTTTAGTCCTTCGATTTCGTTCATGATTATCTGTTAGGGTTATTTGTTTCTTTTTTTATTAAAACTGCACTTGCCAATTTTGTCCATAACTTATTAAAAACTTTTGAAAAAATGATGTAGATAATTTCCACAACTTTATTAGTTATAAGCTCTATAAGTAATAGATAGGTTATCAAGATGAACTACTATGACAAAATACTAGCGACAATTTTTATCTTTATAACTACAGCCTCATTACTAGGATACCTCACATCCATACCAATGAACCTAAGCATGGCCTCTGGAACAACTCCTTCAATAGTCCTAATGATGCATGGTCTCTTTGGGAATGCTCCAGTAAAAAAATAAAACAATGTTCTCCATTTTTCTTTTATTAGGATTCATAATGGTAGTCTTCGTAGGAATAAACATTGGAGGCTCATCAACCGGAGTAGCATTTGGTCCAGCAGTAGGAAGCAAAATCATAGGATACAAAACCGCAGCATTAATGATGCTAATATTCGCATCACTTGGAAGTGTACTAATCGGCCCAAATGTGGTAGAAACTCTAGGAAAAGGACTAATACCACCAGAATACTTCACAAAAGTAGCTTCAATAGCAATACTACTCTTCATCGGACTTGGAATCCTAATAGGAAACCTGCTCAAAGTACCCGTAAGTACAAGCGAAACAGCCGTAGGAGCATTTTTTGGAATGGGAGTAGCTTTTTCCGTTTTAGACTGGCAACTAATGGGAGTTATATTAATCTACTGGATAGTTTCATTAGTAATAGCATTCTGGGTTTCAGCCGTAATAGGAAGATACTTTTACAAAAAAATAGAAGAAATCCTGAATTTCAAGGAAGGCAAAAGGAAAAAATTCGCACAAATACTAGTAATTATCGTAGCATGTTTCATGGCTTTTTCAGCTGGAGCATCAAACGCAGCAAATGCAATAGCCCCTCTCTGGGGAGCAGGAACAATAGACATGCTTCCAGGAGTTCTGTTAGCAGGACTAACAATAGGAGGAGGAGCTTTTTTACTAGGGCCCAGAACAATGAAAACGGTAGGCCATGAAATAACAGAACTACCACTAGAAGCTGCCTTAATAGTAGAAATAATATCAGCTACAATCATAACAATATTAAGTCGTCTGGGTATACCAGCAAGTCTCGCAATATCAGCAACAATATCAGTAATAGGCTTGGGCTGGGGCAGAGCCACAAGACAAAAACTTAAAAAAGATGCTACACCAAAATTGAAGTTATACAATATAAAAACAACTAAAAGAATAATAATGGCATGGACCATAACGCCCGTGGTCGCAGGTCTATTAGCGCTTGTAGTATTTAAAGCCGCCGTAATAATAGGACTACTTTAAAAAAAGAGGTGAAATTACAGAATGGTACGAAAAAAGAAATTAACTCCCTCAGGGATGAAAGACGAAGAAGGAAATTACAGAAACGCACATGTAAATATACACAAAGACGAATTGCAAGCAGCTGGCTTCGAAATCGGAGACGAAGTACTAGTCAGAGTAAGAGAAGGAATGATCATAATACAAAAACCAGGAAGAGGGGAAGAAATACAACACGAATTCTCAGAAGAATAAAAACATAAACAAAAAAACGAAACAAAACACAAAAAAACAACAAAGATAAGAACAAAACACAAAAAACAACAAAGCAACTATAAATAAAAAAATAAAGCCAAAAACAATTGAGTCAAAAAACTATAGGAAACATACTGGGTCTATAAAAAGATAAACATAAAAATATAACAAAAGATAATAGATCAACTAATCTAATAACTTCTATAATCTAATATTATCCAAATAAAATTAGGATGCTAACAAGAGTTTAATATACTTAAAATACCTAAAAAAACCAAAGAAAACTAACAAAAAAACACTTAGAAAACCTTAAAATTAAAACAAAGACATCTTATAATATAAAAAGAGTTGAAAGTAAAAATAATTTAAAATAAAAGAAACTAGTTCACGTACCAGTTATGTCGGTCATACCAGCGCCAGAATAATCATCAATCTCTTCTTTTCCAATCAACTCAAATTCAGTTCCACCACATTTAGGGCATTCTTCTGGCCTATCCCAACTTCCCTCAACATTAATGACCTCACCACATTTCTTACATTTCCAATTAGAAAACTTCAACCATATACCTCCCCATAATGCCAAATTACAAACAACCACTCAACCAATTATAAATTATTCGTTAAACCAAAAAAACCTACTTATCAAACAAGGAAAACCAAAAAATCAAACAAAAACTAAAAATAAAAAAACTCTAACAAAAAATAAAAACCTCCAGCCCACATACCATAGTAAAAACAAATAAATTAACTTAGAAAAATAAATTAACCCTCAAAACCAACTAAAAAAATTAAATCAAATTCCAAACAAATAAAAACCCCAATTAAAAACACAAAAACAAAAATAAAATTAAAAATAAGGAACACTAAATTTATCTAACTATTAATAAATAGAACATAGATTTTAGATAACCTTAAGCCCGTATCCTATCTTTTAGATTAAAGCATAGCTTCTATGTATCTCTAGGTTTTACTAATATTTTAGGTTCGTCCACTTTTTTAGGAAATGTTTGTACCTTCTCTATAGGAACAGCGCCCAATTTTCTTATTTGAGTTAAATTGTATTTTCCAGGATAGATGTAGATGTTGGTTGTAAGGGTTAGTGTTTCTCCTCCTTTGATTATTTTTTCTTGATAAATGGGGAACTGATCGATTTTAAGTCCAATAGTTCCATTTTTGCTAGGCCAAAACAGTTTCACTTCATAATCGATGACTTTAACTTTCCTAGGAAGAAAGAAGTCATTTTTAATCTCTATTTCTCCAGCTCCAACCTCTAAATTTTGCTCGTTTAATTCAGATAAATTAACTTGATCTTTAGGAACGAAGCTTTGAGAGGGATGTGCTCCCGTTATGTCAAACCCAAATAATAGTATAGTAGATACTAAAGTAATGCCTAAAAGTAATTTTAATCTCTTATTACCTATGGAAATATTTTTTTCAAGTGAAAAATACCCTAAACTAATAAACAATACTGTAGACAAAACTAATAACACAAATACTTCATTTGAATCAAGAGAGTAGACATTATTCAAATGAAAGACAAACCCAAGATAGGAAGCAATACCCAACAAATAGAAAACCTTTAAGGACATATTTTTCATTAAATACCCTGATTCTAAAAAAGCAAAGAAAAGTAAAATAAATAATATAGATTTAATTATGGGCGAAAGCCCAAAAATAGTATTAAAAGCAAAATAAATCAATGAAATAACGCCAAAAACCCCTCCCAGTAAATAAAATAACTGTGAAAACTTAAGATCCAACTTCATAATAACAAGTTCTATAACTCAAGGTACTTAGCTTTTTACAAAAATTTTCGCCAGAAAACCCCACTCACTTTAGTAGTGAAATGAATGGCAGGCCATTAATGGAAAAAAGATAAATGTATATGTATGAGTTTCAGGTAAGCTTCGAGTTCCTGTACCTCAAGACGAGAGCATTAAGACGAAAGAGATTAAATATATCATATCTTTTGATATAATCCTCTATCCGGGAATCAAAGACCACCTACTGATAGTGCTCTTGTTTTGAACTCTGAACCGTTAAATACCGTTTCTCTGCACACCAAGTTAATTTTTAGGTATTTAAGAAACCCTGTAACAAAATAAGGAGTCCATACCTCCTTAATACTCATCCTTATCACCTAAACTTAATCCGAAACCAAAAAGGTGGAGAAGAAAGGAGAACCCTACGAATTCAAAAGCTGGAGGACGTGAGATGAACTAATCCGATTTAAACTATGGTTCAGGACGGAGACTATGCTGCTTTCTCAAACTCTCACAAAGGTTAATGAATTTTTCCCTTTCCGATAATTTTTTAATTTCTAGTTCTTGTATGATAAAGAGAGAATCCTACGACTTGCCGTGCGTGTAGTTCACTTAATAACTGAGAATAACTATATATTTTGATTGATTTGAAAACCTAAGGGGCGATATGGATAAGTGTATATAGGATATGTATATATAGTTAAGGATAAGGTATGGGGCGGGAGAGTATCCCGCCCTTGGAGTTGGTTAGTTGGTTGAGTGAGCAAATTGAGGCAGTAAATAATTCTGCCTCAATATTAGCCAACAACCATAAGGCAGTTTTTTTCTGGTTCTAAAATATTTTATGTTACATATGGAAACATTTCTTGTCAGTGAACTACCCCTTCCAAATCAGAGATTTTGGGAGGAGGGCTTCTCGAAAATGAAAGATAAATACTGTGATTTAGGCAAGAATTGTTTGGATGAATATCTGACTTCTCCCATGGCTGAAGCATGTGGGGTTCTCCAGTCGAACACTGTTTAGCATGTAGCATCACCTTTCTCTGCTGGAGTTCTGGGCACAGCCAGTAGCGCCCCCGCCTCGGATAGAGGTCGATTTATGGACTTACCCAGGGCTCGTTTCCCAATATTGAGAGCACCATTTTTGTCCGCATTATCTTCGAGTCCACACTCTTTGCAAACAAACTTTCCTTGACCGATTCTCCTCGTGTCCTCCGAGCCACACCAGTTGCAGGTTTTTGACGTATCTCGTTCATCAACCTCAACGACCCTTATCCCCTCCCACTCCGCCTTATATTTGATGAAACGCTTCAGTTTGTCGAAGGGGAATCTATGGAGTTTATCGTTGAACTTTCTACCCTTGTCTTCTTGTTCTCTGATTCCCCTCAAATCGCCGATAGCGATTATAGCATCTCTCTCCTTCGCATCCTCAACCATTTCCCTACTTATCTTATGCAGACGATCTTCAACCTTTCTCGACTCTTTGTCTCCAATTCTCTTGATTACTTGTCTTCCTTTCCTAACCTTTTTCTTCCCAATCTTCTTACGAAGTTGCTTGAAGTGTTCTCTAATTTCTCGGGCTTCCTCACCGTAGAACTTTGTTTCTCTGTCCTCTAACGCCACAGACGTTGCAATCCACCGAACACCCATATCTATAGCGATTACATCCGAGAATGAAGAAGGACGGTCAGGACGAATAGGTTCAATTTGAATTTCCTTTTTGATAACAAGATGGACAAACCATTCTCCATCTTCCTTGACAAGTTCGGAGTCACCAAACTCACATTCTTCGACATCTTCTTCATCCTTGCAAGGGATTATGGCAGGACACCAAATTGATTTTCCGCCACCTTTCTCAGGGCTATAAACAGGAATTTTGGCCCAATATCTAGAAATTTCTGTATCTTGTTTCTCCACCTTTATGAGGTCATTTCTGAGTCTTATTGGTTGTTCATTTTTCGGGTTATTTTGTCTTTCAACTCTTTTCGCTTGTTGCTTTGTGGCAGAATATAGTTGGGAATCTTCACCGTTCACAGCTTCTTGAAATTCTCTATACTCTCGTTCTAATAGTTTTTCTTTGACTATTTGTTAAGTGATGAAGTTTAATTCTAACAGTCCTCTTTAGCTTTCATATCAGACACCTGTTTGAGCCTCAATATATTCCTCGATGGTTTCACTCGAAATATTACCTGCTGAGGAAACAAAATAACTCCTCGTCCATAACGCAGGCAAGGAACTGAAACCAAATTCCTCATTTAACAATCTTGAAGTATATCCCTTTATATGTTAAATTATCTTATTTGGAGTAATAGTAGGATCCCCTTCTACAAATAGATAAACGTGGTCAGGACTTATTGAAAGCTTAAGAATATCAAGACCTAACTCGTTATCCTCCTCTTAAATCAATTCCCTCAACCTCTCCTCAACCTCTTCCTTGAGAATTTTCTTCCGATACTTAGAACACCAAATGAAATGATAATTCAAAAGATGGACAGAGGTTTTCTCACGACTATACCCTCCTTGACAATATATAAACCCCATACACACATATACAGAGACCAAACACCTATTAATTCTTCCCATTTTGCCATTCATCCCATCACTAAAGCGGGTGGGCTTTCTGGCGAGATTCTGTAAGAAGAAGATGGATAGTGAAGTGAGCCCGCAGCAAAGCTGTGGGCTTCTATGTGGGGGGTTATCTGAAATGAGTTTGCTTTTTTCCATTTGGGGTTTTTCCTCACTGCATCTGATTAATAGGGGAACTATTTGCTCCGTGGGGAGAATTGAATTAGGACACAAAGGAGTTTCATATATTATATTAACTCTTGGGATGGTTCTGCTTATTCTTTTCTGGTTGCTCCACGCCAGTCATTAGGATTCTACTTCAAAGGTTTTGGGTTTACCCGATACATCTATTTGATGTTGTTTTGGGGCTTTAGCCAGATGCCTTGGGGACATGGGATCGCTTTTTGTTCTAAAGAAAGGGCAGAAAAGTCAAACAATTGCTATTTACTCCTAGCTAATTCTTAATATTTTTTAAATGTTATTGAAGGCGTTTATCTCCACGGCAGGGTTGTGGAGTTGTTTGTCTTACTTTACTATAAAGACAAGAACGAGATAGAAGGTATATGTCATTAGATAGGTAGGAAGATTGTGGGTGAGATGCTAAAGGGAATAACTATTTACTTTTGGTCAGTAGTTTTTTAGGAATACAAAAACATGTGGAGAGAAGAAAATAGGTTTTAAGTTTTTGATATTTGTTTTTTAGGGCATAGCTATTTATTTAATAAATATAAATTTTTTTAGGGGCGGGAGGGTAAATTGTTGGTGTGTGGTAATTCTTTGTCTCGTTGGAGAAATGATATCTTGGTTTTGTTTGTAGATGGTGATTTAGGTGTTAGAGAGGAATTTAGGGAGTTTTTGGAAGATGAAAGGGATGAATTTGAGGTTAAGTTTGTTTCTTCGGCTGAAGAGGGGTTAGAACTGTTAGATGAATTTTGTTTTGATTGTATTGTTTCTGATTATAGGTTAGTTGGGATGGATGGACTTGATTTTTTAGATGTTGTAAAAAGTGAGAATGGGATTAATATTCCTTTTATAGTTTTTACGGGAGATGGTGGGGAAGAAGTTGCTATGGAAGCTCTGAATAATGGAGCGGATCGGTATATACAGAAGAAAGGTGGTTTGGTCTCTCAGTATAGTGCATTGGCTGATGCGGTTATAGAGGAATATGAAGATAAAATGTTGGAAAAAGAGGCTGAAAGGGAAAGAGAAAGAATGGAGTCATTGATGGATCTTTCACCTGATCTTGTTTACTTTAAAGATGATGAACATAAGCTTGTTCGAGCTAATAGGGCTTATACTCAGTTAATGAGGAGTAGAGAGGAGGATATCCTTGGAAAGACTGCTAGAGAACTATGGCCAAATGAAGCAGAGGATATAATTGAGGATGAGAAGATTGTTTTAGGTGGAGAACCGGTTGTTGGTAGAGAGAGAAGGGTTACATTACCAAATGGGGAAGAACGCTGGTATTTGATCTATAAGATACCTATGTACGATGATCAAGGAAATGTAATCGGTTTTTTTAGTGTAGATAGGGATATTACAAAGCGAAAAAGGTTTGAGAAGGAATTAAGGAGATCTGAGAGGGAAAAGTCATTGATTCTTGATAGTACTAAGGAATTGATTTCTTATCAGAGAAGAGATCATGAATTAAAGTGGGTGAATAAAGCTTGGTATGAGAAATTTGGGGGAGAAAATGAAAGTATTGAGGGAGAACGCTGTTATGAGTATCTCTACGGAAGTAATGAGCCTTGTGAGGGATGTCCGGTTGATAAGGTTTTTGAAACTGGAGAATCTATAAAAACGGAAATTACTGGCCAAGCAGGTAGAACTTGGTTAGCAAGTGTTAATCCAGTTAGAAACGATGATGAGGAGGTTAAAGGAGTTATTCAGGCAAGTCTTGAGATCACGGATCGAATTGAAAGAGAAGGAGAATTAAAAAGAAGCAAAAAGAGATTTGAAAATCTAATTAAAGAATCACCGGTTGGCGTTGTGATACCTGATTTCGAGGAAGATATTACATTTGTTAATGAGAGCTTTGCTCAGATGTTGGGTTATGAAAAGACGGAGCTAATAGGCAAAAATTTGAGTGAAATAACTACTGAAGAAGAATTTAAAAAAATGAAGAATAAAACAAAGGAACGAAAAAAAGGTGAAAAAGAATCATATGAATCAAAATTCATAAAAAAAGATGGAACCATACTTAATGTCATAATAGGAGCCACTCCTCACTATAACCTAAAAGGCGAAATAATTGGAACCGTGGTTTTCATCCAAAATATAACAGAAAGAAAAAAAGCCGAAGAAAAAGAAAATTTCCTCCACTCGATATTAAGACACGAAGTTAAAAACAAAATACAACTAATAAAAGGATACCTAGACCTCTGTAAAGACCACGACAAACCCCAAGAAGTTGAAAAATATTTTACAAAAGCAGATAAAGCTACAAAAGAAAGCATAAACCTAATTAAAAAAGTAAATACAATGAGAGAAATAGAAAAAGAAGAAATAAAAGAAGTTAATGTCGGTATAATTCTAGACAAAATAATCAACGAAAACCGACCAAGAGCCCAAGATAAAAACATCACAATCGAATACGAAAAAATAAATTGCAGAGTACTAGGCGGATCACTATTACGAGAAATGTTCTCAAATATACTAAAAAACTCATTAATACATTCAAAATGCCAAAAAATAAAAATAACAGGCAAAAAAAGAGAGAATAGATATTTAATCACAATTGAAGACGACGGCATAGGAATCCCAAAAAAACAAAAAGAAAAAATCTTCAAAAAAGGATACAAAAAAGGAGAAAAAAGCGGACACGGACTTGGAATGTACCTAGCCAAAAAAATAATCAAAAACTACAACGGAAAAATAGAAGTAAAAGACTCAAAGCTAGGAGGAGCAAAATTCAATATCATACTAAAAAAACCAAAAAAGACTAAAATAAATTAAAAAAATATATACCCGTTCAAGATTAAATTAAAATCTTACAAATTCTTACAATTTAAATGAACTACAAAAAAAGAAAAACTCTAAATAAAAGAAATAATGTTAAAAATAAATCAAATCCACTTATAATTAAAAACTACCCCTAAAATCGAGCGAATAATAAAACTTTAAATATACCAACTAAACAAGAAAAAAATTTTTAAGATCACTTAATTTACCCTAAAACAAACAAATTTCTAAAAAATAATGTATAGTGATCTCTAAGATATCTAAAAATTTATTTAACTAATTTGAATAGAAAAATTAATTCTGTAAAATTAAAGGTTGGCTTAATTTTTTTGTAAAGTAATATTTTTTCAAAAATTAGATCTAATAACTTATTATTATCTTGGATCTTTGTTATTTGAGTTGAGTATAATGATCTTGGAAGTTTAGACGCCGGGGGCGAGAGTATATAATATTGGGGTAAAGTTGCTATTTCCTCTAATTTGGAATATATTTTGGACTGAACCAAGATAGAAAGAGAAATTAATTAATTGATTAAGGGATCCAAAACACCCCATAAAAAAACAAAATAATAGATAATCGATTATAAGACAAAAACTCACTACTATCTCCACTAATAACCATAAAAACCAAACCCAAAACACCTCTTACTCAGTTGTTAGAGTTGCTCCCTCCCTTACCTTCTACTGTTATTTCTATTGTATCTGTGTCAGTGGCACCATCATCATCTGTAACAGTCAATTTTATGGTGATCGTAATGTCAGTAGTTCCATGTGGCTTACCTGTGTTTAATGTAGCAGTTTCATTGCTTGGATTACTTATATTAGGATCACTATTCCATGTACCTTCTCCATTGTCTATGATTTCCCAAAGATATCCTTCTAGATCTCCATCAGGGTCATTGCTTCCTGAACCATCTAGTTCTATATCGTTGTTAGCGCTATAACTATTGTTATTTCCTGCATCCGCTTTTGGTGCTTGGTTACCTTTTCCGTCTGTTTCCTGAACTGTTACTGTTTCTGTAGTTGTGTCTGTTGCTCCGTCGTCGTCTGTTACTCTTAAAGTAATGTTGTATTCTCCGCCTGAGTCATATGTATGTGAGGCTGTTTTTCCTGTTGATTCATATGTTTCGTTGTTTGTCCAATTCCATTCATAAGTTTGAATATTTCCGTCTTGATCGCTTGAACTTGAAGCATTTACATCAACAGTTAATCCTAATGTAGTGTTAGTGAAGTTTGCACTTGGTTCTGTGTTTGCTATTGTTGTAAAAGTATATGTGGATGAGGTATCTGCTCTGCCATCAGTTACATTAACCGTCCAATCGTAACTTGTATCATGTCTTAGGCTTAAGTTATTCGTTGAATATGTTCCATTATCTATATTCATCCATTTTTTGATTATAGTTCCATTGCTTGCCCATTTAATTGTTAAATTCATTGAATCACCATCTGCATCACTAATGTCTACACCTAAACCAGTATCAGTAGATACATCAACTGTCTGGTCTTCTGGAATTGGATCAGTTGTCTCTGGTATTTGATTTGTTTCTTTCGTTGTTGTTGTGAAGTTCCATGTGTTTGATTTGTTGGTTTCTTGTCCGTTATCTGCTACGGCATACCAACTATATGTTTTTCCTAGTTGTAGGTTTAGATTGGATGTTATGGCTTTTGAACCTGAGTCCACATCCTCAACTTCTTCAATCAAAGTTCCATCTTTCCAGTAGAAGCTAGTGTTTATTTTGTTGTTGTTTGGGTCGGTTACCTTTACAGCTAAGTCTGTATTAGTCGAGACATCTGTTTCTTTGTGGCTTGGGGTTGGGTTTGTTGTTTTTGGTGGTTGGTTTTGGTGGTATTTGAATTTGTTGTTGGTGGCTTTGAGTATTGTGTTTGAGCTGTCTTCGACGATTATTATTTGTCCTGTTTCTGTGGAGTTGGTTACTTTGACTTTTAGTGTTTCTCCTGGATCCAGGTCTTGGTTATTTCCTGATACTGTTAATGTAGCGTTCTCGTTCAATTTTGAGTTTTGACAGTACAATATGAGGTTACTAGAAACATCAGCAATCGAATCCCCAGTCACATGCTTGATATAAAATGTGTTATCCCTGTCATCAACGCCTTTAATTGATAATTCAACTAATGGCGAGTTATTAGGTTCTTGAATCACTTCAAATACAAAGCCAGCAACTATTGTTGCCATAATAACAGTAATAGCAACTAATAAAACAACACCAATAACAGGTGACACACCATCCCTATCTTCAAAAAAATCACTAAACCCCAAACTAAACCACCCCACAAAAACAAACCAATAAACAAAATAGGAATATCCCCAAAGAAACAAAAAACCCAACCAATAAAAAAACAAATTACCCCAAAAACCTAGCTTTACAGACAATCCTAAAGACACCTTTCCTCCTTAAACTCCTGCAATCCACGAAAAATAAAATTTTTCACTACCTTATTCTAATGATAATAACAAACAAAGATACACATAAATCTCAGCTGAACCCCAAAAAATACCCCAAAACACCCAAAACAAGACAAAAAAACTATAAAACCCTTAACCAATACTATGGCACTAACCAACCAAATTTAACCAAAAATTAACAGAAACCAATTTAATACACAACTCTACGATAAATTAGACCTAAATAGAATTATAATAGAAAACAGAAAACATTTTTATGTAGAAAAATGCTCAACTAAGAGATCAAGTTAAAAGGCATAAATAGCTTATGCCACATAAGTCAGCTAAGAAGAATCGAGTCAGGAGCGAAACCAGAAAGAAGTATTTAAGATTTATGAAGCCACTACTATGACCTTGAGGAGTATAAGGCAAAAACTGAGTAACTAAGTTAGGTTATTAATTTAATAATGTTAGTTGTTAGTAAAATGAATATTTATTTTAAGTTTTTTTAAATTGGTGTTGTTTTATTAGTTATTGGTTCTTAGATCTACTATATGGATAGTAGGAGCTGTGTTTAGGATTGAGGAATAAGTGTTTTTTGGTTCTTGTTTTAGTTTTTGTTATTTCTCTAGGTTTCTGTGGTTGTATTGGTACTGACCAGGTTAAGGGGAACCTGACCTATGTGGGTGTTCCTTGTGAGAAAAGGGGTGAGTGCCCTGATCTTGCTGTTCCTAAGGTTGATGATTATTATTTATTAAAGGAACCCTATGAGGGGTACAGTAGTTATTTACCTCATTTAGAAAAAAATTATTATAATAAAGAAATTGTGGTTAGTGGCTCAAAAACAACTTTTGAAGTGGATAACACAACTTACAAAGCAATAATCTCCTCCAACGAAAACATAAAACAAGTAACAGATTAAAACTAACTAAGTTATATACGATTATTGATGAATTGTGTAATTTTCATTTCTAATTTTGGGGTATGGTTTTTATGGTATGATTAGTTTGGCTGTGGTGTCGGTGATGTTAAGGGGTTTTTCTCCTATATCCCAGTTTTCTCCTGTTGTTTCTAGGTAATAGTATCTTGTTGCCGTTGTATTTGTAGTAGGTTCCTTCTATTGATGGGTCTTCTTTGACTATTGAGATTATATGGTTTTCGTTTGTTAAGACGGCTAGTCCTGCTTTGTAATCCATTTCATTTAGTAGGGTTGTCATTAGGATTGCAGTGTCTTCGTAGTCTCCTCCTTGGTCAACTAAGGTTTCTATTGAGTACCTGAGGTATTCATCGTATTGGGTTGTTACTTTGTCTTCTGTATATTTTAGGCTGTGTACAAAGTCTATAATCATCTCAGTGGTCTCTATCTTGTTATAACTATTCTTTTGAGCGTATTCTTGGAATGAATTTACTAGGTCGGTGATTATAGTGATATGCTTGGGCGGTACATTCATTTGGCTAATGAGGGCTTTGAGGATGCAGTAGCAGAACTACATGGTTTAAGCCAAAAACAAGAGGAAAGAAATAATTTTGTTCCTAAGAGCTGTTCTAAGTGTGGTAATGAGAGTATAGCTCCTATTCAGCGCTGGTGTGGGAGATGTGGTGGGCCACTTGATCCGGATGCGGTTGAGGAAGTTGAGTATGATGAAAAGGGATCTAACTGATTTCGTGTTCGAGAACCCGGATCTTAGAAAACAGTTCTTAGGGTTTAAGGAAAGAAATAAAGAATAGGAGTAGACGAGTATATCATACCCGTATATTATAGCGCCGGGGGCGGGATTTGAACCCGCGAGGGCGTGTAGCCCACTGGTTTAGCAAACCAGCGCCGTGGGCCAAACTAGGCTACCCCGACTTTATTAGATCCCGGTAGAGCACCCGAGGTAGACAGGTCCTCTATAACTGGCTGCTAGGGCCTCTCCTCATCCCCGCGACCCCCTGAGCACTGTACGTCTACGGGTGATCTGCTCCCTTCCGGGCCTGGATCACTACCCGTAGTAAGGACATGGGAACCAGTCCTCCGACCGGCTTCCATGTCACCGCCAGTCCCAGGGGACGAGGAATCGACGTCAAGGCCCTGGTCCTGGTTTATAGAGGAATCTGCCTTCCTCTGGGCTTCGTCCCCCACATTACGGCGTTTTTGGGTTACAGAGGACGCCGGGCCCTCCGGACTATCTACCGGGATATTATGTATATTCTTACTAAGAAATAAATCTTGTTGCTTGTTTTTAGGAACAGGTTTTTATGGGGGATAAGCTGGTATTTATTATATATGAGCGTTGATGAACTTGAAGGATTTATATTGAGTAATAATAAGAGGAGAGATGTGGTAAGTGTTTTAGAAAAGGAGGGATTGGCTTCATTTTCGGTTATTTCTAAGAAGAAGAGGATACCTGAGCGTATTCTTGAGTCAATATTGGAGGAATTGATAGAGAAGGATATTGTTGAGCAGGAGGAAGGTGATTTTTGTTTAACCGATTTGGGAGAGAAGATTGTGGCAAATTCACATGAATTTGATTCTGGTTAATGTCTTTGGAGAAGAGGGAGGGATAATATGATAAAAGGTGTTGTGTTTTATTGAGTGGGCCCGACCGGGTTCGAACCGGTGATCTCCGCCATGTCAAGGCGATGTCATAGCCACCTAGACCACAGGCCCTTTTTTTATTTTTATAGTTATTTATTGTGTAGTCTTGAGGTAACTTATTTTTTACCTATTGGGTAAGTTGTTTAGGTTTCATCTAGTTGGAGGTTATTTTTGGTTTTTTTGTGTATAGTTTTTTTGTGGTTTTTTGGGTTTTTTGTTTATTTTGGAATTAGTTTGTCTATGTTTTCTTTTATTATTGTATTTAGTGGCTTATTAATTCCTTTAATAGTGTATTTGGCGTTTATTATTTTTTTGTTTGTTTTTATTATGTTTTTTAGGTTTATTGGTGTTCCAGATATTATTAGATCACAGTTAGAGTTATTTATTGTTTTTTCTAGGTCTCTTATTTGTTCTTTGGAGTAACCTATTGCTGGTAAAGCATTTTTTATGTGTTCGTATTTGTCTAATGTTTCTTTTATGGAGCCAACAGCATTTTTTCTTGGATCTAAGATCTTTTTTGCGCCATATTTTTCTGCAGCTATCTCTCCTATACCTTGATCTCTTTCGCCATGAGTTAAAGTAGGCCCATCTTCGACTACTAGAACTCTTTTATCCTCTATCTTTGATGGATTATCTACTTTGACATTGGAATTAGCATGTATTAATTTAGCAGAAGGATTTATTTTCATTTTATTTTCTTTTATTGTATTAATATCGGTTTTATTAGCTGAATTCTCCTTGTTTATTACAATGTAGTCAGCTAGTCTAAAATTTACTTCACCTGGATGATAACTTACTTCGTGGCCCGGTCGAAGAGCATCTGCTAAGACCACATGCACATCTGGCCTGAAAAAGGGGATTTCGTTGTTTCCTCCTTCCCAGATTATTAAGTCAGCTTCTTTTTCTACTTTTCTAAGTATTAACTCATAGTCCTCTCCAGAATAAACAATATTACCTTCATTCAAATGCTGCTCGTATTCTTCCCTTTCCTCAACAGTTAAACCAACCAAATCCTCTTCTTTCTCAAACCTCTGAATTCTTTGCTTTTTAAGATCCCCATAAGGCATAGGTTCCCTAACAACTACCGGATCCATATCCATCTCTTTTAGCAATCTAGTAAACTGTATTGATAGCTGTGACTTACCACACCCCGTTCTAACAGCATCAATAGCCAATACTGGAATATTTGAATCCAACATAACATCTTCAGGACCTAATAACGAAAAACTTGCTCCCGCAGCCAAAACTTTAGAGGCTATATTCATCACTTTATTATGAGAAACATCAGAATAAGAAAAAAATACCTTATCCACATTTAATTCATTAATTAAATCACTTAAACCACTTTCATCATAAATAGGTATCCCACTAGAATAAAGCTCGCCAGCTAACTCCAACGGATATTCTCTTCCTTCAGCTCCTCCTACCTCACCGAGATTCTGATCTCCAGAATGCGTAAATGCAACAACCATATAATCACTATTATCTCTAAAAAAGACATTAAAATCATGAAAATCTCTTCCAGCAGCCCCCATAATAATAACTCTCTCGTCCAATCTAATCCTCCTCCCCATCAAAAATAAAATTAGATCTGCCATAACTTAATTTAAACGAATCAAATTGCAATTAGCCAAATAGTAAGGAACCTCTCACTCAGCTAACCTCAAAAATTAAACTTTCCTAACAACCATAAAAATCTGTTCTATCTGTTCATTTAAAAATCGATATAAAAGCTTTTTGTCATAAAGATAAAGACACTAAAAAACTCACATCTCTTGAGATCCAAATATCGCTACGATACTACTCTTAAAATAATCCTACGATAATCTTAAAAGAATAATAAGTTCCCTAAAAGAGATAAAGACTTAAATCAAAAATTTATTAATTACATTTAGCTCAAAAATTAAACAAAAAGAGAAGAACCAATAGTAATTGCCTTTAGAATCTATATATAAGTATTAATCGATAAATAGGTTTTTAAATTAAATAAAACCCATAAAAAGACATTAAATTACTTCTTAAGGAAATAAAGATCTAATAACCTCTAAATAAAAGAAATTCATATCTCCTTATGAGGTGGATTTCTTGGTAGCTATCATTGAAAGCGAAATATTTTCTTTGATCTTATTACCAGCTTTAATCTTCTTAGCCAGAGTTATCGATGTAAGTATGGCAACATTAAGGACAATATTAGTAGTAAGAGGAATAAAAATACTATCAGCTCTAATCGGTTTTTTCGAAATCTTAATCTGGTTATCAGCAATCACCCAAATAATGGCCAACCTGAACGACCCAACTAACTACATAGCCTACGCAGGAGGCTTTGCAACCGGCAATTACATCGGTATTTGGATAGAAAACAAAATAGCGATAGGATATCAATTGATCAGAGCAATAACAACTGAAAAAGCAGACGATATAATAAATAAACTACAAAAAGAAGACTATAAACTAACACGGTCAAAAGCAATAACTAATGGAAAACAAGTTGATATTTTATATATACCAGTAAAAAGAAAAGAACTCAGTAATGTACTAAAAATAATAAGAAATCACGATCCAGAGGCTATATACACAATACAGGATATAAAAGCTTTAAGCAAAGAAGCATTACCTAGTAAACCAATAACTAAGAAAAATAAAACCAAGGTCTTCGATCATAAAAGAAAAGGAAAATAACACATAAAAACAACTGAAGCCAATATATGATGCCACTGAACAAAAAACTAAAAAACACTAAATTCGATTTTCTTCATCAAAAAACCAAAGATATTTTTTTAGTTTTCTTCGATCTAAATAAGTTAACCGAAATATATAATTGTTAAAAATGTCCTATTTTATTGAAAAAAATATTTAAGATGTATTTTTTTATCTCAGGAAAAAATAAATCCTTATACCTAAAATATTCCACAAGAACACTTCGAAGAAATAACTTAATTCACTTATTTTTTTTTTAGTTTCATCAAACTGTTTTACATCTAAAGCTTTTTACTTAAATTTTGATGTAAAATAAGTAAAAAAAATGTCTGATCGGTTTTGATATCTTTTGTATTCCCTTTAAAATTTCTAATTTTTTTATTGATTTTTAGGGGGGGTTTTAGATGGTGTTGGTTGTTTTAGGTTGTTTTATTTATCGGGGAAGTAGGGGCATTTTATTCCATGGCATTCATCGTTTTCTCTGTAAACTTTGCATCTGCCTTCAACATCTGATAGGGGGATGCTGTAGCCTATTTCTTTTAGGATTTCTTCGGCTAAGTCAAGAGTAGTGTAAGTGCTTAATGTGCAACATCTTGGCCCTCCTAGTTCTGCTATTCGTTTGTAAGCTTTGGAATTAGCAGTTAGTGCTTTTGTTCTCTTTTCATCGTGAAATGGAGTACCTCTTGTGGCGATGCTAACTGCTATTCCTAGTCCGGACGCTGCTCCACATGATCCATGAAATCCACATGCTCCTCCAGGAATCATTAATCCTCTTTCTAAAGCCTCTTCGATATCTTCTTCAGAAAAACTATATCCATTGTTCTTAAGAGAGGTTACTAATATTCCTCCAACAAGGCCGTGGTGCCATGGTCCATGAACCGGGATTTTTTCTGAAGCTACCCATCTAGACCTAAGTTCTTCGATAGTCTTTTCGTATAACTTGACAGGATCCTTTTCTTCTCTTTCCGGTACTACCTCAAAAATGTTAGACATGAACTCCTTGTATTCTTCTAAAGAAACAGATGTAGATGCTTCCATAAATTCATCGTAGTCACTAATTTCCTTACAATCTTCAAATTTCTCGGGATTCATAATCTGATACATCCTACAAATGGTAAGTATTTAAAAAATCATTTTTCATAAAGAAAATATTTAAATATTATCTCAATACTTAGGAAGTTTTTTTCATGTTGGTTGTGGTGTTGTATAGGTGCTGGAACGGATCAGCTTAAGAAAGCCTTAATTGTTTGTGTGGATTAAGTTTGGTTTTCTGATATTTGGTTGGATTTGTCAGCTTTTTTTAAACAAAAAGCATTTCCGTTTTGGGTTGCATGGAGCACTCAAAATCTATGGACTATGCTTTGAGGCAAAATCCAAGTATATAAAGAGTTGTAAGTCAGAAGCTTCTTTGGTTAGATATGGTTTAAATGTCTAGTCGTGGGATAACCGAAACGAAGGTGAATAAGCGGAACCATCTAAGGGTAATATATGGGTTTTTTTACTTTTCCTCTAATCCATTTTTTCACTCAGTGCAATAATTCCTCTTGTTGGTTGCAGTGAGGGAAGTTTAACGGAAAACCCCAACTCCTTTTCTTTGAAATAAGGGTCGTATAGAAGCTTACTTCCATTAGGAAGTGAATCACTTCACGTTAAACTTAACTTGATTAAATTTTTAGAAAGAGTACAAAATTAGAGTAGGAAGATACAGAAAAAGGTTAAATATAGTTTTTTTAATTGTGGTTGTGGTGTTCTGTATCTATTTTTCTGGCTATTCTGCTTATTCTTGCTTCTAGTGAATCGTGAGTTTCTAAGCAACATAAGTCCATTTTCTTTTCTAACTTTTCTTCTAGCATTTATAATCACCTTGTATTATTTAATTGAGTGTTTGAGGTATATAAAGGGTTCTATAGGATTAAAAATAATTATAATTATTTATAATAAAGAATTAGGTTGAATAGATTAAACCAGATTTATTTTAACTTATTTGGTGAGAAATCACCCTTCCTCAAATCTCTGATTTTAGGTAGGGGAGATGAATCGGCACTAAGATGTTTGTATTTGGGAATCGAATAGGTTTTTGTTGAGAGGTTCTGAGGCCTATGGGCTGAGTTTGAGTAGCCGAGTTCCGCGGGAATTTAGGTTCTTCCGCAAAGGGATACGTGGAAGACCTTGGGATGTGGTCCTAGTGACCGGACCGGGCCCGTAACCCGGGCATATGATAGTGATGGATATAGGTGATGTTCTGGGAAAACAGTTTAAGTTTTTGTAACTTGCTAACTAGACCTGAGCCGTGCTCGGCATACACCCCTTGGTAGGAGCAGATATCTCACAATACTAAGCACCAGCTGTGGAAGATGCAGACTTTGTAGTAAACGCCAGTTGGTCTAATAATCCTGAAGATAAAACTGTTGATGGTGTTGATTTCACTAGTGATCAAACGTTTGATAATATCCAAAGTGCAGTTGATGAGGCCACTAACGATGATACTACTGGTGACACTATATTAGTACTACCACCAATAGATAGTGGTGGATCATATGGTCAAGTAATTATCGCTGATGATGGTTCTAGTGACCATAATGTAGAGGATTTGACTTTGGCTTCTTTGGCAGGACTAACAGAAACAACAATAGAATATGATTCAGGGGACAATGCTCAACCAACTGTTTCTATTGGAATGTTAGATGGATCAGGTACAGTTAAAGGATTCACAATAGAAAGAACAGGTGATTCATCTAATGTTGATGAGGCAGTTGGTGTTGCTGGTTCAAATGTAACACTAAAATACAACATCCTAAAAGGAAACCCAGACGCAACTTCGAGCGATAATGATATAGATAATGATATAGGTTTATTAATTTCTGAGGACCCACATTACACTGACGACGTAGTAACTAGTGTTGTTGATACTACGAATGTTGTTGTTAGTGATGTAAATGTCAGTGGCTTCCAGAACGGTATTGGTGTAGCTAAAGAAGGCAGTAATTCTAAGGATGTTTCTGCTACTATAAGTGATGTAACAGTTAAAAACAGTGATTTTGGAATTTCACCTCTTCGATTAAGCTCTGGTGGAGATTTAACTGTTGATGTTGATGGAGCCAATTTAACTAGCAATGATGTTAACCTACAAACATATTCCTCATATAGTTTAGAATCTGGTGATGTATTTACGATAGATAATTCGGTTTTCCACACACCAAACGGTGCTCATATTGAGGATGGAGCAGATTTCCTTGATTTGGAAGAGATTCGTGAAGACAACACATTTGAAGGTCTTGTCTACTATGGAAACTCTGTCTATAGTAGGGTAAGGGGGAGAACCTCGCGGCTTGCCGTGGGGGTGAATCCCGTTAAATTTAAATAATAAAACTACTAGGTATTCTTACTCTCGAAAGTGTCCCTTTTGGGTACAAAGTTTTAGATGCTCCACCTTTCAAGAAACCGTTAGGTTGAGATGAGGTGGCGTCGGTAGCGTGAAGCTACGAAGGACCTGTAACAGTCCTGATATGTTAGGAAGACCAAAACTAACCTGCCACCTATGCAGGATGGTTCCGTCCGAAGCGTAAGTTCTCTGCTGACCGGGGTGTATGAGAGAATCCCGATGGAAAGGTAGAATTGCCCGCAGGGAAGCCCCACAGCTTTGCTGTGGGGTCACTTCACGACAGATGCTTCAACTCAGATATAGCAAAGAGCTTTGAAATCCCTAAGAAACAACCTAAACCTAAGAAAATACCAAAGAAAAAAGAATTAAAAAAGGTTTTCAATAACTTAAGGACTAAAGAACTTTAAACCGCTTTCCTTATGTTAGCTTCCTCTGGATTGAGAAGAGGAGAGCTGATGAAGCTAACTCCCTCACAGATTGATTTCAATAACAGAGCTATTTACCCAAAATCAAATAGACATACAACAAAGGGACAATGGGTTACATTCTACAACAAAGAAGCTGAAAACTTACTCAAAGAATTAGAACCAAGAAAAGACTCAGGAAAAGAAATTTTTGATTTCGTTCCGAGGACACTTACTAGAGATATGAGGAAAACCAGTAAGAAAGAGGGAATTATGAAAATCACTCCACAGGTATTGAGAATATGGTTCTGTAATGAGATGAATGACCTTGGAGTTGCAGACAGATACATCGATGCATTTTGTGGAAGAGTTCCCAAGTCAGTTTTGGCAAAACATTACACTGATTTTACTCCGAATCGGCTAAAAGAGATCTATGACAAAGCAGATATCGAGGTGATAGTGTGAAAATGTGCATTCTTCACAGAAAATACAAAATGTGTTTAAAATTGAGTGAAAAACACAATGACCAAAACAGTTAAAGCCCGAGAACACCACGGAGCAGACTAACTAGACATAACCATACCAGTCGATGTAGTCCGAGAACACGAAATTAGCAAAGGAGACATATTTGAGTTAGAAGTAAAAAAAGACGAAGAAAACGAAAATGTGATCATAGAATACAAAAGAGTCTATAAAAAACAATAAAATAATTTCTATCTATTTTCTCTGTTTCTTTTAGGTTATTTCTTTTTTAGGAATAGACCAACACTTTGATAACTAAAACCTATGTAACCCTAGATTTTTTGGGATTCTTTAATCTCTAATGTTTTTTGATTAATTATAACAACTTCATTTAAAGAGGAAAAACCTAGGTTAAAATCTTTTAATTTCTTAAAATCTCTATCTGTAGTGATTATTTTTTCACAATTCTTTAATTCTGCTGTAGCGATATGAATTATGTCTTTTCCACCAGGAAAGTTAGTGTTGTAGTCTTTATAGAAATCTTTGGATCCATAAATGAACTTATTAATTATATCAGATGTTTTAAGATCAACTTTCTTTGGATTAGGATCCAAAAACTTGAAAAAAGATAGGTGGCTCTCAAATTTATCCCATATTTCCTTAAAATTGTTTTTTAAGACACTTTCTTCCGAAATAACATTTTTAACTTCTCTAGTAGCTAATTTGTGCAGAAATTCTTCTTTGACATATAAAGAATAACAAGGTACAATTTCATCGTTTTCAGAACTATAAACCTCTATTTCTTTTTCCTCCATAAAGTCTAATGTTAGAATAAGAGTATCAAAAAAACATTTATGAGTGTTCATTTAAAACCCTGGAGCATTTACAACTGCCTTAATTTCTTTTCTATTGAACTTTAGGTCTTTTAACCCAGTTTTTTCTTTGTATTCTTCTCTAAACATCCTTGAAAACAGATAAGAAACATCATCTAATATCTCTCTATAATTCATTATGTAATCAAGATCTTCTTCTCTTGATGCGATGAGAAGGGAAGAAACAAGGTATGGTTCTAGTGTAACAAATACACCTAGTTTGAAAATTTCAGGTAAACCTTCTTTTTTCTTTATTTCTCTATATTGTCCACTTAGATCTATGTCTTTATCATATGATTCAATTTTTTCATAAACTATTTCTGCTATTGTATGGTGTTTTTTTGCCATAAAGTAAATATTAGGTTCTATTTCTCTTTTATCTACTATAGGTTTCTTAACTTCTATTTTTTTACCTATAGATGCATGATTTTTTTTCATTTCGTTTACTGTTTCTTCTATTTTTTCTTTTTTAAGCTCATTTTCGTCGATTTCCTCAAAATACTCTTTAGTTTTTGAATCGAAGTTTTCTATTAGCTCTTTTGAGGTACTGTAGATTTCTTCCAGATCTCTTTCAGTTTGTCTTCTTTTAGATCTAGTTTTTTTATGTAAATCAAAGATTTTTTCAATTTTTTCTGGTAATTCAATTTGAATTCCTACATCTGATTTGATGAATGAAGGGGTTGACAAAGCTGAAAAAATTAAGTTTGGAATTGCGATATTCTTATTCATTTTTCGCTATAATAAATTAGATTAAGTTTTCATAAAACTTTTACTCTTTTTTAAGGAATAATCCTCCAGATTCATAACTGAAGTCTATTTTATCTCCTTTATTGATTAAAATAGATATAAATCCATTTGCATTATTTTCTAGTATCATTTTCCATATTCCTTATATTTACTTAGTGAAATTCCCAATGAGAGAAAAGCAACTCCTACAGTAACTTTTTGCTAAGGCAGTTGAAAGTTCTATTGATTCTATTTGATTTTTCACATGTCTTGGAGAAATATGAACACCTTCAGTTCGAGATAAGATAGGGTTTAATTTAGTACCTAATACAAAACTATCACCATCAGAAGTATTGATCCTTAAATCTGTTTCCCTAGTAAATACAACATCTCCTTCAAGATAAATAGTGTTGTTACCCAGAAAATGAGCTTTTAGCATTCCATTGTTAACCTTACTTACAACACCTTCCTTGAGAGAATTAGATAAATCCTTATTTGCCTGGTCTGGCGGTTCTGAATTTTCTATATACATAAAATTTAAATCAGGATTTTTTTTTTCAATCAAATTTTTAATAATATTATATCTTTCTTCAGGTATTTTTATTGTTAATTCTATTGTTATGTTTTCTCCAGCTATGAATCCTTCTCCATTAGTTTTATATTGTCCATTTAGCCGCCATATCTCATCTGGATTAAATTCTTCACCAGTCATAATTGAAGTTTCAAAATGAGTTACCTTACTTTCTTCATGCCATAAACCAAAACAAGCCCATAAAATTAAAAAAATAAAAACCAAATAACAACCAATCCTAACTATTTTTAAACTCCTTTGCTTATTCTTCTTCATTAAATATAAGTTCGATAATTAATTAGCTTTAAATTTTTGTTGTAAAATCTGTTAAATGATTTAATAATGTATTAAATATTTAATTACGATAAAAAACAATCAAAGAACAAAAAAGAAATAAAAAAATATAAATGAAGGCGGGGTTCTCTAGTTTTTTCTATAGATGGTTACCTAGAAATTTATTAGAGGAAAAATTCAGGATCGAATTGATTTAATTGATGAGGAATCAGAGGATGATTAATTCTTTTTTAGGAATAACCCACCACTTTGATAACTGAAGTCTATTTCATCGCTTTTCTTCCATCCAAGACCCTCTACCATATCTTTTGGTAAGATTATTTGGTAACTTCCATCCTTCTTTTACTGCAATTTTCGGGCACCCAATTCTAACACCATCATTTTCTATATAGATAATGATATAAGAAAACAGTGGTTTTAGTGTGAAAAAGAAGAATGAGGGAAAAAAGAAACGAACCCATATTCAAGAGTGCGGGGGAGGGGATTCGAACCCCTGGACCCCTACGGGAGGAGATCTTGAGTCTCCCGCCTTTGGCCTAGCTCGGCAACCCCCGCCTCTTTTATTTAAATGACCCGAGATTACCTAAATCTTTTTGAGGGAGCAATGATTTCTTCTGTGGCCTTTAAGTATTTTTTCTTTAAGGTAGCTGGTTTTTTATCTTAGTGGTTGAGAAGACTCTTTCCTAATTTTTGATTAGGGGGGTGAATTAACCTGAGGAGGTAAATGATTTTGTGTTTTAAGTTTTGGGTGTGGGGTAGGGGTTGTGGCCGAAGTTTATAGCCCTTGACGCGAGAGTCTCTGTACATATCTCCTTGGGTATTTAAAGTTCCGTGGGAATCAGGGGTTTTCTCTAATAAGCTTCCTAGATAAGGGCCGCCTGGGGCTGAGATGAATGACGGTGGCAGGAAGTAAAACCTCCTTTGACTCTGGAAGCCCACTCCAAAATCTCTGACTATGGTAGAGGAGGAAGTCACATATTTTTAGAGGAAAAATAGGTATTTATGTATTAAAATATTATTTAATTTTGATGTTTTTTTCAGTTTTTATTCCGTTTTTGATTTTCCTTGTGGGAGTTTTGGTCTTAATATATAGTGTTGAAGAGCTTGTTGAGAATATTACTAAAACTGCTATCCTAGGTGGAGTTTCAACATTTATTCTGGCGGTTATTTTTGCTGGCATGGATTTTGAAAATTGGGTATTTGGAATAGCTAGCATTCTAGGAGGTCTACCTGGGATAGCAATAGGTTCAGCATTTGGTTCAGCATATTTTTTAGTAGGCGTTGCAGTAGCAGTTGCTGGATTAATTTCGCCATTTGAAGTAGAGGTGGATAAAGATTACTTATTTCTGATGTTAGCTTCACCACTCCTTGTTTTGCCTTTTCTATTAAATGGTTCTCTAACGCGCTTGGATGGAGGTCTCTTACTCCTTATTTTTGGATCTATAATATATTACATCTATAGGGAGGAAAGAAAAGGTAGGGAAACATTTAGAGATGAAGAAACCGAAGAAGCTATAAAAGAGATAAGAAAAGAAGAACATGGGAGATCGTATTACTTACTCCTTGTTGCTATCTATTTGGTTGGAATAATAATAGGATCTGAATTAGCAGTTAGAGGAGCCAAGGGCATTGTCTCCGTTTTAAAGCTCTCACAAACAATTTTTGGTATGACATTTGTAGGAGCCGTAATGTCTCTAGAGGAAATATTGCTAGTTCTTGAACCAGTTAGAAAAGAAAGACCAAGTATAGCTGTAGGAAATATTTTAGGAAGCCTGATATTCTTTTCAACTGGTAACATTGGTTTAATTGCAATAACGAAATCTTTTTATATAGATCCCCTTGTTCTAAGTTTTTATTGGCCAATTTTATTAATATCAACAGTTATAACAGCTATATTTTTATACAAAGGAAAAATTAAGCGCTTAGAAGCTCTTTTATTAGGTATATTATATGTTATCTACTGGATCGCTAATTACAACTTTCTATAAAGAACAGTTGGAAAAACAAAAAACCTTAAAGAAACTTTACCAATATCAAATATAAAATAAAAACAAATAGCGAACCTCTTAATTATATTAATATGACTAAATTTTTACCCTTTAAAAAGTATCTATAAAAATCACCTAAAATAGTAAAAAATATTTTTTAACTTATTTGGTGAGAGTTCCTCTTTCTAGATCTCTGATTTGGGTGGGGGATGAATTGCTACAACAGTTATTATAAATGAGATAATGTTGCCTATGTAGGTAATGAAGATAGAAGCCATTACTACTAGGGGGGACGGAGCTAGGTGGTTAGGAGAAAACTACATTAATTTCTCTAGGTTGGTTTGGGAAAGACTGGATGAAGAAGTAGAGAGATGGGGGCTGGAAAGAAAAGACGATTGTTTGGGGGATATTGGAATTCACAGAAAGAAAGGAGGGATTATTGATTAAAGGATTAAGTAATGCCAATGGGTATATCTAGGGATAAACAACTGATTTGTATTCAGCAACAAAATGGGCGATGGACATAATATATATAGAAAGACAAGCTCAGGGAAAAGTATACTTGTCTGTTGTTTTTGAGAAACGATGTGTTCAGGGTAGGGAAGCCGAAAGCACTAAGGAATTTGATTACTGGGTTAGGATACCTGTTTGTGGTGTTTGGGGTGGTTTTTGGGTTCCGATAAAACTGCATGAGCCGATAAAAGGAGAATATGAGGTGGAGGGTGGTAAGGTTGTTTGGAAGTTGTATGGTTTTTGGGTTAATATTTATTGGTTGGTTTTGATGTAGTTCTACAAGCTCCGAAAAATGTCTTTGCTGTTGGTTTGGGTGACGGGGTTATGGTTGGTGGCCGTGTCCACAGCCAATAATGGGAACCCAAACCTATATGGCAGAGATGTTAGAGGGATTAGAAGACACTACGCCTACCTGAGAAGGAGATTACAGGAGATTTGAGAGCCAAAGGTAAAAGAAGTTGGAGACAAGGAGGGCAGAGTTGTTGTGGACACTTTGTATAAGATATCTAGGGGGATAGTTGTTAGGGTGGATGGGGGGATGTGTTGGTTGTTTGGGGCTGTTTTGAGGGTTTAGGTGGTGGAGGCACGGGTAAGGGAGCTGGGATGAATTGGGTAGCTAACACTATGCCCTACCACAAGCTAACTGTGATGATTGTTTATAAGGTTGAGGAGAGGGGAGTTAGAGTGGTTGGGGTGGGTGAGCGCCTTAGTTCAAAGACTTGTCATTGTTGTGGTAGTGAGGATACAGGTAGACTTTCTTTAAGGTAGGTTTGGTTGTAATACTTGTGGCTTAGAGAGACTATAGTGCTGATTTGGATGGAGCTAAGAAAATCCTTTATAGGTTTCTCGCCTACTTGGTGGGGGATGGGGCCTCCGTGAACAGGCTCATAATCAAGGTATCGGTAGCGAAGCAAGATTATGATACAGAACAAGTCCTTGGATGCCCTTTCCTAAGTCTCTGATTAGGGAGGAGTAGTTCACGAGTACCAGTTAATGGTAAAATAGTGGAATAGGATCTGTAGACCCTTTCTCATACAGTGGATAACTATTGTATTGAATTCATCTTCATTTATGAAAGAGGTAGTTCACCAATCTCTGGGGATTTTAAATAGTGAGGTCATCATCCACCTTACTCACATTCTTTTGTGGGGAAGGGAGGTTATACCACTAGGAGAAAGTGCTAATTGTAAAATTTTAGGGCCACATAATAGGAGAAAGATCTTACATTTAAAAACCTGAAATTTCTACTTTTGTTTAACTATTTGTAAATTAATAATTAAAGCTATCTAAATTCAAACTAAAGAAAAAAAGGATTTAGAACAATAAATCCAGTTTAAATGCAGAAAAAAAATTATCACGTTAATTTAAAGCTAGGTATTATAATTTAAAATGAAAAAATTGAATTGCTCTAGAATTACCTTATAGATTAGAGATAAAATTTAAGAATACTAGAACAGTTTATCTTAGAGGAAAAAAGACAAAATGAATTTTTTTAAAATTTTAATCAGCATTTTAGTTAGTTGCGTTACCTTTATTAACGGTGATTAATTTAAGTTTAGTTGTGGTTGAATGTAATGAGTGATGATTTGTTTGGTGAGTTGACGGATGCGGTGGTTGCTGGTGATAAGGATCGGTGTCGTGGTTTGGCTGAGCAGGCTTTGGATGAGGGTGTTGATCCGTATAGGGCGTTGATGGAGGGGTGTGCTGAGGGTATGAATATTATGAGTGACAGATACGATGAGGGGGAGGCTTATGTGCCGGATATTTTGTTGTCGGCTGAAGCTCTCTACGAAGCAATGGATGTGCTGAAACCGCATATTGATGTTGAGGATACAGGAGTATCAGGGAAGGTTTTGTTAGGAGTGGTGGAAGGTGATATACATGACATAGGAAAGAATGTCTTGAAATCGATTTTTGATGCTGCCGGCTTCGACGTCATAGATTTAGGAAGGGATGTAAGGCCTGAACAGTTCCAGGAATCTATTGAAAAAGAAAAACCTGACATACTTGGACTATCAGCGCTAATGACTACTTCGATGACTGGTATGCCTAAGATAATAGAAAACTTACAGAAAGCTGGGTTGAGGGAAAGAGTAAAGGTGATGGTTGGTGGGGCTCCAATTTCAGAGGATTATGCGGAAAAGATAGGAGCTGATGGTTACGCACCAAACGCACCACAAGCCAAAAAAACAGCCGAAAAACTACTAAAACAAAAGAAAAAGGAGGCATAAACAAATGAAAGACGAGATGACATCGATGGAGAGATGGAAGGCTCTATTGAATGGTGATCCGGTTGATAGAATACCCGTAGTCCCATTTGCTTCTGGTTTTGATGCTAGTGTAAATGGTTATGAAACAATGGGTGATTTTTTTGCTAAACCGGAGGTACAGGTCAAGTGTCAGAAGAGATCTAGAGAAATGATCGGCTATGATGAGCCTCCTCATTTAATGCCTCCAGGTTATTGGGCTGAACAATGGGGATCTGAGGTGGAACTTCCATATAGAAAAGCTATGTCATCTCCATCGGTTACAGATCCTGTAGTTAAAACGGCGGAGGATTTAGAAGAACTGGAAATTCCAGATCCAAAGGAGACTATGCAGGATTTTCATAAAATGGTGGAACTAGCAATCGAAGATGATTTATATCCATTGGTTACTATCTGGGGAGGTTGTATCTCGGCTGTAGCTCCGCATATGGTCAGTATTGAACAATTCATGAAATGGTTGAGAACCGATCCAGGATTGTGTGAAATGGCTTTAGATAAATCAGCTGAGTTTACTATAAGCGTTGCTGAATGGTTTGCTGAAGATTTTGGCACAGATACTTGGATACCATGGGATCCTCTTCCTACTGATGCAAATGTATTGATTTCTGCTGATAACTTTGGTGAGTTAGTTGTTCCTCGGTTAAAGAAGGTGCACCAAAAGGTTCTAGATCTTGGTTTGCCTATGTGGTTTACTCACTGGTGCTCAGATCATAATAAAAACATTGAGGCTGGCCATGTGGATAAGATTCCTCATGGTGATCCTGGAGTAATCTATTTTGGTCCTGAGGTTGATGTTGAGCGTTCTGTTGAGTTATTTGGGGATGAACATATTATTACTGGGAATGTTGATCCTCCATCGGTTCAAAACAAGTCATATGAAGAAGTGTTACAACTTTGCAAGGAGAATATCGAGAAGGGGAAAGATTCTCCAAGAGGATACACCTTAACATGTGGCTGTGGAGTTCCTCCAAGGGCTCCTCCAATAAATGTTTATGCATTTGTTAAAGCTTCTAGGAAATACGGTAAATACTGAAACAAAAAGTATAAAAACCTTTTTATTTTTTTAAACTTGCATATAAAAAAGTAATGGTCTTATATAGATTAGCAGAAAGGTGGTTTTGATTTCTAAAATAATTAGAACTGTCTGCCAATCCTGTCATTCAAACTGTGGGGTAAAAGTTCATATAAAAGATAATAAGGTAATGAAATTAGAAGGCGATTCTGAAAATCCCTTTAGCGAGGGATATATCTGTCCAAAGGGCAGAAACGCATATAAAGTCGTAAACCATCCAGATCGGATTAAGCATCCTCTTAAGAAAAAAGAAGATGGTGAATGGAAAAAAATTAGTTGGGAAATTGCATTTGATGAGATAGCTGAAAAGCTTACTAAAATAAAAAGAGAACAAGGTTCAGAGTCAATAGCAACACTTTGCGGTGCTGGTGGACCCAGACAAACTGCTTATATTCTGCCATTATTAGCAAGAGCTCTTGGAACACCAAATCATATAGCCTCTGCCTCCCATGTGTGCGCAGTCCCCTCGATACTTGGGGACAAATTTACAGTAGGTCAGGGCCTAAGAAAGGAAGCAAACCCGGATTTCATTAATTCTAAATGTATAGTTATCTGGGGAGGAAATCCCACGTTTTCTCATCCTCCTCTAAGTAAAAAAGTTATCCAAGCAAAGAAAGAAAACAACGCCAAACTTATAATAATTGATCCAAAGAAAACTCCGTTAGCACAACAGGCAGATTTCTGGTTAAAGATAAGACCAGGTACTGACGATGCCTTGGCTTTAGGTTGGTTAAATATTTTAATAAATAAAGGACTCTACGATAAAAAATTTGTTTATAATTACTGCCAAGGGTTCGAGGAATTAAAGAATAGAGTTAAAAAGTACACTCCAAGAAAAGTAGAAGAAATCACTGATATACCTGCAAAAAAAGTCCAAGATTCTGTTGAAGTATACGCATCTAATAATCCAGCAGCTCTATATCAAAGAAATGCTATAGAACATCATACTAATTCTGTTCAAACTACTAGAGCAATTGCTTGTTTAATAGCTCTTACAGGAAATATTGATATAAAAGGGGGAAATCTATTTACATCCAGTCCCCAAGGGTTTATATCTAGAACTCAAATTCGCGGATTTAAGAAAGAAAAATTTAAATCAGGGATAGAAGAAAAAAAGATAGGAAATAATTTATTCCCTCTAATGTCCTTTGTATATGGGCCTAAAGCATTTAAAACTATGTTAAACGACGAACCTTATCCCTTAAATGCAGTTTATGTTGCGGGAGGAAATCCAGTTGTCAATTGCCAAGACAGTAAATTAACAACTAGAGCACTCAAAAATCTAGATCTCTTGGTTGTAACAGATTACTTTAAGACTCCTACTGTTGAATTAGCAGATTATGCTCTTCCAGCGGCTACATGGCTTGAAAGAAATGAATGCTGTGAAGCTAACTATGGTAATTTTATTACAGCTAGACAAAAAGCAGTTGAACCAAGAGGAGAAGCATTACCTGATTTGGAGATACTAATTAGGTTAGTTAAAAAATTACCTTGGGCAGATAGAGAGTTTATCTCTTGGGAAAGTATGAAAGAATTTAACGACTGGAGACTAAAGGATATGGGACTAAATTTCAAAGACCTAAAAAATGAAAAGTTCATTGTAAAAGAAAAAAAATACAAGAAATATCAAAAAAATGGATTTAAGACCCCAACTGAGAAAGTTGAGTTATACTCCTCTACTCTTGAAGAATATGGATACGATCCGTTACCCAATTACAAGGAACCTCCAGAAAGCCCAATTAGTACTCCTGAGCTTTTAGATGAGTATCCACTGATTTTAGTAACGGGAAACAATAATATGTTTTATTATCATTCCCAATTTCAACAAGTTGATGAACTAAGAAAAAATAGACCCTATCCAGTGGCGGAGCTCCATCCAAGTACAGCGAAGAAAAGAAATATTTTAAACGGAGATTGGATAAAGATAGAAACTCCAAGGAAAAAAAATGAATCAGTACTATTCAAAACAGAACTAACCGAAAAAGTTAAAAAAGGAACATTGATTACTGATCATGGTCGATGGTTCCCTAGAGATCCTCCTCCTGAAAGAGGAGCATTTAGATCTAATATAAATGTCATTACAACAATTAAACCTCCAAGAGATAAAATTATAGGGTCCCTGCCACTAAAGGGTAGTCTTTGTAAAATTAAAAAAATTGATAAAAAGAATAAAAAATAAAAAGCGAATTGGTAGAACATTTTCACGAGTTATAAGAAAATAGATAGAAAGGGATAGAACAGTTTTATTATGACTAAGAGATTGGATTAGATTTTAATATTTTTTAAATAGGTATCAAGAAATATATTTAAGGTTTTTGATTTAATCAACATATAGCATCCCGAAGAGGGAGAAAGAGGGTTCTATTTTCTTTTTATTGAAATGAAAATTCGAATTTTCTATAGGTTTAGGTTTGTTAGGTGCATAACTTTATTAGTTTTGTTTTGTATAGAGTACTTTATGGTGTGAATATGGGAGAAGAGGATTTGTTTGGTGAGTTGACGGATGCGGTGGTTGCTGGTGATAAGGATCGGTGTCGTGGTTTGGCTGAGCAGGCTTTGGATGAGGGTGTTGATCCGTATAGGGCGTTGATGGAGGGGTGTGCTGAGGGTATGAATATTATGAGTGACAGATACGATGAGGGGGAGGCTTATGTGCCGGATATTTTGTTGTCGGCTGAAGCTCTCTACGAAGCAATGGATGTGCTGAAACCGCATATTGATGTTGAGGATACAGGAGTATCAGGGAAGGTTTTGTTAGGAGTGGTGGAAGGTGATATACATGACATAGGAAAGAATGTCTTGAAATCGATTTTTGATGCTGCCGGCTTCGACGTCATAGATTTAGGAAGGGATGTAAGGCCTGAACAGTTCCAGGAATCTATTGAAAAAGAAAAACCTGACATACTTGGACTATCAGCGCTAATGACTACTTCGATGACTGGTATGCCTAAGATAATAGAAAACTTACAGAAAGCTGGGTTGAGGGAAAGAGTAAAGGTGATGGTTGGTGGGGCTCCAATTTCAGAGGATTATGCGGAAAAGATAGGAGCTGATGGTTACGCACCAAACGCACCGAGGGCTAAGGAAATAGCTGAGAAACTTCTAAAACAGAAAAGAGAGGAGGATTAAGCAGATGAGTGGCGAAATGACATCGATGGAAAGATGGAAAAATTTATTAGAGGGAAATCCGATTGACAGGGTAGCTGCGGGTTTTGATATATTAGGTCATACAGCTATTGTAAATGGTTATGAAGCCTTAGGAGATTTTTATGCTAAGCCAAAGGTTTCGATAGGATCTCAGTTGAAGGCAAAGGAGATGTATGGCTATGATCAACCTCCTATAGTGATTTCACCTGGATATGGTGCAGGAGAGTGGGGTTCGGAGGTTGAACTACCTTATAGAAAAGCTATGGGTGCTCCATCTGTAACTGAATCTGTTGTTCAAAACAAAAAGGATCTTGAAGAGTTAGAAGTTCCTGATCCTAGTAATGCTCCGTATAGTGATGAATTTTATAGGACTGTTGAACTTGCTATTGAAGAAGATTCTTATCCTCTTGTTACAGTTTGGGGTGGATGCGTTTCATCTACTGCTCCAATGATAGTAGACATGGAAACTTTCATGAAGTGGATGAGGACTGACCCAGATCTATGTGAGATGGCTCTAGATAAATCAGCTGAATTTGCAATAAAAACTGCAGAATGGCTTGTTGATGAATTTGGTGCAGATAATTGGATACCTGTTGATTGGTTACCTACCGATGCAAATGTATTAATAGATAGTGATACCTTTGGTGAGTTAGTTGTTCCTCGGTTAAAGAAGGTGCACCAAAAGGTTCTAGATCTTGGTTTGCCTATGTGGTTTACTCACTGGTGCTCAGATCATACCCAAAACATTGAAGCCGGTCATATTGATGAAATCCCTATGGGTGATCCTGGAGCTGTCTTTTTTGGGCCCGAAGTTACTATGGAAGAAATAGTTAACAGGTTTGGTGACAGTAATATAGTAATTGGTAATGTTGATCCACCTAGCTTTCAAAATAAGCCCCAAGAAGAAGTTCTTAAGCTTTTAAAGGATAATATAGAAAGAGGAAAAGATTCACCAAAAGGATTTATTGCCTCATGTGGCTGTGAACTTCCACCCAGGACTCCTCCAGTTAATACCTATGCTATAGTGAAAGCTGCAAGAGAATACGGGCAATACTAAAACAAAAAATTTTTATAAAAACTTTTTTTCTTTTTTTAAGGTTTTTTGTAATGTTAAAAAAGGGAATAAAGATATTTAATCAGGTTAAAAAATATTTAAGATAGTTTTCTAATTTAAAATTAATTACTTAAATTATCTTGGCATTATGTTTAGCTAGGGCTATTTATTGATATTATTGTCGTGGGTGGCTCAGAAACACTGGAAACTGATTTTGGATTCGTAAGCCTTTAACTGTTAAAAATTTTTGAAATATCTACAGAAAAAGGATACCTACTATGTATTCTGTTAATAACTTTAAAAGAAGAAATCAACTTTGTAAAGATGATAGTAGTTTTAATAGGTTATATTATGGTTGTAATGGAAGACAAGTTGGTTAAACAGAAACATTTCTATTAAAATCTAAGAAATTGAAGGTAAGGTAATCAGGTTAATTAACTAATAGAAAGGATAAACAACGGCAAGTGTTATCCTTCGTTTTAGATTCGTTTTTAATTCTCAAAATTTTTATTTTATTTAATTACCTATGTATGTTAGTTGCGTAACTTTTTTAACGATGTTATAGATATTAGTGTGCATGTGGTATACACATGGGATTCGAGTATTTGCTTGAGGCTTTTATAGCCTCATTGATGGGGGTAACTTAATCCTATGCTAATTATATTAATTTGACGACTAAGTTTAAAGGACTTAAGGATCCAGAATATCGGTTTAATCGCATAATATTGTATTTTGTTATTTTTTGGTTAGTTTTTGATGTATTTATGTGTTTTTTGGGTTTAATCTATATTTAAATATTGTTTTGGTGGTTGTTTTTAATTTTAATTTGGTTTTATTAGGTTAAAATCCGAAAACTTTTTATAAGGCCTTTTATTTAATAAGTCTTGGGATTGAATATGGGTGATTCTAATATTGGGAATCCGGTTATTATAGCGCTTTCTTCTTTTGCCACTGCTCTCCTCGTTTTGGGGATTGTTGAGGCTACTGGGATGCATAAGTTTGCTCCAGCTCTACTTTTTGCAGTCTTTTGGGCTGGTGTAGCTCAGATACCTACAGCCTTGATTTCTGCAATTAGGGGTGATGTATATGTGGGCTCAGTTGTTGGAACCTTTGGTAACTGGTTGCTTGCATTCTTTTTGCTGCAGTTTGTAAGTGCAACTGGAGCAGTTCCAGTAGATCCTGCAGCTGTAGGGCTTTTCTCTCTGATTTTAGTACCTGCAATTTTGATATTATGGATTCCAGCTATAAAAGCAGGAGATACACCGTTTAATGCGGCTTTTGCTGTCTTGACTGTAATGATCCTATTTTTGTCTTCAGGAGAGATATTAGGCAATCCAATGTTTATAAAGATAGCAGGAGTATTAGCACTCATTGCAGCGGCAATAATATACTATGTGATGTATGAAAACACAATGCATCTATGTACATGATATTTAAAAATTCAATTGATTAATATACGAAACAATTTTTACTTTTTTATTTTTTATAAAATTGGTTTAAATTACCTTCACTGAAGTTTTAGGTCATTCTAAAGGTATCATTGTTTTGATATCTATTTTACTATAAAATCGATCCATGCTATACTTATCTTATTGCAAAAATAAAGATTTAATGGATAAAATGTTAATCCAAATGAGAAAATATTCATTGAGGGTTTTAAGAAGGATGTTTTTATGATTAATTTAAACTTTATCTTTAAATAATTAAATTTATTTAGGTTTTTAGTAAAGAATTAACTATTTTATAGTTTTTGAAATTAGTTTAACGATAATTTAAGCTAGCATCGAAAGAACACACTTTGGATACAGGATTAAACCTGTTTTTAGGTCTCAAATCCTCTTATTTTCTCCGTACTTATAAATTTTTCTTTTTTTAGTAAAAATAAGATTTTTTATTTCATTAAATTTTGACATCAATTAAGATCTATGTCTTTTAGAGTTTTATCTTAAATTTGTTCCTTAAGTTAAAATTTTTGGATGTTTGAAAAACAACTTTGAGTCTTTTAATTTCATTTAATTTTCATTTTTAGGCACCCTTTCTAGGTTTGTTAGGTGCATAACTTTATTAGTTTTGTTTTGTATAGAGTACTTTATGGTGTGAATATGGGAGAAGAGGATTTGTTTGGTGAGTTGACGGATGCGGTGGTTGCTGGTGATAAGGATCGGTGTCGTGGTTTGGCTGAGCAGGCTTTGGATGAGGGTGTTGATCCGTATAGGGCGTTGATGGAGGGGTGTGCTGAGGGTATGAATATTATGAGTGACAGATACGATGAGGGGGAGGCTTATGTGCCGGATATTTTGTTGTCGGCTGAAGCTCTCTACGAAGCAATGGATGTGCTGAAACCGCATATTGATGTTGAGGATACAGGAGTATCAGGGAAGGTTTTGTTAGGAGTGGTGGAAGGTGATATACATGACATAGGAAAGAATGTCTTGAAATCGATTTTTGATGCTGCCGGCTTCGACGTCATAGATTTAGGAAGGGATGTAAGGCCTGAACAGTTCCAGGAATCTATTGAAAAAGAAAAACCTGACATACTTGGACTATCAGCGCTAATGACTACTTCGATGACTGGTATGCCTAAGATAATAGAAAACTTACAGAAAGCTGGGTTGAGGGAAAGAGTAAAGGTGATGGTTGGTGGGGCTCCAATTTCAGAGGATTATGCGGAAAAGATAGGAGCTGATGGTTACGCACCAAACGCACCGAGGGCTAAGGAAATAGCTGAGAAACTTCTAAAACAGAAAAGAGAGGAGGATTAAGCAGATGAGTGGCGAAATGACATCGATGGAAAGATGGAAGGCTCTATTGAATGGTGATCCGGTTGATAGAATACCCGTAGTTCCATTTGCTATGGGTCAGTCGGCTATAGTGCATGGTTATGAGAATTTAGGGGATTTTTATTCGAAGCCTGAGGTGAGTGTTAAGTGTCAGCTTAGGGCAATGGAAATGTTTGGGTATGATCAGCCTCCAATTTTTTTATCACCAACTTATAAAGGAGCTACCTTATTTGGTTCTGAAGTTGAATATCCTTATCGACCTGCACAGGGTTCTGTTACGGTAACTAAACCTGTAGCAGAAACTCCAGAGGATCTTGAAAGCCTTGAGATACCAGATCCTAGAGGAGATGAAAAACTTCATAACATGATTGAGATAGCTTTAGATAACGATGTTGTCCCTATAGTGTATATGACAGGTGGGGCTGTTTCCTGTACCGCTCCAATAATTGTAGGAATAGAAACTTTCATGAAATGGATGAGGACTGACCCAGATCTATGTGAGGTAGCTCTAGATAAAACTGCAGAATTTGCTAAAAGAAAAGCAGAATGGCTTGTTGATGAATTTGGTGCAGATAATTTAGTGCCGTGGACATCTTATCCAGCTGATGCAAATGTATTGATTTCTGCCGAAAACTTTGGAGAACTAGTACTACCCAAGGTTAAAAAACATCATCAAAATCTTCTTGACTTAGGTTTCTCTTCGATATTAGCACATTGGTGCTCAGATCATAATAAAAACATTGACGCTGGTCATATAGATAAGATTCCTCATGGTGATCCTGGAGTAATGTATTTTGGTCCTGAGGTTGATGTTGAGCGTTCTGTTGAGTTATTTGGGGATGAACATATTATTACTGGGAATGTTGATCCTCCATCGGTTCAAAACAAGTCATATGAAGAAGTGTTACAACTTTGCAAGGAGAATATCGAGAAGGGGAAAGATTCTCCAAGAGGATACACCTTAACATGCGGTTGCGAACTTCCTCCAAGGGCTCCTCCAATAAATGTTTATGCATTTGTTAAAGCTTCTAGGAAATACGGTAAATACTGAAACAAAAAGTATAAAAACCTTTTTATTTTTTATTCAGTCTGTATTTTATGTTTTATTTAGTCTGTATTTTATGTTTTAGGGTTTATTTTTGTTTTGTTAGGTGATAAACCTTTTATTTAGTTTTTACATATTAGTGTATGGGAGGTTATCTATTTCAGATGTCAGATGAAGATATCTTGGAGGATTTGAAGAAAGCCGTGGTAGAGGGTGATGATGACCTTGCTAAGAAAAAAGCTGAGAGGAAGTTATTGATGCAGGTATAGATCCTTACAAGGCTATAATGGAGGGATGCGGCAAAGGAATGAATATTGTTAGTGATAAATACGATAAAAATGAGTATTTTGTTCCAGAGGTTCTGGTATCTGCTAGAGCTATGGAAGCAGCGGTTAAAGTATTAAGATCTCATATTTCTGTTGAAGAGGCGGAAGAATCTGGAAAAGTTGTTTTAGCTGTAGTTGAAGTAGACGTACACGATATAGGGAAGAATTTAGTCAAGATCCTCCTCGATTCTGCTGGCTTTGAGATCTTGGATCTGGGTAAGGATGTTTCTAGCTCTAAATTGATAGAAACCATTAGGGAGGAAAAACCCCAGATTGTTGGTTTATCTACTCTGATGAGCCCAACATTAGAGATTATGGAAGATACTCTGAAGGCTTTTGAGGATAAAGGAGTTAGAGATAAAGTTAAAGTTATGGTTGGTGGAGCTATTGTAGATGAAGATTTTGCTGGTGAGGTTGGCGCTGACGGTTACGCCGAAGATGCCTCTAAAGCCGTTGGTTTAGCAGAAAAATTAATGGGAGGTGAGGAATTTGAAGCCCAAGGATCGTGTAAAAGCTGCAATACAGAATAGAGAACCTGATAGAGTTCCTGTTACTGTACTTGGTAGTTCTGCTGACTATAAATTAGCTGGAGTCGATTTTGAGGAAGCAATGATGGACCCAGACCTAGTTGTAGAATGTATTGACAAAAAACAGGAAATTTTCCCAGATAACGATATTATTCAGCCTATAGCACCAGGTCAGATGGTTTCGGCTTGGAAAGCGATGGGAGCAGAAGCTGATATTCTCTCTACTGGATGGTTTGATGTAACTGAACCCGGAGTAGAAAATAAAGAGGAATTAGAGGCTCTAGACTTCGATAAAGTTCTCGAAAATGTATTGGAGAGCCCCTTATTTCAAACTGGTTTAGAGGCTATCGAAAGAATCAGCGATAGATATGGGGACGAATACCTGATTTCTAGTGCTTGGGAATCAGGTTGGACTACTGCAGGAAGAGTAATAGATACAGAGAAGCAGATGATCTTGCTTAAAGACGAACCCGAGTTCGTGAAAGAACTTGCTAATTTTATGAACCAGATTTGGATAGAAGCAGGCAGAAAATATATAGAAGCAGGCTTAGATATGGTAATGACTCCTGACCCAAACTCAATGACAGCTTTGATCTCACCTGATATCTATAAGGAAGTTGTTTGGCCATTACAGATGGAGATGGGTAAAGACATTAAAGAATCTGGAGCTTACTGGCACCTCCACATATGTGGTGATGCAGAACCTCTAGTTGAACTAATTGGGGAAACAGGGTGCGATATGTTTAGTTTCAACCAAAGAACTAGGATGTCAGAAGTAGTTAGAAAAGTAGGTGACTGGGTAACCTCATGTGGAAATGTCAACCCTGGAAGAATACTAAGAGGAAATCCAGAAGAAATAAAAGAGTTAGCCAAAGAATGCATCAGAATAGCTGCTCCTGGAGGAGGCTACATACTAATGCCAGGATGCGACACAGCAGAAAACACCCCTAAAGAAAACTATCAAGCCCTCATAGATGCAGCACTAGAACATGGTGAATACCCAATTGATCGAGTAACGGGAAAAACGAGCGTAGAATAAAAAACCAAAAATCCAATTAATTTTAATTTATACTAATTCAATGACTTTGTGGCCTAAGATAATAAAAAAATACAGTAATCCGGACTAATTGAATAAATAAAAGTAATGGCATGCCCTAATTTTTTGGAAATTAGGTAAAAATGAGAATAGCTGATGAATATACACCAAAAGCACTAAAAGTCAAAGAACAACCGAAAAACTACTAAAAAGGAAGAATAAGGTATAAACAAATTAATAGTAAAATTAAATCAATCAAAGTAAATATAGAAGTTTTTTTTAAGCGGTGATATATTATAAGGTGCCTGTTATCTCACTTGTGTTAGGGTAGAGTTTCTGATCTGAGGTTATAAGACCCAGATAAGTTTTATTTTATTACTTGAGAAGACTCTCTTCCTTAAATATCTGGATTTAGTATGAAAAAATGAATTAATCTAAAAGTTAAGTGTTTTGAGTAAATAGCTTATAGTTTATCTGGCAGTTTTTTGAGTTTTCTTGTCTTTTATTTTTCAAAAATTGGTCCTATGTTTTTTCTGGTTGGCCAAATCCTGAGTTTTGTATCGAATAGGTTTATGGTATGATCATGCTTGAAGCCGTTTTCTGGTGGTAGGAATGTAGTGGTTTGGTGTGGATCTGGCCAGAGGATAAAAAGGGAGTTATAGTGAGCTATTTTATGTCAATTATTGCCAGATCCAAGTTTTTTCTTAGGAGTGTATATTTCCCGTGTTGATAGGATATAGTGAGACAAATCTTGGATATTTAGACAAAAAACCCCTCTTTGGATTAATGCTTGTATAGGGCCCTTTTTTCACGAGCGAAAATGAATAAGGTAGAGGATATCTCATTTCTTGGCTTAATATTAAATTATAATGTTAGAGGAAAATCCTATTGGTATCTAAGAGATAATTTTTCTTTTAAGTTGAATCGATTAATTCAATAACTTAAAGGAAACCTAGATATTGATTAATACTTTTTTATATGCTGTAAATTTTGTTTTTCGGTTTATTAAGTACTCTCTGGGTTTTTTTTTAAATAGAAATCTTTAATTGTTAGTGAATTATACAAAAAGTTTTTATCACTTAGTTTTATATTTTTTGATCTATTTTTATTAAATATGGTTTTAAAAAATTTAGAGGTGTTTTGAATGGATCTTGGTTTGGTTTTTGGGAAGAATTGGGGTCATAGAATAATTATTTTTTTAACTATCTTGATTTATGGGTATCTTTTTTTGAAGAATCCTAATGAAGCTAAGAAAGGACTTTCAAGTGGTTTAAAGACTTTTATTAGTTTATTTACTTTGATTGTTGCTGCATTACTTTTGTCAAGTGCTATTGAAGTATTATTACCGGTTTCATTAGTTCAAGAATATTTGGGAGTAGAAGCAGGAGTAAAAGGATCAATAACAGGAGGACTGATAGGAGGTATATTACAAGGAGGTCCGTTTGCTGCATATCCAATTATAAGAACATTAAACAAAGAAGGAGCCAGTATAGCTGCAGTAATATCTATGATAATAGGCTACAATGCAATAGGAACTGGAAGAATACCCTATGGATTGGCCTTCTTCGATCCAGAAATCGTAGGCATAAGAATAATCGCAGGAACACTCCTGACAATACTAGCAGCAATAGGACTATACTTAATCTTTGGATAAAATTTCTATAAATCTAGATATCGAAAAATACAGGAAAAAAATATTTTAATAAACTAACTTATTTGGTGAGAACTTTCTCTTTCCTCAAATCTCTAATTTTAGGTAGGGGTTGAGTTACTGGAGTTTGGAGCAATATTAAATTAAGGGACTAGAGCAAAATAAGATATCTAGGAAAATTGTTCTGGATTTATCTTAATAGGTCGCTAAAGGCTCTCGCCCTTTGAGGCAGGGATGCAGCGACTCTTATATTCAACAAACATGAATGTGGGTTTAATAAACGTGACCTCCTCACCTACCAAAATCAAGATTTTGGAAGGTGCTTCTATCCATTCCGGTATCCGAGATTAGTGCCTTGTTGCACGATAGTCTTCTAAGGCGAACACGGTTCGCCATTCCTTGCAGGTTCCCAGGGCTTACACTTGTTTTCAGGACTCATCACCTGTATCCATCACTATTTTCTGCCCGGGTTTGGGGTTCGGTCACTTGAACCCCGTTCCAAGTCTTCCCACGTATCCATTGCGGAAGAGCCTATTGCCCAAACACTCGGCTGTTCGGACTCGACATATAGACTTGGAACCTCTCTAAGCAATGGGATATTTTGTTTCTCTACTACATAAAACAACCCCAATTCATCACCCACCTAAATCAAAGATTTAGAAAGGTAACTTCTTGGTTAATAGGTTAAATCTAAGTTGGGTCGTGGTGACAAGTCTTGGGACAAGGCGGTTCTCTGAGTCCTCTTTCTCATAGGGGGGTGTACTATGAGGGTTCTTAGGTGTTGAATACTCCAGTAGGCTGCATGACAGGGTTTCTGTGGCAGAGTCCTCCATTTTTTGGACTTTCCTCGGCGAATAAGGTCTAAGTTGGGGATATGAAAATCCTTAGCTAGGACCTAGGCCTCTTCCTATTGGTTTTTTGGTTCCTGTTGTGTGGAAGCGGCGATGTGGATCGGGAGCCGTCGTTAATGCATATGCACAGGTCGGTGACCTGTTAAGGTACTTTCCTCGGTACTGTCTTTAGCCGTGGGCTGAAAGGACGGGGATGGAGGGAAGTTCCGTTCTTTTGGGGTGGAGGGGATGTCGTAGGGGATAATAAAAATGTATAAAAGAGCTTAGTAAAATTTACAGGTTATAGAGCTAATAGAAAAAAAATCTATTTAATCTAAAGTTAAATAAATTTTAGAACCGTTAATAGATTTTATAAGGATGAAGGTGGAAAGACTCGTGTTTTTAAGGTGCTGAATGAATATTGTTTTTTAAAAAATTTAGTTGTATAAGTTGTAAAAATGTATATTGTTAGGAAATGAAAGGGGTTTTTGAGGTATAGTTTACGAGGATTAAATAAACAAGAAGACGAGATACTAGAGAATATGAATCACAGATACAGAGCCTCTCTATAGTAGGGTAAGGGATAGAACCCCACGGCTTGCCGTGGGGGTGAATCCCGTTAAATTTAAATAATAAAACTACTAGGTATTCTTACTCCCGAAAGTGTCCCTTTTGGGTACTTTAGATGCTCCACCTTTCAAGAAACCGTTAGGTTGAGATGGGTGGCGTCGAGTAGTGTGAAGCTACGAAGGACCTGTAACAGTCCTGATATGTCAGGAAGACCAAAAAACCCCTGCCACCCACGCAGGATGGTTCCGTCCGAAGCGTAAGTTCCCTGCTGACCGGGTGTATGAGAGAATCCCGATGGAAAGGTAGAATTGCCCGCAGGGAAGCCCCACAGCTTGCTGTGGGGTCACTTCACAACGAAGTATCTTACGAAATTAGGTAACGTTTCTTCAATAAGAAGGAATATTTAAATAATTATAATTTTTATAAACACTTGAAGGATACGAAAAAGAACTGTAGAGTCTTAAATTTTGTTCTTTAGGTGGGATAGTTTATATAATATATTTTTGCTTGTTTTAATTTCTTTAAGTTTTCAGGTTTTTATTTATTTTTTTGGGAGATAGGGAGGTTATTAGTCTTTTTTTTGGATATAGGTAGGTGGATAGAAAATTTCTTTATCTTGTATAATTATTTTTAATCGAAAAATAGTTTTTTTGTGGTGTTGTTTAATGGGAAGAGTTTCGGTTGGAGAGGTAAATAAAGATACAGCTGATATGAGCTTTGAAGAGAGAGTTTTATGTTTTAGAGATCAGGTTGATGAACTTATTGAGTCTTTAGAAGGAGGTTCTAATGTAGTTTTGGATTTGTGTGATAGTGATAGGGTTATGTTAAAGCCCAATGTTTGTGTGGGGGAAGGATATGAGACTGGTGCTATAACGGATCCTGCGTTGGTTAGAGCAATTGCTGGTTTTATTGAAGATAGGGGTGGTTCACCCTTTATAGCTGAGGGCCCTGTAGTTGGTAACACTGGGGAAGAGGTCTTTCGTCAAAGTGGATATGATGAAATAAGTGATATAGAACTTGTTGATCTATATGAGTGTGATTTTGTTGATAAGGAGGTACCAGATTCTGTCAAGAAAGAGATAGATCAACTTGAAGTTTTGGATCAGGGATGTAGATTTGATTCTATTGAAATTGCAAAGGAGGCCTTAAAATCTGATTATATCATTAATATTCCAAGCCTTAAAACGCATGTTCTTACAAAGGTTACTCTTTCATTAAAGAACATGAAGGGAATTATTAGTGAAAGGGAAAAAAAGAAGTTTCACAAAAAAGGATTGGTTCAAGGTATTGTTATTTTAAATCAATTAATTTCTCCTGATTTGTCTATAATAGATGGTCTAATTGGTCAAGAGGGATTAGGGCCAATTAATGGGTCTTCAATTAATTCTGGATTATTGATTGCTGGTTCAGGATCCACTATAACTGATATTGTAGGATCTAGGTATATGGGAATTGAACCGAATAGTAGCGATGTAATAGAAGTTAGTAGGAACCTAATAGCCGACTCTAATATTATTGAGATAGGTGAAGCAGAGTATAGAGATTTCAAAGAGCCTGGAGAAGCTAAAGATTACGAAAATGTGGAAATTTGTAGTGAAAATGCGTGTAGTGGATGTACGAGTGCAGTTTATAGCATATTAGCTAGATTAGATAGTGAAGGCGAATTAGAAGAAATATTATCTCGATATGATGATTTAGTGGTATATGTGGGTTCAGCCGTAGAAGAAAAGGATGAAGAAGGATTTGAAGTGGCTGTAGGACGCTGCTGTGCTCATCTAAAACAAAATGTCGATTTATATCTACCTGGATGCCCTCCAATTGAAATGTTATCTGAAGATGCAATAAGAACTAAGGCCCTAGATAAAGAACCTAAGAATACAACTGAAAATGAAGTTAAATCCTTCCTTAAAGATAAATAATCCACTCAGATAGTCAACTACCCCTACCTAAATCAAAGATTTAGGAAAGGGGCTTCTCAAAAATGAAAGATAAAAAATAACTTATTTTAGTTTTTAATAAAATGCAAATTTTATCTTGGTGGTTGATTCACTCCACTACTTATACCTCACTATGTCCGGTTTGAGGGAACTTTTCGGTTATAGGTTAAATTAAATTAAATTAAATTAAATTAGATTGTGTTAAATTAATGTTAGTACTAGTATAATTACTATTGAGAGGTATACTGTTGTCAATAAAGCGTATTCTATGTATTCCTTCCAGTTGAATCCTTTGATTCCTAGTATTCCTATGAAAATAAATCCTAGCCAGATATTTGATATTCCAGCGGCGTACATTGTTGTTATAAGTGAGTTTAAAACTCCAGCGACTTCTGAAAGTGGACTCAGTAAGAACCAGAGAGAGCCAGGATCGGGAATGAGTATACCGGCTCCTAAGGCGATTAGGTAAGAACCTATAACTGGGATTCCATTTAATAGGTTTTTTATGGGAGTGTATAGCGTGGCTTTGGTGAGAAGTGAATAGGTTCCTGCGTATAATAAAAATGGAATAGCTAGATGTAAGGACCATTTTGTTGAATCTGCTCCTTTTTCCATAAATGCAACTGGGTTTTTTTGGCTGATTAAAGCGAGCATTAGTATGGCAAAAAGTATTCCCAACATGGTGATATTACCGTGGATCCAAGCCCAGGTTATTGATGTAGTACCGATTAAGAATGCTATGATGGAGAGAAGGGAAGAGTATTCTAGGTAGTCGGCTGGAACCCAACTGTCTTTAGGTGGGATATTATGGTGTTTAAGTTTTTCTTTGATGCTTGTATTAATAATTAAGTCTCTTTCACTTATCTCTTTATTTTCTTTACCAGTGGAGTGATAATAGAGTAGTGGAAGCAGTAGGAACATTGATGAAAATATAATTAGATTCTGTACATTTAGAGCAAAGTTAATTATTGATATATTGGTTATTTCTAAGTAATTTTCAGTTAATATAAGTGCACCAGGACTCGTTATACCTATATTACCACTGATTAAACTCAACAAACTAATAAATAATATGATATGATAGTTTATTTTATTTCCATTGTTTTTGGCCTTAATACATAGCTTTTGTCCAACTAATATAGAAGTTATTAGTCCGAAGGCCCAGTTGACCCATCCTAAAAAGAATGCGAGAATAAAAGTGATTAAGACGATATATTTCTCTTTAGGAGGGATCTTTTCAGTTATTTTATCTAGGATAATTCCTGTTCTTTCTGATTCTACGACAATTGCTGGAAGCATCCACCAGAGTATCAAGGACATTTGTAGTTCTAAGAAATTGAAGAAACCAGTCGAGAATAACTCTAGCGCTTCAAGTAATTTGATTGAAGTTAGTGAACCTAATAAAACAATAATTGAAAGTAAAACGGCTAGAGTCATTGATTCAGGAAAGTAACCCCCGAGAAATGTCACAAAACTAGTGTTATATCCTGAATCATTATCTTCTGTTCTTGTATTGTTTTTCATAATAATACCCCCATCAGTAGGGTTCCTATTGCCAATAAAGCTCCACTAAAAGCAAATAGGATCACGCAGTAACCCATAATATCTCTTATTGACAGACCTGCAATACTTATAACGGGGATCGCCCAGAATGGCTGGATCATATTGGTCCACTGATCACCCATCCCAAATGCTATGATCATTAAATTCATATCGGCTCCAGCAATCGCCTGAGTAGCTTCGGAGAGAACCTTTCCAGTAACAACCCATTGGCCACCTCCGGAAGGAACAAAGAAATTAACTATCCCAGAAGCAAGGAAAGCAAAAAAATACCATGTGTTACTTGTCGCAAGATCTGCAGCAGTCTGAGCAATTAATGTTCCAAGCCCAGACCAAGCCATTATCCCCATTATTCCTCCATAAAACTGAAATTGAATTATGATTTGGCTTGCTCCTTCTAAGGCATCTCTTAAGACATCAATGTAATTTCTTAAATTACCGTGAAGTACTAGGCCAGAGCCGAATAAGATAGATATAAATATATTTAAATTAAATACCTGCATGAAAGGATTAGTTAAAAAGAGATACAGGAGATAGCTCCAAACAAGCCCTCCAGCTGATATCGCAAGTATTTTGCTATCTAGTAATAAAGATTTAAATCTACCTTCTCTCTTTTTATGTTCACTGTGGGTTTCATCTCTGCCTCTTATCTTAGCCTCTTCGAGTTTAGACTTTGAAACAGATACAATGTTTTCTTTTTTGTCTGGAGACATTAAAGGCATAACAATTACTGAGAGAACGACAACACTTAAAGCGATCAAGATGTTTGCTGGATGAAAAATTGTTTCAGAGACAGGAATAATTCCTATCAAGTTAGATAAGAAATGTCCTTCAGTTGCTACTAAAAGAGGAGCTGCTGCCGAAAGCCCTTGGTGCCAAGGAAGAAGACCCGCATATCCAGTAGCAACTAAAAGTGGATAATGCACGGATACATCTTTCTCTTCCATCTCTATACCAACATTTCTAGCGAAGATAGCACTACCTATTAAAACAACGCCCCAGTGAAATAAACCTAGTAGTTGTCCTACAACTGCTGTAAGAAATATAGCTTGAGTCTGATTACTTGGTAATTTTGCAAATTTATTTAAAACTCGTTTTACTGGAGGAGAATCAGCTAAGATCCATCCAGTGATCAATGCTAAAGAAGATTGCATTGAAAACTTAAGTACAAACCAAAAACCCTGGCTCCAATGCCTAGCTACATCAAAGACCCCTTTACTGGTAAACACAACGGCTAAGACCATAGTAAGAAATGTCAAAAGCAATGCAAAAATAAACGCATCAGGAAGATAACGCTGAACAATATCACTTGAAAAATCCCCAATCCTTGTGAAAAAAGAAGAAACCGAATTAGACATCTCCAATTCCCTCCTTTAAGTCAACAAATATAATTGACACAGTTTTTACCATTTAAAATAAGACACCTCAATAAAAAATAACTATAACCTACTTGTATATAAGCAACTATACTTACGATAAAAGAAAACTAAATAAATCTTTTAATCTCCACTCATAACCTATACCACAAAAATCTATGTACCTTTTACAATGACTAGGCAAAGACATCACCATCATATGTTATACACCATAAGACCCCTAAACTACTTATCAGACCGATTATTTCCTAAAAAGCCATAATTCTCCTGCCTTAAATAAGTAACCCTCATTCACTAGACCAAATAAAATAACAAAATAAAACCAAAGAAACAATATAACATAAATTACTTGGCCTAGAAATAAACTTTAAAAATCCAGTAGTTTGCCAAAAAATGGATCTAATTAAAATAAAATACAACAACCCGAATGGGCCCGACCGGGTTCGAACCGGTGATCTCCGCCTTGTAAGGGCGACGTCATAACCACCTAGACTACGGGCCCAAAAATAAATGTAACAATTAATTGATTTCTATTAATAAAAAAATTAACCATTAAAAGGAACTTGATCTCCTCAGCCAAACAAATTTCTTTCCTCTACAAACAAATATTACCTCATCATCTAAATACATCCCCAGAAAATAAACTAATTTAAATAAGCTCAAGACTGATGGAGTATAGTAAATGAAAATACCTCTATTCATTGAATATTTGTTTTTAGGTATGTTATCAATTAAAAATAACTCTTAAATAACTTCAATACCCTTTAAGGTTATCTAGCCCCTTAGTTGGCTTGCCCGCCTCGGATAAAAAGCGATCCCATGATCTTTAGATAATGGATAAAACCTTCGATCAACCTCGAGAGATGTTAGGTAATCTCGAAATCGTTTTTGGTGTAGAATCTTAGAGGTTGATGTAGATCTGTTTGGAGAGAACACATAAGATCCACTTGGCGGAAATATAACACTTTTTGCGTCCTTATCCAAGTCTTCTTTTGGAAAGCAAATAGCACCCGATCTTGACTTTGGTAAATGGGAGAAACCCGATGGCTTTATCTTAGTGGTTGAGAAGACCCCTTTCTAAAATCCCTTGATTTTGGTAGGGAGTGAATCAACCTATGCTAGGTTAGGGTAGGATGTGGGGGGAGAGCAAATTCTCCCATAGGGTTTAAACCTCCCCTTTGTTGGCGTTATAAGCCATCTCAGCGTAGACGCGGGTCAGAGCCCCCATTGCCAATGTTGGGGGAGGCATAGGGGTCCAAGGCGATGTTGCACAGCCTGGGGGATGACGTTGTGAGGTCGTCCGCCTGGACTTCCAGAGCCTGGTGGCTTGGGAGGTACCCCAGGGTGTATTGTCAGACACTCGGCCCCGAACGTAGCTCACCTTGCCCCCACCCTCGGCCTCTCGGCCCTTTGAGGGGGCATTGCATTAGGATAGTCTCCTATCCCTTCTACAGAGGCTTTTTCAAGCGCCTTCCTAATCTCTGATTAGGGAGGGGTAGTTGACCTGGGGTTTAATTTGCAGGGTTATTTAAATACTCAAAATCTTTAAGTTTTTGTAGGAAAATCAAGGTATGAATTAATTTCTAGTTCTAAATTTAGCGGGGTGGGGTAGCCAGGAAATCCCGGCGGGCTCATAACCCGCAGATCAGTGGTTCAAATCCACTCCCCGCTATATGTCCTAGTTTTGTTTCGCTTCATGTTTTTATATTACTTTTTTCCTTGGCTTTTCAGCAAAGAAATCTTCTTTCTGGATCCTTATATAAGTGAATAAGGAATTAAAACATACTTTTTAGCAAAAAATAAATTATTTATCTGGTAAAGGGTTTTTTATCTTAATGAGTGAGGAGGTTTTTTCCACATCTCATAATGTTTGGAGTGGGATGGTTTTTCGGTGGTAATTTTAGAAGTGTCTTTTTTGAATTTTTATTTTAAAGTTGGAGGATATGCTTGGCTTGGTAGTTAAACGGAAATATAGATTTTATTGGTATGTGATTTAGTGGGATTTGGTGCTTTTTGAAAATTTATTTAGTATTTTAGATTTAAAAGATTTTTAGGGGCATTATATTGGTTTGTGGTTATCTAATAGTTTAGATAAAAGTTTTTTGGATTTTGAGGGATTATTGGATTGTGTATATGTAAATGTTTCTTTTTCCTTCTTTCAATATTTTTTCTTCTTTTAGGTTTGGAAATTTGTATGTGTAGGATATAATCTGTGCTCCTTTTAATTCGTTTGAGAGTTTTTTCTCTAGTTGTTTGTTTGCCTTTTCTGATAAGTAGACGAATACTAGATCTGCGTCTGAGAGATCTAAGTTTAGATAGTTGCCAAATATTACTTTTATGTTATTGTTTGTAGATATTTGGGCTCTTATTTTTGATATAAAGTATCTTATGGGATCTATCTCGATTCCAATAACTTCTTGTCCATGTTCTGCGTAGCTTGTTAATACTCTTCCATCTCCGCAACCTAGTTCGTAGATTTTGTCTATATCTTGAACATTAAGGGATTCTATCAGTAGTTTTATGTCGTTTTTAGGTGTAGGTGTCCATCCTGCTGTCCAGAATTGAAGATAACCGAGCCAGAAGATAGATAATATGGCTGCTATTATGAGAATGTATTCAATAGATAGAAATTTCATAGTTTATCAACCATTCATGATGAGGTAACTTATCCTTTTTCTATCTTTAGCGATGAGATAAACCTTTTTTGGGTGAGTAGGTATCTTGATTTGGGGATTTAGTTTTTTCTTTACCTGTATTCAGATTAGGTTTAGGTTGAAACCTGCTATATATAGTATTAAAATGATTATCGGTTGGTGTAATAAATAAATTAGGAGAGATTTTTTTCCTGCGTAACATGTTGAATAAATCAAGGGGTTTTTTGGCATATCAGGTATTTGGATCTTTCTTTTGTATTCGCTGTACATTAGGTTTCCTGTGAATATCCCTAAGGTTACAACTCCAAACCAGGGGAGGAGAGGAAAGTAATCTAATGTATAGAAGTTTAAGGGTTTTAATCCGATCCAAAGGAATAAAGAAGTGTTTAGGGTTATATTATTTATGTAAGTAGAGGCCAGTAGTATAAGTATAGATAATATTAGATTTAATTTAGTGTACTTTAAAAGTGGGTAGGCGAGTATAATAGATAACCCGATTAAGTGAAGAACTCCAAATATGATAAATGCTTCTGGAACCACAATTCGGGTAATTAATGTGATTAAGAGACCCCAAGAGAATATCTTTATTCCTCTTTTCAGGTATTTTGATCTGAGATTTTTTCTTCCTTTTAGGACTGCTCGTGAATAACTTAAAGTTAAAGAGACTCCTACCAAGTAAATAAAGATAAACGCAATAGATCTTGCTAATATAGGCCATATACCCTGTTCTAAATTTAATTTAATTAGATTAAAGTAATCTAAATCAAAAATAAAATGGTAAGCAACCATGAGAAAGATGGCTACTCCTCTTAAAAAATCTATTTCCCAAAATCTTTTATCTAGATCCTTCGCCAATTTTACACCTGTTCGGCCCTTACTTTGGGTATCTCTTTGAGTAAATCAGTAGCAATGATTCCATCAACACCTAGGTCTTTCTTTATTTGATCACCGGCTTTCCCAACAATAAATGAAGCAGCAGCTGTTAATCTAAAATCATAGTCCTTTCTAGCTACTAAAGAAGAAACCACCCCAGCTAATATGTCTCCAGTTCCACCAACGGTCATACCAGCATTTCCGCTTTCGTTAATTTTAATAGTATCTCCATTGCTGATAATATCATTTTTTCCTTTTTTGAGGATAATACAGTTATATTGATCTGCAAATTCTTTGATTAATTGCTTAGAAGGTTTTTTTCCAAATAGTGATTCAAATTCACCTGAATGTGGAGTTATAATTGATTTCCTAAGAAGTGTTTTTGTTTTTTTACAAGCGTGAAGTGCATCTGCATCAAGAACTTTTTTAATATCTAATTTATCTATTAATCTTCTAATTTCTTCCATAGATTCACTATTTCTACCTAAACCTGGGCCTATAAGTGCTGCATCAAATTTACTGCTACTTTTATAGATTTTATCACTATCAAAGCTTTTAATGTCTCTAACTATCAGGTTGGGTGAAAAACCTGATATTGTGTCCTTATTTCCCTTGGTATATATGACTGGTAAGTCACATCCCGAACGGAGAGCAGCTAATGCCGATAGGGCTGGAGCACCAGTATACTCTTCTCCACCAATAACCATTAGCCTTCCATTTTCTCCCTTATGAGAATTCTCTTTTCTTTTTGGCAGAAAAAAGAGATCTCCTGGCCCGACATGTGTTTCAGCTTTATCTGGTATGCCTATATCAACTAATTTTGCTTTATTTAGCCCTTTCTTCTTTTTGTGAAATGTTATGGTTGTATCTGATTTAACGCCGTATCCCTTGCCCGTATCGGGATCTATTCCAGTGGGTACATCAACTGATACTATGCGGCTTTTTTTTGCTCTATTTATAGCTTGAACTGCTGATTTTACTGGTTCCCTCAATCTTCCCTTGATCCCAACACCTAATATTGCATCCACCACAACATCTGAAGTGATCTCTAAATCATTGTAAAACTCCTTCCTAGGACCCTCAATAAGAGTAACATCCAAATTCTTCAACTTCAACCAGTTATCTCTAGCTACATCAGTTCCAATAGACCTCTCCTTACCAACTAAAACAACTTTAACATCACATTCTTTCTCAAATAAATACCTAGCAGCAACAAACCCATCTCCACCATTATTTCCCTTACCACAAAACAAAGTAACAGACCTATTCGACTCAATCTCGCTAGCAACCTTTCTACCAGCTTCCTCCATAAGCTCCCAAGGCTCAACTCCCCAATACTCAGCATTTCTATCAATAACAGCCATCTCTAAAGAATCTATCTCATTCATTCAAACCACCTACACCCAAATAATAAAAAAACACCAAATTCAAGGACATTAACCTAACTCAAAAACTCCCATGCCTAAATCATCCTCAAACCCTAACTAACCACTCTAACATATGCCCTCCCTAATCATAAAACCATAAATGAACAAATCGAATTTAACTTATTAGAAAAAAGCTCTCCCCTTAAAGTTTTTGATTCATAATAATATATTAAATAAAATTGTTTTAGAAGAAATGAGGCAGAAGCCCTGTGTCCTTTAGGGTATAGGATGAATGCTGAAGAACTTAAGTAACTAAGTACCTAGGTAAGTAAATAAATTAGAGGTGAAGAGGATTAATGTCCTCTTCACGGACGAAAAACACGGAGCACTCAAAGAACAAAAAGAAGAGCGGACATGGAGATCTTTTATCTTGGTGGTTGAGAAGACTCTTTCCTTATCTTTTGATTAGGGAGGGGATGAATCAACCTATAAGGCTTAAATGACCTCCGTGTCTTAGGTTTTGTGTGTGGGGCAGGGGTTGTGGCCGAAGGCTAAAGCCCGTGGACAGATTGAGAGTTCTGGTTACCAAGCTCGCTGGCTGAATCGGGAAACTCCCCATAGAAAGCTTCCTAGATAAGCGCCGCCCAGGACTGAGATTGGATGACAGCGGTAGGAAGTAAAACCTCCTTTGACTCTGGAAGCCCCCTCCAAAATCCCTTGATTTTGGTAAGGGAGGAAGTCACCTTATCTCTAAAGGAGAAAAGATAGGTTAAAAAAACGATAAAAGCTAAGATACATAAACCGACAAAGACAAAGAAACAGAGACTAAACCACTTATATAGAGAATAGAACAAGAATATAAAGAGCTACCTAAGAGGGCAGAGCTATAAGAGTAGAAAGGAACCCTAAAACCTCCATTCTGTCTACATCTAAGATACAAAACAATTAAAGATGAAGGGAAAACTTGGAGAACAACCGGTTTACTTGAGGTCACAGGCACTAAAGATAAAGGAAACATCGAATGAATTAACCAATTGGTTTGCCTCCATACCGATCTAACCATATGAAGGAATTTGGTTGCAAATCAAAGTACCGAGCAAACAAGAACAAACTCTAAAAGATGGAGAAATAAAGGATTCAAAAATAACCAAAGACGAAGAAGCTCTCTATTTTAACCTCACAGTAGAGTTTTCCAAGGAAACCTATGAGCCAAATATTCGTTTTAGGTATTGATCCTGGAAGTAGGTGGTTGGGTGTTGGAGTCTGTGGCTCCGACAACAAAACACTCTTTATGGGAGAAAAAATACGAGAAGTAAGAGGAAAATACCAATATTTGATAGAACAAGTCCAAGTAAAAGAAAAAGGGAGGAGAGACGGAAAAAGTATCGATGAAGTGTTAGGGGGGAAAGAAGGCAATAGGGTGAACGACCTAGTTCATGAAATCACTAAGTGGATAGCGAGATACGCCAAAGAGAACAGGTTAGCGGTTGTAATGGGAGACATCAAAGGAATTAACGAAGACACGGGAAAGGGCAAGGAGTTCAATCGGAGAGTTAACACGATGCCTATACACAAGTTTAAGAAATACCTATGATCTAAGTGTAAGGAGGGTGGTGTTCCATTTTTACTTGTCAGCGAGGCCTATACCACGCAAACCTGTAATAGATGTGGTAAAAAGGGTTGGAAGACCAAGTAGTAAAGAGTTCAGGTGTTCAGAGTGTGGTCTTGAGGTACAAGCTGACCGCAATGGGGCTGTAAATATTAAAGAACGAGGCTTGGACAAGCTCGATATAGAGCCTCTGTCCAAGTCAGGGGCATCCTTGGCAATGCCCGAAACTCCTGAACCCGACATTAACCTCGCTAGAGCAAAACAATGAATTGGGCACATAGCAATGGATGTGTTCTCAAGTAGGGGGGAACCTTAAAATCCCTTGTAGGGAATTCCTTGGCCTTTGGGCCAATGAGAGGATGTCAAAAAGTAGATTGAAGGAAAATCTCAGTTAATTGAACTTATCTTATCTTCTATACACAAAAAACAATCCTACGATCTCATATGTTTGAGTTTGATAAAACTTGAGTCCTGTATCGAAAAGATATATAGAGATGCTTATAATCGGTTTTTGATTAAAGAGATTGGTTGGATTGAACTGGTAGAAGAAATATTGGGAGAGTTATTGCAGAGGTTTATATATGATACTTGCTGGCGGATCACGGTTTTCCCTAAGAAGTAAATAATTCCATTTTTGTTGTGTTATTGAAAAAACGTAATGCTAAACCAACTCCACGTAGAATAAGGCTAACAAGGTAAATTCTATTATCTTTTCGAACGAATTTAAGTAAGTTATAGATTAATATACGGATTTTTAAAAAAACCTTATTTGGTGTTTGAGTGTAACCTGTTCTCTTAAGTTTCGGTAAAAAATAATATGGGTTCAAAGAAAAATTAGCATTTAATGAGTTTAAAGAAAGCCAGATCCATTGCAAGCTACCAATTTGGAGCTGGATTAGGGAATAAATTGTTTCCAGATGGAGCTGAGGTAGAACTCCGGAAAAGTGGTTTTATTGAATCGGTTCGATTTGATGGGGAGAGATTAGCAAATTTTAGATTAAATGATGGTCTTTTTACTCTAGCTATACAGGGAGCTATGAACCTAAAAGAAAAAACTAATAAACCTAAAAACAGAGTAATAATGAAAGAAGAAATAGATGAATTCATTAAGGATGGAAAAAACGCTTTCAACAAACATGTTGTAGATTTAGATGAAGATATAAGAAAGGGAGATGAGGTTATATTAGTCAATGAAGAAGATGAATTACTTGGGAGTGGAAAGGCAACTTTAAGTTCAATTGAGATTAAATCATTTGAACGAGGTACAGCAGTAGAAGTAAGAAATGGAATAAATAGGTGATATAGATGTTTCCTGGAGGAAGAGGAGGATTAAACCCTCAAAAGATGAGTAAAATGATGAAACAGATGGGAATAGACATAGACGAACTTGAAGATGTCGAAGAGGTAGTGATTAAACAAAAAAACAAGGAACTCGTTTTTAATAAACCAAAAGTAGTTAAAATGGATGCAAAAGGACAAGAAATGTACCAAATAGTTGGAGAACCAGAAGAAACCGGTGAACAGATAGAAGAAGAATACGAACCAAATGAAGAAGATATATCCTTAGTTGTTGAACAAGCAAACTCAACTGAAGAAGAAGCAAAAGAAGAGCTGAAGAAAACGGATGGAGATATCGCAAAAGCAATAGTCAACCTAAAAGACTAACATCAATAACACATAAACCAAATAAAAAGAAAAGGTAAAGTAAAAAATAGAAAATCAAATTTATCAAAAAAATCCAAAAAAAACTACAATTATCAATGCAGCTTATTTAACTCTAAAATATCATAGATCAATTTTAGGCTAAGGCTTTATTAGCTATAGTGATCTCCTGCCTCTAATTTAACCAAGACTTCTTTCTCTTAAAGATAAAATACGCTGAATTACTAAAACCTAAGTAGTTTCAAATACAATTTAAGAGTTAATTAGCAGTTTAATCGGTTAATCTGGTCTCTCAAGCAAAAAACACACAATTCTTACTTATATTTATCAACGCCCATTAGAGAGATTAATCTGGAGAATGAAAAAATAGGAAAACTGTACTTAGAATATCTGAGATATGTACATAGATCTCCATTGAAACAGATTATTTTAGATCTTTAATTCTTTTGTAATGATTTTTTAAAAAAGGTGTAAAGGTTTGGGAAATTGATTTTATTATTCATGTCAATAAATTAGTAAAAAATGAAGTTGAAGGATAAAGATATCGTTTCAGTTGAAGATTTATCTAAGGGAGATATATCTAAGATACTAGAAACCACTAAAAAGATTGATGAAGGTGATTTGAAGGCTGATATGTCGGGTAAGGTATTGGCAAATGTCTTTTTTGAGCCTAGCACTAGAACTAGGCTTTCTTTTGAAACTGCGATGAAGAGACTGGGAGGGGATGTTATTTCACTTAATTCTACTCAGGCTTCTTCTATATCTAAGGGAGAAAGTTTAGCAGATACAGTACGTGTGTTGGAGGGTTATTCGGATGTTATAGTGTTGAGACATCCTAAGGAGGGTGCTCCGAAGATGGCGAGCCAATTCGTTGAAAAACCTGTGATAAATGCTGGCGATGGATCAAATGAGCATCCAACGCAGACATTAACGGATTTATACACTATTTGGAGTGAAAAAGGAAGTATTGATGGATTAAAGATAGCTATACTTGGGGATTTAAAATATGGTAGGACTGTTCACTCACTTGTACAGCCTCTTGTGGAATATGATATACAGCTTTACTTGGTTTCGCCTTCCCAGTTGAGTATCAGGAGGAGTATTTTAGAGGATCTCGGTAAAAAATCAGGTGAAGTTATTCAAAAGGCCTCAATTGAGGAGATAATAGATAAATTGGATGTACTTTATGTCACTAGGATCCAAGAAGAGAGATTTGCAGATAAAGAAGAGTATGAGAAAGTTTCAGGAAGCTATGAAATAAATAAGGAACTACTTGATCAGGCGGATGATGATTTGATCGTAATGCATCCTCTTCCCCGGATAGACGAGATATCACCGGAAGTAGATGGCCTAAAGCAGTCAAAGTACTTTGATCAATCTAAAAATGGCGTTAAGATCCGAATGGCTTTACTTGAATTGATTTTAGGTGATAATGATGGAAAAAGAACTTAGAGTTAGGCCTATAAAGAATGGAACAGTTATAGATCACCTAACAGCGGGTTTAGCTTTGAAGGTTGTAAAAATCTTAGGTATCGATGAGACTATAAAAGAAGTTGTTTCTATAGTGATGAATGTGTCTTCTGAATCTATGGGCAAAAAAGACATAGTTAAGGTTGAAAATAGAGAATTAAATTCCGATGAAGTTGATAAAATTTCTCTAATAGCTCCAAAGGCAACAATTAACATAATTCGTGATCATGAGATAGTAGAAAAACATAGAGTAAGTTTACCAGATACAGTTGAGGAGTTTATAGAGTGTCCTAATAGTAAATGTATAACAAATACTAATGAACCGATAAAGTCAAAATTTAAGGTAATAAATGAAAAAGAAGTAAAATTAAAGTGTGAATATTGCCAAAGAACGATAAAAGGAGAGATAACTGGTTACATAAAAAAACCTTAAAATTTAGGAAACATTTTAGCTACATCTATAATAGGATAAGGGAGAGAACCCTATTGCTCGCCGTGGGGAGGGGGTGAATCTCGTTAAACTTAAATAAATACTACTATTTGTTATTATTGCTCCTAGAAGTGGGCTTTTTTGGGTGCTTTATATGTTCCACCTTTCAAGAAACCGTTAGGTTAGGGTGAGGTGGCGTCGAGTAGTGTGAAGCTACAGAGAACTTGTAACAGCCCCTAGTACGCTAGGTCGATCAAAATACCCTGCCACTCATGCAGGGTGGTTTCGTCCGAAGTGTAAGTTTCCTGCTGACTGGGTGCACATGAGAGAAGCCCGGTGGGAAGGCAGAATTGCCTATAGGGGAGCCCCACAGCTTTGCTGTGAGGTCACTTCACATACACTAGATTCTAGTAAGATCTTAAATGCACCGTTAGATGTCTTAAGTTAGGTTAAAGTAAAGTAAAATAAAATAAGTTGAGTGATTTAATAAGGGATAGTGAAGTGATTATAGTTTAGTTGATGTTTTTTAGGATTTCCTGTGCTTTCTCTGAGGTTATCTCTCCTGATTCTACTAGTTTTTTAGCTACTTTATCAATCATTCTTCCTTCAGCACCGGCCATCATAGCTATGTTTTTAGCGTGAAGTGACATGTGTCCCTTTTGAATTCCTTCTGTTGATAGGGCTCTGAGAGCTGCAAAGTTCTGTATTAATCCAACGGAGGCCAAAACTTCACCAAATTCCTGTGAGGAGTCAACATTTAGAATTTTTAAGTTGGCCTTGGCAGTTGGATGAACGCCAGTCGCTCCTCCAACTGTTCCTACAGCAGTTGGTAATTCAATGCTACCTACTAGATCTCCTTTTTCATTTTTTTCGTAATATGTTAGTGGTTTATATCTTCCATCAATTGAGGCATAGGAATGTGCACCAGATTCAATAGCTCTTGTATCGTTTCCTGTTGCTAAAGTAACGGCTGTTATTCCATTCATAATTCCTTTGTTGTGTGTCGCGGCTCTGTAGGGATCTTCCTTTGCTAAGTAGTATGATTCAAGTATCTTATCGACCACATCTTCTCCACCCAGCTCTTCTTTAGGGAATACGGCCTTGGCTCTGCTTAGTCTCTTGTCTGCTAAATTAGAAATAATCCGTAATCGTGGTTCTCCGCCTGTTAGATCTGATAAGTACTCTGAAACAGCTTCACACATGCTGTTAACTGCATTAGCTCCCATTGCATCTCTACAATCAATGTAAAGATGAACTACTATGTTTTTTTCATCTCCTAAATCTATGACCCTAACATCTATATCTCTGGCTCCTCCTCCGAACTTGACCAAGGTTCGATCCTGTTCATTAGCTAATTCGAATATTTCTTCTTTAGCATCAATTATATCCACTTTTTGGCCATATGGGTCTTTGATATTGGTTAATTGTATCTGTCCAATCATGACGGGATCAGTACTATTAGCTTTAATACCTCCTCCTTCTCTAGCTATCTTAGCTCCTTTGCTAGCAGCAGCAATTACTGAAGTTTCTTCAATTGCCATCGGAATCAGGTAATCTTTATCATTTATTTTGAAATTAGTGGCGACTCCAACAGGGATCTCCAGAGATCCCACGACATTTTCTACTAATCTATCCGCAGTTTCGTCACCTAATGAACCTGTATCTCTGAGGTTATCTGCCTCTTCCTCGTCTAATCCAATGATCTCTTTTATTTTATCAAGTCTTTCATCTATAGAAAATTTATAAAAACCAGATATTCTTGAATCCATAACATAAACCTCCAATATTTTAATTAACTGGAGTAAATTTTATTCCATAATAAATTAAGCCTTCTTCACTTTCTTCTCCCAAGCGACGGAAAACCGGTTTAACTTTTATTCCTATCTCAACATCATCTATATCACAATCGATAATGTAAGAAGTTAATCTGCTTCCTTCTTCAAGTTCAACGATACCTAAGATATACGGGGTTTCCTTTTCATGTATATCTGCGGCAGAACGTATAACTGTGTAAGTAACCAGCTTACCAGTCCCATTAAACCTATATGTTTCGATATCTCCCTTTCTTCTACAGCTGGGGCAAAGGTTTCTAGGTGGAAAATAAAACTCACCGCATTCCTCACACTTAGTCCCTAATAAGTTATATCTATTAACTATTTTACGCCAGAATCTTGGTACAGTAATGATATCAAACCTCCCTAGATAGAATATGAACAGTAGCAGTTCCTCCTGATCCACCTACATTATGGCAGATCCCAATCCCGGCTTCACTGACCTGTCTCTCTCCCGTTTCTCCTCTGATTTGTTTAGTTATCTCTACCGCTTGTTTAATCCCAGTAGCTCCTACTGGATGTCCACAAGCCTTGAGTCCTCCACTCGGGTTAACAGGTAGCTCTCCATCAAGTTCGGTAGCTCCCTCATCAATTAATTTTCCTCCTTCACCCTTTTCACAGAAACCAAGATCTTCAATAGCCAGGATTTCGGCTATAGTAAAGCAGTCATGTACCTCGGCTACATCAATATCATCGGGACCGACCTCAGCCATCTCATAAGCTTTTTCAGCAGCTTTAACAGTTGAATTTAATGTACAAATATTTTTTCTGTCGTGAACTGATATTGTGTCACTTGCTTGTCCTGATCCCTTGATGTAAACTGGGTTATCACAATACTCTTCTGCTTTTTCACCTGAAACTAAAACTATTGCTGCTGCTCCATCCGTTATTGGTGAGCTATCAAATAGGGTTAACGGATCAGCTACTTTAGGTGAGTTAAGAACTTTTTCCACTGTGATTTCGTTCTGAAATTGTGCTTTATCGTTCATAGTTGCATTATGGTGGTTTTTAACTGCAACTTTTGCCATGCTCTCTCTAGTCGTACCAAATTTAAATGAGTGTCTGTTTGCAATCATTGCGTATAAACCAGGGAAGGTTGCACCGTAGAAGGCCTCCCATTCTCTATCTGAAGCAGCTGAGAGAATTTCGACTGATTCTTGGTTTTCTACATCAGTCATTTTTTCAACTCCTCCTACAACGACAACATCATTTATTCCTGAAGCTACTGACTGGAAGCCTTGTCTTAGAGCTAATCCACCTGAAGCACATGCTGCTTCAACTCTAGTAGAGGGAACATGGATATTTGCTAGGCCAGAGTAGTCTGCAATTAAAGCTCCTACATGTTCTTGAGCAATAAACCTGCCAGCACTCATGTTGCCAATATATATCTCGTCTATGTCTCTTGCACCAATTTCTGCATCTTCAAGTGCGGATATTCCTGCGTTAGTAAAGATGTCTCTAAAGGATGAATCCCATTTCTCGCCAAACTCAGTTATTCCTACTCCTGCGATAGCTACATCTCTCATTATTTCACCTTGCCTTTGTGACGTGCATAAGATCCGTAAGATAGATGTTTTTCTTCTTTAAGGAAGGATTCTAGCTTGGGTTCTTCTTTTTGTATGTCTTTGATGTTTTCGGTTACTTTAAGTTTAAATGAGTCGCTGCCCGCTCCTGAACCATATGATGTAACTAATATGTCATCTCCTGGATCTGATTTATCTAAAACTGATGCTAACCCAATTAAGGTTGAACCTGAATATGTGTTACCTATCTCAGAAACCAATAAAGCATCTTTAAACTGTTCTTTTTTAAATCCAAGTTTTTTAGCTGCTCTTGTAGGAAACTTTCCATTTGGTTGATGAAAGACCGCGTAATCATAGTAACTTGGATCCGTTTCTGTTTTATTCAATAGGTTCTTTGTAGCAGCTATTACATGTTTAAAGTATCCGGGTTCTCCAGTGAACCTTCCTCCATGTTCGGGGTAGTCTTTTCCTTCTCTACGCCAGAAATCAGGTGTATCTGTCGTGTATGAAACAGTTTCTTCGATTTTGGCTACAACATCTTTTTTTCCGATGAGATATGCTCCTCCTCCCGCTCCTGCACTGTACTCTAGTGCATCTCCAGGAGCTCCTTGTGAAACATCTGCACCAACGGCCATTCCATAGTCTATCATGTCTGATTTTACAAGAGCTAGATTAGTTTGAATTCCTGCTGTACCAGCTTTACATGCAAATTCATAGTCTGCTGCAGTTAAATCAGGTGTAGCACCTATTGCTTCAGCTACAATTGTTGCCGTAGGTTTAACTGCGTAAGGATGACTTTCTGATCCAACATAGACTGCTCCAATTTCGCTTGCACTCATCTTTCCTCTTTTAACTGCATTTCTAGCTGCTTCTACTGCTATTGTTGCAGTATCTTCGTCTGTATCAGGAACAGATTTCTGTTTTATCTTAAGACCATTTTTTATAGATTCTGCGTCCTCATCCCAGACCTCGGCAATTTCTTCTACTTCTATCCTGTATTTTGGTATATAAACTCCATAACTACAAATTCCAACTTCCAATTGATCACCTCCCCATATCTGAGAGATCCGAAATTAAGTTGCTTAATTTCTCATTTGTTACAACCAAGGGGATCTTTTCGACTTTAGCAATTTTTTTAGCAATTTTGCTTACTTGATCTAAGCCGTGTAAGACAACTAATCTAGGTTTCAAGCTTGTTACTCTTATAGCTACTAAAGGAGATTTTCCAGTCGTAACACCTGTAAATATTAGAGCTCTTTCCGAACTCCATCCGTAGAGTTGTTGAAATTCTCCGTGTGACAGTTCTATTATTGCTTTAAGGCTATCAACTACGGTATGTCCATGTATGTTTTTTTCTTCGCTTTTGTTAGTTACTATATCTCCATTGATTGTTTCACAAAATTCATCGAAGCTTATTGGTGTTTTATATTCGTTCATATCAAGTATTGCATCGAAGTCGATGGTTGACCCTAGTATTTTACCGTAATTTTTTACTTTTTCCCCTCCTCGTTCCGTATCGATCTCTATCATTCCATTTATTAATCTTTTTAATATATTTATTCCTGGTGAACTTCTTCTTCCGCTTTCGTAGTCGCTTACTACTGATGGAGAAATGTTTAATTTGTTAGCTAATTCTATTTGGGTGATATCAAAGTTACTTCTCCATTTTTTAATGGTTTTACCTGGTTCATCGGATAGAGCTATCTCTCCTGCGATTCTTTCGGCTAATAGATCTTTTTTTCTCTGGTATGCATATTTGTCGCTATTAATCTTAGAATCAACCATATTATCACTTTTTAGGCCGATTAACTTAAAAAACTATCGAAACAAGTTGTCGATAATAGTCGAACAAAAGTGAGGTTTCAGAAAAAAATTAACAAAACCATTACCCAACTTATCCAACTAGACAATAAACAACAAATATATAAACCTCTCCTAGAAATAAAAATAACTACTTCACACATAGTAAAATACTAAAATCTATATAAAATATATACCCAAGATGGTAAAAATGGAATCAAGAAAGATATACAAGAGCGGTGGCTCCACATATGTAATGTCCCTACCTAAAGAATGGGTAAAGAAAATGGAATTAGAAGAAGGAGACTCCATTTTTCTCTCTAAAAGCGATAAATCAATAAATATATACCCTGAAAGAGGAGGATCAACAGTAAAAAAAGCAACAATAGATTCCTCTAAGATCCCATCCCCAGAAGCTCTACAGAGAGTAGTAATAGCATATTACCTAATAGGAACAAGCACAATAGTAATTGAATTCAATTCAAACAATAGATCCGAACTCAAACAAAAAATTGAAAAAGCAATAAATAACCTAATGGGCATAGAACTCGTAGAAGACATAGGAGACGAAATAACACTAGAGATATTCATAGACTACAAAAGAATGACATTACCAAAAGTACTAAAAAGAATCTACAATATTGTAAACTCCATGCTAAACGACTTAGAAAAAGGAACAAAATTCAAAAAACAACAAATGATAGAAGACGCATTAAAAAGAGAAAACGAAGTAGATAAACTATACTTCCTAGCAATAAGAGAACTAAAATACGCAACATCATTCCAAGCAATCCAAGAACAAGTGGGAATAGAAAACGCAAGAGATGTCCTCGGGTACAGATCCCTAGTAAAAAGCCTAGAAAGAATATCAGACCACATCGAAGACATAGCCACCGACTACATAGAACTAATGAAACAACACAAAGAACTACAATTCTCAGAAGAAATCCACAAACTAACAGAAAACCTCAGAAAACACCTCAAAAAAGCCTGGAAATCAAGAATAACAGGAAACATCAACGAATACGACCAAGTTTTCAAAAACCTAGAGAAATATGAAAAAAAATTAAATCAAACCAGAGAAAAACTATTCCAAGAAATAACAGAAACCTCAAAAGTCCGAAAATACACTGACATAATGATATCACTATCAAGAATAGCTCAATACACAGCAGACATGGTAGAAATCGAAATAAACCTAAATACAGAGAAACTATAAAATGTACATACAAATAACCCTAAAACAATTCCTAGTTATCCTATTAATAAACTTAGGACTAATAACCGCAATAACAATATACTACTCATACAAAACCCAAAAAAATATAGAAAAAAAATACGAAAAAAGAAAAGAAGACCTAAAAAACGAACTGGAACAATCCATCAAAAAAGAATACCAAGCAAAACTACAAAAATGGAAAAACAAAGAAGAAAAAAAGATCAGAAACGACGCAGTAAACAGAAGCAACTTCGTACTAAAAGGAAAAGTAGCCGAAAAATTTACACCCCTACTAAAAGAATTCAACCACGATGTAAAGAACACAAAATTCCTCGGAGACCCAATAGATTACATAGCATTCGACATAACAGAAACAAACCCCAAAATATATTTCATAGAAATAAAAACAGGAAAATCATCACTAAATAAAACCCAAAAAACAATAAAAAAAGCAATAAAGAAAAACAATGTCTACTGGGAAACACACAGAATACAATAAAAAACACAAACAAAATTAAAGAATTCAAACAAAAAAAGAAGCACCAAAACCAAACTAACTATATATAAAGGGCCGGTAGGGTAGCCTGGTATCCTTCCACCCCGGGGCGGTGGTAACTCCGGTTCAAATCCGGGCCGGCCCACTAAATAAAAACCAAGTTTACCTGATTTAACTTATTTGGTGAAAAACCCCTCCTCAAATCTCTGATTTTATGTAGGAGAGATGAATCAGCACTATGATATCTGTATTTGGGAAACGAATAGGGTTTTGTTGAGAGGTTCCGAAGCATATAGGCCAAGTTCGAGCACCCAATTACCTCGATAATTTAGGTTCTCCCGCCAAAGGGATACGTGGAAGACCTCGAAACGGAGCCCCAATAACCAGACCAGGCCCCATAACCAAGGCACAAGATAACGATGGACATAGGGGGCCGTCCTGGGAAAACAGTTTAAGTCCTTGGAACCCGCTAACTAGACCCAAGCCATGCCCGGCATACACCCCCTGGAAGGAGCTATGAGCCTCGAAACCTGAAAGCACTCCAAATAAGTGGAAGCACCTCCCTAAATCTTTGATTAGGTAGGTGAGGAGGTCACTAATCCAATCTTTTGAAGGGTTTTTCGCCCCTATTTTCTTTTCTTTTTTTGGTTTTTGCTCGTTTGTTTTTCTCCTTTTTCTTCTGTTGAATTGATTGAATAACCTGTTTTGCTAACTTCTGTAGGATTTTTTATGAAATAATAGACTGCAACACCAAAAATAGTGAATGCATATAAAATACTCCAAAAAAATATAAATGAGACAATTAAAAGAGCTATCCCGGTCAACCATGGAATTAACAATTTTATTAGAGCAGTTAAAGTAGGGTAGTACAAAATAAATAAAATAGAAACTACGAAAAATATCATTAGCCCTATTATAGCTGCTAAACCTGCTCTAGAAAATTTCTGCATTGTTCGATTCCTTTATCCAGGTTTAATTAATTTAAATAAGTTTTATTGGGAGGTAGGTAGATATTGAGATATTCTTCCTGCGAGATCCTTTATAGGTAGAGATTGTACCCATACCTTGCCTGGTCCTTTTACAGTAGCTAGGAAAAGGCCTTCTCCTCCCCAAATCATGTTTTTGATTCCCTTTATTCTATCTACAGAATAATCCATTCCTTTTTCAAATGCAGCTAAACAACCTGTATCTATTCTAATCTTTTGATCCTCATCAAGATCTATTTCAGAAACTTCTCCACCAAAATTTAAAAAGGCTTGTCCTGGCCCGGTTAATCTAACCAAAATCAGTCCTTCACCACCAAGAAAACCTGCACCTATCCTTTCTGTAAATTCGGCGTCTATATTCCCTTCCTCAGAACACAAAAAAGCATCTTTTTGTGCTATAATCTCTTCATTAGCCCCAAGATCCATTGGAACAATTTTTCCTGGAAGTTCAGAAGCAAAAGAAACTATTCCTTTCTCTCCTTTTGGAGTGAAATCTACTAAAAAAAGAGATTCACCTGAAAGCTTTCTCTTTATCGAAGAAAAAAGTCCACCTTTAGCAATAGTCTCCATCTCCATGTTGTCACTCATATAAGCCATTCCACCAGATTCAGATGTGATGGTTTCCCTCTGCTCTAATTCTATAGTCAAAAACTGCATCATATCTCCTGATAATTTCCATTCCAAAATAATCTACCTCTATTATATTTTATCTAAATGGTTGAGAAGACACCTCCCTAAATCTTTGATTTAGGTAGGTGATAATCAACCACTAAATGTTAAATGGTTCTAAGACCAATTAAGGGTTGGCAGTTGGTTGGGAGTCTGCCTTGAACAAAAAGCAATCCCTTTTTAAAGACAAATATATAGGGTAAGCCCGAAACAGTTTTGGAGTAGGAGGTAGTGGTGGTGTGAACACGCCAAGGAGAATAAGGAAACCCTTTGGGTTAGGATGCGGCTCAGATAAGAGCCTAATTTAAACTTCTCCTGAAACCCCTTCCTAATCATTTGATTAGATAGGGGTAGTTCACATCCTGGATTTTATTTGAGTTGGTTTACTTAAATAGCGAAAATTTTTATTGATTATATAGGGATTCTTTTTATTTTTCCACAGTTTAAACAGGTTATTGTAACTTTTGAGTTGTTTAAACGAATTCTGCATGTTTTATTTGGAACTAAAAAGATCTTACATTTTCTACAGAATCTTCTTTTCCACTTTTTTGGGAACTTAACTCTTGTTTTAAGTTTTATTCTCCAGGCTAGTCGTGCATACCTATGGCTTCTTTCTGGGTCTTCATCAAAGATTTCCTCTGCTTTTTCCATTAAAATCTCTATTCTCTGTTTGGCTAGATCTTCAGTGTATGACATTTATGGAAAACTCCTTTAGGAGGATGATCTAAGTGATATTGAAGATATTTCGTGTTTTAGTTTTTTTTCGACTTTATGGTAATTAAATTTTATTTTTTTATGTTATAACGAATTATTACTATTTTTGAGTATTTATTTTGTGTTTTTGGTTATCTTGGTTGTTTAATTTAATTATATTATTGGCTAAGTTTAGTTCTTGCTTTGTGTTAATGTTTATTCCTGCTAAAGGATTTGTTGTAAATTTAAATTCGTTTTCTTTGGTTTTTCCAACTATATTTATTCCACATGGAACGGATTCTATTTCTTTCACTCTAATTGAGTTATCAATTTTAAATCCTCTGGGAACCAAGAACTTGGGCGTGATTAATGTTAAACTGTTTTTAGTTTTTTCTTTAATTAGTTTATTTATCTCTTCTGTAGTTATAAAGGGAATATCTGAGGCAGCAGTTAAAAATGGATTATTGAACTCCTTTGATATGTTTTTAAGGTCTTTGTGATAGCTTTCTCCTTCTGTTTCTATTATATTTAGGTTATTTTGTTTACAATACTTCCATGTGTTTGGGGAATTATCGGAAACAGCTATAAAAACTTTGCTCAGGGCTGAATCCTTTAAAGCTCTTAAAACTCTATCAATTAACTTTTTGTCACCTACTTCTTTTAGCTGTTTTTCTTTTTCTCCTTCGAATCTGGTTCCTTTTCCGCCGGCAAGAATAACTCCTTTCATTTACTTCAGAAAAAATAATTAATTTTTTACCATTAATTGCTTTCTGGTTTAGCTATCAGGCATGCTCTAGGATCTCTTTTATGTAGGTGGATATATACTTGTGAAGTGACCCTTTCCTAAATTAAATGATTTAGGAAGAGAGGCTTCCCTGTGACCTTATCCTCGAAAGGGAGTTTGTTTTCCACGGTGCTTGTCTCATATACACCGTCAACAGGGAACTTGCGCTCTGAGTGAAGTCTGGACTTAGGGAACAGTTCCCATATATTAGCTACACAATGGCTCCCTTATTCACTCTGGTTGCTCCACACAACCACTACACCCTACTCCCGAAGTTTCGGGCTTACCCATCTACCTTACTACTTACCATACACCTATTCGATGTAGAGTCCGAGGCTTTAGCCATTACCTCAAGGCATGGGATTGCTTTTTGGTAAGGCAGACTCCCAACCAACTGCCAAGTCCATTATTTGTCTTAGAAACACTTAAAATATCTGTAGTTGATTCATCACCCACCTAAATTAAAAGATTTAGGAAAGTGTCTTCTCAACTAATTAGATAAATGGGATCTAAGTAATTTTAAAATTGCCTAGGACATAACTAACGGTTTTTAGCTTATATTTATGTTTTAATAAAAATTAATTCTTTTTATTGGGCCTACTAAAGCTATATTTAAGATTTGTTGATGATTAAGTAGATAGAGTGAGTAAGTGAAGTTATCTTGAATTTTTATGGTATAAGAAGACCTATTCTTATATTTTATTATTTGAATGGAGATAACTTCCTGATCTCTGATTAGACAAGGGGTAATTTGACTTTTGTATGGGTTGAAATATCTTGGGCTTAACTTAATTGATGGAGAGGAGATGTTGTGTAACTTAATCTTCTTTTTGGGGTGGGGATGGAATATGTTTTCCCCTTAAATTGGAGGTGTTCTTTATTTCTTTTTTAGCTGGGCCGGATTGTTAATACGGGTTTATCTGATGTTCTTACTACTTTTTCTGTGACGCTTCCTAATAATAGTCTTTTAGCTCCTCCTCTCCCGTGTGTGCTCATGAGTATTAGGTCTACGTCTTTTTCTTGTGCATAATTAGTGATTTGAATATCTGGTATTCCCTCTAAAATGGCTGATTCACACTTTATGTCTCTTTCCTTGGCTTTTTCTTTTAATTCGTTGATTTCTTTCTGTCCTTCTTCTTTATGGATTTTTTTGAGTTTTCTTCCAGTTGATTCTCCAATTTTTGAAGGATAAAGCCCTTCGATCACATAGATTACATGCAATTCTGCATCAACATTTTTCACGAAATTGAAACATGATTCTGATGCCTTTTTAGCCGCTTCACTTCCATCTGTAGGAAATAATATAGAATCAATTTTTTCGAGCATATTTTAGTTTATTGAACTAAAACATTTATTTTTTTGCTTAGCCATATGCTGAGTTAAGAATTTTTTGAATATTTTATCTTAGTCGTTGGGAAGAACTCTTTCAAACCGAATATCGTGTGATATAGTGGGAGGATGGATCGATTTAGTGAAGTAACTCCTCCTAAATCAGAGATTTGGGAAGTAGGCTTCCCTGTGTACCTTGTTCAAGAGGAGTTTGTCTTTCCATTGAGGTTGTCTCATTCACTCGACCAAAAAGAGGAACTCTTTGCTCTGGGAGAAGGCTTGGATTAGGGCAAAAACAAGGGTTTATGTATTAGCTACGAAATTTTTCCGCTTATTCTCCTCTGTTTGCCCTTCCACCAGCCACCAAAGACCTGTACTCCAAATGCTTTGAGCTTACTTCATAAAACTATTTGATGTAGGGTTCTAGGGAGTATTTAGCCAATCCTTAAGACATGGGATTGCCTTTTGTTTAAAAAATGTAGACAAGCTAACCAATTGCTAATTAAGTTTTAATTGTCAGTGAAAACTACTTTACTACTGTGGTTAATTGATTCTTCTACCCAAATCAGAGATTTAGGAATAGGTCTTCTTAACCTAAAAAAATAAACTTAAATGGTTTGAATAAGTTAAATTGAGGTAATCTGGCAGTTGGTTGTCTTTGTCTGTCTTGGACGAAGGACGATCCTATTGTTTTTTCTGGATTGGCTGAGTTTTCGGATCGGTATATAGAGAGGTGTTTGGTAAATCTGTTGTCTTTTTGGGTGGAGTTTTAGTAATATTTCAGATTGCTTTTTTGAGGTAGATTTCGAATCTTGCTCCTCCTAGCTCTGAGTCTTTTACTTCTATTTTTCCGTTATAGCTATTTATTATTAATTTGGATAGGTACAATCCTAGTCCTGCTGATTTTCTTGTTTCAGTATATTTTTTATCGAATATTTTGTCTTTTTTGCTGTCTGGTATTCCTTTTCCATTGTCTTCGACTATAATAGTAATCTCCTTGTCCTCAATTATTTTGACTTTGATTAAGTCCGCACTTCCGTGTCTTATTGCATTGTCTATTTTATTAGATATTACATCTTTCAATAAGCTTCCGGCTCTTACTGGTGTACTTAAATCTGTTTCAGCTAGCTTTATACTGACATTGTCTCTTTCATTTTCTTTTATTGCTTCTTGAATAATTTCTTTTAGTTCATTTGGGGCTATTTTTTTCTCTTCAAAACTGCTTTTAGAAGAAACTCTTACTTTTTCAACGAGATCTAATGTTCTATTTATCCTGGACATGACTATTTCAATTTTTTTTTGTTTTTTTCTGGTCTTTTAACTCTTCTTTCAAGATCTCCAAATAACCTAAAACAACTTGAGAGGTATTCTTTATGTCATGGGTTAAAAGAGAATTCAGCATCTTTCTTTTTTCTTTTTCTTTTGATATCTTGGTTATATTTTTCATGTTAGTGGTATTGAATATACCTATCAGCAGACCACTCAAACCACCTATTGAAATGTTGTTTAAAAAAACTAAGCCTTTATTTGCCATTATTACGCCTTTTTCGAGTTGATAATATAGGTTATTTATGGTTATTAATCCAGAAAAAGTTAATCCTATAATAAACCAAATAAAGATTCTTGATAGATGTTCTGGCTTGTTTTCTTTCTTAGATATACGATAAGTTAAATATATTATAAATATTGTAAAAACTAAAGGAATAGAAGTAATTAATATTGATTGTATGCTTTTTGTGTTACTTGTTACTGATCTAAATATAAATATAAATTTTATAAAAAATATTATTACAGCTATAGAAGTAATTGAATATAATTCGATTCTTGATAGTCTTTCATTTTTTAAGAAGATTCTGGCTTTCTCTAAAATCTCATCGCTTAACATAATTTTAACTTTAACCGGATGGTTAGTTTTCTACACAATTTGTTTATTTTCAAGGATATAATAGAATGGGTGTGAAGTCCGCTCTACTTTACTCAGAGTCGTTCGTGGGGGAGGGGTTTTTTCCGTTGTGACATTTAATCCTGAGAGGAGTTTGCTCTAAAATATGAGCTTATTTCATTGTACCCAAATTCATCATTTGGGAGCTATTTGCTCCCTAAAAGACCCTACACCCTTGAATTGGGACACAAAAAAGTTTCATATATTAACTCTTCAGATGGTTCCCTATGTTCTCTTCAAGCAGCTTCACACCAGCCACAAGACTCTACTAAACCTCGAGCATACCTCATACAACTATTCGATGCAGAATCCAAGGCTTTAGCAAATTTAGAAAATAAAATAATGTCGATTTTGTTTAAAGAGGATGATAAGTCAAATCAACTGCCAGCTACTCCTTTACTCAATATTAGAATTACCTAAGCTTTATGGCTGATTCATATTTCTACCTAATATCAGAAATTTGGAGGGGTCTTCTCAACCATTAAGATAAACTTAAGAAGGGTTGGGTGAAAGTTTTCTTTAAAGGTAAAAAATATCTTTCTAACTAAAAATATGATTAGTATCCATAATGGGTAGATGGGAGAATATCAGTAAGATGAATCCAAAAAGACCTAGAAAAAAAAGTGAAGAATTAGAGATATATACGGATGGAGCATCAAGAGGAAATCCTGGACCAGGTTCTTATGCATTTGTTTTTAAAAGAAAGGAGGGGAAGGTATTTTTGAGGGACTCGGGTTATATTGGACATACGACAAACAACCAAGCAGAGTACATAGCTATAATAAAAGCAATAGAAAAATCTAAAGAGGTAAATAAAACCAAGATAAGCTTATATTCAGATAGCAAATTAGTAGTTAATCAATTGAATCAAAAATGGAGAGTTAAGGACGATAAACTCAGGAAACTATATAATAAAGCATTAAAGTATATTGAAGAAGAAAAGGTAGGTTTTAGTCATGTATCAAGAGAGAACAGGTACATAAAAATAGCAGACAAGCTATGTAACCAAGTATTAGATAAAAAAGGCCATTAGAGATATAAAAACCTTAGAGCCAGTTAAGTTATAAAAAAGAGTTTTTTTTTATCTTAGTGGTTGAGAAGCCCTCTTCCAAGATCTCTGATTTTGGGAGGGGTCACTTTATCTTTTTGTTGCTTAGGAATAATTAAGAACTTATTTATAGGTTAATTTACTTATTAGGTTATGGTGTTTTAGTCTTATGGATTACCCAATTGGAGAGGGAGAAGTTAAATTAGTTTCAACGGATTGGTTAGAAAAAAAGAAAAAAGAAGATATAAAGATATTGGATTTCCAACCTAATGTACACGATTACATATACGAACATATCCCCGGAGCGGTATATTTCAATGAGGGACTATTTAGGTCTGCTAAGGAGGGTGTTCCGGGTAAATATGTTCCAGGGAAAAATATAGAAAACATATTTAGGAGTTTGGGAATCAAGAAAGATGAACCGACTGTAGTTTATACTGGAAAAGGCGAATTTAAGGGATGGGGCGATGGATTAGAACAGACTATGGCAGCATACACTTTAGCTAGGTTTGGACATGAGAATGTGTATCTATTGGATGGTGGACTGGAGAAATGGAAAAATGAAGAAAGAGAATTAACTAAAGAGTATCCAGAAACCAAAGAATCAAGTTTCAAAGTGGAAATTAAAGAGGAATTATTCTTAGAATATAGAGAATTTAAGAGAATAAAAGACCAAGAAGATGTTCTTTTACTGGATGCAAGACCACTAAACCTATATGAAGGCCAAGGACCTTGGATGAAGCCTGGACATATTCCTGGGGCAGTTAATTTACCTTGGAAAAACCTGATGCAGAGTAATCCTAGGAAATTAAAGTCAATAGATGAAGTGGAATCAATATTAGAGGATAAAGGCGTTCAAAGAGATAAAAAGATTATCTGTTCATGTGGAACAGGCAGGGAAGCAACAAATGAGTTCACCCTTCTAAACTGGTATCTCGATTACCCGGATGTCTATATCTATGAAGGATCCTTCACAGAATGGTGCGCATACCCCGATAACAAGACTATAACTGGAGAAAAACCTAGATAATGTTATTTGAAAGAATTGAATCAGAGGGACTAGCGCATTACTCTTACATAATAGGAGATGGAACGGAAGCAGCCGTAATAGACCCAAGAAGGGATGTAGAGGTTTACCTAAAAAAAGCTAGGGAACAAGAAATGGATATCAAATATGTACTAGAGACACATAGAAATGAAGACTATGTCGTGGGATCGAGAGAAATAAAAAATAGAACAGAATGTGAGATATGGCACGCAGACCGGCAGTTAGAGTACGAATATGGAAAGCCAGTCGAAGAAGGAGTAGAATTTGAGATAGGGGACTTGAGTATAGAAGCTATTCATACTCCTGGCCATACTCCTGGAAGCATGAGTTACCTACTTAAAGAATACTCTGGCGAAAACTGGGCACTATTTTCAGGAGATGCATTGTTCGCTGGAGATGTAGGAAGAGTGGATCTTTTGGGGATGGACAAAGCCGAAGAAAACGCAGAAGCCCTATATGACTCTATTTTTAACAAAATCCTAAAATTAGGAGATGAAGTACTGTTATTTCCTGCACATGGACCTGGATCCGTTTGCGCAGAATCAATAGCAAATAGAAAATGGACTACAATCGGTATAGAGAAAAAAAGAAACCCTAAACTAAGATATGACACCAAAAAAGAGTTTGTAAATGAAATAAAGGAAAAACTAGAGAGACCTCCTTATTTCAGAAAAATGGAGGAACTAAACCTAAAACCACCCTTGCTAGGAGATATACCTTGGCCAAACCCGATGTCACCTGCAGAGTTCCAAAAACAAGCTCAAGACAACTGGGTCCTAGATACTAGAACGGAACTCTCTTACGGAGCGGCCCACACGCCTCATTCAATCTCTATTTGGAAGGATGGAGTCCCAAGCTTTGTAGGATGGTTCCTTGACTACCAAAAACCAATCTCATTGGTCACGGAGTCACCTCAGGAACTAGAAAAAGTAACTAAGTACCTTATAAGACTGGGATACGACGAAATAGAGGGATATCTGTCTGGTGGAATGGTTAAATGGCATATGTCTGGTAAAAACAGCCATTCAATAGAAATGCTAACGGTACAGGATCTATGTGAAAAAATAGACAAAGAAAAAGAATTAGATATCCTAGATGTAAGAGGAAAAGAGGAAATAAAAGAAAATGGTAGGATAGAAGGAGCAGAAGAAATTCATTTAACAAAAATAAAACAAAACATATCCAAAATAAAAGAACTAGATGATATACATATATTCTGCGGAAGTGGACTAAGATCAATGATTGCAGCAAGCATTTTAAGGAATAAAGGAATAAAAAATCTTAAAGTCGTTTTAGGTGGACTATCAGGATGGAAATCCAACAAATGCCATATAAAATAAAAAATATAAACTAAAAATAGTATTAAATTGCATATAAACTTTTTAGGTTAACTAAAGAAAAACAATACATTATCAATTTCAATTTTTGAGTATAGGATCTTGTTAATTTGATCAAGATATTGAACTAGTTATAAAAACATAAATAAATCACTTAAATAATATCTAAAGGCGATAACAGTGGCTTTAGAAATTGAAGCTCCCTCTAGAATGCATTTTGGTTTTTTAGATCTAACAGGAGATCAATTTCACAAATACGGTGGAATTGGAATAGCTATAAATGAACCAAAGGCAGAATTAACCATAGCAACATCGAATACTTTAAAAGTAAAAGGAGAGGATCAAAAGAGAGTAAGAAAAATAACTAGAGATATTTTAGAGAAATTAAATGTCCCTGGAACTAGTTTACATGTAAAAAAGACAATACCCTCTCATAGAGGCCTTGGATCCGGTACCTCCCTAACCCTGGCAATATTAAGTGGATTAATAAGGTTATACGACTTAAAACTAGACTTAGAAAAAACTGCATATAGACTAGGAAGAGGAAAAAGATCAGGAGTAGGAACTAAAATAGCTAAAAAAGGAGGATTCGTTATAGAACTCGGACATTCCACACACGGAGAAAAAAAACCAACACTATTACAACAAAAATTCCCAAAAAACTGGTTTTTCACATTGATAACCCCAAAATACCAAGGTCTACACGGTAAAAAGGAAAAAAAAGCATTCGAACAAGAAGTTAACCAACCTAAAAAACTAGCAGGAGAAGTTTGCAGAACTACCTTAATGTCTCTAGTTCCAGCCCTAAAGAAACAAAATTTAAATGAATTTGGCAAGGCATTAACAAAGATACAAAAAAACATAGGAAAAACATTTAAAAAAACCCAAGACGGAATATATGCCTACAATGAAGCTAAAAAAATATTTAACAAAATAAAAAACATTCCAGAAGTTAAAGCATACGGACAGAGTTCATGGGGCCCAACAATCTTCTTTTTAACAAGAGAAAAACAAGAAAGAAAAATAAAAAATAAAATAGACAAAATAAAACCAGAACTAGAGAAAGAAATAGAAATAAAAACTACAACCCCCAACAACCAAGGAATCAAAATAAAAAAATGAAAACCACACTACTAAAAAACAATCTCCCAACCGCCCACTATACCTTCCTTTTTTTAGTTAACCTTTTAACCAAGAAATCACTTTCCTACCCAATGGTTAGGTAGTTGAGGAGATCACAGTAGTGACTTCCTCCCCTACCAAAATCAAGGGATTTTGGAAGGATGCTTCCAGAGTCAAAGGGGTTCACTTCCTACCGCCGTCATCCAATCTCAGTCCTGGGCGGCCCTTATCTAGGAATCTTTCTATGGGGAGGTTCCCGATTCAGCCAGCGAGCTTGGTAACCAGAGGCTCAATCTGTCCACGGGCTTTTGGCTTCGGCCGCGCCCCTGCCTAGCTTAAACCAAAACCTAAGACACGGAGCCACTTAAGCCTTATGGGTTGATTCATCCCTTTCCTAATCAAGAGATTAGGAAGGGGTCTTCTCAACCACCAAGATAAAGTAATTTAGTAGAAACTAAGTTGTAACCTGTATGTTCTTCTACCTAGTTTTCTCTTAGGATATATTTCTTGCCAGTTTTATGACTTCTTCAGACCAATCTGATTTATCGGTTCCAGAGATTGGATAGCCATTTGGTAACATATTATCTGGGATTTTTTCTGTTCCTCCAAGTTCTTTGGCTAATTCTCTTCTAACGCATTCGTCCATTTTGTCTCCCTTACAGTATTGGTTAATAAATCCATTTAGGCCTAGCTCATTTTCCTCCTTGTATTTCTCAAAGAAACCACAACTATCTATATTTTTACATTCGCTCATAGAAAACACCCCTAGAAATTCACAGTGTTATAAAATCCTAGATTAACTAAAAAATTTTGGACTAAGTTAAATAAAAAACCCTTTAACACAAAAAACCTAATTAATGTTTGAAAAAATTGAAACAAAATCAGGCAAAAAACCCTACGATATCAAAAAGAAGATTAAACTTAGATTACATAGCCAAGAAAATTTTTAGGATATAAAATAATTACGTTTGAATAGGAATCAATTGAAGTCAATTTAATTATCTTAGAGTTGGTTCTAATTTTTTTTTAGGTATATGTCAAATCTAGCTCCTCCCAGTTCAGAGTCCTTTATTTTAACTTTTCCTCCGTACATTTCGATTATCTCTTTAATAAGATATAGGCCTAACCCTCCCGAATTTAGTTTTTTGGAGAAATCTATGTTAAATATACTCTCCTTCTCCTCATCAGGTATTCCTTTTCCATCGTCTTCAACGGTTATTCTTAATGTATCATCGAGGTTCTTTGAAGAAACAGTAATCTTTTCGCAGTCTGCATGTTGAATAGAGTTCTGTAATAGGTTATGTAATACATCTTTAATTAAAGCGCTTCCCTGTACATCTCTTCCTTCAATATTTGCTTCTATCTCAATACCCTCTATATTTGCTTTTTCTCTATTTTTTTCTAGTACTTCATTTAAATAGCTTTCTAATTCATTAGCATGGACTTTTTCTATATCTATTTGTTCTAAAGAATTAATTTTTTTCATATTTTTCGTTAAATTTAGAATTCTTTCGATAGATCTATCAGCTTTTTCTAATTTCCCCAGCAAATTTTCATCCGGATTTTCTCTAATTAAATCCAAGTATCCTTTAGTAACCTGAAGATGATTCCTTAGATCATGGGTGAAAAGGGAATTAACAAACTCCTTCTTTTTATCAGCTTTTTTTCTTTTAATAACTGCATTTTTCCTTTCATACCTTAACGTATGGATATAGACGATCAGTTTACCGGAAATAAAACCAGAAACAAAAAATAATATTGAGAATATAAACCAATTGAAAATCGAGATAAATATCCTATCAAAGAAAAATTGGCTATAATACAATATTGAAACTAATAAAAGAGAGAATGACGCTAAAATTGGAGGTAAAAAACTCCAACTCTCAAAATAGAAACAATTCGCCAAAAACAAGGGGAAAAACAATAGAAACAAAGGGTAACCCGAATCAAGAAATACACATAAAGCAAAAACTATAAAATCGAACGTAACAAAAATAAAGATCGTAAAAAGATTCCTTTTAGTTCTACTTAGCTTACGGGTAAATTTAAAAAAATAATTTCCAAACATATCGCAAAAACCTCAAGAGCCTAAAATACATTAAAAAACAAAAATACCATAAATACATATGCAGTAACTACAATAATTCATTAACACAAATAAAAGGTAGGCCTAGCAAAAACTAAATCAATTCTCTTGTATCTTCTTTTATCTATTACGATGAACTAGATTAAAATACCATTAACATAGATCAAACAAAAAAAATAACCTAATTAGGAAATAAAAAATAATTTATAGGCCTTTTAAACTACTTATAAAGGTAATATAGGGGGTATAGTAGCTAACTATAAGGAAAATACGCTTAAATTGGTATGTTAAATAAAATTTAAGTGTTTGTTTTTCCATATACTCTTTTAATTATTTAATACCTAGTTAAACTTCTATATTGAGTTCTAAGCTATCATCAAAAAACTTATGAACCAATTATCTCTTTAAATTTATTATAAATAGTCCATATAACTAATTTATGTTGCCATGGATAAACCCTATACAGTTTTTTTTACTTTATATGATTATAACAGGTTTCCTTTAGATCTATCCTACAACCCCTATACCTTGCAGCTGGATCACCTAGAGAACATAGTAAACCCAAAAAAAAAGTCCTTGATTTTTATTTTTGTTTCAGGAATAATCCTCCAGATTCATAACTGAAGTCTATTTTGTCTCCTTTTTCCCAGTATAAGCCTTCAACCATTAATTTTGGCAAGATTATTTTGGAGCTTCCATCTTTTTCTGTTGTAGTTTTCGGGAACTCAATTTTTACATCATCGATATCTATATGGACTTTGATTTAAAAAAAGTGTGATTTTTGGCACTTAAGCAATTTAAGTCCTTATAAGCTTTAAAGAACCTTTATATAAGCCCCGGGCGGGATTTGAACCCGCGATCTACGGTTTACAAGACCGTCGCTTTACCAAACTAAGCCACCGGGGCAGTTATTTATTTGTTTTGTTAGTTGTGTTATATGTTTAAATGTATGGTTTTGTTTTGGTCTTTATTTTTGTGGTTTTTATTTTTTTGTTTGGTTGGTGTAGTATTTTTATGTTTATTTGTTTTGGTTTTTGATTTTTATGTCTATTGCTATGTTCCATACTCCGGGGGAGTATGATCTTACTATTCTTTCGTCTAGGAATTTAGTTTTTTTGTTGTATTTTTGGGCTGTTTCTTTTATCTCTTTTTTTGGTTTTTGGTATAGGTTTTTTTCTTTTTCTATGTCGTAGTAGTGGATTATTCCTTTGTCTCCTATTAGTTTTAGGGCTGTTTTTAGGAAGTCACCTGATTTGAAGGGGAGGTTCATTATTGTTCGGTCTGCGTATCCTTTGTATTTTTGGGCTATTTTTCTTATGTCTGCGTGGATTGGTTTGGTTTTTTTCTCTACTTTGTTTGTTTTTATGTTTTCTTTTAGTAGTTTTATTGCTGTTTTGTTTTTGTCTACGGCTATTATTTTTTGTGCTTTTGTTTTTTTGGCTATTAGTATTGCGAATGGTCCTACGCCTGTGAACATGTCTATTACTTTTTCGTTTTCTTTTACTTGGTTTTTTATTCTTTCTCTTTCTTTTGATAGTCTGGGTGAGAAGAAGGCTTTTGATAGATCTATTTTGTATTTACATCCATGTTCTTTGTGTATGGTTGTGGTTTTGTTTTTTCCTGCTATTTTTTCGTATTTTCTGGTTCTGTATTCTCCTTGTACTGATGTAGTTGGTGTTAGTACTGTTTTTAGGTGTTTGTGTACTTTCATGAGTTCTTCTCCAATTATTTCCTTTTGGTTTTTTAGTTCGCTTGGTATCTCTATTATTGCTATATCCCCGACTATGTCAAATGATGAAGGAGCTTTTTCTAACTGTTTTGGCGTTAATTTATTTTTTAGTGCTGTTTTTAGGTTTTGATAGTTATTTTTATGTTTTTTGTGGTTTTTTACTGTAAATTTTGGGTTTTTCAGGTTTTTTTGTATTTTTCTTTTTTCTTTTTGATTTGGTTCTTTTTTTATTGGGATGAATAGGTGGTTTTTTTCTTTGAGTATCTCGTGTTTTTTGTCAAGTAAGTTTAGTTCGATTAGGGTTTTTCTTGCTTTTTCTCCTTCCTTTTTTTGGACCTGAATTGAGTTCGTCATCTTTTGGCAAAAAAATATTGGTTTAGTTAAATAATTGTTCTGTGATGTCTCTTTACTTCATTGGTTTAGGGCTTTATGATGAAAAAAGTATATCGGTGAGAGGATTAGAAGAGGCAAAAGACTGTGATAAGTTGTTTGCTGAGTTTTATACATCTAAATTAATGGGCAGTTCCTTAAATGATATTGAAAATTTGATTGATAGTGAAATAATTTGTCTTAGTAGGGATAAGGTTGAGAGATCCGATTTAATTGTAAGTGAGGCTGAAGAAGCGAAGGTAGGTTTCTTGGTGGGAGGAGACCCTATGATCTCTACGACTCATGTTGATCTGCGGCTTGATGCTATTGATAGAGATGTTGATGTAAGAATAATTCACGGGACATCGATTTATACGGCTGCACCAGGTTTAGCTGGACTTCAAAACTATAAATTTGGTAGATCAGCTACTTTGACCTTCCCTAGGAATGATAAATACCCTAGGTCTGCTTTTAATGCTGTTAAAGAAAATAGAGGGAGAGGGCTTCATACATTACTTTTCTTGGACCTGGAGGAGGATGGAAATTTTCTTTCTCCCTCTGAGGGGCTTGAGTATTTAATGGAAGTGGTAAGAGAAGAAAAATCTGATTTAATTAATTTGGAAACTGTTTGCGTTGTAGTTGGTAGGGCAGGTTCATCTGATCCGGAGTTGGTAGTTGATGAAATAGGTGAATTAATTGAAAGGGATTTTAATCAACCGATGTATATTTTAATCGTTCCAGGTGACCTGCATTTCAGAGAGGAAGAGGCACTGGATAAATTAAAACAGGTCTAGATTATTAAAATAGGGAAAGTGTAATTAGTTGTTGTTCCCATTTATTTTATGTCTCGGGGATGGGTGTTTTTTAGATGAGTAGAACGACCATTGGAACGGTTCACGGTAAAACTGGATTCAATAATTTTAAATTTCTTGTAGAAGATCCGAGTGTAGAGAGGATGGAGTACATTAAGGTATGGCATGAATCTGATAACTGGATCCTTGGTCAAGTTCTGGATTTGACTAAGAAGAATCCAACTTATAACTCAGATAGGGATTTTGATCCTACAGAAGAAAAGATAATAGCTAAGTCATCAATTATTGGGTATAGAGATGATAATGGGCTTTTGAGGCCACCTAAGACTCCATTAAGTCCTGGTGATGAGGTTTATAGGGCAGATGACTCTCTTATTTGTGAATCTCTTGGTATCGATAGAGGAGAAGTGTATATAGGGAACTTGGATAGAAAAGATCTCGAAGTTAATTTAGATGCAAATGAATTAGTTCAAAAACATTGTTCTATATTGGCTAAAACTGGAAGTGGAAAAAGCTATACCTGTGGAGTCTTGATTGAAGAATTAAAAGAAGAAAATGTCCCAGTAGTAGTGATTGATCCACATGGAGAATTTCACTCGATGAGGAAACCTAATAAATCGAGTAAACAGAAAGCTAGGATGGATGAATTCAATGTCTCGCCCAAAGGTTACTCTAACATAGACATATACTCTACTGGAGATAATTTAGGTAAAAAACTGGTACTTGACGGAAAAAATCTGGGGCCAAGAGACATAATAGATCTATTACCTACAAACCCCACTAACACCCAGACTGGGTTATTATACAAGGCCGTTAAAGAGCTTAGAGGTAGAAGAGGGGACTATGACATCAATGAGTTAATTAGAACTATTAAAGGATATGATAGTAAATCAAAATGGAACTTAATTAATCAACTTGAAGTCGTAGCCGACTTAAATCTTTTTTCAGCCAATCCTACTCCAATAGAAGATATGGTTTCACCAGGAAAGATATCTATAATCAACTTGAAGGGATTTAAACCAGATATACAAGAGATATTAGTCACTAGATTATGTAATGATCTTTTTATGGCACGAAAAAATGAAAAGATACCACCCGCTATGTTGATAGTAGAAGAAGCACACAATTTTGCTCCAGAAAGAGGTTTTAAGAGTTCAGCTTCTACAGATATAATGAGGACGATAGCAAGCGAGGGCCGAAAATTCGGTTTAGGTCTGACAGTAGTTTCTCAGAGACCTGCGAGAGTCGATAAAAATGTCTTATCACAATGCAATACCCAGATTATACTCAAAGTAACTAACCCAAATGACCTGAAAGCAATAAAAAAAGGAGTCGAAGGATTGACGACAGAGATGCAAGACGAAATACAGAGCTTACCTACAGGAGTTAGCCTGTTAGTAAGTAACGATATTGAAAAACCAGTTTTTGTAGATGTCCGAGTAAGAAAAAGCAGTCACGGAGGCGAAGCCGTAAAGGTAACAAAGAATAGCGGTAAAAGTAAAAAGAAGAGTACAAATAAAAATAAAAATAAAAATAAAAATAAAAATAAGAGTAAGTCGGTTAGTGGAAGCGGGAAGACTAAAAAAGGCACTGAGGATTTTGCTGAGGAAGGAGAGGATGGAGGGCTTATGGATAAGATATTTGGGAAATAATCATCTAACTAAGTTTTCTACATTACTTCTCTCTGTCAAAGACTTGTATAATTCCATTAAGCTATGAATTTCTTTAGGTAAATCAGTTGATACATTTAATCCGATTTCCTCGGCTTTTTCAGGGAAGATTGGATAAGAATGTATGTCATTCGAATAAAGCAATTTTTCACATACTTTGTCCACATCTTCAACTCTATCCTCTATAAGCTCTCTTATTAAGTCATCAACATTATTCATAGCCCACTCTGAAACTAATCCTAAAGCTAAAGTTGAATCCTCTGCATCTAATTCCTTCTTGTCCTTAACCGATATCCAGCTTTTAGCTGGTAAAACACCCCGTAATAAATCACCGATTTGAGGATCAACAGGGCCTATTGTAGCCTGTTTATCCATAACAATTTCATCTGCTCCTAAGGCAATTATAGTTCCACCGGACATTGCAAAATGAGGAACAATCACTCTAGTTTTTTTATTATGGCTTTTTAATGCTTTAGCTATTTGAATTGAAGGAAGTAAACTTCCTCCTGGCGTATGTATTACTAAATCAATAGGTTCATCTCTGTTTTCCCTTATACTTCTAATGATCTCCTCAGAATCTTCAACATCAATTTTAGAAAAAACTGGAACCCCAAAAAGAGATATAGGTGTTTTACGATGTATCATAGTAATTACCTTGTTCCCTGTTTCTGATTCAATTTCACTTATCTTCTTTAGCCGACTCCTCTTCCTTCTCCAAATCTGTAGCCTAGGAGCCATCACTACATATCCAATAACCACCAAAATTAGTATAGTTATATAATCAAAGGATCCCAAGTTCTCAAACATAACAATAAATTGATTCGAGAAAAACAAAAATCTAATTAAAGCAAACCAAAAAAAGCCCCAAATTAAAATAAAAAAAAGAATAGAGAATCAAATACTTATCTTGACTCCAGAAAATGTAATATCCCAGAGCTTAAGTTTTATCTCTTTGTGGGTTTGCAAGGGAGCAGCATAGACCCTTTCCTTAATCTCTGATTTAGGTATGGGTCACTTCACTTTCTTGAAACATACTCGTTGTTTTCTATATAGAATCTCAAATGGCTGTTGTCTTCAACTCCTATCCTTTGATCTTTAACTATTTCATCTGCTTTATATCCATTTTTAGTCCATAATCTATTTTCTTTGGTGATGTCTAATCCATTTAAATTCATGTCTATGTTAAAAGCTTCTGTAACTTTTCCAGGTCCGTTTGTTAAATTATTTTGTTTTCCCCTGTTTTTCTTCATCTTATCTAGTCCCTCGATAGGTTCTACGGCTCTTATTAAGACTGCTTCTGGAATTCCCTCTACATTTGTAACGAAATTTAGCATGGTATGTATACCGTAGATCAAGTAGATATAAGCTATACCGCCTTTTCTGTACATAACCTCTGTTCTATTAGTTTTTCCTACTGAAGCATGGCAAGCAGAGTCTTCTTCACCGCAATAAGCTTCAGTTTCAACGATTTTTCCCTTAAGGACTGAATTACTTGTTTTATGAACCAATATTTTACCTAAGAGGTTTTTCGCAACCTCAACTGCATCTCTAGTATAAAAAGCTCTACTTAACATTTTGATCTGGAATAATAGATTGGTTGAGTTCCTCAAGTATTTCGCCTAACTCTCCTAAACTGTTTCCAAATTCCGTCCATTCGCCTTGTCCCGCATATTTCTTTATATTGCTATATTCTTGAAGCGCCTCCATGATCCTCTCTCTCAGATCTACTGGTCCAGGTGGTTCCTCAACCTCTCCAAAAAGAGAAGCTAATCCTTTATCCAGTTCTTCTGACATAACAACTTTGTCTCCATTTGAGACGATAATTCTTCGTAATTCAGGTAATGCACTCTCTTCGGATCTGATAAATATTGGTTCAACATAGAGAACTGAGTCGTCTAATGGTATTACTAATAGATTTCCTCTAATAACTTCTGATCCTCTCTGATCCCACAGAGTTAATTGCCGTGATATGTCTGGGTTTTGGTCTATTCTGGCTTCTATCTGACTTGTACCGAGAATTAATTCGCTTTTCGTGAATTGGTAGTGCTTGATCTCTCCATAGTGTGGCATATCACTTCTTGCTCCTATCCAAGCAACCATGTTATCCTTGTTGGTAGGTGAAAAGGGCTGTATTAATACAAATTCCGTGTCATTATTATTTGGAAGGGATAAGGTAACATAATATGGTTCTACTTTTATTCTTTCACCTGAATATTTTTCTCTTGGAATCTCCCACTCATCTTCTTTTCCGTAGAAAACCGTAGGATCCTCCATATGATAGGTTCTATACTTATCCATCTGTATATCGAAATAATCTTCTGGATATCTTATGTGTTCCTTTAATTTGGAGGGCATTTCCTCGAAGTCCTTGAAGAGGGATGGAAAGATCTTTTTCCAAGAATTGATAATTGGGTCGTCTTGGTTAATTTGATAAAATGTAACTTCTCCACTGTATGCGTTAACTACAACTTTTACTGAGTTTCTTACATAATTAAATCCATCTGTTGGCTCTGAGTATGGGAACCTATCTGATGTAGTGTAAGCGTCTATTATCCAATATAGGCCTCCATCGTATGTAACTGGATAAGGATCTGAGTCATATTCTAGAAATGGAGCTAATTCGTTAACTCTTTGCTTTATGTCTCGATTAAACATTACCTTACTGTCTTCATCAATATAATTGCTTAAAAATAATTGTATATCATTGAACCTGTATGAGAAAGCTATTTCGTTTAATGTATTTAATTTAACTCCTCCTTCGCCCTTGTAGCTTGTATAGACATTTTGTTCGCCACTAGGGTAATCAAATTCTTCTCTAGATGTGTCTACCACTACATAATTATCTGTTTTTTCTCCGTAATAGATTTCAGGCCTGGATATATTTAATATGCCCTTTGGAGGAATATCCTTTAATATTAGCTCTGGGAAACCTTCGTCCGTTTTCTCATTGACAGGACTCATTACCATTCCAAAGCCGTGAGTGTAAACTAAGTGTCTGTTAACCCATGTATCAGCGGTTGATGGTAGTTTACTGACATCAAGTTCACGCATTGATAACATTACTTGCTTATAACTTTCCTTTCCATTGAATTGGTATCTATCTACATCAACATCACTAAATGAATAGTATAATCTAAGTTCCTGTAACTGCTCGTATGTTGATTTTAGAGCTCTATAGTCCCACAGTCGAATGTTATCTATAGTTCCATTGTTTTTTTGGATCTCTTTGGCGGTGATATTTTGATCAACAATGAATGGTTTTTCCTGTATCTTAGATAACCCAAATCCTTCTTGAGTCATATTTATGTTGTTTTCGATGTATTCTTCTTCTAGCTTTAACTCATTTGGACTAACACTTAATCCCTGTACCACTGCAGGAGCTATAAACAAACCAATGAATGAAAAAACCAATAATAAGCCAATTGAAGCAGGAATAAGTTGGAAATTAGTTAACTTTAAGTTATAAAATAATATTAAACCTAGTAATATTGATAAAACCATTAAAAACTGGAGAACAGGTAAAACAATGTTTATATCAGTGTATCCTGCACCGTAAACCACACCAGAACTTGAAAAAAGTAATCCAAATTTATTTAAGTAGAAATTAGCTGCTAAAATAATGAAAAAAAGACCTAAGAGAACAGATACATGCTTGAGCCCTCTTTTAGGTAGATCACCTAATGATTCTATCCTTATTTGGTCTGAGGAAGGAGTTGACATACCTGCTAAATAAATCAACGAAACCAATACGATGCTCAAAATTATTAACCAAAGCATTAAGTCCTTTATTAAATTATATACTGGTAATGAAAAGAAATAAAACGAAATATCTTTACTAAAAATAGGGTCTTTCATCCCATAAGCTGTCTTATTAAGGAATAATAATATTTCCTGCCAGTTACCTGAAAAGATTAACCCAAGGCCAATTGAAACAAAAGAAATTAAAACTAAAGCTAATTTATCAGGAAATTGCTTTGAACCTGATTCATAATCAATTGACTTCCTTAGGTACTTAATAGAGAATCTGTAATTAATATAAAAAACTACAAATGCAAATATGGATATTGCTACAAATAGGAGAATCCTAGCCATTATCTTTTTCTCAAATACAGATGAAAAACCAAGGGAACCGAACCAAAGCCAATTAGTGTAAATACTTACTAAAGTACCTGCACCCAAGATCAATAAGAAGAACAATCCAAGTAATATATATTTCAGGCTGTTTGTTTTCTTCATCAATTCATTAATTTGTTTTTGGAACATATATTATTTAAATAAAAATAAAAAGAAACCTACTATTGAGAAATAGATCTCAGGTTGTATTATTCTTCAATAAAATATTTGTGGGTCTGGATGGTGGAGATGGGCTATAAAAATGAAAAACATGAAAACGAAATTAACCTAGATGACGGGCTTGGAGTTGATTTAGATATAGATTTTATCGAGGAATTACCATCAAAAGACCCTAATGATTCAAGGAATAAAAAAGATATCCCTAAGTTTATTGAATCAGCTTGGAAAGAGGCTCTTGACGAAGCCAAAAAAAGAAAAGAAAAAGAGGATTTCCCTGATAACCTAGGAGGAGATTAACATAAGTAAAACGAAATGCTCCGAATGTGGAGAAGAAGAGTTTATGCCCTACACATGCAGGTTCTGTGGAGAAAAATTCTGTGCTGAACATCGCTTACCAGAAAACCACGATTGCAAGGGACTAGAAGAGTACAAGAAAAAATTAAATGAAGAGGGCCAGGTCTTTAGAAAAGAAAAAAAAGCTGGAACCAACAAAAAACCGTCTAAAATGGGTTTTTTCTCTTATTTAAAAGGTAATATATCCCTAATATTACTAGCAGGCATAGTTGTGACCTTTCTAGTTCAAACAGTAATAAGTTCTTTTAATCCAACTCTTAGTGCTAAAATCTTTTATCTAGGCCCGGACTTTATCAACAGACCATGGGCCATTTTAACGAGCATATTCGCACATAATGGGAGCTTCCACTTAATGGTTAACTCAATCGTTCTATTCTTCTTTGGTCCAGAATTAGAAAGAAGAATTGGAAGTAAAAAATTACTTGTGCTTTTCTTTTTAGCTGGAGCTCTAGGAGGCCTAGCTCAAGCTCTAATTCTGCAGAACTTTGTTTTAGGAGCTAGTGCTGCAATTCTAGGGCTGCTTGGTACATTAACTATATTAGCACCAAATATGAGGATATTTTTGTTGTTTCTCCCGATGAGGCTATGGATGGCTACACTATTTGTGGTTTTACTTAATGTAGTCTCTTTAGGTAGAGGACCAGAAGCAAGTCTAGCTCATCTAGTTGGACTTGGTATAGGGTTGTTATACGGCCAGATGTATAAAGGGGAAACTAAAGAAACTCCTCAATCAAGGTTTTTAAGGAGGTGAAGTGCCCCCTATCTAAATCAAAGGAGTTAGGAAGGTGTCTTCTCAACCTAAAAGATAAATTAGTTCACCAAAAAATGTGGACTATACTTTCTCCTTCAGCAACTGCTCTTTCCCTCCTTAGATATAGGATTCTCCCTGAGATTGGAGAATAGATTTCCTCTTTTTTACCGAGGATCTTTTCAACTATGCCAATAACTTCTCCTTCTTCAATGTACTCGCCTAACTCTACATTTGACTTGAAGAACCCTGAGAAAGGAGAACCTATTTTTTCTTTATTAACGAAGACATCTTCATCTCTTTTATCTATAGAGCCTTTAAGTAATTTAGTCGCCTTAAGATAATTTTTTAATCCATCTATAGTTTTATCGACATATTCGTAGTTAATATTTCTTCCTCTGCCTATTTCTAATAAAATGGATCTAATTCCCTGGCTTTCCGAAGAAGAAACCAGAGTGTTACCCCAATTTTTAGCTACATAGATATAAGGTAATATCAGAGAAGCTTCAGATATTCTTTTCCTATTTGTCACTGCAGCATGAGGCAGGTACTCACCGGGGCCACCAGTGTGCACATCAACTACATAATCCATTTTTGAGAATATGTTTTCAAACAAGAGCTTACCTAGTCTTTCCGTTGGTTTTCTATAGTTCTTACTTAAATAAGTCCTATTCAGGTCTATACTATCGATACTGGAAACCCTTGATTTCTGATTAAAAGCCAGAGGATTTAAAATAGGTAAGACCACTAAATTACCGGTTACTTTTTTCTTATCTATCTGCTTAAAGATTTTTTGAGAAATATATGTGCCGTTCCATTCTATACCATGCTGCCCCCCAACAATACAAACAGTTGGGCCTTCTTCTCTAGATATAACTCCACAAGGAAGACTTAAATTTGATCCATCCCCTAAGTCAAATGTCCTAAGCCTAAAACTTTCTTTACCACTGTATTCGCCAAGTTCAAAATCTTTAACATCCAAGGAATCGTTTTCCATACGCATATATATCAAAGGATCCAAAAGATCCAGGTGAAATTAATCTTTTATGTAATTGAATGATTTCTTGTAATTGTCCACTGTTTTTTTAAACAAAATAGTAGAAGCCTTCAGTAGGTTGGTAACTTCTTCTTCAGATAAACCAAGTTTTTCAAAATTATCTTTGTTAAACGGAATTCCTCTATTAATATCTAATCCTTCGTAGCCAGATAAATTGACAACAAAACTTTCTTTCTTGTACTCTTCTGTTTTTGGAGCTAAAGCTGCTCTTCCTAGGCCACCGCAGGGAATTAATTCTTCATCTAGTCTAGTGACATATATCCTTAGATCAAAGTTTCTATTGCTTCCAAGCCAATAAACGGGCTTAGAATTAACTTTTTCTGTGATAGTGTAAGGAAAACCCTCTTTTTTATAACTAAATTCTTCGCTAAACTCATCCAAGCTCTTGTTTATTTTACTTAGAGCATTTTTCTGGTTTTTAATTACTTCTATCCCCCTTCCACCACTCCCTCTTGCAGGCTTAATAACTAAATCACTTTTGTCTAAATTTTTTTCTACGATATCAATTAACTCCTGTTTGTCGTGAACTCTCCAAAACTCTAAAGGCTCTATATTAAATTCTTTTAACTTATCACGATTTTCTTTAACTACATTATAGATAGAAGCTTTTTCATCAGTTATAGGATATATGGGATTAGCTAAAGTTATATTAATTTCGTTTTCTAATATTTTTTCAGTATATGAAGGTATTCTTCTAGCTAATCCATCACCGACCATCACATCAATCTTTTTACCTTTAAAGTGAGGTACTCCATTCTTCAACTCTATGTAATTCAGTACATTGGGATAAGAACCGAGAACGATACCTCCTTTTTCAATGTCTTCTGATGGCAATTTAGTTTCAAGACCCGTTTCGTCAGAAAAATAATCAGATAAAATCAGTTTCTCATAAAAAAGCTTATCATTCTTCGGGTAAGCAATTAAAACCAAAGGACAAGGTTTTTGGACAAAATTTATTGTACTAATTAGTCCCTTGTAACATCTTTTCCAACAAAAAGGGGTTAAAGAAGATAATCCTCTACTACTACCACCATTTGCTTCTATTACTCTGAATATATTTTCTTCATCCTTTTTTTCGACCATAAAATCAACAGAACCAAGGAAAAATTTATCATTTGAAATTTTATTTTTGCTATTTTCTCTAAGATAACTTACGCTATCTTCGTACAGCTTTCTTATTAAATTGGGATCCTGTTTCTCTCTTATTTCCTTAACAGAAATTTGTTTGAAACCGAGAAATTTAGAGTAATTAATTATATCTTCAATTTTCCCCGGCCGGATTTCTTTCACTGAAAGCACCTAGATCTTGATTGTATACCTTTGTTCCAACTTAACTACAGCCTCACCAAGTCCAAATTCCCTTACCTTATCTAGAACCTTAGTCCCTCTATAATCAAATGGGATATTTGAAGGATTTGAAAGAACATAATCCCTATCATTCGGCTTAATCGCAAAAAATCTATTTCCTTCCTTTATAATAGGCTTAATATTGTAATCTGATTCACTTAAGCTGAGTTTATATCCGCCTCCATGTGGAAGAAGATTAAGATCAACTGCTTTATTGCTATATAGCTCTTCACCTGCTTTAGGAATCTCACTTGAACTATTAGGCCTTATTAGGTAAACAGGTAACCTAGAATTGAATGAAAGAGGAAAAAGCCCTTCTTGAGCTTCATATAAACCCAATCGGATCTCATTTTTGTCGAAAAGCCCTTGATGAGTTGGATTCGATACTACCTCCAGATCTGGAAGTATTTCTTCTGCTACTAAGCGCCTTTTTTTAATTGAAAACTCCTCAAGCTCTTTATACTCCCTGAAATATCTATCAACGAGATCTCCTTCAAGAGTGAGAATTTCTCCAAAAGCCGTGTCAACCCACCTTCCACCTCTATCTTGCCACTTATCAAAATCGTACATTAAGTGTTTTTTTTCAGAAGCAGAAGTATGTAACAAAGCAAAAACTTCTCCCTCTTCAACTTCATCTGTCTTCGATTCAGTTGCTTCATATACCTCTACAAAGTGATTACTTTTACCAAAATCCCATATAACCTCAATATCATCTATTTTTAGATTCCTATCTCTTAGCTCTACAATATTACTTACAACATCATCGTAAGAAGGCACTTCATCTAGTCGAACTAAAATCATCCCACAAGAATTAGGCTTCATTTCTGGAAAAGCAAAGCCCTCAGGCCACCTAATAACACAACCGTAACCAAAACCACTCTTCCATCTCTCAAAGTTCCTAGTAATCCCTGCATCCGGCCCAAACACACAAGTAGGCGATTTATTTATCCTTTTATCTTTTAAAACTGAATCTATTTTAGCTAACCCAAATTTAGTGTTCGATATACTCAGCCTAGAACTCAAATCATCAACTGCAAACGAATAAATATTATCTTCCACCTCTTTTGGGATATCTATCAAATTGAACCCCCTATTTTTCCAAACATATTTTGATTTAAGTAAAGAGATAAGAAATAACTTATGGAGGAGAATAGAGTGACTTTAGGCGTAGGATTAGCTATATATTACTCCAAAAAATACGATTTATATGAGAAAATTAAACATATAGGCGAATCTGATATACAACAGGTTGAATTATACTGTGGCAGTCCTTTTTTAAAAAAATGGAATACCAGCGATTACATTGAAGAGATAAAGAAAATAAAAGAAGAATTAAATACACAGGATTTAAATTCATCCGTTCACTCACCACACTACGACCTAAATATCTCTACATGGAATTCTGGAGTTAGAAAAGTAGTTTTAGAAGAAATAAAAAAGACATTTAAGGCTGCAAATCTGATAGGATCCAATTTAGTAGTTGTTCATCCTGGTTATGTTCCTTCGAGGAAGTTTTCGAGAGAAAAGGCTCTACAAAAAATGATCGACAACCTGAGGGAACTGGTTGATGTAGCTGAAAATTTTGATATAATGATAGGTCTTGAAAACTTAAGTAGACACTCAAAGGCTCTGGGAGTGCTTCCGAGGGAACTAAATATGGTTTTAGATGAGGTTGATTCAAAGAACTTGGGAATTACTTTTGACGTAGCACATGCTAATACTATTTCATCTATGTCCCCTGTTGAATACATCCAGGAAATAGGAGATAGAATCATTCATGTTCATTTAAGCGATAATAGAGGAGAAGATGAACACCTGCCTATTGGGGTAGGTGACATAGATTTTAGGGACGTTTTAGCTGAGTTAAAAAAATTCGATTACAGTGGAGACTACATAATAGAAGGATGGTTACCTAGACAGGATTATAAAGACTTTTTCGTTAAGAAAAGCTATAAAATAATAAAAAACCACTTAAAAAATATTTAAAAAAAATATTTGAATTATCTTGAATCAACTCGACCTACTCTTAGTAGTGATTTTACCGGGACACCGTCAATTGTGTCCATTCCTTTCTTATCCAGTAAGACTACTGCTGCTAATGGCTCAGCTCCAGCTGAATTAAGAGAAGAAACTGTTTCTCTCATAGTATTACCCGTTGTTATTATGTCATCAACTATAACACATCTTTTTCCACTTGGATCAGCAAAATTAGGACTAACAACACCCTTTTCAAGGTTCTTCATCTTTTTACTTGGCTCCCATCTATGCTTACGAGGAAGTATTACACTCAATTCCGCTTCGAGTTCTTCTGCAATAGGATAAGCAAGAGGTATACCACTAATAGCAATACCCGCTATAACTTCTACATCTTCTGTTATTTCCTTTATCGAATCCAACATAGCCCTTGATATGTACTTAAGTCTCTTTGAATTACTTCCAACCTCATCCCATTCTATAAAGAAATCTCTTGGAGCCTTTTCTGTTTCCTCCTTAGAACTCCTTGATATAAGCCACTTAGCCGTCTCCTTAGAAACATTAAGCTCGTCAGCTATACTACCAGTTCTTAAACCTTTTTCTTTGAGTTTTTTAGCTTTTTGAACAAGTTCATTTAAACTCATTATTTTCACTTACATTAATAAGAACTCATTAAATCAGATATCATTCAAAATCCTTTAAATTTACGAATCTACATCCTCTTTTAGATCACTTATCTTATTTTGTTCGAAGAGTCTATCAGTTAAATCCGAACCACAAACAGGACACTTTTCATATAACCCAGCTTCAAACTCTCTTTTACATCCCTCACATCTCTCAATCCATTTAAATTTTTCATCAATCTCTGGCTGCTGAATCCCCTCATATTCTATACTCATCCTTTGTGCAACATTCTGAATTGAGTAGTCATCCGTAAGAATTTTAACTTCACTATTTTCTTCTTTAAGCTCAAGAGCTAAACTCAGTAACTTTAGATCTGTACTTGAAATTCTAGAAATATCCCCAGTAGACTTTGCTTCTGTTTTAGTTTCCTCTATATATTTAGCATCAGGCGAATAAACTCTAACAGAACTAGAAATATAATTAAGCTTAGAAAACTTATCTTTAACCTCTTCTAGAACCTTTTCAACTGTGAAAACCTCCTCACATCCATCAGGAATATACCCAGTGATAAAAACAGATGTATCAGCTACATAAATCATATTATACTATAAATATTTGTTCTAATACAACTTTAACTTTGTTTGGTGAGAAATCCCTTTCCTCAAATCTCTGATTTTAGGTAGGGGATGAATTAACACAGGGTATTTGTATTTGGGTGGCCAATGGGGTTTTTTTTGAGAGGTTCTTAGTCCAATAGTCGAGTTTGGGTGGGCAAGCACTTGAGTGCAGGGCTCTATCGCGATAGATATGTGGTGGGGTTGGGAACGGGGCTTTGTGTGATCGAGTCCAAAACCAAGGCACATAGTAGTGATGGACATGGGTGCCTGTCCTGGAAAACAGCATAAGTCCTTGTGGGACCTGCAATATCTTGGCAGACCGTGTCTGCCTCTGTTAGACCATTCGGTAACAAGGCACCAAATCTTGGATACTGGTCTTGTAAATGGATGGAAGCACCTTCCAAAATCTTTGATTAGGTAGGTGAGGAGGTTACTATACATCAAAACCAAAAACAAATAAATCAACTACATCTTCAAAACAAATAACCAAATCCTAAAAGTTTCGATCTAACCATTTTCTAATAACTTCTCTCCAAAAACCCACAATTAATCAAAAACTAATCTGATATCGAGTAAATAATCATCATCTAGAAACCTCAAGCTTACCTAATTCCAAAATAAAAAGTTATTTAAGTAAACAACTTAAATAGGTTTTTTGGGTGCAAATAATGTCTGAAATACCTTTAGCTCCTGTTGACAGAATAATAAGAAGTTGTGGTGCAGATAGAGTAAGTGAAGAAGCTAAAGAAGAACTGAGTATTGTTATGGAAGAATACGGTAAAAAACTTTCCGAACAGGCTTCAAAATTAGCTGAACATGCAGACAGGAAGACAGTAAAGTCAGAAGACATTAAATTAGCTTCAGATAGACTATAAAAAAGTTAACCTAGGAAATACATAAACTAAAATAAATACTCATTTAAAAAATCAATTTAGATTAATTCTAATATTTATCAAGGAGGTTTAAAATACTCTTCTATCTTAATAATTGAGAAAATTCTTTTTTTAACTTTTTAACCAAGAAGTATATCTGTATATGGATGTTGTATTTATATGTGGTGTTGTTGTGTCTATTATATTCATCCAAAATCTAACAAAGGAGGAAAAAAAGAAACTTGACATAGCTAAGGCAAAATCAGGTGCAGGTAGTTGGAAAGAATTCATACTAGGCTATATAAAAGATGAAAATTGAAAAAACCATCGTTTGCAGGATACTGGAACCCATAAAAAGAAAAAAAAGGATTACTAATCAAAGAATTATGCAACGCCAACGGATACATACGTAGAATAACAAATGACCTGTATTCTGCGACTAAGCAAGCGATGGACGAATACACACAAGAAGATAACTAAAAAAATAATATACCTATCCATTGTTCCTAAGAAATGACACATTTAGAGTAGAGAAAGCGAGAGAAACAGAAGGAATTTAACTATGGGCTAAAGTACCAATAAATGGTGTCTGGGGCGGGATTTGGGTTCCAATATAAACCACACAAACCAATAAAAGAAGAATACGAAATTAAGGATTCTAAGGTTGTGTGGAAACCGTATGGTTTTGAGTTGCATCTTTCAGTTGGTTTTGGAGTAGAGCCACAGGTTCCTAGAAACATCTTTGCTGTTGATTTGGGTGGAAGGGTTATGGCTGCGGCTGTGTCCACTTCCGATAACGGGAACCCTAAGCCTATATGGCAGAGATGTTAGAGGGATTAGAAGACACTACGCTTACCTAAGAAAACAGTTACAGGAAATTGGAGAATCAAAAGTGAAAGAAGGTTAGGGACAAGGAGAGTAGAGTTGTTGAAGACACCTTACATAAGATATCTAAAAGAATTGTCATGTTGGTAGAGCTGATAGGGAGGATGCGTTGATTGTTTTGGGTGACCTCAAGGGGTTTAGGCAACGAAGAGACAGGTAGGGGGAAACGAATGAATCGAATATCGAACACAATGCCTTATTACAAACTAATCAAGATGATTACTTACAAGGCCAAGGAAAAAGGGAATAAGAGTAATCAAGATAAGTGAGTGTCTTAGTTTGGTGACTTGTCATTGTTGTGGTAGCGAGAACATAGATAGACCTACACAGGGTAGATTTGATTGCAATATCTGTGGTTTAGAGAACTATAATGCTGATTTGAATGGAGCTAAAAACATATTATATAGGTCTCTCGACTATTTGGCTGGAGACGGGGCTGTTGTGAACCAGCCCCTAACCAAGGCATCAATAGCGAAACAAGATTATGATACAGGAAAAGTCCTTGGAAACTCCTTCCTAACAAGAGAAGCGAGTTAGGTAGGAGTAGTTCACAAATCCCTGGCTTTAGTGAAAGAGATAAAATAAACCTATTTTAACTTTAGTGCCGAGAAATTTCCTTTCTTTCTTTGATAGGAGGGAGGATGGATCGGCATAGGGTATTTGGGGGGCGATGGGGTTTTTGTTGGGAGGTTTCTAGCGTATAAGTCGAGTTTGGGTGGGCAAGCACTTGAGTGCAGGGCTCTATCGCAATAGATGTGTGGTGGGGTTGGGGATGGGGGTCCTCTGTGATCGAGTCCATGACCAAGGCGTATGATGGCGATGGATATGGCTGAAGTACTGGAAACCAGTATTTAAGTCCTTGTGGGATCTGCAATGTTTGGTAGACTGTGTCTGCCTTTGTTAGACCATTTGGTAACAAGGTATCAAATCTTGGATGCTGGTTTTGTGAATGGATGGAAGAAGCTTCCTAAATCTTTGATTAGGTAGGGGAGAAAGTCACGTATCTATTCATCTTAATGATTGATAAGACCCTTTTTCTTAAATCTCTGATTAGATAGGAGTAGTTTACAGGTAATGGATTATTTGGATCGCTAGGGCAGCTATGATAGGGATTGAAAGGTTGTCGTCTATTATTAAATCGAAGCTTTCAAGTGACATTGCAGTGAAGGATGCAATGAAAGCTTCTATTGTGCTAACAAAAAATATGGCTCCCAAAAATCCGCCTAAAAATCCAATAAAACTTCCTTCTATTTTTTTATCAGGTTTTAATGGGTTACTTATTTTGCCATAGTTTTTTCCAATTAAATGGGATAAAGAGTCTCCAATAGCCAAAATAATGATTGAAGCTAAGGCAATTTGGTTACTAAAAAAGTTAATCACTAAAAAAGATCCTAATGCTCCATATAAAGCTCCTCTGCCTGGTTCTTCATTTTTTCTTTCAAATTTAGCCAAAAACCATTTAATAATTGGTAGAGCAAATCTCCTACTTAATATAGATAAAAGGAAGCCAAATATGAAAATTAAAAAAATTGGTCTTGCTTCACTTTTTAAAAAATAAATAGGAAAAAAATGACCAATGTACTTAAGAAAACCACTGTAAAGTAAAATAACTAATACCAGCCCTAATGATAAATGAACTAATTGTCTTCGTACTTCTAATTTTTTCATTTTGATCAAAACTTATCTATTAGTTAAAAATTCAAACTCAATAAAACCACTATGAATTATAATATAGATAAGGACATCAAAAATATGTAAGGCAAGCTCTAAAAAATTAAGGGATTTTTGAAAAAAATACAATTAAGGCCCAATTACCTTGGATTAAGAAAAATCAATGGAGATCAATATCTCAAGTTGGAGAAAGACCATTAAAAAGTAAAAATAAAAGTAAAAGTAAGTGACATAGAAATTAAAAGCATTAAAAGAGGACATAGGTTGATTAAGGGAAACAAGTCATATAGTTATTTTTCCTCGAATATGTGGTTAATAAATTCAAGTGGAGTTAAATAACTCTATGAAGCTTTCTAAAGAAGAAAAAGAACGGTATAGTAGACAACTTCCTGTCCTAAAGGAAAAAGGACAAGAGAAGGTAAATGATTTGAAGGTTCTAGTTTCTGGAGTTGGAGGTATTGGAGGAACTGCTGCAGAATATCTCGTTAGACTGGGGATAGGTGAGATAAGATTACTAGATCCTGATACGGTAGAACTTAGTAATCTAAATAGGCAAATCCTCTATAACAAGGATGATATAGGAAGGAATAAGGTTGATGTTGCATTTGAAAAACTAAAAAAGGTTAATCCAAATGTAGATATTGAACCAATACCTGAAAAACTTAGAAGAGATAATCTACATGAGATTTTTGGAGATATGGACGCTTTCGTAGATGGATTGGACAATATGCAAGCTAGATATCTTGCCAATAAAGAATGCGTTAAAAAAGATATCCCCTACTTTCACGCAGCATGTGAAGGATTTGAATCCCGCTTAACGACAATTATTCCAAATGAAACTCCTTGTCTGAATTGTATATATGGGGGGAAGATTGAGATTAAGGAAAAAGAGTATGAACCAACGGTCGGGGTAGTACCAGGAAAAATTGGAATAATTGAAGTTGAACAATTAATTAAATATTTCTTAGATCTTAAGGGCCTCTTTAAAGATAAATTAGTTATATTTGATGAGAAGAATATTAAGCCGAGAATAATAGATCTTAGAAAAAAGAAAAACTGTGAGGTTTGTGGAAGCATCGATTAAATTATGCTTAAAAAATTATTTGGAGGATAAAATGCCAGGTTTTAATATTATAACTGAGGAAAAAATAAAATCGGGTAAGGCCACAGATATCTATTTCAGTAGGATGAAAGAGATCTTAGAAGCCAAGAATAAAAATCCTCAGGTTGTAGCTGAGATTACTGCTTCGACTAGAGGAATACTAGCTGGACTAAACGAAGCTGTTGAATTACTAAGAGATAAGCCAATTAATGTTTACTCGATGGAGGAGGGAACCTTTTTTTGGCCTAATGAACCAGTTATGGCGATAGAAGGAGATTATCTTGATTTTTGTGAACTAGAAACATCTTTATTAGGTTTTCTATGCCATAATTCTGGTGTTGCAACAAAGGCAGCAAGAATAAAGAAAGCCGCAGGAGATACCAGTGTTTTATCTTTTGGCACAAGGAGACAGCATCCATCCCTAGCAGGTGTCATAGAAAGATCATCTTATCTAGGAGGAATGGACGGCGTCAGCAATGAAGCAGGAGCAGAATCAATAGACATAAAACCCAGTGGAACAATGCCACACGCCCTTGTTTTATGCTTTAAAAAGCAAGAGGAAGCTTGGCGATCCTATGATGAGGTTCTAGATAAGGAAATACCTAGAGTCATGCTATGTGATACCTTTAGTGATGAAAAAGAAGAGGTAATGAGAGCAGCAAGAGAACTAGGTGACTCCCTCGATGCAGTTAGAATAGATACCCCGGGTTCACGAAGAGGAGATCTCAAGGAGATCGTTAAAGAAATAAAATGGGAGTTAGAAAAAAATGGATTTGAAGATGTAGAGATCTTCGTTAGCGGAGGTCTCGATGAGGAAGAAATCATTAGATTAAAAGAATATGTAGACGGGTTTGGTGTTGGCACATCTGTTAGTAGTGCAGATCCTATAGATTTTGGCATGGATCTAGTAGAAGTCAACGGAGAATCTCTAGCTAAAAGAGGAAAGTACAGTGGAAAAAAACAGGTTTACCGCAGCAAAGACTTTAAAGACGAAATTCTCTTAAGAAGAGAACCCAAACCAAAGGAAAAGAAACCACTTTTAAAGCCATTAATTAAGGATGGAGAAATTAAAAGAGATATATCCCTAAAAAAAGCAAGAAAAAAAGTTTTAAACAATATCAACGAAATACCATTAAATGAATCCTTAACTACTTAACATAAAAGACATTTACCTGACCCCTGATCCAGTCCAAAATAACTGAGTGACTTCCTCCCCTACCAAAATCAAGGGATTTTGGAGGGGGCTTCCAGAGTCAAAGGGGTTTTCTTCCTACCGCTGTCATCCAATCTCAGTCCTGGGCGGCGCTTATCTAGGAAGCTTTCTATGGGGAGGTTCCCTATTCAGCCAGCGAGCTTGGTAACCAGAACTCTCAATCTGTCCACGGGCTTTTGGCTTCGGCCACAACCCCTGCCTAGCTTACACCAAAACCTAAGACACGGAGTCATTTAAGCCTTATGGGTTGATTCATCCCCTTCCTAATCAAGAGATTAGGAAAGAGTCTTCTCAACCACCAAGATAAAAGATCTCTATTAATTAAAATATCCAGTGAAGTGACCCCTGCCTAACCTCATATCTGTTCGGTGAGGGGAGGGGCTTCCCTGTGATCCTTATCCTCGAAAGGGAGTTTGTTTTCCACCAAGCTTCTCTCATTCACACCGTCAACAGGGAACCTATTGCTCTGAGTGAAGTCTGGACTTAGGGAACAGTTTTCCCATATACTAACCCTAGATGGTTCCTCTTATTCACTTTCGGTTGCTCCACACCAACCACTAAAACCCCTACTCCAGAACCGTTTCAGGCTTACCCAGAGTCTTTTATAGATAGGATCGCTTTTTGTTCAAGGCAGACCCCCAACCAACTGCCCATTACCCCTAGTTAATACTGGAGCTAAGTAAAGTGTTACAGCTGATTCATCACCTACCTAAACCACAGATTTAGAAAGGAGTCTTCCCAACCATTTAGATAAAGATAGAGAACTTAGTGAACTTCGAAAACTATAAGCGATTAATTAGATAGTGGTTTTTACATAACAAAAATATAAGAAATTTTAATTTATTTTAATTTAATTTTAGTTTATTTTAGTGGTTGAAAAGACTTTTTCTTCTATTTTTTAGTTTTTGGGTTGAGGTATGAATCAGTTGTAGCTTTTAAATTGTTTAAATAAATAAGGTAGAGGATAATTGGCTATTGGTAAGGTTTGTTTGCCTCTTCAAAAGGCGACCTCATAAGTCTTTCTGGTTGGTTAAATCCTTAAATCCTGTATTGGATAAATGTTTTAGAAAGCCTCTATTTAGGGTAAGGGGAGGGGAACTCCATTTTTTGTTATGGGGGTTAGTTTACGCATTTGATTTGTAGGGTCTTAGTGATTGTTGTGAAGTTTCTTGAAGATGAGCTGGGTGAAAACTACTTGGTTAGTGTATTTGGCACTTTTTGTGTCTTGGTTCAGTACCTTCTCTTAGGAGTGGATGTTTCCTTGTTGGTTGAGTGAATTTAGAATGAGTTCCAATAGAACGGTGAAGCTCTATCTGGGGTAGGGCATACATGGTTTTTTCCCCTACTTAACTCTTAACTGAACGGTGCCGATTCATCCTCCACTAAAATTAAAGATTTTGGAAGGAGTTTTCTCAACCATTAAGATAAATAAATTATAAATGGGTTGTATTGGATCCCGTTGCTTAATGTCAGTAGGTGGGATTTAACTTTAGTGCCGAGAAATTTCCTTTCTTTCTTTGATAGGAGGGAGGATGGATCGGCATAGGGTATTTGGGGGGCGATGGGGTTTTTGTTGGGAGGTTTCTAGCGTATAAGTCGAGTTTGGGTGGGCAAGCACTTGAGTGCAGGGCTCTATCGCAATAGATGTGTGGTGGGGTTGGGGATGGGGGTCCTCTGTGATCGAGTCCATGACCAAGGCGTATGATGGCGATGGATATGGCTGAAGTACTGGAAACCAGTATTTAAGTCCTTGTGGGATCTGCAATGTTTGGTAGACTGTGTCTGCCTTTGTTGGACCATTTGGTAACAAGGTATCAAATCTTGGATGCTGGTTTTGTGAATGGATGGAAGAAGCTTCCTAAATCTTTGATTAGGTAGGGGAGAAAGTCACTTTATTGGTTTAACCATGGGGCTTTTTTACTTATAAATTTATTTAGTTCTTTGATGTATCCTTTTTTTATTAATTTATCTTGATTTAAGACTTTTATATTGGTGTTTTGGAGATTTTTTCCTATTCCTGGTTTTTCAGTGTTTGTTATTTTTTTTCTGATCAATTTTAGGGGGTTGGTGAATTTTCTCTTTTTTTCTACGATCCATCGATCTTCTTCAATATATGGTCCAGAGAAAGTTTTTTCGGATAAGTATTTTTTTACAAATTTTTTGGAATGTTTATTAGAAGTTACTGGTGGTCCCATGTGTTTACGAACATCTGATAGTGTATTATTCTCTACTTCAATTAATATTAAGGCGTTTTTGTTGTCATAGGCCTCTGTTCTTAAAACTCTGAATCCTTTTTCTTTTAATAGGCTTTTGATCCATTTCTTAGACTTGTATAATTGTGGGTAGAGAGTGTCTTCTACCAAATCAGGATCCTGAAACTCGATCCCTAGTAGATAGGAGCATCTTTCACTCAATTTATTTTTGATTTCTTTTTTATCTAGCTTTTTGATTTCTTTTTTATAGAAAAAATTCTTGCTAGGGTTTCGTAGATAAAATTGACAGGCCGAAGTAAAGTAGCTCCATTTTTCCAATGATAGAGCGGCAGCGACATTTCTGTTAGGGTCAACAGGATCTAAGACAATTAATGGTCCTTCAAAATCTTTATTAGTTCCGTGTTCCTCTAGGTCAATTATATCTCCTTTTTTCCAATTCTTTCCTTCTTCAATGGTTTTTTTAAATGCTCCGTATTTTTCACCCGATCTATCTAATCTATTATAGTGTAATATTAATAACTCAGTTAAATAACCAGAAAATCCTTTGACTTTTAATTTAGAGCCATAAGCTCTTATACCCTTTATAAATTTTTTTAAAAGCCTAATATTGTCTCTTAATCTATTATTTATTTTTTTTGAAACATATTTGTCATGTAAAGGAGTTCTATCTACTGCAGAAGTTACTTCAGTATGATCAGAAGCTCTATAACATGGAACAATATCAACATCAAAATCTTCTAATTGAGCTACTACATACGGATGCTCGGCAAAATCCTCCTTAAAGTTATCACACTTTTCTCCAACATACCTAGCTAATTTTAATCCCTTTTCCCTGAATTCATCTTCGTTTAGTTCCCTTGATATTAACATAAAGACATCGATATCTCTATCACCTGATATCCATGTTCCTCTGGATACGGAGCCAACGACCTGAGGATCTACATCAATACCAAGCTTGTCACCTCCTTCAATTATATACTCCTTGACTCTTTCGATAACTTCTTTGGATTTATTTATCTCAGATTCAGTCGGTTTAATATTGTCTAATACTTCATCCAGCACCTAATTCCACCTCAACGAGATCAGAATACTCTGGGCCCTGAGGTTTTAATTTACTCTTTTTTAATTTAACCTTTTCTACTTCTATCTCCCCAAAGTAGATACCTTCATCCTTTTTGATAGTTTCAATTAGGTTGTCCTTGTTTTTACCACTCTTAACACGCCCAATTGTTGCATGAGGAACAAAATCTCTATCTTCTCTTTCAAAACCCAACTTAGACATCTCGTCTTCGATATAGTTATTTAGTTCTAAAAAACCTTTCTTCCCTCTATCCACACCAATCCAAACAACCTTAATGTAGTCAAAATTAGGAAAAACTCCTAGTCCTTCAACAGAAGATTTGAAGGAATCAATATCATTAGAGATTTCTTTGAGAGATTTTCTAATACTATCAACTTTTCCTTGGTTGATATCGCCCAGGAATTTCATAGTAAAATGAACTTTTTCAGGATCAACAAATTTTATATCAGCACCACTCTTCTTTAACTCCTTCTGTATTTCGGAAATCTTATTACAAAATCTATCCGGCAAATCCACAGCTATGAATGTTCTCACAAAAATTCCTCCTAATAAGAAAAACATATCTCAAAGTAAATAATTTAATTGATTTAAGAAAAATTAAATTTGGAAGAATACTTTCTGGTGATCTAGAAGTAAGCATACTAGTTAAAAGGCTGAATGTTAAGACCAGACCACCAAAAATTACACATCTTTTTGAAATTAGATACATTGTTGATTAACAAAAAAAGATATGGAGGAAAATTTGAATTGAAAGTCATTGGATTTATTGGTCGCCAGGCATCTGGAAAAACGACAGCTGCAAAAGCTCTTAAGAATGAAGGTATTCCGGTTTATGTTATGGGGGATGTGGTTAGAGAGAGAACTAAAAGTAGGGGGTTACCTCTGACTGAAAAGAACATAGGAGTAGTAGCAAATGAGCTAAGAAAAGAGAATGGGATGGATGCTATAGCAAAAATATTGATAGAAAAAATAGGGAATTCAGGTTCTGATATAGTGGCTATAGATGGGATAAGAGGAATATCTGAAGTTAAAGCTTTTAGAAAAGAATATAAAAGGAATTTTTATTCTATAGCTATAATAGCGGAAGAAGAAACGAGATTTAATAGAATAAAAAATAGGGAAAGATCGGATGACGCAGTTAATTGGGATAGATTTCGAGAAAAGGAAAAAAGAGAGAATAGCTGGGGGTTGAATGAGGCTATAGATGAATCAGATTATAAAATTAGAAATGAAAATGGGAAGAATAGGTTTAAAAAAAGAATAAAAGAATTGGTTGATGAGATTAATGACTGAAGTTAAAGTAAAGACACCTATCTATCCAACTGAGTCCAAAGAGAAAGTTAAAAAAGCTATTAGAAATTTCTTTCCAACAATTAACATTAAAATACAGAAAAAAGGTGATATTGATTACTTAACAGGAGATGGAACATTTGATGACTTAAAAAAACTAAAAGAACTGATACTTGAGCAAAAAATCTCTGATACGGCTAGAAGTGTTCTTAAAAAAAATAGTTTTAAGTTCTCACTTAATAAACAGAGTGCTCTAGTGGAAAAAGTAAACTTCAAGGAAAATGCACCACTTGGCACGATATATGTTGAAATAAACGATATAAATAATGAAAATGAACTAATAAACTGGTTAGCACCTAAAACAAAAGACGGTGAACCGATAAGGTCAGAGAAAAGATGAATAAAATATTTTTTGCATCTCATACGCTAATAAAAAGAGAACCTTCAGAAGTTGTTGAAGAACTTTACGAAAAGGGTTTCGATGGCCTAGAGATTTTATCCCAGTCCAAACATGCTCTCGATAATGAAACTATAAAGAAATTTAAAACAGCCATTAAGGATATATCATTTGACTTAACAGTTCATGCACCTTTTAAAGGAATTAATTTATCAAGCTTTAATGACAAGATCTGGAATAGATCAATAAAAAAACTAGAGAAGAACATAGAAAAAGCTGCTTCTCTCAAGGCAGAACATGTTACTATCCACCCTGGATACACCGAAGAAATGTCGAATTATTTACCTAATGAGGAATGGAATAGGAACTTTGAAGCTTTTAAGAGACTAGCCAAAGTAGCAGAGGAAAATGAAATAATGATTGGTGTGGAAAATATGCCAAATATGTCTCATCTAAGATATAAGACACCTGAAGAGATAATAGGCCTAATAAATTCAATTGAATCAGAAAATCTGTCATTATCTTTTGATGTTGGTCATGCCCATACAAATGGCGTTGTCCAAGAGTTTTTAGAACATTTAGATAAAGTTAGCCATGTTCATTTACACGATAACTTCGGAAAAAAAGACCAGCACCTACAGATTGGAAGAGGGGACATTAATTTTGAAACCGTGTTTTCAAAATTAGAGAATTATGATGGAATATTCGTAATCGAGGGCAGAAACATAAAAGAAGGTAAAAGAAGTATGAAAAATATAAAAAAATTTAATTTAAGAGCTTAATAACTCTTTTAATCTTTCTTCTCCTTCTCTAGTTCCTCTTGCGATAACAAAATCATTTTCTTTTAATATAGTTTCTGCCGACGGATTGTAGATCCAATTATCTCCTCTTTTTATGGCCATTGCATGCATACCCGTTTTAGTTTTTAAAGGTATCTCTCCTAGTTTCTTATTAATAACTTCTGACCCCTTTTCTGCCATAACTTTAGTTATAATCTCTTCGCTTTCTCTGACTGCTAAAGCAAATATAGGATGCAACTCTAATCCCCTTAAAACTATATCAGCCATCTCTCCTGCTGCATCACTTATGATCTCCGAACTTCTTCCAATCCTTAATAAGCTTCTTAATTTACCTAATTCGCTTTCATCATAGTTTTTAGCTGCTTTTAATACCCAAATTTCTAATTCTGAATCTTTTGTATCCATTTTCTCTTCGAGTTCCTGAACTTCTTCAGCTATATCCTCAGTATAGAATAATATTGCTGAGTAAGCTAAACCAGTTGCTAGTTCAGATACATCCTTCATTTCTACAGCTATATCAGCTGGTCTACTGTCTACCCCACTGGACTGCACTATATCTGGTTGCTTTTCCTTTCCTGTCAATATCTCGTAAAACCTAGGTAAGCCTTCTTTCCCTCCTCTAGCTATGACAGTATCATCTTCATCAAGTACATCCGTCTTAACTGGATTATATATCCATTTTTCATTTTTCCTTATGGCAATAACCCTTAAACCGGTTTTAGATTCTAATTTTAATTCTCCTAGAGTCTTATTAGTTCCCTTAGATCCTTTTTTTACTTTTGATTTTATTATTATCTCGTTTGCCTCTGATACATTACCTATAAAATCCTCTGGAAGGTTTTTGTTTTCTAGAGCTAATTTAGCTATGTCTCCTGCTGCATTAGATATTTTTTCTGAAGCCTCTGCTATTTGAAGAACTGAAGAAAGTTTTTTAGCATCTTCAATATTTCTTGCTCCCATTATAGAAGAAATTCTAATCTGATAGATTAATTCATCCATTCTTTCTTCAAGCCTTAAAGCCTCTTTAGCTATTTTTTTGTTATTATATATTACAGCAGAATAACTTAGATCTAAAATTAATTCAGATACATCTTTCATTTCCTTTAAAACTTCTTTTACACTCGAAGGGTTATAGCTAAAATCGTCCATTCTATTCTATAAAATAAGATATATAGGACTAATAAATTTATTTATCTATTCATCGGGGAAGACCCTCTTCTTTTCTTTGATAGGTAGGGGATGAATTCGATGTTTTTTAAAATAAAAAACTAATGTTGTGTTAATGGCAGTTGGTTGGGGGTCTGCCTTGAACAAAAAGCAATTCCATCTATAAAAGACTCTGGGTAAGCCTGAAACGGTTCTGGAGTAGGGGTTTTAGTGGTTGGTGTGGAGCAACCGAAAGTGAATAAGAGGAACCATCTAGGGTTAGTATATGGGAAAACTGTTCCCTAAGTCCAGACTTCACTCAGAGCAATAGGTTCCCTGTTGACGGTGTGAATGAGAGAAGCTTGGTGGAAAACAAACTCCATTCAGGTTAAGGTCACAGGGAAGCCTCTCTTCCTCACCGAACGGATGTGAGGTTAGGTAGGGGTCATTTCACCTCTTTTACCCAAGAAGACTTTTTCCTAATCTTTGATTTAGGTAGATGAGGATGTCACTTATCGGAAAAATACGAAATAAAATTATTTCTTATAGAGTTGAAAGCAGAAAAACTTGTGTCCTTTAGGCTAGGAGATGAATGCTGAAAACCAAAAAGAATTACGTATTAGAGAAAATTTGTTCTTAGCTGGCTGTTGGCTGGCTTGCCTACCTTTTTTAAACAAAAAGCGTCCTGTTTTTGCTTACACGAAACACTCAATTTTTCGTGGACTAGAATTGGAGACAAAAGCCAAGTGTAGAGTAGATAAGTGGGTAAATAGATAGCTAGGAAGCCATTTTTTCTTTGGTTAGTATGGTCCTAGTAACTGGTTTGGAGCAACCAAAACTGAATAATCAGAACCACACCTAAAATTGAGTTAATATATTGGTTTTTTGTAATTCATTTCTTTTCTCTGAGCAATAGTTCTCCTTGTTGGTTAGGTGTATGGTATAAGTTCAACGGAAATCCAAACTCCTTTTCTTTGGGATAAGGGCTGTATTGAAGCTTATTTCCTTTAGGGAGTGGGTCACTTCACTTTTCGTATCTCAACAAGGAAATTTTTTCTCTGGCTAAGAGTGGTATCTTCTTAGATCCGACTACATTAAGTTCTTCTTCAGATATATCGAAAATATCCATAATTTTTTTTAGGTCTATTTTATCGGGACTTAATATGCTGTCATCTCTTTCTAGATCGAATCTGGTTTCTAGATCTTTCCAGTTTATATCACTAAAGATTAAACATAGATCGGCTTCTCCCTCTTCAATTCCTCCCTTTTCAATTGCTTTGTTTATCTGTCTGAGGCCTAGTGTATGTAAGAGGATTTCAATTCCTAGGTTACTTGAGATGGGATCTTTTTCCCAAGACTCGAGAGCTTTCTTTAAGGCAAATTCTATGTGCTCTATTCCACAAATAACGCTGGCATTAATTGCCTGAATTACCGCCTTGTTATTGCTAAATGAATTAAGTTCGTCTATGAATTTACCTTTATTTAAAACTCTTTTTCTTGCTCCTATAATTTCAAAATCGCAGAATTCATGTATCATATATTCTCTTTAATTTTTTTAGCTACTTTTTCTCCAATTCCTTCGATTTCCTTTAATTCACTTAAATCTGCTTTTCTTAACTTAGATATTGATTTATAATTATTTTTAAATAAATTACGAGCCCTAACTCTACCTATACCATTAATGTCGATTAAAGGAAGTAGTTCTTCTTTTATACCATATTTTAATCTATTTTGAAGACCTCTCATTTTTTCAATATAAAGCGAAGCACTCTCTTCAGATAGCTCAGCCGCTGCGTGCATTAACCATTCAGCTGTCTTAGATTTACTTCTGATATCACCTGCACTCACTCCAAATCGATCAATTATCTCACTATCGCTTTTTTCATCAATCCAATCCTTTAAAAGCATAGCCGTTTTGATTTCAGAAAAAAACCAGTCCTCTAATTCTTTTCCCTCTTTAAGTCTTTCATTTTGTGAAATAAACTCTTTAACCCAACTATAATCACTTTTTTTCATGTAAAGTAAATTCATGTCAGGGGTTTCACAGATCATGTGCAAGAAATCTATATCTCCTTCAAAATTGTGGTTACTAAGTTTCTCTAGGATAATTGAAGCGCTTTTAGGGTCAATATATAGTTTTGAAATCTTATCACCTAGAGCGGTCGTTCTTAAGTAATCTTCTTCCACGAGAAATCTCTCTTCGATCAAGAAATCAATAACCTTATCCACTTTAACATTGATCTCCCTTGCAGCATTCTGCATCGAGTAAAACGTTTTATCCAAGAAATCGTAAACCTCTTTCCTGTTTCTAGTGAAACCAGATGAGAATAAGGAAAGAATTTGAGTTCGTAATGCGGGTTCAGACGCTAGTTTTGATGTGATATCTTCAGCATCTCCTATTATATACTGATCGATCAAAGCATCTTTTTCTCTTCTATTTTTAGCAATTAATATTGATTCACCATAGGGATCTAATCCGGGTCTTCCTGCTCTTCCTAACATCTGTTTAATCTCTAAAACAGGAATAGGCTTCATACCATAATTAGAGTCGTAGCGCTTATAGCTTCTTATAATCACTCTTCGAGCAGGTAAATTCACTCCCCAAGCGAGCGTGGGCGTAGCAGAAATAACCTTCAAATTTCTCTCCTTAAACTCTCTTTCGATTATTTCTCTTCTTTCTGCAAGTAAACCAGCATGATGAAAAGCTGCACCCCATTTAACATCTCTGGCCAATTTTTTAGCTTCCTCATTTGGTTCTCCTACTCCAAGAATCTCTTTCGAAACCTTTTTCAAATAATTTTTCTCTTCCTCAGACAATATCTCTCTTATGGCCTTTCCTCCTCTTCTTGCAGCAGTCTTAGAGTTCCTCCTAGAACAAGCAAATATAAGAGCTTGTCCATCATTTTTAACCGTATCTTTTGCTAAAGAAGTAGCTTTATCTTTCTCAGAGGAATTTAACTTCTTTGAACCATGAAAAGGAAACTCAATCGAATTACCATACAAGACACCCTGTTTTAATTCAACTGGCCTCCAGTCATCTTTTATCAATTCAGCGTCCAACCAATTAGATATATCCTTAGCATTGCTAATAGTTGCACTTAAAGCAATTACCTGGGAATTTGGATTTAGCTCAATTAACTTAGCTAAGGTAACCTCTAATGTAGGTCCCCGATCCTTAGAGTTAATTAAGTGAACTTCATCTGCAACAATCACATCCAGATTTGAAATCCAACTAGTACCTGTTCTCAACATCGAATCCGCTTTTTCACTAGTAGTAACTATTAGATCATAACCCTCAAGATATTCAGCCGATCTATCATAGTCTCCAGTCGAAATACCAACATTCAGACCTAATTCCTCAAGTTCCTTAAACTCCTTATATTTCTCACTAGCTAAAGCTCTTAGAGGAACTATATATAAAGCTCTACCCCCGCTCAAGATCGAGTTTAACATACCTAATTTAGCAATAAAGGTCTTACCACTTGCCGTTGGAACTGATGCAACAAGATTCTCCTTATCTAAAACTCCTTTTTCAACTGCTTCGATCTGCGGAGGATACAACTCCATAATCCCTTCTTCTTCCAATAAATCAATCACTCTTTTGGATAATCCTCGATCATTTAACTCAGATACATACATTTAAACCACATGAAGCACTCTTATTAGTCATTAACTCCATTTAAATCCAAAAATTTACCTTAAACAAAACTTCATCAAATCATTGCTGTATATACAAACTTCATCAAATAATTATTGGATCTAACACAAGATACCCTAAAATCTATTGAAACCTATTTAACCAATACCCACCTACAGCCACAAATACTTATCTAGCAAAACCCCTTTAAAATAATTTTGATAGTTCCTTTAACTTCTTGTGGGAGTTTGATAAGGCAGTAAATTTCGATTCCTCAAATACGCATTTCTCTATATCTCAGTGATCGCGAACCCTTCTCTTCAACATTAAATATATTTAGAAACGGACAGGAGTGAACTACACCTACCTAATCAGAGATTTTGGAAGCGGTCGTTTCAACCACCAAGATAAACCAAGTAAATCTCTCAACTAATTCAGTAAACTTTAACCTCTTTTAACTTTTGGGCCAAGAAGTCTACTACCTAAGACAAAATATTTGAGGTAGAAGAGGGTCAGTTGGCTATGTAAATATTTCCAATAGAATAAAACCCTTCTTTGGGATTGAGTTGTGGCTCAAGTAAGAGCATATCTTCAGACTTCTCCTTGAAGATCCTTAGACATTTGAGACATGTTTAATTCTCGAAAATGTCTATTAGAGGATCTTAAACCAATTACAGATCTTTAGGTATTTGTTGTTCTGTGGTTTTCTATAGAATTTAAGGCAGAGAACTTCATGGCTTTGCCGTAGAGGGTGAATGCCGACAGTTTTATGTTGTGGGAGTAACCTACTTTGGATAAATCCCAAAGGTGTTCCCTTCTGGGTAATTGGCCTCTGTCTGTATCGTCTCCCAAGAACTTTCGATCTCCTCTTTTAGGGGGAGGTGAGGATGACGGTAGCGGGTTTCTGTGAACGGGCCGACCCTCAGTCCTTGTACACCGCTTGAGGTTATCATGCCGAGGTGTGCACGATGTGTTAATTAATCTTGGGGAAGTCCCTCGGCCCTGCCGGGGAATTATCTACATCCTAAATTTTTTTATCAAAAATAGATAAGACTTAAATGGTGTTAAGTAATGGCTACGGCAAAAAACGAGGATGTAGATTGTGAGAAATTTCAAGGATACGAGGAATACGGTAACGAGAGATATGTTGTATGTTCTAAGTTTGGAATGATACCTGAGAGCACCTGTAAGAAATGTATGAAAAATAAGATATCTAAATCCGATGAAAACCTACCAGATTATATCTTGTGAACTTATCTTACTCAACTCTTCTCTGAAATTCTAATACTTACTTTATCTTTTGACTGAGAAGACAGCTTTCTAAATCTTTTGATTAGGTAGGGGTAGTTCACTTCACTTTAAGTACTTGGAACCTATGTAGTTTACTTTAGCGTTGTAAGGGATTAGTGAAGTGACCTCTTACTTTTCCTTACCTTGTTTGTGAGAGTGGTTTTTTCCATGTGGTTTCGTATCCTAGGGAGAGTTTGGCTTAACTTTGGTATGTCTCAGTCACCTGAATCAACATCGGGACTTGTGCTTTTGGGTGAAGGTTTGGATTTGGGCGTAAAGAAGGCCCATATATTAATTCTTGGATAGGTTTTCTCGGCACTGTTCAGTTATGCACCTTCTTTGGTATCTGCCAGTCTAGTCCTTGGTGTTTTTTAAGGTTGTTGTGGTAGAATATAAATATCTTTAGCCACTTATTAGCGTGTACAACGCCCTTGCTTTCTGGGAAGTAGCAATAGAACTGGTTTTTTCTCCTTTTTAATGTCTGGAATCAGTGTTTTATGTGGTTTCTGATGCTTTCCTGAGACGACATGTCTTTTGATCCCGAGCCTTTCTATGATCTTGTACCATGGATGCTCTGTTGAATATGGCTGTCTTTGGCCTGTTTCTATATTTCCTTATCATCTCTTTAAAGAAGTTCTTGGTTATTAAATAGTTTTTTGTTGGATAGGTTGCTGTATAAACTATTTTCCTATCTTTAGAGAATATCAAAGCATATAGGATGCCAATGCTCTTCTCTAAACTTCACTACTGTTTTGTCTATAACAACCTTTGATGCAAGTTCACCATTCCATATTTCTGGTCTTCCCAGCTTCTACATCCAATGGTGAACGCCTCTGTAGGTTAAGTCTTCGTTCAAATAGCTTAAAAGTTCTTCAAACTTCCTGGGGCTTAATCCCTGCTGGTACAACAGTATTGATAGCGCTGTAATTTTGGGTTCTCTTCTCTCCCTCTCAACAAAACCTTTAAAGCTTAAGAAAAACTTATCTAAAATTACTTCTAGGATCCCCGTCTTCCCAAATAGGGGATTGGAGCCTGCTCTACTACTTAACTCTTAACTGAACAGTGCCGGTCCTTTCTGTTATTTTTCGGTTGCTTCAAATCAGTTACTAGGCCATAGTAACCAAAGAAATGGTTTTTTAGCTTACTTGTACATCTTTTGATGTTGGTAAATGGCCTTAGCCAGATGCCTAAAGGAACATGGAATTTATTTTTTGTTTAATTTGCTTGGATTGTTTAGGTGTTATTTTTGGTTCATCTTTTCCGTAAAATCTGAGATTTGAGGTGTTTTTTTAACTACTAAGATAAAAAATGGAGAGGAAAATTTTCTTTTAATGTGGATTTGGGTGAGGTTGATCCCCAAGGTTGAATATAATAGATTGATATTAATTTGTTGATTTAATTTAGATGATTAAAATGTATTCAAATCGTTTAAGATCACTTCCACCGTATTTATTTGCTGAAATAGATCAAGCAAAGGAAAAAAAGATTAGCGAAGGAGTCGATGTAATTGATTTTGGAGTGGGCGATCCAGATTTACCAACTCCTGAGCACATAGTTGATAGGCTTGATGAAGCTGCTAGGAACAAGGAGAATCAAGGTTATCCAAGTTATAGGGGTAAAGAAGAGTTTAGAGAAGCTGTTTCTGAGTGGTATAAGAGTAATTTTAATGTTGATCTCGATGTTGAGGAAGAAGTTATTTCTTTAATAGGAAGTAAGGAAGGAATAGCTCATACTCCATTAGCATTTGTCGATCCTGGGGAAAAAACACTGGTTCCAGATCCTTCTTATCCAGTGTACGAGATTGGAACGGTTTTAGCAGATGGTGACCCAGTTAGTATGCCTCTGAAAAAAGAGAATGGATTTAAACCTAATTTGGATAAGATCAATAGGGAAACTGCAGAAGAAGCTAAATTAATGTTTTTAAATTACCCTAATAACCCAACTGCGGCTGTAGCTACTGGAAAATACTTTAAAAAAGTAGTTGATTTTGCTAAAAAATATGATATAATTGTCTGTCACGATGCCGCGTATTCGCAAATAACCTATGATTTTGATGCACCTAGTTTCCTAGAAGTTGATGGAGCTAAGGATGTTGGGGTGGAGTTCCACTCATTGTCTAAGACATATAATATGACTGGATGGAGAATAGGTTTTGCAGTTGGCAATAAGGATGTGCTAGATGGTATAGGAAAGGTTAAAACTAATGTGGATAGTGGTGTGTTTCAGGCGATTCAAGAAGCAGCTATAGAAGCTCTTTCAGGTTCACAGGATTGTGTTAAAGAAAATGTGAAAACATACAAAGAGAGGAGAGATCTATTGGTAGAAGGAATAAAGTCTTTGGGATTAGATGTTGAGAAACCTAAAGCAACCTTTTATATATGGGCTGAGGTACCTGAAGGAACGGATTCAATGTCTTTTTCTAAGAAATTACTGGAGGAGGGAGGCATAGTTGCAACTCCTGGCTCTGGTTTTGGCGAATATGGAGAAGGTTATCTAAGGTTTGCTCTTACCAAAGACCTTGATAGGATAGAGGAGGCAGTGGAAAGAATGGAGGAAATAGAATTTGAATAGAAACCACCTTTCAGTAAGCGATCACTTAAATGTTGAAGATGTTGATTGTACTAGATTAGCTGAAAAATACAAAACACCGCTATATGTTACTTCTAAAAAAGCACTAAAAAATAACTTTAATGAACTAAAAGAAGCTTTAGATAATACTTATAGCAATAATCGAATACATTACGCATGTAAAGCAAATACTAATATATCTATATTAAAAACACTTAGAAAAGAAGGAAGCTATATAGATGCAGTAAGCGTGGGAGAAGTATATTTAGCCCTAAAATCGGGATATGAACCTAGTGAAATTCTTTTCACGGGAACAAGCGTGAGTAATAAGGAATTAGAATACTTAGTGGAGAAAGATGTTAAGATAAATATTGACTCAATTTCTCAATTAGAGAGATTATCCAAGATAGGATCACCCGAGATCTCAATTAGGCTAAATCCAGGCGTAGGAGCCGGCCACCACGATCACTGTATAACAGGTGGAAAGGAGAGTAAATTTGGTATATGGGAAGATAAAATAGTAAAAGCATACGAAAAAGCTCAAAGATTAGATTTTGACATAAAAGGTATTCATATGCACATAGGTTCTGGGATAAGGGATGTCAATAAATTTATCTCCCCAATGGAAAGGATGATGGACATAGCCGGAAAGGTTTCAAATGAAATAGGAATAGAGTTCGAATTTATAGATATAGGGGGAGGCCTCGGAATACCATATAAGCCAAACGAAACTTCCCTTAACCTAAAAGGATATTCTGAAGAAATCACATCGATCTTTAAATCAAAAATAGAAGAACACGGCCTTGGAAACCCTACCTTAGCCCTTGAACCTGGTAGATTCCTAGTTGGTGATACTACAATTCTACTGACAAAAGTAAATGATAAAAAATCAAACCCATTTCATAAATTCATCGGAGTAGATGCAGGTTTTAACACTCTTCTCAGACCAGCAATGTATGGATCCCATCATGGTGTTATAAATGCTACGAATCCAAAAAACGCTGGAAGATACATAGATGGAGCCAAAGAAACTGAAATAAACAAAAAAGTAGATATAGCAGGTCCACTATGCGAATCTGGTGACCTATTAGCAGAAGACAGACCAATTAAAGCAAAAATAGGTGATTACCTCGCTATCTTAGATGTAGGAGCATATGGATATGTAATGTCTTCCCGGTATAACAGTAGACCTCTACCCGCTGAAGTAATGGTTGAAGGAAATAAAAGTAAATTAATTAGGAAAAGAGAAACCTTGGAAGACCTATTAAATAACCAAGTTGATTAAAATGATTGATTTCACAAAAATGCACGGAAATGGAAATGACTTCATTTTAATAAATGAATTTGAAACCAAAAAGGTAGTGGAAGAAAACAAATCAGAGTTTGCAAAAAAATACTGTGACAGAAAATTCGGTATAGGAGCCGACGGCGTTTTATTTCTCCAGCCCTCCCGAGAATATGACTTTAAAATGAGGATCTTTAACTCAGATGGAACAGAAGCCAATATGTGTGGCAATGGAATCAGATGTATAGCAAAATTTGCATTGGATCAAGAAATAACTCAAAAGAGTAAATTAGCTATAGAAACTAACTCAGGTCCACTAAATGTGGAAACAAGAGAGAATAAGAAATTTTGGGCAAAAGTTAACATGGGAAAACCTCAATTTAAAAGAAATAAAATACCAGCCAAAGGCGAAGGAACTTTCCTAGAACAGAAAATAGACCAATATTCAGTTAGCGCCGTGAATACAGGGGTTCCACATGCTGTTATATTTAGAAAAAACATAAATAACTTAGATATAGAAAAAGAAGCCCCAAAAATAAGATACAACGAAAAATTTCCAGAAGGAGCAAATGTCAACTATGTAAAAGTACTTAATGAAAATAAAATTAAAGTAAGAACATATGAAAGAGGAATAGAATCAGAAACCCTTAGTTGCGGAACTGGAAGTGTAGCATCTGCAGCAATATCCAAAAAACTAGATAAAACCAAAGGAAACACAATAAATGTAATCACAAAAGGAGGAAAATTGAATATAATTTTCAAAAACCAAGAAGCATACATGGAAGGACCTGCAAAAACAGTATTCAAAGGAAAAACCTCAAAACAATTTTCTATAGTAGAGTGAGGAGAGGACCCTCACGGCTTGGCGTAGGGGTGAATCCCGTTAAACTTAAATAATTATATTACTAAGTATCTTTTAATTCCAAAGGTGGGCTTTTTGGGGTGCTTTACATGTTCCACCTTTCAAGAAATCGAGAGGTTGGGAGGGGGTGGCGTCGGGTAGTGTGAAGCTACAGAGAACTTGTAACAGCCCCTAGATATGCAGGGTCGATCAAATTACCCTGCCACCTATGCAGGATGGTTTCGTCCGAAGCGTAGGTTCTCTGCTGACCGGGGTGAATGAGAGAAGCCCTGTGGAAAGGCAGAATCACCCGCGGAGAACCCCACAGCTTTGCTGTGAGATCACTTCACAAAAGAATAACCTATAAAATAGTAAATAAAAACAAAAAACTATCTTCACATCCTAAATCTTTCTTATCATTTTCCTAAAAACTTAATATGAAATAATTTAATTCTAATAGAGAGAATTAATTGAATAAAGGAATTAAATTATTATAAATTCATTATTATATATTTTATATACCAAATTTAAGCTATATGAGGATCTGAAAGGGCTGCAGGTCTTTTTTTCGACAGGAAGGAGGAGAGGATGTCACACTTAAAAAAACAAAAATCTTTATAGATTGTTGTTCGAAATTTCTTAAGTGAAGCAAAAGAGAAACCTCAGAAGATCCAACTTCAAAATAGAAAAATTAAAAAATTAACAAATTGTTTTATCAAACACCTCAATTTAAATTTAGTCCTGAAAAGATGATTAGATTGGATTTGAGGTGGTAAATTGAAAAAAGGATTCATAGCTTTTGGTTTATTGATTATTTTTTTGCTGCCACTTGCAACAGCAGCAGTGGATTTTGAAGAAGGTAAGGAAATATATGAGGATGATTGCCTCAGCTGCCATGGCCCTGAAGGAGCTGCAAAGAAAGGAGCAGCTGTAGATTTTTCAAGCCAAAACTACTGGGATAAAACTACTGAAGAAGAGGTAAAACAGATTATAAAGAACGGAAAGAATGGAATGCCAGCTTTTGATCTCACTTCAGAAGAAAATGAAAAGCTTGTTGAGTATATGAAAGCGATGGCCAAAAATGAATTAACTCAAAGAAACATGTTAATCCTTCATGGTATAACATTAGCCTTACTATTAATTTTTCCTGCCTATTTTCATTTCGACAGTCTAAAAACTTGTTTAGCCTCTTCACTAATCTTGTCTGCTTCAGCTATACTAGGTTTTATAACTATCATTGGTCCACTACAGTTCTTTACTATCTTTAATACAATTGTATTATTAATTACAGTGATATTTGCAATTTTATCAATAAAACAAAATGAATGGGTAAAGAAAAATTACTTAAAAGTATTAAGACCAATCGTCTTAGTTCTGTTTATCTACGGATTAACCTTAGTTTTTACCTAAACCAAAATTAAAGAAAATTAATCTCAAAAAATAATTTAAAAGCAATTTTAACTTATTTGGTGAGAAATCCCCTTCCTAAAATCTCTGATTAGGTAGGGGTGGTTCATCTATAATCTCCAAGAAAATGTATTTATACAAATAAAATAAAGTTATAAATGAAATGAATATACCAATACTTGTAGGCGGATTTATGGGTATGGGTGGTTCCGAGTGGATACTGATACTAGGAGCTATTATACTACTATTCGGAGCATCGAAAGTACCTGAAGTAGCTAGATCAATAGGACAGGCCTCAGGAGAATTTAAAAAAGCTAAAAATATGGCAGAAAGAGAAGCACAGGAAGCAAAACAAGATGTGATGGGTGAAACCCAAGAGAAGAGTCCAGAAAAACAACAAAAAACAAAAATGATGGATCAAGAAGAAAAAACAGGAAAAAAAGAAGATAACCAGGAAAATTAAATTAACCCAAATAAAGACCCCAAAAAGCAAGTGAATTAATGTAATTTTGTAGCAAAAAAATCAGATAAGCTAAGGTTTACAGGCCCTATTATTGTTATTAGGGTTATTAAGTAACCTAGTGTAAATATGTTAATGGATCTAAGATCAAGCTGTTTTACTATAGTGATAGCTAGACAGAGAAGCCTAACACTTTAGATAAAGAAATAATTTTGAGATAATATCTTTGATTTTTTAGATTTGATTTTTTAGATTTCTATGTCTCCAAATAAATCAGGGGCTTCTTTTTGTATTGCCTTTTTGGTGTATTTGGTTTCAATGTATTTTGTAACGTCTAACTCTGGAAAGTCTTTGGACATCTTGTTTCTTCTGAAGTCGGCTGCTCTTTGGAGTATTTGATCATATTCAGAATGCCATGGGACAAAGCCATCTTCGTTACCTACTTCTGTTCTGCCTAGGACAACATTTAGTGCTCTTTTGGCTAGGGGTTTGTCTACTTGACCTGATTCGGCATTCGAAATCCATTCTGCTACTTGGTCAACATTATTGTGGATATATTTCAGAGCTCTTACCATTGCGTTCATATAGTTTTGGACTGTATCCTCGTGGTTTTCTAAGTAACTATCTCTTACATAGATTGGACTTAATAAGTAGTAATCTGTTCCATATCCCCAGGAGAGTATGTCGATCCCAACATCTTCTTCTGCTCTTTCGATCCATGGATGCCAGAATACAGCTGCATCTGCAGTCCCTTGGCTTAGGGAAACAACTGCGTTTTGTGGGCCTGAATTCATGAATTCTACATCTTTGAAGCTTAAATCTGTTTTATCTTGTATTACTTCCCTAATAAACCATTCTGCTGTACTACCTGTTGGAAAAGCTATAGTTTTGCCTTTTAAGTTGTTTATATTGACATCTGATGTTTCAGTGGTTGCAAAAGCATAAACTTTTTTACCTAGATCGTAATTGCCTATTATAGTTGTGTCTATGTTTTTGCTTAATACAGTTAAAGCTGGGAAGTTTCCACTTTGCCCAATATTGATAGCTCCTCTGGCATAGGCCTGCACTACTTCAGCACCCCACGTACATTTAGTTGGCTTGATATCGAAATTGTATTTATCTGTGTAGTTTTTGTGTTTCATTACTTGGTAAGGTGCTTGTTGCCCAAGGGCGGGCGGTTGATAACCTAATTTCATTGCTGTTTTCTCATTACTGATACAACCTGAAAGTGGCCCTAACGAAGCAGCAGCTATTGAAGTACCAGATAACTTTAAAAAATCTCTTCTAGATAAATTATTTAGTTCCATAACTAATTAATCCTCCTTAAAGCTAGAAAAGTAATTTTAAGCTATATTCATACTTTGTTTTCCTTCTTCTTTTAGAATGGAGCCTATATCTTTTTTAAATCTAATAAACTCTTCTTTAGACCTATCTGGATATTTATCTCGTCTGGGTCTCTCTAAATTGACTTCGGATATATCTCGGAAGCTACCTGGTCTATTGGTCATTACTCCTATTCTATCAGATAGAAAAGTAGCTTCCTCTATATCGTGCGTAATAAATATTATCGTTTTTTCAGTATCTTCCCAGAGCCTCTCTAGCTCTTCTTGTAGTATCTCTTTGGTAATTTCGTCTAATCCACCAAAGGGTTCATCCATTAATAGGACCTTGGGATCATTTGCTAAGGATCTAACTAAAGCTACTCTAGCCTTCATTCCACCAGAAAGTTGATGAATAAAACTATCTTTAAACTTTTCTAATCCAACAGCGCTCAGATAATTGTTAACAGTTCTTTTAATTTCTTTTTTATCATTATTACTTAATTTAAGCCCATATGCCACATTTTCTTTAACCGTCATCCAAGGAAAGAGACCTAACTCTTGAAAAACTACTCCTCTTTCAGCACTAGGTTTATTTATTGGTTCACCATCCTGTTTGACTTCTCCATTGGTTTTATCAACTAAACCAGCGATGATATGAAGAAGTGTACTTTTACCACAGCCGCTTGGACCTATTATTGAAAAAAATTCTCCTTCTTTAATATCTAATGAAACATCTCTTAAAGCTACAGTTTCCTCTTCAGCTTGACGATATACTTTGTCTAAATCACTAATCTCTATTTTTGGGCTACCTTTTTCCATTACTTGGCCTCCAATTTAGAGCTCTATCTTCGATTAACCTGAAGATCTGATTAGTTACTAAACCAATTCCACCAATAACAGCCATACCTACTAATACGGTTTTTAGATCAAATGCTACTTTATAAGCTTGGAAAATTAAGAAACCAAGACCTGAATTAGCTCCTATCATCTCAGCAGCTACTACAGTCATCCAGCCGATCCCCCAGCCGGTTCTTAAACCGGTAAATATTGAAGGCATTGCACCAGGAATAACGATATCTCTTAAGATATCTCTATTATCTGCTCCTAAAGTCTTGGCAGCATTAATTCTTGTTCCTTCGATACCTCTAACTCCACTGATTGTGTTAAGCAAAATAGGGAAAAAGGCACCAAGGAAAATAACAAAAGAATTATAAACTATTCCAACACCAAACCAAGCTAAAGCTAGAGGAATCCATGCAATAGGAGGTATCGGCCGTATTAACTCGACTATAACATTAGAATAATGCTTAAAAGCATCGAACCAGCCTATTAACAAACCAAGTCCAACTCCAGCTAAACTTGCAATCGCAAAACCAGAAAAAACTCTAATCAAACTTAAAAGAGAAGACCTGAATATGGCACCAGACTTTAACAAACTAACAAATTGAATGAAAGTTCCAATTGGACCAGGTAATAAAAAATCAGGCAGTACATCAATAAAAGCCACGAACCACCAAAAGATCACTAAAAAAGATAAAGTCATCAAGCTTCTAAAATATTTTTTTTCCAATAATTAGTCCCTCCAAGTTAATTATTTATTTAATAAAACGAGGTATAAAGCTGAAAATGATCACTTAAAATTGACAATAAAATTCCAATTTTCCAACCTTAAAAAAGTGGTGCCCATAGAAAAATCAAAACCAATAAGACTAGTAAAAAACTAAAACAAGATACAGATAAAAAACAAAAGAGAGTATTAATTATTTTCAAAACCTTTTTTTAAAATTATGTATTTTTTAGGTATGTTTGTCTTTTATCTCTTTGTGGGTTTGTAAGGGAGCAGCATAGACTCTTTCCTAAATCTCTGATTTAGAGAGAGGATACACGTATTCTCTTACACCATAAATGTTAAATAGCTCCAACACCAGCTAAATGTTGGCAGTTAGGTGTTCTGACCCATCAGACGAACGTGGCCACCTAAATTGGTTCAATCTGGCCAAAAAAATACCTGGGTAATCCCGAAACAGCTTGGGAGTAGGGGTCTTAGTGGTTGATGTGGAGCAACCATTGAGGAATAAGAGTAGCCACTGTGGCTAATATAGGGCCTTCTTTGCCTTTGCCTTAGCCCTCCAGCCCTTTCTCAAAGCGCAAGTTCCCTTACTGACTGGGGTTATGAGACAAGCCCAGTTAACAAGGTAAACTCCAACCTGGATAAGGCCCGCAAGGAAGCACGCTTCCTAAATCCTTGATTTAGGTAGGAGTCACCTCACTTGTTTAAATTCCTTTATATTGTAAATCTCTTTTTCTTCTTTAGTTAATTCGATTTTTGAAAGATCGTAACTTATATTTTCGCCAAAGTTTTTGCTATATCTACTATAAAAAACTCTTTTGTATATTCTTTCTTTTTCCTTCTTGTTCATACCCCATTTGGCTAACCATACCTCTGAATCTACTTGATTAATTTCATGGCTTAATCTAAGTGCTTCATAGAAACTATCAGGGTTATCTTCGTGAATTATTTCCCTTAAACCGGTTTTTTCTTTATACCAATCTTCTGAAACATATCCAATGAAAATATTTGCTTCAAATACCTCAGGCAATCGACTACCTAAATATCTACGAGCTTCAGGTTTTTCTAGTTCATCAATACCCCTAAAATTTACTTCGTGAGGACTTAGTACATCGCTATATCTATTATCCCAAATAATTACTTCTTCAGGATCAAAAATAGTGTTTTCAGTCCCGGAGTTAATTACGACAACTTTTTTAGGTTCAATATCCGCCATCTCTAATTGTTCCTCGTATCTGCTAAGTAATTTATATGGCGTTTTTTCTCTTAATTCACTTTCATCGATTTTTTCATCAGCATCAATTAAAGAATGAACATTTGCTCTTAGTTTACCTGGAAAACCTAGCACCCCATACACTGAGGGGTCTATGTTATTGTATCTAGCGCACAACATGAATATTAACTCCTTTGAGAGCTTGAGAGATCAGTAAGTCCTCTTTCTTTAGGTAGGAGGATGTACAGATTCTCTCTTTTATAATATCTGTAGGTAGTGAAATTAATATTATTATTGTTGGGTTCACGGTAAGCTCCGAGTTTCCAAGCTGGTTGGAAGCGTTAGGGCGGTGAGGGACTGAATCCTCCACCGAATATAGGCAAAGCATCTAATGTGAACGAGGAGGCCTCTGTGGCAGGGCTCGAAACCACTACCGTTGACCCAACCTCTGTACTGGTATTCCGGTAAAAAGTTGGTGAGGTAGATAGGTAACTGTTTAGGATGGCTATGAAGAGAAAGTCTCTCTTAACGCCACTTTCACTGGTATCCTGAAACCAGATGGCACGAGTGAATGGATGAAAGCCTCTTTCTTCAGAAAGAGGATGTCACATTAAGCAAAGATAAGTGAAGTGCCTCCAATCTAAATCAAAGATTTTGAGGGGAGGATTTCCTGTGGGCCTGATCTCTGGGAGGAGTTTTGGTTATCTTAATGGGTCGCTAAAGACCTTCGCCCTTTGGGGCGGGGAGACAGCGATCCTTGTATCCAACAAACTTGGATGTGAGTTTAACAGACTTAAATCTAAGTCGGGTCGTGTTGACAAGCCTTGGGACAAAGCCTCTCTCTATCGGCTTTTTGGTTCGATAGGTAGGAAGTCGGTGATGTGGAGCGGGAACCGTCTACAATGCCTATGACATGACAGTTTGGTGGCCTGTTATGGTATTTCCCTTGGCATTGCCTTAACCGTGGGCTGAAAGAGTGGGAATGGAGGGAAGTTCGGTTCTTTTAGGGCGGAGAGGATGTCACTTTGCTCTAAATGAATCAAAAAACTTAGATTTAATTTTTCATGGTTTGGGCCTAAGAACCTATTATCTTCTTTTTGTGGGCTAAGAAACTTAAAAAAACAAATAGGGGATATCTGAGTAAATCTATTTTTTAGTTATATTTCAATAAATCTTAGATATTTAGGATAAAAATTATTCTGTTTTTAGGTAATATTAGCTAATTAAAAACTTATAGGAATTGCTAAAGAATTTAAACGTGGTTAATACGGACTCGGAGTAATTACCCATTGGGCTTCAAAATCACTTATTTAAGTAGGTAGAAACAAAAACAAAACAAAGAAAAGAGCTGGTCCAAATATACCCATGCTAGATTATGACAAAAAAGTAAAAAGACATCTAGAACAAATCAAAGAAATACAGACACACAAAAACAATAAAACATTATTCAAAGACTTTAATAGGTTCTTACATGCCAAAAACCACAGCAATGCACATATAGATAAGTTATTGAGTGAATTAAAGTTAATGATGAAACAATTCAGCTTTAATTTCCAAGAAACAACTAGAGAAGACATGGAAACAATAGTTGGATGGATCAATCAAAGAAACGTAAGCGATGCAACTAAACGACAATACAAAATCACATTAAAGAAATTCTATAAGTGGCTTAACGATGGGAAATATCCTAAAAAAGTAGAGTGGTTTGAAACAACTAGCCAGAGAAAAAAAGAAAAACTCCCAGAACAATTTCTAGGAGAAGAAGCCATAAAAAAGATGCTTGAAGCAGCAAATAACCCAAGAGACAAAGCCTTTATTGCTCTATTATGGGAGTCAGGAGCAAGAATGGGAGAACTACATGACATGACGGTTGGATCCATAGAAAACACCGAAAACGGCATGAAAGCAACCATATATGGGGAAACAGGGCCAAGAAGACTAACATTGATTGAATCGGTTCCCTATATCAATACCTGGATAGAAGCACATCCAGATAATGATAATAAAGATTCTCCATTATGGATTAATATTGGAAACACTAATCCCGGACAAAAAAGCGGTTACTGAACCCTCTATAATATGCTAAAAGATACTGCAGAAAGAGCTGGGGTAAATAAACCAGTTAATCCTCATCAATTCCGGCACTCTTGGGCACTTATTTAGCTAATGAATTTACTGAAGCCCAGATGTGTGAGTGGTTTGGTTGGAAACAGGGAAGTGATATGCCAGCTAAATACGTGCATTTATCTGGAAGAGACATAGATAAGAGTTATAAGCAACTTCATGGAGTTGTTGAGGAAGAGGAAAAAGAGAGCGAATTAACTCCAATAGAGTGCCCTAGATGCGATAACACTAATCCACATGATGCTAAGTTATGTAGCTATTGCGGCCAACCCTTCGATCATGAAACAGCAATAGAAATAGAAGAAGGAGAGGAAAAAGCCAGGGAAGCTGCATCAATGGAGACAATTCAAGAAACCATGAAGGAATTACAAAAAACAATACAGAAACAGCAGGAAGAGATCCAGGAACTCCAAAATAATCAATGAGATAATTTAAAGAAATGGCTCTTAGAGTTGTCTTAGATACTAATGTATTGGTTTCTTCTTTTTTAGGAACTGGTCCACCAGATAAGTTAATGAATAAGATTGAAGAGAGAGAAATAATTTCAGTTACTAGTTTAGAAATAATTGAAGAACTCAAAGATGTCTTAGATAGAGACAAGATCCCAGTTAATGAAAAAGAAAAGGAATTATTCCTTGATAGATTCTTGTTACTTAGTGAGGTAGTGGATCCATTTGACATTGACCTAGATGTTGTTGAAGAGGACCAAGACGACAATAAGTTCCTAGAATGTGCATTAAAGGGAGACTGTAGTTACTTGGTGAGTGGTGATTCACATCTATTGGATCTAAAAGAATTCAAAGGAATCAAGATCTTGGATCCTAGAGGGTTCCTGGAAAAAACAAAAAAAGATTAATCCCTATCTTAATTTTAAGATAAGACTTATTTATCTTAAGAACTCATTAAGTAATAGGTAGGTTAATATGAGTGAAGTTGACTTAATCACTATGTCCTCAAGAGGCCAAATAAGCATTCCCTCAGAAATGAGAAAAAAAATGGACCTAACAAAGGGATCCAAATTATTAGTTTACCAAAAAAACAATGAACTCTACCTAAGAAAAATTGATCCAGAGGCCCTAGAAAAGAGTTTTAGTGAAATACTGGAACCAATTCAAGAAAGATCAAAAGAAAAGGGTTTAAGTCCAAAAGATGCCGAGGACTTAGTTAGAGAAACAAGAAAACAAAAACAATAACCCAATTACTTTTAGATCTTTTTATTATATCGATATAATTTTTTTCGAACCAACCCACTCCTATATATAAAATAAATAGATATATTCCTAGAAAAATAGTTTAATTGAAATACAAGAACTAAGAAAATAAAATAAATAGATTTACTTTAACCTAAATCAATAATAGATCCGTGTCTTTTTAGATCTATACATGTTTACTAGGTGGGTAGAGCCAAATAAACCGAAAGAAACAGGGGGCTTTTCTTTATAAACCCTATATTTTCCTATATATCTGTTTTATGCTCTATTTATTTGGTTTATGTGAGTTAAGGTAAATTCTATATAGTTATTTCTAAATCCTATATGTTTCCCTAGTTTTTTCTTTGGATTTATTGTTGCAAACTCTCTATACCTTGCACCATGGATCCCTCGGAAACAGTAGGAGAGAGGGCAAAAAGAAAGAAGAATAGATAAAGTGGATCCTTTGGTGGTTGGGTCTTTTTTGTTATTTTTGTTTTAGGAATAGGCCACCACTTTGGTAACTAAAATCTATTTCGTCACCTTTCTTCCATCCAAGGCCTTCGACCATGTCTTTTGGTAGAATTATTTGGTAGCTTCCATCCTTTTTTTGTTGCAATTTTCTAGATCCCAAAGTTACCACCATCAATATCTATATAGAACTTGATATAAAAAAGTTGGTTAAATCATTAAAAATAAAGAAACAATTAACGTGATGTTGTATGCCAACGAATACGGACCCGGAGGGATTTGAACCCCCGATCTACAGCTCCGAAGGCTGTCGCCTTGTCCAGACTAGGCTACGGGCCCATGTTTTATCTCAGTGGTTGGTTAAGCCCTCTTTTCTTTAGGGTGAGACTACAACTTAACCTTTAGGTGGGTTCCAATAATACCAATGAATGACAGGTTAATGGCAAGTGTATGATAAGCCCCCTCTCAGAGTCTTTACAGCCAATTATGGAGGCTTCAAAAGTTTTGGGAAATTAGTCCCTTGTTAGCTGTGAACAATGGTATTTGTGGCAGTGTCCTCAAATTCCCTTAGCTATGATTCAAACTTTCCCATTTGGTGTGGGTTGGTGATATGGAGAGGGAACTCATGAAATTGACTATGAAGGGTCGGTGTTTCGAATTTTTGTCACTTCCACTAATATGAATGCTACTGAGCCACAAAACCCATCCCCCTTTAGGGGTTGGGTAAGGTGCTATATCTTTTTTTGGGCCTAGGTGCTTCTCTTTTTATTCAAAAGATATGTTGTTTGGGAAATAATTTCTTTCTGTCCACTTGTCTTCTTTCTCTCTGGGATCTAGGTGGGTGGCTGAGAAGCTTTCTTGGGGAGGTGTTTCCGGGCATCTGGTCTGTGACCGTAATTGTCCTGGAGTCAATCTCTCTGGGCAGTGAAGGTCGGTGGAGAGAGAGGGAAAGGCCAGCCATTATATGTGGCTGGCAGAGGGGCGGTACCCTGGATTGTACAGGGTTGGAGTGACTCCGCCTAGAAGGGGGTGCCTGTGAGGGCGTGTAAAACCCTAATCTCGCAAGCTTTCCTATCCTGGCAGTTTCTGAGAAAGAGAAGGGAGCTGAGGGAGCGGCCCCGTGGCAACACGGATCGTTGGGGCAGTGAACGAACGGAAAGCCTTCCTCTTTAGGGAGAGGGAGGAGGTCACCAACACTTCAACCTTGGATTGGAAGTGTGTGAACGGGTGGAAGCCTGTATCATTTGGGAAGAGGAGGATGTCACCATCCCCCAACCAAATTTTATCTTTCTCCTGAGGGCCAGGCCTTTTCCTTTTAGGAAGAGGATACTGTCCGATATTTTTTTCGAGGCTCAAGTACAATAGAGGAATGTTTTTTGAGGGTACAGCTAAGTCCGGATGACTGAGCGTCTTGGGCGTAGGGCTTGTAGGGATTGGATATCTCTATTGGTTTTGGGGGCTGAGTTCTTGGTGGTTTGGGCTCTAAAGTTGGTGGTGTTGAAGGAAAGTACTTTGAACTCCTATTGGGGTTTGAGGTCAAGGTTGTGGACACCTAGGTGGGGAGTTCCCAATGAAGGTGTTTGAAATCTGCAAGAAACTTTAGATCCACGGAGTTAAGTCTTTCCAAGTCAGCCAACAACCTGCAGTAGCCTATCTCGGTACTGCCTTAACTTGGATAGAAAGGGTGGGAATGAGGACGGAAGCTCCGTTCTTTAGGTCGGAGAGGAGGTCGCAGTCGGAAGTTAAAACTTTTTCTAGTTTAATGTTGGAGGTGGTATAGTTGAGTATATTGTCTGAAGAAATGATAATAGAATATTTGGAGGAGGGAGAACTTGAGATTGATCCTTTTAGTGAGGAATCTCTTCAACCAGCTTCTTATGATCTAAGAGTTAGTGAAGATGTCGAAGTCGGTCAGCATACCTTGGTTTCTACACTGGAGAAGGTTAATTTTCCTGAGGATCTGGCTGGCATAATCAGGATGAGGTCCACTTTTTCTAGAGAAGGAATTTATTTCTCGGGTGGTTTCGTTGATCCAGGATTTAGAGGAAATCTTACTTTGGCCGTTTCAGCACAGGATGGTGAGGTAAAGCTCAAAAGAAACGAGAGAATAGCTCAAATGATCTTCTTGGAAGTTAAAGGAGAAACAAAGGGATATGGGGGTAGTTACCAAGGTTCTAGTGGTTTAGTTGATTCAAAGAGAACTTAAATCTATCTTATGTGATTCTTTAACTACATTTAGGGCTAACATCGTGTTTGTCCTTTCTACTCTTTCCATTGAAAGTATATCTTTGACGAATTTATTCATTTCTTTCCTTTCTTTAAATTTTACCACTACTATCGCATCGTATTCTCCTGTTACATCGTAAACAGATGTGACATTAGGTTTTTTGGCTATTTTTTCTTCTATATCTGGTAAAAACCCACCTTCAGCAGATACACCTATTATAGCTATTAGATTAAAACCCAGTTCAGAGTAATCGATATCTGGAATAAATCCTTTAATCACACCATTTTCTTTTAGCTTTTCTATTCTGTTGTAAACAGTTCCTTCAGCTACATTAACATTTTTAGCTACCTTTCTGTAGCTTTTTCTTGCATCACACTGAAGTTCTTGCAGAATTTTTAGGTCGATTTCATCAATCTCCATATACCCACACCATTTACACAAGTAACTTTAAATTAGTTTACTATAAAATTGATGATTCCTCCAATATCAAACCTTAAATTATGGTAGATACTTTAAATGTTAATACAAAAATTAAACTAATTTTAGAAAATTACTTTTGTCAAATAAAGAAATCTATTTTTGGATTGATTTTGGTAGTGAGATATTTTTTATTGAACTCTAGTAGGATCATAATCAGATAAATAATTAAATTAATATCGTATATAAATAGATGTGAGGAGTATAATGAGAGCAGTAGGGATTGATCCCGGAACAAAGTCAATGGATATTTGTGGAATAGAAAACGATAGAGTTTATTTTGAGAGATCGATTGAAACTGAAGAGGTTTTAAATAACCCTAAAATTATGGTGGATGAATTAAAAGATGCAAAGCCATTTGATACCTTGGCTGCTCCATCTGGATATGGTGTTGAGCCTACTAATCTGAGCGAGGTTAATGAAAAAAACTTAGAGGACTGGTATTATCAATATATACTGTTAACTGAGAAAAAATATGTTGAAAGAGCTATTGAAGAAGAATTAACTGGTGCTTTGCTTTACAAGGCAATGGCTGAATCAATTAAAGAAATTAAGAGAGAAGACTGGAACACTTGGTTTATTCCCGGTGTAATTAATTTGCCAACTGTCCCTAAATATAGGAAAGTAAATAAGATAGATATGGGTACTGCTGATAAGTTAGCAGTTACTGCTCTCTCCTTATATAAAGAATCAAGGGAGAAGAAATTTGATGAATGTTCTTATGTTCTTTTAGAGATGGGATTTGGCTATAATTCTGTTTTAGCTATCGATGAAGGTCGGCTAATAGATGGAGTAGGAGGAACAACTATTAGTGGCCCAGGTTTTTTGACTATTTCTTCGATAGATGCTGAATTTGTTCAATTGGTTGGTCAATGGGATAAAGGAGATGTTTTTAAGGGTGGAGCAGCTACGATATCGAGAACAGATAGCCCAGATCAATTGTTGGATTGTATCGAAGAAAAGAAAGAATGTAAAATAGCATATGAGGCAATGATTGAAGGAGTAATAAAGGCCGTAAATTCACTTAAATCAGAGATAAGTGAAGATAAGGTATATGTATCTGGGAGGTTATCAGAGAAGTCAAGGATAATAGAAGATCTAAAAGAAAAACTTGATGACATAAGAAAATTGGATTCGATAAAAGGAGCGGAAAAAACAAAAAAGACTGCACAAGGTTACGGTATTGTTGCTGGAGGTCTTACAGGAGGTCACTTTTCCGATCTTATAGAACATATGAAGATACCTGAGGCAAGCGGAACCTCTCTAGATTACCTTTACCATCCCAAAGCCCAAAAAATAGAGGATAAACTGGTATCCTTTAAGTAACACCCTCCCTACCGTAAAAGGCGGGGCTTCCAGCCTTTCAATGGTTCTCCTCCACTACGCCAACTTGCATTGTAGAGATTGGGTCATTGCTATGGAGTTCGAAACCTGCCACAAAACCCCCTGCATCAAACAGAGATCTTATCTCAGATTTGCCTAATGCCCGCATACAGATATTTAACTTATTTGATGAGAAATCCCTTTCCTTTTTTTGATAGGATGGGAGGGTGAATCATTACAGGGTATTTGTATTTTAGGGGGTAATTGGTTTTTGTTGAGAGGTTTCTAGCGTATAAGCCAAGTTTGAGTGGGCAAGCACTTGAGTGCAGGGCTCTATCGCAATAGATGTGTGGTGGGGGTGGGAACGGGGCTCTTGTGGCCGAGCCTAGGACCAAGGTGCATGATGGCGATGGATATGGCTGAAGTACTGGAAACCAGTATTTAAGTCCTTGTGGGGCCTGCAATGTTTGGTAGACTGTGTCTGCCTTTGTTAAACCATTTGGTAACAAGGCACCAAATCTTGGATGCTGGTTTTGTGAATGGATGGAAGCACCTTCCTAAATTCTTGATTTAGGTAGGGGTCACTCTTCACGTATCCCTAATTTTTGACTTAGGGTAATGGGTTTGTGGTAAGCTCTGAGTCCCCGAGCCATGTGGAGGTGTTAGGGGTGGTGGGGGCTGAATTTTTTACAGAATGTAGGCGTAGTTCTCTACTGTAGACGTAAGGCCTGTGGCAGGGCTCAGGAGCCATTGCTGTTGACAGCCTCGAAGCCACTGCTGTTGATCCTGCCTCTGGAAGGTTTTTTGGTTGACAAACTGGCGAAGGTAGGTAGGTAACCAAATAAAGGCGAGCGTCTCACCCTTCCAGAGTGTCTCTGGAAGCTTCTATCAGTAACCTGAAAGTAGATGGCACGGGTGAATTGATGGAAGCCTCTTCCTTCAGGGCGAATAGGATGTCACTAGATTACCTTAGGGTTAGTTAACTAAACAATATAATCTGAAGGATTAGTGGTAGATAATGGGGGGATCTTTTTCTTTGGTTAAATTAGATTTTGGCTGAGGCCATTAGTAATATAGATCTTTAGTCTTCAAAAAAGCCCTATGCTCCCTTTTTTCTATCTGTTTTCAATTGATTCAATTGCTTCTGCTTTTGGTTGATCTTTTACTTTTAGTTGAAATGTAAGCTTGGACTTGATTTGACCCAAAGTAGGTTTTAGATCAGTTTATTCCTAATTAAGATTTAGTTTATTTAGATCTTATTCATTGCTTGCATGTTATCTTTTTTAATTTATTTTCCAAGGACTACGCTTTGTTCTGAGAAACCTTTGTTTATTAGGATTTCCTTAACCTTTTGTTTATGTTCTCCTTGTAGTTCGATTTGGCCATTTTTTACAGTTCCACCGCATGCACACTTTGTCTTTAATTCAGTTGCTAGATCATCTAAACTAATATCTTTGCTGTCTATTCCTTCTACAATAGTCATTGGCTTACCATAAGCTCTATTTTCAATATAGACCTTTATATTTTGATCCTCTTTAGCTATCTCTTCACATACGCATAATTCACTAGGGAGACCACATTTGGGGCAAACTTCTTCACTCATTTGTTACAAATCCATCTTTTTCCTGATGATATATTACTGTTTCGGCTGCTCATTCAATTTTGTGTTAAGTAATAAATCTGTAGTAAAAATTCACTTAAAACTAAACAAATTACCTATTACTAGGTTCTAGAAGTAAGATCACACAGGTGAAATTAAATGCCTGAACTCTTTGGAACAAATGGCGTAAGAGGTATAGCAAACGAGGATTTAACTCCGCAACTGGTTTTAGACTTAACTAGATCACTCTCTACTTATATTGAAGAAGGACCTATAGCAATTGCGCGAGATACTAGAGAAACAGGAGATATGTTAAAAAGAGCTGCAGTTTCTGGGATCCAATCTGTTGGTTTAGATGTGGTGGACCTAGGAGTGGTTCCATCTCCAAATTTACAATATTATGTTAAAGAATCAGAAGCTAAATCAGGAGTTATAATAACGGCATCACATAATCCTTCGGAGTACAACGGAGTTAAGATGGTAGACTCTGATGGAGTTGAGTACAATAAAAGTGAACTTGAGGAGATGGAAGAAATATACTTTGATGGAAAATATGATAAAGCATCTTGGGATTGTCCGGGAAGAGTTCGGGAAACCAATCCCATCTATGATTATATTAGAGAAATTAGGGATCTGATTAACGAAGAATTGATTAGTGAAAAAAAATTTAAGGTTGTTGTTGATCCAGGAAATGGTGCAGGTTGCTATGTTACCCCGTATCTATTAAGAGAAATTGGCTGTAAGGTTATTACTCTTAATTCTCAACCTGATGGAAATTTTCCGGCTAGAGAGCCGGAGCCTCTACCAGAAAATTTAGGTGATTTGGCTGAAACTGTTAGAGCAGTTGGAGCTGACTTGGGGATTGCACATGATGGTGATGCCGATAGAGCCACCTTTGTAGATAACAGAGGAAATTCACATATGGGAGATGATTCTCTCGCATTGCTGTTCAAAAAAATGTTGAAAGATAGAGAGGGGGATAAGGTAGTTACTCCTGTAAGTTCGGGAAATAAAGTAGTTGATGCAATTAGAGATGAAGGTGGAGAGGTTATTTGGACTAAAGTAGGTAGTACAGTAGTTGCACACAAAATGATAGAATTAGGCGAAGATTGTGCATGTGGGGGCGAGGAAAATGGCGGAGTTATTTTTCCTGACTTCCAATACTGTAGAGATGGCCTTCTAGCGGCTTCAAGGCTAATAGAATTATTAGCGGAAAAAGAAAAAAGCTTTTATGAGTTAACTGATGAGTTAAGTGATTATAAATCAGTTAAAACTAAAATTAAGGTCGAAAACAAAAAAGAAGTTATGAAAAAGGTACTTGATAAAGTAGAGAAGATGGAGGTAGACGCCAATTACATAGATGGAGCAAAGATCTTTTACGAAGATAAATGGTTGTTAATACGTCCTTCAGGAACTGAACCAGTTATAAGGGTATTTACGGAAGCTAAAAAGGAAAAAGAAGCTAAAAAATTAGCTGAAGAAGGTTTATCTCTAATCGAAGAAACAATGGAGGATTAATAATGGAATACGAAAAGATAGCAATAACGGGATCGAACGGTTTTATAGGCAGAAATCTAACTAAGAATCTATTGAACCAAGATAAAACAATAATAGGAATAGATAATTTTTCCAATAGTAAAAAAAAGGATCAAATTGAACACCCTCGCTACAGTCACTATGACATAGATATTAGAAATTTGGAAGAACTAAAAAAAGCTATAAATGGAATCGATGCGGTTTTTCACTTAGCAGCTCAAAGTACAGTTCCTAAATCAACTAAATACATAGATAAAGATTTTGAAATAAATACAAAAGGAACTTTAAATGTTCTAAAAATATCCAAGGAAACGGATGCTAAGGTAATTAATGTGTCCACATCAACCGTGTATGGTATTCCCAACAGTTTACCTACATCTGAAGAAAGCCCTATCAAACCAATTTCATTTTATGGAGCATCTAAGGCTTCAGCTGAGAGTTATTGCTTTGCTTTTAATGGAACATACGACACATCAGTAGTTTCACTTAGACTCTACAATGTCTATGGACCAGGAAATAGAAAAGGAGTGATGTGGGATTTTTTCAATAAATTAAATGCCAATCCAAGTCACTTAGAGATACTTGGAACCGGAAAACAAGAAAAGGACTATATCTATATAACTGATGTAGTCGAGGCTTTAAATGTAGCTTTAGATCGGGGTGAACCTGGGGAAGCTTATAATGTAGGAAGTTCTTGTTCTTACACGGTGAATGAACTAGCTGAAAGAATCTTTGAAATAATGGATATAGATCCAGAAGTAACCTATACTGGAGGAAAGAGCTGGAAAGGCGATGTAGAGAAAACTAAAGCAGACATATCTAAACTCAAAAAACTAGGATGGAAACCAGAAATAGGCCTAGATGAGGGCCTTAAAAATTACTATAAATGGTTTAAGAGGAAAATATGAAGATTAGCGTAGTTATACCTACCTTAAACGAGGAAAAAGGAATCAAAAAAACTTTGAACAAACTTAAGCCAATTAAAAAAGAATATGATGCCGAATTCCTTGTTATAGATGGAGGAAGTTCTGATAGAACCAGAGAAATAGCTAGAGAAAAAGGTGCTAAAGTAATCGTAGAAGAAAGAAAAGGATATGGAAGAGCATACAAAACTGGTTTTAGTAAATCAAAGGGGGATATAATAGTAACAATGGATGGAGATGATTCTTATCCAGCTGAAAACACTTTGGATCTAATAGAGTATTTTCAAGAAAATGGCATAGACTTTTTAACTACAAATAGGTTTGGAGAAATAAAAGAAGGAGCTATGACTCCGAAACATAAGTTAGGAAATGCAATACTAACTAAAGTAATGAAACTATTATTTAATATAAATATAAAAGATTCACAGTCAGGTATGTGGATCTTTAAGAAGAGCCTGCTTAAAGAATTAGATTTAAAGAGTAATGGAATGCCTTTTTCAGAAGAAATTAAGATAGAAGCCTTTAATAACACAGAAATAAAATCAATAGAGAAACCAATAAGATATCGAGAAAGAGAAGGGCAAGCAAAAATAAATAGCTGGAAAGATGGACTAGAAAATTTAATTTACTTATTTAAAAAAAGATTCACTTAAAATGCGTATAGCCTATGTTTCAGATGTAATGTATCCTTGGGTTAAAGGAGGAGCTGAAAAGCGAATCTGGGAGATAGCTAAGAGAATAGCTAATAACCACGATGTCCATGTTTTCACCATGAAATGGTGGGAAAAGGATTCCGATATATTAAATAAGGAAAATATAACAATTCACGGTATATCCCCCAAAAAAAGGCTTTACTCAGAGGATAGGAGATCGATAAAAGAGGCAATTTACTTTACAACCCACCTCCTAAAATTAGAAAAAGGATTCGATATATACGATTTCAATCAATTTCCGTATATACCAGCTTTCCTAGGGAAATTAAAGACGTTAAACAGCGAAACCAAACTGGTAATAACTTGGCACGAATTTTGGGGAGATTACTGGTACGATTACTTAGGTAGATTAGGTTTTTTTGGGAAAAATATTGAAAAAATGGTCTCCCATCTACCGGATGAAATAATATCAGTTTCAGAATTAACAAAAAGAAAACTAGAAAACATAGGCCAGGATAGCGTTGTAATACCAAATGGAATTGACCTAAAAGAGATAAAGGAGACAAAGAGATCAGACAAAGAATATGATATTATATATATTGGACGTTTAATCAAAGAGAAAAATGTAGATATACTACTTAAAGCTCTAAAGTCTACAGATTACAGCCTCTGCATTGTAGGTAAAGGACCTATGGAAAGAAAACTCAAGGAAATATCAAATGATCTTCAAATAGATGTAGATTACTACAAAGATATTCCTTATAGTGAACTAATTGGCTACCTAAAATCCTCTAAAGTTTCCGTTCAGCCTTCCTCACGAGAAGGCTTTGGTATAACAGTTCTAGAATCAATGGCCGCCAAAACACCAGTAATAACTGTAAATGAACCAGATAACGCAGCAAAAAATCTAATAAATGGAAAAAATGGTAAGGTAACTCAATTAAATGAAAATAAAATAAGGAGAAAATTAACTGAATTACTTGAGAATAAGGATAAATTAGATGAGATGGGTAGTTATGGAAGGGAATTTGCCCAAAAATTCAGCTGGGATAGTATTGCTGAGAGAACTTCAAGTTTCTACGAATCTATGCTATCCTGATTTAGTTATTTTGAACTCAGCTTGACTTAAGTTCTTCAAACTTGGGTTTTAGCTGGTCTTTAGGAAGAGCACCAGTAGATCTATCAACTAGCTCACCGTTCTTGAAGAATAGTAAAGTTGGAATTGACCTAATACCAAACTTGGCTGCTATTTCTTGATTATCATCAACATTTAACTTACCTACTGATATATCTGAGTATTCTTCAGCAAGTTCTTCGATTACAGGATCCATCATTTTACAAGGACCACACCATTCTGCCCAGGCGTCAACAACTACTAGATTGTTTTCATTAATTACTGTTTCAAAGTTAGAAGAGTTAAGCTTTATAGGATCACTTTGGCTACTATTGCCACCGTTTCCTCCACTGCCCAATTTTTCCTTCATCTCTTCCATCTTTTTTTCTCTTATCTCATCAAGGTCGCTATCTTCGTTCATTATTCCGGATAAATTTTAACTTTGTACCTAAAAAAAGGTTCCCAGATCACCATCTAAATTAACATAAATTAATCAAAATAGTTTAAAATAGATTTCAAAATAGTTCAAAGAGCAAATAAAAATAATTAAATAAGAACAAATAGAATAAGTAGTATTCACTTATTTTTGGAGTTGGTTTAGAATCCTAGCGCCTTTAATCTCTTTTTAATGTTTGGATGGCTTGAAAATAGCTCAGCTAATTTATCTGAAAAACTCATTTCTCTGTTCGCGTATTTTCTTACGATTTCGCTATCTCTCTTTGAACCAGTTGGCTCAGCATCGACATCTGGATCTGAAATCAACAAAGGCTTCAACGAAAGACCTAAGTTACCTACCCCTCCTAGGCCTCTTGCTTGATTCCTCTGGGATCTACTTCTTCTCAGTCCTCTACTAGATTTTTTCCTTTTCTTTAGTGAACTCATTTCTTCATTTATTTTTGCAAGTCCTTCTGCTAGTTTTCTATTTCCTTCAGCTACATAATCTGCTGAGTGTCGGTCAGCGTAGTACTCGCGCATTCTACTAAAGTGCATAATACATAACTGTAGGATAAAGTAAACTATCATGGATGCTACTGCAACAGCAATGAAAGGAAGCGTACCTTCATCGTCTTGGAACATGGAAGACCAGAAAAAGGTTCTTCCTATCATAAGGAACAAGGCGGGTAGTATCGACAGAAGCATCATGAATGTAGAGTCGTTGTGTTTAATATGGCCTAGTTCATGACCGAGCACCGCTTCTACTTCTTCTTGCTCCAACACCTTTAGCAACCCCTTAGTGACAGCAACTCTATCTCCACTTAGGTAATTACCGTAAGCGAATGCATTTGGTAGATCTACATCAGCTATCATTACTTTAGGTTTTTCCATATTACTTTTTTCAGTGACTTCTTCGACGATATCGTGAAGTTCTGGATAATTTTCCTTGCTCGCTTCCTTTACATTATATCCTCTTTCAACTAACTTAGGCCCTAGATACCACTGTAGCAGAAAAAATGGGACTATGAAAATCAACGAATAGGTTACTGAAACTCCTGCTATTCCTAAAACTACAGCTACAGCTAGAGTGGTTACGGCGACGATAGTCGCCACAGAACCATACATACTTCCCTTTAGCTTTAGGTTTTCAAACATCAGGTATATAAAACACCTACAATTAGATTAATTTTTTGCTATTACTCAAATAAAGATTTTTATTCGACTGATAGATCACCGCTTTTATCTTTTTTGAACTCCATTTCGATTTCTAGTTCATCTCCTTCGTGTTCAATTTCTAATTCAACTTTATCTCTAAATTTAAAAGGAATCTCCCAGTCACTGGCTTTTATATTAATACTATTTCCTTTTTTTATTTCTTCTACTAGATCACTTAAGAATTCAGCTAGTTCTTCTCTATCGATATAGATCTCTTGTGAGAAGTTTCCTTCTACGACTTTTCTCTCCTCATTTTTGTTTTGGTCAACTTCCATTTATATCACATTTATTCAATAACCAAAAAGATTTATAAAGTTTCTTTGTAATATTATACATTTATGTTATTGGAATCTTTATCGTCAAAAAAGAGATTACAGATACTTAAACTACTAACTACTGAGGACAAATATGTGTCACAATTTATAAAAGAATTAAAAATGGATGGAAAACGTGCAAAACACCATCTCAATAAGCTAGAAGAAGAAGAAGAATTGATCAGATCTTATCAGGAGGGAAGAAGAAAATATTATTCACTCGATAAAGAAATAAAATTAGAGATCTCTCCTCCTCCACAAGGCAAATTTATGCTTTTATCGGAGAAAAACTAAGGTGAAGTGACCTCTACTTAAATCAGGGATTGAAGGGGGCTTTCCTGCGACCTTATCCTCTTTGAAGCAGGTGAGTTTGTTTTATCACCGAACCTGTCCCATGCATTCGGTCAACAAGGGAACCTATTGCTTTGAGGGAAGAATTGGATTAGGCAACTACGCCATATACTAACTTAACTTAACTTAACTCTTAGGGTGGTTCCTCTTATTTCTCGTTGGTAGCTCCACGCCAGCCACTAGACCTCCCTACTCCGAGAACCTTTCAGGCTTACCCAAGGGTCTTGTCTTTATAGATGGGATTGCTTTTTGTTCAAGAAGCAGACAAACCAACCAACTGCCAATTTAGTTTTAATTAGTTTAAAAACTACTTAATTATTGTAGTTGATTCATCACCTACCTAAATCAAAAGATTCAGGAAGATGTCTTCTCAATCAAAAGATAAAACCTACCACAGCTTAATAAATAAAATTTATTTTTTAGGTTTAAAATTCTTTTTTGTTTAAAAAAAGCGATAAAATAGCTTAGAAACTAAGTAAAAACGTTTCTAATAATTAGCCACAAAATATAAAGTAAATACATAGATATTAATTAATAAAAAGATAAAATAAAATCAAAATAAAATCGAGTTTTGATATTAATAACCTCAAAAGACATAAATAGCACACCAAATCCATAAATTTTCGTAAAAACCAGTTTAATTGAACGAAGCAAAAAACAGGGAACTAAAAAAAAGAAAACTCAGAACTTATTAAATTTATATATTCTTATTTGGCTAAATTGGGTTGATAAAAATGACCAAAGTCGAAGCAGAAGTATATGAAGTAGGAAAAACTGAAAAAGGCTCAGTTATTTTATTACAAGGAAAAAGAACCTTAAATAACAAAATACTTCCAATATTATGTAATCCCATGCAAGGCCGAAGTATAAAAAAAGGATTAACACAAGCTACTTCCACTAGGCCTCAAACCCACGACTTATTCTTGGAAATACTCAACGAAGTAGGAGGAGCCTTAGATGAAGTAGTAATAGATGACATAGAAGATGGGATATATTATGCTAAAATACACATCTCAGTTTATGACAACGAAAATCAAAAAGAAATAACCTTAGACGCTAGACCAAGCGATTCAATAGCTATAGCAACAAGGGAAAGAGCACCAATCTATGTAGAAGAGAAATTATTAAAAGAAAAAGGAGTCCCTCCCTCTAGTTTTGAAGGAGAAAGCCAAAAAAGCTAAAAGACTAAAAAAAGTCTTTGTACTCTTCTTTTATTTTCTCGACTATAACCTCATAGTGTTCTAATTCCTTAGGTATCTCCTCGATTTTTTTCTCATCATGATTAACACCCCATAAATGAAGGCACTCAGGACATAGATATATCACGGCATTTCCACCACCAGCTTCTAAAACTGGCTTTCCATCTGACTCACATCTTCTACAAGTCTTATTATCAAAACCACACTCTTTCAACCCTGACATCCTATAGTTTTCTTCTTCATCCGATGAACCATTTTCGGTATTCTCACTTTCCTTGCTCATACCTAAAACCTAAATAAGATTTAGATCCATAAGGATAAAAAACTACCAACTAGGTCAGTAAGATAAAAATCTAGAACCAATTACAGGTCTTAAAGAGTTGAAGGCAGAAAATTTGTGTCATTTTGGACAGGGGATGAATGCTAAAAAACTAAAAAATTTAAGTACTAGTAAAAATTAGTTTCCAGGTGGCAGTAGGTTGACTTTTCTGCCTTTGAACAAAAAGCGTTCCCAAGCTTTGCTTACATGCAGTACTCAAATTCCCGTGGACCATGCTTTGAAACAAGTCAACTATAAAAGTAGGTGAAATGACTCTACCTAAATCAAGAATTTAGGAAAGGGGTACCTTATAGGACCTTATCCGGAGTGGAGTTTGCCTTGTTCACTGGGTTTGCCTCATAGACCCAGTCAGCAAGAGAACTTACGCTCTTGGGGAAGAACTGGATTAAGGGGCTAAAGGCAAAAAACCCATATGTTAGACTTAGTGGCTCCTCTTATTCCTCAATGGTTGCTCCACACCAACTACATAGGCCCTCCTACTCTCAAAGAGGTTTCGGGCTTACCCAGAGATTTCTTTAGCCAAATAGGGCGATTTAGGTGGCCTGCGTTTGTTTGACGAGGCAGAACGCCTAACTGCCAAAACTTAATTGGTCCAAGAACCATTTGACATCTGTGGTTGATTCATCTCTCTACAAAAATCAGAGATTTTGGAGAGAGGTCTTCTCAACTATTAAGATAAATCAGGTAATATTAAACTAAAGATACTACAAATTTGGATGGAATAAGAAAAGTGGATTAAATAGCATTAATATAAATAGGTTGGGGCTAAATGTGTCAGGGGATATGTTTACATTCGACATCTTTAAAGATGATTCGGAAGAACAAAGTTTAACGAGAAAGCTCTCTATTTTTTCAATAATATCTTCTATTTTATTAGGGACTTGGTTAAGAATAGGCATGGGAACATTAGACAAGTTACAGAAGTTTGATCCCTTTGAGATGTACCATCTTTCCAAGTATTGGCTAGCTCACTGGACATTTCAAAAAAAGGATCTTTACCTTTTTCCTGGCTCTAATGGAGAGTTATCTGGAGTAGGTTATCCTCCTCTTACACATGCAATTCCAGCTACTTTAACAAAATTTTTTAACTTATTAGGCTTTAATCTTGACTTAAAGACGGTAGTAATAATCTTACCTGTATTTTTAGCAGCATTTCTTCCACTAATATATTGGTTTTTAGGTAAAGAGCTATACAACGAAAAAGTTGGAATAGTAGCAGCTTTTTTAACAGTTGTTTTTCCTGAGTTTATTCGCGTAGGTAGAGCAGGAGCCTATGATACCAATATATACATCGTTATTTTCCTCCCACTCACACTTGGCCTATTTGTCAAATCATTCAATCAAGAGAATCTAGTGAAGAAAACTAAGTGGAGTATCTTAGGGGGGACAGCTCTAGGCCTATTTGGGTTGTTTTGGGCTGGTTACACCTTAATGTTTGCTTTAATAGCTTTTTCAATACTAACTTACACTTTCCTAGCTTCTTGGCTTGATAAAATAAAAGAAGAGGATACATACTCTCTTTTAGGAATACTGGTCTCATATCCTATATTGTTATATTTCCATTCGTTAAGTAGCTTAGAAGGAGTTTTACTAGTTATACCATTAATATTTTTTCCTTATATAGCAGCAAAAATACCAGAGTGGTCTGAAAAAGTATCCTGGATTAAAAATGGCTTAAAATTCAGAAAAGCCATTGTAACATTAGGTTCGCTTATAGTAGTTACTGGAGCAGTACTAACATACTATGAGCTTCTCCCAGTCGATGTTAGAGGAATAGGATTAGTTAAAAAAACAGCAGTAATCCATCAAACAATCGGTGAACTACAGCCAACTTTTGGAAAAGGTTTCCAAAAAGGAGCCGTTCCACTACAGAACGCCTTCGGAACCTGGGGCGCACTAATCCTACCAGTAATAATACTTCCAATCATCTATATAACCTATAAACTAATCAAACAATTCAATATGGGAAGAACCTTTGAACTAACAATTGTGTCTTTCACATTTCTAATGAATTTCGCGGCAGCAAGATTTCTTCCTCTATACCTGTTTTTTGTTACACCAGTAGTAGCAGCTGAAATAGTAGCACTCCTCGAGATACTAGGACTCAAAAATATTAGAGAAAAAATGAAAAAAGAATATGGAAAGGTAAAAGGATTTGACCTGATAAAAGTCACATTCACCATATTTGTAATACTAACAATTTCATTTACCTCTCTGCCACTTGCAGGAGGACTAAATGTCCAACAGTATCCTTCAGGAGTATATGCAGAATCTAATGGAGCCTGGATCTCAACATTTGACTTCTTCAACCAAGACGAAAACATAACAAGAGAAGACTATGTACTCAGCTGGTGGGACTATGGGTTCCCAATGAAAGCTCTATCAAATGTAAGCGTAGTAACTGATAATACACAAGCCAACGCCGAAGTAGCTGCTAAGTTCTATATGATGCAAAATATGACCGAAGCATACGAATATCTAACAGAAAACATGTCAGAACAGAGAGGAGAAGAAGTAGACTATGTTATAGGCAACAAAGCACTAGGAATTTACATACCAGGAACTATATACGGAGGAAAAACGGGTGCAGTAGCAACTGTAGCCCAAGTAAACCCAAGCGAGTATGTCAGTGACTGGCCAAACTCAGCCAAAAACAGGCTCTCACAACAACTACCATTCGCAATATACTACAGAAGTGGAATGAATTACCCAAATGTACCTAAGCCCTTAACTGAAACAGTTTATTACAACTTAGCATTTCCAGCAGGCCCTACACCCGGCCTAATGAATATTACACAGGAACCAGAAGTAGGAGATATTCTCTACGATCACTACAAGGTTGTCTATAAAACTAACAACTCTAAACAACCAGGACCATGGGGAGGAAGCGCTATAACAGTTTACAAGCTAGTAAACGAAACTAATCCCACATAAAAAAGACAAAAAGAACCAGAGATTTTATTCTCGTGAACAATAACCTCTTCATTTCTTAAATCTTTAATCTTGAGAGAAGTGACCTCACAGCAGAGCTGTCGGGCTTTGTGTGGCGGGATGGATCCCGGTGTTGGTGGAAACACCTCTTTTTCCAGCCGACACGAACTATCGCTTTGAAGCGAGACAACCTAGACCTGGGGTAGCCGCATACTGCGGATTATCACCTGCTCCTCGATAGCTTCACTCCACCCAACGCCAGCCGTCCCAACCTTAACGGTTTCTTGAAACCTGGAAAATTCTTATCCAAAAGAGCCACTTTTAGGAGTTACCAAAACATGTTCTCCCACCATGAAATTTTTTGGCACCCCCCCAGCAGAACCGTAAGGATCTCTGCCTTAAATAGTATAGAGAAAAAAATTAAAACTTAAATATTTGAGCAGATAAGTTTGAAGCTAGTTGACAAACTTTTAACTTTAGTGCCGAGAAATTCCCTTCCTTTCTTTGATAGGATGGGAGGGTGAATCGGCACAGGGTATTTGTATTTGGGGGGCGATGGGTTTTTCGTTGAGAGGTTTTTCAGCCTGTAGGCCAAGTTTGGGTGGGCAAGCACTTGAGTGCAGGGCTCTATCGCAATAGATGTGTGGTGGGGGTGGGAACGGGGCTCCTCTGTGATCGAGCCTAGGACCAAGGCGCATGATGGCGATGGACATGGCAGAAGTACTGGAAACCAGTATTTAAGTCCTTGTGGGTCTGCAATGTTTGGCAGTCCGTGTCTGCCTTTGTTAGACCATTCGGTAACAAGGCACCAAATCTTGGATGCTGGTCTTGTGAATGGATGGAAGCACCTTCCTAAATCTTTGATTAGGTAGGTGAGAAGGTCACGGTCAACTATCTCCTAAAACCTTAAACAATTTTTTTCTTTTCTAGATTATAGAGTTGGAGGCAGAAAACCTGTGTTCTTCAAGGGGTATGGGATGAATGCCTTTAATAACATTTGAGTGATTTTGGAACTGAGTTAAGCTTTGGCTGTTAGGCGTTTTGCCTTGTCAGATAAACGTGGGCCATTTCTTTGTTCATTGGCCTAGGAAATCTCTGGGTAAGCCCGAAACAGCTTGGGAGTAGGGGGTTCTAGTGGTTGGTGTGGAGCAGCCGCTGAGGAATAAGAGGAACCCTCATTGGGTTGGTATATGGGCTTTGTGCCCTAATCCAGTTTTTCCCTTAAAGCGCAAGTTCCCTTGCTGACTGGGTGTATGAGACAAGCCCAGTAGATAACGCAGGCTCCAACTTGGATAAGCCCTCGCAAGGAAATTCACCTCCCTTAGGGAGTGAGTCACTTCACTAACTCTTTATCTTAGTGGTTGAGAAGACTCTTTCCTAATTTTTGATTAGAGGGGGATGAATTAACCTGAGGGGTTAGATGATTCTGTGTTTTAGGTTTTGGGTGTGGGGCAGGGGTTGTGGCTGAAGTTTATAGCCCTTGACGCGTGAGTCTCTGTAACCATCTCTTGGGTATTTAAAGTTTCGTGGATAGGATCCAGGGAATCTCCCATAGAAAGCTTCCTAGATAAGGGCCACCTGGGACTGAGATTGGATGACGGCGGTAGGAAGTAAAACCTCCTTTGACTCTGGAAGCTTCCTCTCCAAAATTTCTTGATTTTGGTGGGGTAGGAAGTCACTTCGTCATCATAAGCTGGTAGGTTTTTTGGCGATATTCATTTTCTTATCTTAAGAAGTCTCTTTCCTGATCCTTGGTTGGGTATTGGGTAGTTGACTGTAATTTGTATGATTTAGAAGAATAGTAGCATTATTATGATGTTATAAGCCATTATTATGGAAACTGGTTTAGCTAGTTCTTTTAGGTTCTTTTTTAGGTTTGAGCCGAAGTATTCTATTGTTACTACTAGGCATAGGTGAACTGGTGAGATTAGGTATCCGAGGTAACTTGAGATGAATAGCATACTTATATGGATGGGATCGTTTGGGATTAGGGGTAAGAGGAGGGGGAATGATATGCCTATGGTAGCCATTCCGATTCCAGTTATTACTCCGATCATGAATGGTAATATGATTGCTATTAAGAGTAGGGGTACTCCAATTGCTCTTGAGGAGTTTATTAGTTCTGTTAGCGAACCGCTTGATTTGACAATGTATCTGAAGAACATTATTCCGATTACGGCGAAGACTAGTTTAGGGGGGAATCCTTCTTTGATTATTTCGGCGGTTTTAGTTTTTGTTAGTCGATTATGGTTTTGTAGTAGCAGGATGATTAGTCCTAATGGTATAACATACATTAGTTTTACATTAAAAAATGCGTTGATGATTATTGGTACTAAAACAGGGGTTAAGTTCCATATTATCTTGCTTGTGTCTTTTAATAGGGTTTTTTTATCTGGTTTTTTTCCTACATTTAGTGGCTTAACGTAGAAGAAGTAACCTAATATTAGTGCTATTACAGTAACGGGTATTTGAATTGCTATTAGGTCGTATAAGTTGATTCCTCCTTGTTTGGCTGCTAGGACGAGGTCGGGTGAGAACGGGAAGATGAAGAAGATGAAATGTCTGAACCAGAAGTTTACTAGTGTTTTTTGTTCTGCGTTTCCGCCTAGTTTTTCAGCTTCTGGTTCCATGATTGGGGCTGACATCAAAGCTCCACCTGGCATAGGTAGAAATCCGAAGATTGTGGGGATTGCGGCTACGGTTCCTCGACTGCTAATTAGTCTTCTAAATGAATTTAGTATTCTATCGACTTGATTTGTCTCTTTCATTCCGTATGCTATAGTATAGATGAATATAACTAATACTACTAGAGTTAATGTATCTGAAGAGGTTAATGAGGTTTTTGTTGTTTGTATAAATTGGGTTGGTGTAAATCTGTTGGTTATTGCGATGAATAGTGCACCTATTATCATCGCAGCACCGTAATTTATATCTTTTCTAATTAAAGCTACTGTGATGATGAATCCGATTATTGTGCCTATTACTCCGATAAACATATTAAAATCCTGTAAATTGGGTTTAAGTGCTTAATGACTAGTTCTTTAGTTGGAGATAGTTTGGTTAAGAAAAAAATTGGTTTATTCTAAGTTAGTGAATTTTTTATTCTTAGGTTTTGTTTTGGATACAATTTGATTTTTTATTTTTTTATTTGAAAGGTTTTTGTTATCTATAATGGTATTTTTTATCTTGCAATTCTCTATCTTGGTTTCTTCAAATATCAGTGAGTTTTTGATCTCTGAATCTATTACATTCGAACTTTTAATTAGGGATTTTTCTACCTTTGAATTTTTGACTTCTGAGTCTATAATACGATTTTCTCCTACTATAGATTTATATGCTTTGAGGTACCCTCGTGGGGTTCCTATATCAAACCATTTTCCATCAAATGAGAAGGCATTAACCTTTTCGTTTTTTATTAGCCATTCAATGAAGTATCCTGGAGAGTCAGGGTTTTTACCTGATTTTATGTATTCTTTTAGTGACTTTATGCCTTTTTCTGAGAACACATAAAACGCTATGCTAACTAGATTTGATTCGGGTTCTTCGGGTTTTTCTTTAAATTCTTTAACTTCTGTATCTTTTACATTTAATACTCCATATTGGCTTGCTTCTTCTATAGGTACTTTATATGCTGCTAAACAAGAATTCTGTTTTTTCTCATAGAAGTCTAAAAAATCTGAAATATTAAACGATATATAATTGTCTCCAGCTGCCACTAGTAGAGGCCCGCTTATATCTTCTTCTTTTATTATTTGGCTTAGGGCACCTATGGCACCAGGTTTTTCTTTTTCCTTGTTTGTGTCTTCCACTGTTATCTTCGTGTTTTCATAGCTATTTTTACTCAAGTAGTCTTCAAAATCTGGTTCAAATTTCTTATTAGCAGAAATAATTGTTTCATGTATTCTTTTTTCTTTTTTTATTTCTTCTAGGATGTGTTCAATTATTGGTTTCTTGCCTAGCGGTAGCAGAGGTTTTGCTCTGTTTTTTGTTAATGGCCACAGCCTAGTAGCGTATCCACCTGCTAGTATTACCGCTTTCATCTGAACCACAGTAATCTATTTACGGTTTTTTATAAAGTTATCCCTGACTCATACACTAAACTTTAATAAAAAAATTACACAAATGAGTAAGTAATGAAAACTTTAGCTGTAATGAGTGGAAAAGGTGGAGTAGGCAAAAGCACGATAGCAGCGAACCTAGCCGCATTAATATCCAAAGAACATAAAGTAGGTATCTTAGATACTGATTTCCATGGCCCAACAATACCTAAAATTTTAGATATAGAAGAAGAAGCCTTGCTAACTACACCAGATGGAGAGATAGAACCAGTAAAATACAACGAAAACCTGCAAGCAGTATCAATCGATTTAATGCAGCAGGAAGAAGACCAACCAACGATCTGGAGAGGCCCCCTAAAGATGAAAGTAATAAAAGAATTCTCAAACGAAATACACTGGGATGAAAGCACTGAATACCTGATAATAGATCTACCTCCAGGAACAGGTGACGAACCATTGAGCGTTGCGCAAGAATTTCAGGGAATCGATGGAGCTATAATAGTAACAACACCTCAAGATGTAGCATTGAAATCTGTAAGAAAATCCGTAAACTTCGCAAAGAGAATAGATCTAGAAGTAATAGGTGTTATTCAAAATATGAATAAACTCAAGTGCCCAAATTGCGGGGAAGAAATCAAAATATTTGGCAGTGGAGGAGGAGTAGAAATGTCCAAGGAACTAGATATACCATTCCTAGGAAGCTTACCTCTTGATCCTGAAATAATGCAAAGCGGCGAAAAAGGCAAACCATTCGTAGAAGAAGATACAAAACTAAAAGAATCGATGGAGACAATATTTAATAATGTTAAAGATATTTTAGGTGAGAAAAACAAGTAAAAAAACAAAAAAAAGAGTATAAAAAGCCTCGAAGCTTTAGAAGATCTAAAATACCTCTATAAATAAAAAATCACTCAGATATTAATTGCATCAGGTTACTATATGTCGAAAACTCATATTTTACAGTATTTCTATGGAAACACCAAATAAGTTCACTAAAATATTTTTGGATTTGAAAAAAATTGATCACTAAGTTCATTCAGGTGAGAATAAGGTGGGTAAACGAAAAAGAAAAAGAGGCCGGCCTAGATGCCCAAGAAAGGTTAAGGATTTACCTGAGGCAGATGTATTTAAGCCTAGAGGTATTCCAGCAAGGGAATTAGAGAGAACTAAATTAAATATAGAAGAACTAGAAGCAGTGAGATTAACTGATATCGAAGACATGACCCAAAATGAGGCAGCCAATGAAATGGGCATATCGAGAAAATCATTCTGGAATGACCTAAAAAAGGCAAGAAGAAAAATAGCTGAGGCATTAGTTCAAGGAAAAGCAATAGAAATTAGAGGAGGAAACTACTCTATAGAAAAAGATAAAAAAGAAGAAAATAAAGAAAATTAATTCTATAATAGAGTAAATGAGAGGATCCCATAGCTTACAATGCGGATCAATTTACAGAATTTCGCCAGAAAGTTTACCTGCTTTAGTGGTAGGGTGAATTGCGAGATTATTGATAGGAGTAAGGATAAAAACGCATTTAGAGTTTCGGGTAAGCTCTGAGTCTTTAAAGCTGGTTGAGGGCATCAGGACAGGGCGAAATGAATCCCTGTCTTGATAATACTAAACCCTCTATCTAAAACGAGGGCACTACTGGTGGTGCTCCAGATCCCGAGCTGTTGAATCTGTCCTCTGTATGTTATGTTGGTTATTAGGTTAGGTATTTGGGGGACTTGTAATAGGGCCTGTCTGTGGTGGGATAGGTTTCTATCGGTAGTTCGAAGACCAGATGATAAGGGCGAATTGATGGAACCCCACAAATTTATTCATGGGAGGACATCAGATATACTACCTTCACGTTTATTTTTTTCTAATTAACCTACTTTAAAAATCTACGAAAGATTTAAGTATTGCTTAAAAATAAAATCCTAGTAACTTATCTTAAACTCTTTAAATTCCTCCTTGTAATCTTCTTCATTTATTTCAAGGTCATCTACACTAGCAGCTCTAGGACCTTCTTTGCAGAATTCAATCATTTCATCGACTTTTTCATTTTCTCCTTCGAAGACGGCTTCTACTCTTCCATCAGCTAGATTTTTTACCCATCCTTTAACGCCTTTTGTTCTGGCTTCTCGTCTAGTACTAGCCCTGAAACCCACGCCTTGTACACGACCACTAATAAAAACATGGACTCTTTTACTCATATCATAATAACATAAAATCTAATTTAAAAGAAAATTTCCCCACTACAGTAAATTGAATAAAGATAAAAGACATAATTGGTATAAGGAAAGAGGTATCTATTTTTTCCGAGATCTGAAATCCATTGTAAGAATATGATTACCTTTTAGATCAATATTAAGCTAAAATAATTATCAATAAATAAAAAAGAAATAGTAAATCGATTAAAAATAATCTTTATGTTCTTAAGTTTAATCAAGGAAAAATAAAATAAAATAAAGTTAACTTTGTTTTAAGATCTTAATATTGTCTGTTAAATTATTTGATTAAATTAATATTGATTTTCTCTTAGTTGTTGAGAAGACCTTTTCCTAATCTCCGATTAGGTAGGGGATGAATAAACCACACCCACTTTTAGACCATAAAACCATAAATGAGTATGGGATTAGTTCACAGTCGCTCTCATACAACTGTGACGCCGACCTGGCTGAAGAGAGTAGGGAGCAACTACAAAAGCACTTTGAGATACACAAAAGCATCTACGACAAGGTGTTACAAATTTTAAATGGTTCAGATGGTTGGATAGGGAGATATGAGGTGTATAGTAGGTTGCAGGAGTGGAAAAAGACATTGAATCCCGAGCCAGAATTTGTGCTTGAAGGCTGGTTAGCAGGGAATTGGAAGAGTGTATGATGCAGTCAAGGTCTTGAGTACAAAAAAAGGGGAGGGAGAAAAGGTTGGATAGACTGCGGTGTAAGAATTAGATTAGTAGCATTGAGTATAATCAGTTAGGGTTTAAGATAGACCAAGAAATCGAAATCATACGTCTATCAAAGGTAGAGGGGAGATGTCTGTGAACTTCCATAGGCCAATCCCTAAAGACGCTAGGGCCAAAGGCTTAGTAATGAAGGGATATGGTTGTGGTGCTGGAAGGTCCTCCTCCAGCTAGAGTTGCCAAAACCCGACAAACAATCGATTATGGAGGATAGTGTTGTAGTAGGAATGGATCTAAATGTATCTAATTTCTTAGTCGACAGCGAAGGCAGAGAAATACAGAACCTAAAGACTATGTTGGCAAGGAAGTATGAGGGAGTTGAGAAAGGGCAGAAAAAGCTATCTAGGAAGGTGGGAGGGAAGTAATGATTGGAGGAGGCAAGAAGGGAGGTTGGGGAAGAGCACATAAGAAACTGAGGGATGTTCGAAGTGACTTCTTGCATAAACTATCAAGAGCATATGTTGATAGGTATGATGTGGTAGCGGTAGGAGGACTTAGAATAGTAAAAACCTATTATAGAGTGAGATCAGTACGCTAAATAGGTCTATAGCTAATTATGTTTGGAGTGAGTTTGTTTCATTGCTTGCTTACAAAGCTTCACAAGCTGGTAAGCAAGTATGTAGAGGTAGAAACAAAAAACACCACAAAGAGTTGCTTAAATCTAGGTTGTGGTAATGAGGTGAATAAGGAGCTTTCGGATAGGGTGCATGAGGGTAGGGAACGTGGTTTGGAGATTGACCGTGACTTGAATGCAGCCACAAATATTGTGAGTAGGGGTATAGGTTTGGTAGGGCAGGGACTGTCCGAAGTCAAAGCCCTTGTACACATTAACCTCTGCTGGAACTAGTTATGTTCCAGTAAGTCGAGTGGTTGAATAGGGAAGCCCTTTACTAAATCTCTGATTTTGGTAGGGGTAGTTCGCTGAAGTTTTCTAGGTTTTGGGATAAGGTGGTTGACAGATTCAAGTGAGATTGGAAGGATATTGTTTAGTGGAGGTTTTCGGATACCTGGGAAAACGCCAAAGAAACAAATTGATTTGAATAAATCGGATAAAGGTAAAAAAGGGGATTTGAGGACTTTTTCTAGTGAGGTTATTGATAAGATAGATCCGAGCGTTCGTGACAAATGTCTGAAGTGTAGAGGAACTAAGAAGCTTTGTGGTAAGTCTAGGTGCCCTATTTTAGCTGAATATTATAGTCAATTAGATGAAGAGGGAACTCAATTTGATAAAAAGAACTTAAGTGGTAATTCTCCTCCTTCTGTTTTTGTGGGAAGGTATGATTATCCAAAAGTAAGTGTTGGCCCTATGACTCCTCCTTCAAAGGGAGATACTTCAGTTTACTCTACCCCGGAAAAGTGGTTTGGCGAGAAGGGCTTTGAGGATATAATTGGATATCGTGGGAAAATGGCTAGAGGTAAAAAGAGACTAAGGGATGGGGTTGGGATAAAACAGAATTTAGATCGGGATGTAGAGAATACAAGGTATTTGGCTTTGTCTAAGTCGCCAACTGAAACTGAAATGATGTTTGATAAAAAATTAAGTGATGAAATTAAACTTGATTATAGGACTCAGCCCTATGGTCCTTCTGGGGATATACAGGAATTAGAAATAGGTTCTACTTCTTCTAAAAAAGAGGTAGAGAGAGTTTTCTATGATGATGAATTGAAATCTGAAAAAGGTGTTTACAAATTATATCGGGAGGGCGTTCTTGTATCTAAAATACAGGATCTTTTTATGGTTGGGGGAGTAGGTTTAAGAGAAAATAGGAGATTTGTTCCGACTAGATGGAGTATTACAGCAGTTGATGACATAATTGGTAAAAAGCTAAGAGAAAAAGTAAAAAGATATAGATTAAAGGATTCATATGAAGTATATACAGCAAAGTATCTTGATAATCAGTGGGCAATTATATTAACTCCTACTCCTTGGAAATATGAGCTTATAGAGGCATTTTATCCAGAAACTACTTGGAATCCAAATAGGAATGGTATAACTATCTACTCGGATTATGAACATCTAAATGGAAGAGACGAATACGCTTCTTTAGGAGGATGCTATTATTCAGCGAGACTTGCAGTAGCGGAAAAACTGAACAAGGAAAAAAGGCAAGCTGGAGCTATAGTACTAAGAGAGGCACATCCAGGTTATATTTTACCAGTAGGGGTTTGGAATGTAAGAGAATCCGTAAGAAATGCCTTAAAGACCGAACCAAGGAAATGTGACACTGAGGAAGAAATGATAAAATACATAGATGGGATAATGGACTTAGATCCGAGCGAATGGGAGTCAGTATCAGGTCTATTACGCAATAAAAATAAGCAAAAACAAATAGAGGACTTCATTTGAAGATAAGAGAAAAAAAATGCAAATCAATAATATCTGAATCAAACATTTATGGAGTTGATTATTCTATTAATCCCTACAAGGGATGCAGCCATAAATGTAAGTACTGTTATGCCAGCTACATGGAAGATTACACTGATTTAAATTTACCATGGGGAGAATTTGTAGAAGTTAAAATAAATGCAGTAGATGTCTTATTTAAAGACCTTAGAAAGGTTAAAGGAGGTACGATACTTTTATCTTCAATAACCGATCCATACCAGCCCATTGAAGAAAAATACGAAATAACTAGATCCCTATTAATGAATTTAAAAAACACCTCTTTTAGTATAAACATATTAACTAAGAATGATTTAATAAAAAGGGATCTAAAACTCATAAATAAACTAAAAAACCCCTCTGTAGGGATAACATTAAACTTTATAAATGAAAAAAATAGAAAAATATGGGAACCTGGAGCAGCTTCTGTTAAAGATAGATTAGATACAATTAAGAAAATAGGGAAAGAAAACATATATACCTATATACATATTGGCCCCTATTTACCTGAAATAACCAATTTAAAACAAATCATACGAAGAGTAAACGAGTATGTAGACGAGATACAAGTAGAGAAAATCAACTTCAACGATGACATAATGGAAATAATTAGAAATAAATACCCTCAAAAATACAAAAAATACAAAAAACTACGGAAAAACCAAAACTACCTTGATAAACTAACAAAAAGAAAAATAGATACAATAGAGCATAATCTGAATGAAGATATCACTCTATTCTTAGACTGATTAACTCAAAAAAACCTTTGCAGTCCTGTAATCATTTTCAGGATCCAGAATCTCAACAGAAAACCTATCCCGATAAATATTGTCTACAACATGTTTAGGTCCTTTAAAATCGTAATTATGAAAAAAAACAACTGAAGATTCATTAATTAGTTTTTTAGTATATTTCCAATCACTTTTAGTTGTTTCAATATTGTGTCCACCATCAATAAAAACTAGATCAATATTTGGTAACTCATTAACCACGCTTGGCAAAGTTACCTTGCTATCACCCTTAAATAGACGAACATTAACACCACTTTCACTCAACTTAGATTCTACTTGCTCTCTATCCCAATCAACAAATTTGTCAAACCCAAAGTAATATATGCTTTTATTAATTTGATTGTCAAGAGCTGCTTCAATCATGTTAAGAGCATTTTCTCCATTAGCTACACCGATCTCAAGTATTTTAGTTACATTATTATTTCGTATATAATTAATTAAAAAAGAATGAAAGCCATATCCTTTTCGATTCATTTTCCCTCAACATCAATTTAGAAATTTTTATTATAAAATATTTGCCTTAAAAATAATGTAGATTATTTAGTCGTATTTAGGAGTCAAGATTTTCAAGATGCTAATTTAAGTGCCATATATCGAGGTAGTAGTTTTATTGATAAGTTTAAACATGTTTGTGAGAGTTTACCAGATCGAAGGTACAGGATTAGTGGCATTGATTTGAGGAGATATTCAGAACTACTTAGTAACGATTGAAGTAGAGTTATTGAAGAAAATAATTTGTGGAAATGAAACTGAAGAAGATTTTCAAAATCAAAAAATAAGAGAAGGGCTTAAACTTCAGAAAAGAGGTAAGATCTCTATGAAACCCTATAAAAACAAAAAGATTTGGGAATGGTTTTTTGGTAGGAGTAAAGTGTGACTTTCTCCCCTACCTAAATCAAGGGATTTTGGAAGGGTGCTTCCAGAGTCAAAGGAGGTTTTACTTCCTGACGCCGCCAAATCATCTCAGTCCTGGGCGGCCCTTATCTAGGAAGCTTTTTGGGGAGGTTTCCGGGTCATCCAGCGAGCTTGGTGTACAGAGGCTCAATTTGTCCACGGGCTTTTTGTTCGGCCGCGCCCCTGCTTACACCAAAACCTAAGACATGGAGATATTTAACTCTTATTGGGATTGATCATCCCTATACCAAAATCAAAGATTTTGGAGAGGGGTCTTCTCAATCATTAAGATAAATATAATTTAGATGTAATCAAAAAAATGAGTAAAAATGATCTAGTCCTCTATCCAAGAGATGGAATAAATTAGGTAATATGATGGGTGCTTAATTTAATTTAGTTTATGTGTGGATTTTAAATGAATAAGGAAGTTATTTCTTTGGTTTTAGTGGTTATTTTTGTTTTTTCTGTTTCTATCACAGGTTGTATGACAGATACAAGCGAAATAGGTGGGGATCAGGTTGGGGCTGAGTTTGAATACAGTGATCTAAAAGTAGAACCTAGAGATTTGGGGGTTGGAGAGGAAGTAAGGATTAGTTTGGTGGTGACAAATACTGGAGATGAAAAGGGAGAGACTTCTGTTGAACTTGAGATAAATGGTATGACGCAGGATTGTAAAACTCTAGATCTTAGGAAAGGTCAAACGAAAATTGTAATATTTAACCTGTCCAGAAATAATACGGGAACATTTAATGTAGAGGTAGAGGGTTTAACTGAGACTTTCAGTGTTTACCAACCTAAAATGGCTAGATTCAATGTAAGTGACCTAAAAGTAAGTTCTTCTGCTGTAGAACCGGGAGAGGAGGTTGAGGTCGAGGTAGGGGTGGAGAACATTGGTGGCAAAAAGGGGAATTATACCGTTGAGCTATTAGTTGATGGCAACATAAGAAAAGAAAAAACAGTTGAAGTTGGATTTAACGAGTTAAAGGTGGTGAGTTTTCAATTAAATATGGAGGAGGTTGGTAATCATTCGATATGTGTTGGTGATAGGAGTACTAGTTTAGTTGTGAGGTCTGATGAAGTTAATGGAAATGTTTCTGTGTCTGTTTTTAGTGTGGTTGATGGTGATACTGTTGAGATAAGATATCGTAATGGTACAGTGGATACTGTTAGGCTTTTGGGGATTGATACTCCTGAGGTTTATTCTGAGAACACTCCAAATGAATTTGAGGGAATCGATAGTAGTGATTATTTGAGAAAATGGGGTTATAAGGCGAGTAATTTTACGGAGGCAAGGCTTGAAGGTAAAACTGTTTTTTTGAGATTTGATGAATTATCTGATAGGAGAGGATATTACGGGAGGTTGCTTGCCTACTTATGCTTTAGTAATGGAACTTCAATAAATGAAATGTTAATTGAGAGAGGATTTGCTAGAGTCTATGAAGAAGGAGAGTTCAAATATGAAGAGACTTATCTAAGTTTAGAGACAGAAGCAAGGAATAATTATAGAGGTCTTTGGAGTGTCTTAAATGAATCAAAAAAACAGGATGAGGGCTATTTGGCTATAAGTTATGTTCATTATGATGCCCCGGGGAATGATCATGAGAATACTAATGGAGAATGGGTGGAGATAACCAACCAGGGAGGCCAAAATATTTCACTAGATAGATTTGTTTTGATGGATGAGGCAGACCATAGATACGAGTTTCCAAGTATCTCACTGGAACCAAAAGATGAAATTAGGGTTTATAGTGGTAAGGGTATGGATGATTCAACTTCTTTTTATTGGGGTTCTGGTTCAGCTATCTGGAATAATGAAGGAGACACAGCTTACCTATATAATGAAAAAGCAGAACTAGTTGACTCATACCAATGGAACTAATATCCCTAAAAAGCCAATTACCTAATAAAAAATTAGAGCACACACAGGGAAAAAACTAGATCAAATACTCTAAAGTACGTATATATTAAAATAGAAAACTAGTAAAGACATTAATCATCTTTAACTTTTGTGAAGTGACCCCTACCTAAATCAGAGATCTTGGAAGAGGCTTCCATGCGGACCTTATCCAAATGGAGTTTGCCGAGTATCAGGCTTCTCTCATACACCTAGTCAACATGGAACTTAACTTTAAGGAAGAACTGGATTAGGGCACAAAGCCCATATATTAGCTACACAATGGCTCCCTTATTCACTCTGGTTGCTCCACACCTACCACTACACCCTACTCCCGAAGTTTCGGGCTTACCCATCTACCTTACTACTTACCTAATACACCTATTCGATGTAGAGTCCAAGGCTTTAGCCATTACCTCAAGGCATGGGATTGCTTTTTGTTCAAAAGGCAGACAAACCAACCAACTGCTAACTCCATTGTTTGTCTTAGAAACACTTAAAATATCTGTAGTTGATTCATCACCCACCTAAATCAAAAGATTTAGGAAGGTGCCTTCTCAGTCAAAAGATAAACTATAATTTATATTATCTAATGAAATTACTAATGATGGGGTTTAGTTTAAGAACATGAACTTGGATAGGGCTGAGGCAGGTTTAAAATTAACTAGAAAAATAGTTGATTTAGAGAAATCGGATTTAATTGTTTTATCTATACCTAAAGGCGGCGTTGAATTTGGTCTTTCATTATCAGATAGTTTGAATGCCGAGTTTTCTTTGTTGATAGCTAAAAGAATAGACTCGATTTTTATTGATATACCAAGCTTAGGGGCGGTTGCTGAAGATGGTAGTAAGTTGGTTTTTGGTCATGACGGCTTAACTAGGTCTCGGTTTGAAGAAATAATCAAGGATCATGTGGTTGAGGTTAATAGGAGAAGGAAGAAATTAAGGCCTAAATTACTTCCAAAATTAGAGGGTCGAACTGTTGTTTTAGTTGATGATGTGGCAGTTACAGGATCAACTCTTTTGGTTTCAGTAAAGATGTTGAGGAAACTTAATGTGGGGGAAATAATAGTGGCTTCTATGTATGTTTCTAAGGATATTTTTAAAATAGTTAATGAAAGAGTAGAAAATTTTATAGCTCTGAATATACTTAAAGATATAGAAGAAACAAAAAAGATCCATAGAGAGATGGATGAGGTATCTGAAGAAGAGATTTTAGCTATGATTTAGCTGTATTTTGTTTGAGTGATGGAACTTGGTTTATAGAGTCTTTTAATTCAATTACACTAGGTTTTGTCTTAAATTCATTTTTAGCAATGTTTAAAGCTTCTTTAACTGAATTAAATGAATTAATAAAACATTTTTCAACTAATTCATCTTCTAAATCGCTAACTAAGAATAGTTCGTGGTTTTCTAGGAATTTTAATATATTAAAGGCTTTATGAGAGCCTAGTACATAATTTTCCGATATTTCATTTATTATTTTCTCAGGGTCTTTAGAATTACTCAACCTATCAAAGAACTCGGAGGGGCCAATACCCTCGTAACATTCACTTACCAATATAACTATTCCCCCATCTCTACAGATTAATTTACCGTTTTCAAATCCCTTTAAGGACTGATATAAGTTCCTGTTAAACGGTTCACCCACTCTAGCTATTACTATATCTCTTTTATCTTTTAACGAAACTGTAAAGACCTCTCTTGATTTCTCAACTAACTTATTAAAAGATTCAAAGATATCACCTAATTTAATATCATAAATTTTATCCCCATCAGTAACCATGTTGATTCCAATAAAATCCGAATCAACCTCCGCTATAATCTTTTTAGTTGCTTCCACCATATCCAAATGAACTGGATTATCACTTAAACTAAGCGCCCTTGCCTCCTCCTTTAAAGCATTTTCATGATTATCCTCAATAGTCTTCCAACTAATTACACCCGGTACCAAAGACTTTCTACCACCCGTAAAACCAGCAAAGTAATGAGGCTCTATAGAATTGATACAAATAATCTTATCATACCCTAATATCTGCTTATCAACTTCAATCCTAGTTCCAAATGAAGTGGATCCAACAAAAAAATGGTCACTTTCCCCTGATTGATGAACCATTAAAACAGGCCTAAGATCATCATACACTGAACCTAGTATCTCATGTATTTCTTCTTCAGTTGGAGGATCATGACTACCAGTAGCAACAATTAAGCCAACTTTCCTCTCGGTTAAACTAATATTATTCCTATCAAAATAATCAAGAATTAATTTTAATATAATAGAAGTAGGAGTATTCCTATTACGATCATTAACAACAAATAAAACACTTTCCTCTCCAACAAAACCCTTTAAATCACTAAACCCAGCTTCAACTAGATTTTCAAATGAATTTAGTATATCACTATTTTCCAAACCTTCTAAAGATTTCTCAATATCCTCAAAAACTTCGTCTACCATTAAGCACCCCCCAAGGTTCTACTACCTTTAAATTTCTACCAAAACTCTATTAAACTGATGCCCAAAAACTAAAGTAAAAATAAATCGACCGTAAAATTAAAATATATTATCACCTTCAGAGTACTGAAAATAAAAAAAATCCAAAAAAAATACGATATTCGAGTATAATTCTACCAACTAAATATATTTCCCTCTTAACTGATTAGAAAATCGAATTTTCACAAAATAGCTAAAGAAAAAAAACTACTCAAATAACCAAGTTCTTAAAAAAGCCGATTTTAGGCTCAAGTAAAATAGGAGTTTTTATGGCGATAGAGGTTACGTTAGTAAAAAGGATATTACATAATCTGAGAAGGAATCAATTACTATAAAAATAGGGGTACTCAATATTTTTTTTTAAATGGAATATGATCTAATTATTTGTTGGAGTTATCAATTTTGAATTATATCTTATATATGGATAAAAAATGACAATTAAATGGAAAGATAAAAAAAATAGAAGAGATCTGGATGTTTTAATACTTGATGGCTATGTTGACGAGCCTTCTGTTTTGGGTGTGCCACCGTATATTTCTCCTGCTCCTCGGCTATTGGTAGGTGCAGCTATTGATTTAGGATTAAACTGGGAGTATATGACGGTAGACGAATATAGAGAACATGGTTTAATTGATGCGGAAACTCTATTGGTTCATGGTGGAGTAACTGTTCCAGGTAAATACCTAATGGGTTCCCCATTAAATGAAAAAGAAGCAGAAAGAATAGCTTCAGAAACTAATGAATGCTACATTGGAGGTCCATTAGCCAGATATAGTGAAATAAAGGGGTATGATGATTATATCAAAAAAGATCTCTCTTATTATCTTTATACATTATTTGAAAGGGAAGAGGCTGTTGATGGCTGGATTCCGGAAGAAAAATTGGAAAAATGGTTAATTAAAGGAAGCCAGGTAATAAAGAGACACCCTAACTATCCTGATCCCTTAATAGCAGAAATTAGTCTGTACAGAGGATGTCCAAGGTATTTCGTAGGAGGATGCTCTTTTTGTTCCGAACCAAGATACGGTAAACCAAAGTTTAGAGAACAGAAGAAGGTATCAAATGAGATTAAAAGGCTTTATGAAAATGGACTCCGGTATTTTAGAATAGGAGGCCAATCGTGTACTATTAGCTATAAAGCTAGGAACATAGGAATAGAAGAAAAACCTAAGCCACAGCCCAAAGAGATTAAAAAACTTTTTGAATTAATATGGAAAAAAGCTCCAGATATAGAGGTTTTACACTTAGATAACGCAAATCCAGCAGTGATCTCAGAGTATCCAGATCTAAGTATGGAGATATTAGACGACTTAGTTTTTTACACAACTCCAGGAAACATATTGGCTCTAGGCCTAGAGTCAGCAGATCCAGAGGTTATAGAAAAAAATAACTTAAATAGTTCAACTGAAGATGTAATGAGATCCATCGAGTTAATAAACAAAGCAGGCAGAGAAAAAGGAGTAAACGGATTACCAAAATTATTGCCCGGATTAAATTTTCTATGTGGCCTAAAAGGAGAAACCAAAAAAACATATCAAAAGAATTTTGACTTTTTAAAAGAAATGATAAAGAGGGATCTCTTAGTTAGAAGAATAAACATTAGAAAGGTTTTAAGCCATCAAAGAAACTTTGAAATGAAGTACGAAAAAAAATTCCAGGAATTCAAGGAAAAGGTTAGAGACAAAATAGATCAACCGATGCTAAAAGAGATCTTACCAAAGTTTACTGTCTTAAAAAAAGTTTACATGGAGAAAAAAGAAGGAAAAAAAACCTTTGGCCGCCAGATAGGAAGCTACCCATTGCTTGTAGGAGTACCATACAACCTAAAAAAAGGAAGTTACTACGATATAGCTATAACAAGCTGGGGTTACAGAAGCGTAACGGGAGTAGAATACCCATTTCCAATAAATAAATCAAATTATGCTAAGATCAAAAAATTACCCTATATTGGAGATAAAAAAGCAGCAAAAATATTCAGAAAAAAACCCATAGATAAAAAAGAACTTTTCTCTATATTAGGAAAAAATAAAAAAACAGAAAAACTTAGCACTATCATAAATTTCTAAAAACAATAAATTACAGTGAAGTGACCCCTACCTAAATCAGAGATCTTGGAGAGGGCTTCCATGTGGACCTTATCCAAATGGAGTTTGCCGAGCATCAGGCTTCTCTCATACACCTAGTCAACATGGAACTTAACTTTAAGGAAGAATTGGATTAGGGCACAAAGCCCATATATTAGCTACACAATGGCCCCCTTATTCCTCAAAGGCTGCTCCACACCTACCACTAGACTCCCTACTCCAAGAACTGTTTCAGGGTTACCTATCTATCTATCTACTACTTACCTATACATCTCTCGATGTAGAGTCTGAGGCTTTAACCAGATGCCTCAAGGGCATGGGATTGCTTTTTGTTCAAAAGGCAGACAAACCAACCAACTGCCAAGTCCATTATTTGTCTTAGAAACACTTAAAATATCTGTAGTTGATTCATCACCTACCTAAATCAAAAGATTTAGGAAGGTGCCTTCTCAGTCAAAAGATAAAACCCCAAACCACCATTTAGCTTTATAATCTTGGTGGGGTGAGAAGACCCCTTCTTACTCTTTGATTATATAGAGGATGATTCAAATCTAGCACTTAAATGGTTTTAAAAGTAGTTAAGGGTATCTGGTAGTTTTTTGGATTTGTCTGGTCTATTAAAAAGCTATTTCATGCCTTTGGGGCATTCTGGCTAAGTTAAGGGCTCTGAGACTCTATATCGAATAGGTGTATTTGTTAAGCTTGAAACCTTTGTGTGTGAAGTTCTAGTGATTTGGTGTAGGAGCTACTGGAGGAGGATAAGCAGGGCTATTCTAAGAGTTAAGTTAATATATGGGTTTTTGTATTTGTCCTGATCCAATTCTTCTTTTAGAGCAGATAGTTCTCTGTGTTGATTTAGTGCAGTGAGAGAAGGCCCGAATGAAAAAAAAAAACAGACTCCGCTCCGGATGAGGATTACATGGAAGCTTGCTTCCTAACTCTCTGAGTTAGGTAGGGGTCATTTCACTTGTTACCTTAACGACTCTTTTTGCTAATTTATTGCATTCTTTTTTTGTTTGTTCATCTGGTTCTCCAACTGAAACGGCTCCGTAATGTCCTCCAGTTTCTATGGGATCTCCTAAAACCAGCATTCCGTGAATTAACATCTTTTTTAAGATTGATAGTAGTGTTGTTTCGTTTCCTCCTGCTCTGTGGTGAGATGAAGCAAATGCTGCTCCGACCATTTTATCTAATTCTCCTCTTATTGAGTTAGATTTCTCGAATAATTCTACTACTTCTTTTGATGGACCACCGTAGTAAGTGGGGCTTCCGATGATTAATCCATCAGCTTCTTTAAGATCTCCAATGTCAATATTTTTTACTTTTTTTAGTGTACAATCAGCTTCAGTTTCTCGTACACCGTTAGCAACTTGTTTAGCCATTTTTTCAGTATTACCTGTTTTTGAATGATAGCCAACTAAAATCTTAGTCATTTAATCATAACCTCTTCTAAAATTAACTCTTCGTCCAAGAAGTAATCTTCCTGGATCTCTGATTTAGGTGGATGAAGAGTTATTGATCTCTATGGATGAAGAGGATGGAAAGAATCTTTCTTAGTCAACGGTTGGGTAGTTGAGGAGTTTGACAATGCTGTACTGTTTTATAGTAAGTTTTTTGGGTAGTTTTAGGATATTTTGATTGGATTCAGTGTTATTGTATTGATTAGAGAAGAGTGGATGAATGGTGTTTTCTTTCTTTGGTTTGGAGAGGATTTTAGATTGTTTTTTAGCTGATTACTCTTTTTTTGAATGCTATTATCCCTAGGGGAACGAAAACTATGAAACTGATTAGTAGGCCTGATAATATTAGGTTTATTGATAGGTAACTGGTTTCTGGGATTAAAAGCATTCTAATTGATTCGCTGATGTAGGTGAGGGGTATGCCAAGGGTGAAGTAATAAAATATCTTTCCTAGTTCTACAATCTCTGATATAGGATAAAATGTTGCTCCAAAAAACATCATGGGCATCATTATAACGAACATAACTTCGAACATGATCTCAGGCGGAGTAAATGTAGAGCCTATTGCTAGTCCTAATCCGCCGAATGTTAGTCCGCCAATGACGAAAACACCTATTAAACCAAGTAGGGATAATGGTGTTATTGAAATTGTGTCGCTGAATAATATTAAAGATATACCTAAAACAGCTAAACCTGAGAAAACTCCTTGAAATGTTCCATATATTATTTTTTCGATTGATAAGGCTTTCATACTTAATGGAAGCAGTATGTGTGATCTAATTTCTTCGTTGTGATCAAGGCTTAAAGCTATTTCTCCTCCAACACTTCTCATACTTCCAGTTATAGCTGTTATAGCCATTATGCCGGGTACGAGAATTTCAACGTAATTTGATCTGAAAATTCTCATTTCAGGAAGTAGTAGACCAAAAACTATTAGAAAAAATAGTGGTTGTCCTAGTATTCTAATAAGATTGCCTCTTATTTCTTTCCAAAAAACCTTCATGTCTCTTTTAAATACAGCTGATGCTGATCTAAAGCTAATTTTAGCTGAATCCCAGTCTAGTTCAACCATTTTTTAATCTCTCCCCTGTTAAATTTACAAAAACATCTTCTAATGTAGGTTCTCTAATATCTAATGAATTGATTTTCAAATCTGAGGAATTTACAGAACTTAATATTCTAGGAGAAACCTCGTCCCCATTTTCTGAGTATACAAGTAACTTAATTAGATCTTTCTCATCTTTTACTTCAGTTTTAGTGACACCGGTAATTTCACTTATTTCTTTGAGTACTTTATCGTTGACTCCGTCTAGTTCAAGTTTAATTACATTTTCAGCTGCATCTGATTTCTTTAGTTCCTTAGGACTTCCTCTTTCAACTATTTCTCCTTCATTCATAATTGCAACCCTGTCACACAGTGCATCTGCTTCTTCCATGTAATGGGTAGTTAAAGAGATTGTTTTATCATGTTCATTTAAATCAGTGACCTTATCCCATATAGCTCTTCTAGCTTGTGGATCCAGACCCATAGTAGGTTCATCCAGAAAAATTATAGTTGGATCGTGTACGAGTGCCCGAGCAATAAGAAGTCTTTGGAGCATACCTCCTGAATAATGCCTTATATTGTCGTCTGCGCGATCTTCAAGCCCTACTAATTCTAGTACATTATTTATTCTTTTATGTTTATTATTTACTCCATAAGCGTTTGCCATTACTCTTATATTTTCTCTTCCTGATAGTTTTCTGTCTAAGCTTCTGTGTTGGGGTATTACGCCAATCTCTTTTTTTACTTTAATTGGGTTTTCTTTAACATTGATATCGTTAACGGTTGCTTTTCCTGAAGATGGTTTTACTTCGCTTGTCAGCATCCCGACAGTGGTTGTCTTTCCCGCTCCATTTGGACCTAGAAGCCCAAAAATTTCTCCTTTTTTCACGTTAAAAGAAATTTCATCTACTGCTCTTAAAGAACCAAATTTTTTCAGCAAATTCTGTACTTCAATCATGGTTTAGATCCATTATAAAAAATAAAGTATAAAGTAAAAATAGAGTTAGTTAGTACGTAGATCTTTTACATATAACCTAAACTTCTTAAGCGTTCCATTACTTTTTCTTTGTCTTGAGCTCTTCCAGCTCTTTCGTGATCTGCGTCTTCACTGACTTTGTTTGTGCATGGTTTACATCCAATTGACCTGTATCCTTTGTCGTAGAGAGGATTGTATTTTAGGCCCTCTGTTTTTATGTAGCTCCATACATCGTCTTCACTCCAGTGTAATATTGGATGTACTCTGGTGTGGTCTTCCCTTGAGGAGAAGTATTCTTCATCTCTCCTTGATTCTTGTTCATCCCATCTAATTCCGTTTATGTGCCCATCTATTCCTATCTCGCTCAGGGTTTCCTGAAATGCAACAGTCTTTAATAGATGACAGCAGGGTTCTCTATCCTCTGCAACCTCAAATTCATCCCATTCTATTTTTTCTAGCTCTTCCTGGTTCTTTTGTCCTAGATTTTGCTTTTTTACCGTTGTACCATTTGCTTTTTCGAGTACTTCTGTGTTCTTAGCGTGAATTATTGGGGCGTCGTACCTTTCTTCGGTTTTCTCCACAAAGTCGTATACTTCATCGAAGTGTTGTCCTGTGTCCACGAAAATTATCTTGAAGTCATCTATTACTTCTGAAACTAAATCTAAAGTAGTTAATGAATCTTTTCCTCCAGTAAATCCTACACCAATGTTATTAAACTTTTCTTTAGCTTCTTCAAGAACCTTAAGAGATTTATCGATCTTGCCATCGAGGTCCATCTCATATAACTCTTTATCCATTATTTACCTCCATAGGTTCCGGAAAATTTTTCCTTAAATGATTATCCCTATTTAAACTTAAATAGTTTCATACAAAAATAAAGTTTTAGTGGTTATTAATATACAAAAAATTTTTTTAAGTAGATTTAGGGCTTAAACTATTTCATTTAATTGATTAAGGTTCTTTATTTTGTAATCAGGGCTACAGTCAGGTTTTTTTTCTCCGTTTCTATCTACCAAGATTGTTTTTAGGCCAGCCTTTTTAGCTCCATATATGTCATACCTAGGGGAATTACCAACAAAAAACCCATTACAGCATTCAGCAATCTTTTTAGCGTGCTCAAAGATCTTTGAATCAGGTTTAGAGTAACCAAATTCACCTGATATTATTATTCCACTGAAACATTCTTCTATATTGAGTTTATTTATCTTATCCCATTGAGATCTTGATGGACCATTAGTAACTAAAACCTTAGATATGTCTAAATTTCTTAAAACATTTTCTGCATCCGGGTAGAGATATATTTTAGATAATATCTCCTTTTTATACTCCTTTAGGGCCTTCTGTACTTTATTTTTATAGAAGCAGCCTTTATCCTCAAAGATGCTTTTAAAAATAGGGTATCTAGTTTCTAATTTTTTATTTAATGTGACTTCTTGTAGCGCTTTCCTGTATTCGTCTCTAGTGATCTTAGGTAATCCATATTTATCAAGGCAGCGAAACATTATTTTCTTTCTAGATTCTTTAACATCACATAAAGTCCCATCTAAGTCAAAGAATATGGTCATATCTCTCTAAAAATTTCTTTCAACCAAAAATTTTGCCATTCCCTCAATATATCTAGATTCTTCATTATCTGGAAGGACATTTAGCTTAGAGATCGCTTCTCTAGCAAGTTTATTCTTTTTTTCCTTAGCGTAATGAATCGAATTATTTTTCTTTAGCAGTCTTAAAGCTTTATCTACATCCCTTTCGGTGGTTTCTTCTCTAGGTTTATCTAATATATCTATTAAGTCAGTTGGATCATCAGAGGTTTGTAGATAATTAACAACCATCAAACTTCTTTTTCCTTCTCTAATATCATTTCCAATTGAGCCTCCTCTGCCCTTTTTTTCACTGAAATCTAATATATCATCTGTAATCTGAAATGCAGGACCTATTTTTTCCCCAAATTCTCTTAAGTTTCTTTTAGCTTTATCTGAAGCATCAGCGACTATAGCTCCTCCCATTAGACTTCCACCGACAAGTGAACCAGTTTTATTAGATATCATAGTCATATATTCTTCTTCAGTGATATCTAATCTGTCTCTAGAGTTAATATCCATAGCTTGCCCCTCCATGAGACTGGTAACTACCTTTGACAGCAGTTCCATTAATTTGAAGCTTTTTTGATAAGAAAGACCAACCTCTTTGCTTCTACTAGCAGAAACAAAAGACTTTGCAAACATGCCGTCACCTACATTAATTGCCCTAGGAATCCCTACTTTCTTCCATAGAGCTGGTTTGTCTCTTCTGATCTCGTCTTGGTCTTCAATGTCATCATGTATTAATGAGAAATTATGTATTATCTCTATTGCAGCAGCAAAGGGTAGTACCTTTTTCTTATCCCCTCCAAGTGCTTCACAAACCAGTACACATAGTGCTGGTCTCCATCTTTTTCCTCCTGTCTTAAGATGGTAGTGAACTTGGTCATACAAGTAATTTATATGATGATTTTCTGGGATAACCTCTTTTATCTCATCTTCGATCTCTGGCTTTAGTTCCCGGATTTTTTCCCAGACCTCTTCAGTTTCCATATAATCTACAACCCTACAGTTTTTATTATTTCTTATCGAATTTTAAGCTCAGTACACCGTTATTGTAATTAGATTCCATTGAATCAGGGTCAATGTCTGATGGTAGATTAACATTTTTAGAATAAGCCTTTGACTCCCCTCTAGCTTCAATAAGGACTTCACTTTTTTTTGCACTTACATCAATATTCTCTTCACTGACACCGGGTATTTCAGCAGTCACTGAAATTTCATTTTCACTTTCAAAGACATCAACTAAAGGTTCCTTTTCCTTTTCTTCTGTTTTGTCTCCAAAGGTGTTTATAGAAGTTTCACCACTTGGGTCTTTTCTGATAGAAAAACCAAAGGTAAACGGTTGATTGTTTGAGAATCTCCTCTTTTCTTCAACTGATTTCCAGAAGTCTTCTTCGTTCATCTTATTCATCATCTCTTCCATTTCATCAAAGACACTATGGAAACCACTCTTTTTATAGTCTTCACCAAAAAAATCTCTAAGTAACTTTTTGAATAATTTATCAAATGGATCCTTATCTCTATTTGTCATAGTGAATCAATTCAATAGTTATCCTAGTTTCTATAAAACTTTTTTAGTGTTGATTGTTGGGATATTATTTAACTTCAATTTGGGATTCATGCGAAGACTTTTTATTTAATTTAATCTCCAAAATACCTTCTTCTAGTTCAGCAGTTCCTTTTCCATCTATTTTAGCTGGAAGATGGATAGTTCTTTCAAATTCAGTGGCTCTTCCATCTTCAATCAAATCAAATGTTTCCTTTTGTCGGTTTCCACTGATTATAATCTTTTTTTCGTCTTCTTTGGCAATTATATCTATGTCTTCAGCTTTAAATCCAGGTAAATCAGCAACTACATGTATATATCCATTTTTTTCAAATATATCCACAAAAGGCATCATTAAATTTTGAAGCATCCGACTTAACCACCCTAATACTTCAAAATTTCCCTTCTCTGATAGTTCACTTATTAATTTTTCTAGAGCTTCAGTCTTTATAAGTTCTTTAATTAATTTCTTCTTCATATCCATAACCTCAGGTTCTACCCCAATAAAGATTTACATCTGTTTGAATTTATTTTTTAGTTGTAATGGTTGGAAAAAAAGAAGAATGGGTTGAAAAACATAGACCACAGAAATTCGAAGAAGTGGCTGGAAACGATAAAGCAATAGATCAGCTACAGGAGTGGGGTGAAAAATGGAAAAATGAGATACCCAAGTACCGTGCAGTATCACTAGTAGGTCCACCAGGCATAGGTAAAACTACATCAGCTTATATCTTGGCCAAAGAGCATAAATGGAATATAATTGAGATGAATGCAAGCGATAAGAGAACAAAGGACATAATTAACAAAATTGCGGGATCTGCTTCTAAATCAGGTACGATATCACAGGGATCAAAGGGAAGAAGACTCGTAATAATAGATGAAGCCGATAACTTACACGGATCTTCTGATAGAGGCGGAAAAAAAGCAATAACGAAAGTAATAAAAGAATCTTCTCAACCAATAGTTTTAATCGCCAACGATGAATACGGCATGTCAAAGGGAATGAGATCAAATTCTAAGAAAATAGAGTTTAAAAGACCCAACCAAAAAGAGGTTATTAGGCTTTTAAATAAAATAGCTAAAAAAGAAAAAATAAAAGCTTATAAAAATGCTCTTCGAGAGATAGCAAGAAACGCTAATGGAGATGTTAGAGGAGCTATAAATGACCTACAGAGCATTGCAGAAGAAATTAGAGCTGAAGGAAAGGAAAAGATAAGGAAATCTGATATATCTTTAGGGTCTCGAGATCAGGAGGAGAACATATGGAAGATTTTGAATTATATATTTAGGAAAAACGACTTTGAAACACTAAAACAAGTTAAAAGAGACCTTGATTCAGATATAACTCCTGAAGACCTATTACATTGGGTTGATGATAATGTACCTAAAAAATATTCGGGAAATGAATTGGAAAAAGTATATGAACCTCTGTCTAAGGCAGCAATGTATCTAGGACAAGTAAGCCTCAGCGGGAACTATTCTCTATGGAGTTACGCTTCGGAACTAATGGTGTATGGAGTAGCTGTAAATAAGCCCTATAAATCAGCTCCAAGATACACAGGCCCAAAAATATTTGGTAAGCTCTCCAAAGCAAGGTCTAAACTAAAGAAAGAAAATCCAATTTCGACGAAGCTCTCTGAGCGATACTTTATCTCAAATAAATCTTCAAGTGAACTCATTCCATATCTAAAATTAATTTTTGAAAATGACCCTGAGAGAGCTTCTGCCATAGCCAGTGAAATAGATCTGAAAAAAGATGAGGTACAATATTTAGGAGGAAACGAAGAAATCTACGAATCAGCAAAAGAGAAAAGAAAACCTAAAAAAGAAAAAAATGGAGAAGATGCTAACGAAAAAGATGAAAAGATGGATAAAGGTAGTGGAAGTGAGAAAGAAAAAGAAGATAATAGTGAATCACAGTCTTCGCTAGGTGATTTTTAATGTCTATCTTATACGAAAAATATAGACCTGATAACTTAAACGAATTATTTACTCATAAAGAGCAGGCTATGGATTTATACAACCAAATTAGAAATGTAGGATCTCCTCATCTTTTGATTTCTACATCAAGAAGATCACTAGACGATTATTTTGTTTATGCTACTGCTAAAACATTATTTGGGGAAAATTTTTCCTCCAATACTGAATTTACTAGTGTAGAAGAGTTTTTTTCTAAAACTAAAACAGAATTGAAAGATGATATAAAGTACAGTAGGTACTATAAAGAGGCAAAAAGAAGCCTCAGGAGAATGTATAAGAAACATGATATAGATAAATCACCTTCTGTGAGTAAGGAACTGATATTTAGGCAGTATCTGGGATCTATTTCAGGAAATAAGCCGGTTGGAAAAATAAATTATCGTTTAGTAGTTTTATTTGACTCTTCTACTCTCTCAGGGACTGTGCAGAATTCACTCAGAAGAACCATGGAAAAGTTTAGCGACAATGTTAGGTATGTTTTTGTGGTTGATAGTCCTGCTAAATTGATTCCTGCCATCAGATCAAGGTGTTATAACATTAATTTGAAAGACCCATCAGAAAAAGAGGTTAAAAGTAAATTAAAACAGATAATAAATAAAGAAAATATTAAGATAACTGAACAAGCCTTAGAGGGATTATTATACAAATTGGATTATGATTACAGATCTTCATTGTATTTTATAGATGCAATAAAGAGTAAAAGCAAAAAAATAGGCTTGAGTGACATAAAATCTTTTTCTACTGAAACAGTAGAAGGAAAAGTAGAAAAATCACTAAAAAAAGCGTTAAGCGGTAATGTTAAGAAGTCAATAGAACTAATGGATGATTTATTATATGAAGAAAATATTAGATTAGATTTACTAATAGAAAAATATAGAAAAACAACATATAATCTATCAAATTCCTCAGAAATAAGAGATATATTAATTAACTTATCCAAACTAGATAGAGAAGTAAGAAACCTACCATCCGACCCAAATCAACTCAAAAAATATTCAAGACCTTTACTAGAAAACTTCTTGGCCTCTATAGCTAATGGTGGCTGATTTGCAAGAAACAGATATTAGAGAAACAACACCTAATGAAATAGAAAAAGACAACCTAAAGAAGATCATAAAACAGACTTTTCCACTATTATTTATTTCCTTAATTGGAAGTCTTTTTGCAGGCCTAATCCTAGGGGGAATGGAAGAAACATTAAAAACTATTCCAGGGCTTATAGTAGTAGTTCCAGCAGTTTTAGATATGAGAGGAAATATATACGGTGCACTAGGATCTAGGTTATCAACAGGCCTTCACCAAGGGCTAATAGAACCCAAGCTCATATACGAAAGAAATCTTATAGTAGCTATTTCTGCAGCTTTATTTAACGGTGGTGTAGTTTCTATAGTTCTAGGGGCTTCAGCGTACCTTACTCTTAATATACTGAAAATAAAGGTTATCTCTCTTTTTGAATTAATAGCAATAACATTCCTCTCAGGCATAACTTCAGGACTAATTTTGACAGTAATAGTTCTCATATCACTCTTTATAGGATTCAAAAAGGGAATAGATCCAGATAATCTAGTAGGTCCAGTAGTCACAGTTTCTGGCGATATATTTAGTATCTTAATCCTATTTTTAGTGGCTAAATTGATAATAGGAGGGATCTAAAATAGAACTATATCACTGGGAATTCAATAAGATAGTAAGAGAATCACTTCCTCTACTGATTGGATTAACCATACTGGGCATAGCCTCAGGCCTAATATTACAATACTTCAAGAAAATCCTATTGGATTTACCAGAACTATTGGTCTTGGTCCCAGTTATAATCGGATTAGGAGGAAATTTAGGATCCATACTTGGCTCAAGGATCACATCTGGACTACATCTAGGTTATATCAATTTTTCATTACAAAATAAAACTCTATTATTAAACATAACAGCTATTTACATACTTTCAGTTCTAATATTTTCACTTCTAGGTATAACTGGAAGCATATTTAGTGAAATATTTAATATAGGTGGGAACATATCGCTAGATATATTCATATTGATCTCTCTAATTTCTGGTTTTCTAATAACAACCGTAATGATCTTAATAACCATAATATCATCATATATTACCTACAAGACAACTATAGACCCAGATAGTACTGTCCTACCAATAGTAACATCTTTATGCGACTTAATAGGTATATCAATATTTTACTATGTAGTAGAAATATTTTTTTAACTTCCTTGGTAAAAAACCCTCTTTCTCATAACCGAAGACCGAGGAAAATAGTATTAACTTATAGAATAAGCTTTAAAAAACGTTTAATAAAAATTTAATGCTAAATTTAATTCAAGATACGACATTACGCAATTCAATCACCTTTATAGTATCCATATGATATGGATGCTATTGAGCTGCAAATCTTTCTTCTTTAGGGGGGTTGGGTATGGTGTTATATTTTTTTTGGGCTTGGTGTTTCTTTTTTTATTTAGAGGATGTGTTGTTTGGGGGATATTTTTTTTCTGTTCTCTTGTTTTCTTTTTTTCTGGGGTCTAGGTGGGTGGTTGAGAAGTTTTTTTGGGGTTTTTTTTGGGTATTTTGGTTTGTGGCTGTGAGGTGTCCTGGGATCAATCTCTTTGGATAGTGAAGGTCGGTGGGGAGGGAGGGAGAGGTCAGCTATTACATGTGGCTGGCAGGGGGTGGTTTCCTGGATTGTACAGGGTTGGAGTGACTCCGCCTAGAGGGGGGGTGCCTGTGAGGGTGTGTAAAACCCCTAATCTTGCAAGCTTTCCTACCTCGGCAGTTTCTGAGAAGGAGAAGGGAGCTGAGAGGGCGGCCCTGCAGTAACATGGGTCGTGGAGCAGTAAATGAAGGGGAACCTCTCTCTCTTTAGGGAGGGGGAGGAGGTCACACGTAGAAAACACAAAGTCCAATGTGAGCCTAATGTAGATCAAACCTAAGAAATAAACTACAAAACCACTAAGCAAAGAAAATTTAAGGGTAGCAAGAAATATTCAAAGTGTATGACTGAAATAAAGTTTATGGATTTTTATTCAGATTGGTGCCCTCCATGTAAAAAACAGATGCCAGTAATCAAAGAACTAGAACAAGAATATGAAGAAATCGATTTCAAAAAAATAGACGTTGACGAAGAATCAGACATAGCAAAAGACTACGGTGTGAGTGTAATACCAACACTCGTCTTAGAATGTGAAGAAGAAGAAAAAGACAGATTTATAGGGTACACAGACAAAGAAACACTTCAAAATAGCCTAAATGAAGCATTAAACAATTGTTAAAACCATAAAACATAAAATAGGAAAAAAGAAAAAATATAACAAAAAGATACCATAAAAACTAAAAAACCATAAGAAATAATTTTAATTTCTTAGGGCCTGTAGCTCAGCCTGGTAGAGCGACTGGCTCTTAACCAGTTAGTCAGGGGTTCAAATCCCCTCGGGCCCGCTTCAAATAACTAAAAACAAACATAGCACTCATACTATTTTACAAGAAAACAATGTCCATGGATCAAGAAACACCTTAGAGGATAAATAAATGTTATCAAAAAACTTCATTCCACGCAAATAGAATAAAAATAAAAAATCCAAGCCAACATTAAACTATTTTAGTGGTTGTGTACGACTTTTTTCTTTAGGGAGATATATCTAACCTTTAGGTAGTTCTAATTCTACTAAAAGGCAACAGGTTCACGACAAATATGTGATAAGACTTTTCCCCAAGTCTTAATAGCCAAGTATTAAGGTATTGTGGGGTTTAGGGGAATGAATCCCTCGTTAGCTGTGAACAGTAGTATTTATGGCAGTGTACTCAAATCACGTAGCTAAGACCCAATTTCTCCCTCTTTGCATGGTGTAAGTTGGTGAGATAGAGATAGAATTGGGTTAAGATGAATATGAAGAGTCAGTGGCACTTCAATCTCTGTTATTTCCATGGTATCACCTCGTTCCTTGAATTGGAATGATTTGAATGGTGGAAGCATCTATCATTCAGGAAGAGAGGATTTTAAGTGGTTTTAATACTGGTTTGAACGGTGCTAAGAATATTTTGTATTGGGTTTCTTTGCCTGATGTGGTAGGAGGATAGAGTCTCTGTGAACAGGGCCATAACCAAGACATTCATAGAGAAAAACAATATATAGGTTTTAAAATAAGTCCTTAGAAGGCCTCTACTCTCATGAACGAAGAGCGAGTAAGGTAAGGTAGGTCGATCAATATAATGAGAAGGTAATCAAGTGAAAGATAGGTTTTTCTTTCTTCTATGATAATTAGTAGTCTTTAGATCAATTAAAACTGTTAGATAATCTAGTATCCTACGGATGTCGATTTTTTTTAGATTATGGAATAAAAGAAAAAAAGATTTATTTTTTGTTTTTATCCTGCTTCGCCTGGAGGCATATTGCCTCCTCCAGCTCCGCCTACTTGTTGCTGTATCTCCTGTTGTAATTCCTGCAGTTTATTTTTGATTTTATCTTCTTGTTTCTCAAGAGTCTTAACTCTTAATTCTAAGTCTTCTTTCTCTTCTTCAAGCTCTCCTTTGAGCTTATCAGGGCTTTCTTTTTCAATGATCACATCGCCAAGGCTCTTGAAAACCTTTGTATCCTCACTTGTTTCTTCAAGTTCTTCAATAGCCTCTTCAATTTGATCCAATCTACTTTCGCTTCTCTGTTTCTGAACTGAAACATTTTGAGCCTTTTGCTGTAATTGCTGAGCTTTTTGAACCTTCTGTTGAACTTCTGGAGGTAGTTGACCACTACTCATAAAAAAACACCTTAAAACACTCTAACAAAATACAAGCCTAAAAAAACAAATAACTTTCGGGTTATATCTATAATAAATTAATTTAAAATTATACGAAAATAAAGCGATAGTAATACAATTATATTTAATTTTTGTAGATAAATGACTATTAATCATGTTTAAGTTAATTAAAACATTTATTTATCTAGATTAAACCCTAAAAATAATAGTATAGTTAAATTTAGATTTCTGAAATTAAGAAAAAATTTAATTTTAGTGTCAAGAAGTTTCCTTTCTGATCTTTGATTTGAGTGGGTGGTGAATTGGTACAACCTATTTATGTGGTGGGGAAGAAAAGAGGTTATGGTGTAATACGAGTTGGATAAGGGGAGGCATTCGGTGTATTCTTTCAGTTAGCACTTAGTTATTTGTATAGAGTATAGGTGAAAGGTGTTTGATAATCGAGGGATTATTGATGAATTGAAGGAAAGAGTAAGGAAAATTGCTTTAGGTTATGATGTCAAAATAAAAAATCAAGAAGTGGATGAAGACTATACTCACATACTTTTTTCATCTTCTCTGAAAACTAATATGGTGGGGTTTATCTATTCATTGGAGAAGGCCCTCTTCTTTTCTTTGATAGGTAGGGGATGAATTCGATGTTTTTTAAAATAAAAAAACTAACATTGTGTTAATGGCAGTTGGTTGGTTTGTCTGCCTTTTGAACAAAAAGCAATCCCATCGTCTTTGAGGCATCTGGCTAAAGCCTCAGACTCTACATCGAGAGGTGTATAGGTAAGTATTGGGGTAGATAGGTAAGCCTGAAACGGTTTTGGAGTAGGGGGGTCTAGTGGTAGGTGTGGAGCAACCGGAGGGAATAAGGGAGCCATTGTGTAGCTAATATATGGCGTAGTTGCCTAATCCAAACTTTACTCAGAGCAATAGATTCCCTGCTGACGGTGTATATGAGACAAGCACCGTGGAAAACAAACTCCCTTCGAGGATAAGGTCACAGGGAAGCCTCTCTTCCTCACCGAACAGATGTGAGGTTAGGTAGGGGTCACTTCACAAATGCTCTTAAAGGTGCAACTTCAAGGGCGATCTAAAATAGGTTCCTAGAGGTAAAAGAGAAACTCTTGGAAGATAAGTTTTGGTCTCCCTCTTAGTTTTCTTGCTACTGCTGGCGAGGTTACACTTGATGTTCTGAGAGAGTATGTAGATAATCGAGGTGAAAACTGATGAGGGCAGAAAAGACAATAGTGTGTAGGATTTGGAAACCAACGGATAGAAAGAAGGGGTTACTAATCAAGGAGTGTTCTAATGTTCAAGGATATATTTGAGGGGAGACAAAAGACTTGTATTCAGCTACTAAACAGGCGATGGATAGATATGTAGAAGAAGTTCAAAATGAAGATTATCCTTTGTTTCTAAGAAATGATACATTCAAGGTAGAAAAAGCTGAGAATAGTGAAGATTTTGATTACTGGGCTAAGATTCCGATTGCAGGGGTGTGGGGAGGGTATTTTAGTTCCTATCAAGCCGCATCAGGAAATAACAGAAGATATGAACATCCATGACTCTTAGATTGTTTGGGAAGAGTATGGTTTTGAACTTCACTTATCGGTTTCCTTCGAGGTATTATCTCAAACTCCTGAATCGATTCTCTCCGTGGATTTGGGTGAAAGAGTGGTGGCTTTGGAAACCGTGTTTCCAGCCGATGACGGGAATCCGAGATTTCACGGTAGAGAGGTTTGGGGGATAAGAAGACACTATGCTTGGCTCCGAAAAAGACTGCAAGAAAGAGGGACTCAACAAGGAAGTCAAGGAAATTTCTGATAAGGAAAAGAGAAAGGTCGAAGATGTTTTGCATAAGGTTTCGAGAGATATTGTTGATGAAGCCGAAAATAACAATTCTTTGATAGTTATCGGTGAATTGAAAGGAATTGGAAATAGAGATACTGGAAATGGTAAGACGATGAATCGTATAGTCAATTCTATGCCTTATTGGAAGTTGACCAATATGATTGAATACAAAGCTAAAGAAAAAAGGCATCCAAGTAGTGAAAGTAAACGAAAGAGACACTTCTAAGACCTGTCATAAGTGCGGAAGTGAAAACACTTCAAGACCGACACAAGCTAGATTTGACTGCGACACTTGTGGTCTGGAGAGCTATAACGCTGACTTAAATGGAGCTAAAAATATTTTGCAGAGGTTCCTCGCCTATATGGTGGGGGATGGGGCTTTTGTGAACAAGCCCATAACCGAGGCATATATGAAGAAAAAAGGAGTAAACTCAGAACAAGTCCTTGGAAGCTCCCTCCTAACAAGTTAAACAAGTTAGGTGGGTGTAGTTCACAAGTCTAACAGTAATTTCTTATCAACTAAAAAGTGAAAGAAAGAAAAAGTAAGAAAACTAAGGTAAAAGAACCTCATAAATAGAATATTGAATACAGCCAATCAGGTTTCAAAATCAATTAGGGAGATGGGTATATACAATTAGCTAAAATAGAAGAGTTACCAGTAAACTTCCATAAATCAATTCTAGGAAATGCCAAGTTTAAGTGCTAAAAAATGGTTTGGATTTTTAAGAGTTTTTTCTAATGACGCTGTATATTATTAAAGCAAAACCGATTGTTTTAAGTAAATAGTCAACTGTAAAGGTTAGTTCTGGGACTTGGAAATTGGTTAAAAATGCTCCTATTGTTGTTCCTATAGAAGAAGAGACTATGAATACGAATCCTAGTGATAGAAAGATCATGTCTTTCCTACTGGTTCTATAGTAGGCTCTCGTAGAAAAGCCAACCATTGCTAGACCTGCTAAGGTTAAAGCTACTCCCGAAGCAATGTATATTAAATCTAGAAAAGCCAATTTGCTTGCTCCTTTGATTTATTATTAACTCTTTTATTTCCTTAATTTACCATGTTTTCTATCTAATTTATAATTTTTTGATTTTTTGGATCGATTTAAGGGAAAATAGGTATTGATCTTATTTAGATGGATTGATAGATTTGTGTTTAAGAGATTAGACTTAAAAAATGAGGATTAGCTTGTTGGCTAGGGGATAAGGGGAGTGTGTATTTATCTTAATGGTTGAGAAAACCTCTTCCAAAATCTTTGATTTTGGTAGGGGAGGAAGTCACCAATTTATATTGGTGGTAATGAAAAAGTTAGGGGATTTAATAGAAAAATATGATATTAGATTGGAGTGTTCTTTTGGATGAGGATCATGAGGTTTTTAGGAAATATGGGGTTAAGAGAGTGCCTACAGTGTATTTAATATCTTTGGATAATAAAATATTGTATGAAAATGTAGGTTTTCTTTTTTATAAGGAGATAAGCTCTCGATTAGAGCAGAAAATGAACTAAGATATCTTTTGTGTGGTTGTAATGTCAGAAGAAAGGCAGTCCCTTGATGAAAATTGGATGGAAGTAGCTAAGGTTGTTTCACAGAGATCAACTTGTATTAGAAAGAAGCACGGTGCTGTTATTGTTAAGAATAAGGAAATAGTTTCTACTGGGTATAATGGAGCTCCTAGGGGATGGGCACATTGTATGGAAACTGGTTGTCAGAGAGAGGAACTTGAGGTTCCCTCTGGCGAGCGATATGAGTTGTGTAGAGGTGTTCATGCTGAAATGAATGCTATTATACAGGGGAATAAGCATAAAATGGAGGGTGCAACGATTTATATTACGGGGTATCCGTGTACTATCTGTGAGAAGCTAATAGTGAATGCTCAAATAGATAAAATAAAGTACTTAGATGAGGAGGAGATCAAGGAAATTGATGTCAGTAAATTAGAAGAATCTGAAAATAAATATGGTGAATAAGGAGATGGAAGATGATGGTAGTTGGGGTTACTTTACTTAATGTTTCTCCGGGTGCTGAAAGAGAAATATACGATGATTTGAGGGGTAGAAGTGATGTAAGAGAGGTTTTACATGTATTTGGGGAGTATGATTTTATTACTATTGTTGAAGTAGAAGGACTGAGTAGATTAAATGATATTGTGGATGATATTAGAGAGCTAGAGGGAGTAGTTTCTACTCAGACTATAATTGGGGCTGAAATGCCCTAAGAGTATTTTTAATATTGGTTATCGATAGATTAAAGTGTTTTTAGGAACAATATAGCTTAATGATATTTACTATTTGTTTTTTTAATCTATTTTATTCCTCTATTTCCTATGAAGAGGGGGTACAGTGGGTTTAGAATATAGTTCAAGAGATATAAAAGTGCTTGAGGGATTGAAAGCTGTAAGAAAACGCCCGGGGATGTATATAGGTAATACCAGTGAGAGAGGCCTTCATCACTTGATCTACGAGGTTGTGGATAACAGCATTGATGAAGCGATGGCTGGTTACTGTGACGAGATCAAGGTCAAGATAAAGGAAAATAATGATGTTGTGGTCGAGGATAACGGCAGAGGTATACCAATAGATACTCATCCTGAAATAGACAAATCTGGCGTTGAAATAGTAATGACTAAATTACATGCTGGAGGTAAATTTGATAACAAGAGTTATAAGGTTTCTGGAGGACTGCATGGTGTAGGTGTTTCAGTGGTTAACGCCCTTTCCGCGCATCTAGAGGTCAATGTAAGAAGAGATGGAGGCGTATACCATCAGGAGTATGAGAAAGGGTTACCTAAGACTGAATTAAAAAAAGTAGGTGAAACGGAAGAAACCGGAACTAAAATAAGATTCAGGCCTGATCCGGAAATATTTGATGAAATAAAATTTAATTACGATAAAATTGTTACTAGGATGAGAGAATTGGCTTTTCTTAATAAAGGACTTAAAATAGTGGTTTATAACGAGAAAAATGATGAAAAAACTAATTTCTTTTATGAAGGGGGAATTAAGTCCTTTGTTAAGGATATAAACGAAACTAAAGATGTTATTAACGATGAACCAATTTATTTAACTGAAAAAATGGACGAAGTAGAGGTAGAAGTAGCTATACAATATACAAATGGATTTAATGAAAATATTATGGCCTTCGCTAATAATATCCATACTAAGGAAGGAGGAACTCACTTAAGTGGATTTAAATCAGCTTTAACAAGAGTAATTAACAAATACGCTCATGATCAGGGTCTGTTGGACGAGGAAACCAAGTTTTCAGGTGGTGATGTTAGAGAAGGGCTAACTGCTGTAGTTAGCGTGAAGCTAAAGGATCCTCAATTTGAGGGTCAAACAAAAACTAAATTAGGTAACACCGAGGTTAGGGGAATAGTTAGATCTATAGTTAATTCGTATCTGAGAAATTATTTGCTTGAAAATCCAGCAGTATCTAAGTCAATAGTACAGAAGTCTAAACAGGCTATGAGAGCTAGAAAGGCAGCAAAAGAAGCTAAAGAACTAACAAGGAGAAAGTCGGCTCTAGAAACAACTACCCTTCCTGGAAAGCTTTCAGACTGCACAACAAAGGATCCAGAAAAAGGAGAATTATTTATAGTTGAAGGTGATTCGGCAGGAGGATCGGCTAAACAGGCGAGAGATCGTGAATTCCAAGCTATTCTACCCCTGAAAGGGAAAATACTGAATGTAGAAAAAGCAAGATTAGATAGAATACTGGATAATAAAGAGATAAAAAGCTTGATTAAAGCTATAGGCACTGGAATAGATGATGAATTTTCATTAGAAAAAAGAAGATACGGTAAGATTATTATAATGAGCGTTGATGGGGCAGAAAAAACTCTTGTAAAAGAGCCAAGAGGAAGAATACGATTCGTTAAAATAGGTAACTTTATAGACAAAGCTCTCAAAGAACCAAAAAAATACAGAGGATATGAGGTATTGTGCTTCAGTAAAAAAACCAAGGAAACAACCTTTAAACCAATCAAGAGCATCATAAGACACGAGCTAAGCGAAAACCTATATGAGATACAGACACAAAAAGGAAGAAAGATAAAAGTTACCTCTTCTCATAGCGTCTTCAGTTACGAAGACGAAGAAATAAAACTAAAAAAAGGAGAAGATGTAGAACCTGGTGATAAAATAGTAGCTCCTAAAAAAATCCCACTAATAGATACAGGAATACAAAAAATAGATGTCAAAGAAATTTTAAAAGAAGATAAAAAAACAAATGGCAATAAATCAAGTATCAAAGAACAAATAAACCAAAAATCAGTTGATAAGAATTCAACAAGCCAATTTATACAAGAAAAAGAACATAACCTGGTGGAAACTCAAAAGAATAGCCTTAACGTTAGTACTACCTGTAAAATTAAAATCAGTGATTTAACTGAAAATTCGGGATTGAATTTAAAAGATAAAGATTTTTATCAAGGGGATTACTGTGCATGTGGAAAAACCACTGAAAAACAAAAAATAGAGAGCAAAAAACCATTTGTTAAAGAGACAATAAGAACTAGAAAATCTTCTGACTCTGAAATGGACTCAGATAGGGAAGATAGAGACAATATTGATCTAAGAAATGTTAAAGATAAAAAAATAAAACAAATTGATTCAAATATTTTAAAAGGAGAAATAAACCGATATTTGAAGCTTGATAGAGAATTAATGAAATTAATGGGTTTTTTGACGTCAAATGCTTTTCTCTTATCAAAAAACACTCTGGACATATTCTATGAAAACGAAGAATTACTAGAGCAACAAAAAAATAGAATATTAGATAAATTCTGTCTTAAACCAAGAGAATATGAAATTATAAATAATAAACAACTAAAAATAAAAAACAAATATTTATCGAATCTCATAGAGAAAATACTAGGCTTAAAACAATCTAAAACGTCAAGGAATGTTCCAGACCTAATCTTCAATGTATCAAAGAAAAGAAGGCTTTCATTCCTCAGAGGTTATTTAAAAGCAAACTCGGAAATAAAGGAAAACAAATTAAAAATTAAATTCTTCACCAAAAGTCTGGCAAACGGATTTATGTACTTTTTGTCTACATTAGGAGTTACATCTAATCTTTCAAAGATTTCAGAACCGTCTAAAAAAGGTTTAGAATTAAATAATACAACATTTGAGCCTCAAAATAAATATAAAATCGAAATAAAAAATCCGAAAGACATAAATAAATTAAAATCTTCATGGCAAGAATTAAAGGGACATAGAAAATTAGAGGACAAATTAGAAACCTTTAAGGCTAAGAATTTATCCAATTCTGGAAAGGATAAAGAAATACAAGGCGATCTGATTACCTTAGAAGTAGAATCGATCAAGCAAGTTGAACCTACGAATGGCTATGTATACGATTTTTCAGTTAGAGAAGACGAGAACTTTGTTGCAGGGGCAGGAGGAATCTGCGCTCATAACACTGACGCTGATGTAGATGGAGCCCATATATCAACGCTTCTTCTAACCTTCTTTTATAGATACATGAAACCTCTAATAGAAAATGAAATGATCTACTTGGCTAGACCCCCTCTTTTCAAAGTAACCAAGGGAAGAAAATCCAAGTATGTTTATTCGGAAGAAGAAAAGAGAAAATTACTTGACAAGTGGGATGGAGGAAGTGTCCAGAGGTACAAGGGCTTGGGGGAGATGTCAACAAAGGAGTTATGGGAGACCACTATGAATCCTGAAAACAGGATCTTGCTAAAGGTAAAAAATATGGACGAAATAGGAGCTAACGAACTATTTTCTACATTAATGGGTGAGAAGGTAGAGCCTAGGAGAGAGTTTATTATGGAAAATGCAACGAATGTTAGCAATTTAGATATCTAGGTGAAATAATGCAGAAAGCAAGGGAAGTAAAGGATGTTCAATTAAAGGAGAAGCTCAAGGACAGCTATTTGAACTATTCAATGAGTGTAATAGTAGGAAGAGCTCTTCCAGATGTCCGAGATGGATTAAAGCCAGTTCAGAGAAGGATCCTTTATGCAATGGACAAGATGGGTCTAAGATCTTCAGGTCCATACAAAAAAAGCGCTAGAGTAGTAGGAGATGTATTAGGTAAATATCACCCTCACGGTGATACAGCTATATACGATGCATTAGTTAGAATGGCTCAGGGCTTTTCACTTAGATATCCCTTAGTTGATGGCCAAGGAAACTTTGGATCAATAGATGGGGATTCTCCAGCGGCTATGAGGTATACGGAGGCTAAATTAACTCCTATAGCCGAAGAAATGTTGGAAGATTTAGATAAAGAAACTGTTGAATTTAGAGACAACTTTGATGGTAGTCTAAAGGAGCCTAAGGTACTACCAGCAAAGGTACCTAATCTATTAATTAACGGGTCTTCAGGAATTGCAGTTGGAATGGCAACAAATATACCTCCTCATAACCTGGAAGAGGTTATAAAAGCTACTATAAGGCTAATAGAAAATCCTAATGCAACTGTATACGACCTCATGGAGGATATAAAGGGACCTGACTTTCCAACAGGTGGAGAAATTCTCGGTAGACAAGGAATAAAGGAAGCATACGAAACTGGAAGAGGCAAGTTAAAAGTTAGAGGCAAGGCTAAAATAGCCGAAAAAGATAAGAAAGAGAAAATAATAATAAAGGAAATCCCATTTCAAGTTAAGAAGTCAAAGATAGTAGAACAAATAGCAGACTTAGTGAAAGACGATGTAATCACTGGGATTTCGGATCTAAGAGATGAATCTGATAGAGAAGGTATGAGAATAGTAGTAGAACTAAAAACTCAAGCAAACTCAGAGATCGTTCTAAACAAGATCTTCTCTAAGACTAATCTAGAAACAACGTTTGGCGTGAGTAATCTTTCTATCGTTGACGGAGAACCTCGTGTTTTATCCTTAAAAGAAACTATAAAGAACTTTATTAGCCATAGAGTTGATGTAGTTAAGAATAGGACACAATACCTTCTTGAAAAAGCAAAAAACAGATTACATGTGTTAGAAGGGCTTTTAGTTGCCTTAAAAGATATAGATAAAGTTATCGAATTAATTGAAGAATCCGAGGACAAAAATAAGGCCCAAGATAAGCTAGAGGATACTTTTGATCTATCAGAAAAACAAGCGGATTCAATTCTAAAAATGAGGTTACAGAGATTAACAAACTTAGAAAGGAAAAAAATAAAGGACGAACATCAAGAAGTCAAACAGGAAATTAAAGAATATGAAGAAATACTTTCTAGTAGAGAAAATATTTTATCTGAAATCAAAAAAGAGTTACTTGACTTAAAAGAAGAATATAAAGATAAAAGGAAAACCACTATAGCTGAAGGTAAAGGAGAAATCGATGAAATCGATTTGATACCAGATGAAGAGATGAATATATTTTTAACTGAAGGTGGCTATATTAAAAGAACTCCAGCAGATGAATTCAGGAAACAAAATAGAGGCGGAACTGGATTAATAGGAATAGACCTGAAGGAAAATGACAGAGTAATTGAAGCTATTAATGCAACTAATCACGATAATCTTCTTTGTTTTTCAAACAAGGGAAATGTTTACTGGCTTAAAACTTATCAACTTCCAAAATATGGTCGTAGAAGCCGTGGGAGACCAATAGTTAATTTAATAGATGGAATGGAAGAAGATGAAAAAATAATTTCTATAATACAAGTTGAAGATCTTGATGAAGAAAAAGATCTATTGTTCTTAACTAAGAGAGGTTTAATTAAAAGAACGGAACTAAATGAATATAGTAATCCAATTTCAACTGGAGTAATCGCTATAAATCTACGTGATAACGATGAATTAATTGATGTTAAAGAATTAGAAGATAAAAAGATAATAGTAGCCTCGAAGGAAGGTAAATTGGTTAAATTTAATAAATCTGAAGTAAGACCAACAGGAAGAAACACTAAGGGCGTTAAATGCATGGTTTTAGGGGATAAAGATGAAGCAAGATCCCTTGAAACACCTAAAGACGAAGAATTTATTTTAATAGCTACTGAAAACGGATATGGCAAGTTAACGAAATTAAATGAGTATAGAACCTCTCATAGAAAAGTTAAGGGCGTAATAACAATAAAAACAGATAAAAAGAATGGAGATTTAATTGATGTAGTAACAAAAGACAGGGAGGGACTTACCACGGTAACTACCGAAGAAGGGAAAATCATAAAAATCTCTAATAAGGATATATCTATTCAATCTAGAAACACTAGAGGAGTTAAATTAATATCACTAAAAGAAGGAGACAAAATAACTTCAATAATCTAGGAGGATGAGGATGGGAGAAAAACCTGTTGCGGAAGAACTAGCAAAAAACCAAAGAAAGATAAGTATAGCTGAATTTTTTGAAAAAAACAGACAAATACTAGGCTTTGATTCCACAACTAGAAGCCTAATTACGGCCGTAAAAGAAGGAGTAGACAATGCACTTGACGCTACTGAGGAAGCAGGTTATCTACCAGATATCTATGTAGAATTAGAGGAACTCAAAGACGACGAGTACCAAATAACAATCGAAGACAATGGACCAGGCATAGTAAAAGAAGAAATTCCAAGAATATTTGGTAAACTTCTGTATGGTAGTAGGTTCCACAAATTCGTTCAATCTCTTACTCCTCAACAAGAAATTCTCATAAAAAAAGATGAAGAAGTAAAATTCGTAGAAATAGGAAAACTATGCGATAAATATGTAGGAAAAGAACCAGGAACAGAAGATATAGATGAAGAAATAAAAGCACCCTGCTTTAATAGAAAAACTGGAGAGATAAAATGGAGGAATATTACACACGCAATAAAACACCGAAGAAAAAATGAAGTCTACAAAGTAAAGACAAAAAATGGAAGGGAGATAAAAGTTACTGGAAACCATAGTCTTTTTACTTTTAAAAATGGGGAAATAAAAGAAGTAAAGGCAGAAGACCTGGATAGAAACGACAAAATTTTAGCTCCTTCTAAAATCCCTTCATCCAGTGGAAGAGATAAATTAAACATATTAAAATACTTTAATCCAGATGAATTAAATCAACATAATCTATTTGTTTCAGGAGTAAGTAAAAGACTTGTAGAAAAGATAAAGGAAAAAGGAACAAAGGTAGTAAAATATGAAGGGGATAGCGATAGACAGAGGATATTATATAAAATAAAAGATATGGAGATAAGAAAAGATACAATTGACTTTGTTTATCTCCCTGAAAAAATTTTGCCAGCTAATCTGATATCCAAATTAGGCTGGGAAGACGAGGTAAAAGATAAAAACTTACTCTCGGTAAGTAGAAAGAAGGAAGAATTTTTCCCAGTTTCCTTGAAAATAGATGAAGATTTAGTAAAAATATTAGGATATTACACAACTGGCAAGTTCAGTAGCCTAATAAAAACTTTAGATCAAGTTAAATCTAACAAAAAATTAAGTAAGAGAGAGATCGGGATCAAAAAAGGAAAAAATGCAGTTATCAATGAGTATCAAGGTAAATTAAACTTAAACGAAGACCTATTACTCAGCTTCTGTAAAAAAATAACTAAAACACGAACCGGGAATAAAAAGGTACCCAACTTTATTTTCTCGCTAAAAGATTTTCTCCAAGAGGAATATCTGAGGTCCCTGAGCTTGAATGTAGAAAAATTTAGGTTATCAACTGAATCAAGAAGATTTGCTAGAGATATATCCCTGCTATTGAATATGCGAAATAAAACATGTAACCTAATAGAAAAGCAGACAGAAAATAACTCTAAAACCTATCAAATTACATTAAAACAGGATTCTATTGATCAAATTGGAGATCTTACTTTATTAGAGGTCTCAAAAACTCAAAAAATAATTGAAAATAAACCTAATTATGTATACGATATCTCTGTTCCAGGATCAGGAAAAGACGAAAACTTCATGGCAGGAAATAAAGGATTATTGTGTGCTAAGAATAGTAGAGGCCAACAAGGAGTAGGTATATCTGCTGCTGTATTATATGGCCAGTTAACTACAGGAAAACCAGCTAAAGTCGTTTCAAGTATATCACCTGAAGAACCGGCACATGAATACGAGATAACAATAGATACAGAAAAAAACGAACCTGAAATAGTATCGGAACGAGAAGTTGATTGGACGAGACCACATGGCACTAAAATCGAGTTAAACCTAACTGGAATGTACATACGAGGAAGAAAGCAATCTATATACAATTACCTAAAAGATACGGCAATAGTCAACTCACATGCTCGGATTACTTTCGTTGATCCGTATGGAGAAAAAACAGTTTTTGAGAGAGCAGTCAGCGAATTACCTGAAAAACCCAATGAAATAAAACCACATCCAGAGGGCATTGAGCTAGGGACTTTAATGAAAATGTTAGATGAAACAGAGAGACAAAAGATATCTTCTTTCTTGAAAAAGGATTTTTCGAAGGTTGGTAGAAAAACTGTTCAAAAGATCGGAGAAGCTTCAGAACTGGATCTGGATAGGGATCCAAGTGATATAGGTAGAAAAGAGGCTAAAAAACTATTAAATGCTTTTGAAGAGGTAAAATTGATTTCTCCTCCAACTGATTGTCTTTCCCCTATACAAGAAGAGAATATAGAAAAAGGTTTAAAGAAAGAATATCCAGATGCAGACTTGATAGAAGCTACCACGAGATCTTCTGATGTATATAGTGGAAACCCATTTTTAGTTGAAGCAGGTATCGCATATGGTGTTGACGAACCGGAAGATGAAAAGATAGATATATTGAGGTTCGCAAATAGAGTTCCCTTACTCTACCAGAAGGGTGGTTGTTTAATAACTAAGGTCCTGAAATCTGTAGATTGGAGGAGATACGAGTTAAATCAACCAGGTGGAAGTGGTATACCTAAAGATAATGCAGTTCTGCTTGTGCATGTAGCAAGTACTAATATACCTTTTACTAGTGAAAGTAAGGATGCAATAGCTAAAGTGGACAAAATAGAGAAAGAAATCGAGAGAGCTGTAAGGGAAGTCGGAAGAAGTATAGGTAAACATTTAAAGAGACAAAAAAAGATGTCCAAGAGAAAGAACAAAAGGGATACTCTAGCTAAAATATTACCAGATCTTTCTGAGAAGGTTGAGGAAATAACTGGTAGATCCATTGAAAGAGATGACCTTGATCCGGTTTTAGCTAGAATAACTAATAACCTACTAATAAATACTTCAATCTCGGAAAACGAGGATCATTATTCCGCTGAAATAGAAATTAAAAATTATGATAAAAGAAAAAAGGAGATCGATATTCATACATCTCTGGATTTCGAGCTTTTAGATGCAGAGCCAGAACCAGAAAAGATCCTTGATGAGGATGAACTTAAAGTTACTTGGAGTGTTTCTCTTTCCTCAGGACAATATAAAAGGATAAGGTTGAAAATAAATTCCTCAGGTAAACCAGATTTAGATTTAGCTGTAAGTGGTGTACCTGAGGAAATATTAACTGGAGCACAGGTAATAGAAGGAGGGTCGATCAATGAATGAGGATGAAATTGAGGAAATGACTGAGATAGCATTAGAGTTTTATGATCAGATAAAGGAGGGAGAAGTCCCTAAGTTAGATATTCCTACTAGAACCAAAAATAACATCGAATTTGATGAAGGATCTAAGGTATGGAAGTATGGAAGTAAAAAAAGCACGAGATCAGCTAAAAGCATTAGAGGAGCTTATCGACTACTTAAATTGCTTTATACTATTCATTTCTTTAAAAGCCAACTTGAGGAGGATAGGTCTTCAACTTTAAGAGAGCTGTACTATATCAGTGAAAACTGGGAAAACGCTAAATTCAGAGAACAGCAAGAGTCCGATAAACTAATAGAGGACTTGGAGATAATAACAGATTTAAAAAGGGAAGACTTTCATATTCGACCTGAAGAAGACGGTGCTACAATCGTAGGCCCATTGAAATTAAAAGAAAAGACAAGAAGAGGTAAAAGAGAAATTCATTGCCAGAAAGATGTAGGTGAGGGAGGATATCAGATACCTAACAACCCTGATAGAATCGAATTTCTGGATCATGATGCAGATTTTGTTATTGCAATTGAAACTGGAGGTATGAGAGATAGGCTTGTAGAAAACGGCTTTGACGAGAATTTTAACGCCATCATTGTTCATCTGAAGGGCCAACCTGCAAGATCAACCAGAAGAATTACAAAAAGACTTCATAATGAACTTAATCTACCTGTTGCAGTTTTTACGGATGGAGATCCATGGTCATATAGGATCTTTTCTAGCGTCTCTTATGGATCCATAAAAAGTGCACATCTTTCTGAATACATGGCAATTCCTGAGGCAGAGTTTATTGGAGTCTGTCCTAGTGATATAGTTGAATACGATCTTCCGACCGATGAATTAAGTGAACAAGATATTAAGGCCCTGGAGAGCGAGTTAAGTGACCCGAGATTTGATACAGATTTTTGGAGGGACGAAATTAATCTACAACTGGATCTAGGAAAGAAAAGCGAACAACAGTCGTTGGCTAAATACGGTCTTGATTATGTTACAGAAACCTATCTACCTGAGAAACTTTCAGAGAAAAACATAATCTAAATAATAAAAAAAGTTTATACTTTAACTTTTCTTTGATCCTTCAAATAGAGTAAAGCAATATTCTGGCCTTTTGTAGGTCAAAATATGGGTAATAAAGTTTTTTAGAGCAAACAACCGATATTGAAGTAAATCAATGACTAAGATGTCTTTATAGTTATTGTTATATAAATATTTGGTGGGTGGATCTAACTTTAGCTTATTCCTACATAGGTCTTAATTTCTTGTTTAAAATTATTTAAAGGCATTAATTATAAATAAAATAGGATAAATAATCAGTAAACTAAATTAAGTGGTTTTAGATCCATAAATTCTTATTATAGATACCAATAATAGCCTTGTATGTATTTTAGTTAATCCCATTAACTAAACTTGTTTTACTGGCTTTTATTAGAGGTCTATCGCTTGTTAAGTTATTTAAAAGGGTTCATGTTTTCTTGCAGAATTCTTTAAATAAAGAACCCAACATCCTAAAGATCTTTAATAAATGTTAGTTAACTCAAAAGTTTTTATAATTTCCATGTTTTAGTTAAGTATGTTAAAGCTTAACAAAATAAGTTTCCAGAAAAACTTTGTTAGATATTTTTTCCTAAATGGGGGATTAATTTTGGTTCCGGATTCAGGAGGAGAGGATAAGGGTAGGACTTCTATTGGAGAATACGAAGAAACTGCTAAATGTCCAGAGTGTAAATGTAATAAGCTTTCTCATGACTACGAAAGAGCTGAATTAGTTTGCGAAAAATGTGGATTAGTTATAGATGAAGAGTTTATAGATACGGGCCCCGAATGGAGGGCCTTTGATAACGAACAAAAAGAGGAAAGAAGCAGAGTTGGCGCCCCAATGACAACTATGACACACGATAAGGGGCTGTCAACACAAATAAGTACGAAAGATAAAGACGAATATGGTAATTCTATATCCTCGAATAAAAAAACACAATTTTATAGATTAAGAAAATGGCATAGACAAGCTAGAATATCTGATGCAAAAGAAAGGAATCTAGCTTTAGCCTTAGGTGAATTAAATCGAATAGCTTCACAATTAAATATACCAAAAAACATACAAGAAGATTCCTCTATGATATATAGAAAAGCTGCGGAAGCAGATCTAATAAAGGGCCGAAGTATAGAAGGAGTAGTAGCTTCCGCTATATACATAGCATGTAGAGAAAATAGCGTCCCTAGAACATTAGACGAAATATCTGAGGTTGCAAGAATCTCAAGAAAGGAGATAGGAAGGACATATAGGTTTATAGCATCTGAACTAGAATTAAGGCTTTCACCCTCCTCCCCCAAGGAATACGTACCAAGATTCTGTAGTAAATTAAATCTATCAAAAGAGGTACAATTCAAATCTGAAGAGATATTAGAAAAAGCAGCTAGAAAAGGATTAACAAGTGGAAGAAGTCCAACTGGAATAGCTGCAGCAGCTATTTATATCTCAAGCGTAATTTGTGGAGAAAAAAGAGCTCAAAAAGACGTAGCTGAAGCTACTAACACCACAGAGGTAACAGTAAGAAATAGATACCAAGAACTAACCGAAGAACTAGACCTAGAGATCGAGGTTTAAAAGCAAGTTAAGTATCCAAAAAAACTATAATAGGAAAATAGAGATAACCCATAGCTTGCCATGTGGGTCACTTCAACTCTAAAACTTCAAGTGATAGACATTTAAACTCGTTTGGTGGGAAAAACCCTCCTCAAATCTCTGATTTCGGGTAGGAAGTTAAATCACATGTAGCATTTATCTAGCTGGTTGAGAAGACATTTTTCTAGATCTGTGGTTTGGGTGGGTGATGAATCGGTTATAGTTATTTGAGGTATAAGTATATGAATGGGTTTGTGGTGTCTTTGCAATCATTCTTATATGAATAAGCTGCTAATTTAACAGAAGGGAACAGAGAAGGGTTAAAGAAGCACTTTAAGGTATATAAAGGCATTTACAATAAGGTACTGGAAATACTAAATAATTTAGGTGAATTGATGAAGAAATATGAGATGTATGATGGGTTACCGGAGTGGAGGAAGATATCGAATTCTGAGTTTTAAAATGTGTATTCAAGGGCTGCTCAGCAGATTGTTGGGAGGATATATGGCGCGATTAAAGCTTTAAATACAAAAAAGGGGGAGGGAGAGGAGGTTGGAAAGTTGAGGTACATGAATTTGATTAATAGCATTGAAGATCAATCAGTTGGGCTGTAAAATAGGTTAAGAAAGAGGAATTATGTGTCTATTGGGGGTAGGGGGGATTACCTGTGATTTTTCGTAGGCTAATTTCAGAGGATTTTGAGGTTAAAGGTGTGGTAAATAAGGGAATGTAGTTGTGGTGGGTGGGGGGTTATGCTCTGACTGGAAGTTGGGAAACTTGATAAAGAATCAGTTACGGAAGATAGTGACATAATTAGGGATAGATCTAAATGTATCTAATTTCTTGGCTGATGGTGAGGGTAGAGGGGTATAGGATTTTGAAATTGTGTTGGAAGGGAAATTTGGGGGGTTGGGAAAGAGTAGAGGAAATTATTTGGAAAGGAGGGGGGTGCAGTAATTGGAAGAAGCAAAAGAGGGGGTTGGCGAGAGCTTATAAGAAACTGGGGGATGCATGAAGTGATTTTTTGCATGAACTGTTAAGAGTATATGTTGATAGGTATGGTGTGGTAGCGGTGGGAGGATTTGGATGGTAAGAACTTATTGGAGGGGGGAGTAGTGTCTTAGGTAGGTGTATAGTTGATTATGTTTGGGGTGAGTTTGTTTCTATGGTTGTTTATAAAGCTTTGTGAGCTGGTGGGCAAGTATGTAGAGGTAGAGGCAAGAGACACTGCAAAGAGTTGCTCGAATTTAAATTGTGGTAATAAGGTGGATAAAGAACTATCAGATAGAACTCGCAAACGTAAGGAATGTGGTTTAGAAATTGACCGAGGTTTGAATGCATCTATAAATATCGTAAACAAGGCTATTAACTTGGTTGGGCAGGGACTGTTCGAAGTTAAAGCCCTCGGACACATCGACGTCTGCTGGAACTTCGGTTCCAGTAAGTCATGTGGTTGAACAGGGAAGCTCCTTCCTAACAAGAGAAACAAGTTAGGTAGGGGTAGTTCACAAGTTTGGTTGTCTTATCTTTGATGGACCCAAAATATAGGAGAGTGATCTCAATAAGTCATCTCATCCGGTTTACAGCCTAAATTATCAATTGATCCTTACAGTCGAATATAGAAGAAGTATATTAACGTAAGAAGGTATAATATATGAGCTAAAGTATAGAACAAGAAGAAGAGCGGAGTATTACGGTATATAGAGATAAAGAACTAGGAATAGATAAAGATCACACTCACAAAATATTCTCTGCTAAACCTACGACAAATCTAACCAAATTCATAAATACATTAAAAAGAGGACGAGCAGAAGCAAATAAGACACAGCACAGTTTCAATATAGAGGATGAAGTATGGGATTACTTGTTCTAGTCGGAGAGTTATCTTAATAGGTCGATATGACCCTTGCCCTTTAGGACGAGGATGCAGCGACCCTTGTGTCCAACAGGCTTAAATATGAGTTCAATAAATTTAATCTAAGTTGGATCGTGGTGACAAGCCTTGGGGTAAGACGGTTCTCTGAGTCCTCTCTGCCAAGGAGAGAAAGGGCGCACTACGGGGTTCTTGGAGTTGAATCCTCTAAGTAAGTTGCACAAACAAGGGATCCTGTGATAGAGCCCTCCAGCTCCTTAGCTGGGCTTTCCCTAGCGAAAACATTAAGCTGGAAATATGGAGCTCCCTAGCTAGGATCTAGGTCTCTCTCTATCGGCTTTTTGGTTTCTGGTAGGTATGAAGTCGGCGATGTGGAGTGGGAGCCGTCAAAAATGCTTATGCACAGGTCGGTGGCCTGTCATGGTATTTCCCTTGGTACTGTCTTTAACCGTGGGCTGAAAGAACGGGAATGGAGGGAAGCTCTGTCCCTTTAAATCGAAGAGGATTTCACTGTCTAGTAACAACAGGAGAATGTAACACTCAGCCAACTAAAACAATACGTAGAGAACCAAGAACAGTAAGTGAATAAAGTGAAGAGTGAGAAGACGATAATTTGTAAGATACAGGATTAGGCCAAAAGAAAGAGGGGTACTGATCAAGGAGTTTAGCAACGCACGAGGATATATACAAGGAATTACAAATGACTTGTACTCAGCGACAAAGCAAGCGATGGATAGATATAAGCAAAAAGCTAAAGAAGATAAAGTATACCCATTACACCTAAAAGAAACGACATTTTCAATATAGGAGAAAGCGGAGGACATCGATTTAGACTCTATTAGCTTTACCATCGGGCAAACGCCTCGATGAGTTGGGCTACAGTCAGCTTGCCCTTAGGTTGGGGATGGTTAACGTGAATGACGTGTCCAACATCTACTCCGGTTTGGAGTTTGAACTGGAGTCCACCGACAAGCCCACTCCGCTAGGAATGGGTAGCTGACATGTAATAATAGAAATAGACATCTAAGAGAGGTATTAATATGAAAATAAAATGGTGGGGTCATGCGTGCTTTGAGATTAAAGGTGAAGAAAACATCGTAATAGATCCACACGATGGTAACTCTGTAGGACTTGAGAAACCCAATGTTGAGGCGTCAATTGTTCTAGTCACACACGACCACTATGACCATAATGCAACTGACATAGTTTCAGGAAATCCAATAAAGATATCTGAACTGGGATATACATCGATGAGAGGCGTCAAGATTAACGGAGTAAAGACATATCACGACAAATCAAAAGGCGAAAGAAGAGGAGAGAACATAGTTTACAATATAGATATTAATGGAATTAATTTCTGCCATCTAGGGGATTTAGGACATGAATTAGACCAGAAAAAGATAAGAGAGATAGGAAAAGTTGATATATTATTTGTACCGGTAGGAGGAAACTTTACCATAAATGCTGAAGAAGCTAAAAAGGTAGTAGAAGAGATTAATCCAAGTATAGCTATACCAATGCACTACAAGGTCCCAGGGTTAAACATACCAATAGACAGGGTGGAAAAATTCACTGAACTAGTTTCCAATGTATCCAGAGTAAGCAACCCGTACAATGTACCCAAAAAATTACCACAGGAAACAAAAATTAAAGTCTTCAATCCCTAACGAATTAATTATCTTTTTATCTTAGAACTTATTTCAAAACTTTTCATAGTATGAGGATGTATGTTATGTTGATGAATGCTTTGGATGACTTTGATTAGTCTTTCTGTGTCTGATTGTGGTTGTTTTGAAGGTTCTTTAGCTAGGTGAAGAATCTCTCAACTGATTTCTTATCCTTGTATGAGTCTTTATTGAATCTTGTTGGTCTTTTCTTTCTTTTTTGTCTTTATGTTTCTCCCGGTTCTTGGGAATATTACTCTTTGATGTTTCTGTTTCTCAGATAGTCTCTTATTTTCTTTTGTGTCATAGGGCTGAAGTTGCTAGCAACTTTTTTGGTCTGGTTTTTGGTCTCGGCCCCTGTTTTGTTTCTTTATCTCCTCAACTGTGTCCTTGACTTGAATAGATTTGAGTTATGGCTGTTTCCTCTAAAGACCTTTATGGATAGAGGTAAACTGCCCTTTGTGGTTACGAGCATGAGTTTTAGTCCTCTTTCTTGCTCTTGTAGCCGCTGGTATCCTATTCTTTTCCCTCTTTTTTAGCTTCCACTGTAGTTGAGTCTATATTCTGCTTTATTTGAGTTTCATTTCTCTGTTCTCTGTATGCTTTTACTTGTAGCTTTTTGACTATTTCTTTCTAGACTCCCTTCTCTTGCCATTTTTTTAAGCGTCTCCTATGCTGTGACATAAGGATCCGTATTTCTTAGGCACATTCGCTCCACTTACAGCCAGTTATTAGCACATAAAGCAGTTCAGTTAATTGTTCTTCTATCGTCTGCTCCTTGGCCTACTGATTTCTGAGGTGACTAGAATAGAACAGGGTCTATAAACCTCCAATGCTCGTCCTCTAGCTCTCCTGAACTCTAAATCCATCCCCTTCTATGAACCTAAAAGTAGAAGCCACTTAACACTTTTGAAATGACTTCTTAATTTATCTTAGTGATTAAAAAGGGTTCTTTCTTGAATCTCTGATTTCAGGTTAGAATATGAATCAACTGTAACATTTTAATTAGTTTGACTGATATCCTCCAACGATTTGAGGTTGTTGGCTTCCCACCTTTTTTCCGTTTTTTCAATCTTAAGTTAAACTTAGGTGGTACTGGTGGAATATTGCGGAGCTACAGACGTGTCTTCTTGCAGGTTCCCTAATACCTAACCTAAACTAACCTAATAACCGTACAGAGGAATGGTAGTTCCTGGGTGATTGAGTGATAGGGTATAGACTCAAAATAGGAAAGACAAAGTCCATATAAGCTTAGGGTCATTGGGGAACCTTTTTTATTCATATGCGGAAAAAGAGTAAGCCAAATGGTAGTTCCCTTGATAGAAAAGGTTTTTATTCTTGAGGCTGATAGAGATATTCTATGATATTATCTATGAATATAAAAACGAGTACTAGTGCAATTAAAAGAAAAACTCCGATTATATCTCTAAATCCTCCGATTGCGATCACTAAGTCGTAGGATATTGCTAATGTAACTGCCAAAAATATGGTGTATATAGCTTTTTTCTTTTCTTTCAAATTATTACCTCCATTACTTACTCTTGTGTTTTTCTTTTTATTTTTTGTATGTTTTTGACTGGTGAGGGATTTGTTTTTTTCAATATAGCTAGGTATAGTGAAGTAAGGTCGCCGATTAATATTGTCGATAGTGTTTTGGTTAATCTTTTTTTACCTTTTGTTTCTATTGTTAAGATCTTTTTTGCGTTTTTTAATACGGTTTTGCTTGCATTGATACTTTTTTTAGTCTGTTTTTTGGGTTTATTATCTTTTATTATACATACGGCTAGGTCTTTGATCTGAGGGTTATTTTTATACATTGCTTCGACTTCGTTGTGGTTTAGTTCTGGATAGTAATTGCTTGTTGCATAGGTTTTGGAGTTTTCGTTTAGTTGGCATTTCCATCTATAAGCTACAGGTTTAAGGTATGTGTGACTATAAATTATTGGTATAGTATTTTTTAGTTCTATAGCCAGTTTTTTGGCTTGGTTTTTTTGTTTTTTGGTCTTTGGTTTGTTTTTTTCTAGAATTTCCTGTAAAATTTTTTTAGTTTCGTGTATGTTTGTTTGCTTGAGACCGAAGTTTTTCTGTAATGTAGCTAGCATAGGTAGATATAGGTGTGGTAATGCTGCTCTTGGCTGAATATTTTTTGGTGGTTGATGGATTATGTTCTGTGGATTTCTTATTTTTTCTTTTAGTTTTCCGTTGGAAGTGATAGCTTTTATCTTGCAGTCTTTTTTCGTTGCCTGTTCGTATGCTTTTATAGTTTCTTTTGTATTTCCTGAATAACTTATTACAAAGAATAGGGTATTTTGATCTGCAAAATTTGGTATGTTACTGTTTTTGTTGACAATAATAGGTATATCTAGTTTATCCCTTAGATGCGCCTTTAATAGATCTCCTCCTATTCCTGATCCTCCCATACCAGTTATTACTATGTTTCTGATGTTCTTTGTATCAATTTCTGTAGGTTGATAAGCTTTTTCACACATATCTGGAAATTTCTTTATGTCGTCAAGCATTCCGTCTCTATCAACTTTATCGAGTTCTCTTTTGTCTAACATGTCTAAGTAAAGGATGTTGGTTAAATGATTTAAAGTTTTTCTGGGATAGATACTAAGAATATGGAAGTCAAAATTCGGAAAGCGAACTCAAAGGATCTAATCCCTGCTTGGAGGGTTAAGGAGAAATGCCGAAGAAAGAAAGGAATGCTGAGGCAGGATTTCCTAACATTTTCGGCTGACTTTAGTGCAAATAAGTCATTTATTGCAGAAAACACCGAAAAAGTAGTAGGATTTATAATTTGCCGTAATAATGGATATATATCAATTTTTGGCGTCCATCCAGATTATACTAGAGAGGGAATAGGCACAGCGTTGGTTAATAGAGTTAAAAGTAACCACAAAAATCTGTGGTGCCATGTCAGAATAACTAATGATGGAGCGTTAGAATTTTACGAGAATTATGGATTTGATAAACGGAATATAGCAAGAAACTATTATGTAAACGGAGACGATGCATATGTAATGGTTTACTCTGAAAAATAAACTTATTTTCTACTCAGAGTAAGGCAGAAAACCCCATGGTTTGGCGTGGGGCTGGATGTCGTAACACTTAAATAATAGTTCAAATGTTGTTAAAAGTTGAAATGGCAGTTGGTTGGATTTGTCTGCCTTTTTTTAAACAAAAAGCGATCCCACTTTACACGGAATATGTTCCGTGGACTTGGCTTTGAAACAAGAGCCAAGTGTGACTTCCTTCCCTACCTAACTCAAGGGATTTTGAGGGGGGCTTCCAGAGTTAAAGGGTTTTACTTCCTACCGCCGTCATCCAATCTCAGTCCTGGGCGGCCCTTATCTAGGAAGCTTTCTATGGGGAGTTTCCCGATTCAGCCAGCGAGCTTGGTAACCAGAACTCTCAATCTGTCCACGGGCTTTTGGCTTCGGCCACAAACCCTGCCTACACCAAAACCTAAGACATGGAGACATTTAACTCTTATTGGAGTTGATTCATCCCTATACCAAAATTAAAGATTTTGGAAGAGGGTCTTCTCAACCATTAAGATAAAAGCAAAGTAAGTGAATGTATGGATAGGAAGGCTCGAAACAGTTTTTAAAGTGGGAGGGGGTAGTGGTTGGTGTGGAGCATCCGTTAAGGAATAAGAGAACGATTTTTTAGTTAGTATATGGCATAAGCCTAATCCAATAATCTTCACTCAAAGCGCAAGATCCAATGTTGATCAGGTGACTGAGATAAATTTGATATCAAGCCACAAACTACTCTTTGAATAAGGGCTATACCGGAAGCCCCACAGCTTGCTGTGAGGGGCACTTAATGTATGGCTTGTTTTTTAGTAAAATCGGTCTTATGTTTTTAGTATGGAGGTAGATTATGTTGGCAGAGAAGATAAAGGAATTGGATCTTGAAAAAGAGAAGGGATGGATTTATTTTGTTGAAAAGAAGGGGAAGACACTTAGCGTTTATAAATCGAAGATGAATAAAGGGAAGGATGATGGAGATCTTGAGAAAAAAGAGATAAAAGAAACTGATATAAAACCGGATTTTGATAGTTACTTATATTATATAGATAAAGAAGGAGATCTGGTAAGGTCTGGTAAAAAAGAATAATTAATTTAAGGAAAGACTATTTTTGGATTTTTCTTTTTTCAATTATATTACCATTTTTTTTATGAGGAGTTCTTTTTACGGTGTCATTTGATTTTTCTATTTCTCTGGCTTCTTCGACTAGATCTTTTGCTGCTTTTAACATTTCGTGAGTGGAAGCAACTGTAGGTATGTACTTGTCTGGGTCTTCATATTTGTAACATCCCTTAAGGTTTGTTTTATCGACGCTTTTAGCTATTTTTAGTGCTCCGATTGCTTTGTATCTGGCGTATGGGTTGTCAAATTCATTTTTTGTAGCATTGAATTCATCTATAACTATGTTTGGTAGCTTGTTTTTGTTTTCTTGAGGTTGGTTTATTACTTGGTCTAACTCTGACTGTATTTTTCTAAAAACACCTGAAAGTGCTAGGATCTTGAGTATATTTGAATTAAAATCGGCCATTTCGATGGGATCTAGGAATTCTCTTCTTGCGCCAATTAAAGGATCGTTCTTTAAGAGTATATAGCCAAATTTATTTTCTTCTAGCTCGTTTTTTAGGTCCTTATCAACGACATCACCGATTACTATAACGGGTATGTCCTGTTTTTTGGTCTTTTTTCTAGCGGCCTTTGGTCCTTTGAGTTTTGGATTGGGGCTGATAATTAGCACTAGGTCTAGATCAAAATTAAGTAGGGAATCTAAAGCAGATAGACAGCTTTTTTTATCTAATTTGGAGCCTGAGCCAGCTACCTTAATCTCGAGATTTTTCCTAGTAGCTCTTTCATCTAAAAGCAAATCGATAAAGCTGGAACCTATATTGCCAAATTTAGCTACTCCAACATTCATTTTGTTTCCAAGTAAGTAAAATGTCTATTGTTAGTTTAAATTTATCTTATACTGGAAGACTTTTGGGTTTTTTGTTTTTTGGTGATTTAGTTGATTGGTCTTATGTGGGTTAGGTAGTTCTTTGGAGTTGTGAACTACCCGCTACCATATCTCGGCTACGTCTTGGTATGGAGAGGGCTTCCTGTTTCAATGACACAACTTGCAGACACATCACAGAAAGACTCTGAGTTCTTTGCGTCTGTAGAGGTTGCAGTCTCCGCAGGCGTGACTTTGGCAAGTCCTTTGTCTAAAATATTCTGTGCTGCGTTATAATCTCTGTCCGTGGTGTAGCCGCAGCTTGGACATTTGTGTTCTCTTTGCCATAGATTTTTGTCAGTTTTGACTCCGTATTAAGAACATTCTTTATTCGTATCTTTCGGATCAACCAGTACTACTTCTGTACCAGCGTTCTCAGCTTTGTACAGTAGTAGCTGGATGAATGTTCTCCAACTGGAATCAAGCGTGTTTTTCGAGTTCATTTCTCCCTGAACCATACTGAAGATGTTCAGGTCTTCTAATACTATTTTATCGTAGTTTCGTACATAGGCGTTGGATAGCTTGTGGAGAAAGTCCATACGCCTATTCTTCACTCGCTTGTGGAGCTTGGCTACTCGCTTCTTCTGCTTCTCGTAGTTGTTGCTGCCTTTTTCTTTTCTACTCAGGTTTTTCTGCTCTTTCTTCAATCGTTGCTCTGCTTTCTCTACATTTTTCGGGTGTTCGATTCGGTTGCTATCACTGTCTACGATGAATTTCTGGATACCGAGATCAATACCTACAGCCTCCAAATTCTCAGAATCAGTAGTATCGGTTTCAGGTTTTTGCTCGGTCTGGAAGATGGCGTACCAATCACCTGCACTATCTCGCTTCAAGATTACGCCTTTGACCTCACCCTCGATCTCTCGATGAAGCCTAATCGGTACTTCTTCTATCTTGGAGAGCTTGAGTCTGTCCAAGCGGTTTTCTGTCTTTTTCAGTTTGAATCCTGACTGATTGTATTCTATGGTTTTGTACCATCCTTCACCTTTGTATCGGAGTTTTCCGATCTTGTATCCGTTCTTTTTCTGTTCGGAAAGAGATTTCAAGTTGTCGTATAACTGTTTTAGCACCATTTGCAGGACTTTACTGTGAACCTGCTGCAACTCTTCCCACTCGTTTTTGAGTTCTGGAAGCTGCTTCTGCAACTCGTACCGAGAAGGAATCTCCTCAGTCTCGTTCAGTTCTTCGAGAAAATGGTTGTAAACCTGTCGGCACAAATCCAAGTGCTTTTCCAACTCTTCTTTATCCTGTTCTGAAGGATAGAGACGATATTTATAGCTTCTATTCAACTGCTTCGACTTTTTCTCCTATTGCATCAAATGGCAGAGTTGTGCTACAGGTTTTGCAAATCCATGTCCCGCAGTTGGCACATTCTTTCACCATTTCATCTCCACATACAGGACATGGAGATACTTTGTCGGGGTGGTCATCAGAATCAATGATTTCAAGACTCATTCTTCTTCACCTTGGTTTTCTACATATTCTTTGAGTTGGTCGAGTGTTACTTCTCCTGTGGTTATTAGGCAGTAGCTGTTGCTCCAAAACACATCTTTCCGGAGTTTATCACTGATGTCGAAGCGATTCTTGATGGCCTTGCTTGTCCCTGTTTTGAGTGCGTTGATGAACTTGACCAAGTCAGTTGGTAGGTTTTGAGGAAAACAGGATGTGGGGGTGGTCTTGATCTACTTCTTGATTTGTTATCTCTACACCGTAGTTCCCGCTGATGTTTTTTGGTTCGACTCTTCAGTTCATCCACTATCTCTTCGTTATCGAAAATCTCCCGTCTGTACTTTACTACCAGTATTGGATGGTAGTTCAGGCTGTAGACTGATTGGGATGAACTATCCAAGTCGTACTCCATTAGGTGGTTTTTTCATCAACTTTTTTATTGGTTCGGGTGATTCATCCTCAACCTAACTCCACGTCCGTTCCGTGAGGAAGAGGACTTCTTACCCAATAAGTTAAATTATTTTTTCAAAAAAATTTAATTATTGGTAAAAATATAATTCTATTTAAAATATTTTTACTAGTTATATGAGGGGTTTTGTTTGGTTTCGGAAGAAGTTAAAAGAATAAGAAAGGAAGTCAAAAAACATCATAAGTTAATGAAGGAATCTATTCCTTTAATAGCCAGTGAAAATTTGCTTTCCCCACTTGCAAAGGAAATGTTGATATCGGATTTTTCCCACAGATATGCCGAAGGGGAACCAGGTAAAAGATATTACCAGGGATGCAGGTATATTGACGAAGTAGAAGTAGAAGCAACCAATTTAGCGAAAGAAATGTTTAATGCAGATTTTGCTGATGTAAGACCAATATCTGGAGTTTTAGCAAACTTATCTGCTTTTTTTGGATTGTTCGAATCTGGTGATAAGTTGATGTCTTTATCTGTTCCAGATGGTGGCCACATATCACATAGAAAACATTCAGCTGCTGGATTAAGGGAATTCGACATCAATAAAATACCATTTGATAAAGAAAAACTCAATATAAAGGTAGAAAAAACTCTAGAAAAAATAAAAAAGATTGAACCGGATTTAATACTCTTAGGTGGATCAGTTTTTTTATTTCCTCATCCAATAGAAAAAATAAAAGGAACTGCTGAAGATGTAGGAGCTAAAATAATTTACGATGGAGCTCATGTTCTTGGACTAATCGCAGGAGGAAAATTTCAGGATCCGCTCAGGGAAGGAGCCGATCTAGTTACTGGAAGCACACACAAAACCTTTCCCGGGCCTCAAGGTGGCTTAATATATGGTTCAAGTAAATACGAAGAAAAAATAAAAGAAACAATTTTTCCTGGATTAGTCAGCAACCATCATTTACATCATGTAGCTGCCTTAGGAGTAACTTTAGGAGAAATGAAATATTTTGCAGAGGATTATGCCACTCAGATAATAGATAATGCTAAAGCATTAGCTGAAAATCTATATAATAAAGGTTTGGATGTTATGGGTAAACAAAATGGATTCACCTCTTCTCATCAAGTGTTAGTTGATGTTTCAAGATTTGATTCAGGAAGGAAAGTAGCGAATAAATTAGAAGAAGCCAACATAATCGTAAACAGAAATCTTATTCCCTCTGATAAAGTAGGAGAAACAGAATCCGGGATCAGATTAGGAGTACAGGAGCTAACTAGATTAGGCATGGAAGAAGAAGAAATGAAAATGCTCTCTAAATGGATCGCTGATCTAGTTATGGAAAAAACTGAACAAGATAAGATAAAAGAAAAAGTTATTGAACTAAAAGAAAGCTTTAATGACCTACATTATTGCTACGAAGGTAAAAGAGCCAATCCTTACAAATATATAGACCTAGTAAATAAATAAGATAACATACTAGATTTAAATTTAAAAAAACTAAAGCATTATCTATTTGACTGAGAAGACACCTTTCTAAATCTTTTGATTAGGTAGGGGTAGTTCACATCTCTTAATACTACATCTTTTTATAAATCATAAATTTGTTTGGATGATTGAATACAATTGTACAAAAAGAAGACTTAACTATTTAATTAAGAAATAATTTGTCTAATTCTTTGTTTTGGATTTGCTGAATTATTAATTTTGGAATTTATGATTTTTTTGTAGTAAACCCCGATTTTCCGGGATGGGTTATGTGGAAGTGTATTTGATAGTGGGGATTTGGTTCTTCATTAGATATGGCTAGAGTTCCTACTGCAGAGTGAAAGTTCTTGGGACTGGGTCTGAAGCCACTATTGGTTACCCGGTTTTTAGAACTTAATTCGGAGAGGTAATTGGTAATTTATGTTAAAATGGTTATATATACCTATGCTAATCGCTAGATTTGGTGGGTGAGGATGTCACACTGGTTGGTGCCCCAATGTCTTTAAGCGTTTGGGAGGATGTTACGATAGGCCCTGAAAATTATGTTAAAAATTGTATTAGGTGCATTTGTTGAATATTTTTCAGTGATTGTAAAAGAAGCATTTAAGTAAATTAAGGGTTACTATTTAATGACGATACGAAAGTTTGGTTGCTGTATACTCTTTAAGTAGGTCATTGGGATAGAAATTTGCCGCTCCTTAGTAAGGTGTGGGCTTGTTTTAGGTTTTCATATAAGTGTTCTATCAAAAACACAGGGATAATATATGCTTGAGCGATTATTGAAGAAAAAAGAGAGCTTAGAGGAAAAGATACAGGAACTTGAGGAAAAAAGAGATGAATACAACCAGAAGGCGAGTAATTACTCTTCAGAAAGAGATGAATTAAACGAAAAAGCAAGAGAAGCCGCGGAAAAGGCACAGGAATTTAAACAAGAAAGAGATAAATTCAATAAGAAAGTAAAAGAGAAAAAGAAACAGAGAGAAAAGATTAACAAAGAAATAAATGAACTCTATGAAGAGATTGAGGAAGTTAGAAGCGAGATAGATTATGAGGGTCCTCCACCCGAAGAGATTAAAGAAAAAATAGAAGAATTAGAGTTTGAACAACAAACTCAGGTTCTTAGCTCAGACAGAGAGAAAGAGGTTATCGAGGAAATATCAGATCTTAAGAATCAATATCAAGAAGCTAAGGAACAGATAAAGCAAAATGAAGAGCTAAGCGAAAAGTTAGATGAGATTGAAGAACTTAAAGACGAGGCCTCGGATTTACACGATGAAGTAACTAAGTACGCCGAAAAAGCCCAAGAAATGCATGAAAAAATGATAAATCACTTTGATAAGGCAGACGAGATTAGAGCAGAAGCAGATGAAGCACACGAAAAATTCGTTAAAGCCCAAGAAAAAGCTAACTCTTATCATAGTGAACTTATAAGTTCAAGAAAGGACATCAAGGACTTCAACAAAGTTATTAAGGGATTAAAAGAGAACAAAGAGAAAAAAGAAGTTCAACAAAAACAGAGAGAACAAAAAGAAGAAAAAGAAGAAGTCAAAGAAAAAGCAGAAGAACTCTATGAAAAATTCAAAAATGGAGAAAAATTGGATACAGAAGATTTAATGTTACTACAAAGAGCCGGGCTAGTATAAATTATAAAAACAGATTTAGCTATTCCTATTTTTATTTTATCTTATTTTATTTCTCATCGGAGAGGACCCCCTTTTCTCAATTCTATTGGGATTTAGGTTGGGTAGTGGGATGAATCTGATGCATTTTTAGGATTTGGAACGCCCAAATTGCCATTAACGGCAGTTTGGTTGGGGGTTACTGTCTCAACAACAAACAGCAGTCCTGTTTGCCTTTGTGAGTATATCACAGGCTGGACTGGTTTGGAAAGGAAACGAGCTAAGGTAACCCAAATTTAGGGTTTTTCAGCTCTGAGGATGGTGTAGCGGGTAGCGTGAAGCTAAGCTATTAGAGTGAATAAGAGGAACTACCCTAAAAGTTAAGTTAGTATATGGCGTAGTTGCCTAATCTAATTCTTCCCTCAAAGCATAAGTTCCCTTTTAACCGAATGCATGGGACAAGTTCGGTGATAAAACAAACTCCTCTGCTTCTGAGAGGATAAGGTCGCAGGAAAGCCCCCTCCAATCTCTGATTTTGGTAGGGGTAGTTGACTTGTAGAATAATTTTTTGGCAAATTATATTTGGTATAAATTACTTTTATTTAATGGGCAATTAGATGAAAACGGTTGTACTTTGTATAGATAGGGATAATGATGTTGGTGCTAAAACAGGTAGATTAGGGCCAATAATAGGCGTTGATCAGAACTTAAGTGCTGTAAGAGAATTAGCCCTATCAGATCCTGAGGACTCTGATGTAAATGCTATATATGCGGGTATAAAGGTGGCTAAGGAGATAGGAAATGATGCTGTTCTAGCAACGATAACTGGGTCTGAAAATCTAGGGGTAAAATCGGATCAAGAGATATCAAGGCAGATTGATGAGGTGTTAGAAAAGGTAGGTGCTAATAAAGCTATTGTGGTAACTGATGGTGCTGAGGATGAAAATGTTATTCCTATAGTGGAATCTAGGCTTGAGATCGAGTCCATTAAGAGAGTGATTGTTCGTCAAAGCCAGGATCTGGAAACAACTTACTATTTAGTCAAGAGGTTTATGAATGATCCAAAGGTAATGAGGACTTTTTTTATACCAATAGGTTTAGCTTTTTTAGTTTACTCGATTTTTAATTTTGTTAATGCGGCTGAGTTTGCAATAAGCGGGATTTTTCTTGTTATAGGTCTTTACATGATTCTTAGGGCTGTTGGAGGAGATGAAGTATTGTACAGTTTTTACCAAGAGGTGAAGAGGTCTTTGACCTCTGGTAGTATATCTTTCGTGACTTATGTTTCTGGGTTTATTATATTTATAGTTGGATTAATACAGGGATATTTAACTTGGTTAGGGATTTTATCGTCCGATGTAACGATTTTAATGATATCGCAGATAGTTAGATCTTCTATATGGTGGTTTGTAGTTTCTAGTATACTGGTTCTGGTAGGGAAATTGTTGGACGAATATATAAAGAAATCAAAATTAATTTGGAGATACACTGTACTTCCTTTTTTTAGCCTTGGAGCTGGACTAGTAATATGGGGAGGTACTGAGTATATAATAAAAATTTCTGGACAAGCTTCGGTTATAGCAGCTTCGAAGTATCTTGCTTTTTCAATTATGGGAGGTATATTAATATCTTTCTTTGGTATGTCTTTAACTCGTTTTATTAAAGAAAAGACTAAATTAGGTTTGAATAATTAATTTCTTTCCTTCCATATTTCAATTAGATCGCTGATTACGGAGCTAGCTGTTTCACTTGCTCCTGCTCCTTTTCCCGTAACGGTTATCTCTCCTGCTAGGTCTGTTTCAAGTGTTGCGATATTTAATGTCCCTCCAACAGAGAGAGGATGGTCTTTTGGCACCATTCTTGGTTCTACTTCGATTTTTTCTTTATCTGCTTTTCCTAATAGCTTTATGGTCTTGTTCTTTTCTTCAGCTAGCTCAAGGGATTCAGTGGTTATCTCTTTTATACCTTTAATATCTACATCTTGGTAGCTTGCTTCAGCTCCTAAAATAGAGTTTGCAATTATGACCATCTTAAGAGCAGTATCTATTCCCTCAACATCATAGGTAGGATCTGACTCTGCTATTCCAAGATCCTGTGCTTCGTTAAGTACATGCTCGTAGGGAAGAGATTCTGCTGCCATTCTTGTTAAAATATAGTTACATGTTCCATTTAGTATACCTATAATACTTGAAATCTTATTACTTGCTAAAGAGTTTTCTGCTAAATTTATTATAGGGATAGCTCCTCCAACTGTGGCCTCAAACTTTAGTTTGGCATTATTTTTTTCAGCTGTTTTTGCTAATTTATTCCATTTTAATGCGAGAGGGCCTTTATTAGAGGTTATTACATCATTCCCATCTTTTAGGGCATTAAGTATATTTGATAATCCTGGTTCTCCGTCCTTGATGTTGGTGGGGGTGCATTCGATCAACAGATCATAGTTGATCTCATTGATACCTAGTTTATCACCTTTTTCTTTTATCGAACCAGTTTTCTTCTTAGTTGATAGTAATCTTTCTATATTTAATCCATCTTCAGATAATGCAGACCCTTTAGAGTCTTCAACTCCTACTAAATCGAATTTTAATCCAAATTTATCTTTGAACACATTTCGTTTTTTATCTAGCACTCGAGCCACTTCCTGTCCAACAGTTCCAAATCCACGGATCAGGATCTTCATCTCATTCATTAAAATCACACACTAATCTCTTTAATAACTTCTAAGTCTTTTTCTTCAGATATCTCATTTAATATATCCAAAACCTTGTTTTTCTTTTCTGGGGCTTCTAATTCTAGCCTTAGCATAGCAGAGGATTTTTCCTTTATCTCTGGCATTGATAGGGATAAATCAACTACTTCTGCATAACCTGTTTGATCGATTCTATTTATAGTATCTTTTATTCCAGTATGTAAAACATGGCCGATTAGAATAATGTTAAAAGAAGTAATTTCGGTTTTTTCGTCTATTTCGACTATTTCTACTTCTTTCTCTTTAAGAGATTTAGTTATTTTTTTTAGTCTATCTTCTTCTACTCTAACCTTGATTTCAACTGGGACTTTACCTCTTGGAGTCTTTTTTTCTCTGTGATGAACTACACTTTCGATATTAGCTCCATATTTGGAAAAAGGCTCCAATACTTCGACTAACTGCCCTGGGATGTCTTTTAACTCAAGATTGAATCTAGTTATTTTGTTCACCTCGAAAAATCTGGTGACGAAGGTAGTCTAACTAAATTATTTCTAGAGTTAAAAGTATTTATTCTTTAGAGTTTTTTTAAAGGAAACTATTCATCTAATAATTAAAATAGTAGAAAAGATGTTTTTAGAGGGGTGAAGTATATTGGATACTATGAAGACAATACGGAAAAGGAGAAGCATCAGATCTTATAAAGAAAAGGATGTTTCAGATGATAAGTTAAATAGAATACTCGAAGCTGGTAATTGGGCTCCCTCAGCTGGAAACTTAAACTCCAGAGACTATATATTGGTTAGAGAAGATAAAAGAAAAAAAGAATTAAGGAAAGCAGCTAACCAAAAATTCGTAGAAGAAGCTCCGATAGTAATCATCGTTTGCGCAAACCAACGAAGATCTTCTAAGAAATATGGTGATAGAGGTAGATATCTTTATTCAATCCAGGATTCTGCGGCTGCAATCCAAAATATGTTACTGGCTGCCTACGAAGAGGGGTTAGGGACCTGCTGGATAGGAGCATTTGATGAATCATATGTGAGAGATAGGTTTGATATTCCTGAGGAAATTAGGCCTGTGGCATTAATTACTGTAGGTTATCCTGAAACCACCCCAAACCCACCGGAGAGGCCAAATATAGAAGAGCTGAAACATGAAAAGAAGTGGTAGTTTGAATTACTTTGAATTAAAGAAAGCTGTTTTAGATAAGGAAAAATGTATAAGATGCGGTGCATGTATTATAGCTTGTCCTATTGATAGCTTAGTTCTGGATCCTTACCCAAAGTTAGTAGATAAATGCCTTGAATGCGGTAAATGCGCGAAGGCTTGTCCAATAGTGAAAAAAGATGGTGATGGATTTGATAGAAAAAAAGCATTCGCTGCAAAAACAAAGTCGCTAGATATATTAAAAAATAGCCAAGATGGAGGAGTAGTTACTAGTATACTCTTTCAATTATTTGAAAAAGATAAAATAGATAAGGCTATAGTAGTAGGTGGGGAAAACGACCTTGAACCAAAAGCTAAAATAGTTTCTTCAAAAAATGAATTAAATAAAACAGCTGGCACAAAATATGGACTAACTCCGGTTATTTCAAAATTACAAGATATTAAGGGTTCTGAGGATGTTGCGGTAGTAGGGACTCCTTGCCAAAGCAAAGCAGCTAGGATGCTAAAGGAAATGGGTTTTGGCATCGAATATATCATTGGAGTATTCTGCATGCAGAACTTTAACAGCGTTGAACTGAAAAACAAATTTGAGAAAAAAGGAATAAAGAACGAGGAAATAAAAGATCTGACTATAACCAATGGAAAATTTCAGGTTAACACTAAAGATGATAAGAAAAAATTACCTATATCCGAATTTGATTCCTGTGTTCCTAGAGCATGCAGTTCTTGCGTTGATTTCGAGGCAAAACACGCTGATATAAGTATCGGATCCGTTGGATCTGAAAAGGATCATTCTACCGTTATTATTAGGACAAAAAAGGGTAAAGAAATGTTTGAGTTAACAAAAGATAAGCTAGAATACATAGAGTTGAATAGCTTACAACAGGTAGATAAATTAGGGACAATAAAATTAAAGAAATAACCTATGTCTGAAGATACAACAGAAACTGAGGAAGAAGAACCTATTAAGCCAGAGTACGGTATACTTGGGTGTGGTAGCGTAGGAAAGATGGTAGCTGAGTATTTAGACGAAAGAAATGATAAATTTTTCGCGGTAGAATTAGATGAAGATAGGGTAGAGGATCTTAGAAATGAGGGCTATCATGCTTATCGAAAGGATATAAGGAACTTTGAGGAACTAAATATAGATTTTGAAGAAGTAAAGTCATTTTTGATTTTATCATCAGATCCTAAAGCTAACGAAAAGGCTCTAAAATCAATAAAAGAAAATTACCCTGAAACACTTACTATAATAAGAGCTTTTGATCCTATAACAAAAGAAAAATTTACTAAACTAGGAGCAGATATTGTTATACATCCATCTAAAGTACTAGCAGAATCTGTAACCAGGCAATTAAAGAGATTCAAATCATTAGAAAAATCTAAAGAACTAAAAGAAGAAATTAATAGCGTTAATGGTAAACTTGGTATACTAGTACATACAAATCCTGATCCAGATGCAATAGCCAGTGCTCAAGCGCTTAAAAAAATATGTGAAAACCTAAATACCGAAGCATCTATAGTCTACAGTGGAGAAATAGGCCACCAAGAAAATAGAGCATTCGTAAATGTACTAGAGATCGAGTTATTTAGTTTCGAAGAAGTAGGAGGAGTTGAAGGATTTGAAAAAATAGCTTTACTAGACCATTCTATCCCAGGCCAAAATAACCCACTACCAGAGGATTTTGAACCCGCAATTGTAATAGACCACCACGAAGTCGATAAAGATAAAGTAAAGGCCAATTTCGTAGATATAAGAAGCGATGTAGGCTCTACCTCTACAATAATGACCAAATACCTACAAGAACTAGATATATCTATAGATACAGAATTAGCTACCTCTCTATTATTTGGGATAAGAACCGATACCCTAAACTTTAAAAGAAATGTACATACTGCTGATTTTACGGCCTCAAATTACTTGTATCACCTTTCAGATCAAGAATTACTAACGAAAATAGAGACGCCAGCAATGGATGCAGAAACACTAAATATACTTGGAGAGGCAATAAAAAAGAGAAGAATCTATAGTTCTTATTTAATATCAAATATTGGAAAAGCAAATGAAAAAGATGCGTTACCACAGGCAGCAGATTACCTACTAAAGCTTGAAGGTGTCTCAACAGTCGTAGTTGTAGGGTTAATAAATGGAATGATACATATATCTGCAAGAACAGAGGACGTAAGAGTTGATATAGGAGAAGTAATCAGGGAAGCATATGAAGACATCGGTTCAGCAGGAGGTCACGCAAGGATGGCCGGAGCCCAAATACCAGTCTCTAAATTTGGAGCATTCAAAAACGAAGAAATAAAATCTAATATGATAGATAAAGGAATAACTTACAACTTTTTGAAGGCCGTTGGAATAGAATGAAGAACCTCCTAACTTAAACACGTTCTTTCGTAAGAAGATAGACTTTAATGTGGTTCTTATATTGGAAAGGAGTTTGGCTTAATATCAAATTTATTTCAGTCATCTTATCAACATTGGATCTTGCGCTTTGAGTGAAGACTATTGGATTAGAACAAAAAACTTCTATAGTATAGTGAGGCAGAGAACCTCATAGCTTGTCATGAGGGTGAATGTCGAGAGTTTTATCTTAATGGATCGCTAAAGACTCTGTCATTTAGGGCGGGGATGCAGCGACTCTTGTGTCCAACAAGCTTAAATGTGGATTCAATAAACTTAAATCGAAGTTGGGTTGTGATGACAAGTTTTGAAACAAGGCCGTTTCCTGATTTCTCTCTGTCATGGAGAGAAGGGTATCCTACGGGGTTCTTGGTGATTGAATTCATCTTTTCACCTCAAGGAGACTCCTTCCTAATCTCTGATTAGGTGGGAGAGGAATTGAGGTAATGCTTAAATGGCTAGAACACATATTTTTGGTCAAAGTCAATGGGTTTGAATGGTTGGCTCCTGGTTTAAGGCACTCTCTTAAAGGAGGGAAAACCGCTTCTTCGGGGAACGCTACCATGCTTGAGAACCTGAACTTTTCCGCTTCGGGCAAAAGCGTGCTCGCGAGAGCCGATGGAACCACTGACCATGTTCGGTTCCCAGAAGTGGATGGGTCACGGTCAACTGGCCCTTGGAATCGGTTCTAGATGAGCGAGAACCTCTCTGTGTGTAACGGAAGTTCTCCGAGGAAACCGATAATTAAATTGTACATGTGGTCTGGTCCTATCATACACAAGCCCCTTCCAAAATCTTTGATTTTGGTAGGGGTAGTTGACTCAGGAGGTTGCATGGCAGGGCTCCTATGTCAGAGTCCTCCATTCTTTGGACTTTCCCCTAGTGAATAAGGTCTAAGCTGGGGAAATGGGACTCCCTAGCTAGGACCTAGGCCCCTTCCTATCAGTTTTTTGGTTTCTGGTGGGTAGGAAGTCGGCGATGTGGAGTGGGAGCCGTCAACAATGCCTATGCACAGGTCGGTGGCCTGTTATGGTACTTCTCGGTACTGTTTTTAACTGTGGACTGAAAGGACGGGAATGGAGGGAAGCTCCTTCTTCTTAAGGCGGAGAGGATGTTTCACACCTTATAAGCTGTAGGGGTCTGAGGGTTTAGCCAATCCTCAGAGTAGTATGGGATTGCTTTTTGTTTAGAAAAGGTGGATAAAAACTGAAAAATTGCTAGTTTCTTTTTTTATCTTAATCTCGAGCTATTTAGGTGTTACGTTTGATTTATCTTATTACCTAAAAGATCAGAGAGATTTGAAGGGGTTTTTATCTTTTGGTTGAGAAGACACCTTCCTAAATCTCTGATTTAGGTAGGGGTCACTTCACTAACCATTAGTTAAAAATTAGGGCTCAGAATGTTGATCAAGATTAGTAATCAAATAACCCCTCTTTTTCATCCTTTTTTTTCACTTTTTCTTTTTCTCTTTCGTTTTCTTCCGAATCTTTTTCTGTTTCTTCTTCTTTTTCTGTTTCTTTTTCTGTTTCTTTTTCCTCTATGCTAATCTTTTTAGGTAGCTTTTTGATTAAAACTATGTCTTCAACGGCTAAAACCCATCTGTAGGGTATTAAAAGACCTTTTTTTCCATTAAATTCTTCTTTAAGAACATTATCTAAACTGCCTACGGCCAATTTAGAAGCTTCTTTGTCCTCAATATCAATCATTACATCTTCTGTTTTGCCGATGTATCTCCCTGTCTGGGTATAAACATCAAGATTTAATAGTTTGGTTATTTCCGACTCCATCTTATTTCACCAAATTAATATAACCTTCGTTAAAGGTGATCCATATCCTTATTCTCCTACTATTACTTGAACTATGATAATTGATTACTCTTTATTTATTTTTTGATTGCCTTTATCTGACCCGGGTTTTATGAAGGGATCTGAAGTAGTGCATCTGATCCAGAGATCATGGATCTGAGATATCTCTTGATTTGAACCAGTAAACTAAAATGAAACCTTTCATTAGTGACATCCTCTCCGACCTGAAGGACGGAGCTTCCAGCCAATTCGTGGGTTCTCCTCCGCTTATCTAGCTTGATGTACAGAGGCTAGGTCATCGCTACGGAGTTCATGGGACTTGTCACAGATGCCCCTGCACTAACCATTGACCTTATTTCAGGTTTGCCTAGTGCCCGCTGTGCAATGTTTTTAGCTCCATTAACGTCTGAATCAATTTCCAAATTACAGTTATTGCATTTGAACCTTCCTTTGTATCTATTTCCTTTTTCCCCACATAGTGAACATCTTTGACTAGTAAAGGCTTCACTAACCTCAACGTATTTTATGCCTCTCTCCTTTAGTTTATATTCGAGCATTTGTCTAAAGCTGTAGTGTGGAAATCTATGTAGTTTTCGATTCATTGCTTTTCCTTTATCTTGGTTCTGTATGTTTTCTAAGTCACCTATAGCGACAATTAATTGGTTTTCTTTAGCGTAGTTCGCTATCTCTGTTGTCAATTTATGTAATTTGTCATTTACTTTGTTGTGTTCTCTTTGCCTCCATCCCTTATCTGTTTCGGAGTTTCTTCTGAGATAGAAGTATTTTGTTTGTGTTTTTTTGATGTCTTCGCCACTAACAAAGACCTTGGACTGGCTGGACGACGCCACCGACGTCGCTCCTACTATTGGGTTTCGGAGTCCAAGGTCGATTCCAATGACTCTATTGTATTCATCGACTTCACTAACTTCTATCTCGAAAGTAAGATTAAGGTAAAACTTATTTTTTTTTCTAAACAATTTTGACTCACACAACTCCCAACTATCTTTTATTTCTCGACCTATTTTCACAGGAACATTTATTCCTCCACGTCTCTGTGCAGTTGGGATATTTACGAAGTAATCACAAACACTTGATTCACATTTTTGTATGTCGATTAAGTCTTTTCTTAGGCTAATTGGGTATTTTTTATCTTCTTTGATTTTATCTAAGTCATAAAATCGTTTGGCTTGTTGTTTGTTAGCTGAATGTAATTCAACATTTTTGTTGTTGCCGTGAAGCAGTTTTTGTAAGTTATTATATTCTTTGTTTAAAATTTGTTTTTTAACATTTGTAAGGCTAACTACTCCACTTTGTATAGTTTTTTTCATCCTTGAGCCTCTACATATTCTTTTAGTTGGTTAAGTGTAACTTCTCCTGTAGTTGCCAAGAAATATGTTGGTGCCCATAAGGAATCTGCTTCTTTTTTTAGTTCTGGAAATTCTTTTCTTAGTACTCTACTTGTTACACCCTTTATTGCGTTTATTGTTTTAGATAGGTTAGTTGTTGGTTTTGCTCTAAAGAGTATATGGATATGGTCTTTTGATGTTTCTTTGTTCAGGATTTCTATATCTTTTTTCTTGGCTATTTTGTCAATCTGTTCCTTAAGTTTGTTGGAGATTTCATTATTTAGCATATTTTTTCTATATTTTGTACAGAAGATTAGGTGGTATTGTAGTGAATATTTGCTATGTCTTCCTGATTGGGTGTCGTATTGCATACATATTTATTATATACCCTAAAACATTTAAGTGTTTGGATTGGTTATATGTGTTGGGTGTATCCTCTCCGTAAACGAAGAGGTCTTACCCAGCAAACAAGATAATTAAATCAAATTATATAATAAATTTGTTGGTGGGAGTGCTCACTAGCTTTTGAAAATAGCTTAGGGATTTTAGATAGTGGTTTTCGATTTTCTGTTTCCAAAAAATAATTAAATTAGGGATATTAAAAGATGTTTACCTATGAAAAAAAAACATCATAATCAGGTATTTATTTAACACTCTTGGAGGAGTTAAATATGGATAAGGTTGAAAAGGCCCTTAAAGAAGTAAAAGAATCAATAGAGGGCTTTGATCAAGATAGTGTTAGAAATGAACTTGAAGAACTAATAAAAAACTTTAATGTACCTATTGATCAAGCTGTTTCAACAGTCATAAGAAAACATAGAGATGATTCTACGAGAACTAAAGGAAAAAAGAATATATCAGAGATTGAAGTAGATGAAAGTGGGCTTGAAATAGAAGGCAGAGTAATTAGAAAAACATCTAGAGAGATTGAGGTTGAAGGAGAAAAAAGAGAGGTTATCTCAGGAACAATTGCAGATGAATCAGGAAAAATTGGCTTTACTTCTTGGACTGCTTTTCCCTTTGAAGAGGGAGCTGTCGTTTTAATTGAAAATGGCTACACAAGAGAGTGGAGAGGGAATCCCGAACTTCAGATAGGTGATTATACTAATCTAAAAGAAGGAGATGACGAGGCCGTTCCCGATATTAAAGAGCTAAAATCACCTAAAGAAGTTACATTACCTGAAGTTGGTAATGTATTTAAGGCAAAGATTGAGGCAGAGATCGTGGATGTTCAGAATGGTAGCGGCTTAATCATGAGGTGCCCGGAGTGTAATAGAGTAACTAAAGGAGGAGAATGCCAAGTGCACGGTGAAGTAGATCCTAACCCTGACCTCAGAATAAAAGCCATTTTGGACGATGGAAGAGGAGTGACTCAAGCAACTTTGGGGAGGGAAGTTACAGAAAAATTAACCAATATAAAATTAGAAGAAGCTAAAAAAATGGCAAGGGACGCTTTGGACAAATCAGTGGTAAAAGAGGAAATGAAAAAAGTAGTTGGTAAAACTATCATTGCAATAGGACAAGCTATAGGAGATAATTTTGTCGTTAGAGAAGTAAGTGAACCCTCCTGGGCTCCAGAAGAAAAAGCTAAAAACCTACTAGAAGAACTAAAAGAGGTATAAATATGAGAGAAGTTGCAAAAAGAGTTTTTGCTGAGGAATACTCCAATTCAGACTTAATTGAAAGAGGAGGAAACTCACAATACTCGCCTACATATGTAATAACTCCAACTGGCGCCAGATGTAATAGATTATTTGTAATAGGAGTTTTAACCGAAGTAGAAAATATCGGAAAAGAAAGCGAACTATATAGGGGAAGGGTATCAGACCCAACAGGAACTTTCCTAATTTATGCAGGAGATTTTCAACCTGAAGCACTAAAATTTCTTTCAGAAGCTAACCCTCCTACTTTCATAGCTTTAACTGGTAAAACAAACTTATATGAACCTGATGAAGATACCTCAATAACTTCAATAAGACCTGAAATCATCAATAATGTCTCAGAAAAGGAAAGAAAAGTATGGGTTGTTAAAACCGCTCAATTAACTATCGAAAGGCTTAAAAATTTAGATGAAAAGGCAATTGATTACTACGAACCAGATAAAGAATATTACCAAGGTATTGTTAAAAAAGCCCTAAAATTTCTCTTAGAAGAAGAAACTGATGAAATTGAAATTAAAGAAGATGATAAAACTAAAGATAAAAATAAGACTAGAGAAAAAATAAATAAAAAAGATAAAGAAGAGACAGAACATCAGGAAGAAACTAAAGGACAAGTAAAAGAGGAAGAGGATGAAGAAATTGAAGATATATTTGAAGAAAGTGAAGAAGAAAAGAAAGAGGAAGAAGATATAGAAGAACTAGATTTATCTGATTTATAACAGAAAAAGGAAGAGAACCCCACATCATGCCGTGGGATTGAATTTTATCTTAGTGGTTGAGAAGACCTCTTCCTAATCTCCGATTAGGTAGGGAGGATGAATTAACCACAGATGCCCAATGGTTCTAAGGCCAATATGGGTTTGGCAGTTGGTTGGGAGTCTGCCTCACCAAAAAGTAATTCCACGCCTTGAGGTAATGGCTAGAGCCTCAGACCAATATCGAGAGGTGTTAGGTAAACTCGAATTTAGTAGAGGTAAGCTTGAATCCGTTTTTTGGTGTAGAGTGTAGTGGTAGTATAGGAGCTATTATGGTGAATAAGGGAGCCATCGTGAGTTAGATATATGACACTTCTTTGTGTCCTGATCCAGTCTTCTCCCAGAGCAAATAGTTCCCCTGTTGATTGGGTCTATGAGAGAAGCCCAAAAAAATAAGGCGAGCCCCACTCTGGATAAGGCCCACAAGGAAGCCCCATTTTTCACCGAACGAATATGTGGTTAGGTAGGGGCACTTCACTGTTCTTTTACATCTAAAAATGGCTTTTTTGAGTGTTTTACTTTAATCTATCTGGTATTAGGGTTAAGCCCTCTTTTTTGTTGAGGGAGGTGTTATTATCTTGATAATTTTTCTTTTACTTTATCTAGTCCAAATTCTTTGTGAAGTATTCTTATTGCTTTTTCTACATCATTTTCTTTGATTACAAACGAGATGTTAAATTCTGAAGATCCTTGGCTAATCATTTTTATGTTAATTTCTCTTTTACCTAGGGCTTCGAAAACTCTTCCTGCAACTCCGGGTGTTCCAGCCATGCCTGTTCCTACTACGCTAACGACTGCAACATCACTGTCTCTAGTAACTTCTTCAATAGCTCCTCCTTCAAAGTGATTTCTTAAAGCTCTGATAGAGTTGGAGAGGTCGTTTTTATCTACAAGTATTGATATAGTTGGTTCGGATGAACCAGTACTTATCATAATAATATTGATTTTTTCATTTGCTAGAGCTGTGAAGGCCTCTGCTGCTACTCCTGGAGTCCCTATCATTCCGATACCAGAGACATTAACTAGAGCTACATCTTTTTCGGCAGATATTCCCTTTACAACACCTTCTACCTTTTCTTCTTCTTTTATTATCTCTGTTCCATGTTTTTTGGGTTTTTTAGTGTTTTTAACTTTAACTGGTATGTTGTTTTCGATAGCAGGAGCTATGCTTTTTGGATGAAGTACATCGGCACCAAAATAGGATAATTCCATTGCTTCTTTGTATGAGATTTTGTCTAAAATTGTTGCATTAGGTTCTATGTTAGGATCACAAGTAAGTACACCATCTACATCTGTCCAAATTATGATTTCATTAGCTTTGATGGCTTCTCCAATGATTGAAGCTGTATAATCGCTTCCCCCTCTCCCTAGGGTAGTTGTATCCCCGTTCTTTGATCCGCCGATAAAACCAGTGATTACAGGTATGCTTTTTGCTATAATGGGCTCTAATTTGTTCCTAATCTTTTTTTCTGTTTCCTTTAGTGGATTAGCGTTACCATAATCAGTATCAGTTAATATACCTGCTTCCCTTCCAGTTAAATAGATTGAATCTAATTCGAGATCCCTTAAAGCTCCACTTAATATGGGTGCAGAGAGTTTTTCACCAAAAGACATTATGTAATCTAAGAATCTCTCGTCTACTTTATTTAATTCAGATATACCTGTTTTTAATTCCTTGTATCTGTCTTTAATCTCATTTAAAACTTCTTTTTTGACTTTATCTTTATCGATAAGTTCTTTAACTATATCATCATGTTTGGATTTGATTTCATCTAGTATCTTAATGCTTTCTTTTCTTTCACCGGATTCAATGTTTTTAGCAATTTTTATTAGTTCATCAGTAGTTTTTCCTGATGCTGAAGCTATTACAGCTATATTAAATCCTTCGTTATGTTTTTCTCTTACTATTTCTGCAGCTCTTTTTATCATCTCAGTATCTGCAAGGCTCGTTCCACCGAACTTCATCACAATTCTTTTAGCCATCGTCCTAAATAATGGATTGTTTCAATATAAAATTTAACTAATATTCAGATTGATTTAATAAGAAGAGAAACATGAATGACCAACATTCAAGAATCGTGGAAACCGTCGTAGAATTAATGAAGGAAGCGCAACGAAATCTACCGGTTTGGGTTAAAAAAAGATTAGAGCAAGCTAAAGAAAGTGAAGAGGGTATAGCTAAGCAAGAGATTAATAATATGTTGGAAAATGTCGTTTACAGTTCAAATCGAAATAAGCCACTTTGCCAGGATACTGGAGTACCAATATTTTACATAGAGATAGGGCGGGATTTCTCTCTTAAAACTTCGATACGGGAAGCTATAAGAGATGGAGTGAAGAAAGCAACAGAAGAAGTTCCTCTAAGACCTAGCGTGGTTCATCCACTTAGTAGAAAAAATTCTGGAGATAATACCGGTAAATTTGTTCCAATAATTAACACGGAAATAAAAGAAGGAAAGGATCTAAAAATAAAATTACTTCCTAAAGGAGCGGGTTCAGAGAATGTAAGCCATCAAAGAATGTTTTTACCTGGAGAGAAAGAAAAAATACCTAACTGGGTTAAGAAAAAGGTAAAAGAAGCTGGACCTAAACCTTGTCCTCCTCTATTCCTAGGAATTGGAATAGGAGGTAGTTTTGATTACTCATCGGTTTTATCTAAAAAGGCCTTAATAGATTTTAATGAAAAAAAATCACCTGATATCAGAGAATTAGAGGAAGAGATAACAAAAAAAGTTAACGAATTAGATATAGGCCCAATGGGGGTAGGAGGAAATACAACGGCTCTAGGTTCCTCAATTAAATTAGCTTCATGTCACACCGCTTCTTTACCAGTAGCACTAAACATACAATGCTGGGCTTTTAGGTACTCTGAAGAAACAATAAAAGATTAATATAGGTGTTTTAATTGAAAAAACTAAAAACTCCTTTAAATGAAAATTTATTAACTAAATTAAAAGCTGGAGAAAAAATAAAGCTATCAGGAAAAATTTTTACAGCCAGAGACGCAGCACACGAAAGAATATTGAGTAGAAATAGTTTATCTTTTTCTTTGGAAAATCAAGTCATATACCATTGCGGGCCATTAGTATCTAAAAAAAACAAAGACTGGGAAATAATTTCAGCAGGTCCAACTACAAGCACGAGGTTAAGTAAGTTTATCTCGCCTCTGCTCGAAAAATATAAAGTCAGTGCTATGATAGGAAAAGCTGGATTGGATAAGACCACTTTTACTAGCTTAAAAGAACATAAATGTGTCTATTTTTCCTATACTGGAGGGGCAGGAGCCTTAGCTTCAAAACACATAGAAAAAGTAAAAGATGTCTACTGGCTAGATCTTGGTGAACCTGAAGCAGTATGGGAATTAAAAATAAAAGACTTTCCCTTAATAGTAGGTATAGACACTTTCGGTAACTCAATATACTAGATAACATACAAAAAAGAGAATATAACTAAGATAATTGAAATCAAAAAAATTGGGAAATAAATCTTTATACTCCAGTTTTTAATTTTTTTACCATCTAATATACTAAAAGGAAGCAAATTAAATGCTGCTAAAAAGAAATTAATGAAAACCCCGTAGACTCCAATTCTCCCAATTATATTAGGCATAAAACTCAACGGTAAAAATAAAATACCAGTGAAAATATTAGCAACAGGACCAGCTAAAGATATTCTTCCATTCTCACTTGTCGAAATAGATCTGCCAAAAATTCTAACGGCTCCGGGCGCTGCAAAAACAACTCCACCCGCATAAGCAACAAATAGAGAAAAAAATAACATCTTAGTCTGCATCCTGAACTCTGCCCAATAACCAAATCTTTGAGCTATCATCTTGTGACTAACTTCATGCAATATAAAGGCTGGGCCCACAGTTAAAAGAGATATTAGTAAGCTTAAACCCATATCTATACTTATCAGTATATCTAAAGAAGGTGGAGAGTTATTCCATCTGAATACGATAGCTAATGAAACTGATAGCACGAACCAAGCTATTAAAATATCTCTTATTTCTTTTTTACTAGTCGAATAAAATGAATTATTAACCATTGTTTTTGCGATTATTTTTAATAATGCTAGAAAGAGTGAACTACCCCTACCTAATCTCTGATTATTTCGGGGTAGTTGACTAGCTTAGTTTAGTTTTTGATGGCAGGGATTCAGGGTTCTTAAGGTATTTTTCAACTCCTTTAACGTGGCCTGCGCCCATGACTCCCAGTATTCTTTGTCTTCTTTTGGTTTCTTTTAACAATCTGTGGGCCATGTATGCATCTCTTTCATCTAAAAGTACTTCGGCGACTGTTGGAAATCGGTTTCTTAATTCGTTAATCAATAAGTCTACTGTCTCATCTTCAGTTATCTCTTTTAAATCAATTTTCTTCCCTTTTACTCCGATTGATCCGATAATTAAATATTTAATTAGCTTAAGTTTTTCAAAAAACCCCATTTTACTCCGAAGACGGTTTAATGTTATTTTGATATCTCTATCTATTAATAGAACAGGTATATTTTTTTCTTTGGCCACTTCTATAGCTTTTATCATCTCTGACCCAGGTTTAACTCCAAGGTCTCTTCCAATCTTTTTTTGGACATTTGAAAGTAGATAATGAAGTAAACTAGAAAAAGGATTTTTAAGTATTTTTCGTAGACTGATCTTCCTTTTTTTGATATTATCTTTTTTAAATGCTCTGTATCTATACAGATCTAACTCGACTGCAACAATATCAGGATTGAATTCCTTGATTTTTTCTTCAACTTCTCTTACGCTTTTTTGGGATACATGTGCAGTTTTAAGTAAGAAAATCTCGCTATCTTCCATTATTAGCCCCAGGAACCACTCAACTGCAAAGCAGTGGTAAAATCTGTTCTCGTAATAATTCCAACGAGTTCATCGTTTTCAACTACTGGTATTCTCCCGACTTTTTCTCTTGAAATTTTCTTTAAAGCAGAATATGCTTCTTCTTCAGGATTAATTTTTATTAGATCCTTGGTCATTACATCTTTAACCACTACCTCGTATTGTCTTTCCTTGGAAATGTCTTTGATATCTGAAAAAGTTATTATACCTTTCAATGTATTATCTTCAACAACTGGATAACCCATATGCTTTTTTTCTCTAATTATATCAGCTAAATCCGATATGTAGATCTCTGGAGAAACCGTTACAACTTCACTAGTCATAAGATCCCTGACCTTTTTATCAGCCAATGCCTTTGATATTTCAGTTGTTTTTTCTTCTTCAGAGGCTCCTATGTAAATGAATGCTGCTATTAAAATAAACCAGATACCACCTTGCGGTAGTAATAAAACTCCAAGCAGACCTAATCCAAACGCAAAAGCTCTTCCAGTTGCAGCAGCTTTTCTAGTAGCTTCTATGTAACTCATTCTCCTTGCGAGGAATGATCTTAGGACTCTTCCTCCATCCATAGGGAAAGCTGGTATTAGGTTGAATCCAGCAAGAACAAGGTTGATGTAACCGAGCCATCCTATGAATATGCCTGCAATAGAAGATTTTGCACCTATTAAGCCAAAAGGAAGCGCTGGCAGCCCTAAGAAATAATTTAGGGTTATTAATATAATTCCTATAGCTATGCTCACGAGAGGCCCTGCTATAGCCAACCTGAATTCGGTGTCGGGATCTTCCTTTAGTTCTTCCATCGAGGAGACTCCGCCAAAGATCATCAAAGTTATGCCCGAGATCTCTATTCCTGACTTTAAGGCAACATATGTATGTCCTAATTCATGTAATAACACACAGAAGAAAAATAACACTGCTAAGACAGTGCCTAATGAATAAGCATAAATTGGATCGAGTTCTGCAAAAAAATAAGGCGAACTACCGAATAAATAAGCAAATACGGGTAAAATAATCAAAAAAGAGATATGTAACTTAATTGGGACATTCCAGATCTCACTGATCTTCATTGAAGTCTTCATTCTAATTACAAATATATTTATAATAACATATTTTTAATGGAGGTTTTATGTATGAGACCTCGTATTTTTTTGTGAGATCAGTAACTAATTAGGAAATAAAGATGTTGATCAAAGAGATTATGATTCCAGAGGAAGAGGTTGAGAAAACTAGGCCCACTGAAAGAATTGTTCAGGCTAAGTTAAAGATGGCCAGAAACAACATTGGGGGGCTACCGGTGACAGATGATTTAAATAGAGTGATTGGTTTTATTACATTAAGGGATATAAGCATCTCCTCGGTACCCGCATATTTTAGGGTCGAAGAGATAATGTCTGAGAACCTGGTTTGTAAAAAAACTGACTCAAAAGTTGAAGAAGCAATAAATGTAATGTTAGAAACTGGATTACAGAGAATACCTATAGTTAATGAAAAAAAAGAGCTACAAGGATTAATAACTCAAACATCAATCCTCGAACTTGCGCGCAACCTCGTTTAATACTTCTTCATTAAAAACATCTTTAGCTTTTTTCCTCAAATATTTATCTACATGATGGCCGATTCTTCTTTTAAAACCATTTTCTCTGGCGATTCTATCTATTTCTCTGTCTATTCGGCTGCTATACTGTAAGGATCTCTTACTTTCTCTAACGACTTTTTCAGGTAAAATTTTCTCAGCCGATAATCTTAGGATCTCTTTTTCTCTTTCACCGATCTTGAGGTCAACAGGAAGTGAAAGAGATAATTCTATCATGGATTTAGTTACAAAAGGAGTTAAATGATGTATGTTATTAGATAAACAAACATTTTTATCTCTTTCAAGGTTTCTTTCTGCCATATTTTTAATGTCATTAGCCATTAATCTCTTAGAATTATCTGATCTCTTGTATTTATCATATCCTCCAAATAATTCATCGGATCCTTGGCCACTGACCATGGAGTCATATCCTCTTTCTTCTAAGTTCTTGGAAAGAATATAAAATGGTAATCCTACGCCTATGTCTAGCCTATTAGCTGAACCAATTGAGTCAATTGTAGGCTGAATAAATTCTTCTATTTTTTCTGTAGTCAGTTCAATTATGTTATGCTCTAGATCAAGTTCTTTGGAAACCATTTTACTCCATTTAAAATCTGGTGAATCTTTCATACCTACTGTAAATAGATTTACTTTCGTGTATTTATCGGCTAATTTAGCTACTAGGCTACTATCAATGCCGCCAGAGAAAGCTATTGCAACTTCATCTAGTTTTTCAATTCTTGATCTAATTGATCGATCTAAGATGTCTAAAATCTCTTTAGAGATCTCTTCAATACTAATATTGTTTTTTTCATTGCATTTAGCTTCTATTTTTTCTATTTGTTTCTTTTGTAGATCTAGGTTCTCTAGATCAAATTCGTAGACTGAACCAGGATCAATAGATTTTATTGGCTTAAGATCAGATTTGAGCAAACTTGACTTATTTGAGGAAAATATCAGACTTCCTTGATCTCTTCCATAAAAAAGTGGATTTACTCCTACGTAGTCTCTAGCTAAGTAAACTTTATTTTCTTCATTATAGCAAAAAGAAAAAACTGAATCATTAGAAAAAAGTTCATCTATTTGATCTAAACCTGTGTTGGCTTGATCTATGCCTATTATAGGGGCTTTGTCTCTAGATAATTCCTTGCTATACAGCTGTCCGTTAAATATATATCTTTTGCTTTTATACTCTTCTAATTCCTCTAAGTAATTTTTTAGTCCAATTTTGTTGATCCCTAGAGAAATTTTTCTATCTTGGTCTCTAATTGCTTTAGTTTTGGAATTCCTGTTGTTTAATTGCTTAATGGCCTTGAAATAATCTTTTCTATCTTCACCGAGAACTCCAAAGATGTGGCCCAAGTTTATCTTCCCCTTTCTCTCCGTGAGATATCAAGCACATTCTTTATGTGTTTCTTACTACAGCCTAGATATTTTGAGGGATCTAGACAATTTTTTATTTCTTCTTCACTTAAATATTCTTTAATATCGCTTTTATTATTTAAAACCTTATAAAATTTCTTATCACTTCTATAAGCTTCCATTGCACATTCTTTAACTAATTTATGGGCTTTTTGTCTTCCTAAACCTTTCTTTACGAGTTTTATCATCAATGCTTCACTCATGTTAAGGCCTTCCGTGAGATCAAGAACTTCTTGGATATTATCTTTGTGGACAACTAAGTCATTCATTACATTCTCAGCTAACTTAAGCTGTTCATCCACTAGTAATAAAGTTTCAGGTATAACTATACGCTCTGCAGAAGAATTAGTTAAATCTCTTTCATGTTCTAATGGAATGTTTTCCAACTCGGTCTGAATATTTCCTCTTACTACCTTGGCAAGCCCACATATCCTCTCAGATCTAATTGGATTCCTTTTCTGAGGCATCGTACTTGAGCCAACTTGGCCTTCTCTAAAGGGTTCTTCAACTTCTGATATCTCAGTTCTCTGTAGATTTCTAATCTCTCTTCCTATCTTATCTAAGGTACTAGAAATCAGAGATAACTTGGAGATCATTTCAGCGTGTCTATCCCTTTGTATAACTTGATTTGATATAACAACTGGGTTTAAACCTAACTTTTTGATAGTCTTTTTATGGACTTCTTCACCTTTTTCACCTAGAGCGGCTTGTGTGCCAACTGCACCAGTAATCTGTCCCACTAAAACTCTCTCCTTGAGTTCATTTAATCGATTGTGGTGTCTCCTAAGCTCATTTGCATAGATAGCTAACTTATGGCCCAAGGTTGTAGGAACAGCGTGCTGTCCATGGGTTCTGCCCACACAAACAAGATCACTGTACTTATCACATTTTTCGAGTAAGGTGTCCTCCAGTTTTAGTAATCTTTCTTCAATAATTTTTAAACTCTCTTTTATCTGCAGTCCTCTAGCGGTATCTTTAATGTCATTACTAGTAGCTCCAAGGTGAACATATTCACCGTAATCTTTTATGCATTGCTCAGATAATCCTTCTACAACGGCCATAATATCGTGATGTATCTCTCTTTCAATTTCCTTTACTCTCTTAAGATCAACATGTTCTAGGTTGGCTTTTTTGCTAATCTCTTCCGCTGCTTCTTTAGGGATCAAACCAAGTTCAGCCTCGGCTTCAGCTAAAGCAGCTTCTACATCTAACATCTTCTTGAGTTCGGACTCTTTTTCCCAGATTTCTCTCATTTCGCTTGAACCATATCTACCTTCGATTGGATGAACTGTCATAATATCCCAAAGATGGTTTTATCTTAGTGGTTGAGAAGATCCCTCTCCAAAATCTCTGATTTTGGTAGGAGGGATGAATCAACCTATGTTAAGTTGGGGTAGGATGTGGGAGGGGAGCAACTTCTCTCACAGGGTTTAAACCTCCTTTGTTGGTGTTATAAGCCTTTTCCGCGTAGACGCGGGTCAGTCCCATTGCCAATGTTGGGGCAGGCATTAGGGGGTCCAAGGCGATGTTGCACGCCAATTGGGTTGGCGGCGTCGGCGTGTTTCGTCCGCTTGGACTTCCAGAGCCTGGTGGCTTGGGAGGCACCAGCAGGGTGTATTTGTCAGACACTCAGCCCCGAACGTAGCTCATCTTGCCCTCCCCCTCGGCCTCTGACTCCGACTTTGACCAAATGGTCTTGTTCTTTGGGCCTTTGAGGGGCATCGCATTAGGCTAATCTCCTACCCCTGCTTAGGGCTCTTTCAAGCCCCTTCCTAATCTCTGACTAGGGAGGGTAGTTGACCTGGATCAATCAACAACCAGTTTTACTTTATTTAAGAAAACTTAAAGATTTAGGCCCAACATAAGAAATTTAGAAAAATACCAACAGATTTGATATAATGAATGATACTGATAAAAAGATATCGTTAATTAAAAGAAACGCTAAGGAAATAGTGACCGAAGATGAACTCCGTGAATTAATCAGGGGGAATTCTTCTCCAACAACTTATGTAGGCTACGAACCAAGTGGTACATTGCACCTTGGCCACCTTTTAACAGCAAACAAATTGATTGATTTACAAAAAGCCGGATTTAATGTTAAGATATTATTAGCGGATCTTCATGCTTACCTAAATGAAAAAGGCAGTATAAAAGATATTCGGGAAACTGCAGAGATGAATAAGGATTTTTTCCTGGCTTATGGGTTGGAAGAAGATAAAACTGAATTTGTTTTAGGAAGTGAATATCAACTTGACGAAGACTACATAATGGATGTTTATGAACTTTCTTTAAACGTTACATTAAACCGAGCTCGGCGGAGTATGGATGAGGTTAGCAGAAGAAAGAAAAATCCAATCGTTGGCCAGATGCTTTATCCTCTGATGCAAGCTGCAGATATAGGTTTTTTGGGTATTGATTTAGCGGTAGGAGGAATAGATCAGAGAAAAATACATATGTTAGCTAGAGAAATATTGCCTAAAATAGATTATAATCCTCCAATATGCCTTCATACCCCAATATTAACTGGTTTGGATGGCAAAAAAATGTCTTCATCGAGAGAAAACTGGATTGATTTATCAGATTCACCTGAAGAAATAGAAGAGAAAATAAATGATGCTTACTGCCCGAAGGAACAGATAAAAGATAATCCTGTTATAGAGATAATGAAATATCATATTATGCCTAGGTACGATGAAATTACTATAGAAAGGCCGGAGAAATATGGTGGAGATTTAAATTATTCATCATTTCATGGATTGAAGCAAGATTACTTAGAGGGAGAACTTCATCCATTAGACTTAAAGAAATCAGTAACTATTTATCTTAATGAGGTAATAGAACCTGCGAGAAAGAAAGTAGGAGGACTTTAAAAAGATGTCTGATGAAGAAGAGAAAACAAACCGTAGTCCAAGGTTACCTAATAGTGATGAGCAAATGGCGAGAGTTATAAGTATGCTAGGAGCGAATAGAGTAAAAGTTTATTCTGAAGATGGAGAGAAAAGAATAGCAAGAATCCCTGGAAAAATGCAGAAAAGAAATTGGATTAGAGAAGACGATGTAGTTATAATCGAGCCATGGGATTTTCAAGATGAAAAGGCTGATATAAAGTGGCGATATAAGCAATGGGATGTTAGGTGGCTTAAAAACCACGATAAACTTAAAGTTTGAAAAAATGACGGATTTTGTTAAAATACCTCAGGATAGAATAGGGGTTCTCATAGGAAGAGATGGGGAAACTAAGGATAGAATAGAGGAAGAGACAGGAGTAAAGCTAGAAGTAGACAGTTCAAACGGAAGGGTCAGAATAGATCGAGAGGAAGCGGATCCCCTAGTAGGATGGAAGGTTAGCAAGGTCGTTAAAGCTATAGGGAGAGGTTTTTCACCTGAAGACGCTTTAAAGCTATTAGAGGAACGAAAAGTCATGGAATTAATAGACATAACAAACTATGCCAGCACAAAGGATTCATTACATAGGCTTAAGGGTAGAGTAATAGGTAAAAAAGGCAAAACTAGAAAAAACCTTGAAGAAATATCTGGAACAAATATAACAATCTATGGAAAAACTATTGGGTGTATAGGTGGTCCTGAAAAAGTTTCAGTAACTGCCCAAGCTATAAAAAAACTATTGAATGGAGCTCCACACGGAAATGCCTACAAATTCTTAAAGGATAATACCAAAAAACCAGGTGGAATCGAATATATTAGAAGAGATCATTAATTTTTAACTTAAATTGATTTTCTAGTCCAATTACTATTTTTTTCACCTTCCTTGAGTGCTACTATTAAAGCGAAAAATTAATTGATGACTGAGTAAAATTTTCCTTGATGTCAGATTGGTTATCAGATACTATCACTAAGATCTTTAATAAATTTGATAGAACTTATAGAGAAGCAAAGAAAAAGTTCAGAGAAGGATATGTGCAATCACTCAAGGACTCTAACTGGAAAGAAATGGATATAGAGAAAGGAGAAAAGCCCTTTGTCGATGTTTTCATAAAAAATGACAAAGTAAAAGTAATAGCCGAATTACCAGGTGCAGAAGAGAAAGACATAAAACTGGGAATCCTTGAAGAAAATGTTTTGCATATATCTGCTCAATCTAGTAGAGGAGAATATTCAACACAAGTAAAACTACCTTCTAGTATAAAAAGAGATAAGGTCTTTAAAGAATATAAAAATGGTGTTTTAACTATTACTTTAGAGATAAGAAAATAAGATAATTTAACTAGAAATATTGATTTAGACATAAAAAGCATAATTTAGACATAAAAAGCATAAATAAGATGGAAAGAAATAGGCTCTTAAAATATATTTTTATTGTACTATTAGTGAATTTTTTTCTATTTGTAATAAAATTCGTTCCGACCATCTTTTTTAACAGCTTATCAGTTCAATCAGATTCTTTTAATTCTCTTTCTGATTCTTTTTACTCTATTATAATACTAGTAGGATCTTACTTTGCCTTCAGACCAAAAGATAGTTCTCATCCGCACGGACACGAAAGGATAAGGCCTTTTCTTTCTCTAATTATCTCAGGTTCAATAATATTTACCGGCGTTATAATAGTTAGAGGCGGAATATACAATTTAATACATGGAACTAGATATCAATTTTCTATTTTATTTATATATGTCTTACTGATATCTATTCTTGTTAAATACACTTTATCAATTTACTTGGATAGATTGAATAAAGTATATAAAAACGATATTTTATCGTCTTTATCAGATGATAGTAAAGTAGATGCATTGGCTTCTTTCTCTGCTATAGTAGGTGTTATTATCTCTCGCCTAGGTTACGCAATTTTTGACACTATATTTGGTGTTTTAATCTCCTTTTGGATATTTAAGACGGGGTTATCGATAGGATGGAGAAATTTTAAATATCTAACCGGGTCTTCGCCACCGCAAGAGGTGACTGAAAAAATAATGAGCATTTTAAAAAATAGAGAAGAAGTTATTGAAGTAATTGAGTGTGAACCTCACTATGTTGGACCAAAATTAGATGTTTACTGCGAACTAGAGGTTGCATCGTCACTTAGTTTGATCGAAGCCCATGAACTGGAGGAAGAAATTAAAAGAGAACTTTTGGCCTTAAATGAGGTCAATAATGTTTATATTCACCTAGAGCCAACGTAAAAGTGACCTCCTCTTCTAGCTTAATCAGAGATTTGAGGAGGGAAGGATTCTCACCAAATAAATTAAATTGTAATAATAAAGTATAGGAGGTGCTAGTTTTGACTGAATTAATTTATTTTGAAGATTGCTATAAAAAGGAATTTGAAGCCGAAGTAGAAGAAACGAAAAATAATAAGGTTATTTTAGATAAAACGGCTTTCTATCCTGAGGGAGGTGGACAACCATCTGATAAAGGAGTATTAGATGGTTCAAAAGTTAAAAAAGTAATTAAAAAAGGAAATACAGTGGAACATGTGGTTGAAGATGAGTTGCCAAGAGAAGGAGATAAAGTAAAAGGCAAAATAGACTGGGATAGAAGATATCAGCATATGAAGTACCATACTGCTCAACACATCCTTTCAGCTGTCGTACTACAGGATTACGAAGGCAAGACCACTGGAAACCAACTCTATTCAGATAGAGCTAGAATTGATTTCGATGAAGATGTCACCGATAAGGTTTCAAAGATAGAAGACAAGGTTAATTCTATAATAGAAGATGAAAGAGAGATTAAGATATATCAAATGAAGAGAGAGGAGGCGCTCGAGGAACTTGATCCGGAAAGAACAAGAATAGATCTATTACCTGATTCTATTAAGGAGATAAGAATAGTGGAAATCACTGATCTAGATAAAACTGCTTGTGCAGGTACTCATGTGAGTAAAACGAGCGAATTAGGGGAATTTGAAATAAAAGGTACTGAAAGCAAGGGAAAAGGAAGAAAGAGGATAGAATTTACTCTTGAGTAACAAAATCACTTAGTTTGTTCATGGCTTTTCTCTTTTCTTTTTCTTCTATTTTAGTTTCTTGAATGGCTCTTTTTAGAAAATTAATTGACTTCTGGTATCTTTCTTCGTTTACTGGATAGGGTGTCCCATCTTTTCCTCCATGAGCGTAGCTATACGTTGCAGGATCTTTTTTACTATATTCCTCTCCGTAAACCAGATCAGATATTAAGGCAAGGGCTCTTACTGTTTTAGGTCCAATCCCCTCTGTGCTTATTAGGTCCTTAAAGTCGGACGGTTGTTTCTCATATGCCTTATTTATGTTCTGGAAAATTTTTTTGCTGAAATCACTCTTGATTACCTCATGTTCAGGTGGAAAACTAATTTTATCTTCGTTTTTTAAAAACTTATCTAAATTGGATTGATTTTTATTAGTTAAAAAGGATTGGAAATGGGAAACTCCATCATTTACTAAATCAACAGAGGTTTTTCTGTTTTCTTTAGATTTCTTTGATGTTAAGTCAATTACATCTGGCTCCTTTTTTTTACTTGAGATTTCATTATGAGGTTCTTCTATATATGAGCCCAGGTTGTTTGATAGCCAGTGATATCTTCTAGCGTATCCACTTTTTTCATTCATTCCCTGCTGTATCACTATCCAATCCCCCTTATCTGAAAACATGGTACAATGATGGTAAAGTTTGTAATCATCTTGAAGACAAGTCGAATCAACCTTAGCTGACATTTTACTTGATCTAGATATTTCTTTTAGCTTACCATAATTGCATAATTCCTTGGAGTCTAAAATCTCTTTGGGAGTTTTTCTTGAGTTTTTACCCTTTCCGCCAGCTACCTTTATATCTAAATTCATTTCGTTAATAGATTCTTTAAGTGCACCGGTTAGAGTCGTGGTTAATCCAGAAGAATGCCAATCAAAAGAAACAGTGCATCCTAGAGCCTGGAAGAAAAAAGGATCTGAGAGTTTTTCCAATAATTTCCTTTCAGAATATTCTAAAACAATTAGTTTAGATATCTTACCAACAAGTTCCTTCATATCTTTAAATAACCAACTAGGGCATTTGCCAGTATGTAAAGGCAGATCAGTAGTTCCCTTTCGCTGCAAAGTATTTCACCTGAAATTAAAAGATATAAGTGAAGGGCGTTCAGCACTCAAAATCTTCTTCATCAAATCTGCCAGGCCAAGGTCATCATCACGCCCTTCATTTAATTTGTTCTTTTTTTGTCTAACAAAAAATAACCTACCAAATCACAAACTCGATTAATTGTGTTTTCTATAGTAAACTGGAGAAATTTAATTTCTTCTTAGAATAAAGGAAAAATCTGAGATACATGTTTCATAAATATGTTATTTTTATCAGGGTTTTTTCTGTTTTATCAAAATTATGAGCTTTTTGGTGTTTTTTAATTGATTTATTTTTCGTTAGAATATATTAAAACCATCTATGGTATGATAAGGGAGAGAACCCCTGTTGATTGCAATGCGGGTTACTTCACATATTGGTTAGAAAAACATTCTATTATTTTTTAGTTTTTTTATTTTTTTCCTGATCTTAGGACGTGAAATATGTCTTCGGGCTACTGGAGGTACTTCGTATATTCCTTCATTCAGTTTTCTTTCTTTGTGTATTTCTCTCTTCTTTTTAGCTTTTTCTTTGCATTTCTTACACCTGAATCCTTGATTTTTTCCGGCGCTTTCCATGTTTATCCCACAATTTGGGCATTTAGGGTTTTTATAAATGATATTTTCGTTTAATTCCTGTATCTCTATCTTTTCAAGGTTGATAGTCAATGGTTTTTCGCTTACTCCTCCATATGCTGTGACAACATCTCCTTTGATAAGTTTTTTGATTATATCTCGAAATCCTTTTGTAGGTTCAAAAGCAGCGCAGTCTATCTTACCTGTTTTATCTCTTATTTTAAAGAATACATGTCCTCCTTCCTTAGTCTCTGGGGGTTTTTCTACTTTTCCTTTTACTTTTACCGATGTAAAAGGTTTTATCTCCTTTATCTTTTCTATTTCTTGAATGTGTTCGTCGGTTCCTTGATTGGTTTTAAATAGAGTCTGATAGGTTTTTCTTTCTGATCTTATCTTCTGGGATGCATCGATTATTTCTTTTTTAAAGTCTCCTCTGATGCCATAAAGAACTGGACATGGAGAGTTCGGATCGAATACTGTTTGGTTGTTTTCCCGGTCTACGGTATCCCAGATTTTTGGGTACTTTTTATCTGAAATCTCCCATACATCCTTTTTGTTTATGTCTCTTAGAGTTCCCCACGCTTTCTTCTTCCTGTAAGCAATTAATTCGTATGTGTAATCGTTAAATGTATATCCTGCAGCCGTTAATGCTCCAACTATTCCTCTACCCGAATTGAATTCTCTTGTTTCTCCGTATTTTTTGGCTAAAGATTTAGCTTTTTTTAAGTCTACTATTTCCTTGATTGATTTTTTTGAGATCTTTTTTATTTTATCTATTTTTTTAGGATCTCTATCAAAAAAGACGATACCGGTATTAGATTTTTCTTCTCTCAGATCGGTAATTAGTTCAGTTATTTTTTCTTTAAGTTCTTTAGGGTTAATAGTTTTGATGTCCAGTCCGATTGCACCATTTCCTCTTGTTTTCCAGGGTACATTAGGGTTTAGTCTTATTAATCTGGGTTTTGATATCAGATCTAAATCAAAGTCATTTATTACTCTGGTTGCAACATATGTTGTGCACATTCCTTTTCTAGAATCAGTATCGTCAAAACCAATATAAAGTTCTTTCATCCTAGATCCTAATTTATTCCAATTTTTCTGCTTCAGAGATCGAACAAGGCTGTGAATCTTCTTTAACCGCTTTTTGAATGCAAGGATAGTAATTTTCTCTATACTCTGAGTCTTTCCAAGTACATTTTTTCCTTTTAAATAAATGGTGACTTCCCATCTTTTTCCAGACTTCGCTTAGGCTGTTCTCCCGATAATTTCCAAACGACAAGGGTGTATGGAAGCAGGGAAGTAATTCTCCATTTGGAGAAACCCACATCCATCTTCTTCCTCCATAACATCCCATTATCTCGGGCTTGCGATATGAATAAGATGTGGATACTTTGGGTCCTGTGTCCTTGGAGTTCATTTTTTCCTTAAATTTACTGATCCTTTGGTAGTCTTCCTTTGATAACAGGTTTTCTTCCTTATACTCCCATTTCCCTCCGGGAACCACTTCGTCTATAAGTAGTTCATCAACGTTAATTTCGTTACAGTGTTTGTATATATCCCTTAGATGATCTATGCTCGAATTACTTGGATTGGCGGTGTATTCAACTACGGTTAACATATCTGATTCTTTGGCATATTTAACGGCATTAGATGCCTTTTCAAAAACTTCTAGGCCTCTAAACTCATTGTGATCTTTTTTATATGGACTATCTAAACTTACATGGAGGCAATTAAGGTTTTTTTCATTTAATCTGTCTATAAAATCCCTATCTAATTTGTATCCATTGCTTATCAAATGCGTCGAGGCTTTATCTTTATCAACATAGTCGATTAATTCAAATATGTCATCTCTTAGAGTTGGTTCTCCTCCTTCAAAGCTTATGTGATATGCTCCGAGATCTATTGCTTCATCTATAATTTCTTTCATCTCAGCTGTTGTAAGTTCGTTTTCTCCTTCCATTCCATGTACAATACAGTGGTTACAATCACATTGGCATCGATTTGTAGTGAGCAACATTAGACTCTCTAGGGGTCTTCTTTTTAGAAATTTTCTCTTTAGTTGGTTTTTAACTAATCTATCAAATGGCTTGCTAGGTACCGCAGGAACCATGCTTGTTATATACACCCTCTCAGGATCTGATTTTGCAACCTTATCTAAAGAAGCGTGTTGATTAAATCCTTCCGTAATGTAATCGATAATTGGGGAGAAAATTCCTTTAGATACCATATTAGCTTCGTTATTCTCTACTTCTAAACTTATATCAAATCCTAATCCGTTATAAACTGAATAACTCTTCACAAAAAAACCTCTAGCTCTATTTCTTTTTTAAGGTGGATTATCCTTCTAACTTAAAAAAATATATGGAAGATTGCAGTGACATTTATTATCAATAACATTAAGGTGTATGTTATTACTCCATAATGTGTCAACTTAATATGGGTTTCATGTTTTCTAGGATCTTCTAAGGAATCTAATATCTTCGTAACCTTAGGTATATTGAGAATTAGATAGATCCCCAAGAAAACGAAATTTAGGCCAAAAATATACCACAATCCAAACAAGGTAATGTACTCAATCAGAGTCATTAGTCCAGTGAATTTAATTGTTTGACTTGGGTTTAGAGGTTCGAACCTCCTCGAATCTTTATCATGATAAGATAAACATCCTATAACCACAGTTAAAGCTATGAATAAACTTTTAGTCGATAGAATTGCATCTGGAGCCACCATAGCTACACCTCCAAAGGCCATAAGTCCACTTAATGACCGATAAATCCTTCTCTGCAGCTCTGTTAAACTATTTAAGGGAGGACTTGCGGAGTATGTTACCCCCCATATGAGCAAAATTACTGCTACAATCAATGTCTCAATATTAAATAAGAAGTAAGCAACGGATAAACAAAAGACCGTTTCAGTTACCATAAAGAAAATAATTGTCCATGGGGATAATAGACCGGTTACTAGGGGTAAAGTGGAATTAGGAGGCCCTAACCTCTCGTCTTCCCCGATCCACCAGTCATATAACATATCAGCAAGAGAAATAACTCTTGTTAGTAGGCCTGCGGCAAATAACCCAATAAAAATCTTCCAAACCTCTAATTTATGTGGAGAATAGATCATAAACAAGAATAAGCCTACACTTGCGCTCATTAATCCCCAAGGAAACCAAAGTAATCTGTGTACGCAAAGAATCCCTAAGATCTTATCAAAAGTACTATCCCCTCTTGGCCCTGCAACACCAAAGAGGATATCTACTAGTGAATATTCCTTGTTTTCTGATTTTTCCTCCATTTTAGTTCACATTCCGATTTAAGCCTCAATTTTGTCTAGTAAACTGAAGTCATAATATCTGCTTGGTTTTCTATCTAGATAACCCATCTCGATCATCAGTTCTAGAATTTCATCCATAACTTCTTTGCTACCACGAATATCTAATCTGGGTTTATTATAATTTAATGCCTTTTCCGTGACTTTTGGATTTATACCTATGTATTTTGAACTTAACTGGGAAGCTTTTTTTGGATTACTTTTTACGAACTCTTCTGCTTCCTTTAAAGCTTCTAAAAATTTAGTAACTTCTTTAGTATTTTTCTCTAGGTAACTGTCTGTTGTTGTAACGGAACACCCGGGAGATTTTGGTAATATATCCTTTCCCCGGCCAATTATTTTGCCAATTCCCATTTCAACTGCTAACATAGCATAAGGTTCAACATTTGTAGTTAAATCAACTTCTTCACTTAGGAAAGAGAGCATAGCAGCGTCACCGGAGGGCATTCTATAAATATCCATGTTTTCTTGAGAGATCACATTATTCTTGAACAAAAACATAGTTGTTAGATCCTTCATTCCGCCCCTAGCGGGTAAAGAAATCTTGTGGCCTTTCATGTCTTCAAGCTCATTTATATCAGATTTTTTATTTGCAACAACAGCTGTTTCCTCGTATCCCGACCCTGATACGATAACTGTTTCCTTACCTTGTTCCCTAGATTTCACAGTTCTCGTCCACGGCATTATAGTAAAATCTAACTGACCTGAAACCAACTTATCAGGAAGTAACCAAGCTGTTGGATCTAGATCATACTCAACATCTAGTCCTTTTTCCTCAAATAAGTCTTTCTCCATGGCCACATACGCTGGTAACTGACAAACTCCTCTTATTAAACCAAGTTTAATTTTCAATTTATCAACCCTCAATTAAATCCGATAAAATTACTTTATGGTTCAGGGAATCTCTTAAATTAAATAGGAGAGGTCCATCTTAGAAATCACCTAATTTTTACTATGAACCTAATATGAGGCTATTCCCTGGTACCTATTTTTTTAACTGGCAGTAATATTTTGTTTTTGTAAACTAAAGTGCTTTTTACGATGTGTTAATTACTATCACCAAAAAGAGGTCTCGAAATTTTTAGATCGCTAGATTAGCTTTTTTGGGGGTTTTGGGAGAGCTGTATAGTTCTTTTTCTTTAGGTGGGGGTGCATGGGTTTTTTCTTGGATTTTGTTTTTGTGTATTTCTAATTTTTGATTTAGGGTAATGGGTTTTTGGTATTGTTCTGAGTTTGTATGGTATGTGGGGGTTCTTTTTACTGGAATGTAGGTATAAGTTCTCTGCTTTGGATAGGGGGTTTTTTGTTGTGGGGTTGAGAGGTCACTACTGGTTGATCTTGTTTTTGGGGGTCTTTTTGGTTGACAAGCTGGTTAGGGTAGGTAGGTGACTAATTAAAGGCGAGTGTCTCTCCTTTCTAGAGTGTCTCTGGAAGCTTCCATCGGTAACCTGAAAGTAGATGACACGGGTAAATAGATAGAAGCCGCTTCCTTCAGTAAGAGGAGGATGTCACATGCAAGATGCTTAATATATTGAATTGAAGAAAAAATTTAAGATTATCCAGGCCATTTTTATCATTGATGAGTTTAAGAGAGTTGGATAAGAGAGTCGTTGACATATTGAAGGAAGCTAATTTTAATGTGTCAGATAGATGTAATGTGTATCCTAAAAGTTTTGATCGAATAGCTAATAAAGAAAACCTTACTTTTGTTTTAAAGGTACTTAAGGATATAAATGGATTAAAAGTAAATGTTGCAAGAGTATTAGTAGAAATAAGCTCTCTTTTGGATGCTGATCCTCTTCTTGTAGGAGTTAAAAACAGAGGTAAGAAGATGGAGAGAGGCGTAGCATACGAGAGACATGGAATCAAAGCAATAACTCCTGACACCTTAAGAGATTACTTAATAGAAGATATACCGATTATCGTTTATGCAGCGCCTGGAGGGAACTTTGCCAAGTTAAATAGTAACAAGTTAAAAGAGGAACGACTTAAGGAGGATATCTCGAGAGGGGAATTAGCTTCTCGCGTTGGAGTAACTAGAAGTACTATCAGGAAGTACGAGGAAGGCGCTGATTCTGCTCTATATATAGCTATTCGCCTCGAAGATGAAGTTGATGCAGCATTGTTTGAGGGAATTGACCTGTCTAGGTCAGGGGATCCAGAAGTAAGTAGGAATATAGATGACCCGATACTCTCTCTTTTATCCTCTTTGGGGCTCAGTATTTTGCCAACAGAGAGAGCCCCTTTCAAAGCCCTATCAAAGGCTAAAGATAAGAGGTTTTTAACAGGAATAGAAAATTATAATAAGCGATTAAAGAAAAAAGCTCATTTAATAAGTAGTTTATCAGGAGCAATAGATTATAAAAGCTTTATTGTTGTTAAAGAAACGGAAACACTTAAATCAAATATCGATGATACGCCACTTATTAGTGAGGATGAGGTTTTTGACATTGAATCAAGAGATGAGTTTTTGGAAGTTGTCAGAGAAAGATCACCGTAACTTTTTTATAGTACAACTTTCCAATAATTAGTGACCCAAGTTAGATCACTTTTCTTTGAACTTGGAGGTACGAAAAATATGTCTATGAGACAACCAGTTTTTATACTAAGTGAAGATACAGAACGAACAAGAGGAAGAGACGCACAGGAAAACAACATTAACGCTGCAAAAGCAGTATCAGAGGCAGTCCGAACCACATTAGGTCCAAAAGGAATGGACAAGATGCTAGTCGATTCCCTCGGTGATGTAGTAATAACAAACGATGGCGTTACCATCCTAAAAGAAATGGATATAGATCATCCAGCTGCGAAGATGGTTGTAGAAGTTGCGAAGACCCAAGAAGACGAAGTTGGAGACGGCACCACAACAGCCGTTGTAATAGCGGGAGAATTATTAAAACAAGCACAAGACTTAATTGATCAAGATGTTCATCCAACAATAATCGCTTCCGGCTTTAGATTAGCCGCAAACAAATGCCAAGAAATATTAGAAGAAGATGTATCAGTAGATGTATCAGTAGACGACCAAGAAAGACTCAAAAAAGTAGCTGAAACGGCAATGACCGGAAAAGGCGCCGAATCAGCAAGAGATACTCTAAGTGAATTAACCGTAAAAGCAGTTAAATCCGTAGCAGACGAAACAGCAGAAGGATACGAAATAGATACAGACAATGTTAAAATAGAAAAGAAAGTAGGCGGTAGAGTAGAAGATTCAGAGCTAGTAGACGGAATGATAATAGACAAAGAAAAAGTCCACCCAGGAATGCCAGACTCAGTAGACGAAGCAAAAATAGCACTATTAAGCACACCACTAGAAGTACAAGAAACAGAAGTAGACGCCGAAATCCAAATAACCAACCCAGATCAACTACAACAATTCCTAGACGAAGAAGAAAACATGCTAAAAGACCTAGTCCAAAAAATAAAAGATGTCGGAGCCAATGTAGTCTTCTGTCAGAAAGGAATAGACGACATGGCACAACACTACTTAGCTAAAGAAGGAATCCTAGCAGTAAGAAGAGCTAAAAAATCAGATATGGAAAAACTAGCCAGAGCAACCGGTGGAAGTGTAGTATCCAACATAAAAGAATTAGACAAAGAAGATCTAGGACACGCAGGAAAGGTAGAACAACAGAAAATATCAGGAGACAACATGCTATATGTCACAGAATGTGAAAACCCCAAATCAGTATCAGTAATAATAAGAGGAGGAACAGAACACGTAGTAGACGAAGTAGAAAGAGCATTCAACGATGCAGTAAGAGTAGTAGGCGTTGCAATAGAAGACGGAAGCGTAGTAGCAGGAGGATCAGCACCTGAAGTAGAACTCGCACTAAAACTAAGAGACTACGCAGCCTCAGTAGGAGGAAGAGAACAACTAGCAGTCGAATCATTCGCAAACGCACTAGAAATAGTACCAAGAACGTTAGCAGAAAACGCAGGACTAGACCCAATAGACACACTAGTAGACCTAAGAAGCCAACACGAAACAGACGACTTCGCAGCAGGCCTAGATGTCTTCACCGGAGAAGTAATAGACATGTGGGAAGCAGGAGTAGTTGAACCACTAAGAGTCAAAACACAAGCAATAGACTCCGCAGCAGAAGCAGCAACAATGATCCTAAGAATCGACGATGTCATATCCGGAAAAGGCGGAGAAGGTGAAGAAGAAGGCCCAGGTGGAGCACCTGGCGGAGCCCCAGGCGGCATGGGCGGAATGCCCGGCGGCATGGGCGGAATGATGTAAAAACCTAACAAATATCCTCTACCTTTTTATTTTTTTTAACCCAAAACCCAAAGCCTGAAATCAAAAAATTAAAAAATCCATTTTCCAAAAATAAATTAGCTAAATCTTCTTCTACTAAAACAGAACATAAAAACCCTGATCTACTTAAACCTAAAATTCCTTTATAGAGTTGGAGGCAGAAAACCTGTGTTCTTCAAGGGGTATGGGATGAATGCCTTTAATAACATTTGAGTGATTTTGGAACTGAGTTAAGCTTTGGCTGTTAGGCGTTTTGCCTTGTCAGATAAACGTGGGCCGTTTCTTTGTTCATTGGCCTAGGAAATCTCTGGGTAAGCCCGAAACAGCTTGGGAGTAGGGGGTTCTAGTGGTTGGTGTGGAGCAGCCGCTGAGGAATAAGAGGAACCCTCATTGGGTTGGTATATGGGCTTTGTGCCCTAATCCAGTTTTTCCCTTAAAGCGCAAGTTCTCTTGCTGACTGGGTGTATGAGACAAGCCCAGTAGATAACGTAGGCTCCAACTTGGATAAGGCCTCGCAAGGAAACTCACCCTCTTTAGGGAGTGAGTCACTTTACGAGTAATTAAACAGCAAATGGATTTACAGAATTTCGCCTGAAAGCTCACCTGCTTTAGTGGTGGGGTGAATTGCGAGATTATTGATAGGAGTAAGGATAAAAACGCATTTAGAGTTTCGGGTAAGCTCTGAGTCCTCAAAACCAGTTAAGGGTAACAGGACAGGACAGGACAGGACAGGACGAAATGAATCCCGTTTTGATAATACTAAACCCTCTATTTGGATTGGGGGTATTGCTGGTGGTGCTCCAGATCTCGAGCCGTTGAATCTGTCCTCTGTAGGTCATGTTGGTTATTAGGTTAGGTATTTGGGGGACTTGCAATGAGATCTGTCTGTGGTGGGATAGGTTTCCATCGGTACTTTGAAAACCGGATGAGATGGTGAATGGATGGGGCCCCATGAATTTATTCGTGGGAGGACGTCAGTTAATATTGTGAATCTGAATTGTGGTCGATTGCTCTTAGAGTAATTTTGACTGGTTGATTTTTTTTAAAATAATTTCTTTAACTTGGGTTCAAATAACTGTGAAGATCTCTTATTTCTGTTTTTATCAACTAAAATTTTTTATTTAATTTTTTAAGTTACTTTAAGTGCTTTAATTTGGTAAAAGCTGACAAAAATGTTTGATAATTTAGATCCAAATTAACTTATTGGATGAAAATCTTTATTATTAGTTATTGTATAAAAAGGTTAACGGGATCACTATGAATAAGAGGATGGTCATCTCAGCTTTACTTGCTTCAACGTTCCTATTGGTACTATCCTCCGGTTTGGTTGTATCTCAAACTGTTTCACATTCGGGAGCAGGGTTATCCTGTACCGATTGCCACGAAACAGATGGAGGAGAGATAGTATCTACTGATTATTCTTCAGAGTTATGCAGTAGATGTCACTCTAATGCATTTGATTCTTGGGAAAATTCAGGTCATACTGGATGGAGCCATTACCCTGAATCTTACAATTTGTCTCAGATGGCTCCTTATGAAACCACTTGTTCTTGCCACTTTACTGAAGGAGGAGTTTGGGATCTAAAAACCAGTGAATCTGCTTGGGATTCGAATAACTTTAATCCCTTTGTACAACCTTCAACCAAAGTAAAAGGAGATTTGAATCCTGGAGTAGATTGCGTAGCTTGTCACGACCCCCATACAACTGAACTTAGAGTAAATGGATCTAAACTCTGTGGAAGCTGCCATAACGGACAGGGAACAAGTCCTCAGTTCGATCCAACGACTGGATTTGCTTTACATCACCCTAATCATCCTACATACGAACATTTAAAGGGAGAACCATTTGGTGAGGAAAGTCAATGGATAGCAGGGGAACATCCTAATAATAAGGTAATCGAGTGTACTGATTGTCATGGAGCACACGAATTTACATTTGATGCTGAAAAAGTTGCAAGCCAAGAAGAATGTTCTTCCTGCCATAATGCCTCAGGTTTAAGAGAAACTGTCAATGAATCAGTAGCTGATTTCCAACAGGAATATGATGAGGTTTATTCAATGATGGAAGAAAAAGCAAATTCTCTAGGGGTTAATATACATGGAGGAGATTCGGATCACCCAAGGGACTTCACTCAGGACTATCAAGATGAAAAAACCAAACTAGCGAAAGCTGTGTTTTATCTCGAGTTTATAACAGGTGAGGGCTCGTTTAAGGCTGGTGTTATAGATGTACACAACGAGCCTCTAGGTAAGAAATTACTTGGTAAAGCTGAAGCCCTGTTGGAAGACATAGATGTTCCTTCAGACACTAAGCCACAGATAACAATTTCCATAGTTACTGAGGAAGGAGAAAGAGAAGTTGGTAAGAGCATCCAGATCAAAGCAACTTATGATGGTGAACCTATAGAATCGGCAAATATTACAGTAAGTGATCAAGTCAAGGAAACTAACGAGGACGGCGTAGCCACGCTATCATTTGCCTCAGAAGGACAGTACGAGATTACCGCAAATCACCCTGATTATCAGGCCAATAGTAAGACAATAAGTGTAGTAGAAAGCTTTGAAGGTCAAGTTTCAGAACAACTAAGCTCGTTAGACTCTAAATTATCTAGCATCCAAGACACGGTTTCCGCGATAGAAGAAGACTTAAAGGAAACGCCGGGATTCACCTTTTTGATGGCGATAGCAGGTATATTCGGAGCAGCATTGATAATCTATACGAGGAATAAAACTCACTAAATTAAATTCATTTTTTATTTTTTATCTTAAAAAACCAACAAATTAATCTTTTAACTCTTTATCCGAGAACTCACCTTTTTTAACTGAAAGTTGGGTGAGTGAGGGTGTTATGGTGTATGGAGTATGTGATAAAGAAGCAGGAAACTCGTTTTTGTTAGGGTAATGAAATCATATTACTGTCTGAGCTTGGGGTGTTCTTGGCAATGTATAGAAACCCCTGAACCTAGAATAGATTAGTTGGGCTAGTAAAGAGGGGAAAATGAAATATGTTTGCGTCTATAGTAGGTAGAGGACGTGACCTCCTCTCCTTCCTAAATCAGAGAGTTGAGGAGGGGTTTTTCTCACCAAATAAGTTAAAATTTTTTAAGGGGTTTTATCTTTTCTGTGGGTTTGTTAGGGGAGCAGCATAGACTTCTCTCTTTAGCGCGGGGATACATGGAGTCTCTTACACGGGACGAATCAACCACAGCTACTTTTGAATCATAAACTTCTAAATGGTTATGTAGTTGAGTGTCCAATTACTTTCGTACAAATACGTCGCTAACCTAACAGAAGAGAATAGGGAGCAACTAGAGAAGCATTTTGGGGTACATAGAGGCATTTGTAACAAGGTGTTATAAGCTCAAAATGATTTAGACGATTGGATAAAGAAATACGAGATGTATAACAAGTTGCTAGAATGGAAGAAGACATCAAACCCTGAGTTCCAGGATGTGCATTCAAAGGCTGCTCAACAAACAATAGAAAGAATATACGATGCAGTTAAAGCCTTGAATACAAAAAAAGAGAAGGGGAAAAAGTTGGATAGACTGCGGTGTAAGAACTTGATTAACAGCATCGAAAATCAACCAAGCAGGGTTTAAGATAGACCAAGAAAATGGAATCATATGTCTATCAAAGGTAGGGAGGATATTTGTGGATTTCTATAGGCCAGTTTCTGAAGACGCTAGGGCCAAAGGATTAGTAATAAAGGGGTATGGTTGTGGTGACTGGAAAGTTCTCCTCTAGCTAAAGTTGCCAAAATCCGATAAAAAACCAATTACGAAGGATAGCAATGTAGTAGGAATGGATCTAAATGTATCTAACTTCTTACTCGACATCGAGGGAAGAGAAGTACAGGACTTGAAGACTATGTTGGCGAAGAAATATGAGAGAATTAAGAAAGAACAGAGAGAGTTATCCAGGAAAGGAAAAGGAAGCAATAATTGGAAGAAGCAAAAGAAGAGGTTGGCGAAGATCATACAAGAAACTGAGAGATGCACGAAGTGACTTTTTGCATAAACTATCAAGAGCATATGTTGATAGGTATGATGTGGTAGCGGTAGGAGGATTTGGATGGTAAGAACCTATTGGAGGGGGAGAGTAGCGAACTAGATGGGTATATAGCTAGTCATGTTTGGAGTGAGTTTGTTTCTATGGTTGTTTACAAAGCTTCGTAAGCTGGTGAGCAAGTTTGTAGAGGTAGAGTCAAGGAATACTACTAGGAGTTGTTCAAATCTAGGTTGTAGTAGTAAGGTGGATAAGGAGCTATCGGGTAGGGTGCACGAGTGTAGGGAATGTGGTTTGGAGATTGACTGAGATTTGAATGCGGCTATAAATGTAGTGAATAGGGGTATAGGTTTGGTAGGGCAGGGCTTGTCTGAAGTCAGAGCCCTTGGAAACATTGGCCTCTGCTGGAACTTCGGTTCCAGTAAGTCGAGTGGTTGAGCAGGGAAGCTCCGCTCTTTAGGGCGGAGAGGGTGTCACTGGCTTGTGAAGTGACATTTACCTAAATTAAGGAGTTAGGAATCGGGTTTCCTTGTGGGCCTTATCTAAGTTGGAGTTTTCTTTGTTCCATTGGGTTTGTCTCATAGATCCGGTCAGCAAGGGAACTTGCGCTTTGAGGGAAGAATTGGATTGGGGGGCTAAAGGGCAAAGAAGCCCCTATATTAGCTATATAATGGCTTCTCTTATTTCTCAATGGCTGCTCCACGCCAGCCACTAGGCCCCCCTACTCCCGGGCTGTTCGGGGTTACCTGGGGAGATTTCTTTGGCCAAATGGGGCGATTTAGGTGGCCTTGTTTGTTTGTTCAAGGCAGAACGCCTAACTGTTAGGACTTAATTGGTCTTAGAACTATTGGGTGTTTAGTGGTTGATTCAGTTTCCCTCTAATTGGAGATTAGGAGAGAGGTCTTCTCAACTACTGAGATAAAGCTGGTGAGTGGGTGTTAAGATGTGGCCAAGGAAAAGATCTAGTTAAATTTTTTTTGAAGATTTTTTCTAGTTTTTGATTAGGTATGGGGTTTTTCTTAGAGTTGATTTTAGTTGGGGTATGGTTTTTTGGTTTTGTAGAATTGAGGAACTTTGATTTAAAATTTTTTACATGTGGAGAGTCATTATTTCGATATGAAAGATCTTGATCGAAGTGATTCTTTTACTGATGAATACATATTTGAGGAAGTGTTTGAGCCATCGGTTATGGATTGGTGGAAGAATAAGTTTGGAGAATATACTGATGTAAATGATGGCTATTTTACTCCTCCTCAGGAGGAGGGTATTCCTCTTATTCATAATGGAAAGAATACCTTGATATGTTCGCCAACGGGAACTGGGAAAACTCTTTCTTCTTTTGCGTCAATAATTAATGAGTTATTTAAGCTTTCAAAGGAGGAAAGACTACAAAATAGTGTTTATTGTTTATATATCTCTCCACTCAAGTCTCTGGCTAATGATATACATAGAAACTTAGAGGTTCCTTTAGAAGGAATTGAGGGAATAGCTCAGGAGAAGGAAGGACATGATATAGATATTAAGCAAGCTATTAGACATGGGGATACCCCAGATAGGGAAAGATCCAAAATGCTTGAGGACACTCCTCACATTCTTAATACTACTCCAGAAACCTTAGCGATATTATTAAATTCTCCAAAATTTAAAAATAAGTTAAAAACAGTTAGGTGGGTTATAGTTGATGAAATACATTCTTTAGCAGAAGGTAAGAGAGGAGTACATCTTTCTTTAAGCTTAGAAAGGCTTCAAGAGTTAGCAGAAAAAGAATTTGTTAGAATAGGTTGTAGCGCGACAGTTGAACCACTGGATAAGGTTGGAGAGTTTTTAGTAGGAAATAAAAGAGATTTCGAGGTAGTTGATTGTAGATTTATTAGAGATATGGATCTAGAGCTTAGATGTCCGACAGATGACCTAATTCATACTTCTTCAGAAGAAATAAATGAAAAATTGTATAATGAATTAGATAACCTGATACAGAAACACGAAAATACCCTAATTTTTACTAATACAAGAAGCGGAGCTGAGAGAGTATTAAAGAATCTAAGGGAAATTTTTCCAGATAAATACAACATTGAGAATTCAGGTTGCCATCATGGGTCTCTGGGAAAAGATAAGAGAGTTAAAATAGAGGAAAAACTTAAAAAAGGAGAAATAGATGTAGTTACCACAAGTACATCTCTTGAATTGGGAGTTGATATGCCTTATCTGGATCTTGTGGTACAAATAGGTTCCCCTAAATCAGTTTCAAAGTTGCTTCAAAGAGTAGGTCGTTCCGGCCACGCTTTACATCACACAGTTAAAGGTCGTCTTTTTGTTCTTGATATGGATGAATTAATGGAATGTACTGTGATGCTAAAGGAAGCTGATGAAGGATTTATAGATGAGGTTCAGATACCTGAAAACTGTTTGGATGTATTGTCACAGCACTTGTTTGGAATGGCTATAAATAAGGTCTGGAAACGAGAAAAGATGGAGGAAGTAATTTCAAGGTCTTTTTGCTATAGAAACATAAGTAAAGATGATTTTGATGATGTTATAAGGTATTTAACTGCTGATTACTCAGGAATGGAAGATAAAAATGTCTACGCGAAGATATGGTACGATGAAGAAACTGGGGAGATAGGGAAAAGAGGAAGATTGGCTCGAGTAATCTATATGACTAATATAGGAACTATACCAACTAGTTTTTCATGTGATGTTTACACTAGAGAGGAAGATGAGTGGGTAGGAAGCTTAGACGAACAGTACCTAGATAAATTGGAAAAAGGCGATGTCTTCTACTTGGGCGGAGACAAATTTGAATTTCGTTATCGAAGAGGAGGAAAAGTATATGTAGATAAAACGGGCAAGCCCTCTACAGTTCCAAGATGGTTTTCCGAAAGACTTCCTCTATCTTATGATTTGGCTCTAAAAATACAGAAATTTAGGGACAAACTACTTGATTTATCTAAAGATGAAGAAAGATCTATCGAGAGTTTTTTAAGTGATTTATCGATAAACGAAAAAGCAAAGGAAAGCCTAACCAAAATGTTTAGGGAACAAATAAGTTATGCTTCAGATTCCTCTGTTTCAACACCTAATCGCTTTTATGTAGAGGAATACCTAGATAAGGAAGAATACGAGAGAAATTTTTTGTTCCAGAGCACTTACGGGAGAAAATTTAATGATGGATTAAGCAGGCTTCTGGCATACGAGATTTCAAATAAAATAAACGCAAATGTCTCGGTTTCGATATCAGATATGGGTTTTTCTTTAACTATTCCATTAAATAGAGATGTAGAAATAGTAGATTTAATCAAAGGAATAGAGACTAGTGAAATTAAAGAAAAAATGAAGAATGCGTTGGAAAAAACTGAATTAATGAAGAGAATGTTTCGGATAAATGCAGTTAGATCATTAATGATATTAGAAAACTACAAAGGAAATAAGAAAAGCGGTAGAAGACAGCAATTTAATTCAGATATGATGATTAACTTCGCATTAGAAAAAGATGATTTTGCAGTAATAGAAGAAACATACAGGGAGATATTATACGATAAACTTGAGATGGATCACGTAAAAGAGTTTCTTGATAAGGTAAACAATGGCTATATTAGTGTCTTGAAACGGGAACTAGATAACCCTAGTCCATTTATGTTTGGAATAGCCACATTACAGGCAAGCGATGTAGTTCTAGCTAAAGAAAAATCCGAAATGATAAAGGAATTCCACAAAAGAGTCATGAAAGAGATACAACAAGAGGCTTAATATTGAGAGATTTTAGGTTATTTAAAAACGCGGTATACTTTCCCAAATCAGGTATCTGTACAATATCAGATTTACATATTGGACTAGAAGATAAACTAAATAAACAGGGAATATCTTTTCCATTCGAAGAGAGAAAGAGTTTAGTTAATAATTTAAAAAAGGTAAAAGAAAAATTTGAACCCAATAAATTTGTTTTTAATGGAGACACCTTACATACATTTGGGGAAATCCCAGACAAGGTTCCTGAGAAATTGGATGAGATTATATCAATCTGTAACGAAGAATGCCTGTTTATAAAAGGTTCACACGATAGTATGCTTCCATATCTTCTAGAGGAAAGAGATCTCGAAATTAAGGAATCTTACGAATACAGTGGCTTAAAATTTATTCATGGAGACAAGGATTTGACGGAATTAGATGATGAACTTATTGTTATAGGCCATGAACATCCTTCAGTAGAGATACATGGGGATAAAATCGATTGCTGCTTATATGAAAAAGGAAAAAGTTGTATTTTTTCAATCATCGTTCTTCCATCCTTTTCAAAACTTACTAAAGGTGTAGTAATAAACGATATGAAACTCAGGGACTTTATGTCGCCAGTTTTAAGGAATTGTAACACCTTTGCAGATTTTAGGTTAAAAATTGAGTTAAATGGTGAGGAACTGGAATTTCCTTCCTTAAAAAAATTTAAAGATAAATTATAAATAATTAATCAGAAAATCTGTGTCTATTAGAGAAGAAAAATGGTATAAATGCTATTTAATAATTTAAGTGTTAATTGAAAAATATGGTTTTTGATATGGATGCTATTGAGCTGCAAATCTTTCTTCTTTAGGGGGGTTGGGTATGGTGTTATATCTTTTCTTTTTTTGGGCTTGGTGTTTCTTTTTTTATTTAGAGGATGTGTTGTTTGGGGGATAATTTTTTTCTGTCCATTTGTTTTCTTTCTTTTTGGTGTTTGGGTGGGTATGTGGGTGGTTGAGAAGTTTTCTTTGGGAGGTGTTTTTGGGTATTTGGTCTGTGACTGTAATTTTCTTGGAATCAACTTTTCTGGGTAGTGAAGGTTGGTGGAGAGGGAGGGAAAGGCCAGCCACTAAATGTGGCTGGCAGAGGGGTGGTACCGTGAATTGTACAGGGTTGGAGTGACTCCGCCTAGAGGGGGTGCCTGTGAGGGTGTGTAAAACCCCTAATCTTGCAAGCTTTCCTACCTCGGCAGTTTCTGAGAAGGAGAAGGGATCTGAGGGGGCGGACGCGTGGCAATACAATTCGTTGGAGCAGTGAACGAACTGGAACCCTTCTCTCTTTAGGGAGGGGGAGGAGGTCACGGAACCGTACTTGTATTTGGTTAGTTTTTCTGTGTTTATCTTAGTGGTTGAGAAAACTTTTTCCTAATCTTTGGTTAGGGTGGGGATGGATTAACCTGAGGGGTTAGATGATTCTGTGTTTTAGGTTTTGGGTGTAGGGCAGGGGTTGTGGCCGAAGTTTATAGCCCTTGACGCGTGAGTCTCTGTAACCCGGTCCCTTGGGTATTTAAAGTTCCGTGGATGAACCGGGAACCTCCCCAAAAAGCTTCTTGGATAACTCTGGCCCTGTACTGAGATGATTTGGCGGTGGTAGGAGGTAGATCTCTTAGACTCTGGAAGCATCCTTCCAAAAATTTCTGATTTTGGTAGGGGAGGATTTCACCTGTTCTTTAGACGAAACACAATCTCTTTTTTCCCTTTTAGAGAATATATCTATGGATCTGTATTGAGGGAATGTAAGGTAGAGGCATGTGGCTATTAGATATATGGGTTAGGCCTGAAGTGTTTGAGAAGAGGTATAGTTTGTTGTGTGGACATGCTGGAGAGAATAAGAGATGAAAATTTCTCTTTAGGTTGGTATGTAGTTGAATTGAGGTTTTAATTTAAGTTTATTTTGAGGTTTTTCGCTTTTGGGGCAGAGTAGTTCATAGATTATTCATTTTTGGGGTTTTTAAGGCCTAGTGAGTTTTTATTGTATATTATCTTCTTTTTTTTATTAATTGATGCTTATATGGTTTTATGTATTGTTTGGGTAACTTTAACTTATTTTAATAGTTATTTGGGTGTTTAAATTTGGTTTTGTGGTGAATAGATCTGTTTGTAGTGTTTTTGTATATGTATTAGGTTTTTTTGAAGTTATTTTTACTAAAATAGTGTTATTGTTTTTGATAACACTTTTAGGTTGATTTAATTGGTTTTAATTACGAGAAGTTTTATATCAGTTGTTTTTATTAATATCTATGAAGGTGGTGGTTAGAGAGTAGTATATGAAATAATCACTTCTGTAAACTTAAAAGGGTTTATAGGAGTTTAATAGCACGATTTAGACATGTTAGGTATGGTATGTTGAACAAATTTGATTGAGGTGTTAATTAGATGGATAAAAAGGAAAATTCTAAGTTAAGTCGTAGAAATTTGTTAAAGGTGATTGCTGCTGGTGGAGCAGCAGCAACAGTAGGAGTATCCGGCTGCACACAACAACAACAAGGAACCACCACCAAATACGCCTGCCCCTACTGTGACAAAGAGTTTGAGTCTCAAAGCAAACTTAAAACACATATTCAGGAAGATCATCCACAGGAAATATCAGATATAAAGAAATCAGGGGTAATTACTTGGGAACCCGAAAAATGTGCTTCCTGTAGCAGATGTCTAATGGCCTGTTCCGCTTATCATGACGGTAGTATAAGCTATAAGATATCAAGGATCCTTTGGGAAGACGATGACTATATAGGCCAATTTGAATTCAGGAGACCTCTACTCTGCCAACAATGTGATTCTCCGGAGTGTTTCTATGCTTGTCCGATAGAGGGAGCTATGTATATTGATGAGGAAACTGGAGCTAGGTGCATAGACGAAGAAAAGTGCACCGGCTGTGGAGAATGCGTAGAAGCATGCCCGTTTGAGCCTACTAGAGTACTTATGAAAGCAGATGGAGATGCTGCAATTAAATGTGACTTGTGTTCAGATAGAGAAGGAGGCCCTGTTTGTGTTGAAGTGTGCGATAGGAATGCGCTGACATATGTAACTTCGGAAGAAAGAGAAGGAGGCACCTAAAATGGATGGATATGTAGGTAAGATACTAAAGGTTAATTTAGATAATGGAACCACATCTGAGATCGATACTAGTAACTATGTGCCGGATTACATTGGAGGAGTTGGAATAGCTTACAGGCTTGTTTGGGAGAATATGGACGAGGATTTAACGGAATTCGATCCTGGTAATCCCTTGGTTTTCATGACTGGGCCATGTTCAGGAACCTCTCTACCATCAACGGGTAGAACAGAAATTTCGGGACTAGCGCCAGAAGGTTATCCAGAGCCATGGGTAGCTAATTCTGGGTTTGGAGGCGATTTCGCGGCTAAATTGAAATATGCTGGATATGATGGGGTAATAATAGTTGGAAAAGCTGAAGAACCAGTTTACCTGTTGATAAGTGAAGATGGCGTTGAAGTAAAGGATGCAACACATCTTTGGGGTTTAGGAACCCTAAAAGCACAGGAACTATTAGCAAGAAATCATAGTGATGATATGGGAGCAGCACTAATCGGGCCGGCAGGTGAAAACAAAGTAAGATGGGCTACAGTTCAAGCTAGGACAGAAAATGCAGCAGGACAAGGAGGTTACGGAGCAGTAATGGGCTCTAAGAACCTTAAAGCCGTTGTAACTATTCCAGGCGATACAGAAATTACTGTAGCAGATCCGGAAGCTGTTATAGAAGAATCCAAGAAGATATCAGAGGAATTAGCTACTCCAAATCAACTTGAAGGAGAATTAGAAACCGAAGAATCACAATGGACAACCAGACATCAAAGTTGTGGTTTTTCAGCTTGTACTGGAGGTTTTGCAGGATGTCTACCAGTCTATTATAGTAATGTACCCAGAAAGTTTACTGGTTCAGGAACGGTTTCCGGGGTAAAGTATTGTGTAGGAAACTGTGGTCCTTGGCTATATAATGGAGATTGGGGAGATACAAATACAGCCTTAGAAGTTAATAAACTCTGTGATGATCTAAGCCTTAATCACTGGGAAGCCTTTGCTGGACTAAACTGGTTCTTATGTAATGCCTACAACGAAGGCGAATTAAATGAGTTGATGGGTGAAGAATTAGATATGAACGAGGATGCTCCACATGTTTACCCAGATACTACTGCTAATGTAGGTTTTTCAAAAGAGTTTGCTGTTAAATTCTTAAGAAAAATAGCACACAGAGAAGGAGAAGATGCTGATATCTTAGCAGAAGGAACTCCTAGAGCAGCGGAAGAAATGGGGCTAGAAGAAATTGCTAAAGAAACACATAAACATGGATACGGCCCTCACTGGGACGGAAGATATCTACATTTTATACATTACCCAGTATGGGTAGTATCAGCATTAGCATGGGCAGTTCAACCGAGAGACCCATTTAATCAACAGCACGGTTATCCAGAAAGGTTACCATCATTCGTTGAAGAATGGGCAGGAGATACAAATATAATGGGAACAGAAACCCTGCCATATGATACTGTCGTAGACTTAGCAGCAGAAGTTTATGGAACAGAAAACGCCCTAACCGGATGGAAAAACACTGAATTAGGCTACAAAGACAAGGAAATACCAGAAATATGGCACGAAAACAGGCAATTAATGAAAGGAAGCGTCCCAGCATGTGATAGACAATTCCCACTAATTATAGACCCAAGAGAAGATGATAACATAGGAGATTACGAAGCTGAACTAAGAATGTTTAACGCCGTAGTAGGAACGGATTGGTCCTTAGAAGAAATGTACGAAGCATGTGAAAAAATCTGGAATGTTTACAGAAGTTGTCATGTCCTACAAGGAAGAACGAGAGAGCAAGATGAAACCGTAATTGATTACTTCAAACAACCCTCCGACTGGCCCGATGAGCCACAAGAATTAGATCCAGATAAATTTAGGGACTTACTCGAAAACTATTATGAAGAAAGAGGATGGGACAAAGAAAATGGATGGCCAACCAGGGATAAACTAGAAGAACTTGGATTAAGTGATGTGGCAGATAAACTAGAAGAAAAAGGCAAACTACCATAAGAACCCTATACTCTTTTTTTTTATTTTGATTTTTATCTTAGTGTTTGAGAAGACCCCCCCTTCTAAGATCTCTGATTTTGGTAGGAGAGATGAATCAACCTATGTTAAGTTAGGGTAGGATATAGGAGAGAAGCAACTTCTCCCACAGGGTTTAAACCTCCCCTTTGTTGGCTTTATAAGCTATCTCCGCGTAGACGCGGGTCAGTTCCCATCGCCAATGTTGGGGCAGGTGTTAAGGTTCGAGGCGATGTTGCACGCCAATTGGGTTGGCGGCGTCGGCGTGTTTCGTCCGCCTGGACTTCCAGAGCCTGGTGGCTTGGAAGCAACCCCCAAGATGTATTGGTCAGACACTCAGCCCCAAACATAACTCATACTGCCCTCCCCCTCGGTCTCCGACTCCGAATCAGACTCTGACTAAATGGTCTTGGTCTTTGGGCCTTTGAGGGGGCATCGCATTAGGCTAATCTCCTACCCCTGCTTAGGACTCTTTCAACCCCTTCCAAAATCTCTGATTAAGGAGGGGTAGTTGACTTTAACTAGTTTGGGGTGTTGGTAGAAGATTTTTTGATTATAATGTATAATAGTTTTTTTAGTTTGTTTAGGTCTGGTTCTCTTTTCTGTTTGGTTTTTCTGTGATTTTATTTGATTTGGTTTTAGCTTGGTTGATACTGGCTTTTTGTTTTTTCGAATAAAATGAAAAATTTTATTATTAAAAGAGATTAGATTTATCTTAATAGATTAAAATGATATCTTTAGATTTTTCTGTTCCATATAATAATGACTTAGAGACTCTGAATGAAGTGTTAGATCTCAAAGAGAGAAGTGGAAGTAAGGTAGTAGAGGTTTATTTGTCCTCTCCTCAAGAATACGCTGGTTCTGCTAGAATTACTCCTGAAACAGACTTAGATGAATTTGAAGAAGTAGTTCATAAGATAAAAGATGCAGGCTTAAAAGTTAATTTATTGCTAAATTCTACATGTGGAGGTAGTTATTGGTACTCTGAGGGTACAATTGAATCGAAGTTAGGCTACTTGGAGGATATGCATGAAAGACATGGCCTAGATGCTGTTACGGTTGCCAATCCAATTTATATAGAGAAAATTAACGATAGATTACCAGATCTTGAAATATGTACTTCTGTATTGGGAGAGGTAGATTCATTGCAGAGAGCAAGGTTATTTGAAAGAGCTGGAGCAGATGTTATAACTCCTGATGTGAACATAAATAGGGATTTAGATAAACTTAAAAGAATAAGTAGTGAAATAGATGCAAAACTGAAGTTAATGGTAAATGAAGGGTGCTTATATAAATGCCCTAATAGGAAATTCCACTTTAATTACATCTCCCACAAATCTAGGGAATTGGGAAAAACAGAGGACGATCCTTTTTTTGGAGATTGCTTTAATGTAATCAAGAATGATCTTTCTCAGTTACTCAAGTCTTGCTGGATACGCCCCGAGGATCTTCGGGAATATACTGAAATAACGGATTTGTTTAAAATTGTTGGAAGAGCAAGACCAAAATCTATGGTTTTACGGACTTTGAAGGCTTATATGGACGGAGAATGGGATAAAAATCTTTTAGACATAATGAGTAGTAGCTTATATAATTTTAGTTTGGAAACTGGAGCTTACATTGATAACACTGAATTAGAAGATTTCTTTGAACATATTAAATCCTGTGAATATAAGTGTGAAGATTGTGGCTACTGCTCGGATCTTATAAATAAATTAATTGAATTTGAAGTACTTACCGAGGAAAAAAAAGATGACCTTGATATCAGTAGCCTTAATTCTAGACGAGGTAATGTATAAAAGAAATTCTTCTAGAATAAAGAGTTAATTTAACTGATTTTACTTTAAAGGTGATATAAAAAGTTTTATCTTAGTGTTTGAGGAAGACCTCTTCCTCAAATATTTGATTTTAGAGGGAGAAATGAATTAACCTTAACACTTAAATGGTTCGAGTAAGTTAATTAGGAGTAATTGGCAGTTGGTTGAGTTTGTCTGTCTTCGAACAAAAAGCAATTCCATGTCCCTTGAGGTATCTGATTAAAGCCTCAGACTAAAACTGAATTGGAATGTATGTTGGTATGCTTGGGTTTCGTAGAGTGCACGTGGCTGGTGTGGAGTTGACGGAGTGGATAAGTGGGTCTATCTACGATTTAGTATATGACATAGTATATGACATTTTTTGTGTCCTGATCCCTGTTTTCTCTTGGAGCTAAGTTACCTGTGTTGATTTGGGTGCGTTGAGGTAACTCCGATGGTAAAGCAAACTCCTTTGGATAATGCTCATAATGGAAGCTTCTTCCTTTAATATCGAATGTGAGGTAAGGTAGGTGTCACTTCATACGCTTTGAAAAGTATATTGGTGATTAAGAGTTTTTGGGAGAAATTTTAATTTCTTCTAAGCTGGTGGAGATGCACTAGAATAGGGGGAATTGAATGGCTTTTCTGAACGAAGAAGACTCTTCTTCTAGCACCAATTTTTTGTGGTTGGGTTCAGAATTCAAGCTATTTGTTGTTGGTTTTGGTCTTTGTCTATGTGAGCTAGGTGAAGGTAGGTGTTAGTCGAAGTCAGGTGGATTTTCTGTCTTTACAGGATGTTCCTCTTGAGGTTTTCATTGGTAGGTTTGATAAACTTAAATTTAATGGGCCTAAGGACAGAGAAGTGGGGGAGGTTTTTTCCTAGTTAATGGTAGTTAGGTGGTGGGTATTAGTTGGTGGGTAACTGTGTGAAACTCAATTAACTCTATCTTATTTATTATTTTTGGTTCGTTTTTTCTTGTTTCAGTTACGGCATCGGGTGTATGAGTTTTTTTCTTTAAATTTCGTTATGTATTTAAAAACATAAGTGATGTTTTTTTTAGGCCCCTTATTCAACCAAAAGGTTTTTATAATTTTTTTGATAGAGTTTACCTTGGTAGCTAGTACCAGTTTATAATTAGCTTGTAGAAGGAATATAATGTCAAAAAAATACTCTAGACGAGATTTTATAAAAGGAAGTGTTCTAACAACTGCTGGGGCATTTGGCTTAACCTCTATTTCTCTTGCTGAGGCACAAGAAGAAGTAGATGGCCCTCTTTTAGTAATTAATCCTTCTGAATGCAAGGGCTGTGATGTCTGTCTCGCGGCATGCGAAGACTATCACCAGAACTATTACGAGGGATGGGGGGATGATAAGCCTGGGACTTATTATTCAGAAGTCTTAGGAATAAACGAAAATGAGATTAAAAGAAGACGAAATATTAAAAATGGGGAGAGAACCAACGAATTCGATTGGTCTCCTCCTGGAAATCTTCCACACAGAGGAAAACAATTTTACTTACCGATTCAATGTATGCATTGCAACGATGCACCATGTGAAGACGCCTGCTTGGGGAATGCGATATCTACTACGGATAAGGGAAAGGTAGTCATTGATCATGAAAGCTGTATAGGATGTTTATCCTGTGTAAGTGCATGTCCTTTTAGTAGAGGCAAATATCAGACAATTAAATATTCAATGCAAGAAAAAAAGGTCTTCAAATGCGATATGTGTGAAAGGAGACTTGAAGACGGTAAAAATAAACCAGCTTGCGTGGAGATATGTCCCACTGACGCTAAATTGTATGGCCCTGGATCTGAAATGCTTGAAGAGGCTTTAAAGATAGCAGAAGATGTAAATGGAGCGGTTTTGTATCCAGAGGAAACAAGTGTGTTATTTATTTTAGATGAATCACAGGTTGAGCTATTGAGTGAATTGAATCTTATGGAAGAAGAGTACCCCAATGGCCGTTTAAAAGCATCTGTCTTAAATTACTCTAATTATGGTTTTATACCGTTATTACTTGGTTTTTTGGGGTTTACATTTGTTTATAAATCTAAAAAAACAGAAAATATAGTAAAAGCTTCTAACGAGGGGGAAGAAAATGGATAATTGGTTTGAAAAAGAAATAGAACTCAGTTCACTCACCCAAGAAGAACCAGGATTATTAGAGTTAATGACTAAGAGGATAATAAATGTCAGCTACTTTTCGTTTATTTTCCATGTTGGAGTTATATTTGCAATTTTAACTGGAATATTAATTTCGGTTTTTGCAGTAGTCCCAGGAATAACAAAATCGCTTGGAGGAATGGGCTGGGTGATTTCTTGGGGTCACGCAATTTTAGGGATAATATTAATAATAGGCCTAATAGGTGTTCTAGGGAGATATAGCCTAAATAAATCATTTAGAAAAGCATATGGCAAATACTTTTACTTTTTCCTGTTTTCCCTTTTAATACTTTCTATTACAGGCATTATCTCCACATTAAAGCTTTTCGAGATTTTGCCATTGAGCTATGGGCTTTTTCCAGTAGTTCACGGAATTGTAGCTTACGGTTGGCTGATAGGATCAGGTTTAATCTTAAAAGGAAGTGTTAGACATGGTTTTGCTTCAGTTTACAGGAGTCTAGGAAAAAAGCCAAAGGAAAAAACAACATTTACGGATGCTTGTGCTATGTGCGGAAAATGTATAGAAGTATGCCCGAATTACAATGCCCTAGAAGAAGACGAAGAAGCACCAGCATATAAGGTTAGGAGATACTTAGATAAGGTTTCAAGCGGAAAAATACCAAAAGAAGAACTTAAAACCCAGATTGAGGATGTTTACGTATGCAGTTTATGCGGACTTTGCGTTGGCGTATGTCCCTACTCATATGATCATGTGGATTTATACTTAGAAGTACTTAATCAAGGAGAGGAAAAACTGGGATCCCAAAAGAGTGGGGAGGCCAATTGATGAGTTTAGGTACTGAAAGGAGAGAACTTCGGTCATTGGAAAATACATTAAAAGAGGAACTAGGGGGAAAGAGATCTCTGATAATGGGAATCGGAAACCCCGAAAGAGGTGACGATGCTATTGGAACTAAAACTGCAAAATCTCTAAAATGTGAATTAAATAATATATCAGTTTTAGATTGCAGAACAAATCCAGAGAACTATTTACTAGAAGCAAGATCACTAGAACCTGAAAAGGTTATTTATATAAATGCTGTAAGAAACGGGGCTCCTTCAGGCAAACTTTTTTTTAAAGAACTAGATTTAAACCAAGATAATCAATTTTCAACTCATAAAATAGCTCTTGGATCTATCTCTAACATATTAAGTGGATTACTTTCAGGAAAAATAGGGAAAAAAGATTTCCATTTACTTGGGATCGAAATAGCCGATACATTTCAAATGACCAAAAAAGTTGAAAAACGAGTCAGAGACCTAACAAATGTCTTTTCATATGTTGATCAAGTAGCTAAGCCAATAAATAAAAAAGGTTTTTAAAAATTAGAGGTGGAAAAAATTGAATAATAAATTAAAAACTGCTATAGTTGAGACAAGCCATTGTGCAGGATGTGAAGTAGCTATAGCGGATATGGGCGAATCTCTTTTAGAAATGCTAGAAGAAAAAATCGAATTAGTTTATGCTCCAGTTTTTATGAGTTCTAGGGACTTTGGAGAAGTAGACTTAGCATTAATAATAGGTTCAGTTAAAAACGACCACGATGAGGAAAAGATAAAAGAAACAAGGGAAAAAGCAGAAATACTGGTCTCATTTGGAGCCTGCACAAACTTTGGTGGAATATATGCAATAGGAGACATGTACGGTAAAGAAGACCAATTAAAAAAAGCTTATAAAGAAGTTCCAAGCCTAAAAGATGGAGATATACCAGATAAAGATATCCCAAAGATAACGGATGAAGCTTCCCCTGTCAGTGAATATGTAGATGTTGATTATAAACTCCCTGGATGCCCACCACCACCCCCTCTAATTAAAGATTTTCTCACCACATTATTGGAGAGTGTTAAATAAATGAATGATAATAAATCAACAGAAGAAACAAATAGATTGGTTAGAGAACCCTTTACTAGAATAGAAGGCCACTTAAAAGTTACAATTGATCTAGATAAAGAAGGAGGAGTAAAAGAAGCTCACTCCCACCTAACTGAGTTCAGAGGATTTGAAAAATTCCTCGAAGGAAGAAGGATCCATAAAGTACCACAAATAACTCCAAGAATATGTGGCGTCTGCTCAGCACCTCACCATATAGCTCCAACAAAGGCAATAGAGGACGGCTTAGATGTAAAGCCACCTGAGACAGCCAATTTATTAAGACAACTTATTTCAATGGGGGACTTAATCCATGATCACACTCTCCATCTGTTTATCTTAGCTGGACCAGACTTCGTCTTATCCGATATACCTGAAGAAGAAAGAGGGATAAGTAAACTTTACGAAAGAGAACCAGATCTAGTTAAGCAGGCAATTAGGGTAAGAAAACTAGGCCATGAAATTATCTCAACCCTAGGTGAACAGGCCGTACATCCATTAACACTAGTTCCAGGAGGAATCTCCAGAGGTCTAACAGAAGACAAAAGACAAAAACTACTAAAAAAAGCAAAGGAAGCTAAAGAAATAGTTTTAGGTTGGAATAACTCCTTTGTACAACCAATAATAGAAGAAACGGTAAATGACTATAAGGACCTCGGAGAACTAGAAACCAACTTTATAGCTCTACACGATGATGGAAACCTTGAGGTATATGACGGAACTGCACAAGTTGTTTCACCAGAAAATAATGTCAAGGATGAATTTACTGGAATAGATTATCTAGATAACATAGCTGAAAAATCTATAGAATACAGTTACGGGAAAGCATGTTTTACAGTCGAAGATGGATTTCCTAAAGGAATATACCGAGTAGGTCCATTAGCAAGAGTAAACATAGCAGAAGATGCACCAACAGAAAAAGCAAGCGAATTAATACAAGAATTTAAATCTAAATTTGGAGAACCTTCTCAAACTACTCTCACATACAACTTAGCTAGATACATTTGCCTAGTATACGCAGTGGAAAATGCAGTAAACCTACTTCAGAAAAGAGAGATAACAGGAGATAACCTTCGAAATAAACCAGACTTAGAAGAAGGAGAAGGCGTAGGCCTCGTAGAAGCCCCAAGAGGCCTACTTATACACCACTACAAATGGAACAACCAAGCTCAAGTTACAGATGCAAACCTAATAGTACCAACCACACAAAACTCATATCCAATAGACCAATCAATGAAAAATGTAGCCCAAAGATCAATCAAAAACAAAGAAATCAAAGAAGACAAACTCTGGCACGAAATAGCACTAACAGTAAGATCATACGATCCCTGCATAGCATGCGCAACACATCTAGACGAAAATATGAAAATAGAAATAAGAAACAAAAAAGGCAAAGTTCTAAAGAAAATACAAAAAGAATAACGAAGCAAACACATAAAAAACAAAAAACCATATCAAACCATAAAACCCCCCATTTTTTATTAAAAATATACTAAACAAAAAATCCACAAAAAACAGAAAATAATCTTTAACCTCAAAGAAGAGATAGATAGAAGGAATAGATCCTCGAGTCATTTTAGATTGAATGGAATACATAAATCTCTTTTAAAACAAATAAATACCTAAATTAATTCTAACATTAACTTTTGTGAGAGTTTGAGAGAGCAAAATAGTCTCCTCCGTCTGCGGAGGAGATACATCGGACTTTCTCATCTATAATACTTTATGGGCAAGAGGCTAATAGCATTGCTATAGTTTCACGGTAATATCCAATTTCCCAAGCTTGATAGAGGTGTTAGGGGTGGTGAGAGACTGAATACTCTACTGAACGTAATCAAAGCTTCTAATGTGAACGAGAAGTCCTCTGTGGCAGGGCTCAGAAGCCACTACTGTTGACCCGGCCTCTGCGCCTTTCGGCAAAAAGCTGGTGAGGTAGGTAGGTAACCTCTTGGAGTCGGTCGGATGCTCCGCCCTTTAGGGCGGAGAGGATGGAACTTTGTATTCTTATTTTTCTGTATCTACTAAATTCTTGAAATTTTTTGTTAAGTAATTGATAATCTAGAAGAACTGACTATCTATTTATATTAAGAATTAAATTGGTCTTTTACGTAATTTTAGATCTGTAATGATCAAATTCTAGGATTGGGAAAAGCGTATCTAAATAAGAACCAGCTACTACATTAAGCCGAATAAGATGTTATCTTTTGTGGGTTTGTAAGAGAGCAGTATAGGCCCCGTCCTTTATGAACGGGATACACAGACTTCTCTTACACAGAAAGAATGAACTCTAGCACTTAAATGGTTCTAAGAGCGATTAAGGATATATAGCAGTTGGTTGGATTTGTCTGCCCTACCAAAAAGCGATCCCATGTCTCTAGAGGTATCCTGGCTAAGTTAAAGGCCCCGAGACTTTACATCGAATAGGTGTATTTTGGGAACTTGAAACCTTTGTGGGTGAGTCCTAGTGGCTGGTTTAGGAGCTACCAAGGGAGAATAAGGGAACCATCCTAAGAGTTAAGTTAATATATGGGCTCTTGTGTCTTGATCCAATTTTTCTCTTGGAGCAAATAGTTCCAAGTGTTGATTTAGGTGGAGTGAGGGAAGTTTCTGTATGAAAAAAAGCAAAATTCACTCTGGATAAGGTTCACATGGAAGCCCTTTTCTAAGTCTCTGATTTAGGTAGGAGTTACTTCACGTATAAGCATTATTTCTTATTACAAAATTTTCGCCTGAAAGCCCACCCAATTTAGTGGTGAAATGAATGCCGAACTACTAATGGGAGCAAAAAGAAATGTATGTATATGGGTTCTTGGGTAATTTCCGAGTTTCCGTGTCGGAATCGGGAGCGATAGGACGAAAGAGATTAAATCCCTCTCTCTTTCTCGATACTAAAGTCTCTATTCGGGAATCAGAAAGCATCTACTGACAGAACTCTTGTCTTGAAACCCAAATTATCGAACTACCGTTTCTCTGTATATCAAGTCGGTCTTTAGGTTAGGTTATGTATTTGAGGAACCTTGTAACAGAAGAAAGAGTCTATAGTAGAGTGAGGAGGAGAACCTCGCGGCTTGGCGTGGGGGTGAATCCCGTTTAACTTAAATTATAATACTACTATTAAGTACTTTTTTAATTCTAAAAGTGACTTTTTTGGGTGTTTTACATGCTCCATCTCTCAAGAAATCGAGAGGTTGGGATGGGTGGTGTCAGTAGTGTGAAGCTACAGAGAACTTGTAACAGCCCTTAGTATGCTAGGACGATCAAACTAACCTGCCACCTATGCAGGATGGTTTCGTCTGAAGCGTAGGTTCTCTGCTGACCGGGGTGCACATGAGAGAAACCCGGTGGGAAGGCAGAATTACCCGCAGAGAAGCCCCACAGCTTGCTTTGGGGACACTTCACGGCTCATTAATACACATCGGTACCACCTAAACTTAATCCGAGACCAAAGAAGGGTGGAAAGGGATAAGAACCCCTCAAATTTATTCGTGGGTGGAGGGGGACATCAGAAAGTATGGGTGTTAAATAAAAGCTAGTGACATCCTCTTTGCCTCAAGATGACGGAGCTTCTCTCTATTCCCGTCCTTTCAGTCCACGGTTAAAGACAGTACCGAGGGAAGTACCATGACAGGCCACCGATCTGTGCATAGGCATTGTTGACTGTTTCCGGTCCATATCGCCCGACTTTCTACCTATCAAGTGACCAAAAAGCCGATAGAGGGAGGCCTGGATCCTAGCTAGGGAGTTCCATTTTCCTAGCTTAGACCTTATTTGCTGGAGAGAAAGTCTAGAGGAAACTGGATGGCTCTGCCATAGGAGCCCTGTTATGCAACTTACTTGGGAGATTCAATTTCCAAGAACCCCGCGTGGTGCGCCCTCTCTCTTCGTGGCAGAGAGGACTCAGGGAACGGCCTTGTCCCAATCCTTGTCACCACGACCCGGCTTAATCTATGTTCTTTGAGTTTATACTTAATGTTTGCTGGGATACAAGGTTTGCTGTATCTCTGCCCTAAATGACAGGGTTTTTAGCGCCCTATTAAGATAAAAAAGAAAACTTGGGTAAGCAAATACCCTAAAATAACTAAATAAAAGATATAGGATAAAAGTAATTTAGTTCTATCTATTGGAGGGCGAAGGGCTTAGAATAATCTTTTAGTCTTTTTCTGAAATCGATTCAACTGCCTTTTTTATATCATCGGATCTTATGGTTTTTCTATTATCTGAAAGTGCTATTTCTTTAGCTTTTTTAGAAATTTCTATTCCACGTTCTTCTAAAACCTTTACCATATATTCTTTGGCGTCTTCACTGACTCTTGATGCTCCGCCTTTTTCAATTAACCTAGCAACAGGTGCTGTAGGAAATTCTGACATAAGTAAAAATAATTCCTCTTTGCATAAAAGGATTACTTTTTTACCTTAATATTAACTTTCGTGAGAGTTTGAGAGGACAGTAAGTCCTTTTCTTTTTGGGAGAAGATACATGGGCTCTCTTGAGTGGGAGGATATAGATACTTGGAATATTATTACTGGTGTTAGTTTTGTGGTAATCCTCAAGCCATTAAGTTGGAAAGTGTGTTAGGATTTAGGTGACTGAATCTATTAGCAAACATTATTAGAACCTCTGCTGTGAACGGGAGTCCTTTTTGGCAGGGCTTCGAATCCACTATTGTGGACTCTTCCTCTTGGTGCCATGTTTACTGGAGAACAAGTTGGCGGGATAGTTGGTAGACTGTCAGAAAAGATGGAATCTTTATTTTCGCAGAGTTTTTCTGGTTGGATTCCTTTGGCAGCTGCGTAAACCAGAGTTTATGAGCGGGAGGAGGAAGGACCTTCTAAATCGTTAGATTTGGTTGTTGGGGTAGGGTAAGCTAAAGTTGAAACAAAATAAAATCTAAAGATTTCTATTAGGGTTTAAAGTAAATAAATTCTGGTAAAATTAAAAATCAGATAACTAAAAGATAAATTGGTTTCTGTAGGTATCTCTTAATTGAAGAACTTAGATATAGGCCCAAATTCTTTAGTTTGACTAGGAAATAAGGTAAAAGGGTATTAAAAGATGAACGAAGAAGAGAATGAGGAAAAGAAAAATACAATGGAGAGGGTTAAACGGATTAGGGAAAAAATGAGGGAGGAACTTCACGGCTCAAAAAGGCCAAAGGAGGTTAAAAAACCGAAAAAAGAACTAGAACCAAGTAAAACTACAGAATCTTCCCAAAAAATAAAAAAACTAACAAAAACTAATGAAAAAATGATGGAAGAAGTAAAAGGGATTAAAAAAGAACTAAAAGGAATTAAAAATGAATTAAAAAAACTTAATCAAAATAATTAATATCAAAATTGTTTTCAATTTATTTTAACTTTTTTTGGTGAGAAATCCCTGTCTTTAATCTTTGATTTAGGTTAGGGATGAATCACCACAAGATGTATATAAGTAGTTAAATAATGTTTATGTAGGAGGTATGTGTGGAAGACCCGGCAACCATACAGATAGAAAAAGAAACACGGAAGAAGCTCAAGGAGCTAAGGATAACAAGGAGAGAAACATACGACGAAATATTAAATAGGTTGATGAAAAATGCAACTAACTCAAAAAATAAAGATTGAGCCAACAGAAGAACAAGAAGAAGTTCTTACTTCTCTTTCTGAGATATGTAGGTTGCTTTATAATTTTTCACTCAAAGAAAGAATATACAGATCAATAAAATAAGTTACCCAAATTAAGAGAAGAATACTCAAAATACAACTGGGTGTATTTAAAAGTCTTACAAATGATTTTAAAGAAACTGGACGCCGATTACAAGTCTTTCTTCTCTCTATGGAAGAAAGGAGACAATAAAGCGAAACTACCAAGATTTAAAGGCAGTAAATACTTCACGAATTTATGCTATAATCAATTTGGGGTCAAAATAAAAAAAGGGGAAAATAAAGTTTTCTCACAATCATCCAGACAAGACAGAACTATTTTTTGATGTTCCAACCAAGTTTTATTTGGAAGATAAGGACATTAAATAAATCGAAATTTTCAGAGATGAAGTTAAAGAAGAATACTATGTCTCAATATCTTATGGGGTAGATATTCCAAGATACAAAGATAACGGAGAGTATCAAGCTTTCGATTTAGGAGTTGACAAACACATGGGAGTTGATATGAGTGGGAAGTTTGTTGGGTTCAAGAACCCAAGACCAGGCAAGTTTTGGCAATTGAAAATGGAAGAAGTTTAATCAAAATGAGACAGATGTAAAAAAAGGAAGTAATAGATGGAGATGGTATAATAAGAAATTGCAACAGGTGAAAAGAAGACTTGCTAATTAAGTGAAGGATTGGCGACATAGATTAGGTAAAAAGATAGTTGAGAACATTAAAGCGAATATTATAGTGGTTGGGGTTTTAGATACTGAAGATATGGCACAGAACAACAAGAATGTAGGGGGCTTGAACAGGAGTTTACAAAATACAGGCACCATAGGTAGATTTGTTAGGTTTCTAATCTACGAGGCAGAACTTGTAGGTAAGAAGGTAGTAGAAATCAACGAAGCAAGCACTACTAAAAGGTGCTGTGTCTGTGGGAAGAAACAGGATATGCCATTACATGAAAGAACTTATAAATGTGATTGTGGAAACGAAATTGACAGAGACAAAAACTCTGCTATCAATATAATGAATCGTTTCCTATCACAAGAACGCTCTGTGAACGAGCAATCTTCCTTTATGGAAGGTTTTCTGCGACAAACAGGTTTGGAATACGCCAACCAGCAAATGTCCAAACACTCGCAGGAAACCCCTTCCTCACGAACAACGTGAGCTAGGTAGGGGTAGTTCACTCTGTCAAGAAGACTCTCTTCCTATTCTTTGATTCTGGGTAGGAGGATGAATCAATCCGATTGGACTTAAATGGCTCCGTGTTTTAGGTTTTTGATGTAGGTGGTGGTGAGGCTAAATCTAGAGCCTGTGGACAGAAGAGGGTCTGTGTATTAAGTTTGCTGGCTGAATTGGTTGTCTACTGGGTAAAGTTTTTTGGATAACCCCGGCACTCTGGATTGAGGTGATTTGACGGCGGTAGAAGGTAGACCTCTTTGATTCTGGAGCCCCTCTCCTAATCTCTGATTGGATAGGGGGAAGTCACTTTCTATAGTGGTGTAGGGAAGAGAACTCTTATTCTTGTTAGGTGGGTCACTTCTTATGTTTGCTAGGGTTTTTCTATTTAGTCTAGGTAGTTTATTTAGGTTAGGTGATTTCGATTTACTTACCAAAAATTATCTAAAGGGTTTGGTAACAATGACTAACCAACCCAGCACTAAATAAGTCACCTCAGGAGCCGGTTCCTCAATAAACCGGCTCCTCCTATTTCCTCCTCTAACTCCTTAGATCAAAATAGCAAACCAGATACCAAAAAAACTAAGTGAATTACATATATAACAAGAAGAAAATGAAATACAATTACAGTCAACTAGGATGGCTAGGGTTTCTGGGCTTTCTAGGTTACATCTATCCTCCATTGTATTACCTGTTTCTGTTATTTATGCTTTTTATGCTTAATCCAGTAATAGAAACGATAGAAGATAAGCTAGGATAACTTGAAGCCACTATCAATTTGCACTGGGCCTCTGCCTGTGCAAGTCTAGGTGTAGGTATGTCTTAACCTTTAGAAAGGGAGATGTTTACTTCTTCTTAGGATTTTCCTGTGTGTTTCCTTTTCCGATAATCTTTCCCTAAAAACAGATGGACGAGAAGGAAGCCCCTTTTCTAACAAAATTTTAAGTATTTAAGGAGGTTATGAGTGTACAGATAGGAGGATGTTTTATTTTTTTATAACAACATCTACTAATTTTATTAGATTTCTTTTTAAACTTTTGTTGGCTACTCTAATATGTTAGTATATGTTATGGGTATTTCTCTTTTTTCATTTAAGATTGAATGTTTAGGAGTTAAATAAGGTCTTTTCTTAAACCTTTGATTTAAGGCTATAATTTTGTTTTAAATAAATTATGTTTCTTGTATTAAAGAGAAAAAGTTATCTGGAGATTGGTTGGCTTGTTTGACTCTATAAAAATTATCTTAAATATGTGGGCATATGATTAAGTTCTAGATCCAGTATTGAAATTGTTTAGTGAAATTAAGAAGCTTCATTGAAGTAGGAAGCAATATAAGATAATGTAGCGTTGCTATGAAAATCAAGGGAAATTAATTGTTATATACAGAAGTCCTCGTAACTTTTATTCCAGTTTTTTCTAAAACCAAGTTTATCTTTTGATTGGGAAGACACTTTCCTGAATCTTTTGATTTAGGTAGGTGATGGATCAACTACATTAGTTAGGTAGTTTTTAAACTAATTAAAACTAAATTGGCAGTTGGTTGGTTTGTCTGCTTCTTGAACAAAAAGCAATCCCGTCTCTAAAGACAAAATCCTTGGGTAAGCCTGAAAGGTTCTTGGAGTAGGGAGGTCTATTGGCTGGCGTGGAGCTACCAACGAGAAATAAGAGGAACCATCAAGAGTTAAGTTAAGTTAGTATATGGCGTAGTTGCCTAATCTAATTCTTCCCTCAAAGCAATAGGTTCCCTTGTTGACCGAATGCATGGGACAAGTTCGGTGGTAAAACAAATTCCTCTGCTTCTAAGAGGATAAGGTCGCAGGAAAGCCCCCTCCTAAACCTCTGATTTAGGTAGGGGTCACTTCACCCTTATAACTGAATGTATGAAGAAAGCATGATGGAAAAGCAAACTTTCCTTTGGATAAAGGACTGCGTCGTAAATTCCTTTTATTAAAGAAGGAAGAAGCAAGTAAGCTAGAAGCTGCTTCATCCCATTAGGGTTCCTGAGAATATCTGCCAAGCTAAAGCTGATTTGGCGACTAGACTGAGAACAATATACATTTTTTCTCCGAAGATGTAGTTTTTCCATGCTCCAATCTGTTTATACTGTAAGTACTGATTGATTGCAAATATATTAAAGAATATTGCTATTGAAATGTATATCCATAGGACGAATTCTGGTACTTGACCAGTTGCGGAAATGAATCCTTTTATTAGGTATAATGCTATTGCTATCCAAGGAATAGCTCCTGCTACACAACCAAATATGTAAGGGCTCCAGTCTATTTCTTTTTCAAAGTCATTGAATTTTTCCATAAGCCATCCAAACCATATCATTGAGGCGTTAAGAAAACCTATAGCTAATAGATAACCTAGGTCGTAGATTCCGGTAAACATTGCTATTATTACAATCATTAGGGAGGCACTGAATGTATATTCTACCCACCTGTATGGGTTGACTTTTTTATCTAAATATCTTATATATGAGCTATATCCTATGGTAGATACATAGAAATGAGCTATTGATGAAATTAATAGAAATAAAGCTACTGCAGGACCAATAGGAATTTCTATAAGAGTTTCTGTTAGAAGACCAGCTTCTCCAGGTTGGCCTGTTAGATGGGATACGGTTATAGGTAAAGAAAAGTCTGTACTCAGGTAGTAAATTAAGCCTGCTTGTAAAAGATGTAAAAAACCCATAACTATATTAAAGGACCTTAATTTAGGTTCTGAACTTCGTTCCATAAAAAAAAATATGCAAAATATATTTATAAAACTTACTAAAAAAACAATATCTCAAAGAAAATTTAGTTTATCTTAGTGGTTGAGGAGACTTCTTCCTAATTTTTGATTTTGGTAGGAGGGATGAATTAACCTTAACATTTAGATAACTCGATACTATTAAAGAGTAATTGGTAGTTGGTTGGGTGTTTGCCTTGGACAAAAAGGGATCCTATGTCTTTTGAGGGTTTGGCTAAAGCCTTGGATTAACATTGAGAGGTGTTAGGTAAGCTTGATTGTAGTAGGGTATAAGCTCGAACCGTTTTTTGGTGTAGAGTGTAGTGGTAGTATAGGAGCTACCAGGGGGGGTATAAGGGAATCATTAAGGGTTAGTATGATGACACTTCTTTGTGTCCTGATCCAGTCTTCTCCCAGAGCAAATAGTTCCCGTGTTGATTTAGGTGCAGTGAGAGAACCCCTCGGATGGAAAAAAGCAAACTCCTCTCTGGATAAGGCCAAAATGGAAGCCCCCTCCTGAATCTCTAATTTAGGAAGGGGTCACTTCACTTGGATCTTCTTAATTTAAAAACTTTAATCAAATAAAAGAATCAAAGGGATATTAGCATGAATAGAGATTTTGTAGAACCTATTTTTGGTTCTCTGAGACCTAATATTGGTCTTTTGAATGGATTAGATAAAGTCTTTGTTTACAGGTTATTTCTTTTTGTTGGTGGTTTCTCTTATCTGTTTTTTGGTGGCTTATATATTGTTTATGAAATTAAAGATCCTATGCCTATTATTCAGCGTATTTTAGGTAGTTTTTTCTTTCTTTTTCCTCTATTGACATCTTTTTTTAGCAGCTATTTAGAGAAGAATATTGATGATGTTATTTATTTTGTAACAATACTAGCTTTTACACATCTTGTATATATGGCATACATCTCTAACTACGCTTTTAACTATAGTTTAAGCATAATAATAGTTTTGGTTATTATAAATCTAATTTTAGGTAATAATTTACGATTAAAGATTATTAACATCTATTTTTATATCTTAATTACGATATCTGTGGTTATAACGAAAACATTGTTATATTCACTATTTTATCTTTTCGTGCTCTTATTTTTAGGTCTAGGTTCTTACTTGGTGAGCAGATTTAAATCTAAAATAAGAAGGAAATACAAAAAATTGTTTTTGGATTCTCCTATAGGCTTAGTAGAGGCTTCTTCAGAAGGACAGATATTAAGAATAAATCAAGAAATGCTAGATATATTAAAAATAAACTTTCATGAAGACCCGAGAGAATGCAATATCTTTCAATTACTTGAGATAAACCCTAAAGAATGTGATAACGGAGAAAGAGTAATAGAAGTAAATGGGGACAGGATTTGGATAAAGTTCCGAATAAACCAATTAAAAACTTCTCCACTAAACAAAAACAAATATATTATCTCATGTTTGGATATATCAGAGAGGAAAGAAGCCGAAAAACAACAAAATTTCCTTCATTCCATACTTCGACACGACCTTAAAAATAAGATACAAATACTTGAGGGGTACCATGATCTCTTAATGGAAAAGGGACTCAATGAGAAAACAAAAAACTATCTAAAAAAATCAGAAAAAGTAATTGAAGAGATTACTGGACTTATCAAAAAAGTCAAAACACTAAAAAAAGCTACAAAAAAAGAAGAAACTAAAGCGATTGAAGTAGGGGAGATCATTGGGAAATCAGTAAAAGAGAGAAAACCACAAGCCAATGAAAAAAACATAGAAATAACGCAAGAAAAAATAGACTGCAAAATAAAAGGAGGAAAACTATTAAAAGAACTATTCAACAACCTAATAGAAAACGCTATAAAACATTCAAAGTGTAAAAAAATCAAAATCTCAAGTAAAACAAAAAATGAAAAATGTATTATAACGATAGAAGATGATGGAAAAGGAATACCAGACAAACTAAAACAAAAAGTCTTTAGAAGAAGCTTTAAGCATGGTGAAACATCGGAAACTGGATTAGGTCTATATATAGTAAGGGAAATAGCTAGAGCTTATGGTGGAAAAGTTAAAGTCAAGGATTCAAAACTAGGAGGAGCTAGGTTTGATGTCTATCTAAAGAAAGCTTAAAAAGCGTATACCCTTGAGTGACCTCCTCACCTACCTAAATCAAGATTTTGGAAGGTGCTTCTATCCATTCACAAGACCGGTATCCGAGATTAGTGCCTTGTTGCACGATAGTCTTCCAAGGCGAACACGGTTCGCCATTCCTTGCAGGTTCCCAGGGCTTACACTTGTTTTCAGGACTCATCACCTATATCCATCACTATTTTCTGCCCGGGTTTAGGGTTCGGTCACTTGAACCCCGTTCCAAGTCTTCCCACGTATCCATTGCGGAAGAGCCTATTGCCCAAACACTCGGCTGTTCGGACTCGACATATAGACTTGGAACCTCTCTAAGCAATAGAATATTTTGTTTCTCTACTACATAAAACAACCCCAATTCATCACCCACCTAAATCAAAGATTTAGGAAGGTGACTTCTTGGTTAATAGGTTAAAAAACCTAAGTATGAATTCCTGGATTTTTATTTCCAGGATAAAATCTTGAGGTTCCTATGGATATTCAAAAAAGTACTAGGTAGTTGAACATTTGAGTTTGTGACAACAAGCTATTATGTCCATAATTTCTATGATATTACATTTTATGGCTTATAAGAGTTAATTTACATTTTTGCATGATTTTAGAGAGGCTGGTGATGTGAACTTTATCTTTTGGTTTTGTTTTCCTTTCTTGGTTTTTTGTCTATTGGAAGTATTTTTGTCTTTTATTACCTAGTTTTTCATCATATTTTTAATGCTTTTTGTCTCGGTCGTATTTGACTTAGAAAGAGGTTGGGTTTTATTTTGTTTTAGGGGGTTTTTGGAAGTGGTGGTTGGTTCTTAATATATTGATTAGAAGTCTTTTGGTTATTAGATTAATTAAAACGAGCCTAGAAGAGGTGATGCCGGGGATGGGCTTCGAACCCATGGCCTCTGCATTTCTTAGGAAATTTGGCCTGTAGTTTCCTTATGAGTGCAGCGCTCTAACCAGCTAAGCCACCCCGGCTTTGTGATTTAATCTAGGGTTTGGTTTTTTCTTTTTATTTTTTGTTTTAATTAAGTTTTTTGAATTTTTTCTGTTTCTGTTTTCTTTGGTTTTTGGTTCTGATGTGGTTCTTATATGTTATTTTTCTTGTTTCTTGTGGTTTTTGCTTTTATTTTTCATTTTCGAGAAGACCTCTTCCAAAATCTTTGATTTAGGGAGGGGTAGTTGACTTTTGGGCTAGTTTTTTGGCGAAGTATGTTATTATAAAGTCTGCTCCTGCTCTTTTTATTGAGATGAGTGATTCTAATATTATTTTTTCTGAGACTAGGTTATTGTTGATTGCTTGTTTTAGCATTGAGTATTCGCCGCTGACTTGGTATGCTGCTAGTGGTTCTTCGAATTTTTGGGATGTTTCGTTGATTATGTCTAGGTATGGCATTGCTGGTTTGACCATTAATATGTCTGCTCCTTCTTTTATATCTAGTCTGTTTTCTATGATTGCCTCTCTTTTTTGTTTAGGATTCATTTGATATCTTTTTCTGTCTCCGAATTCTGGAGCTGATTCTGCTGCTTCTCGGAAGGGGCCGTAGAAGTTGGAGGCGTATTTTGCTGAATAGCTCATTATTGATGTGTTTTCATATCCTTCTTTGTCTAGGCCTTCTCTGATTGTTTTTACCATTCCATCCATCATTCCGCTTGGTGCTACTATGTCTGCTCCTGCTTCGGCGTGGCTTATGGCTGTTTTTTTGAGTAATTTTAGGGTTTCGTCGTTTTGGACTTGTTTGTTTTTTAGTACTCCGCAGTGGCCGTGGGATGTGTATTCGCATAGACATACATCTGTAATAACGGTTAGTGATGTGTTTTTTGATATTTCTCTAGCTGTTTGTTGTATTACTCCGTTTTTTTTCCAGGCATATGTTCCTTTTTTATCTTTTTCTTCGGGTACTCCAAATAAAATTATTGCAGGTATTCCAAGTTCTTCTGCTTCTTTTGCTTCTTGAACTGCATCTTCGATAGGATATCTCTTTATTCCTTCCATCATGTCAATTTCAAGTGGCTTACTTCTTTTTTCTACAAATATAGGATAGATTAGGTCACTTAAATCTAGTTTAGTTTCTGATAGCAGATTTCTTAGAGATTCCTTTTTTCTTAATCTCCTCATTCTTTTTTTAGGAAACATGTAAACACCTATTTATCTTAGTGGTTGAGAAGACCCCTTCCTAATCTCCGATTAGGTGGGGGATGAATCAACTACAAATTTTAAATGGTTCTTGGAACAATTAAGTTTTGGCAGTTAGGTGTTCTGCCTTGAACAAATTACAAGACCCTCTTGGATTGTCCCATTTGGCTAAAGAAATCTCTGAGTAACCCTGAAACAGATCTGGAGTAGGGTCCAGGTGGTTGGTGTGGAGCAACCATTGAAGAATAAGAGAAGCCACTAAGGCTAACATATGGGTTCTTGTTTTTGCTCTAATCCAATTCTTCCCTCAAAGCGTAAGTTCCCCTGCTAGCTGGGTCTATGAGACAAGCCCAGTGGATAAGGCAAACTCCCCTCATAGATAATGCCCACAAGGAACCCTCTTCCTAAATCCTTGATCTGGGTAGGGATCACTTCACAACTAGCTTATAAATTGTTTCTGTTTTATCTTAATGATTTAGAAACCACTCTTTCACATCAAATATAGAGGGGTATAGTAGTAGGGGTTAAATAGCTATGATTTTAATAGTATTATTACTAATAAGAGATAAGTGGCAGTTGTTTGGATGGTTTTTCTTGAATAAAAAGCTATTCTATATCTTGAAGTAAGGCCTAAATCTTATTAAAATCAAATAAATGAATGAGGTAACTTCGGAACCGTTTTAGGTATAGATTTTTAGTGTCTTTGTGGAGGTGCCAGATAGAGTATACGGAAACATTGTGAGCAATTATATGGCATTCTTTATGTCTTGATCAAGTTTTTTCTCTGAGAACAAGTAGTTTCGGTTTTTTGAGAAGAATGAGTGGATCGCGATGTTTAGTTAAAATTTTTTTGGGATAAAGATGATGTGGTGAGAGTTCCTTATTTTAACGAGCGAAGAGCAAATAAGATAAGGGGTTTTTAATTGTTAATCTAAATTGTTTTTAATACTGTGTTTTTTTCTTTGTAAGGTTAAATATATTTTAAGTACATTAGGTTATAGAGATGATTATTATGGGAGTTAGTGGTTTTTTGTTTGATTTAGATGGAGTTTTAATAGATTCAATGAGTTATCATGCTGATTCATTTATAAGTGCCTTTAGCGAATACGGGATAGATGTAGATGAGAAAACGATATATGATCTGGAAGGAAAAGAGGATAGATACATAATAAGGGATCTACTAGAAGAGAAAGGACTATTGGAAGAATTTAATATTGAAGAGATTACTGGAAGAAGAAGGAAAATTTTTAATGAAATAGAGAATACGAAGGCATTTGATGGAATGAGGGATCTCTTATTGGATTTAGGGGAGAGATATCGGTTGGCTCTGGTTTCTGGAAGTAATAGGGAAAATATGGAGGATTTTGTTGATAAATTTTTTCCTGGTGTATTTGATTGTTTGACATCAGGGGACGATGCTGCGAGACAGAAGCCGCATGCTGATCCTTATCTTACTTGCCTGGATAAACTGAATTTGGATAGAGAGGAAGCTATTGTTGTTGAAAATGCCCCTTTGGGAGTAGAATCAGCAATTAGAGCTGGGATTAAATGCTTGGCAGTAGCTACTTATGTTGATAAAAAAGATCTTGCTGCGGCTGATGAAGTTTTTAGCGATCATATGGAATTAAAAAAATATATTAAAGAAAAATTTTTGTAGGGTTTCAATCTATTTGCCTTACCTTATCTATTAGCTATGTTTTTTCTTTTTTAGGTTTTACGAGAATAGGTTTCTGATTGATGGATACATTTCCATTAGTTGTTCTTCTGCTATTTCTTCGTAGAGTTTGTAGAGTATTCCTACTGTTAGGAGTATTCCTGTACCAGTTGCGTTTCCTAGTGTACCTAGGAAGTTGGATAATGCTGCTATTACTCCTAAGATTAATCCTCCGATTATTGTGACTTTTGGTATATATTTGGCAAGTACCTTTTTCATTACATTGATGTTTCTACGGAATCCAGGGATCTGCATTCCGCTGGAGCTGATTTGTTGAGCAACATCTTCTGGAGCCATTCCAGTTGTCCTGATCCAGAATATTGAGAATGCGACTGAACCAATTATGAAGAAGGATAGGTAACAGATTATGTGTAGTGCTATCTGTCCTGTGCCTATGGCTACTCCCATTTGTGCTAACTGTTGTTGGGCTAAAGAGGGGATCCAGTCTTGAGGGCCATTTATCGATGAGAAGTAATATGCTATTCCTCCTATTGGAGTTTGACCAACATATTCTCCTATGAAGGCATTGCTGCCTATTAATGGTAGATTGCTGTTCCAGAGCATTAGTCCCATTAACTGTATGTTTGCTATAAGAGCTCTTACAAGTATAATTGGAAGTACGCTTGCATAAATTAATTTAATTGGATATCTACCTCTAGCTCCTCTTACATTACCATGTGATAATGGTATTTCTACTCTGGTGCTCTCGCAGTATATGACTACTGCAAATATTATTATCGTGCTTGCAATAGCTAGTAGTCCTCCTCTTAGAAGCAAAAAGCTGAGTCCTTGGAGCGAAAGTAATTGATTAACTGGATAGGTTACGAATATATGGAATAGCTTTGGTATTACACCGACAGGGAGTTGAAGGCCAACGGATGGAATTTTCCAATAAATTAAACCTTGGATTATTTGCTGTGAAACTCCTGCAACAATGAATAGACTTACTCCACTACCAATACCCCACTTGCTCACGATCTCGTCGAGATACATTATAATAAGTCCACCGACCACTATCTGCGCCAGCAAAAGAAGTCTTATTCCAAAAACTGGAATACCTAATGTCTGAGCTACTGCTTGATTCGGAGCTAAAAAACCACCATATATTTGGGGTACGGCCATTACGAAACAAAATATGATTACTAGAAATTTCTGGAAGGTTTGATATATATATTGATCCTTTGGATCGTTCAAATCTAGGCTTAAGAGTCCAGAGCCACTTAGTAACTGTAAGACAATTCCAGCGTCAACTATTGGCCCTATACCTAATTGCATTAGCGAACCTTGTTGACCAGCTAAAATAGCTCTGTAATAAGAAAATATGTCTATACTCTCTCCTAAACCAAACAAGGGGACATTAGTTAATATAAAATATAGAGCTAGGACGCCAATAGTCCATAGAATCTTCTTTTTAAAATGAACATGCTTTTTAGGGCCTCTTACACTTGGTATCTTACTCATGACTGGTAAAAGCTTTTCTAGATAACTTGCCATGGTATCAATGCCTTAGCTATCCGGTTATTGGAACCTCTAAACAAAATAAACTTTCCCGCACAAATAGTTTATGGTGTAATCAAATAAATGACTTTCCTCACCAAACGCCCTTTAGCTTATGAATTTTTTACCAAACAAACCTTGATTGGAAATAACGCCCAATTTTTTCAAGCACTCGATATCCACGATTAGATTAGATACCTTATTACTTGATAAAATCTAATGCAAGTATAGTTACCTACTTTTTACAGTTTCCTAGCTTTTTTAATTTTTACTAGATATTGATGAATAGGGGATAAGGTTTTTTATCTTATTAATTGGCTGGAAAAACTTTTTTAATCTCTGATTAGGTATAGGAGTAGTTGACTAGGGTTTCTTCAATTTTGACTAATTTAGTTAAGTTAAATATGCTGGTAGATGTTTCAGTTAAAAGATAAATAAATGAGTTTGGGGAAACTGAAGGTATATGTTTTCTGGGTTATGGGTGTTTGGTTTATAGGTGCGGTTTTTTAATTTTTTTTACTTGTTTTTTTGGTTTTCGTTTGAGAATAGCTTTGTTTCTTTGTCTTTTTGGATTGTTTTGTCTCTTTTATCGTAGAAATTGTCTTTTAGGTTGTTTTTCCATGATTTTGATGGGTTTTTAACACCTTTTCCTCCGTGTCTTGTTATTCTTTTTCTTACTTCGATGTTTACTGGAGTGTTGACAGTTGATCCGCTTATTATAGCTTCTCCGGTTGATAAGGAGGGTAGTCTGTCTACTATATCTTTTCCTACGCTTTCTATGGATTCTTTTATTTTATTTTGATCGTATGGGTTTATTATTTTCATTGTTATCTGGGACATGCATTGTGATAAGCTGTCTGTGTCAAGTTTGCTTGGTCTTTGGGAAACTAGGCATACACCTATTCCGAATTTTCTTCCTTCGCTTAAAACGGTTTTTAGGACATTTTTTGATTTGGATCTTCCTTCATTAGGTGCAAATCTGTGTCCTTCTTCTATTACTATAAATACTGGATGAGGTACTTTTGTTATATTGGTCTTGTTTTCTCCTTTAACGGCCATTTTTCTGGATTCAAATATCTTTCTTAAAATAACGCTGCTTAGCAGTTGCTGGTCTTTGGCTTTTATTCCTGATAGGTCCAAAATTGAAGCCTTTTTGGGGGATAAGAGTTCATTTAGGCCTAGTTTAGTGTAGTTTTGGAAGAAGTCCTTGTTTAATATGTTTTTTTCAAGTCTCCATAGGATTCCTTCAATAGAGGATGAATGTAGGGGATGGTCTTTTAAGTAATTTCCTTCTTTATCCTTTAGTTCGAGTACCTTGTCTCTAATTTCTTCTTGATTAAAGTTTTTTCTTTTGAGTTTATTGTAAGCCCGCTGAAGGTAATGTCTCATTTTTTCACTCATGCTTCCATCATCGATGATCGCTGCTAGATCATCAAACTCTAGGTCACTGATTTTTAACTGAATATCATCCTCGTTGAAGACTTTAACATCGGGAAGTTCGTTGTTGGGGTATTTAAATTTATTAATTACCTCTTTATTTGATAAAAGGGACTTGTTTTCTAAGTCTTTGAGTGTTGAATATTCACCATGAGGATCTAAAATCAGTACTGATGCACCATTTTTTTCTTTGAGCATTTCTTCGATTAATACTCCTACTGTATACGACTTACCACTTCCTGTACTAGCTAAAATGCTAATATGGGTGTTTATTATTTCTGAAATATCAAGATTTACATTTTTTTCGGTTTTTATTATTTTTCCTATGTATGCACTGTTTTCTTCTTCTTTTTCAACTTTATTTATGTAATCTAAAACTGATGTAGAAGCTTTTTTAACTGGGGTACCACTTGCAGGAGGGATCTTAGGGTTAACGAATTCACTTGTTTTTTCCCTAAAGTAGCCAATAATTTTAGCTTCTATCTCAAACTTACCTATATCTTCGAGGTCTATTCCTGCCATCTCGGCTGCTTCTTCAGGATCTAGGTCTGGAGAAAGAAACTCAGGAGGAAAAGATTTCAGCGTACTCATATCTATTATTTTGGATAATATAGGGATATTCTCTAGTTTAGGTTCATTGTATTCTACAAAGCTTCCTTTTGGTAGTCTTTGGTCAGAAATAAATTTAAAGTAATTTCCTTTTGAGGATTCATCGACGACTCCAATTTTATCCACTATTTTTTCCTCCTAGTATATCTTTTAAGTGCATCAAGAGTATTTAATACTTCTTTATTGCTAAATATGGTTTCTAAGTTCTCTAATATCTTGTAAACAATATCTAGTTCAATTTTTTCAAAATCAACTATGTCTGAATAATAACTAAAGCTAACTCCACCTTTATTGTGGAAATCTACAACTTCTTCTTTCTCCATTCTAAAGACATCCTCTCTTAGGCCTGGAGGATGATTAATACCAAACTCACTTGATCCTTTTTCACCAACTCCTAAGACCTTAAAGTAAGCTTCTTCTTCATCAGTTCTGTTTAAAAAAATACCTGAATCTGACTCAAAGTCTCCTTCCTTGCCTATATAGTCTTCTGGGATCTTCTGTAGATTACCTACTAAGACACCTACTTTAGAATTTGATACAACTAAGAATGAACCAATGGGTAACTTTCTAGCTTTTGTTTCGTTTTTAACTTTAACTATCCATTTATCGTAATCCAATATTTCTGTTATTTCTCCAATGTACATTTTTATTACCCAAACTCTTCTTAGTTTCTTTTACACTTTTATTTAAGCCAACAGTTTTATCTACTACTTTTTCAAAAAATTCCTTATCTTTATTATCTAAAACAGCTTTATTATGTGCCTTTTCAATAATAGATAAGTACCCATTTCCTTTGTAAGCTTCAACCCTTAAAAGTTCAGCTAAGTCATCAACCATTCCTTTCTCATAACACCATAGTGGGAATTCCACTCTGCAACAGTTACCTTTACTAAAGCATATGTAAAAAAACCCAATCTGATCCTGGAAATTTCCATAGTCAGCTAAAACCGCTTTCTGATTTATATTACTTCTGTCATCTCGCTTACACATAAATACACTAGTTCTTTCTCCTTCTTCAAGTAATTCACTTAATAATAAAGAATCATGTATCTTATTGTTGTTTTTGGGTCCTGAATCAATTTTTTCTATCATTGTACTGATATCTCTGCTAAAACTGGTTTCTATAAAACCAATGACCGGGATCTTGTTATCTCGTGATTTTTTTAGTAGACCTTTTATGTTGTTTAAATACCTCTTTTTTAATTCCTCTTTTTTTCTGTTAGCGTGAGATAAGACCAGTGCTCCATCAAGTAAGCAATATGAGTTTTCTATTTTTCTCTGAATGAAATTACTAGCTAGGTTATTTTCAATTTTATCTCTAATGAAGTAAACAAATTCCTTTGAGGAAGTAAAAAAACCGGAATTAGTGAAATCACTAGGAGTAACTAATCTGGTATCCTTTTTGAGGTCTCTTTCATTTGAATTGTGGTTGTCTATTATACATACGGCATGTCCTAATCCTATAGGAACCTCATATTTTTTTCCAGGAACAATCTGACTTCCGTCTATACCTGCTAGGGTTTTTTTACTTAGGGTTCTTGAAGCCCATTTTTTTAAGTCACTTGGACCTTGGAATTTTTTTATAAGTCCTCCATCTTCTATTGGATGAGCCCCGTAGAAGCCATTTAGTTCATTTATTTCATCCATGTAATCTTTCAAGTTAGTTAAGACTTTCTTGTAATTATCTAGATCCTTTCTTCTTTCCGTATCGTATTTATTGATCTCTTCTTTTTTTGATTTCACTTTATTGAGGATTTCTTCTCTATTTAACGTAATTAAAAACCCTCCTGGATCTTGCTTACTCCGTTTCGTTTTCTGACTTGAATAACATTCTGTATGGCAGAGTTAAAAGCATCATCGTGAGATATTACAAATATTTGACTAAAACCATCTAGTTCTTGGATTCTCTCAGCAAGCTTTCTTTTCCTAATTGAATCCATATTTTCTGTTGGTTCATCTAAAAAAATTACATTAAAATCGCTTATTATTTTAAGTAAAGATATCCTCACGGATAGGGCTGCACTCATTTTTTCTCCCCCACTCAATTGATTAAAATTTCTTTCTCTTCCTTCTTTCCTGATAATTATCTCGTAGTCATTGGACCAATGTAGTTCTTGTTCGTAATTTTCCGTTATCTCTTTGTAGAGTTTGTTTGCTTCGTTATTTATTTTTTCAATAAAGGCCTGAGCTAGGTATGGTCTAACATTTTTATAGGTGCTTCTTATGAATGAGAAGAAGTCCTGAAACTCTACTGTTTCGTTCAATTTCTTTTCTTTTTTCTCTTTTTTCTCTTTAATTTTCTTTATTTCTTCAATTTCTTTTTTTAATTCCTTTATCTGGTTTTTCTCCTTACTTATCTCTGTATCAAGAGATGTTACTTTTTTACTTAATTCATTTCTTTTTTCTTTCATTTTTTCGTAGTAATTGACGGTGAAATCCTGTTTAATCTCCTTAACTTTGTCCTCAATTTCTTCTTTCTCTTCTTTTAGTTCATTTATTTTGTCTTTAATTTCTTTTAATTCCTTTTTTCTTTCTTCAAGTAGTTTAGATGCTTCAAGTTTCCTTTCATACAGTCTGGCATCTTCTTCTAGATTTTTTTTCTTACTCTCCAATTCATCTATTTTTTCTTCAAACACCTTAATTTTATTTTTAACGTTATTACTGGGTCTTTTTTCTTCTATCTTATTTTTTTCATTCTTTAATTTCTTTAAATCCTTTTTCAGTTTCTTTTTATCTTTAATATTGTCTTTTAAAATTGCATACTGTTCTTTTGGATCATTTAAACAACTAATTTTTTCTTCTACCTCGTTCAATCTGGTCTTTTTCTCCTCGATTTTTTTCTCAAAAGTTTCAATTTCGTTCTTAAAGTAATTGTCCATATCTTCAATCGTAGTACACTCAATATCAAAAATTGGACACACATTGCCCTCAGATTTAGATTTTTCCCTTTGTTTTCTAAGTTTTTCAATAGAACTTTCTAAGGCCCCTAATTTAGATTCGATCTGCTTTTTCTCCTTCCTTAGTTTATCATATTTATTTATTTTAGAACGAAGTTCCTCTTTTTTCTTCTCTAGGTTCTCAATCTCATCTAACTTTTTACGTTTATTTCGAATCCTTTCATCAATCTTGGCTATTTTACTTTTAATGGATTCTAGTTCCTCACTTTTCTCTCTTAAATCCCTGTAATCTGATCTAAGATCCTTTATCTCATCTTTAATTTCCTCATACCTCTGTTTTTTAGGTTTTTTCTCGTTAATAATCTTTTTAGCTTCTCTAGATTTCTTGTAAGCTTTTTTAATATCTTTAACCCGTTTACTCAAAGAACTAATTCTATTTTCCTTCTCATCTCTTTTAGACTTTAAATCTCTAAGCTCGTCTCTTTTATCCTTTAATTCACTAATCTCATTTTCGATATCTTTAAGTTCATCCTTAGCTTTTTCAATTTCTTTTTGCCTTTTACTGACATTTTCCGTTAATTCATTCAATTTTTCCTTTTTATCACCTAAATTAGAAGACTTAATCCTTAACTCACTGATATCTTCCTTTATCTCTCTTATATCTTCATCAATAGATTTTTTAACATCTAATAAGTATTTAAAGGAATTACCATATTCATTAAGGCCTAAAATAGGCTCAAAAATTCTTTGGCGCACTGATCTAGACTCTAAAAAAGAAGAAGTAAACTTCCCTTGTGGAACCCCAATAGCGTTTTCATAGATCTTCTCCAAATTATTTTCATTCACAGAAACTATATTCTTAGAAAACCAATTTTTAACTTCATTAACACCATTTGCAATTTCTATATTTCTACTAATGGATTTAATATAATGATCAGATGAATTGCATTTCCTAACCACTCTAAATCTTTCGTCCTTCTCTGTAAACTCAATTGCAACCTTCCCTTCGTTCTCGCCTCTTTTCACGAAATCGCCCTGAGGAAATGGTAGATAATCAAACAAGGCATAACCAATTGACTCGATAATAGTTGACTTACCTGCTCCATTTTTTCCAGAAATAGCATTTAAACCTTTCTTAAATTCAATCGATTCATTATTATAAGTCTTTATGTTATTCATGTAAACTTTTTTTATAATCATAGTCTCAGTTCAACTATAAGCATCCTTCCAATTCCATGTAGATCTCTTTTCCCCATCTTCATCCTCTTTAACCAGTCGATGTAGCTCTCTAATCTCTTCCTTAATTTTATCAGGATCTTGCTCATCCTTAATCAATTCTTTATACCTAATTATTTCTCTAGCAATCTTTAGAGAACTATCACTCAAACTAGATCTTTTCTCTCCAATGTAATTACTAATAACATCCTCTTCAATCTTACTTTTATCATCCTTCTCAATATCCCTAAAACTCATTTCCTCCTCTTCTACATCAAATTTAGTATTAATATAAACAGCATGTTCTGATAAACTATCTCTTATATTACTTAAATCTAATTTATCCCTATCAAACCTAATTTTTCCCCTAAAAACCAAATTTACGACCGGATTCTTTTTGTAACTCTTATCTTTGATCTTCTCTTTAAATTCCTCAATCTCCTTAAGAACATCCTCAGGGCTAGGAAATTCAACCATATCCAGCTCAAGAACTTCAAAACTCCTTCCTTCATATTCAATTAAATCAATTTCACCACGATCAAAGTAAAAAAAACCGCTTCTTTTATTTACCTCATTCAATCTAGTTGTTTCAGGACTTCCTGGATTAAATACCCAGTTTTCAATTTCGTAAGCTACATGGTAATGTCCAAGAGCCAAATAATCTATGTAATCATCTAAAGGAGCGATCTTACCATAAGAATATCCCTCACCAACCTCAAGATCGATTTGATTTTCCAAACCAAAATGCATCATTAAAATACAGAAATCAGGTTCTCCTTTATCTTCGTTAATTGTTTCAATATCATCAATAAGTCTTGGAACAATCTCTGGAGTCCTAATACCAAGGTACTTAACTCCAAAAACCCTAACTAAATCCCCATTAACCTCGAATTCTCTAAAATCTCCAAGATATTCAACCCTCTCATTAGATCTGAGTTTCAAGACATCTATTAAGCCCTGGCTATCAAGAGCGTCTATCCAACTCATATTTTCATTGTAATAAGTAGTATCATGATTTCCCTCAATAGCAAATACCTTAATACCTGCCTTCCGAAGCTTCTCTAAGATCTGATGAGATTGGGTAAAAGTAGCTGCATTTATATCCCTGTCATCAAATATATCACCACTAATCAATAAAAAATCAACATCCCTCTCAACAGCAAAATCAGCTATATGCCTAAAAGAATCTCCAAAATCCAAAAACCTTTTTCCTAAACCATATTGCCTATAACCCAAGTGAAGATCAGCAGCATGAATAAACTTCATTTTATCAGCTTGTCGAGGGCTACTAAATGCTTTTTAAACAAATAAACTTAAAAATTAGACTATTCCCTCACTTTTAGCTATAATAATCTTAAAAAATAAATATTCTTGTGGAACCTACAAAATCATTAGAACCAAATAATAAACTCTTAGCTATAGACTTATAACCGGTAAGTTTTTCTTCTGCACTGGAGATATTGGGGATATTTGAGGTTGGATTGGGGTTTTTAGGGGTTTTGGGAGATTAATGAGGAGGGTTTTAGTCCATTGGATGGGTTAGGTGGTTAAGTGCTTAGGTGGTAGACTATATTGCAGTGAGTATGTGGTGGGGGATTGGGTAATGGGATTCAGGTGATCGAACCCATAAATATGGGTAATTAGTGAAGTGCTTTGATAGGGGATGTAGATCTAAGGTTCCTTGGTATCTATAACATCAGAGAGACCGTATATATCTCAATTAGGCCTTTTGGTAGCAGGGCACTAATCTTTGGATGTTGGTTTTGTGAATGAGTAGAAAATCCTTTCCAATCTCTGATATAGGTAAGAAAGGAGGCCACACCTTTTGAAAAGGAAATTAGTAATAATATTAGTGTATAGTCTTGTTGTTCTATTGCCTTGGTTTTCTGTTTTTTGTATCGGTGGTTAGAATGATATGGTTAAAAGGACAAGAAATACTTAGATAAAATTGAATTTGCTTTAATGAATATTTGATTAATATTTATTTGATTAATATTTTAATTATTTTAATAAATGATGTGGCTTACAATATTTTTGATCCTAGGGGAGTAAGAGCAGATGGAAGAGATTGGATCGCCTAATCATGTAGCAATAATCCAGGATGGTAATCGCCGATACGCTTACGAAAAAAATGAATCAGCGTATAGAGGCCATCAAGCTGGTGTTTCGGCTACAGAAAGAATTCTTGATCACTGTAAGGATTTAGGAGTTAACTACTTAACTGTTTATGCTTTTTCAACAGAAAATTTTAGTAGGGATGAAGAAGAGTTGGAGGATCTTTTTGATTTGTTTGAAGAGAAATTCGAAGAGATTGCGGAAGATGAAAGAATACACGAAAATGAGATAAGAGTGAGAATGATCGGTGAACCCGACCTGATGCCTGAAAAAGTTATTAAAAAGGTGGAAAAGGCAGAGAGATCTACTGAAGGCTACAGTAATTTTTACTTCAATATAGCTCTAGGTTACGGAGGTAAAAAAGAGTTGGTGGATACAATGAAGTTACTGGAGGAGAAAATAAAAGATGGATCACTAGAGATAGAAGATATCGATAAAGATGTTATTTCGGGTTCTCTTTACCCACATCACTTAGACGAAGAAAAATTACCTCAAGTTGATCTATTGATACGTACTGGAGGGGAGAAAAGATTCTCGAACTTCCTTCTATGGCAGGCCTCTGGTGAAGAGTGTGTTACTTACTTCACTGATGAATACTGGCCTGAGTTCGATGAGGAGAGTTTCAATAAAGCCATTGAGAAATATAAGTTAACATTAGAAAAAAGTTAAATCTTGGAATACTGGATAAAATCGTAAGGTTTTTATTGTTGAAAAACAACCAATTATATCCAGTTGGATAACGCAACCAATTTCGGCCTAATATTGGTTTGTTACATACCCCTTTACTGGGGAAGTAGGAAACCTTTATTAGGGAAAAAGAAAACAAAATTGGTTGCAATCCTTGAAGAGTATTAGACTGATGAGGATTCAAGTAAGCCGTTAAAAACTAACGGAAACCTTGGATCTGATGTAAGAGACCTTGACAAGTCAGCATAACCTTGATTGGTGACTGAAGAGGCTCTCCCGCCTCTTCTTAAATCTGGTTGATCCTGCCAGAGACCACCGTTATTGGGATCCGATTAAGCCATGCGAGTTATGGGTTCTTCGTGAACCCGGCGAACTGCTCAGTAACACGTGGACAACCTACCCTTGGGACTGGGATAACCCCGGGAAACTGGGGATAATACCAGATAGGCCACAGATGCTGGAATGCATTGTGGCTAAAATGCTCCCGCGCCCAAGGATGGGTCTGCGGCCGATTAGGTTGTTGCTAGGGTAATGCCCTGGCAAGCCGATAATCGGTACGGGCTCTGAGAGGAGGAACCCGGAGACGGACTCTGAGACACGAGTCCGGGCCCTACGGGGCGCAGCAGGCGCGAAACCTTTACAATGTGCGAAAGCACGATAAGGGGATCCCAAGTGCCAGCGCACTGCGTTGGCTGTTCTTCAGCCTAAAAAGCTGAAGGTAGTAAGGGCCGGGCAAGACCGGTGCCAGCCGCCGCGGTAACACCGGCGGCCCAAGTGGTGGTCACTTTTATTGGGCCTAAAGCGTCCGTAGCCGGCCGGATAAGTCCCTTGGGAAATCTGGTGGCTTAACCACCAGGCGTCCAAGGGATACTGTCTGGCTTGGGACCGGGAGAGGCTCCGGGTATCCTAGGGGTAGGGGTGAAATCCTGTAATCCCTAGGAGACCACCAGTGGCGAAAGCTCGGGGCTGGAACGGGTCCGACGGTGAGGGACGAAAGCCAGGGGCACAAACCGGATTAGATACCCGGGTAGTCCTGGCCGTCAACGATGCCCGCTAGGTGTAGGTCGTAGCACGTCTGCGGCCTGTGCCCTAGTGAAGATGTTAAGCGGGCCGCCTGGGAAGTACGTCCGCAAGGATGAAACTTAAAGGAATTGGCGGGGGAGCACCACAACGGGTGGAGCCTGCGGTTTAATTGGATCCAACGCCGGGAATCTTACCGGGGGCGACAGCTGAATGAAGGCCAGTCTGAAGGGCTTGCCGGACTAGCTGAGAGGAGGTGCATGGCCGCCGTCAGCTCGTACTGTGAAGCGTCCTGTTAAGTCAGGCAACGAGCGAGACCCGCACTCCCAGTTGCCAGCAGATCCATTTTATGGATGCTGGGTACACTGGGAGGACAGCCCCCGCTAAGGGGGAGGAAGGTGCGGGCGACGGTAGGTCAGTATGCCCCGAATCCCTCGGGCTACACGCGGGCTACAATGGCCGGGACAAAGGGTACCAACCCCGAGAGGGGAAGGTAATCCCCGAAACCCGGTCTTAGTTCGGATCGAGGGCTGAAACTTGCCCTCGTGAAGCTGGAATCCGTAGTAATCGCGCCTCAAAAATGGCGCGGTGAATATGTCCCTGCTCCTTGCACACACCGCCCGTCAAACCACCCGAGTGAGGTTTGAGTGAAGCGATGGCATTAAGCCACCGTTGAACTCAAGCTTCGCAAGGGGGGTTAAGTCGTAACAAGGTAGCCGTAGGGGAACCTGCGGCTGGATCACCTCCTAACGTAATTTTTTAACCAATCAAGGTGCTGTAAAACTTGTTAGGGTCTTAATAAAGTGTATAGTAGAAATGTAAGTATGTTAGGGCCCGTAGATCAATGGCAGATCGCCACCTTTGCAACAAGATATCAAGCAAAATAGGTGGAGGCTCTGGGTTCAAATCCCAGCGGGTCCATTTCAGAATCTTAAAATTAGAAAAATCAAATCAGATGCACCTAATTAGGTAGAAACTAGTTAGGGAAGGGTGGAGCCTCAAGAAAAGGCAAAGAAGCCGTGTGTAGGAAGGATAACCCGAACGTCTACTGGGTAAGAGTTAGTGAATGCTGGTACTTCAGCCGTCCGGTGGATGGCTTGGCTCGGAAGCCGAAGAAGGTCGTGCCAAGCTGCGATAAGCCCAGGCGAGGCGCATGGAGCCTTGGAACCTGGGATTGCCTAATGGGACTTCCTGATATTGTGGAAACAATATCGATCCCATTTGGGATCGGGGACTCCCTGAAATGAAACATCTTAGTAGGGGAAGGAAAAGAAATCAAATCCGAGATGCCGTTAGTAATGGCGAAAGAAGGCGGCATAGCTCAAGCCGAATCCTTTCTTGAAAAAGAAAGGAGATGTGGTTCAGCCACACTAGATCCCTATCGAGTTGAAGTTGAAGTCTCCTGGAATGGAGCGCCAAAGAGGGTGAAAGCCCCGTAAACATATGCTCGCGGGATCGTGGCTGGAAAGAGTAGTGTGGGTTGGATATCCCGCGCGAATAAGGGAGGAATTGACTCCCAAAGCTAAATACATCCCGAGCCCGATAGCGCACTAGTAGCGTGAGTGAAAGCTGAAAAGTACCCTCTAACGGGGGATGAAAAGAGCCTGAAATCGGATGGTGATAAACCGATGCTGCTCGAAAGGAATGACATGGTTCGAAGGAACTCTCTGAGAAGAGATAGTACGGGAACCATTAACCAGGGTAGCATCTTACGTTTTGAAAAACGGGCCGGGGAGTGCATCCTGATGGTGAAGGCTAAGCCTGCTAAGGGCGTAGCCGTAGGGAAACCAAAAAGCCCGCAGCTGCATTATGCAGTCAGGGGCAGTGTGTTTAAAGCGCGCGGAATCATTGGGATGCGACCCGAAACCGGGCGAGCTACACGTGGGTAAGGTGAAGCGCCGGGAAACCGGTGTGGAGGCCTGTTAGCCATGCTGACCTACAAATCGCTGGCGTGACCTGTGTGTAGGGGTGAAAGTCCAATCGAGCCCGGCGACAGCTGGTTCCTCCCGAAACACCTCGAAGGGTCGTCTAGTTCGAGGACGCCGGCAAGGTAGAGCACTGATTGGGGGAATGGGTCGAGAGACCCTGAACCCCTGTCAAACTCCGAACTTGTTGGCTCTGTGGACAACTGGAATCAGGTTATGGCGCATAAGGCGCCGTGCCGAGAAGGGAACAACCCGGACCAAGGTTAAGGTCCCAAAATACCGGCTAAGTGCTAAGGCAGAAGGGTGTCCCGGACCAAAGACAGCTGGGAGGTGGGCCTAGAAGCAGCCACCCTTTAAAGAAAGCGTAACAGCTCACCAGTTGAGGTCTGGGGCCCCGAAAATGGAAGGGGCTAAGCCGGTTACCGATACCTTGGAACTCCGAGAGGAGATTTGGTAGGGAGGCGTCCCGTATGGGTAGAAGCTGGGCCTTGAGGTCCTGTGGACCGTATGGGAACGAGAATCCCGGCAGTAGTAGCAGCAAAGTCGGGTAAGAATCCCGACCACCGAAAGGGCCAGGGTTCCTCGGCAATGTTCGTCAGCCGAGGGTTAGCCGGGTCCTAAGGCTGTACGTAACACGATGCAGCCGAATGGAAAGCAGGTTAATATTCCTGCGCCACCCGTGTACTTTGCCAGTTGAGGAACGCTTAAGGATAAGATATGCAGGGTCGTCACCCTGTCCAAGTCCTGAAATTCAGGGAGAACCGTAATGGTGAGAACTGAACGAAAGGATGATGGCGTAAGATATCTGATTCCTTGGGCCCATGAAAACCTCAATTGGATGGAAACGGGTGCCCGTACCAAGAACTGACACAGGTGCCCTGGCTTAGAAAGCCCAGGTGTGTCGGGTTAACCAACCTGAGGGAAATCGGCAAAATGGCCCCGTACCTTCGGAATAAGGGGTGCCTACTCTACTAGGAGTAGGTCGCAGTGACTAGGAAGCTCGGACTGTTTAATAAAAACATAGGTGGTCGCTAGCCCGAAAGGGTTAGTACGGCCATCGAATCCTGCCCAGTGCGGGCACCTGAAAACCCGGTACAACGGGGAGAAGGGCCCGTAAACGGCGGGGGTAACTATGACCCTCTTAAGGTAGCGTAGTACCTTGCCGCTTAATTGGCGGCTTGCATGAATGGACAAACAAGAGCTTCACTGTCCCCAGGTTGGATCCGGCGAACCTGACTCTCTGGTGCAAAGTCCAGAGTTCCCCAATGGGAAGCGAAGACCCTATGGAGCTTTACTGCACCCTGCCGTTGGGCTGTGGTCCCAGATGTACAGCGTAGGTAGGAGGCGTCGAAACCCTGCCGCCAGGTAGGGCGGAGCCAATCATGGGACACTACCCTTCTGGAACCGCAGCCCTAACTCTGCGAAGAGAACATCGGTAGGCGGGCAGTTTGGCTGGGGCGGCACGCCCCTGAAAATATATCAGGGGTGCCCAAAGGTCGGCTCAGGCGGGACAGGAATCCGCCGTAGAGTGTAAAGGCAAAAGCCGGCCTGACGGCGTCCTGCTTGGTAACGGACGTCGAGACGAAAGTCTGGCTTAGCGAACCTCCGTGCCCCCTCAATAGGGGCCGGAGCTGACAGAAAAGCTACCCTAGGGATAACAGAGTTGTCTCCGGCAAGAGTCCATATCGACCCGGAGGCTTGCTACATCGATGTCGGCTCTCTCCATCCTGGCCGTGCAGCAGCGGCCAAGGGTGAGGTTGTTCGCCTATTAAAGGAGATCGTGAGCTGGGTTTAGACCGTCGTGAGACAGGTCGGTTGCTATCTATTGGGGGTGCTTGGTTACCTGAAGGGAAGGTGGCTCCAGTACGAGAGGAACGAGCCATCGGCACCTCTGGTCAAGCGGTCGTCTGATAAGGCGTAGCCGCGCAGCTATGTGCCAGCAGATAAGGGCTGAAAGCATCTAAGCCTGAAGCTGCTCCTGAAAATAGGTGACCATAAAGGGTTCCTCTAGAAGAGAGGATTGATAGAGCCGGGGTGTAAGCATCAAGCTAACGCGAGATGTTTAGCCCGCGGCTACTAACACCCGACCGGTTCATACACTATCTCTTACCTAGACGAAATTTGGGTTATCCATCCTACAAGGAAACTTTATCACTCTATGAGAGCCAAGGTGGCAGAGTGGTAATGCAGCGGCCTGCAGACCAAGAATAAATGAGAAAGCAGTCAGCCGCCTTTCCCCGGTTCAAATCCGGGCCTTGGCTTTCTTGGGGTGCGACGACCATAGTGGCGGGGTAACACCCGGACCCATTTCGAACCCGGAAGTTAAGCCCGCCGACGTTCTGCCTTGTACCATGATACGCGAGTTCATGGGAAAGGTAGCCCTGTGAAGGGTAGTCATCTAACCGTCCAGGTCAGCAAGTTTCGTCCAGCGGGCTTTGCCCAACGGACGATTCGAGCTGATCGTTTAAAGGCGGTTAGCCGGCTGTTCGTTGTCGCCCCCATCTTTTTACATATACACAAATCTTTACATATACAAACAGTCATCTACCAAGAATTAAGCATATAAAAATAAAGAGTAAAGCTTTTTCTAATCAAAGACAGGATAAAAATAATTAACTATGAAAAATACTTTGTTATAATCTTATACTCTTTATATAAAAATATAATTTATTATTATCTTTAGCTTATTTGGTGAGAAATTCCCTTCCTAAGTCTCTGATTTTATGTAGGAGAGATGAATCAGCATTAGATATCTGTATTTGGGAAACGAATAGGTTTTTGTTGAGAGGTTCTGAAGCTTATAGGCCAAGTTCGAGCAGCCGAGTGCCTCGAGAATTTACCGAGTTCGAGCACTCGAGTGCCTCGGGAATTTAGGTTCTTTCGCAAAGGGATACGTGGAAGACCTCGGAACGGAGCCCCAATAACCAGAACTGGCCCCATAATCAGGGCACAAGATAACGATGGACATAGGGGGCTGTCCTGGGAAAACAGTTTAAGTCCTTGGAAACTGCTAACTAGACCCAAGCCATGCCCGGCATACAACCCCCGATAGAAACTATGAGCCTCGAAACCTGAAAGCACTCCAAATAGATGAAAACACCTCCCCAAATCTTTGATTTAGGTAGGTGAGGAGGCCACATGTTGCTTGGGTCTGTTTATCTCTTTAATTAGTCTTGGTTTTTCTATTTTGTCTTTTTTCTTTTATATTTGGTCTAGTTGTTCTTTATTTTTTAAATAGGAAAAATTTATTTTTTGAAGTAATCTAAGGCTTATTGTTTGGTTTCGTTTGTTGGTTGAGAGGAGAAGGCCAGCTTTCGCGGCTTTTTAGAGGTCGTGAGGAAAGTCCCCCCACCTCCGAACATGGGATGTCGAGATGGCATAAGGCGAGAGCCTTGGCCCTGGTACAGAAACGACACGGCTTGTTTTGAGCTATGATTTGATTGGGAGTCGATGAGCGATGAGGAACAAGAATCGATGGAACGACGAAACCCCTAGGTGCAAGTCCAAACCGGGTTATGGGTTGTTCGGCCCTATCCCAGGTAGGATGCTAAGATGAATGCTGGCATTGGATTTTCCAAGAACAGAAGGGGGCTTACTCTCTCCACTCATCCATTTAATTTACTCTGTTTCTTTATTTTGTCTTTTATTTGGGGTTTGGTTTTTGTAACGGGTTGACTTTGTTTTTTTTGTGGTTTTTCAGAAAGTAGTAAATGATATAATAGCTATAGTTTTGATATGTATGAAGGTGATGTTGACTAATGATGATGGGATTTATTCGACTGGAATAAAGGCAGCTTATAATGCTCTTTCTGGAGACTATGATACTACGATTGTTGCTCCTTCGACACAGAAAAGTGGGATTGGTAGAGCAATTTCACTGTTTGAGCCTATTAGGGTTTCTGAGGTAAATACTTTAGATACTAAGGCTTATTCAGTAGGTGGAACGCCTACTGATTCTGTTATACTAGGTTTATATTCAATTTTGGAGGAGGATCCAGATCTAGTTGTTTCTGGTATTAATTTAGGGGAGAATTTGAGTACTGAGGCTGTAACAACATCTGGGACGATTGGAGCTGCTTTAGAGGCTGCAACTCAAGGTGTTCCAGCTATATCGGCATCGGTTCAGCTTTCAGATGAAGGAAATAAATTTCATGAGGGAAGAATTGATGTTAATTTGGATTTGGCGAAAAAAAATCTATTAAAGCTGGTTAATGGGATAGAGAAGAATGGCTTCCCAGATGAAGTTGATGTATTAAATCTGAACGTCCCTAACTCGGTTAATGAGGATACTCCTGTTAGAATTACTAAACTAGCAAGAAAGGTTTACAATACCTCAGTTGAAAAGAGAAAGGATCCTCGAGGAAAGCCATACTTTTGGATTGATGGTGGACACATAAAAGAAGTTGAGAAGAATACTGACGTGGATACCATATTAAATAAAGAAGAAATATCTATTACGCCTATAACATTAGAAATGACTTCTAAGAGAGATTTGGAGAAAAAAGATATCCTATATTAATTTTGAGGTTTTCTATGTCAATCAAAAAAAATGGAGATGAATTAGGAAAGAAGAAGGCAGCTAAATCAGCGATCAGTCAAATAGAAGACGGAATGAAGGTAGGATTAGGCACAGGTTCTACTGTAGCTGAATTTGTTAAACTACTAAGTAAAGAAATAAAATCCCGAAACCTAGATATAAGAGCAGTCTGCACATCTTACCAAACTAAGAATTTAGCAATAGACAATGAAATACCTATCATATCCTATAACGAAACCAAATCACTAGATATAGGAGTTGATGGAGCAGACCTTGTAGACGAGAACCTAAACCTACTTAAAGGAGGAGGAGCAGCTCATCTAAGAGAAAAAATAATGGCCAAAATGACCAAAAAATATTCCATAATAGTAGATGAAACAAAACTATGCGAAAAAATAAATGAGCCAATACCGATAGAAGTTATCCCATCAGCAAAAAACCTCGTAGAAAAAAACCTAGAGGAACTGGGTGGCAAACCAATCCTCAGAGAAGCAGAAAAAAAAGATGGACCAGTAATAACTGACAACGGGAACTTCGTATTAGATTGCAGCTTTGAAAACCTAGAAAAAGACAAAAGAGATCTCGAACAACTGGCAAAAAAAATCAAGGAGACCACTGGAATAGTAGAACATGGCTTATTCATCGATTTAGCCGATGAAGTACATATAGGAAACAAGGAAAAATGCTACATTAAGAAATAGACAAAAAATAAAGGTATATAGCCAAAAAACGGATAGTTAAAAAAGATAAATAAAAATGAAAGAAAATGTTTTTAGAGCAATATTAATACTAATATCTCTTCTAACATTCTTATTTGTATATAGATACGATAAAAGGCAATTCAACAGAGTCAAATCATTTTTCTCAAATAGATTATACTATTCTCTGCCAATAGGAACGGCCATACTAGTTTTAGTTAATATTTCCATATACTTATTTATCCAAAGAGGCCTATGGAGCTTCGAACACCCTTACTGGATTCCATTCACCTCAACTTCCCTTTTTAATGTTACAGGCATAATTTTATCATCCTTCTCCCATATGACCCCTATCCATCTATTTAATAACATTTTCGCTACACTGATTATTTCACCTTTCGCCGAAGCAGTATTTAATACAAAAAAACCCACATCGTGGATCGCAGGCAGGTTTTCTAAGCCAAAATATAGAGCTCTCTTTTTATTTCCTCTGTTATGGTTTATTGTAGGATTATCTACTTCGATCGGTTCACCACCAGGACTAGGTTTCTCAGGAGTGTTCTTTGCCCTGGTAGGATTCTGTATAATACTTTATCCGTTTACAGTAATTGGTCTAACCCTAACAAGATATGTGTTAGGCATAATAATTACATCAATAATAGACCCTATAGAGATAACAAAAGCAACCCTAGTACTAAGTGAACCAAGCTGGTCCAACATAGGAGTTTGGGCCCATTTATTTGGTTTCCTAATAGGGATAACTATAGGAATAACTATTTTCGTAAAAAGAAATGACTTAAAAAAACCTAAACCGCTTTATGTTCTTATCTCGATTATAACCGTGGGATTAATAGAAGGGCTCTATAGAGTATTTGCACTAAACTTAGAAGACAGATTCGTATCCTATAGTGGGGCAGGGATATCTCTAATCCTAATTATAGCGTTTATATCAGCTCTCTTCTGGAGATACTACAAAAAAGAAGAAACATTTAGAACAAAAAAAATAACGAAACTGGGGAGTAGAACTCAAAGAGATTACAATATAGAGAAATGGAAGATCATTTACATAGTATTCCTAGTTTTTATAGTCGTTTCAGGGACATCAATAGGCCTTATGAAGACCTTAGAAGGGAAACCATCTTCAAATCTAAACAACCAATCAATTAAATACCAAGGATACAATATCTGGTTTAATGAAACAAGAGGATTAATGATATATAACCATGAAAGAAACATTTACGCCAACTTAATTACACCACAAAAACTCGAAATTAATAAAAACTACTCATTCAACATAGGCACACTCTTAGACAAAGATAAGATACAAATTAGATACAGTTCGATCCAAAATATAAAGAACACTGAACTATCCTCAATATGGATAAAACTAAACCAATCTAAGCCATATCAGATATTATTTAATAAAGATCCAATTCCATTAAACCAAAAAATAACTAAGAACAAACTATACATAGCACTAGAACCAAAAAATATATCCTACAAGCTATTTAGCCAAAGAAAATACACAAATCAGACATTATGCTACATAAACCAAACAAAAGCATCCAATATGACAATAAATAATCAAAACCTCAAAGCATACATCCAAGATAATTATATAAAAATCGAAAACCAAGAGACAGAACTTACATTGGCAAAAATAGAATCAAGACTTCCAAGCTAACCTACCAACCTAGATAGAACTATTAAAACCAACAAAGAATTCTCTAAAATTTAAAATAACCTTCAGGTTGTATATTTACTAATATATAAGCTTATTTCAAAGAACAAGAAAAGAGGCAATGCTATCATTACCTGTGTAATAATTGTTGGGCCCGTTACCAACCCCGAAAGAATCAAGATAAGTAAGTAAATAATTTTTCTCTTTTCTTTAACAGTTTTATACTTAACCAAACCAGATCTAATCGCTAAATTCAGAATAATTGGAAATTCAAACGTTATACCAAAAGCAAGAACCATTAAAACAACCAAATTAATGAACTTACTTATAGTATATGTTATTGCAATACCTGGATCTATCATATTACTCAAAATCACAAGTGCCTTGAACATCAATGGAGTCATGAGGAAATACGAGTATAAAACTCCAGCTAAGAAAAGCAAAATCGCAGCTACTACAATAACCAAGATCTGCTTTTTCGACAGATTCAAGTTTAAATTAATCCTATCAATCTTCTCATTAATGGAACCATATAAATAATAAAAAATTAAAGGCAGAGCAATTAAAAGACCAATAATAATAGATATCTTTATTTGAACGGTTATAATCTCCAGAGGACCAATCCAAACTAGTTCAACATCACTAGGAACTCTAGAAAGCATCTGAGTCCTAATTTCATTTATAATAGCAAATGACAGAAGATAACCTAACCCAGTACCAACGATAAATACCGCAAATATCTTTAAAAGATGGGACCTAACCCCATCCAAAACATCATCAATCTCACTAAGAGTCTGCCTGTAATCTTCGCTCACAAAAGATCCTCTAAACGATATAAATCTTCAAAGGTAAATAAATTTTCAACGCCCCCAACACTAAACAACCAAAATAAAAACAACAAAATCAAAAGAAAACCAAAACCAAAAAATGAAAAAAATAAATTAAACAAGGTTAGAGAATAACCAAAAACAAAAGAACCCCTATAATACAAGACAAAATAAAATAAAACTTAAGCAGACAAAAAATTTAACTTTATAGGTGAGAAATCCCTTTCCTAAATCTTTGGTTTAGGTTAGGGGATGAATCACTACAGCGTTTATTATCTATTTGACTGAGAAGGCACCTTGCTAAATTTTTTGATTTGGGTGGGTGGTGGTTTAGTCTTCTGGAAAAACTTTTAGATATAGTGGTAAGCATTAGGTATGGTCGGATATAGTAGGATGAGGAAGTGTTTGAGGCAGAATCTATGTGGACTAACTAAACAAGAATATGAGATCCTAAAGAAGATGAGTCATAAATCCAAGGACCTATACAATGAAGTGTTCTACGAGAAGGAGACAAATACTTCTTTGACAATGGGGGATACCTTTAACTATTGCAATGCCTACAAACGTTTAAAAGTTGAAAGTGAGAGCTATAGAGTTTTGGCCTCTCAAATGGCTCGGTAAGCGATGAAGCATGTAGACAAAGCTTTTAAATCTTTCTTCAAGTTAATAAAGAAGAGAGGAGAGGGGGTAGGTATGATGGTGAAGCTAGTCCACTCCGTTACTTAGAAAAGGATGGATATTTTTTATTGATATTTCCTAAGTCAGAGTTTCCAGGTTAAAGAAGATCATATTTGAGTTGGTGTTCCAAGAGGTTTCTGTGAAAGGTATGAGTATGATAAAAGGGAAGTCTAGATTGATTTCTCTTATGAGAAGCTTAAACAGAGCCACATTGATATTAAGTAATTACATGTTTTTCTTAGGGCGAAGGCGGAGTATTTTGAGTATAGGGTTGTTTATGAGGAGGAGAAGGAACCAGTTGGGACAAAGGGAGGGTTCTTGGTTAGGTATTGATTTGGGGTTGGATAATTTGGCTACTTGTGTTGACCACTTTGGGCGCTCATTTATCTTGGATGGGCGATTACTTATAATCGTATAACAGGTGGTTTAATAAAGAAGTAGCTAAGTTACAATCTATTAAAGATAGGCAGGGATTTGATGGGAACACGAAGAGAATAAACAAATTATTTCAGGACCGAAAAAACTACGTGCATGATTACTTAAATAAGGCAACCAAGGCAATCGTTGACTACTGCAAAGAAAATAGGATAGGGAGGGTGTTTTGTGGTGATGGAAAGGGGCTGGAAACAAGAGGTTAATATTGGTGATAAGAACAACCAGAGTTTTGTGGAGATACCTTTTGATTGGTTTAAGCAAAAACTTAAGCATAAACTAGAGTATTATGGCATAGAGTTCAAGTTAGTTAATGAAGCATACACAAGCAAATGCAACGCATTAGCCAACACTGAAGTAAGGAAAAAACCAAGTTATAGAGGAAAAAAAACAGAAAGAGGTCTATACGAAACAAGTGATGGCGTACTGATTAATGCTGATTTGAATGGTGCTTTGAATATTGCTAAGAAAGGGTATGTCTGAAACTAATTTGGAGTTGGGAGTAGGAGGTAGTGGTTGTGTGGACACGCCAAGGAGAATAAGGAAACCCTTTGGGTTAAGATGCGGCTCAGATATAAAAGTGAGAGCCTAATTCAAACTTCTCCTGAAATCCCCTTCCTAATCTTTTGATTAGGTAGGGGTAGTTCACTTTTGTGTAGAAGATTGTATTTTTGTAGGGTTATGTTGGGTTATTTATGAGCGGACCTGAAAAGGATGAGGAAAGACCTTTGGTCGAGCATCTTATTGAGTTGAGAAAGAGGGTTGGTATAGCTTTAGCTGGGGTTGTGTTGATTACGATCGTTATTTTTCCTTTGTCCTTTAAATTAATATCTATTTTAGTTGGAACGGTTACGGATCCCTCTAATCTAGCTATTTACGATCCCTTAGAAACTATTTTGATTCAGATTAATTTTTCGTTGATTGCGGGGTTTGCTTTGGGTCTTCCTTTGATCTTGTATGAAGCTTATAAGTTCATGGAACCAGGGCTTTTTTTGAATGAAAGAAGATTTTTTGCTCTTTTAACCCCTACATCTCTCTTTTTGTTTACTCTAGGAGCTTCAATAGGTTTTTTTTATGTTGTTCCAACATTATCTGACTTGGTTTTAACTATTGGCCAAGGAGCATCCGTTAGGCCTGCTATTTCAATACAGAGAGCTTTTAATTATGTTATTTCTATCGTAGCTGGGTTAGGGTTTATTTTTCAACTACCTCTAGCTTTGTTATTTGCTATTCGAATAGAACTCGTTAAGTTAGAGACCCTAAAGAAAAGAAGATTAATGGTTTACATCCTTTTTTTCGTTGTTGCTAGTATTGTAAACCCTGATCCTACTTTCATAACACAGACAATAGTTGCTGCTATATTTATAGTTCTCTATGAGTTTAGTTTAAGAATAGGTTACTATGTTACTCCTGATACTGATGCAGAGATCATAAACTTCCTAGATAGATTCACAGCTTTAGGCCCACTCTTTGTGGCTCTAGGAGCCCTGATAGGATACCTATTTGTATCTAAATTAGGTATATGGTGGGTTACAGCAATAACACTAGGATCCTTTATATTTTACTTAACACAGAGATTCAGTAACCTAATAATAGAAGAAGAAAAAATAGGAACAATAGGTTTCTTTACACCAATTCTAGGCCCAATGATTGGATTATTCCTAGCAGAAAAATACTTCACGTATCTACCCCAATTACTCCAAAAAATTCAATTCGGCTACACAGTTTTAATCCCCATAATCATGGCTGCCATAACATTTGGATTAGAAAAAATAAATAACAAATTATTAAAATAATAAATAAATGAGAACTATGCAGATAAATTACACCAAAAAATTCGTCGTCAAAAACGTAGAACAGGTTGGTGACCAAAAAGCAGTTGAAGCAATAAATAAAGAAGGACTAGGGAACCTTAAAATAGTCTTACCTAAAGAAACCGAAATAAATGAGGGTGAAGAACTAAACATTAAAGCCTGGAAAGCAGGTAACTAAGATCAACCACCTGCAATAACTCTATGAACTTTGATCTCTTCAGCTTCACCGACCTCCTGGTCTTCAGGAACAAACTCGCCATTAATTGAAAATAAAGTAGATTCAATATTCACATCCAGCTTTTTACCAATTTCTCTAATTTTCATGCAATTATTGACTTCGACTCTTCTCCTTTTATCATCAAAGTTTACAATTACTTCTCCGATTTTTCCTCCTCCTCTAGCTCCTTAATCTCATCTAAATTCTTATCTAAAAGCTTTTCTTCTAACTCTTCCGACTTTTCCTTTCCTTTTCTCTTTCTCTTCATAAAAACCACAACCACCAAAAAACTGATATCAACAAAAAAATATCATCAAAAAAGTAATAAAATTTTTCAAGAACCCAAAAAATCATCAAACAACGAAATAAGATAGCCGGGGTAGCATAGCCAGGACTAATGCGGCGGGTTCGAGACCCGTTGACGCCGCCGCGTCACCTGGGTTCAAATCCCAGCCCCGGCGTCTAAATTTTAAAGTACGTTACACTTAATCCACAGCTAAAAAAAACTTTTAAAAAATTTTATTGAAAATCAAAGCTTTTTTTCAAAAATAATTACTAAGAGATTGGTATACAGTCACTAATACCTTTTAATATTAATTAAGATCAACAAAAGCAAAAGAAGATAAGTCAACAAAAAGATAGATAATCAAAGAGATAAAAAATTAATTTAAGGGAGGAAATAGGAGGAGCCGGGTTAAAAAAGAATCTTTCCCGGCTCCTGAGGTGACTTTTCCTCGCTTTGGGCCCGGCCTTACAGTTAAACACCCAGGTTAAATCCTGGGCTATAATTTTTCCATAATCAAATTTTACTAACCCAATATAAAAATTATGTAATATTTATAAACTTATATAATTTAGATAAATCAAAGCACTAACACAAAAATCCTATCACCAGTAATAAACCCACCACAAAATAACCCTCTACAAGAAAAAAACCACCCAAAAGATAAAAATATAGAAACCCCCCAGAATAAAAATAATCTTACTTAGTCATAAACTGCCTAAAACCGAGTTAAAAGTCTCTATATAGAGGAAGATCACAATAGAAAAAACTCAAACACAGACCCTCTTAGGTATATAAAAAAGAAAAGCTTTTTTCTTGTCCTCTCTGATACCTAGAGAAGCAATTAATTAATATTTTATTTAAAAGATATATTTAAATTTTAAAAACAATTTAGTAAGGTAATTGAAAAAATCCGTATCTGATTAGGCCCTTGAATTAGTCGATCTCAAATTGGTTGTAGTTTTGGTCCCCTTGGTTTTTGTAATAGTAAGGTGTTCTGTTCTATTTAATTAAGGTGGTTATCTATTTGACTGAGAAGGCGCCTTTCTAAGTCTTTTGATTTAGGTGGGTGGTGGTTTAGTCTTCTGGAAAAACTTTTAGATATACTGGTAAGCATTAGGTATAATAGGATATAGTAGGATGAAGAAGTCGGTGAGACAGAATCCTACGTGGACTAACCAAAAAAGAATACGAAATACTAAAGAAGATGAGCCATAAATCCAAGGACCTATACAACGAAACACTCTACGAGAAGGAGACAAATACTTCTTCACTAATGGAGACTACCTAAACTACTACAAATCTTACAAACGCCTAAAAGATGAAAGCGAGAACTACGAAGTACTCTCATCTCAAGCAGCTCAGCAAACGATGAAGCACGTAGACAAAGCTTTCCAAAGCTTCTTTAAATTAATAGAGAAGAATAGAGAAGGTAGGTATGATGGTGAAGCTAGTCCACCCCGTTACTTAGAAAAGGATGGATACTTTTCATTGATATTTCCTAAGTCAAAGCTTCCAGGTTAAAGAAGACCACATAAGAGTTGGTGTTCCAAAAAGTTTCAGGGAAAAATATGGGTATGATAAAAGAGAAATCCAAATTGATTTCACTTACGAGAAACTAAAACAAAGCCACATAGACATCAAACAACTACACATAATTCCAAGAGCAAAAGCACAATACTTCGAATACAGAATTGTTTATGAGGAGGAGAAGGAACCAGTTGGGACAAAGGGAGGGTTCTTGGTTAGGTATTGATTTGGGGTTGGATAATTTGGCTACTTGTGTTGACCACTTTGGGCGCTCATTTATCTTGGATGGGCGATTACTTATAATCGTATAACAGGTGGTTTAATAAAGAAGTAGCTAAGTTAGGTTGCAGTCTATAAAGGATGGGCAAGGATTTGAGGGGTGCATAGAGAGAATAAACAAATTATTTTGGAATCGAGATAATTACATCCATGATTACTTGAATAAGGTGATTAGGGCAATTGTTGACTATTATAAAGAAAATAGGATAGAGAGGGTGTTTTGTGGTGATGGAAAGGGTTGGAAGCAGGAGGTAGATTTAGGTGACGGCAATAATGAAGGATTTGTGGAGGTTCCGTTTGATTGGTTTAAGCAAAAGCTCAAGCACAAACTAGGGTATTATGGTATTATTTAGGGTATTATGGTATTGAATTTGTGTTAGTGGATGAATCTTACACAAGCAAATGCAATGCATTAGCTAATACTGAGGTAAGGAAGAAACCAAGTTATAGAGGAAGAAGAATTGAGAGAGGCTTATACGAAACAAGTGATGGCGCATTAATTAATGCTGACTTAGATGGTGCTTTGAATATTGCTAAGAAAGGGTATGTCTGAAACTAATTTGGAGTTGGGAGTAGGAGGTAGTGGCGTTGTGGACACGCCAAGGAGAATAAGGAAACCTCTTTGGGTTAGGATGCGGCTCAGATATAAAAGTGAGAGCCTAATTCAAACTTCTCCTGAAATCCCATTCCTAATCTTTTGATTAGGTAGGGGTAGTTCACTTCCGTTTATTTGGTTTAAAAAATCTTTCTTGGTTATGGTTGAAACATGTGGTTGCGTAGAGGTTTTAGGGGTTAGTATATGAGCAGCTATTGAGGGGATAAGTGGAAGCTATAGCTTAGCTAATATAAGGCTTTTTATATCTCTGATTTAGGATTCTTCAAAGCGCAAGCTTAATTTGCTGATCAGGGGATAGGAGGAAGCTTTATTAGAAAGGCAAACTTTCTTTTGAGATAAGGTCTAAGAGAAAGCGCACTCCCTTTAAGGAGTAAGTTTCTTTACTGCAGTGGCAAAAATATATTTCTTTAATCTATTAGTTAAAAGCATGAAAGGTTAAAATTGGTTACAAAAAGTTTTTTAATTTATACTAATTAATTAGAGTTAGTTTAAATAACTTATAGGATAAAAAATGGCATATAGAGCAGAAATGAACTTTAAAAAAAATAAAGATGTAAAAATCCCCTCAAAGATAGAAGCAATGCTCTTAATACTTGAAGGCAAAGATCACTTTAAAGAAATAATAGAAAAAAGCAGTTACTCTAAACCAACCATTAATAAAATACTAAACAACTTAAAGGACGAAAAATTAATCGAATACAAAATCGGGGAAGACAAAAGAATTAAAAGATACAAATTAACCAATAAAGGCCTAAAAACACTTAAACGATACAACCAAAAACTAAAACAACAAATAGAGAACCCAGACAAAAAACCAAAACCCATGTATAATAAACTCCCCAGAAACAAATTACGCAGCAAAATGATCTGGAAACAAATCAGATAAAAAAATATCTATTCGGAGTAAGGGAATTAATCCCACGGCTTGCTGCGGGAGTTGGATTCCGTTAAATTTAAACAAATAATTTTACTTGTGTTTTTACTCCCTAAAGGTGGCTTTTTTAGTTGTTTTATCTTTTTATGGTTGAGGAAGGTCTTTTCCTTTTCTTTGGTTGGGTAGGGGGATGATTTAACCCTATAGGACTTAGATAGCTCTGTGTTCTAGGTTTTTGGTGTAGGGCAGGAGTTGTGGCCGAACCTAAGCCCGTGGATAGATGAGTGTCTGTGTATTAAGCTTGTTGGCTGGATTGGTTGTCTACTGGGTAAATTTTCTTGGAATAGCTTCGGCCCTGGATTGAGGTGATTTGACTGCGGTAGGAGGGAGACTCCTTTGGCTTTGAACCCCTCTACTAATCTCTTATTAGGTAGAGGAGGAAATCACTCTACTCTGTAGGGGCAGTCTATTCGTTCGCATCCCTCACATGAAAAGATATTCTCTATATTTTTAATTTCCTTTCCTATTCCTATTACAAAGGATAGTGACTTCTGTGGTGAAATTGCATTTGTTTTTTTAAGTTCAACATTTATTTTTCCTGCATTTATTAAATTAAATATGAATTCTTGGTTTTCAATTCCCCAATCGACTCTTCCGCTTCCAGGTGGAACTATTCTGGTTGTGTTTAGTCCATTGTCGGTGGCTTCTGATTTAATCTCTAGAGCAACTTTCCTAAAAGACTTTTCAAGTGCAATATTCTCGATTGCATCTATTACTAACATCTCAAGGCTTGCTCTGTCATCTCTAGATTTATTTTTCCTAATAGGGTTTTCATAGATTTCAGCACCAATTGTTACTACTCCAACAGCAAGATGATCTGAATCTAAAAGACCCTTAGGCGGGGAATAAGCTTTAATTTCCGTATTCTTTTTAGGTAGAACCTTTTGGATCGACCTCGGTTTAGTGTAAGAAAGGACATCTTCTTTTACTCTGGATACTATATCACGGACCTTCATTTTTGTTTTCTCGTTCTGAGCCCACTTAGTAAAAGGAGGGTTCTCAAGAACTTCATCAGTCTGAAGTTCAAAAGGAATATCTTTATACACATTATCTAGATCTTTCATAGAAACCATAATAACCAACTTTAATTAGAACTTGGAAAATCATAAGTTTATCTTAATTGCTGGGAAGATCCCCTCTTTCTATATCGAATATATTGCGGTAGGGTGGTAGGATAGATCAACCAAAGGAACTTAAATGGTTTGAGTAAGTTAAGTTGGGTTAATTGGCAGTTATTTGGCCTTGTTTGCTTTTGGACAAAAGATGATCTAGTGCCTTTCAAGTGTTGGCTAAAGCTTCGAACTAGTGTAAGGAGATGTTGGATGGGCTTAAACCCTTTAGGAGTAGAATCTTAGTGGTTGATGTAGCTTGTTAGGAAAGAAGATAAGTGGAACTATTTGCGAGTCAGTATAAGGCACTTCCGTGTCTGGATCCATGTCTTTTCTGGGAATTGGATTGTCCTCCGATGTTGTTGGTGTGGTGAGAGAAGCACGATGGCATGAAATGGCAACCTTCTTTTTGGATGGGTTTCACGCGTTGGAACCCCATTTCCTCACAAATGAATTTGAGCAAGTTAGGGGCGACTTTACACATATTGTATTTAACTTTTGTGAGAGTTTGAGGGAGCAGTAAGTCATCTTCGTTTACGGAGGGGAGGCATCGGTCTCTCTCATGGAAAGTTTTTTAAAGACTATGGGGTAAGTATAGTGTGTATTATGGAGAGAAAGAATATCACGATAAGGGAAGACCAGGCCGAATGGATAGAAGAGAACTATCTCAACTTATCTCGTTTCGTTCAGGACAAGTTGGATGAGTTGATAGAAGGTGAAGGCTGAAAAAAACCATTGTCTGTAAAATAACAGAACCCAACAAAGGCAAACTCGAAGCAATTGAAGAAGAATACAGCAAGGTTCAAGGATATATCTGTGGAGAAACGGAAGATCTATATTCTGCAACCAAGCAGGCGATGGACAAATATATCGACATCGAGAAATTGAAAGATGGTAAAGATTACCCGTTGTTCTTGAGAAATGACACATTTAGGGTAGAAAAAGCTGAGAACACCAAGGAATTTGGTTACTGGGCTAAGATACCAGTAAGGGATGTCTATGGTGGTGTTTGGGTTCCAGTGAAACCACATGAAGAGATAAAACTAACATACAACATCAAGGATTCAAAGATTGTTAGAAAGGATTATGTTTTCGAGTTCCATCTATCAGTTTCCAAGGAAGTGGAACCCGTTGAAGCCTACAGAGGTGCCATAGGCATAGACTTGAGTCTAAATAAGTTTGCATACCTGCGTCAGGTTGTCCGGCCGTCAGAACCATTGCCACGGCACCCATACAGGCAATGTACAGGGCAAGTACTACTTTCTTAGGAAAAACTGTAAGAATGGCTATGTCCAAAAGAAATGGGATAATAAAGACAGCAACAAGATAGAGGATATCTATCACAAGATTAGCAGGGAAATAGTAGACACTGCAAAGAAAAACGATTTATTGATTTAGGTCGGGACCCTCGATGAGATACAGGAACAGGGCAAGGGCAGAGAGATAAATCGGAAACTACATAACTTTCCACATTGGAAGTTGAGGAACTACATCAAGTAAAAGGTAAAGTAGGAGGATATAGAGGTTGTAGAGGTAGTGAAGCGTACACTAGCCAACGATGTTTTAGGTGTGGTGAAGTTGGCGACAAATACAGAGATAGATTCAGTTGCCCAAATTGCGAACTCGAAACGGATAGAAATAAGAATTGAGCACATAACATAGCCGTTCGGGGCATCGGAAAGTTTGAGAAAACCTTTTCTGATGCTAGGGGCCATGTGGCATGGCCCAAAGCCACTGCCGTTGACCCAGCCTCTGGAAGCCATTTGGCTGACAAGCTAGTGAGGTAGGTGGTAACCTCTTGAAGTCTGTCGGATGCTCCGCCCTTTATGGCGGAGAGGATGTCACTTGGTTAGGTAAAGTTGATGTTTTAGTTAAATTGATTTTTTTGTAAGATTAATGCGGGTTAATGGTTGGGGTTGTTTTTGAAGGAAGGTACTGACATTTTTGGTGAGATTTTGTGTGATTATAGGGATGGAAGAGATGTTTTTGAAATAATTGAAAGAAGTGATGGTTTTGTTGCTTTTAATTCGATTGATAGGTATTTTGCTTGCTATGATGATTGGCCGAAGATAGAAAAGAGGGCTATGGAATATGTTGAGGGAAGAGTTCTTGATTTGGGATGTGGAGCAGGGAGACATTCTATTTTTCTTCAATCAGAAGGATTTGATTTGTTAGCAATTGATATTTCGCCCACCGCAATTAGGGTATGTGAGGAGAGGGGAGTTGAGAGAACTAAGGTAATGGATTTCAGAGAAGTAGGAGAGCTAAATGAGGAGTTTGGTACCGTACTATTGCTTGGTAATAATTTTGGGTTTTTAGGGAAAAAAGTTACATCTAGAAAAGTTTTGAATGATTTATATGAGATAACTTCAGAGAATGGAAAGATATTGGCTGAATCTAAGAAGCCAAGTAAATTAAATGGTTTTTCTAGCGCACGAAAACGAAATAAGGATATAATGACTTACGAAGTTAGAGTTAAATATAGAGAGAAATCTACTGATTGGTTTAAATTCCTTTCAGTATCAGAGGAGGGGATGAAGGAAATTTTAGAGGGAACGGGTTGGCGAATAGATTCAGTTCTGAAATCAGAAGACTTAAATGTTTTTGTTGTGAAGAAGTAGGCAGAAAACCCGGTTTTTTAAGACACAGGATGAATTCCGAATAAAAAGACTTTAAAATACTTTAAATAGAAAAATAAGTAGATAAATGTCTGTGATAAAGGTTCTGGAGCTGACAAAGAGGTTTGTCAAAAGATTGAGGCAAAGCTAGGTAAAGACATAAGGAGTTTTGCTGGAGGAATCTGAAGAAGTGCCAGACTTGAAGCTTATAGAACAATCCAATCAGGAGTCGTGAATATAACGAAAACCAAGGAAAAACAACTTAGGAGAGAATACGAGAGCCTACAAAAATATCTACATAATGGAGAAGACGTTGAACTACATTATCTAACAAACAACAAGCCAGACGACACTTTGACAAGATTAAAAAAGACAAAGAGCATTTAATTAGCCTAAGAAAAGACCTAATTGATTTAAAAGGATGTAGATCAGATTTCTGTGACTACTATGTGAATGTTTCCTCGGCCCTGCGTCGTAGTGGGATAAATGTTCCAGTAAAAACAGGTAGAGAAATAGAGGGTGGCTGGGAGCTATGTGAGTCTAAACTATTTAGAAAAAACGATAAGTTTTACCTTAATCCTGTCCTCGAGATAGAAGCATGTGAAGTCGATGAAGATGAATACAACGGCGTGTTGGGTATTGCCCTTGGGCTCCATAATCCAGTAGCCAGGAAAGGCCTTGGTGGCGCCGTCCAGCCAGCCCAAAGTCTTTTTTGGAGGCGAAGACGTCAAAAATATTCAAACGAAATACTATTATCTCCGCAAACAATCAGATACAGATAAAAATTAAAGTTATAGAGAATGCAACAAAGTAAATGACCGATTACATAAGCTAACACAGGTATATTGGATTAATCAGAACAGAACAAGTTAATTGTCTGTATAGGAGGCCTAGAATGCATACAAAACCAAGATAGAGGAAGAGAGAGGGATCGTAAGTTGAATAGATTTTCGCATTATAGCTTTAGGCAAATGCTAGAATACAAGTACAAAGAGAGAAGGATCAAATACATCGAGGTAAACGAAGCCTTTAGCAGTTAAAGATGTTCTAGGTGTGGAGAGAAATAGGAGACAGATACAAAAGAGTGTTCAAGTGTAGTAATTGTGGCTATGAAATTGATTCCGATGCTAATGGAGCACGTAATATAGTGCAGCGGGCGATATGCAATCCTGAGATAATGAATGCTGGTTAGTGCAGGGGCTTTGTGGCAGACCCCTCCGGCCTCTTGTCCTTCGGCTGGACTTTCCCAGCTTAATGTTTTCGCTGAGGAAAGTTCAGAGGAGACTGGAGGGCTTTGTCACGGGAGCTTTCTGTTTATATTATGGTGGGAGGGTTCAGTCTTCGTTGGTTCTATACTGAGTGCTTTCATTTTTGGGTTTGGGGGCTTGGGTGAGGTTTTGTTCTAATGCTTGTTGTGGACCCGCAGGGTTAAGTTGGGTTGAGAGAGTTAAGAGTTGTGGTATTCACCTCTGTGTCCTAAATGGATTAGGTTTTTGTCTAACTATAAGTGTAAGGAGAAGTCCGTGTATCCCTGGCCTAAAGAAGGGGGTCTATGTTGCTCTTTTACAAAACCCACAATGAGATAAATATTGGGTTTTTATGTTCTTTTTGGATAGTTGAATGCTGATATTGTTAGGGAGATGTATGTTAAAAGGAATATTCCTACGATTATTGCGAAAAATAGTGTACTTTCGATTAGGGATGCGCTAACTAGTATTAAAGCTATCATTGAGAACAGGGCTATAAGTGCTATTATATCTATACTATCTTTAAGATAGGTTATATTTTTCATTAAAAGCCCCATTTTTATATTGGAGGTATCCTTACTTAATATTTTCGAAATTAAACCCTGAAGTCGTGTTATTTGTTGTCACAGTATCTTTTTGTTTCATATAAAAACAAAAAACCAAAAGCTAAACGACTTACTTAAAAGGTAAAAACTTAAAATGACAAGGAGATACACTAGTTATATACGCGAGGAAATATAAATTCGTTTTCTACATACACAAAAAAGTCTAAAGATCTAGTTCAAAAGAAATTTATCTCTAAATTATTTTTAATACCCTTAGCTAGTTTTTCAATAGAATTTAACTTCTCTAATCTCTTTGCTTTAAGGCAAAAATCACATAAATCAGGTGATCCCTGTATAACAGCATTATTGAACTCTTTTTGAGACTTGAATTCACCTATTTTCGATTTAAGGATCTCAAACTTCTCTTTAGGACACTCAATATTACTTCCTTTATCCGAAACCCATGCACATTGCATTTTTAAAAACACCTAAGTATCTATCTGTGTAATATTATTAAAAACCTTTTATTTGAAAGAAAGAGGATAAAATAATTATCCATGGCTGATAAAAAAGAAGTCCAGGACCTATATGATAAAATATCAAGTGACTTTAGTGAGAGAAGAAACTATCCGTGGCCTGAGGTTGTAGATTACATAGAAAATAGTAAAAAAGGAAAAAATGCAATAGACCTTGGTTGCGGAAATGGGAGACACATTCCACATCTTTCCCAGATATATGAAACTGTAATTGGGTTGGATATCTCTAAGGCTATGCTATGCGAGGCAAGATATAAATTAGAAAAAGAAAATCTGGAAAAACAGGAGTTTGAGCTAATACAAGGAGATATCACATATATTCCCTTTAAAGACGAAGTATTTGACTGTATAATTAATATTGCAACGTTCCATCATTTACCAACTACTAAAGATAGGATAAAAGCGTTAAATGAAATGTTCAGAGTGCTTAAAGAGGATAAAGAAGTTCTTTTTAGTGTTTGGTCAATAGAACACGAATACTTTGATGGAAACAGAAAAGAAATCAGGGAAAACGATTTCGATTATAATGTGACTTGGGAATCAAATGGAAGACGCTTAGAAAGATATTATCATATATTTGACGAAAAAAGGTTAAAAAGACAATTAGGAAAATCAGATTTTGAGATTAAATCTCTTGAGCTTTCCTCTGGAAATTATTATGTAAGATTACATAAACCATGAGGTAATATCCAAAAACTAGATTACTTTAAATAGAGTCACCTATTAATCTAATTAATGTTCCTAATGAATAAAACAACACTAAGAAGACAATAAATCCTTCTAAATTCATATCAAGGTAACCTTCCCTGTTAAGGTTAAGTTTTTTTATTCAAAGTACTTATTAATTTTTCTGTTTGAGCGAAAATATCTTACTAAGCTAAGTGAAGTCCTCTCTTCCTTAATGAATATGTTTTATCCAAGCACCGAAGATAATTAAAAGAACTACTAAATTAATTAGTGGTATACAAAGTATTATTCCATTTTTAAGTTGTTATCTAATGATTGATCGGCTTTTTTAGTTAATTTAATATTTTACCTAGTTTTATAACTTGTTTATCTCTAGTTATTTTTTGTAATTCATTGGCTGCGATTTTTTTATCTGTTATTGCTATGATAGAGGTGGAGGGGCCTGCAGGTTTATCTAAATCTATATTAACTCCTTTATTAATTTCGTAATTGGTTTTCTTTTTTTCGAGATAGTTTTCTAAATTCTTTCTTATCCCTGAGTTACCTACTGGAATTAATTTTTTAACATTATCCATTTTATTTATCTTTTCTACATTTTTTAGGCCAAAATAAGAATTTTTCTTTATAATCTCCTCTCCACTTCTAGGTTTTCCTAAACAAAGTAACTTATCTCCTTTTTCTAGTTCCACTTTAGTTGTTTGAGAACTATCCTTTAATCCGATAGTAAAAACGCTTACTCCAGTCTGATTAGTTTCTACTCTTTCTTCAGAATGCCCAAGAATATAGTTTTCTACTCCAATAATCTTACCAATTTTCTTAATGCCCTCAAAAACCTCTTTTCCAGTTGGATCTTTTTCATTGGAGAGATTTAATATAGCAACATTTGGTTTTACATCGTTTACCAAAAGCTTAATTAAAGCTGTTCTCATTATATAGCTTCCTAGAACATCTCCTCTGACGTCTATTCTATCATGTTTTTTTGGACCTATCCCACCAGAGGAGGAACTCGAGATTGCTATACTTAACCCCAATTTATCTATATTTAAATAATAAACATCCCTTGACCTAACATTTGAAATAGTAGGTTTTTGTATCTCTAATTCGTGAATATTGGTTAATTTATCAACTTCTCCCAACAAATTTAGATAAATCGTTATCGATTGCCTAAATATCTCGGATTTATTTAAACCAAATTTATCGGTCAATTCACTAATCTTACTATCCATCTCTTCAGGCAATCTAAAATTAGTTTGCTTCATCTAAATCAGCGGGTCAAAAACCCTTCCTATTTTCTAGACACATAGATGTTTTTCGAAGAACTCCTACGAGTAGTCATATAACCGGCGTGATTTAAAAAATTTAGGAAAAAGTTGGCCCAATTAAAAAAAGAAAACGCCTACTTCAATACCAAACTATCTAAGACCACAATGTGAAGTGACCTTTACTTTACCCATGTTCTTTAGGGATGGGAGTGGGGAGACACCTAACCTCTAGGTGGGTTACAATAATACTAGTAGCTAACGACTTCATCGGTAAGTATTTGATAAAATCTCTCTAAGTCTTAATAGCCAAGTGTTAAGGCATTATGGTGTTTCGGAGAATGAATCCCTTGTTAGCTATGAACAGAGGGTGCTTGTGGCAGTGTCCGTGAACTTCGGTAGCATAAGACCCAACTCTCCTCTCATGTTGGTGTAAGTTGGCTATATGGAGATAGAACCGATTTAAGATGGCTATAAAGAGTTAATGACTCTTCAATTTCTGCTAATTCCATCGTTAACATTTCAACCTTGGATTGAGAAGGGTGTGAATGGTGGAAACTTCTATCATCTAGGAAGAGGAGGATGATAATTTTGGCCTATATAATTTTGTTCTTTAGGTTTTTTGGGGTTAGTTTTTTGTTGGGTCTTTTGGGTTTTTTCGATTTTTTTAACTTTATCTTTAAAAAATTTAAAAAAATTTAATATGCTTTTATAAGTAATTCTGTGTTTGTGTTGAAAACTATGAGGCCTATACTTGTTCTGGGCACTTCCTCTCACTCGGGAAAAAGTACTATAGTTACGGCTCTGTGTAAGGTTTTTAGGGATAGAGGATACGATGTTGCTCCGTTTAAGGCCCAAAATATGAGTAATAATTCGTGGGTAACTAAAAAAGGAGGAGAAATCGGCATCTCGCAAGCAGTGCAGGCATGGGCTGCTGATAAAGAACCCAAGGTCGAAATGAATCCGGTTCTTTTAAAACCGAAGGGAGATGGTGTATCTCAAGTTATCCTATTTGGAGAGCCATATGGGGATAAGGAAGCAACTGAGTACTATGAGGAATTTAATAAATTTAGAAAAAAGTCAAAAGACGCTTACGAGGAATTAGCTAGTGAAAACGATGTCTTAGTATGCGAAGGTGCGGGAGGAGCGGCTGAAATAAACTTAAAAGATCGAGATCTTTCAAATATAGAAACAGCTAGGTTTACAGATGCAAAAATTATTTTGGTTACGGATATTGAGAGGGGAGGAGCTTTTGCAAGTATCTATGGAACAGTTGAGTTGATACCTTCCGATGTGAAAGAAAAACTAGAGGGAATAATAATAAATAAATTTCGTGGAACTAAAGAAGTGCTGGAACCAGGTATAAAGGAAATAGAAGAATTAACTGGAGTACCGGTTTTAGGAGTTATGCCACATACAGATCTTCAACTTCCTTCAGAAGACTCTCTTTCAATAGATGATAAAGAAAAAGACAATTCCAGTTCAGAGATAACTATAAAGATCATAAGATTACCTCATATATCAAATTTCACTGACTTTGAGCCATTAGAGATGGAAAAAGAAGTTTCCATAGAATATATTGATATGAAGGAAAAATTGGGCTCACCAGATCTATTGATATTACCTGGAACCAAAAACACAGTCGATGACCTAAAGGCTCTCAAACGATCCAGGTTATATGACGATATAATGGAATTTGATGGCCCTATTATGGGCGTGTGCGGTGGTTACCAAATGCTAGGAGAAAAACTGATAGATAGAGGAAATGAATCAACATCGGATTCTGAAGAAGAAATAGATGGATTTGGGCTTTTACCTGTAGTAACCTATTTTGACAGGACAAATAAAAAAAGAACAGAGCAAGTTAAATTAGAAGTTACTGGTGATAAGTCTTTATTATCAGATATAGAAGGAAAAATAGAAGGTTACGAGATACACATGGGTAAAACAGTAACTAAGGAAGACGAAGAAATAGAAAAAGCCTTTGAACATGATGGAGTTATTCACAAAGATGTGATAGGAACCTATCTTCACGGGTTATTTATGAACGATGAATTTAGGAATAAATTCATAAAGTCACTAAAAGGAGAAACAAAAGACATTAAAAAAAGTAAAAACAAATACGAGAAATTAAAAGAAATATTTGAAAAAAACATTGAATTTAGTCAATTATTGAAGTGACCTCTACCTAAATCAGGGATTTGGGAAGATGTCTTTTCAACCTAAAAGATAAAAAATAAAAACTAAAATTGATTTAAGTGAAGTGACTCCCACTTAAACCAGAGATCTTGGGGGGAGGTCTTTTCAACCACTATAAGATAAAATAGATTTTGGTATTATGTTATCGCTTTTCTCTAGCTTCATAGACGAATTTGTTCAAATAGCCTTGAGTGCAGCCGTGAAGATGTGTGTAACAACCTAATGCATTATATTCAATAACTCCATCTTCTTTTCCGTTTACTCCTTTCCCTCTTTTCATATCAAATACAGTTTTAGCATCTTTCTTAAGATGCGACTTGGAGTAATGAAATTCATGTCCCTTTATGTATTCGCCTTTATCGGAGATAGGTGAATCTTTTTTAGCTTTTAATCTGGAATAACCTACTGACTGAAGAGAATCAGTCATTTCTATCTCCACTGGCAAAATTCCTGCCATTTTGTAGTTCTCTCCTTTGTATTTTATTTTATCGCTGAGATACATGAACCCACCACATTCACCAAAGATAGGTTTTCCTCTAGAAGCTGCATCTACTAGATCATCTTTAATACTACTGTTTTCACTTAAATTCTTAATATATAACTCGGGATATCCTCCGCCAAAATAATATCCATCTGCTAGAGGAAGCTCATCTTCAATTGGTGAGAAAAAAACGGGATCCGATATTTTGCTTAAAATCTCTATATTCCTAGTATAATAAAAATTAAACGCTGGATCACATGCTACTCCAATTTTAGGAATGTCCTCATCTATATGATCATTTTCTTCTGAATAATTTAGGTTAAAAGATTTTTCTCTGGTTTTATTAGTTATTTCTTCTATCTTTAGGTTCTTGGAAACTTTATTAAGTTTTTCTTCATCAAGAGGATTTTCCTTTCCCATGTAGAGACCAAGATGTCTACTAGGTATCTCAAATTCATTTTCATACTGAACCATCCCTAGATAATCTATCTCAGCACGTTTTAATCCATCCTTTATTCCTTCTAGTTGTTTTTTGCTAGAAACCTTATTTACTATCACACCAGCTACATCGACTTCTCCATATTCTTTAAATCCTAATGCAGTGGCTGCAACGCTTTCCATACCATTTGTTGCATCGACAACTAAAATAACTGGTAAATCAAGAATTTCCGCAACTTTAGCAGTACTCTCCTCATAGGAATCATAAAGACCCATAACACCTTCAATAACCCCAAAATCACCTTCACCTCTGCTATAATTTTCTCTAACTCCCTTTTCATCCATCATAAAAATATCCAAGTTCCTAGAAGGTTTCTCAGTGATCTCCTTATGATGGCTCGGATCAATGTAATCTGGACCAACCTTATAAGGCTGTACTTCACCTCTCAATGCATTCATTACGGCAAGGGTTATCGTTGTTTTCCCAATGCCACTAGAGGTTCCTGCAATAACAATTCCTCGCATTTTACCAACTAAGATATAAACCTCCTATTATATCAAATTAATTTAACTTTTTTCAGTTAATCTAGAAAATAGATATTGTGTTTCTCAGCTAATACCAGCACAAAGTTAGAAAAAGATGCGTTCAATTTGTAATTAATAAGAGAAATTAGCGAAAAATTCATCCTCTATTTGTTAGTTAATAACTAGAAAATATTGCATTATAATTTGCAGAAAGAACATAGGGGGGCCTGTTAGGTATTAGTGTATAGTTCTGATCTGGCCTGATCTAAATTCTCTTCTAAGAGAGATAATTTAGATATTTGAGTGTATACAAGAAGAAATACTTAAGTAAAAGTTGAAACCTTACACTAAAACTTTCTCTGGATCTGTTGTAAAGTGATTTTTTAACTTATTTGGTGAGAGTTCCTCTTTCTAGATCTCTGATTTGGGTGGGGGATGAATTGCTACAACAGTTATTATAAATGAGATAATGTTGCCTATGTAGGTAATGAAGATAGAAGCCATTACTACTAGGGGGGACGGAGCTAGGTGGTTAGGAGAAAACTACATTAATTTCTCTAGGTTGGTTTGGGAAAGACTGGATGAAGAAGTAGAGAGATGGGGGCTGGAAAGAAAAGACGATTGTTTGGGGGATATTGGAATTCACAGAAAGAAAGGAGGGATTATTGATTAAAGGATTAAGTAATGCCAATGGGTATATCTAGGGATAAACAACTGATTTGTATTCAGCAACAAAATGGGCGATGGACATAATATATATAGAAAGACAAGCTCAGGGAAAAGTATACTTGTCTGTTGTTTTTGAGAAACGATGTGTTCAGGGTAGGGAAGCCGAAAGCACTAAGGAATTTGATTACTGGGTTAGGATACCTGTTTGTGGTGTTTGGGGTGGTTTTTGGGTTCCGATAAAACTGCATGAGCCGATAAAAGGAGAATATGAGGTGGAGGGTGGTAAGGTTGTTTGGAAGTTGTATGGTTTTTGGGTTAATATTTATTGGTTGGTTTTGATGTAGTTCTACAAGCTCCGAAAAATGTCTTTGCTGTTGGTTTGGGTGACGGGGTTATGGTTGGTGGCCGTGTCCACAGCCAATAATGGGAACCCAAACCTATATGGCAGAGATGTTAGAGGGATTAGAAGACACTACGCCTACCTGAGAAGGAGAGGAGTTTGTTTTATCACCGAACTTGTCCTATGCATTCGGTCAACAAGGGAACCTATTGCTTTGAGGGAAGAATTGGATTAGGCAACTACGCCATATACTAACTTAACTTAACTCTTAGGGGGGTTCCTCTTATTTCTCGTTGGTAGCTCCACGCCAGCCAATAGACCTCCCTACTCCAAGAACCTTTCAGGCTTACCCAAGGATTTTGTCTTTAGAGACGGGATTGCTTTTTGTTCAAGAGGCAGACAAACCAACCAACTGCCAATTTAGTTTTAATTAGTTTAAAAACTACTTAACTATTGTAGTTGATTCATCACCTACCTAAATCAAAAGATTTAGGAAGGTGTCTTCTCAGTCAAAAGATAAAGATCTCAGATGAGTTAGAGGAAAAATTGGAAAGTTCCTAGAAAATCGTCCTAATTTGGAGTTTGAAAGTGAAACTCAAGTCATTGAAGAGGCAATAAAGATTTTCTTAGAAAAAGAATTTGAGAGAAGTTTTTCTCTAAGTGGAAAAAATGTGAAGCTAACTAAAGCTAAAACAGACCAAGAAAGATACTATACATGTAAAGGAGGTAGAGATGGTTAAATGATTTTTTAATGTAAGTTAAATGGTGATTTGGTTTGAAGTAAATTTAAAGTTTTTATTGGGTATTTGGGCTACTTAAAGTTTTCTACTGGATTATTAATGTATTAGGTTGTTTTTTGATATAAATTTTTTAGGTGAATTTAAGTTTTCTAATTTTTTTGTAGACTGTTAGATCTGGAGACCATAGTTCTGCCCAGTCTTTTTTGTCTCTCACTACTCTTCCAATTTGTTGGATTAAGTCTCTTCTGGCTAGGTCTTCGTAATAATCCCAAAAAGCTTTTCCTAGTCTATTTTTAACTGCTACTAGGTATGGATCACTTAAATCAGGATAAGGGTATTTTTGTATTATTACAGACCTGCATTTGTCTCCTTTGAGGTCTATTCCTCTTTTCAGTTTAGTAGAAAAGACAATGTCTCTTTTATTCTGGTTGAATTTTTTTATGTTTTCTTCTTGGTTTTTGGATACTCTTTCTCTTAGTTTCTTTGGTAGATATCTGTAAGAATGAATTTGGACTAATGTGGGTTTTTTACTTTGGTTGATACAACTTTCAAGGGCTCTAAAATATTTTCTTTTTATATTATTTTTTCTAAATGTCTTACTGGTTAATTTTACTGCTTCTTCACATTTTTTTATCCGTATCTCTCCTCTTAGTTTTGGTTCTCCGACAACCTTTGCCTGATTTTTGATTCCATACACGTTTTTTAGAACTCTGTCCTTTTGTGGAGTTGCGCTCATAAAAAGGAGGTTGTCAGAGCTGTTACTAATGAATTTTTTGAGGACTTTTGACGGTTTCGGCACAAAGAAATTAATTTCTTCGTTATTAGAATTAAAGGTGTACGAAACATCACTCTTAAATTCGAGAATCTCACTAAGTTCTGATGATTTTCTTTGGCTCCATTCTTCATCAACTTCGGTTAAAACTTTATTTAAATTTTTTATGAAATTTTTTTCTTTACTTCCCATTTTTCTAACTTTTTTATTTCCATCGAATTCATTTAAAATAGATTTAAGTTCTTGGATTTTTCTAGACTCTTTATCTGAATTAGATTCCTTGAAATAATCCTCTAATCTGTCTATGATCCATCTATCAATCTTTGTTTTAAGATTTAAATTATCTAAAAACATATCTGCTTCATCTAAAACCTCTAAGTCAACAACTGGTTTTCTCTTTGTAAAAAGAGATTCTATCTCGTACATTCTGGAATTCATTATAATTACATCAGAGTCAAAGTATGCTTTGAATTGCTTATAATAAGGACAAACCTTGTCTCTATAATTAAAAAAAGCCTTTCCACCGACTGAATCATATTTTATAGAGTCAAATTCTGGATCGCTAATAGAAAAACGGTATATTGGAGCCCAATAAGGACAGATTTTAGCTACTTGATACCTAGTTAAATCGCTTTTTTCTTTTAATTCATTAACTCTCTCTTTAGATTCCTTTTTATAGTTAAGATAAGTATTGAGTTTACCATCGGTTATACCTACGGTACATGGAAGATGTCTACAATCAGCAGTTGATTCATTTCCCCGACATCTACTGCACCTACACTCTTCTTCCATCTCTTCGAGATAGGGACAACCAAAATTAGATCTTCCCTTAATAAAGTCGATATCGAGTTTACCTTCATCCTTTTGTATCTCAAATTTGTTCTCGTAATCCTCAACATACTGATCCTGAAGAGGTTTAGTTGGAACAGATATAATAGCCTTCCCAAGTTCTTTAGCTGTATTTAGCGCAATAGCTGAATTGTGGTTAATAAATCCTTCTGCTAAGTAGTTACTAAATGGATCAGCAGTTACATCAAAAACAGTTTCCTTTCCTCTTTCTTTATCTTTTACTCTCGTTAAACCAATTTTGATACCTAAATCATTGAGAAATTTGCTTTTTAGGTTTTTTGAAACTAATCTGTCGTTATTGTATACCTTTCTACCATCGGAATGCTCTTCAAACTCATATATAGGTAAAAAGTCATTTTCATTTATATCTTCTAGTTTCTTCCACTTAAGGCCTTTTTTGTCAAAAATAACTATCTTATGGTCGTTACTTCCTTCTATAGTTTTATTTGAGCTAGTAAATAATTTCACTGTCTCATTATCTTCAAATCTAAATTTCTTTGATACCCTCGACTCTTTAATCTGGTTTCCAGTCCAAGAGTAAACTTTATCTCCTTTTTCTATCTTACTGATCTTGACCTTGCCTGAAGGAGTCTCAATTTTACAGTCCTCTACTAAGCACTTGCCAGTTCCCACCATACCTTTTAAATAAACGATTTCATTATCGTTGAATGCGTTAAGTATCTCATTAACTAGGACCTCTTGATTCTTGTTATTTGAGTATTGTAATGGCTCCATTAACTCATTGTCCGAATAAAGAGACCATCTCATGGTTTAAATATCCATATTATAAACTCATATTTAGTCCAAAATTGGATTTAGCTGGATTAAAATAAAGCTTTCAAAAGTAAATAACTAATGTCGGAAAATTAGTTTGTTAAAAATTGTAGAAATCAAATCAATAAATAAAAAAAGCCTTCCATTAACTATAATAGGTTTGAATTAATAAACCCGTTAGGAAAATTTCCAATGATGTAAAAATCTATTGGTCTTGAAAATTAAGATCAATGTGGCCCTATATCTGTGTGGCTCTATAATTGTGTAACAGTATACTTCGTTGTTAACTCGTATATAATGGCTTTAAAAAACTTATCTAAGGAATAAACCAAAAGATATTTATTTAGAACCAAGGATAGGTCTAAGGAGATTAAGAGAAGTTATTGATCTTTTATATTGGGCGTCTTTATACAACATGGGATTCGACTAGGTGGGCTAAGTTAATTTATTTCGGGGTCAAAAAAAAACTTGGAACTAACTTGGTTATAAGGTATATCGTAAAAAACTCCTCCGTTAGTTGAAGACTAAGTAATTGGATTTGGGATGATGTCAGGAACTGAAAAGAAATTGATGGTAGTTGAAGATGATCCAGATGAAAGAGAATTATACAGGCAGATATTAAAAGATGAGTATGATGTTACTAAAGCCGCTGGAGGAGAAGAGGCTCTTGAGGAAATAGACTCAAGTTACGATTTAATACTTTTAGATAGGAAGATGCCAGATCTCCACGGGGATAAGGTTTTAAAAAAAATCCGTAATAATTCAAGGACAGCTCAAATACCTGTTATTATGCTAACTGCGCTTGATGCTAACTTGGATATAATTGATATGGAATTTGATGATTATATAAATAAACCAGTATCAGCAGACGATTTAAGAGATATAGTAAAAAAAACTCTTAGTTATACTCGATATAATAAAGTTTTGGATAGATATTTTTCTTTGATTAATAAAAAAGAAGCTTTAGTAGGTTCTTTAAACCAAAGTAAACTAGAGGGTAGTGATGAATATCAAGAACTTCAAGAAGAGATTGAAGAAACTCGAAGAGAATTGGATCAAGAGCTGGACAAAATAATGGAGGACATACCGGTTGAAGATCTTTCGGGTTTTGAGAAATTTTTAGAAAACTTACTTTAGAATAGAGAACTTAACTTAGGTAGTATAATTTGCTAAGAATTTTTAATTATTTCTATAACAAGTTTTTTTGATATCACTTGAGAGTCGAATAAATATGAAGGAAATTAGTGTTTTAGACAAAAAAGGATTAGATTTGTTCTTAGAGATCGGTGATAACGATGTTAAGTTAAGGTCTTCTGGGCCTTTTTCCATTTTTGCAAAACCAATAGTTTCCAAAGTAAACTGGTTACTAGAAAATGAAAAACCGATAAGGGTAAGCGAGGATCAAGTTACTTTAAGTACTTGGATTCCTCCGATCCCAAGTGAACCATTCAAAAGAGCAATTAAAGCCGAAATTAAATCAAGGATATTTAATGAAAATATCCCAGAAGCTGTTTCGATGAATATATCCGCTTGTACACTTAATTGTGAGGAATGCAATATTCTTGGTGAAGGAAGTCAATTAGAGACTAAGTTAATCAAGGATTTCATGGATGAGGTTCAAGAGATGGGTGCTATATCGCTCGGTTTTGCAGAAGGAGATCCCCTATTACGAGATGATCTCTTTGAATTGATAGAGCATGTAGACAAAGATAAGAGTACAGTCAGTGTTTTTACGCCAGGACCATTAATGGACGATGAAACGGCTTCTAAACTCAAAGAAAAAGGAGTTCACTCAGTAATTACCGGAATTAAAAGCCCGATCCCTTCAGAGCATAATAAAGCTAGAGGAAAGAAGAGGGCGTTCCAAGATGCGATAAACTGTATGGAAACCTGCGTGGACAAAGGATTAAATGTCTCTATGCATACTCATGTAAAACCTAGCTTAGTCGAAGAAGGTAAAATAACAGAAATCTACGAATTAGCCAAAAAAACAGACGTTCATGAATTAACGTTATGGGAAAGCCATCCTACTTGGTCTTATAAAGATAAAACCAGTTTAATCTTAAGTGAAAGCCATAGGAATAAATTAACTAAATTATATAAAAAGTGGAACAAGACAGAAGGGCCTAGGATCTTCTATAACCATGTCTTCGAGTCAGAAGATATGTTTGGGTGTATGGCCGGTAAGAGATGGCTAAACTTAATACACGATGGGACTTTAACTCCTTGCACTTATGTACCTATCTCTTTTGGAAACATAAAGGAGGAAAAGGTCGAAACGATTTGGCAGAGAATGCAGGAATCGGATGCAATACAGTGTGGTGAGAAGTGTAAAATGCTAGACGAAGAATTTAGAACCAAGGTAGTAGACAAGCATTCAGTTCAAGAGATGCCTATAGACTATAGAAATATTTCGTGGTGAAAAATGAAGGTTAATGTTCTTAATTCTAAGTTACTAAAAGTAGATTTAGATTACAATGGTGAAAAGGAACTAGAACTAGAAACATCGGGTCTTCTATCCCCTTTTTTTAAAGGAAGGATCTCAGAAATAGAGGAATATCTCAAAGAACTTAGCCCAGTTGTTTCTGGTCAAAAGCTCTTTCTTTCGACAGGTTTTCCTCCGGTACCTAGCAATGGATTTCAAAGAATGGTTAAAAATGAGATTAAGAGACTACTAGGTTTTCATAAACCCAATGATATGACGATAATGGTTACCAATGAATGCCAATGTAATTGTAAACATTGCTTGGCAAATGATCTAATGAATCAAAATGAAGAATTAACAAATAAGGAAATTAAGAACCTAATAGATCAAGGAATTGAACTTGGAGTTTCTCAGATAGTTTTTGAAGGTGGTGAACCTACTTTAAGAGATGACTTACCAGATCTGGTTGGTTATGTAGGGGATAGAGCCTCCACAATGGTAGTAACTAATGGATATGAAATCAAAGAAAGTTACATAGATGAATTAGATAAAAATGGACTAGGGTGTATTAACTTTAGTCTAGATAGTCCTTATCCAGAGAAACATAATGAGTTTAGGAGAAAAGAAAACTTGTTTAGCTCCGTAATAGAATCGATAGAGGCCTCCGTATCCTCAAATATATTGACTGGGATACTATATGTAGCAAATCCTTTTAATTCTAATAAATCGACCATAAAAGACTTAATTGAACTTGGAAGACAACTTGGTGTATTTGAGATTATGATTGAGGAAATAGTGGATGTTGGTAACTGGGAAAATAGAGAAAATCTAACAGAAAGAGATAAAAAGGACATCAGAGCCCTCAAGTATGAACAAAATGCGGGGATAGTAACCAATTTCTTCGAATTGAGAGACAAGTTTGGATGTTTTGCAGGTGATAGATGGTTTTATGTATCTCCTTCTGGAGAAGTTATGCCATGTATGCATGCACCAATATCCTACGGTAATTTTAAAGAAAAACCTCTTTCAGAGATATGGAAAAGAATTAGAAGAGATAGATGGATAAAAGATACTGGAGAAGAATGTTTATATGAGAAAGATTACTATAAAAAGAGTATAAAAGAATTAAGCAAATCAAATAAATTACCTTACAAAATAAAGGACTTAAAGAAATGAATTTAATGAAAAAACTATTTGAGGGGATTTGGCAGTACAAAATAAAGGACAAACCAATAGCAATGTCCCATCAAGTAAATTCGGAATGCAACCTAAGATGTCCTTTTTGCTCTGACTGGAGAGAAAAAGGAGATCAAATGGATAAAAAAGAAATCTTCGATCTATTAGACGAAGCTCGTAAATTTGGTATAATATTATACAACGCATGGAGTACAGAACCACTACTCAGGGATGAACTACCCGAAATACTCGAATATGCACATAAAAAAAATATGCTAACCTCAACTGTTACAAACGGAAAACTTCTCGATAAAAGAATAGATGAATTAGATGACTTAGATTATTTAACAGTATCAGTAGATGGGATCTCCTATAATAAACAAATAAGAGGAATAAAACCATCTGAATTAATAAAAAGCCTAAAAAAAGCAAAAAATAAAGATATATCAGTTTCATTGAATTGCGTCATAACAAACAAAAATCTAGAAGAAGTCCTAGATGTAGTAAAATTCGCAGAAAAAAATGATTTACTCGTTTCTCTAGAACCAGTCTACAAACACGAAAACGTATCGAAAGAAACCTGGGATCAATTTGGGATAAAAGATAAAAAAAGATACAAAAAACTAATTGACAACCTATTAAAATTAAAAGAAAAAAATTACCCAATTATTAACTCAAAAACTTACTTAAAAAACATTAAAGAAATAAATAACCTAAATAACTGCCAAAATCAAAATACAATACTACATATTGACTCAGATGGAAATATAATCTACTGTCGCGCCAAAAAACAAAAACTAGGGAACTACAAAGACGGCATAAATAATATCTGGGATAAAACAAAAGGAAAAAGAGAAGAAATTGCTAAAGAATGTAACGGATGCCACTTTTTTGGGTACATAGAGTCATCATACATGGATAAACTAAAAATAGAACCCATATACAATATATTAAAAAATATTTAACCTATTAACCAAGAAGTCACCTTCCTAAATCTTTGATTTAGGTGGGTGATGAATTGGGGTTGTTTTATGTAGTAGAGAAACAGAATATTCTATTGCTTAGAGGGGTTCCAGGTCTATATGTCGAGTTTGAACGGCCGAGTGTTTGGGCAATAGGCTCTTCAGCAATGGATACGTGGGAAGACTTGGAACGGGGTTCAAGTGACCGAACCCTAAACCCGGGCAGAAAATAGTGATGGATATAGGTGATGAGTCCTGAAAATAAGTGTAAGCCCTGGGAACCTGCAAGGAATGGCGAACCGTGTTCGCCTTGGAAGACTATCGTGCAACAAGGCACTAATCTCGGATGCCGGTCTTGTGAATGGATAGAAGCACCTTCCAAAATCTTGATTTTGGTAGGTGAGGAGGTCACCCTTCATCTCTCAGCATAAAGTAATTTCAGAATCTTAATTTATTAACTAAACTTTTCTTAATAGCTTTTTTTATATTAGTGATTAAAAAACTCCTTACATACCAACCACAAAGAGGTAAGATAGAGTAATTTACTACTGACAGTAGTTAATGCTTTGAGGTAGATTATAGGAAAGTTAGCTATATCTATCCTCTGCTATGAGGAAAAAGGCCTTTGAAGAGTTTAGTCAAGTTAAATCAAATATTTAATCAATCTTACATTAGTGGGTTTTTTTGTAATTAATTCTAACATAACTCCTAAGGCATTTAAATAAAGATTATTGTGTTTTCTAATTTCTCCAGCGAAATTTATTCCTCCCAAGGAAGAAATTATATCGTCCAGGCCATCATCCTCAATGTCTTCCATTTTCCTCAAGAAAAATCTAGCAAACTTATAATACTTATTATATCCCTTCTTCCATCTCCTCTCATATTCGATTAAATCAGATCTACTAGTTTTACTTTCTTTAACTGCCCTAGATCCTACCTTACTACAGATTTCAGCAGCTTTCATACTGAAAGGTATTCCTGCTTGTCCTGCTGCCCCTCCAACCACCATTATTCCGTCATCAACAAGTTTATTAGGTATAGTAATTATTTGATCTTCTCCAGTAGAAACTTCCTTTACTTTTACTTCTTCTCCAATAACTTCTTCAAAAAATTTATCAAAATATTTATCCGGATCCACATTCCTCACAAAAACTCCAACGCTTCCAAAATCCTCTCCTTTAGGAGAAATAGTTGCCTTCCACCCAGGAGCATATTTCTTCCCTAAAAAATAATGAAAATAGTTACTATCAAAACTCAGACCACTTACTTCAGCTTGAACCGCCTCCGCCAAGTCACTTGGATACTTCATTGTACTAATATTTAACTCCTCCAAGATATCACTTCTTGAACCACACGCAAAAATAACGAGATCTCCTTCATATCTACTTCCATCCTCCGTTCTAACCTCATTTCTACTAACAGAAACCACATTCTTACCTAAAAGCAGATCTACATCATGCTCTTCTGCCTTATTTAAATAATACCTATCAAAGTCCTCTCTAAAAAAAGAAAAACCTCTAGTATTAACTTTAATCTCATTACCAGCAGGAGAAATAAGCTTCATCCCCTCTAACTTATGTGCCACATATTCTTCATCAACATCTAAACCAAGATGATCAAAAAAACCATAAAAAGAAGTATCAGGTGAAGGCCTTCCTTCTCCTCCCCCATCAAAGCTTCTCTTCTCAACTAAACCCACATTTAACCCTTCTCTCGAAACTTCAATAGAAGCTTTCAACCCAGACGGACTTGCACCAACAATCAAGACATCATAAGTCATTTTATCCAAATCAAATAAAATTTTATCTAAACTACCTATTAGATAAGCATCTAGAAGTAATAACCTTTCTTAAATAAAATATTTTATCTTGTTTTGGCGAGAACCCTTTCTCCAAATCTTTTGATTGGATGGATGATGAATCAGCTTTAAATTTTGTGAGAGTTTGAGGGAGCAGTAAGTCATCTTCGTTTACGGAGGGGAGGCATCGGACTCTCTCATGGAAAGTTTTTTAAAGACTATGGGGTAAGTATAGTGTGTATTATGGAGAGAAAGAATATCACAATAAGGGAAGACCAAGCTGAATGGATAGAAGAGAACCATCTCAACTTATCTCGTTTCGTTCAGGACAAGTTGGATGAGTTGATAAAAAGGTGAAAGCTGAAAAAAACCATTGTCTGTAAAATAACAGAACCCAACAAAGGCAAACTCAAAGCAATCAAAAAAGAATACAGCAAGGCTCAGAGATATATTCATGGAGAAACGACTGACCTCTATTCTGCAACCAAGCAGGCGATGGACAAATATATCGACATCGAGAAATTGAAAGATGGTAAAGATTACCCGTTGTTCTTGAGAAATGACACATTTAGGGTAGAAAAAGCTGAGAACACCAAGGAATTTGGTTACTGGGCTAAGATACCAGTAAGGGATGTCTATGGTGGTGTTTGGGTTCCAGTGAAACCACATGAAGAGATAAAACTAACATACAACATCAAGGATTCAAAGATTGTTAGAAAGGATTATGTTTTCGAGTTCCATCTATCAGTTTCCAAGGAAGTGGAGCCTGTTGAAGCATATAAGGGTGTCTTGGGAGTTGATTTGGGTTTGAATAAGCTTGCAACTTGCGTCAGGTTGCCTAGCCGTCAAACCCAACGCCACAGAACCCACATAGGCGATATACAGAACAAGTACTACTTTCTTAGAAGAAACTGTAAGAACGGCTATGTCCAAAAGAGATAGGATAACTAGGACAGTGACAAAGTAGAGGATATCTGCCACAAAGTAAGCAGAAAATAGTGGATACAGTGGAAGAGAAGAACTTGTTGATAGTCCTTGGTGACCTAAAAGGTATACAAGAATAGGATAAAGATAGAAAAATGAATAGGAAACTCTACAACTTCCCACACTAGAAAATATGAAACTAAATCAAGTAAAATGCAAAGTGGGAGGGCATAGAGGTTGTATTGGTAAGTGAAGCATACACCAGCCAACGATGTTCTAGGTGTGGTGAGGTTGGCAACAAACACAAACACAGAGGCAGATTCAGGTGCAATAACTGTGGCCTTGAAACGAATAGGAATAAGAATGGAGCCCACAACATAGCCGTTCGGGGCATCGGAAAGTTTGAGAAAACCCCTTTTGATGCTAGGGGCCATGTGGCATGGCCCGAAGCCACTGCCGTTGACCCAGCCTCTGGATACTCCTCCTGTAGAGAGACAAGTTAGCGAGGTAGGTGGTAACCTCTTGAAGTTGGCCTGAAACTCCGCCCTTTAGGGCGAAGAGGATGTCACTTAAACTGTAACCCTTTCCCGTACCTAATCAACTCCACATTTTCCGTTTTCCCATACTCATAATGCTCGTAATCAATCTGAACATATCTTACATGGTTGAAAAAAACCCTCTTTAACCCAGCCTCGACACCATTTTTCTCCACAGTATCACCCCGGTTGCAGGTCATAGTGATCTGTGGGAACGCTCCTGCTTAAACAAGGTAAGTTCCCTAAGCCAACCGACAATTAAACTTCCTCTATGTGGCCTGGTCGTACCATACGCAAGCCCCTTCTAATCTTTGATTAGGTAGGGGTATTTGACACAGACAATTTTGTGTTTGCATGTTCCTTGGTTAAAGCAGGACACCCTCTCTTCACTAGCGAAAGGCGAGTAAGGTAGAGGTAGTTCAATAACTGAGATTAGTTTAATATATTAGGAATAAAATAAGAATTTAATGAAAAATGAGTGGTAACTTAGCTGGATATCCTGCAAGGTTAATGTCTTTTTTGATTGATTTCGTTCTTGTTTCAGTTTTATCTTATTTAGTTAGCTTGGTTGTGTCGGAAGTTTACCTATTTTACCTGGTTTCATTTGCCATAGGTTTTTGTTATTTTGCTTATTTCTTTAAGAAACAGGCAACTCCAGGGATGAATGTGGTGGATCTAAAATTAGTCAAATTTAATTCAAGTAATGTTAGCTACATAGATGGTATTGTTAGATATTTAGGGATGATTTTTTCAACTTTCGTGTTTTTTATAGGCTTCCTTTGGATTATAATAGATGAAAATAACCAAGGCTGGCATGATAAACTGGCAGGAACATATGTAGTAAAAGAAACGCCAAGAATCTAAATCTTACAAATTATCTTAGTATAACATATTAATTATTGAGATCTTTTTGGTTAATTGATATAAAAGCTTGAGTTAACTCTTTATCTATTTGACTGAGAAGACACCTTCCTAAATCTTTTGATTTAGGTGGGTGATGAATTGGAGTGATTTTATAGAGTTGGAGGCAGAAGACTCGTGTTCTTCAAGGGGCATGGGATGAATGCCTGTAATAACATTTGAATGATTTTGGAACTGAGTTAAGCTTTGGCTGTTAGGCGTTCTGCCTTATCAAACAAATGCGGGCCGATTTCTCTGTTTATTGGCTAAAGAAATCTCCCTAGGTAACCTTGAAACAGTTCTTGGAGTAGGGGGTTCTAGTGGTTGGTGTGGAGCAGCCGCTGAGGAATAGGGGGACCTCTCTATGGGTTGGTATATGGGCTTTGTGCCCTAATCCAATTCTTCCCTCAAAGCGTAAGTTCCCTTGCTTATTGGGTGTATGAGACAAGCCCAGTAGATAACGTAGACTCCGACTTGTATAAGGCCTCACAAGGAAGCTCACTCCCTTTAGAGAGTGAGCCACTTCACGGAGTTTTTTGAAGACATTGATAGTAAATGGATGTAGGAAACCTTTTTAGTTCCTTTAAGCTGGTGAAAGATGGATCTAGGTCAGATTGATAACAGAATAACCTTTTTGAACGAAAAAAGAGGTATTTTCTGCTAGTAAAGTTGTTACGGCCGTGCTTAAAATCCATTATTGTTAGCTCTGGCATCTGTCTTCGCAAGCTTGGTTTAAGTAGGTGGTAACCTCTGAGAAAAGGAGATGTTTTCTCCATTATGGGCTATTCCTGATGGTTTTTCATCTGTTGGCTCCGAAATACCAGATGAATATGGGTGAATTGACGGAACCCCCTTTTCTCTAACCAACGGTTAGGTAGGTGATTAGGTCAAGTTATCTGCGTAGGAAGTTTGTGAACTACCTCTTCCTAAATTAAGGATTTAGGAGGGGGTTCCCTGTTCTACCACTTGACTTACTGGAGCTGAATTGGTTCCATCAGAGGTCGATGTGTCCGAGGGCTTTGACTTTGGACAGTCCCTGTTTTACCAAGTCTATAGCTCTATTCACTATGTTTATAGCTGCGTTCAAGTCTCGGTCAATTTCCAGGCCGCATCTCTCACATTTGTGTACTCTATCTGATAGTTCTTTATCTACCTTATTACTATAACTTGGGTTTGAGCAGCTTTTTGTAGTGTTCCTTGCCTCTACTTCTATGATTTGCTTATCAGCTTGTGAAGCTTTGTAAGCAAGCAATGAAACAAACTCGTTCCAAGCGTGATTAGCTATATGTCTATTTAGGGCGTTGCTTCTTCCTCTGATAGGTTCTTACTATCTAAGGCTTCTACCGCTATTACATCGTATTTGTCGCTATATGCTCTTGATAGTTTATGTAAGAAGTCTCTTCGTGCATCTCTCAGTTTTTTGTGTGTTTTAGCTAATCTTTTCTTTTGTCTTTTTCAGTTGTTGCTTCCTTTTTCTTTCCTGGATAGTTTCTTTTGTTCTTTCTTGATTTTCTCGTATTTACTGTATAACAAGTCTTTTAAGTCCTCTATTTCTCTATCTTTACTATCAGTTAAGAAGTTGGATACGTTTAGGTCTATTCCTATTATGTCGCTGTCTTTTGTGATTGGTTTTTTGTCGGGTTTTGGAACTTTTAGTTGGAGTATGATTTTCGAGTCACCGCAACTGTATTCTTTTATTATAACTCCTTTGACCTCAGCGTTTTTAGGGATTGGTCTGTGGAAGTTTACGGGTATTTTTCCTTATCTTTGATAGATGTATATTTCTTTTTTCTTGGTCTATTTTGAATCCTGACTGATTGTATTCAATGATATTAATCGAGTTCTTGTACCTTAACTTTCTAACCTTTTTTTCCTTTCTCTTTTTTTGTGTTTAGGCCTTTGATTGCGTTGTATATTCTTCCTATTGTTTGTTGAGCAGTCTTTGAATATACATTTTGGAACTCTGGGTTTGATGTCTTTTTCCACTCTGGTAACCTATTATACATCTTATACTTTTGGTATTTACTCATCTGATTTGTTTAATGTTTCTAGTGCCTTATTGTAAATGTCTTTGTGTATCTTGAAGTGCTTCATCAGTTCTTCCTTATCTTCCTTTGTTGGATTGGCATCGTATCTGTATGAAAGCGACTGTAAGCCCATCTTAAACCTATTTATAGGTTCGTGGTTTAAAAGTATTGTAGGGGGTTGATGCATCTCGCTACTAAAATCAGAGATTTTGGAGAGAGGTCTTCTCAACTACTAAGATAAAATTGATGTAATCCGTAATATCTAATTGGGTTTGGGTTGTTAATATTATGTGTAGGGTTATCTCTTTAAGTGAGGTAGTAGGAAAGAAATGATTTGGAACCCGATTAAGGAGCTTGAAAAGGTTTTTAGCCAGATGGAAGATTTTTACGATGATTTTGAAGAGGACTACTTGCCACAGATAATGTTAAAGGAGGGAGCTCCTCCTTTTGATCTTGCTGAGGAAGATGGAAAGTTAATTCTTTTTGTTGATCTACCGGGTGTAGACGAAGAGGATGTTGATATAGAAGTAAAAGGTAAAAATGTTTTGATTTACGCTAGAAGAGATAAAGATATTGAAGAAACTAAGTTAATTAAAGAACAGAGGTTTAAAGGAACATTTAGGAAGAAAATAAAGTTGCCTTACAATGTAGATACAGAAGATAGTTTGGCCAGGCTAAAAAATGGTGTTCTAAAGGTGATATTAAAACGATCTCAAGATGAAGAAAAAACGAACATAGAGATAGAATAAATTAAAGTTATTAATTAAGTAAAATATCTTTTAGTGAAAGATATTTTTATTTTAGTGGTTGGGTAAGACCTCTCTTTTTTTATTAGAAAAAGGATACATTCAACGTTTAGAAAGATTAGAACAATACTAGGGATATAACAAGTTTATCGGAAAGCCTGTGTACAAATATATTTATTTCTAAGGTTATGTAGGAAATTATATGAGTATTCAAGGGTTTTTGGGAGTAATTCCTTATTAGCTATAAAGATGGAGGTCCTATGTGGTAGTACACTTTAACTCCATAGCATAATATCCAATCTTGTGTGGGAGGTTGGATGGTGTGAGGAGGTCTGCATTAAGGTAGTTATGAGGGTTTGGAGGCTTTTAATTTTTCTTTACTTTAACCTATTAACCAAGAAGTCACCTTCCAAAATCTTGATTTTGGTAGGTGAGGAGGTCACTTGGTAAAACTCTGTCCTTAGATAAAATAGAGTGTGAATAGATGTGGACTGATTCTTCTCTAGCGAAAAGCGGGTAGTTGGAGGAGAGTAGTTCATTAATGATTGAGTTTTGGCGGGGTCTTATTGCTGTAAACATTTTAGTTAGAAGTTAAGAAATTTTGTAGTAGATATTTTTCTTTTGGAAGGGTGTATGTCATACGAAATCTGATAGAGTGGTTTTCTGTTTTTCTTGTTTTTTTAAAAATTCCTTTTTTTCTATTTCATTGAATTTTGAGTTAATGTACTTTAAACGAGTTATCTCTATTTTTTGTAGATTTTTTCTTTGTTTTGATTTTTCTAGTGACTTTTTTAGGTCTTTAAATATCTCGGTTAGCAATTTTTGTATTTTTTTTGTTTTGATATTTTTTGTTGCAAATGGAGTAAATCTAAGTTTGTCTCCATTTAGTTCAATTTTCATAGGGAATCTGGGGATCCTTTTTCTTTCGTGGTTTTTTATTACTTCTTTAGACGATAATTGTATTTTCCTTAGTATCCACTCTAAATCTAGGACTCTTAGGTTTTTATATGTAAATTTGACTCCGATTGCATCGGTTCTTTCCTTGAAGTCTTCAATCTCATTTGATTTCTTTAGGATTGTGTAATTTTTCTCTTTGATTTTTCCTCTTGATAGTTTATCGTCGTCAAGTTCTTTCATTGGTATAGAAATGTTATTCCTATTTTAAATAATGTATTGGATGTTCTTTTTTATCTTATAGTGGTTGGATAAGACCCTTTCCTAATCTTTGATTTAGGTAGGGGTCACTTCACTCGATATTGAAATTGTTTTTTTTTCTTCGGATAAAAAATTTATTAAAAAGAATAATTATTTATTTAAGTTCGCATCTTGGTTTTATGGCAGGATGGTATGTCTGATGGAATTTTTCATTATGGATTTCTGTAGAGAAGGGTTATTTGGTGGTTGGATTTTTAACTTATTTGGCGAGATGTCTCCAAGATAATTGGTGTGTAAGAAATGGCTGGTGAATGTGAAATAGAAAGTTTAGCGATTGTGGATGATAGTAATGAATTAGAGGAATTTAGAAGGGTTTTAGATGCTGATAAATGGGTAGAGGAATTTAACATTGGGGAAATCATTTTTGGTTTTCCAAATGTACGTGAAGAGATCAAAAGAGATCTAAAAAAAATTAATGAAAGAACTAAGAGAGAGATTAAATTAATTTTTGTTAATGGTAGAGAGGAGGTAACTAAAGCAGTTAAAAATGCATTGATGAAAATTTTAAATGTAAATAATGGTTTAGAGTGTTCTAGAGGGAAATTGATTCAAGATAACTTGGATATAAACACTGAATTAGATATTTTGGTAAAAATTGGGGCTGAAACTGCTCCTAATTGTTTTATATGGCAATCAAGTTATGCTGAATTGTTTTATGTAGATGATTGGGGTAGTTTGGATCGAGAAAAGATACAAGAGATAATAAATGAATTTAAAGAAAGAGAAAGAAGGTTTGGGAGATGAAGACATATAATGAGTATAGAAGCTAAAAAATATCTTCCTATGGCAGGTATGGGTTCTTTATTAGTTTTTACACAGCTCTTAGGTGTCTATATATCTTCTTTTTATTTGGATTATAATATCAAGGCTTTTAGGGATCCACAATCAGCATGGAATCCGTTATATTTTATTTTGCTTATTTTAATTTTCACAGCTGGTTTTCTTGCTGTTAATAAATTAGAACTAAAGTGGGTTGTCGAACTTTTTTTATCTTTTGCTATATTTTTGACGTTAGTTTATTTTTTTATGGCTCTTTTTGGGAAAATATTTGGTTTAAATGTAGTTAATAGTATATTATATGGTACAATCCCTGCAGTTACCTTACTAGTGTTAATATTTCTTTTTAGGGAGTGGTATGTAGTTGATTTAGTAGGGTTATTTGTTTCTAGCGGAGCAGCAGCAATATTTGGGATTTCATTAGATCTAATACCTGCATTGGTATTGCTTTTTTTACTCGCTTTGTATGACGCTTTAGCTGTATATAAGACTAAACATATGTTGAGTTTAGCTCAAAATGCAATTGAAATGAAAATACCAGTCTTATTTGTAGTACCAAAAGAGAAGAATTACTCATTTAGATCTAAGACAACTAAAATAGGAAACAAGGAGAATAAAGCCTTTTTTATGGGTCTAGGGGATGCTGTATTACCTTCAATCCTCACAATCTCAGCTTACAATTACCTTGGTATTTTACCAGCTTTAGGAGCTTTCATAGGGTCATTAATAGGTTTTATTTTTCTAAGCGCCCTAGTCTACAAAGGAAAACCTCAAGCAGGACTACCACTACTAAACGGAGGAGCTATAATAGGTCTACTAATAGCCCTAATCTAATTCATTTTATCAAACTAAATAAGTCTCTCCAAATCTTCAAACACCGACCTCAAGTAAAAAAAGATAACCATATCTCAAAGTGAAGTGACCCTATTTTACTCACATCCGTTCGTAAAGCGGGGTTTTATCTTGGTGGTTGAGAAGACCTCTCTCCAAAATCTCTGATTTTGGTAGAAGGATGAATCAACCACAAATTTCCAATGGTTCTAAGACCAGTTAAGTTTTGGCTGTTAGGTGTTCTGGCTTGAACAGATTACGAGGCCCCTTTGGATTGTTTCATTTGGCTAAAGAAATCTCCTCAGGTAACCTTGAAACAGATCTGGAGTAGGGGTCCTAGGTGGTTGGTGTGGAGCAACCATTGAGGAATAAGAGTAGCCATTGTGTAGCTATGTAGCTAATATATGGGCTCTTGTATCTGCCCTAATCCAGTTTTCCTCAAACCGTAAGTTCCCTTGCTGACTGGGTCTATGAGACAAACACACTGAACAAGGCAACTCCACTCTGGATAAGGCCTCACAAAGAACCCCCTCCAAAATCCCTTGATTTAGATAGAGGTAGTTGACTATTGGCAGAAGAGATTTTTGTGTGGTAGGAAGGAGGTAAAAGGTGTTAATAAACTCTTTTAAGGTGAATCTATGTTTTTTTAGGGGGGAGAATGGTTCACAACCTATTTTGTTGGGGGAAATAACTATGTGGAATAAGAATAATATGATTAAAAGGTGATTGGTTAGGTATCTCTGAGATAGTTGATTTTTGATTCTATAGGTTTTTCAGAGATATTTGCTAAAAGGTTTAGGGGATGTTTTTTCTTTGAAATCTATTTAACTTTTTTTTGGTGAGAAATCCCTGTCCTTAATCTTTGATTTAGGTTAGGGATGAATCACCACAAGATGTATATAAGTAGTTAAATAATGTTTATATAGGAGATATATATGGAAGACCCGACAACCATACAGATAGAAAAAGAAACACGGAAGAAACTCAAGGAACTAAGGATAACAAAGAGAGAAACATACGACGAAATATTAAATAGGTTGATGAAAAATGCAACTAACTCAAAAAATAAAGATTGAGCCAACAGAAGAACAAGAAGAAGTTCTTACTTCTCTTTCTGAAATATGTAGGTTGCTCTATAATTTTTCACTCAAAGAAAGAATAGAGAACTGGAAAGAAAACAAGAACAAACCAAAAGAAGAAAGAAACTACATTACATACACAGACCAACAAAATAAGTTACCCAAATTAAAAGAAGAATACCCAAAATACAACTGGGTGTATTTAAAAGTCTTACAAATGATTTTAAAGAAACTGGACGCCAATTACAAGTCCTTCTTCTCTCTATGGAAAAAAGGAGACAATAAAGCGAAACCACCAAGATTCAAAGGCAGTAAATACTTCACAAACCTATGCTATAACCAATCCGGGTTCAAAATAAAAAAAGAGGAAATAAAATTTTCTCACAACCACCCAGACAAAACAGAACTATCTTTTGATATTCCAACCAAGTTTCATTTAGAAGATAAGAACATTAAACAAATCGAAATCTTCAGAGACGAAATTAAAGAAGAATACTATATCTCAATATCTTACGAGGTAGATACTCCAAAATACAAAGATAACGGAAAGTATCAAGCTTTCGATTTAGGAGTTAACAAACACATAGGAGTTAATATGAGTGGGAAGTTCGTTGAGTTCAAGAACCCAAGACCAGACAAGTATTGGCAATCGAAAATAGAAGAAGTTCAATCAAAAAAAGACAGATGTAAAAAAGGAAGTAATAGATGGAAATGGTATAACAAGAAATTACAACAGATGAAAAGAAAACTTGCTAATCAAATGAAGGATTGGCAACATAAATTAAGTAAAAAAATAGTTGAGAACACTAAAGCGAATACTATAGTAGTTGGAGATTTAGATACTAAAGATATGGCACAGAACAACAAGAATGTAGAGGGCTTGAACAGGAGTTTACAAAACACAGGCACCATAGGTAGATTCGTTAGATTTCTAATCTACAAGGCAGAACTTGTAGGTAAGAAGGTAATAGAAATCAACGAAGCAAACACTACCAAAAAGTGCTGTGTCTGTGGAAAGAAACAGGATATGCCATTACATAAAAGAACTTATAAATGTGATTGTGGAAACGAAATTGACAGAGACAAAAACTCTGCTATCAATATAATGAATCGTTTCCTATCACAAGAACGCTCTGTGAACGAGCAATCTTCCTTTATGGAAGATTTTCTGCGACAAACAGGTTTGGAATACGCCAACCAGCAAATGTCCAAACACTCGCAGGAAACCCCTTCCTCACGAACAACGTGAGCTAGGTAGGGGTAGTTCACTGCTTTTGTATTTATAAAGGATGAATAAAGATCTATTGAATGGAGATAAAAAAATGGAATTAACCCCAGCTCAAAAAGAAATCTTGAATACCTTGATTAATTTGTTTCAAGAAGAAGGAAAGGCGGTTAAAGGTGAAAAGGTTGCTGATTCTATTGGAAGAAATCCAGGTACAATAAGAAATCAAATGCAGTCTTTGAAGGCTTTAGAGTTGATCGAAGGAGTTCCAGGGCCTAAGGGTGGTTATAAGCCTACTTCGGATGCATATAGAGCGTTGGATCTTACCTCTTTTGAGGAGGGGGAACCAGTTCAGATCTATAAGAAAGAAGAAGAGGTTGAGGGGGCTTCGGCAATGGAAATTGATTTAACAACCTTACCTCAGCCAGATGTCTGTAAAGCCTCTATAAGGATTTTAGGTGATATAAGAAATTTTGAGGAGGGTGAAAAGATAACGATCGGTCCTACACCGGTTAATAAGATGCTATTAAAGGGAGTTGTCGATGGAAGAGATGATATAGGGAATAAATTAATTATTAAAATTAGTGAAATTCATTCTGTTCCTAAAATACCTGTGATGGAGATTTCTTCAACTGAGTTAGTTACATTATCTCCGGATGATACTATTCAGGATGCAACAGAGGTTCTGCTGGATGAAAATATTAGAGGGGCTCCTGTAGAGTCTGATAAAGAGATTAAAGGAATGTTTACATTAACTGATTTAGCTAAAGCTGTGAGAGAAGGAAATTTTGGGTCAAAAGTCGAAGATGTTATGACACCTAATGCTTATTCAATAAAATCGGACATGAACTTGATAGATGCTATGAGTAAAATGGATGAATATGATGTTAGTAGGCTATTAATTGAAGAAGACGAGGAGTATGTAGGTATAATAACTAGAACAGATATATTAAAGAGGCTTTGCCCCTACTAATCTCTTCTTTCTCTTAGTTCTTGAAGTACCTTATTGAATTCACGGTCTTTATTTGCGTATAGCACCATAATATGGAATATTAGGTCTGCGGCTTCGTGATCTAGGTTTTTATTATCCTTAGCTGATATCAAAAGCTCGGTGCATTCTTCACCGATTTTTTCTAATATATCGTTTTCGTTGTTAATTAGACCTGAAACATAGGATCCTTCCTTTGGATTTATCTTTCTATCTTTAATAACTTCTTCAAGTTCTTCTAAGATATTTAGATCCATTCTTCACTCACCTTGGTTATCTTGTCCATACATTTTTGTTAATCTCCCTATTGGATGAGGAGCATAGTCTATTATCTTAATGTCATCTAAATTACTTATACCGGATTTTTTAGGTATTTTTTCAAGTCCAATTGTTTTATCTTCTTTGATTATTAGTTTATAAGCTTCTATTTTATCTATTTCTAGTTTTTTAGCTGCAACCGCTCTGTGATGTCCATCCACTAATATCATCTTATCTGGTTTTTGTACTATGATTATAGGTTCGGCTAGTCCTTTTTTTAGCTCATATATTCTTCCTTCTAGTTCATCTTCGTATATGTTTTTTTGAGTAGGTATTAGTTCGTTAACCTTTACTTCGCCTTTCTCTATATCTAGATTAATGTTGTGTACATCTTCGAGAACTTTCTTGAATTTTCTTAGTTTTCTCGGATCTGCTCGTTCAATCTGTGACCTTATTACATCAGAGTTTGTGATAATACCAGCCATTCGACCTGTTTCTCTTACTACGGGAAGTTTAGAAATTCCTTTTCTAAACATTAATCTCGCAGCATCATCTAGATCCATGTCCCTATCAGCTAAAGTAATATCTGATGACATTAATTTAAATGCTAGTTCATCTTTATCTTGGAGCACTAAATGCCTAGCAGCAATATATCCCTTAACGATACCTTTTTCAACGACTGGAAAGCCGTTATGGCCGGTTTCTTCGATTAATTTTGCTATCTCCTCAACTGTATCCTCTGGTTCAACTACAACAACATCTGTGGTCATATAATCCTTGACTTTTGGTTTATTCTTCTTGTCCTTTTTAGATTCGTTTATTTCCCTACTCATTTTTTGTTTCGAAAATGGGATCTAACCCAATTTCTTTAAAAGCTTTTTCCAGTGTCTTTTTAATATTTTTTAAGTCACTTTCCTCTATTGAAAATAAATGGCTATTGCAGTTGCAGTCACTACATCCAAAATCATATTTTGTCTCTAAAAAGGAAAGTTTATTTGCTAATTCACATTCCTTATTCTTTCTTGTTTCTGCATAGCAGTAACCAAGAACCTCAGAGTTACCAAGTAAATAATCTATATGCCAGTATCTAGTATCTTTTTCTCCTTCAGCTATTTTTAAATGTCTTTTTATTCTTTTTAAACCTCCAGGTCCCTGAGCTGAACCGACATATATGTAGTTTCCCTCAAATCTCATCTCCCCGAGATTTCCAACCTTAAATTTATCTTTACAATTCAAAATTAGTGAATAAATACCTTTCATTTTAGTCTCTCTACAGCTTTCTTTAAGCTTTTTCCACTACTTATCTCTCCATGTCCGGGGTAGATTTTATCTACATCGAGTTTTGAAAGTTTTTTAAGCGAGTGTTTTAGGTTATTTTTGTCTCCGCCTATTAAATCAGTTCTTCCAGTTCTACCATTTGAGAAAACTGTATCTCCAGTAAAAAGAATTTCACCATCGTAGAGACATATACTGCCTTCAGTATGACCTGGAGTATGAATAACCTTTAGATCTTGAATTTCATCAGAGTTGCTTAATAATGAATCAGGTTTGATCTTAGGTGCCTCCTGGCCAAAAAATATTGCAGCAGTTGCAACATTATCACCTGTCTCTATGTACTCTGAATCGTCTTCATGTATATAGATTTTAGCTCCGGTTTTTTCTTTTATCCTAGAAGCGGCTAAAAAATGATCGAAATGACAATGCGTTAAAATAATTATCTTCAAATCTTCTGGTTTAATGAACTCTTTTAATCCATCTAAAACCCTGCTTGGGTTCATACCAGCATCAATCATTATACTTTTATTATATAGGTACACATTTCCGGACCTTTTACCGACATTAATCTTATGTACCTTAGAGCCCAAAAGATCACCAAATAAACAAGTATTTTTTAACAAAATTAAGATTTCTATGACCATACTGGAAGATGCCAAAACTGGCTTATCAAAAGAAATAAAGAAAGCAGCTGATAAAGAAGACTTAAGACCAGAAAAAGTGAGCAAGTTAATTTCAAAAGGCAAATTAGTTATACCACATAACAATAGAGGCAATTCTGATATAGTTCCAGTAGGACAGGGAGCTTCTACAAAAGTAAACGCAAATATAGGATCATCTCCAGAAAATGTTAGCCTCGAAAAAGAGATCAGAAAAGCAAGAATTGCAGATGAATATTCAGATACATTAATGGATTTATCTACAGGCGGAAACCTAGATAGCATCCGGGAAAATATACTAAATAATGTAAATATACCAGTGGGAACGGTACCCATCTATCAAGCGGTAAAAGAGATTGAAAGACCAGAGTATATGAAAAAAGAAGACATCTTCAAAGTAATTGAAAAACATGCCAGAGATGGAGTAGATTTTGTTACTCTACATTCAGCTATCACGATGAATGTACTTGAAAATCTCAATGAAGAAGATAGGGTAATGGACATTGTTAGTCGAGGAGGAGCAATAATGGCTGCTTGGATGATTAGAAATAATAAAGAAAATCCATTATACTCGGAATTCGATAAAATACTTGAAATAGCACATGAATACGATCTAACTATATCTATTGGGGATTCACTGAGAAGCGGATGTATAAGAGATGCTAACGATAGGTTAATGATCCAGGAATACCTAGAAATAGGTAGATTAGTCCAGAAATCAAGAAAAAAAGGAGTACAGACAATAGTGGAAGGACCCGGCCATATTCCAATAGATAAAATTAGAACAAATATTAAATTAATAAAAGAAGCCACAGATGAGGCTCCTCTTTATGTACTAGGTCCATTAGTAAGTGACAGAGGAGTAGGATATGACCACATAACTTCAGCAATAGGAAGTGCAATAGCAGGATATCATGGCGCTGATTTTCTCTGCTATGTAACTCCAAAAGAACATTTGTCTATACCCGCTCCAGAAGATGTTAAGAAAGGAATAATAGCCTCCAAGATCTCTGCAGATGCAATAGATCTAGCAAACCGAAATGAGAATTCTAAAGAAAAAAACCAAAAAATGGCAAAAGCTAGAAATAACCTAAACTGGGAGAAACAATTTGACCTAGCAATACTAGACCAAGAAGAACTTGGAAAAAAATTAGAAGAAGATAAAGTCTGTAAATCAGAATACTGTTCGATGTGTGGAAATTTCTGTTCCCTAAAACTAACCGAAGAATATCTAGAAGATCTCTAATTCCCTCATCTTTATCCGAGACCACATTACTAGAATACCATAAACCTAAGTGATTAATTCCTTAAAATCTTTTTCGCAAGTAATGCTGCATTATCAGCTCTTCCAATTCCAACACAAGCTACTGGAACTCCTTTAGGCATTTGTACTATACTTAATAAAGAATCTAACCCACCTAGTTTAGCATCAACAGGTACTCCAATCACTGGTTTACTCGTATTTGACGCAATAGAACCAGGTAAAGCAGCTGATAAACCTGCTATTCCGATAAATACATCTGCTTCAGTTTCTTCAACGAAATCTACAAGTTTTTCAGGATCTCTATGAGCTGAGATAACCTTTTTAACATAATCTATATTCTCCGAGTCCAGAACCTCAAAAGCCTTTTCTGCAACAGGCATATCAGAATCAGAACCCAAAACAACCGCTACATCAGTCATAATCATCAACTACCTTATTTTATGAACTTGAAGGACTATAACCTTAACTCACTCCTCGATTTAACTAAAAAATAAATCGACACTTAAAAAATTAAATATAAATTAAAGGAAAAAAGTAGATAATGGTTGCATAAGTGAAGTGGCTCTTACTTTACTCATGTTTATTTGTGGGCCGTAGGTTTTCCGATGTATCCTACTTATCTTGAGAGGAGTTTTACTTTTATATTAGGGGCTTCTTTTTCAGCACCCTAAAGTCAACATCGGAGAACTATTTTCTTCCTGAGAGAAGACTTAGATCTAGGCGCAAAGTAAAATATCTATAGTATTTACTATAGATATAAGTGAGGCGGAGAACCCTTTAGCTTTGCCGTTGGGGTGAATACCATAACTTTTATGTTGTGGGAGTGACGGCTTTGTATAACTCCTAAAGGAACTCTCCTTTGGGTGATTGGTCTCTGTCTGTACTGTTTCCCAAGAACCTTTAACTCTTTTAGGGGGGAGTTGAGGGTGACCGGTAGCGGGTTTCTGTGAACGGGCCGACCCTCAGTCCTTGTACACCGCTTGAGGGTATTATACTGGGGTGTGCAGGAGGTTTTAATTAATCTTTGGGAACCTCCTTGGCTCTGCCGAGAGGTAGTTCACACCATAGGATTTTTAGTTAATAACTTTAAACTTTTATTGTTTCTTTGGATGTGAAAAGATGCATTTGTTTATTCCGGGTCCAGTTGAAGTTAGGGAAGAAGTAAGAAAGGAATTGTCAGGAGAAATGATTGGGCATAGGAGCGATGAGTTTTCTGATTTGTATGATGAGATTATTCCGAAGTTGAAGGAGTTGATGCAGACTGAGAATAAAGTATTTATTTCGACTTCTTCTTCGACTGGGCTACTTGAATCCTCTGTTGTAAACTGCGTAAGAGATAGATGTTTGAACCTTGTTAATGGGGCATTTGGTGAAAGATGGCATAAGATTACTAAGTTAAATGGAAAGAATTGTGATAAACTGGAAAAAGAGTGGAGTAAGCCTATAGAGCCAAAGGATGTCGAAGAGAGGGTTAAGGAAAAAAGCTATGATACGGTTACATTAGTACACAACGAGTCCTCAACGGCTCTTATGAATCCAGTTGAAGAGATTTCAAAGGTGTTACCAGATGATGTTCTTTTATTAGTTGATACGGTTAGTTCCATGGGTGGAATAGATATTCCGGTTGATGATTGGGGTATCGATGTTTGTTTATTTGGAACTCAAAAGTGCCTTGGTTTGCCTCCGGGACTGTCTTTTCTTTGTGCAAGTGAAAAAGCTATAACTAGGTCGCAAGAAGTAACTAATAAGGGATATTACTTCAATTTTGATAATTTTATTAAATATGACAGTAAAAGCCAGACGCCAACAACTCCGAATATTCCTCTTTTGTATGGCCTTAATCAACAATTAGATTACATACTAGAAGACGAAGGTTTAGAGGAAAGATGGAATAGACATGAGAAGTTGGGTGAAATTGCTAGAAACTGGGCTAAGGAATATTTTGATATATTTCCAACAGAGGAATATGCTTCAAATACATTAACGGCAATTAAAAATACGGAAGATATAGATGTAGGTAACTTGATAAAAGAACTAAAAAAGGATGGTTATCTAATCAGTAATGGCTATGGTAAACTTTCTGAGAAATCTTTTAGGATAGGTCATATGGCAGAGAGAAAGCCCAAAGAACTCAAAGAACTTTTAGTTAAAATAGAAGAAACCCTTAATCTCTAAGATATAATATGAAGGTAGGAATAGCTGATACAACTTTTGCTAGGTACGATATGGCATCAGATGCAATTGACGAATTGAAGAAAAGAGTGTCTGTTGATATAGCTAGGTATACGGTTCCTGGAATTAAGGATCTACCAGTGGCTTCGAAGAAGCTGATTGAAGAGGAAGATGTTGATATTGTCATGGCCTTTGGAATGCCAGGGCCTGAAGACATAGATAAAAGATGCGCTGACCAAGCTTCTAACGGAATAATTAACGCTCAGTTGATGACTAACACTCATATAGTTGAGGTTTTTGTTCACGAGGATGAGGCTGAAGAAAAGAATTTACCTGAGGTAGCTGAAGGAAGAGCAAGATCACATGCTAGAAATGTAATAAAACTAATTAAAAGCCCTAAAAAACTAATAAAAGATGCAGGTAAAGGTAAAAGAGAAGGTTACCCTGATCTAGGATCAATTAGAAGATAGGGAGGAAGAAAATATGGAAATAAATCTAGGTTTAGTTGTTTCCGAATTTAATTACGATATCACCGAAAGCATGAGAAAATTAGCAAAAAGACACTCAGATTTCTTAGGAGCCAATGTTGCTGATGAAGTTTTTGTGCCAGGGGTATTTGATATGCCGTTAGCCATAAGGAAGCTCCTTAAAAAAGATAACATCGATGCTGTTGTAGCAATAGGATGCATAATAGAAGGACAAACCGAACATGACGAGGTAGTGGCTTCTCAATCCTCAAGAAAAATAACTGACTTATCACTAGAACATGGTAAGCCCGTGACATTAGGAATAAGTGGACCGGGTCAAACTAGGTTAGAAGCACAAGAAAGAGTGGATTATGCGAAAAGAGCTGTCGAAGCAGCAGTAAAAATGGCTAAAAAAGACCTATAGATCTTTTATTTTTTCAATAATCTTGCTAGTGCTGCATAGCTCGCATTCCTTATATTTATTTACTCGTTTAACTTCTACATCTAGTCCTCTTTCTCTTAATTTTTTACTAATTTCGTTCCCCCTCCAATCCTGATCTGGTCCTAATGCAATAAGATCAGGTTTAAATTTAGCAACTGGATCCATCATGCTCTCTTCGCTACCAAGTTCTGCTTTATCAACTGGCTTGAGTGAACTAATAACCTTCAATCGTTGTTCTTCAGGTACTATGGGATTAGATAAGCTATCTCGGGCTAATATAACGATCAATTCATCTCCCCAGCTTTTCGCCTCTTCTAGATAAAAAATATGGCCAGGATGCAGTATGTCAAAAGTTCCGGTTGCCATTACTCTTCTATGTTCTCTTTCAGCCATTTTATCTCTTCACTCCAAGTGTCGTCTTCATCTCCTTCAACAACCTTTAAGCTTATCTCTTTTGCCTGTTTATCGTAAAAACTCCAGTCACCCCATTTAAAGGGAGAGCCAGTAATTATATGTATTTTCCCATTCTTAGAAAACATCTGCTTATCTGCTTCTGAAGGTCTTGTGTTCCCAGAAGGATGGCTATGTACGGACCCTATAACATTCATACCTACTGGTAACATATCCAATCTCATTATCGCATTAACCTCTGAAGTAAATGTCCCAGGAACTAGAATAACATCAGAAATAACCTTATCTTTTGTAGTTAGGAGTCCCACCATTTCTTTAGGATACGCAGATTTACCTATCTCTAAAATAAATTCAAGAGTACCTTTTTCGATTTCAATATTTTTATTCATTACTATAATACATTTTGATATTATCTCTTATCTTTTTAGCGGATTTAACTGGATCCGTTGAATCATATATGCTTCTTCCTACGATTATATAATCTGCTCCAGCAGAGATAGCTTTTTTGCCTTTCCCTCCCTGTGCGCCAATTCCCGGTGAAAGAATTTTAGTATCAATCTTGTTTTTTATCATCTCTATTTTATCAGGTTGATTCCCAGGAGCTATTACTCCATCAATATCAGCTTTTTTAGAAATTTCACATAACTTTGGTAAACTAGAATCCATGACATCCTCTGAACCAGGATGAGACATGTTTACTACGCTATACACCTCCCCATCAAATTCACTTGCAGTCTTTGTACAGCTTTTTAAGCTTTCTTCTCCTGTAAATGCATGACAGATAACTGCTGACGCTCCTTTATTAAATGCAATTTTACTGATCCTAGAATTGATATGAGGTACATCAGCTAGCTTAAAATCAGCTATTACATCTGTAATATCCGATAAATCACTAATTATCTCAGCTCCAGTAGATAAAACAAGAGGATAATTAACTTTTACTGCATCAATGTAATCAGAAATTTTCCTGGTTAGATTTAAGGTCTTTCTTCTTTCTTTTAGATCTGCAGCAAATATTAAACCGTTTTGTTTTTGCATTGCCTCTAAAATTTACTTCTCAAAAAATTTAAGTTTTCTCCTCTTATCTTAAGGATCAAATATGGTTCTATTTCTAGGGACAAGGATACATTAAACCGAAACATTTTAATGGTTAAAGTATTGATTTATGACTAAAAGACAGTTAGTTGGCTTGTCTACCTTCTATATGCTATAAGTCAATCCTAATCCTCAAGAAAGGTAGCTAAATATACTGGAACCCAATATTAAGAGATGGTTAGGAGAGGTCTCAGGGTTCTGTAGGAAAAGGGTATTACTAGCATAGAATATATCTACCATGGTGAATAAAAGGAACCATAATGAGTTAATAGGTATATCTGTATAGGGCTGCTCTAATCTAAAACTGCTTACGGAACGAAATGTTCCGGTATTAGATTGGTTTTATAAAAAATTGGAATGGAAAACTAAGTGGTGTTAGTGAAGTGACCTCTATCTGAATCAAGGATTTAGGAGGGGTCTTCTCAACCACTAAGATAAAACTCCTAAGTGGAGAAGGATCATGTTGGGAAGCTTCTTCCTTTAGGAAGAGATCACTTCACAGAATTTCTCTAAGAGGAATAATAAACAATGACGGAAAGAGGGATTTTAGATAAAAGATTTCTGTTCTCATTTCTCGTTTTTTTGGGATTCTGGTGTGTTTTATCCAATGTATTTGATATAGTGCATCTAGGAATAGGATTTGTCTTTTCACTAGTATTAGCGTATATCACATCTCCATTTTTAATTAAAAGGGAATCAAGTTTTGCTAGTTTGCCAAGAGAAGCGATAAGATTCCTTTGGTATTTTTGGTGGCTTTTAATAAATATAGTTAAAGCAAATATAGATGTTGCAAAAATAGTGTTGAGTCCAAGTATTAGGATATCTCCAAGGATAATCAGCTATGAATCTGACCTAGATAATGATATAGAAAAAACATTGTTTGGTAACTCTATAACTCTTACACCTGGTACTTTAACGGTAAATATAGAAGAAGACATCTTTTTTGTACATTGCCTAGCCGAAAGACATGGTGAAGAGATAAAGAAAGGTGAGATGGAAAAAAGAATTATAGATATAGATATAGGTGAGGAGAATTGATTGACCTAGCTTTTACGGTAGTTTCTATTTTTCTAATGTCAACAACTCTTCTAGTTATATATAGAGCAATAATTGGTCCAACCTTTTCTGATAGGTTGGTTGCTGTCAACATGGTTGGGACAACAACTCTGGTTGTTTTAGTTCTTATAGGTTATATATATCATCAGCCTATATTTGTCGATATCTCTCTAACTTACGCTTTGTTGAATTTTATAGTAATTTTAGCAGTTGGAGTATATCTAGAGGAGGGAAAAATATTTTAACTATTTTTAGAAACCTATTAGTTATTATATTGCTGATTATAGGATCATTCTTTTTCTTAGTTGGATTTATCGGTTTAAATAGGTTTCCAGATGTTTTTAGCAGGCTGCATGCAACCACCAAATGTGATACTCTTGGAAGTGGTTCAATTTTACTGAGTGTTATTATATACGAAGGACTAAACTTCAAGTCGGCTAAAATACTATTAATTATAGTTTTCCTGTTTCTGGCTAATCCAACTACATCCCATATAATTGCTAGAGGCACATATAAATCAAAACAAAAGGGATTAAAAGATATAGACTTTGATGAATACAAAAAATATCTTAAAGGAAATAGGGAGGAGGACGAGGATTGATCTGGGTATTAGATATTTTATTACTAATTTTGCTTCCATTAACGGCAATAGTTGTAGTACGATCTCGTGATTTAATGGTTGCTGCAATAGTTTATTCTATATATAGTTTCGATATGGCTATAATTTATACTCAGTTAAATGCTCCTGATGTAGGTTTAGCAGAAGCAGCTGTAGGAGCCGGAGCTACTACAATTTTATTTCTTATAGCTATAACTAAAACTGAGAGGATGGAAGAATGAATAAATTGGCTCCAACTTTTGTGGTATTAGTTATCGGATTGATTATGGCTATAGCAGTAGGAGATATGCCACCATTTGGAGCACTAAACAGTCCGGCCTCGAGTTATCTTTCTCCTTATTATATTAAAGAGGCCTATGATGTAGCAGGAGTTCATAACATTGTAACTGCAGTTTTAGCGTATTGGAGAGGATATGATACATTTGGAGAAGTAACAGTTATATTTACCGCTGGAATCGCTGTTATGGCTCTCTTAGGGAGGGAATAAATTGCCAGCAGATAGATGGGAGGATGTAATTGCGCAGACCATAGCAAGATTACTTATACCTATGATTCTGTTATATGGAATTTATGTGATTTTTCACGGACATTTATCTCCAGGAGGAGGTTTTCAAGGAGGAGTTATTCTTGCTTCTAGTGTGATACTCTATTCTCTCGTACATGAACTGGATCAGGCGACAAAATTCTTTAAGAAAAAGTTTAGAGTTATTTTAGAACCAATTGGTCCAATAATTTTCGCTTTTATCGGTTTATTGTGTATATTCTTTAGCGGTAATTTCATACAATACTCTAAGCTACCGTTTTTAGGTGATAAGGAAATGGCAGCTGTTTCCATAACTATAATAGAAGCTGGAATAGGTGTTACTGTAATGGCAATGGTGATATCAATATTCTTCTCTTTGGGAGGACGGAATAGATGAACTTAAGTTTTTATCTACAGCATTATAACTACTGGATATGTGTTTCATTATTTATGATAGGTATTTACACTATGATAGCCAAGAAAAACATCATTAAGAAATTTATGGGGTTGAATATAGTTGATACTTCGATATTTTTGTTTTTTATCTCAATGGGGGATAAAAGAAATGCTGCAGCTCCAATATTGCATGCAGAAAATGAAATCATTGTAAATAATTATGTTAATCCTTTACCTTCAGTTATAATATTAACAGCAATTGTTGTCGCTTTAGGATTAACTGCAACTGCTTTAAGTTTTGCCGTAAAAATATACGAAGAGTATGGAACACTTAATTCTGAAAAAATAGAAAGGCTGTGGTAATTTGTTTGGTTCTTCAGACCTTTTGATTTTAGTAGTTTTGGTTCCACTAATTACCGCTTATTTTTTGCCGCTTTGTGGTTACATTAGATCCAGTTTATGTAATCTAGTTTCAGTTTTTTCTTTATCGATTAGTTTAATTATCTCTCTGTATTTAGCCAAGATTGTTGTCTTGGAAGGAACTATTCAGTATTTTACTACAGGTTTTCAGCCTCCTTTTGCTATAGAAATAAGAGCAGATCAATTAACGGTATTAATGGTTCTTGCTACGATTTTATTGAGTTTATTAACTGTTATATATTCAAGATATTTTATAAGAGGAAGATTTACTGAAGAAAGAAAAGGACTCTATTATGCTCTTATATTGTTATTGGCTGGAGGATTAAATTGGTTCATAATAGCTGCAGATATATTTAATATGTTTGTTGGATTAGAAATTTTATCAATATCTTCTTATACTCTAATAGGTATCTCCCAAAAAAGAAAAGCCATAATATCAGGTTTCAAATACCTATTGATGGGGGCTATAGGTTCAAGCTTCACTCTCTTAGGAATTGGTTATTTGTACATAATGACTGGAACCTTAAATTTCAATGATCTAGCTTTAAGAATAATAGAACTAAATTTAATGCATTCAGAGGCTATTTTAGCTAGCCTAGCTTTTATAGTAACTGGATTAAGTATAAAATCGGCTATTTTTCCGTTACATGTCTGGATGCCAGATGCATATTCAGAAGCCTTAGTTCCTATATGCGCCCTATCCTCTGGTATAATAGTCGAAGCAGCAGTTTACATGCTAATAAGAATAATATATACAGTTTATGGAACTAAAATTATAATGGAAATAGTTCCAATAACGACTATCTTTCTATACATCTCAGGAATAGCTATTATATTAGGTTCATTTTTCGCAATTTCTCAAACTAATATCAAAAGAATGTTAGCTTATTCAAGCGTCAGTCAAATGGGTTATATAATATTAGGAGTCGGTATATCCACTAAACTAGGGCTCTCCGCAGGTTTTCTTCACCTTTTTAATCACACTATAATGAAAGCATGCCTATTCTTTGCCGTCGGAGGAGTCGTCTATAGAAAAGGAATAACTGAGATCTATGAATTTAGAGGTATAGGAAAAAAAATGCCTTGGACAATGACTTTCTTCTCAATAGCGGCACTATCAATAATAGGGGTACCACCAACAAATGGATTTGTGAGTAAATTTTTATTAGCATATGCATCATTAGATGCTGAAAAATGGTTCTTTGCTATAATCATACTTATAAGCTCACTATTAAACGCAGTATATTTCTTTAAAATAATTAACATATCATTCTTCTCCGGAAAAAAAGAAGAAGAAAAAGATATTAAAGAACCACCTAAAACTATACTAATCCCTACCGGAATTCTGGCAATACTTTGCATAATAATAGGATTCGCATTTCCCATCCCTCTATCAATGATAGAAACAGCTATAAAATCCCTAATAACCTAAAAATTAACAATTTTTTATTCAACCAACATGATTAGAAAACTGGAACCTTATAGCTTTTCTATTTAAGTATAGAAGTATTTCTATCTGTATATAGGTTTTTGATGGAAATAAATTACTCTTGTTGAGTAGGAAGCAGATACAACGGAACTTTTAAATAATTCAAATTTTAGTAAAAAAATACGGTCTTTTGGGCGAAAATAGTATAACATTAAAAAAAGCATTAAAGAAAAGGTCTAGAGTATTATTGTAGGTTACTTGGGTTGAGATAGGGCAAGGATAGGTAAAAGTTTTTTAGTAATAAGTTGGTATAGGGCGGATCTCTAAAATCGAATATATAATACGATTAATAATGTATAAATGATTTAATTAATAGGATCTATGTATTGGAGAAAATAAGATGCCTATTACGGATTTGAGGCCAATATTACCTATTATAATAGGTTTAATTACTTCTATATTGATTTTGGCTATAGGAAAGAGGCATAAGGATATTAGAGAAGCAATAAGTTTGATTTCAGCAATATTGATGGTTTCCGTTATTATCACTATGCTTCCTCAAGTTTACCAGGGAACTAAATATGTCTATCATACCCCAGAGTTAATTTCCAATGTTTCAGTTTCTTTTATGGTAGACCAATTTTCTATATTTTTTTCTCTTCTTTCGTCTTCTCTATGGTTTTTTACAACTATTTATTCAATAGGATACATGAGAGGCCTAGAAGAGCATAGTCAAACTAGATATTATTCTTTTTTTGCAATTTGCATAGCCTCTACAGTAGGTATAGCTCACTCTAGTAACCTATTTTCACTGTTCATCTTCTATGAGTTATTAACGATTGCTACTTATCCTCTGGTCATCCATGACGAAACTCAGGAGTCAATTAGAGCAGGTAAAAAATATCTAGCTTACACTTTGACTGGAGGTATCCTAGTTCTTTTTGGATTGATCTGGACTTATGTAATTTCAGGGAGTCTGGCTTTTACTGAAGGAGGATTGCTTAACTCACAAATTGCTAGTTTTAACGACTTAAGAATACTTTTTACTGTCTTTATTCTAGGATTTGGGGTTAAATCAGCTATAATGCCGCTGCATGGTTGGTTGCCTACTGCAATGATAGCTCCAACTCCAGTTTCAGCTTTATTACATTGTGTAGCTGTAGTAAAATCAGGGTGCTTTGGTATAGTTAGAGTTGTGTTAGATGTTTTTGGACCAGGTCTAGTAAGGGATCTTGGACTAAGCTATCCTTTGGCTTTTGTAGCCTCCGTAACAATCATTGTTTCTATGATTATAGCATATAAAAAAGACCACTTAAAGGCTAAGTTAGCTTATTCTACTATAAATGAATTGTCTTATATTGTTTTAGGGGTGGCTTTTTGTACTCAAATAGGGATAGCGGGAGGAATTGTCCATATATTTAATCATGCCCATATGAAGATAGGGATGTTCTTTTTTGCAGGAGCTATCTTTGTGCAAGCTGGAAAGGAGTATACTTCAGATCTGGACGGGATAGGTAAAAGGATGCCAATTTCGACTTTGGTTTTCACAATAGGAGCACTTTCTTTAGCGGGAACTCCTCCTCTTGTTGGCTTTATCTCAAAGTGGTACCTAATCTCTGGTTCGATAGAGGCTGAGATGGTTATCTACTCTGCTGTGCTGATAATAAGTGCACTTTTAAATGTAGTCGTTTTTTGGCCTATAATATATAGAAGTTTCTTTAAGGAACCAGAAGTTAAAAAGATGAGTATTCCATCTAAATCCCTGTTAATTCCAATGTTATACTCGGCAGTTATAACTATAATTTTTGGTATTTTTGCACAAAAACAGTTCTTTCCTCTAAAATTGGCCTTTGAAATAGCAAAAAAGGCAGTGGGTGGATAAAAGATGGAATTAATTAAACTCTTGTTAGTTTTTTCAATAATTACACCTGCAATAGGAGGATTGTTAGCATATGTTTTGGGAATATATGTAGACAAAAAGTTATCATTTTTATCTTCTTCAGTAGCCTCAGTTATTTCTTTTTTAATTATAGTTTTTTTATATATACCTATAAGTTCTGAAGGTGCCCTATATGTGCCCTTAGAGATAACGGGGCTATTGGCATTTGAATTTTACTTAGATAGCTTTAGTTACATATTTGCTGTGTTAACTTCCTTTATATGGATGTTTGCAACTATATACTCTATTGAATACATGAAGATGGAACATTCTGTTCCAAGATATTTCCTTTTTTTACTTATCACTCTTTCAGTCGATCTTGGTGTAATCTTTGCCGCTAATTTTTTGAGCATATATGTATTTTTTGAACTATTAGCTCTGTTTTCTCTCTTATTGGTTATTCACGAACAGAACAAAGAAGCATACGAAGCTGGAAAGGTTTATTACTACACATGTGTTTTTTGTGGAGTCCTACTTTTAGTTGGGTTACTCTTGTTATACTTTAAAACTGGTTCATTGAAAGTCTACGAGTTAGGAGTAGGACTAGAAAAATTAGGGTATATTAAATATGTAATCCTGATATTTATAATATTTGGATTTGGCGGTAAAGCAGGAATATTTCCTGTCCATATATGGCTACCTAAAGCCCATCCAATAGCACCTTCACCGGCATCTGCTTTGCTTTCAGGAATAATGGTAAAAGCAGGGATTTATGGGATCTTTAGGGTTTTATATGACATAATAGTACCATTACAGGGCTTAATAGTAAAACCAGTTGGGGTTTTTCTTTTGTTGATAGGAGTAATAACCGCAAACTTAGGTTGGCTATTAGCGTTATATCAAGATAACATTAAGACTCTTTTGGCTTATAGTACAATTAGCCATGTTGGATATATAACCATATCTATAGGATCTTTTGCCTATTTAGGCCTAGAAGGAGTTTTTGCACTATCAGGAGCTCTTTACCATGTAATAAATCATGGGATATTTAAATCTACTCTATTTTTGGTAGCTGGAATAGTTTATGTGGAAGAAAACACACTGGATATCAATAAATTTAATTTTTTATGGCAAAAGATGCCTTTATCCTTTTTTATCTCATTAATTTCAATAGGCGGATTAATGGGGCTTCCTCTTTTTAATGGATTTATAAGTAAGACCTTAATTCACCATTCTTTAATACATCTAATGGAGATAGAGGGAATATTTTTCCACCTAATAGAAATTTTATTTATGTTGTCTGCAGGAGGCAGCGTAGCTTATTCCTTAAAGTTTATATCAGGTACCTTTTTAACTGCTGGTGAAGCGATCAATAATAGAAGAAAGTTTGATGTGAAGATAAAAATCTTTTTAGCCTTTCTACCCATTATCATACTTTTGATTGGGTTTTTTCCAAATACTATATTAGAAGCATTTATTGCTCCGGTTTTGTCAGAACTTAATGTACCTCTTGGAGGCCTTGAACATTTGAGTTTCTATTCAATAGAAACTGTAAAATCATCAGTTTTGTCTTTATTTATTGGCCTTCCTCTCTTTTATTATTTTACTAAGGAAAACCGTATTTTTCCTAAAAAACTCAATTTAGTAGAATTGAATAGAATATTGTACGAGAGGTTTATTTTGCTTATTCCTAAGGCCTTATTAAACATAGAAAATAAGTTTAAAAATATTTTAACGAGGTTTTTTGGTATCTTAGTTACTCGATTAGTTAATTTGGGGGAGCCCACAGATGAAAATAGTTCTAGATATAGTGAAAGAATGGTTGAACCGTACTTGAGACGGATCCCAGTAGGTGGAGAATACCTAGCTAGCCACAAGTACGAAAGTGTAGGATTAAGGTTTTTAAACTTAATTAGAGGAAGTTCTATTGAATTTGAAAACGATGAAAGTAAGAAACCTTTTTTGGCTGAAGTAATAACCATTCTCTTGTCTGGATTACTAGAAAAGATTCTGGATAGGTTGATATTGCCTTTGCTTCTATATCCGGTTTTATTTATACAAAGGGAATTGAGGGTTTTACTAGGTAAAGAAGATGTTTTTGAGGTAAAAAATCGATTTAGTGAGATGAAGAGATCAATTAAGCCTGTTTCACCTAAGTTAGGTACGATTAGTTTTTCTCTATTTGCAGTTTCACTTGTGTTAGCTCTTTACATGTTATACTTAGCGATAGTAAACGTACTTTAAGTTAAATCCCGTAACTTAAACCATTGTAGGTTTGAGAGTTAATGAAATTAAAATATATTAAGAAACTTATTTACTTTAATTCTCGCAAGGTAAGGAAAAATTTAAGTGCATTTGAATATACTGCTTGATAGTAAAGTAAAAGAAAAATTAAGTTCATCATTTCAACCGGGGGCATAATTGATTTGCTAGAACTAAAAAAGATGAGAAAAGTAGATTTAATAACTCTACAGGGCTACAGACGAGACCTAATTTCAAGCTTACATCAAAAAGGTATTTTACATATCGAAAATTTCTCTAATAAAGCAGGTGAATATGGATTAGATGCTGGGAAGCCCATTGACAAGTCAGAGATACATTCTCTTAATCTTAGAGTAAAAAGAATATTAGATGTACTAGGTAAACCTGAAGAAAGCGATAAAGGATTTCTAGAAAAGATAAAGTCTACATTGAAAGCATCAGATAAGGAAAAATTGGGTTACGAACTTACAGACATAAAAAATGACTACAAACCCTTTATAGAAAACCTAGAAGAAAGACTGGATTCTCTGGAAGAAAGACTAAGTGAGATTAATTCTAAACTTAAGAACCTCAAGGAAACTAGAAATAACTTGGGCATTTATAAAAGTTTGGGTATTCCATTGAGCTTTTTAGGTGAAGGCTTTAGCACTTATACCTATATAGGCCAAGGATCAAAAAGCAATCTTAAATCTCTTAAAAATGATTTAGAAAAAATTACGGAAACATATTACCTAGAAACCTCAGAAGATGGCTCAAATTTAGTTTTAGTATTAAATGTACTCAAAGAACATAAAGAAGAAGTAACAAAGGCTATAAGAAGGAACAACTTTGATTTACTTGAAACAGAATTAGAAAATACGCCAAAAGAAGAAATAAAAACAATAAACGACAAAATAAAAGAACTAAAAGAAAAAAAAGAGAAAACCAAAAGACAACTAAAAGGATTAAAAGAAAACCATCTCCAAAGACTCCTAAAAATTAATGAAATATTAAAAAAAGAGTTAGAGAGAGGAGAAGTACAGGCAAAATTCGGCGAAAGTAAACAAGTCTTTGTGATAGAAGGATGGATATCAAAAAATAACCTTAAAAAATTAAAAAACCTTGTTAATGATATAACAGAAGGAAATTCAATAATCGATGTCAAAGAACCTAAAGAGAATGAAAAACCACCAGTTGAATTCGATAATCCATGGTACCTAGGAGCATTCGAAAAATTAACGAGAATGTACGGGCTACCAAGCTATGGGGAGCTAGACCCAACTCCTATACTAGCCTTATTCCTCCCATTGTTTTTTGGGTTCATGTTTGGAGACTTTGGACATGGAATAATAGTCTTTTTAGTAGGTCTAGGGCTCTATAAATATGCAGAAGGAACTATTAAAGAATTTTCTATAGTCTTGCTTTTTTGTGGTTTCTTTGCAATGATAATGGGTTTGCTTTACGGAGAATTTATGGGTATGCCATTCTCGGAGTTAGGAATAAATTACCATGCTCCATTACATGTAGGATTAGGTCATGGAGGACATATACAAGACGCAATAATGAGATTACTTCTCTTATCTCTTGGAGTAGGGGTTTTTCATATAGGTCTTGGAATACTAATGGATCTTGGTAATAGAATTAAGAAATCAGATTACCTCTCGTCGATTGTTCCCGTTGCAAAATTGTGGGTCTACTTTGGTGCAATATATCTGATAATAAGAGAAACCTTAATGATGGGGCATGGTTTCCAGATAATGGAATGGAACTTCCCCTTAATGATAGCTTTCCTGGTTCCTCCTCTTATAATATTAGTCTTTGGTGAGCTGTTAGCTGAGTACGGTGAAATTGAAAGCAAAAGAGAAGCCATTTCACTGATCGGAGAAGGTTTCTTTGAAGCATTCCATGATATGCTAGGGTTTTTATCGAATACATTCTCCTACAGTAGGTTATTTGCTCTTGCTCTCGTTCACATGGGGTTGTTTATAGCTTTAGGAAAGATTTCCTTTGTTTTCTCTGATCTAATAGCAGGAGGAGGGATTCTAGGATACCTAATTTGGTTTGCGATATATGTAGTGGGAACAGTATTTATTCTAGGGTTAGATGGAGTGATTGTTTTCTTACATTCACTGAGGTTACATTTCTATGAATGGTTTGATAAATTCTTTTCAGGAGGAGGCAGATCTTTTGAACCATTTAAAATGTAAAAATAGGAGGTGAAAAATTTGCCAATATTCTCCCCCCAATTTGCGGCCGCATTAGCGATAGGAATAGCAACCATTGCATCCGCTTACGGTATAGCAAAAGCAGGAAGTGCAAGTGCAGGAGCAATAGCAGAAAATCCAGATGTAGGTGGAATAACTATAATTTACGTTGCATTTGCCGAAGCACTAGGGATCTACGGCCTGCTGGTAGCGCTGTTGATACTCTTCTTATGAAATTATGGAAAGAAAGAAAGCTATAAAGAAAGGTTTGAACCTAGGAGTTGAATTTGCCTTATTGGTAATAACGGCTACCCTAGGGGGTTATTATCTAGGAAAAATGACGATAGGTGCTGCCATTGGAATGGTAATCGGTTCAATAGCAGGGTTTCTAGCCATGACATATTGGGCTTTAAGAATCTACAGGGATTACAAGGAATAACAGTGAATTCCAAAAACCCCCCTAAATTATTAATTTGATTAAAAGGTGTAAAAATGGGATATGAGTACACAAATGCCAATTTAAAAGGAAAAAAAAGGAAGTTATTGAAAGAAAACGAGTTTTCAAACTTAGTAAGAGCTAGTGACCTACCTGAGATTAAAGATATATTAAGCGATACTAATTACTCAAAATATTTGAGAGATAGAACCAAGTTTAAAGAGTTTGATGGAGCACTAAACCGTTACTTAATAGATGTTGAATATAAATTAAGTGAGATGGTTCCAGAGGAAATTGCTGAAGTTTTCAGAGCCTATATGCAACGCTGGGATTATAAAAACTACAAGAGGGCAATTACATTAATTCTTAAAGATAAGGAAATAAAAAAAGACAAGCTTATTGATGCTCCAACAGGAGATAGTATAGAGCGTATAGAAGAATGGACAAATGTAGAGTCGGAAAGAGAACTAAAGAAAGGTTTTTCTGGTACCAAATTCGATTTATTGAGTAAAATACTCGAGGAGTCAGAATCTAGGGAAGATGCTATTTTTAAAGGTAGGCTAGCTTTTGAAAAATTATTCCAAGAAAAAATTCTAGAAGCTATTGAAGGTAAACCAGAGCCAGTTAGGCAGTTTTTTGGAACCAGAATAGATTTTAGAAATATCAAGGTAATAATAAGACTAAAGGAAGAGGACTTGGATCGATCTGAAATATTAGACCTACTTCTTCCTACATATCAGATTCAAGAGCAAAAGATCAAAGAAATGATAAATAAAGAAAATAGAGAAGACATTTTGAGAGAACTAGATCACTCTTTCTATGAATCATTAGTAAAAGCGGAAGATTTAGATGCAATGGATCTTATATTTGAAAAATCCCTAAAAAAATACGCAAAAAGATTGTTCCTTAGAGATGTATTGGGGCCAGGAGTAGTAATTGCATATTACTGTTTAAAGTCTTTAGAAGTTTCTAATCTTAAGAAAATATTAGCTGGGAAAACAGCTGATTGGTCGGTAGAAGAAATTTCGAATTTTATAGTTACTTAGAGCTATGAGGGTTATTTATGGAGGAAGAGATTAAGGAAATAAAAAAGGCTGAAACTAGAGCCGAGGAGAGAATTCAAGAAGCCAAGGAAAAATCAAAGGAAATTATTGAAGAGGCGCAAGAGAAGTCAGATGAAGTAATTGAAGAAATTAAAGAAGAAGGTAAAGAGAGATCTAACGAAATTATGGACTCTAAGAAAGCGGAAGCCGAAGAAAAAATTGAAGAGATAAGATCAGAGACAGATACTAAGATACAAGAAATCCAAGAAAAAGGTAATAAAAACCAAGAAAAGGCCATTGATCTAGTTTTAAAAGAAATAGCTCAATAAAGAGGTGTAGTGAAATATGAGTACCCAGGGTGTGGAAAAGGTAGTTAATAGGATTGAAGAAAACTCTAAAGAAGAAGCCGAAGAGATAATTTCAGATGCTAAAGAAGAAGCCGAAGAGATTTTAGATGAAGCAAGGAAAAAAGCAGAAACCGAAAAGCAAGAAATAATAGAAAAAGGTAAAGAAAAGGCAGATAGAGAGAAAAATCGAATGATATCAGAAGCAAAACTGGAAAATAGAAGAAAAATACTAGAAACCAAGGAAGAGATTATTAGCGAAATATTTGAAGAAACCCTTAGAAGATTGGAAGAAGGAGAGGTTGACAAAAGAGATATATTAGGTAGAATTGTAAAAAGTGCAGGAATTGAATTAGGTGGAGGAAGTCTAACAGTTTCATCCAAGGAAGATGAATTGGATCTAATAAAAGATATGAAAAATAACTTGGAAGATCAAATTACTGAGAAAACAGGAAATAAGACCTCAATTGCTTTAGATGAACCTATAGAAGATGGTGGTGTGATAGTAAGGGATCCTGAAGACCAGACAAAGATTAACAAAACCTACAGAAAAATAATCGATAGAAGAAGGAACGACCTACGCCAGAAACTGGATGAAATCTTATTTAGTTAAGATGGAGATAAAATGAGGATAGCTGTTTTAGGTGATGAGGAAACTGTTACAGGTTTTAAGTTGGCGGGAGTTAGTTGTTCTGAGGTAATTGAAAGTAATCAAGGTTTTGAAGAAGCTTTAAATAATTTGGATCAGGATATAGGTATTATTATAACGACAGAAGATTTAGCTAAGGAGAACCAAGAGACAATTAACGAATTTAAATCAGGAAAAGATGTTTTTCCACTGTTAGTTGAGATTCCTAGTAAATTTGGATCAACAAAGGAATCAGAGATTATGGATCTTGTTAAGAAAGCAATAGGTGTGGAAATAAACCTAGAAGATATATAAAAATAAATAAGGAGGTTTTAGAATCTCAACAAAAGAAAAAATGAAAGAAGGAAGAATAAAAAAGGTTTCAGGACCCGTAATTATTGCCGATCAAATGGAAGGCACTGAAATGTACGAAGTAGTGAAAGTGGGGGAAATGGGACTATTCGGTGAGGTTATTGAACTAGAAGGAGATGAAGCTACGATTCAATGCTACGAAGAAACTTCCGGAGTAGCTCCCGGTGAAAAAGTAGAACGAACAGGATCCCCTCTATCAGTAGAACTAGGTCCCGGCCTAATTAATTCGATATTTGATGGAATACAAAGACCCCTAAATAAAATTAGAGAAAAAGGTGGCAACTTTATCCCTCGTGGAATAGATGTGTCATCTTTAGATGAAGAGAAAAAATGGGAATTCAAGCCAAAAGTTAATGAAGGAGATGAAGTCGAAGCTTTAAGCGTCTTGGGAATAGTACCTGAAACCAAAGTTATTGACCACAAAGTAATGGTTCCGCCAGAAACTGAAGGAAAAGTCACAGAAATTAGAGAAGGAGAATTTACTGTAAACGAAACGATTGCAAAGTTAGAATTGGATGATGGAGAAACTAAAGAGATTAAGTTAAAACAAGAGTGGCCAGTAAGACAATCTAGGCCCGTTGAAGAAAAATTAGAGCCAAGCACTCCATTGCTAACGGGTCAAAGGATATTGGATACATTTTTCCCAATTACAAAAGGAGGTACCGCAGCAGTTCCAGGAGGATTTGGAACTGGTAAGACAGTTCTACAGCATCAGATCTCTAAATGGGCAGACGCTGATGTAATAATATTCATAGGATGCGGTGAGAGAGGAAACGAGATGGCAGAAGTTCTAGAGGATTTCCCAGAGCTAGAAGACCCTCGTACTGGTGAATCGCTAATGGAAAGAACAATATTAGTAGCTAATACAAGTAACATGCCAGTAGCAGCTAGAGAGTCATCTATATACACTGGGATAACTTTAGCAGAATACTATAGGGACATGGGATATGATGTTGCCCTACAGGCAGATTCAACTTCTCGGTGGGCCGAAGCACTCAGAGAGATCTCTGGTAGACTTGAAGAAATGCCAGGAGAAGAAGGATATCCTGCGTATCTGGCTTCAAGATTAGCGGGATTCTATGAAAGAGCAGGAATGGTTAAACCAACCGAACAAAGAAAAGGATCAGTCTCTGTTGTAGGAGCGGTAAGTCCACCAGGAGGAGACTTCTCTGAACCAGTTACACAAAATACCCTAAGAATAGTTAAAGTATTTTGGGCTCTTAGCACTGAACTAAAGGATAGAAGACATTTCCCAGCTATTGATTGGCTTGAATCCTATTCATTATATACAGATGATGTTGAAGAATGGTGGGATCAAGAGGTAGAAAAAGATTGGTACGATCTTAGAGAAAGATCACTAGAATTACTCCAACAAGAAGACGAATTACAGGAAGTAGTCCAATTAGTTGGACCAGATGCTTTACCAGAAAAGGAAAGAGTAATACTAAATGTAACTAAAATGCTTAGAGAAGATTTCTTACAACAAAATGCATTCCACGAAGTTGATACCTACTGTGAACCTCATAAACAGATTGAGATGTTAGATATAATTTTGGATTATTATGATATAGCTAGTGAAGCCGTAGACGAGGGAGTATCGGTAGAAGAGTTGAATCAACTCGAAGTTGTAGATAGAATAGCAAGAATGAAAGAGATCCCCGAAGAAGAATTCGAAGAAAAAGCTGAAGATATAAGAAAACAGATGGAAGAGGAGATAAATTCATTAGAGGAGGAATAAAAAATGAGCGAACCTAAATCAATAGAGTATCAAACGGTTTCAGAGGTTTCAGGATCGATTATGGTAGTCGAGAATATAGAAGGAGTAGCATACGATGAAGTTGTAGAGGTCGTATTACCTGATGGAAGCAGAAGACAAGGACAAGTCCTAGAAGCTGAAGAAGATAAAGCTGTAGTCCAAGTTTTCGAAGGAACCAGAGGTATCGATACGGCTAATACAAATGTGAGGTTTACTGGAGAAACAATGAAGTTTGGTGTGTCCGAAGATCTCTTAGGACGAATATTAGATGGAATAGGAGACCCAATTGATGGCGGCCCAGAGATTCTTCCAGATGAAGAAAGAGACATATACGGATCATCAATAAATCCTGAAGCAAGAGAACACCCTAACGAATTTATTCAAACAGGTATCTCTGTAATAGATGGCATGAATACACTTGTTAGAGGACAAAAACTACCTATATTTACTGTATCAGGATTACCACATAATGAATTAGCTTCACAGATTGTTAGACAAGCAAAAGTAAAAGGTGAAACTGAAGAATTTGCAGTTGTCTTCGGAGCAATGGGTATAACTAACGAAGAAGCAAACTATTTCATGGAAGACTTCGAAAATACTGGAGCTCTGGAAAGAACTGTAGCTCTACTAAATCTAGCAGACGATCCAGCAATAGAAAGAATAGTTACCCCAAGAATAGCTTTAACCATAGCCGAATACCTAGCCTTCGAAAAAGACATGCAGATACTTGTTCTATTAACAGATATAACAAATTACTGCGAAGCACTCAGAGAAATAGCAGCAGCTAGAGAAGAAGTTCCAGGAAGAAGAGGTTACCCAGGGTACATGTACACGGACTTAGCAGAGATATACGAAAGAGCAGGAAGAGTAAAAGATCAAAAGGGAACAATAACACAAATGCCAATGTTAACTATGCCTGACGATGACATAACCCATCCAATACCAGATCTAACGGGATATATCACTGAGGGCCAGATAGTGTTTTCTAGATCCTTACATAGGAAAGGCATATATCCTCCCGTAGATGTGCTGCCATGCCTATCTAGATTGATGGATAGTGGAATAGGAGAAGACAAAACCAGAGAAGATCACGGCGATGTAAGTGACCAACTCTACTCAGCCTACGCAGAAGGAAGAGATCTAAGGGATCTAGTAGCCGTAGTAGGTGAAGAAGCATTAACAGATAGAGACCAAAAATTCCTAGATTTTGCCGACGAATTCGAACAAGAATTTGCCTCACAGGGCCAAGAGGAAGAGAGAACCATAGAAGAAACTCTAAGCATAGCTTGGGATCTATTTACGCAATTACCAAAGAGTGAACTCAAGAGAATTGATGAAGAATTTATAGAGAAATATTATTCTTCAGACTCTGAGAGTAATTAAATATGTCATCTAGCAGCGACGAAATTGTTGAAGGAGTAAGGCCTATACGAATGGACCTTCTGGAGATGAGAGAAAGACTAGAGTTAGCGGAGAAAGGCCATGATCTACTGGAAGAAAAAAGAGATGCACTGGTAATGGAGTTCTTTGATATAATTAAAGAGGCAAAAGGAATAAGAGAGGATGTCGAAGAAGAAATGGAAAAGGCCTTTAAGAATCTAATTAAGGCCCAAGCAACACTAAGCTATGACGAGGTAGAGTCAATTTCAGAATCTACAACTGAATGCCCAGAAATCGATACCTCCGAAAATAATGTAATGGGCGTTACAGTACCCGTAATAGAACTAAAAGAAGATCCAGAAAGAGATATTGATGAAAGAGGATATCCGCTAACCGAATCAAACCAATATCTAGATAAAGCAACAGAACACTTCGAGAAAGCCATAAAAAAGATAATAGATCTAGCAGAAATAGAGGAAAGTGTCAGATTACTTTCAGAAGAAATAGAAAGCACAAAAAGACGAGTAAATGCCCTAGAATACAATCTAATACCAAAATTCGAGAACACAGTTGATTACATAGAAATGAAATTAGATGAAATGGAAAGAGAATCTTTCTTCAGACTGAAAAGAATAAAAGACAAACTAGAGAGATAAATAAACATATCTGTATGTAGAAGATATAGTGACCATATAATCAGGGCAATTCACTATTTTTTCTTTTTCTTTTTCTTTTAATAGGAAAATTGATTCATAGTACATGCTTGTGAATGGTTTCTCTCTATCTGCAATAAAAGAGAGGTCATGTGAAGCAACTCCTATCTAAAATCAAAGACTTGGGAGGGGTTTTTCATTACCACTAAGATAAAAGTATTATGTTAAGACCTGGTTTTTATCATGTCGTGGTCGCTAAGACTCTGCCCTATAGGATAGAGAGGATGTCACTGACCCAATTTAGTTCTTTTATAAAATTAAATGAAGAGTAGTTCATTACCCTAATGTCTCTAGATTTTTTGGAAAAATATGTTTTTACAAAAACCAAAAGTAATAGGGTCCCTAGGTGATACGATGACTATTTTTAGTTAAATTTGGACAAAAATAGTAGATTTAAGTTTATTTTAGATTTTGTAGTAATTTAATTTTTTTAGAGTAATAGAGGAAGAATCTAGGAGTTTTTAATGAATTGGCCTGTTAGTTGGTAAATCAAATAATTTTGGTTAGTGCTTTTGGCATATAAAAGTTATAAAGTTATCAAAAGAGTTTAGGGAAGATGGGGATAAGAAAGATATAGCTCAAATTCGTTGAGATCCTTCAGACTGTAAGAGATTTTGGGGAGATTAGAGGGTTATGTCTAAAAGCTGGGTTTAGTCAAATGTTAATTAAAAAATTAATGATTTTGGGTTAAAGTAAGCTTGTTTTTAATCTTTAATGAATTTATATAATTTAAATTATTTTCTTTTTATCAACAGCTTCCATGTAGGTTGTCTCTTCGCCTTCAGTCAACTTATCTAGCTTGCTTTCATCTGTTACCTTTACTTCGAATGTGTCGTATGTTTCCATATCCATTAGTTGGACAGTTGTACCTGATATTGATATGACTTGTCCATCTTTTCTTTCAACTATGGGTACATCGACTTTGGTGTCTACTGGGTTGATCATGTTTCTCTTTTTTCCGTCAAATAATCCTTCGGCTGTTATGTTAGCTTTTGCTGATCCGTGTTTACCTGGGCTGGACACTTGCATCTTTGTTATCTTACAAGGTTCTTCGTCCATCATGATGTAATCGCCTTGATCAAGATTTCTTATTTCGGTTCTTTTCGTTGGCATATAATTTTTCCCTCGAAAATAATACTTGTCTTACAAACAATAATTTTTCTATTGTAATCAAATTTAAGCAAAAAATAAAATGTTTCGCCAACCAAACAAAGCTTATTTAACTTCTGGGTCAGGAACTGGTAAAACTGAAATTGAGGCTTTCGATAACGCATTGTTAGATGCAGGGATTGGTAACCTAAATTTGATTAAGGTTTCATCTATTTTTCCAAAAAACTGTAGATTTGTTGAGGATCACTCTATTAGTCCTGGATCAGTTGTCCCAGTAGTTTATAGTAGAAAGATTGATTCAGATAAAGGTAATTTAATTTCTTCATCAGTTTGCGTTGCAAGGTCTCCTGATGGAATAGGAGTTGTTTGTGAATCCTCTGCAAAGGAATGTGAAAAAGAAAGTAGGAATAAATCGATTAAAAAAGCTAAGAGGATGTTAAAATCTAGAGGATTAAAGTTAAAGGATTTAAATTTGGCTTCAGATTCAATTGAATCCGAAGAAGTTTCTTGTACGGTTTCAGCTTTGTTGCTTTGGTGATCTTAATGGATTATTTAGAACTATGTGAGTCGATAACTGAAGAAATAGAAGATGAGATAAATGATTTAATTGGTAAGAAAGAAGCTTCTAGGCAAATAAGGATAGGAGCAGATGATAAACCAACTAGGTTAATAGATAATAGGGCTGAAAAAGCTGCAATGAATTTACTAAAAAGTGAAGATGTTTTATTGATAACTGAAGAGAGTGGAAAAGTAGATTTTGGGGAACCTGAGTGTGCTGTTATTTTAGATCCAGTTGATGGAACTTTTAATGCAACAAAGGATATTCCATTTTATTCGGTTTCTGTGGCGGTAGCTGATTTAGATTTAAGTAAAATAAAATTTGGGTACATTAAGGATATACCTAGGGATAACATTTACTATGCGAATAGGGATAAAAGCTACCTAAATGGAAATGAAATTAGTGTATCTCAAGAGAGTGAATTAGCAAAATCTTCTGTAAGTTATTACAGTTATGGAGTAGATAAATATAAAAAAAGTAGATTAGATCAGTTTGTAGATAGAGTAAGGACTTTAGGGTGTATTTCTCTTGAGATGTGCTATGTTGCGTCAGGTAAATTAGAGGGTTTTGTAGATGTCAGGGGAGCCGGAGTTATGGATATAGCTGCAGCTTCTCTTATAGTCAGGTCTGCAGGAGGATCCTTCGAAGTATTTTCTAGCAATTTCCCATCTAAAAAAGTAAAAAAGAGCACAAAAAGTGTAGCAAGTAACGGTTTGGTTCATGAAGATATAAAAGGGGTTTTATAGGATGAAAGCTGATAAAATAGGATTAGTATCAAGATTTAACTCCAAAGATTCTCTAAAATTAACAAAAAATCTATTAAGTCATTTAAATAAATCAGATGTGGATATACTTATTGAAAAGGAAACTGCTATGCGAATAGGGCAGCAGGGAGTAGGTTTCTCTAATTTAGAGAAATGTGATTTTATAGTAACAGTAGGTGGTGACGGAACGATTTTAAAAACCTTTCAAGTTCTTGCAGATCCGGTTCCAATTCTGGGAATAAACACGGGAGAAGTCGGGTTTCTTACTTCAATAGAACGAGATGAAAATTATAAACAAATCGTATCTGATAAAATAAATAGCTTTGACGTGGAAAAGAGAGAAAGACTGAAGGTTGATGTAAAGAATAAGAATCTTCCTCCAGCAGTTAACGAAGTAGTTATTTTGACTTCAGAGCCAGCAAAAATGCTTCAGTTAACTATAAAATTGAGAGGCCGGGAAATCGAGAGATTTAGAGCAGATGGATTAGTAGTTTCAACTCCAACAGGATCAACAGCTTATTCGATGAGTGCGGGAGGCCCTATTTTAGACCCTAATGTCGAAGCTTTTGTCTTGGTTCCAATAGCACCATATAAGCTTTCAGCTAGGCCCTTTGTAGTTCCATCTTCATTTAATTTTACTGTAGAATTGATTAGAAAGGGAAAAGAAGCAGATTTGGTTGTGGATGGACAAACATCAGAAAAAATTAGTGAAGGACAAAAGATCAAATTTACTAAAGCAGAAAAACCTGCATTTTTTGTTAAAACTAAGGGTCATGACTTTTACTCAAAAATAAGAGAAAAGTTAATCTAGGTGATTTTAATGTCTTCGAATAAGAATAAGAAATATGTTGTTGGCCATAAAAAACCGGATACGGATTCGATTGCTTCAGCAATAGGTTATGCAAACTATAAAAAAGAAGAAAGTGGAATTAATGCCGTACCAGTAAGAGCAGGTGAATTGAATCCAGAAACCAAATTCGTTTTGGATAAATTTGACGTTGAAAAACCATCCATACTTGAAGATGCTTCAGACAAAGACCTAATATTAGTTGATCACAATGAGATTAACCAAGCAGTAGACAATGTAAAAGATGCAAACATAGTAGAGGTTCTTGACCATCATAGAATAGCTGGAATAGAAACTGAATCACCAATATACTTCCATACAGAACCAATTGGCTCGACTTCTACTATGGTAGCGGAAAAATACCTAAACTCAGATATAAGACTGGAAGAGAGTATAGCTGGTGTATTATTGAGCGCAATACTAAGTGATACAGTGGTTCATCGTTCTCCAACTAATACGAAAAGAGATGAGGAAATAGCCTCAAAACTAGCTGATTTGGTTAATGTAGGAATTGAAGAGTACGGAAAAGAGATGTTAAAGAAAAAAAGTAAAATAGGTAAGAAAAGTCCTAAAGAAATAATTTTAGGTGATTTCAAGGAATATGAAATAGGGAAGGAATTTATAGGTATAGGACAAGTCGAAACGGTTACGCCTGAGGAAGTTATAGATCAAAAAGAGGATCTAATAAAAGAAATGGAGTCAATCTCGAACGAAAGGGGATATGATCTATTATTACTATTAATTACCGATCTATTAGAAGAAGATTCTGAAGCATTAACAGTAGGCCCTAAGAGTAAAGCTATTGAAGATGCCTTTGATACGAAAATAGAAAACCAATCCACATTCCTAGAAGGAGTTCTTTCTAGAAAAAAACAAGTCGTCCCTAGGCTAAGGAAAAAATTTAAGTAAACTTTACATACTTTTTAATATTTTTGCAGCAAATGCACCTGCTGTAAACCCTGCATCTATGTTAACAACCGAAAGTAGAGAACAGGACTGTAGCATTGAAAATAAAGCACCTCGTCCATTACCACCTAACCCGTATCCCGTGGATGTTGGAACTCCTATCACCGGAACTTCTACTATACCAGCAACTACTGGGGGTAAGGATCCATCTCTTCCCGCTGCAACTATAAGTACTTCTACTCCATCATCTATCTGTTTTTTTAATTCAGGAAATAGCCGATGTATCCCAGCAACACCTACATCGTAAGATCTCTTAGTTTCAGCGCCCATAAGTTTTGCAGTTACTCTAGCTTCTTCTGCTACTTCAATATCAGCAGTACCAGCGGAAATAACACCAATCTTCCCAATCCTTCTATTTGATCGATATTCTTCAGATCTTAGTTCAACTATACTCGCCTTTTCATACCAATTTAACTCAAAATCCTCATTTTTGTTTTTAAGTTCTAATAATTGATCTTTACTTACCCTAGTACCAATGCCAACCCCCTTATTAGAAGCCATATCGATCATAATATCTGAAAACTCTTCAGGGGATTTACCTTCCCCTAATATAGCTTCAGGAGTTCCTGCTCTTCTTTTTCTCCCTGTATCCAACTTAGCATAATCCCCTAACTCTGAGATCTCAAGTAAATTTATCTCTCTCTTTAATTCCTCTTTGGTTATCTCACCTTCTCTAAAATCATCAAGCAGATCATCCAGATCCATCCAATTTCACCTCAAAACAATTTCTGAGCCATTATAAAAAACTTTTTTTTGTCTTTCACTACTGTAAAAGCTTCCATCTAACTCAACACTCGATTGAATCTTATTAAGATTTATCTTAACTATAACCTCTCCCGATTCTAAAGATAACTTTCCATCATCGAAACCAACCCTGTAAATATCTCCACTAGCATCCGTAGGTATATTTAATTCCTTAGTTACTTTGCCTTCGCCCAAGTACCCATTTAAGTATATTTCCAATATCTCATCCTTGATTTTATTTCCAGTATTCTCTAAGACCTCTTTTTTAGTTTCCGACTTAACATTACTCTTCAATGTACTTAAAACCAAAAATGAGGAGGTCAATATAATCGATGAAATAATAAAGATTAAAATATAGTCCAAAGTGGTTGCAACACCTTTATCATTCACCTTACTTCTACCTCCAACTTAGTCTCATAAACATTTAGATAAATATCTTCTCTATCAGTATTTGTAATATTTATCAAAAGTTCCTTACCAGTAATATGAACAGAGAAATTATTACTCAAGTCATCTATCTCGCTTCTAACATAGTTACGCCACCCAAAAGAATGATCACTACTCACCTTAATAGTCAAATTAGAGCAGGAAGGAGATTTTTCACTTTGGTATATTTTTTTAAAACCTATGTTAGAGATAGCTAAATACTTTTCTCCACTAAAACCTATATCTTCACCAGTTATATTTATAATATGCACATTTACGGATAGATTGCCTTTGCTATCATTAGCAATAAACAAGTTAGGTTCAATCAAAACTCCAGAAGAATTACTACCAGCAGTTTTCTCAAAAAGACCATTCATCTCTAAGGAAGTAACCATATCTTGAAAATTATATCTAATAACACCGATCTCGGCAGAGTAAATTACATCTTCTCCATCTTTAATCAAAGTAAAATTGGTTTCATTAGGCTTTACCTCTAAGAAACCCTCTCCTATGTCCATTAATACTTCTCTATTTAATTTTTCACCCCTAATAGGTCCTCTAGAAATTTCTTCTACATTACTCTCAAGATGAGACATAGAATTCTTCCCTTTCTGATAAAAAGCAACATCCTTAGCATTTTGTATCGTGGGCAAACCAAAAACAGTAATAACGGCAATTGAGGTTACAACTATACCAAAAATAAGTATATAACCAACAACATCAGAAACACCATCTTCATTATCCAAGATCGTACACAACTTCCTCGACATACCTAATATCTTCTCCTTCAAAAATAAAACTAACTTTAGCCAAATCTCTGCTTGGATAGTAATCTTTCTCTTTTATAGATAAAAAATATCCCTCACTTGATGCATAATTGATAAGCTGACCCTCTAACCTCTTCAACTGATCAGAATTAAATGGATTACTAACATCCTTATCCCTTGAACCAACATCTAATATTTCACTATAAACTTCTCTGATATTATAAAAATAATAACTCTCTTCTTCTATAGCATTATCCACATAATTACCTCTAGTGCTCTGAATCTGAAAGAAAATACTGCTTAAACTAATAACCAATAAAGCTAAAACAACTGCTAAAGTCAGAGTCACTTGGCCACTTTCATCTGAAAATACCATATAAAGGCAACCTCAGGCCATTAAATACCCTAATATACCAACCGTATTTAAGAAAACATTTTTCGGCAAAAACTATAAAACCACCTATCATCACCTCACAAAACTAATTTTGAACTTTATCTCTTACCTTCTCTATCACTAGGAATATATGTCTTTTAGTTACATATGAGACTCTCTCAAAAGTATACCCTACTAATATACCCTTTGAATAACTATACCCGAAGATAATCCCCAAAATTATATCACTTCCCCTTCTTCAATATGATTAAAAATAAATAATTTAAAAGACCTAAATAGCACAAATCTGGTTGAGAGTTCTCGTTCTAGGTATAAAAACTGAAATCGAGGAATTAGTTACTTTACCATAACCAAATCAAGACTGAGTATCTTATCGGCTTTTGCTGAGTGTTCTTTAAGTAATACCATCTATCTAGATCTGGATTAAATTTTTTAATAAAAACAATTTTTTCAACTTTTGCAGTTTCTTTATCTGGAATAACCTTTTCTATTTTATTATTTGCTTTTTCTTCTGAATAATTTGAATTAATAGGCCTGATCTGTGTGTAAAAATTATATGTAGGATACAGTCCTAGGCACCTGCTTGCATTTTTGTATATTTTTTCATTTGTTGTATTAAGATCCCACCAGTAATTACTTTCGTTTGTTCCGTGTCTATTTAATAGTCCACTACAATTTAAGGTCGAATTAAATACTCCATCTACTTTATAGAAAGATAAAACATAGTTTATAGAGGGATTAGTTGAGTTAAAACTATTTGGAGGTTTTGTTCCTTTTTGTAAAGCTAAACCGATCCTTGATACATTTTTTTTATCATTTGGCCAAGCTTCTTCCCATGCGGTGTCATTATCAGATTTTAATCCTGCATCCTTTACTAAAACATCTGAAACATGCATAGCGTTAGGATAAAGACTGTTATCTCTTCTTTGATCAGGGATTGTCCCAGATAATGAATAAATTACGAAAAAAAGGGCTATTAAAAATATTGATATTGCTGTTAGAAAATCCAAACTAATCTGGCCGTTATCGTTAATTAGTTTCAAGGTACTTCGAGAAGTGATTATTATCTTATATCTTAAGTAATTTGTCTTTCCGTGTAAGTTTCTTTTTCAGGAAAATTAATCATTTCGAGTTTATAAGGAGAGAATTCTTTTTAGAAATAAAATAGTAATTGAATAAAATCATGTTTTTCGTCTATACAAAATAATTTTATGGATATAAGGAAAGTAAGATGCTTTTATTAATCTCTAATTGGGTGGAAAGTGTAGATAGTAGAAATCTGAAAAGATAAACCAAGAATTAAAATAGTTTATGGTGAGATCAGATAGAGTTATTTACTTACTATATATCTTTGGTGAAGGAAGGATCTAACTGATCTTGTCTAGGAGCCTGATAGATATAGGAAATCTACTTAGTTAAACAGTATAATTTATCTTGTGTGTTGGGAAAAAGTTTTTATATGGGGGATTCTTTCAAGGTTCAGTTGTGGTTGGAGGATAGTATCTTTAAGTGGTTAGTTTATTAGCTTTTAGAGGGATTAAGAAACAAGTTAAGGTAGTAGGATCTAAAAGTATAATTTTAAGGTGAATGCTTTGACGGAAAAACAATACTTTGTGTTGGATACAACGGCTTTGACTGATGTTGAAACTCGGGAAAAGGAAGACTATGGTTCTTTGTGTGAGGGGATGAGTGAGATATTGGATTTGATATCAAAAGCTAGGTTGAAACTAAATATAAGTTGTTATGTGCCTTATCCTACGGTTTATAAGGAGATGACTGGGTTTATTGATAGGTATGATTGTGATGAAGAGGTTAAAGTGAAATTGGATACTTGGTTAGTTAAAAAGACACCGAATAGATACGAAGTTGATATTCCAGCTGGGATCTTTTATGAATATGTGGACTATATGCGGGGAAGAATAAATAAAGGGATGAATGTTGCGGAGGATGCAATTTGGGATTCTTCACTTAATTGTTTGCATAGATCCGTTGAGGAGATGGATAGTGAAGAGATTGAGAAGGAGATAAAAAGAAAGGAGATAGGTAATAAGATTAGTGATTTTAGGGATAAATATAGGGATGCTTTAAGGTATGGTATTTTGGATAGTGCTCCTGATATAGATGTTTTATTGTTGTCAAAGGAGCTTGATGCTGCAGTAGTAGGAGCGGATGATGGTATAGAGAAATGGGCTGAAAGATTGGGATTGAGATTTGTTAGAGCAAATTCTTTTCCAAGGATGATTAGAGAGTATTTAATGAAGAAAAAAGAACTTTAAAAGGAGGTTTAGACTATTAAAATTGATAGGCCAAAGGGTACTAGAGATTTTAGTCCTGAGGAGATGGAGGAAAGAAATAAGGTCAAAGAGAAGATGAAGAATCTGTGTACTAGATGCGGTTATCAGGAAGTTAAGACTCCAACATTCGAGAAATTAAAGCTTTTTAAGCTAAAATCAGGAGAAGAAATTGTAGAAGATATATACAAGTTTGAAGATAAGGGTGGCAGAGGCCTAGCTTTAAGGCCTGAATTGACTGCACCTATTATGAGGTTTTATTCAAATGAATTAAAATCTAGGACGAAACCAATTAAGTTATTTTATTTCAGTAACTGCTTCAGGTACGAACAGCCTCAAAAAGGCCGTTACAGAGAATTCTGGCAATTTGGTACTGAGATACTAGGTGGTAAGACATTGGAGGCTGATGCAGAAGTAATTTCACTAGCAGATTCAATTTTAAGGGAATTGAATTTAGAATTTGACCTAAAAATAGGGCATCTTGGCGTCATCAGAGAGCTTTTAAAGTCAGAAGATATTGAAGAAGATGCACAGGATAAAATAATGTCGGTAATGGATAAAGAAGATGTTGAAGAACTAAAAACTGTTTTAAACAGCTATGGCATTACTAAAGAAATTAAAAACAAGTTAATTAAATTATTTGGGCTGGAAGGTGAACCTAGAGAGATATTGGATAAAGCTGGAAAGATATTAGAGGGAAATAAATCTGTATTAGGTAGATTAAGTGATTTAGATAAATTAATTGATTTATTAGATTATTATGGGGTTTCTGATTTTAGTTTAGATCTAGGAATAGCTAGGGGCTTAGATTACTATACTGGAATAGTCTTTGAGGCATTTGTTCCTGGACTAGGAGCACAGAACCAAGTATGTGGAGGAGGATCCTATGAATTTCCAGAGTTCGTTGAGGGAGGATTCAAATCCACAGGCTTTGCTATAGGCTTTGATAGAATAATGGATGCATTAGAGATACAAGGTGAGAAAATACAATCTCGACCTAGATCAATGGCATATATAGTTCCAGTTTCAGAGGAATTCAGAGAAGAATCTATGAAAGTATTAAGAGAAGCTAGAAAAAGTTTTCCAGCGGAAATAGATCTTCAAAATAGAGGGATAGGAGCTCAGCTCTCCCATATAAATAAGCTAGAGATACCTTATGCGATATTAATTGGTGAGGAAGAAGTAAAAAAGGATAAGGTTTCTTTAAAGGACATGAAAACTGGTGACCAAGATCTGATGGAACTTAAAGACGCTATTAATAAAATCAAATCAAAATATAAGGAATACGACATACGCTATTAATGAAAGAACAACTGAATGCTTCAATCCAGCCTTTACATCTCCTTCACCCATTTTACCAGCTACTAAACCGGAACAAAATCCTTGTATAGCTGATGCGTGGAAAAAAATTCTTTGATATAAGTCAGGGTCAAAGCTTCCAGCCATTAATCCGGTTCTGGATAACCCTTCTGTAGACGATGTAGCTTCAGTCATCACAGGTATAAAGGAGTTATATAGTATTAATATTACAGCAAGGAAAACAAAAAATGCAACATAAATAATGACTACATACATAGCCATATTACCTTTTCTATCTTTTTCTAGCATTTTAACTTTTCTAGCATCTTTGGCAGCTGCATTTAATATATCAGTTACATCTCCTCCTGCTTTTTCGGCCTCTGTTATTAGGGAAACTGATCTTTCGATTAGAGGCGTTTTCACGCGACCTGAAAATCTTTTTAACGCCTCGTTAAATGATATCCCCCAGGAGATCTGATCACTCATCTTTTTTATTTCAGGAGAAAGCTTGCCATAAGAACCCTTTCTAGCCTTATGAACAGCTTGAGTTAATGTCATACCTGATCCGTTAGACTCAGCTATGTCTCTTAAAAAATCTGGAAATTCTTCTTCGATCTTTTTGTTCTTTCTCTTCTTGTAATATGATAACATCCCAGGTGGGGTTACGATTATTATAGTGGTGAATAACAAAATATCATCTATTACCCAGAAATTATCTCCTTGAACTATGAACACGTAGGTAGAAGCTAAGGCAATGATCAAGCCAATAGGGAATGTAACCAAAAAAGAATAAATCGGTTTGCGTTTGATTAGAGAAAGAGGAGATTTAAATAATATATCAATAAAACTTCTCTCTTGGTAACTTTCTAATTCCTTCTTAAGATCTCTTTCCTGAATGTTTTCCGATTCTTTATTCATCTATTAAACCTCAGGAGTTATAATATCTATTAATAAGACAAAAAGTACTGTACCAAACGGTATAGCTATATAAACTATTAGATAAAGAATCATTACATTTGCTCCGCCTAGCATCGACATTACTACGACCATTACTATAATAAAAAGGGGGCCTGCAACGAAGGTGGTTACATAAGACTCTCCTATTAAACTTAATGTATCAAGAAACTCTTTCTGTTCCTGTCTGCTTTCCCGCATGTACTGTTCAGTTTTTCTTTTGAAGTAATTCTTTAAATCTCCACCAGAGGTCAAGGTAGTAATTGCTCCCTGTAGGAACTCCTGAAATCTGTCTGAGGCAGTATTTCTTGCGGTATGTCTTAGCGAAGTTATAATGTCCATTCCAAATACTTCAGTATTCCTGTAGATATATCTAGCTTCATCGCTTACTTTACCATATGTTTCAGCTTCTGCTAGATTTTTAAAGATTTTAGGAGGAGTTACGCCTGCTCCTGCCATAGCAGATATGTAATTAACTGCATATGGAAGCATTGAGGTTATCTCTCTTCCTCTTTGATTAGCTCTAAATTTTGGAATCCACTTAAATATTTGATAAATGATTAACGCTGATAAAATAGGAGATAGTAAAAAGAGCCCTACTAAAACTGTTTCTATAACCTTTTTGGGTGTTAATTCAATGTAATAATACCTGTAGTTTAAAACCAAATCGATTAGGTCAATTCCTATTATTTTTTCAAGGCCACCAAAATAAACTACTGTGGCAATTAAAAACGAAAAAACCAATGAAAAAACTATTAGTGATGTAAATAATGCTTTAGATAACCAAATTTCTGCTGGAACCTCCATTCTAGCTTTCTGAAGATTTTTAGTTATATTATGGTAATTTTTCTTATTCTTTTCAATGTGGTTGCCAAATATAGAAAATGCTATTTTTTGGAAGAAACTATTTTTCATAGAGTTCTTCCCTCACGGTTTCCATTATTCTTTCGGGTTCTCTGTAGTATCCCACAACTACTTTGGCAACATCTTCGTAGTGTCTAATGTCTTTCAATCGCATCCATTCGATTATTTTCTGTCTTCTTTCAAGTTCTTCTTCTATCTCTGATTCATTCATTCCCTTCTCTTCAATAATTTCTTCAAATATATTAGAAGTCCCTGAATACCTGAATTCGTCTCTTGCGGGGATCCAGGTGAATACTTTATTAGTTAAAAGTTCTCCTGAATGTGGATCTACTCCAACTATTTCCACTATATCTTTGCATCTTCTTACTCTTTCACCCCCGATCCTTGCTTGAGTTTGTATTGAAAAAATATCTAGAGACTCTAACATAGATCTAGGGACATTAATTGGAGGATTCTCTAATCTATGTACGGCTGATTGTACTGAATCCGCATGCATTGTAGAAAAACAAGTGTGTCCAGTGGACATTGCCTGGAAGAGTACATAGGCTTCTTCTCCTCTTACTTCTCCTACAACTACATATTCAGGTCTCTGTCTCAAAGCTGATTTCAGTAGCTTATACATACCTATCTCGGTCTCTTCGGTTCCTCCGAAACTCTGTCTCGTTACTCCTGGAATCCAGTTTGGTTGTGGTAGATTTAATTCCCTTGTATCTTCTATGCTAACGATCTTCATCTCTGGAGGAATAAATAAAGATATAGCGTTTAAGCTCGTAGTTTTCCCACTGGCCGTTCCACCTGCGAATATGACGCTCTTACCATTTTCAACAGCTAGCCAAAAATATGCCACCATTGCTGATGAAAAGGTATTAAAATCAACTAAATCAGGAGGTGTAAAGGGTTCTTCTCTGTATTTTCTTATGGTGAAAGTACTTCCCTTTGTAGTTACCTCGTTGCTCAGCGAAATCTGTATTCTTGACCCGTCAGGAAGAGTTCCATCTAATAATGGTTGAGCTACTGAGATATGTCTGCCGGTTCTCTGAGCTAATTTAATAACGAAAGAATCTAGCTTACTCTCTTCATTGAATGTTATGTTAGTTTTGGCAGATTCATACTTTTGATGGTAGATATAAACTGGAATGTTGGGGCCATCGCAGGAAATATCTTCAATTCTTGGATCTTTCATCAAGGGATCGATTTTTCCAAATCCATAGAAGTTTCTAACCAAGAAATAGATTATTTTCTCTCTCTGCTTAGGACCTAATTTTATCCCCAAGTTCCTTAGTATCTCAGTTATTTTTTTCCTTAGATGCTTCTCTGCATCTTTTTCGACTTCTCTTAGATCTATATCTATGTTTTTAACCAATTTCTCTTTAAGTTCATCAAGTATTTTTCTTTCAGTTTCATTTAGATCTGGTTCTATGATCCTATAGGTATTTGTATGGGTTTCAGGATCGTATGTTATCCTTATATAGGCATAAGGCTCATTTACACTATATGTATCTATTACGTCATAATTAGCACTTTCACTGATACTTAAATCTACTAAAGGCCCATGTTTTTCCTTTGAATACTCTTCAAATTTCCCTTCATCGCTTTTGCTCGGTCTTAATTTCTTAAAGTACTTGATTAATTTTTTTTTATTTCTAATTTCTTCTTCGTCTTCCTGTGCCTCTTTCGTTTCCAGGTATTCCTCTACTTCTTTGCGGTTAAAGTCAAACTTGTTTTTATTCTCTTTGACTAAGAATTCTTCTAAGTTAAGACTAGCTTCTTCTTTTATAGGTATTTCGCTAACATGGCTATTTTTTAAATGTTCAACTAGATTTGTTTTTTCTTCAAATTTTTTTCCACAGTTAGGGCAGCTAAAAAGATTTTTGGAGGACATCTTATTTATTTGGGAGATATTTATTGATTTTTTCCTTTAAGACATCTTTTAACTCTTTATTTACTTTATTGCTTTCTTTAACTATATTTTTTTTATCAAATTTTATCAAAATTTTTTTCTCATATCCACTAAAGTTCTTTAGGTCTATTTTAAAATTTTTTTCTAATTCTTTATTTTCTATCTTTATTGAGTATATGCCCTCAGGTAAAATCGTTTCATAAACACCTTTATCGTTCGTTTTACCTCTATCGATTCTTTTTAGGCCCTTTAAAGTTTCGACATTTGCCGCGGTTAGAGGATAGTTATTTTTAGTTAATATCTGTAGCCCTAAATTTATTTTTTTGGTTTCTAGTTCAACTCTTTTTTCTACTTTTTCTCCTTTTTCTATATACAGTTTAAAGCTCTTCTCTTTGAGACCTTTTTTTCTAATGGTAATCTCGTATTCTCCGGGTCTTATTTTTTTCTCGGCTCTGCCATTGGCATGAGTCTTTGCTATACCTAGATCCTTTCCGCCTTTTTTGAATTCAATGACTGCATCTTCAACTGGTTCCCCGTTTGAAGTAACTTCTATTTTAGATTTACCGAATCCTCCTGCATCTTTTTTCTCTTTTGGCCTTTCTTTTAAGCTTTCCCAAAACTTTTCCGGTGACTTAAACTTTATTTGCTTTATTAGGTCATCGATTGGAGGATCCGACATGAATTCGGCTACGAGATAGGGTGATTTTTCTCTTATATCTAAAATAGATTCATCTCTTTTAAGTAGCCCCATTTCATCTTTATATGCTCCTCCTTTTACTTTGCCTTCTACGAATACGATAATAGAATTCTCTTCCTTTGATTTAGCATATCCGGTTAATCTATTTTCTTCCAAGATTTCTTTTAGTTTTTCTAGATCTTCTATTTGTGTAATGTATTTGGCTTTTGGGATTTTTAGGTTGCCAATTGAGAATTCATTTAGCTCTTTTTTTTGGACACTGTGGTTTGGATATTGTTCAATAATTTCGTTAATTTTATCTAAGTTAGTATTATATGTTTCTATAATAGACTTATCGTCATTAAAAAGTTTTTTAATCTCTTTTAATGCTTTATTGCCTTTAAAATGAGATTTATTGTTTTTATATTCAGCTAAGATTTCATCATTATTCTTTAAAACTAGAACTCCTCTTTTATTAGATTTTTCAGGGAATTTTATAACTATGAAACCTAAAAAATCATCATCTATCCAATCTAAAGTTTTATTATATCCTTTCCCACCAAAAAGTGTTTTTCCTTTTTCTTCTTCATCTAAAACTTTTAGTAATTTCATTATTACAGAGATATAACCCATTTTAATTCAATTTAGGATAAAACCTTTATTATTTCATCTACATTGAACTTTAAATAAACTTCGCTAGACTTAATTCTCTTAAATCATCATAATGACTATTTTTAGCCTATCTGGTAAATTAAATTTAAGCTAAATAGAAATACATTTGCATAGAATAAGCTTATTACATATCTTTACTTTTTAAGTGGAAATTTAAACATTTTTTTACTAAGATAGTGGAACTTACTTTCCTTTAAAAAGCAGCGAGGGCCGTAAATTAAGGCAAAAATTAAAAAGCCCAGGCTAGATATAGAAAAACAAACATTGATAAAAATAAATAACAAACATTGATAAAAATAAATAAAAAACCCCTAATATATATTAAGATGAAGTTCTTTTTAAAATTAAAATGTCTAGTGAAAAAATTATTGATCCAAGGCTAGAAGAGTTAAACTTCGATAGGGACAGGCTTCCATTATTTATAGTGCCAGCAACCTCCAATGAGGCTTTTTCCAATTTCATAAAAAACAAAATAATGAAAAAATTTGGGATAAGCTGTGAGGTAAATAGCTTAACGAATAATGTTTACTTAGAAGCAAAAAAGGGCCAAATCCCCTCTATAATAGAATTTGTTAAGGGAAGCAATTATATTCAATCACTAGAGTATAATGATATGAAAACGAAGGACAAAGAAGGAGAGGAAATGTAGAATGGTGGATGAGGAGAAAGTAAAAAAACTGCTGAGCAAGCTAAAGTACATGTACTATAAAACCGAATTAGATGGACGAGAAGTTGAGTTTGAGGAGTTTTTAGAAGGTTTAAGTGAAGGAGAAAGTTTTAAAGGAGTTATACATACTGAAACTGAAGTTAAAGAAAATAACAAAATAAGAGATGGCTATATTCTTATTGATGAAGGAGAGATTAAACTCGTTATTTTTATGGGAAAAGATATTTATTATGGTTCTGAAGCATTAGATATGATAAAAAATCCTGATAAAATAAATTACACTCGTCTAAAGGAAAGCAAGAAAGAAGAAATTCTTAAAAAAGCCAGAGATGCTGGCATTCTTTTCTAATTGAAGGGCTTATCTATCAAAGATTCTTTTTTTTATATGGACATATCTGGCATTCTTTTCTAATTGAAGGTATTATTTATCAAGGATTCTTATTTTTATATGGACCTATGTCTGATAAAGAAGAAGATAAAGAGAGATGCCCTGAGTGTGGCGGCATGTTAATTGTTGAAGAAAATAAGCTCAGATGTGAAAAGTGTGGGTTAATACTTGAGGAAGATTATTTGAATAGAAAGCCCGATTGGAGGGCTTTTTCGAGTGAAGAGAGGGATAAGAAGAAGAGGTCAGGGCCACCGGTTTCTGTTACGAAGCATGATAAGGGGCTGTCTACTGAAATAGGATCTTATGGAATTTCTGGTGAAGATTTTTCGCCAGAGAAAAGAAGGTATCTTTCTAGGTTAAGGAGATTGCATTCTCAATCTAGGAGGTTGAGTGGAAAGGAAAGAAGTTTGTCTGTTGGCTTTCAGGAGTTACATAGGATCAGCACTCAATTATCTCTTTCAAAAAGTGTTCATGAATTTGCTTCTGTTATCTATAAAGTTGCATCAGATAAGAATTTAATTAAAGGTAGAAGTATAGAATCAATAGCAGCTGCAGCTTTATATATAGCGTGTAGGTATTATAATGTTCCTAGGACTTTGGATGAATTTAAAGAGGTTGCTAGAGTTTCTAAAAAAAAGATTGCTAGAGCTGAAAGGTTTTTAGTTAAGAATCTGGATGTTTCATTGGAGCCCACCTCTCCGGTTGATTATATTCCCAGATTTGTGAGTAAAGTTGGTTTAGGTAAGGATGTAGAGGATTTGAGTAATGAAATAGCTGAGAAGGCTATGGAGGAAGGGGTTTTGAGTGGTAGATCTCCGGTGAGTATAGCTGTGGCTTCAATTTATATTGCTGCTAGGAGGAAGGAGGTTAAGATGACTCAAAGGGAGTTAAGTGAGGTTTCGGGTGTTAGTGTCGTTACTATCAGGAAGAGGTTTCATGAGATAGAGGAAATTTTGGGATCCTAATTCAGTTACAAAAGGTATCACCTTTTTGCCAGGGAATTCAAAATATATTTAAGTACCAAGGACATACTGTTACTTGAGGTAACTGAATTGGGGATCTTTGAGATACTGGGAAACAAAAACAGGAGAAAAATCTTGGAAATCTTATCCAAGAAACCTATGTATGTAACAGAGTTATCAAGGGAACTAGAGATAAATAGAAAAGCCGTAATAGATCACTTAAAGGCATTAAAAAGAGAGAAATTAATCAACGAATTGGATATGGGCGGTAATAAAAAATACTACAAGATTTCAAATAATTTATTTGTGAAATCAGTAATTTCAGAATATTTTGTTAACACAGATGTGCAAGAGATCCAGAGCCCTAAAAAAGATGCCAAGGAAATCAAGAAAAAATTCAAGGAAATTGATAAAATTGAAAAAGAACTCTCCAAGAAAAATAAAGATCTAAAAACAATTTTTGAATTAATTAGAGAGCTAGAAAACTTTCAAAACCAACTTTTTGAAGCAGAAAAGTATGCCAGCTACTTAATGAACGAATTAAGAAATCAAGCAAACAAGAAAATAGAAAAAAAAGTTGAAAAGGATTTTGAAAAAGAAATATTAATAAAATTAGTTACAAATGGGCAGATATCCCCTGAAAAATTATCTAACGAATTAAAAATAAATAAAAATAAAGTTTACGATTTATTTAGAACCTTAAAACAAAAAAACTTAATCTAAAAATTTATAGGAGGTTTAATATGTCAGATAAAAAAATAGAGTTAAGAGTAGCAGAAGCAAGACATCGAGATGCGGGAAGAGGCATAGCAAGAATCAGTCAAAAAATAATGAGCCAATTAAATCTAACGAGCGGCGATATAATCTCTATTAAAGGCGAAACCCTCGCTACAGCTATCGTATGGCCAGGGTATCCCGACGATCCAGACGACATCATTAGAATAGATGGAAATGTCAGAAATAACGCAGGCACCAGTATTGGAGAAAGAGTCAAAATCAGTAAAGTGGAAGCTGAAAAAGCAGAGAAGATAACAATAGCTCCTACGGAAGAAGTCAATGTCAAACTGTCCACAGAAGGAATAAAAAAGATGATCGAGGGTAGACCAATATCTAAAAACCAGAAAATCAGAGTCGAATTCTTCGGGAGACCTATAAACTACAAAGTAGTTTCAACGCAGCCAAAAGGAACAGTTATTCCAGATAAGGAGACAAAAATCGAAATTAAAGAAAAACCAGTAAAAGGAGCAGAAGAAGTACCAGATGTTACATACGAAGATATCGGTGGACTGGAGGAGGAATTGAGAAAGGTAAGAGAGATGATAGAACTACCAATGAAAAAACCAGAACTCTTCCAAAAACTAGGTATAGAGCCACCAAAGGGAGTTTTATTACATGGACCACCAGGAACAGGTAAAACTTTAATCGCAAAAGCAGTTGCAAACGAAAGCGATGCAAACTTCATATCGATAGGTGGACCTGAGATTATGAGTAAATTCTATGGAGAAAGCGAAAAGAAACTAAGAGAATTATTTGAAGAAGCAAAAGAAAATTCACCATCAATAATATTCATAGATGAACTGGATTCAATAGCACCAAAAAGAGAAGAAGTAAGCGGAGAAGTAGAAAGAAGAGTTGTAGCCCAGCTTCTTTCACTAATGGATGGTCTAGAAGCCCGAGGAGAAGTAGTAGTAATAGCCACTACAAACCAAATCAATCTAGTAGACCCTGCACTAAGAAGACCAGGTAGATTTGATAGAGAAATAGAGATAGGAGTACCAAGCAAAGAAGGAAGAAGAGAGATATTAGAAGTTCATACTAGAGGCATGCCTCTCTCAGATGGCATAGACTTAGATAACTATGCAGAAAGAACACATGGATTCGTAGGAGCAGACATAGAATCACTAGCCAAAGAATCAGCCATGAATGCTCTTAGAAGAATAATCCCTGAAATTGACATCGAAGCAGACGAAGTACCCGCAGATGTAATAGAAGACCTAGAGATAGAAAAAAATGACTTTGAAAGCGCTCTCAAAGAGATCGAACCAAGCGCTATGAGAGAAGTTTTCGTTGAAGTACCAGATGTTGAATGGGATCAAGTAGGAGGATTAAAAGAAGCAACACAAGAACTAAAAGAGTCAATAGAATGGCCATTAAGCTACCCAGAGGCCTTTGAAAAAGTTGCAACTTCACCCCCAAGAGGAATCTTACTCTACGGCCCCCCAGGAACAGGTAAAACGCTAATGGCTAAAGCTATAGCAAATGAATCAGAAGCCAACTTTATTTCAGTTAAAGGCCCAGAATTATTAAGTAAATGGGTAGGAGAATCAGAAAAAGCAGTTAGAGAAACATTTAGAAAAGCAAAACAATCTTCACCAACGATTATATTCTTCGACGAAATAGATTCACTTGCACCAAGGAGAGGAGGAACCACAGGAGACTCACAGGTAACAGAAAGAGTAATAAGCCAAATGCTCACCGAACTCGATGGATTGGAAGAAAGAGGAGAAGTCGTGGTGATTGCTGCAACCAACCGACCAGATTTAATCGATCCAGCTCTTTTAAGACAAGGAAGACTTGAAAGACACATAGAAGTCGGTCCTCCAGACAAAGAAGCTAGAAAACAGATATTCAAAATACATACAGAAGGCAAACCACTAGCAGACGACGTAGATCTCGAAAAGCTCGCAGATAAAACAGAAGGCTATGTAGGATCAGACATAAATGGAATATGTAAAGAAGCATCCATGGTAGCTCTCAGAGAAAAGATAAAGCCAGGAATGGATAGAGAAGAAGCAAAAGAAGCTTTAAATGATCTAGAACTGACTATGGATCACTTTGAAAAAGCTATTAACAAGGTAAGATCCTCAGATCAAAGAGGAGAACTAGAAAAATATGAAGAGATATCAGAGAATTTTGAGTCAAAAAGAAGTGAAGACGAGACGATAGAGCCAAGTATAGCATAAAAAACACATTTTCTTTATTTTATTTTATTTTATTTCTTTGTTTTTTAACCTATTAACCAAGAAGTCACCTTCCTAAATCTTTGATTTAGGTGGGTGATGAATTGGGGTTGTTTTATGTAGTAGAGAAACAAAATATTCTATTGCTTAGAGAGGTTCCAGGTCTATATGTCGAGTTTGAACGGCCGAGTGTTTGGGCAATAGGCTCTTCCGCAATGGATACGTGGGAAGACTTGGACCGGGGTTCAAGTGACCGAACCCTAAACCCGGGCAGAAAATAGTGATGGATATAGGTGATGAGTCCTGAAAATAAGTGTAAGCCTTGGGAACCTGCAAGGAATGGCGAACCGTGTTCGCCTTGGAAAACTATCATGCAACAAGCCACTAATCTCGGATACCGGTCTTGTGAATGGATAGAAGCACCTTCCAAAATCTTGATTTAGGTAGGTGAGGAGGTCACCAAAGATCATAGACTAAACATCATTCACTAATCGAGAAATATCACAGGATTAAAAAGAAAAAATAAAATAAGGGATCTTTTGTGAAGTGACCCCCCAGCAAGCTGTGGGGGTCTCTCCTTCACTCTACTATAGAAAGATTGTTTCATAAGAGATATTTAAAAGATAATAAAGATCTAGTTCTAATGAATAACTTAAATTTAGTATAAATGGAGTATATGTTTAATTTGGTTGATTTTCCGGTAGATTTGTTTTGGAGTTAATTCTAGTGCCAAGGAGTCTCCTTTCTTAATCTTTGATCTGGGTAGGTGGGGATGTCACTTAAGGTATATAAAGGCCTAATTTTTGAATAGATACATTAATTTTTTGGTTTATAGGATATATGGAGTCTGTATAAATGGAGATAACTTTTTTAGGAACTGGGGGAGGTAGATTTTCAACAATCTACCAAAGAAGGAAAACTGGTGGAATAAGATTTGTGGATGAAAAAAACAACATCCACATAGATCCAGGTCCAGGCGCTCTTTTGCTGTCTCATAGATTTGATCTTAATCCATTGGATATTAATACAGTAATTTTAACGCACGCACATCCAGATCATTATAATGATATTGAAGTACTTATTGAAGCAATGACGAGAGGAGGAACGAATAAAAGTGGGAATTTTTTATCCTGTGAGAGTGGATTAAGGAAAGTAGGGAACTTTGGTCCAGTGGTTTCGGAATATCATAGAGATCTCACTTCAAGGAATGTTTTATTGGAGGAGGGAAATGAAATAGCGCTTAAAGGTAACATAGAGGTTTCTCCTAAAAAGGTTAGACACTCGGATCCCTCTACACATGGGTTGGTGATTAAAACGGAAGAAGGTAGAATTGGTTATACGAGTGACACCTCTTTTTTTGAGGGGATGAGAAAGAAATTTGAAGGAAGTAGACTATTGGTTTTGAATGTAACTAGACCTCGGGATTCTTCGATTAAAGGTCATCTTTCAACCGAGGATGCCGTGAAATTGGTAAATGAAATTGAACCTGAAGTTGTTGTTTTGACACATTTTGGGTTTAAGATGTTGGATAAGGGACCAAAAAAGGAAGCAGAATTTATAGAGGAAAAAACAGATATTAAAAGCATTGCGGCTGAAGATGGGATGAAAATTAAGTTTAATGAAGATATAAATCTCCGAGGAATAACAAAACCCATTACAAGATATTAGGGGAAACTAAAAATGATGCCAAAAGAATTCGAATCTGAAAAAGCGGAATCTAAGTGGTATGATGAGTGGAATGAAAATTCTATATATGAGTTTGATCGATCCTCAGATTCAAAGAAGTATGTGATAGATACTCCGCCACCATATCCAACAGGGGATTTTCATGCTGGTAATGCACTAAATTGGTGTTATATAGATTTTGTTGCAAGATATAAGCGAATGAGAGGATACGATGTAATGTTTCCCCAAGGATGGGATTGTCATGGCCTACCAACAGAAGTAAAAGTGGAAGAGATAAAAGGTATAACCAAAAACGATGTGGATAGGTCAAAGTTTCGTGAATACTGCAAGCAATTAACTCACAAGAATATTGGAAAAATGAAAGAAACCATGGGTAACCTTGGTTTCAGCGTGGATTGGTCTCAAGAGTACATCACTATGGATCCAGATTATTGGTCTAAGACCCAGCTCTCTTTTGTTGAGATGTACAAAAATGATGAAATATACCAGAGGAATCATCCTGTTAACTGGTGCCCTCGTTGTGAGACTGCCATTGCATATGCCGAGGTCGAACACGAAAAGAGAAAAACTAAACTAAATTACTTAGATTTCTCCTTAGATAATGGTTCTATAGAAATAGCTACTACTAGGCCAGAGCTATTGCCAGCATGTGGAGCTGTAGCTGTTCATCCGGAAGATGATAGATTTAAAAAATATATTGGTAAAAAAGCAAAGGTTCCACTCTTTGATCAAGAAGTGGATATAATTTCAGATGAAGATGTCGACCCTGAATTTGGTACTGGAGCTGTAATGGTATGTACATTTGGAGATAAACAAGATGTTGAATGGTGGAATAAATACGATTTACCTCTTAGACAGGCGATAAGTCCTCAAGGAAAACTAACCGATTTAGCAGATGAATACAAGGGCTTGAAAACTGATGAAGCCAAAGAACAGATTATCCAGGATCTTGAAGAAAAAGATTATCTAGTTGATCAAGAGGAGATAGAACAGAGTGTGGGAACATGCTGGAGATGTAGCACTCCGATAGAGATCATTTCAGAAAAACAATGGTTTGTAGAAGTAAACAACGATGAAATACTTGAAACGGCTAAAACAGTGAACTGGATCCCTGAACATATGTATCTGAGACTAGAAAATTGGGTCAATGAGATGGAATGGGATTGGTGCATATCTAGGCAGCGGATCTTTGGAACCCCTATACCAGTATGGTACTGTAAGAACTGTGGGGATGTTATCTTAGCAAAAGAAGAAAATTTACCTATTAATCCAACTGAAGAGGATCCTGAAGATAAATGTAGCTGTGAAAGCCCTGAAATAATTCCTGAAACGGATGTATTGGATACTTGGATGGATTCTTCGATATCAGCTTTACATGTAGCTGGATGGCCAGAAGAAAAATATAAGGAAAACTACCCAGTGCAACTGAGGCCTCAGGGCCACGACATTATACGAACTTGGGCTTTTTACACTATCTTGAGGTCTGCTAAGTTAACAGATGAAAAACCTTGGGACGATATTTTAATTAATGGGATGGTCTTTGGGGAAGACGGAAACAAAATGTCTAAGAGTTTAGGCAATATAGTTCCACCTGAAGAGGTTATAGAAGAGGAAAATGCTGATTCATTTAGGTTATGGGCTGCTTTAGGAGGCTCCCCAGGTAGCGATATACAGTTTAAATGGAAGGATGTCAAAGCGGCTAATAAGTTCCTAAGAAAAACTTGGAATGTATTGAGATTTACTCTTATGAATATTGAGCTAGAGAAAATGGGCAATGAACCTGAGGAATATAATTTATCAGATAAATGGATTTTAGCTAAACTAGATGAAGTTTTAAGCAAATATAAGAAAAATATGGATGAATATAAATTCAAGGAATCAGTTGAATTAGTTAAAAGCTTTCTATGGGAGGATCTAGCAGACAACTATGTAGAGATGGTGAAGTGGAGATTGTATGGGGAAAAAGATTATTCGGCTCAATACTCCCTATTTAAGTCGATAGACTCAGTACTAAAGATGATTGCTCCGTTTGCACCTTTCTTTGCTGAAGAGGCATTTTCAAATTATTCAGATGGCTTTATCCATAATTCGCTTTTACCAGACCTAGATATTTATCATGGCGAGGAAGCGATAAATAGGGGTGAGATTTTGAGGGATATAGTAAAGAGAATTCGTAGATACAAATCAAATGAAGGAATACCCCTTAATGAGGAACTAAAACTCGTTGATCTGTATAATTCACCGAGTTTCTTAAAGGATAATGTCAAGGATATAGCAAACACTATTTGGGCTAAGAATCTTTCTGTTAACGAGGAACCACCAAATTTAGATGAAAAGGTGGTTGATGTCTCTCCAGATATGTCCTATATAGGGCCTAAATATAAACAGGAGTCCAACGAAATAGTTGAAAGATTAGAGGAAATGGAATTAGATGAAATTAAAGAGAAAGTTAGATCAGGGGAAATAGATTTAAGCTTGAGTGATAGGGAGATTACTTTGCCAAGAGACGCTGTTATCATCAAGAAAAAACCATATTACAAGGGTGAAGAAGTAGATATCTTGGAGATAGAGGGAAGAGATATAATAATAACTGTCTCTAAAAATTAAAAGTTGATTCTTTCTTTTATTTCTTCTAAAACATCTTTTTTTACTTTTTTTATGGATCTAGATGCATCAATGGTTATATAATCTCTCTCTTCTTTCTTAGATAATTTTTTATAGTTTTTTCTGACTTTTTCTAGGAAATCTATTTTTTCGAATTTTATTTTGTTTTCCCCTAATCTCTCAAATGCTTCTTCGGGTTCTAGATCTAATAGAAAAACAGTATCTGGTTTTATAGTAAACCTGTCCCTCAATTTTATTAGATATTGGATTGGGTTTTTTACATTATCTTTTATCGTAACGCCTTGGTAGGCGTAAAAGCTATCACTATACCTATCTGATATAACAACTTTTCCTTCCGCTAAATTAGGTTTAATTTTTTTAGATACATGTTCTATGTGATCTGATGTAAATAAAAACGCCTCAGCTATAGGATCTATCTCCCTATTAAGTCCCTTTTTAACAGCCTCTCCTAACCAAGTGGTAGAAGGCTCCGTTGTTTTGATGATTTCTTTATTTGTTTCTTCTTTTAACTCTTGATATATTTTTTCTGTTACTGTTGTCTTTCCTGAACCGTCTATTCCCTCGATTGTGAAGAGCTTTCCTTTCATGTTGATCAGGCCCTAAATCTCTCGCTCAATAATATTGGATCCATACAATAAAAATGTTTAACTTTGGAGCTGGTAGGATTTTTTCTTGATCTTTTAACTTGGGTGAGTTGGTTCACGATGGGATAAATATTAAATCTTGGTAAAGAATTACTAAATGTGGTACTTATGGATAGAGAACAAATAAAGGAAATTATAGATGAAGAGATTGCCCCGAAATTGAGAGCAGATGGTGGAGATATAGAGTTTGTGGATATAGAGGATAACACTGTTAAAGTAAAGCTAAAGGGCGCCTGTGCTGGATGCCCGATGTCACAATTAACCTTGTCTAATACAGTAGAAAATTACTTGAAATCAAAGATTCCAGAAGTTGAGGCAGTTAAACCAGTACAATAAATGTTTTTAATAACAAATAGGTATAAAATAGGGATATCGTCAGTAGGTTAGGGATCCGAAGGTCGATAAATTTTATATTGAATAAGTGTTAAGTGAAGTAGGAGGACCTTACATGAATGTGGATTGCTTGGAAGAATATGGGCCTTTTACAAAAAGCGAGTGGAGAATACTAAGAACTCTAAACAAAGATGACGAAACTTTTACTGGTTTAGTTGAAAAAACGAGTCTTTCTAAGCCTGTGATCTCTAGGGCCTCAAATGACTTAATGGAAAAAGGATTGATAACTAAGGAAAGAAGTGAAGAGGACAAGAGAGTCAGGATCTATAGAATAACCGAGAAAGGAAACGACAGATATGAAGAAGTTAGAGAAAGAGTAATAGACGATTTAAAAAAAGTAAAGGAAAGAGTAGAAAGAATACTAGAAGAAACTGAAGGAAATAAAATGGAACAAGCAGCCGAGATAAAAAATTACACACAAAGCCTTTTTTCAGAGAGCCTAAGAGAAACCGAAGGAGTGAAGAGGTAAAAAAGGGAAAGAACAAAGTAAAAAATAAAAATTTGGCTATTAAAAAAATAAAAAAACAAATCTTTCTAGTTAAGGAATAAATTATTCCTTTTTAAATTGCGTCACTCGAATTCTGAACCATTAAAATAGAGAAAAAGTTTTATTCAATATAAGACCAGTTTCAGCTATAATAAATGGTTTAGAGTTTCATTATCTGATTGCTACATAAAATATACTCGGAGTAAAGCAAAATGTGAAGTGACCCCTACCTAAATCAAATGATTTAGGAGGGGGCTTCCCTGTGACCTTATCCTCGAAGGGAGTTTGTTTTCCACGGTGCCTTGTCTCATATACACCGTCAACAGGGAACTTGCGCTCTGAGTGAAGTCTGGACTTAGGGAACAGTTCCCATATATTAGCTACACAATGGCTCCCTTATTCACTCTGGTTGCTCCACACAACCACTACACCCTACTCCCGAAGTTTCGGGCTTACCCATCTACCTTACTACTTACCATACACCTCTTAATGTTAGTCCGAGGCTTTAGCCATTACCTCAAGGGCATGGGATTGCTTTTTGGTAAGGCAGACTCCCAACCAACTGCCAGTTACTCTTAATTAGTCTTAAAAACACTTAAAATATTTGTAGTTGATTCATCACCTACCTAAATCAAAAGATTTAGGAAGGTGTCTTCTCAACTATTTAGATAAAAAAACTTGGTCTTTATCAACTAAACTAATTTAATTAATAAACGGAAAAAAAGTGTGTGATAACATGGATAGCTCTTCATTTGATTTTTCATCCGACTCATGTGCTGGATGTCCAGTTGAAAAATGTGCAAGTTGCATAAAAGAACCATGTACACTTTCTGAAAGAGTTTGCGAATTGTGCACCGAGAGTCGGACTGAAGAAGATGAATTTAGATCTCTTCTAGAGGAATTAAAGAAGTGCCAGGAAGAAAAACTAGCAATGGATCAAGGACAACGGGAAGAATTTAGTGAACCTGATTTGGATGAGTTAGAAACTGGTAGCGAGGGATATGATATCTTTGGGTATTGATAAATATGAATAGTTCCCTCAAGCAAAAGATAGAAGATATAGAAAAAGAGATCAGGGAAACACCTTACAATAAATCTACTTCTAAACACATAGGTAGGTTAAAGGCTAAGTTGTCAAACCTAAAAGAAAAATTAGAAGAGCAACAATCAAGTGATTCAGGTGGAGAAGGATATGCAGTACCAAAAACGGGTGATAGAACTGTTGCGTTGGTGGGATTTCCATCTGTAGGTAAATCGACATTAGTTTCTGCAATTACTGGAGCAGATTCAGAGGTTGCATCATACGATTTTACTACCCTAGAAGTGGTTCCAGGTATGTTAAAATATAAGGGAGCAGAAATTCAAATACTCGATGTACCAGGATTAATAAGTGGAGCTTCTGCTGGTAAAGGTAGAGGAAAAGAAGTACTCTCTGTTGTTAGAAATGCTGATTTAGTAGCTTTGGTAACAGAACTAGGGAGAGAGGAAGAACAAATCAAAAAAATTCGAGAAGAACTGTATGAAACAGGTATAAGATTGAATCAGTCTCCTCCTGAGGTAAGAATAGATGAAAAAGAGAAAGGTGGCTTGTCTATAGTTAGTTCGGTCGATCAAGATGTAAGAGAGGAAACTATAAAGTCAATTCTTAGAGAATATAAAATATCCAATGCGAGAGTAATTTTGAGGGAAAAGATTACCGTAGACCGATTGATTGATAAATTATCTGGTAATAGGGTTTACTTGCCTGCAATAACTGTAATAAATAAAATAGATAAAAGTAATGATAATTTTAACCCGGTTGATAAGGATAAGGTATTTATCTCTGCTAGAGAAGGAGCAAATATAGATAAATTAAAAGAAAAGATATATGATAAATTAAATATAATGAGAGTTTATTTGAAACCAAGAAATGGCTCTTTTGATAAAGAAGACCCTATGGTGGTAAAGAAGCATGCTACGGTAGAAGATGTTTGTGAAAAACTACATGACAAATTTTTAGATGATTTTAGGTATGCAAAAATTTGGGGTGAATCAAGTAAGTTTGATGGCCAGCAGGTAGGCCTAGATCATGAATTAAGAGACGAAGACATTTTAACGATCATTACTTAGTTTTTATGAATCTTATTTTTGATTTCATCAACTTTAAATAAAATAAGAATAGTAATCTGAGGAAATGAATAGACTCTTTATCTATTAGAAAATTAAGGTTTATTAGATAGGGGTTAAAGGGTGAATAAAATTAATTTGAATGACTCGACTTATGGCTTGATAGAGGAACTGTTAGGATGGAGCGATGAATTAGGAGTTAAATTGAAAGAGAGATTAGGGGCAAGTATATTTGATTTCTCGGCTGGAGGATATGAGGCGGGGTTAATTTTTTCTGAAGTCTGCTTGGGAGGGGTAAGTACAGTTGGTTTAACTGAAATGAATATAAGCCAATTAAGACTTCCTGCTGTACAGATAAATACTGGTCTCCCGGTTTTGTCTTGTTATAAGTGTCAGAAAGCTGATTGGAAGATTGAAGATAAGATAGCTTCTGGTCCGGCTAAATTGGTTAGGAGTGAAAAAGAGGATTTTGTTTCTGATATAGGTATATTAGCTTTAGAATCCGCTGAGGAACCAGATAAGGATGATATACGAGAGATCAGTAACCAATGTGGGGTAGATCCTAGTGACCTTTTTATTTTGTATGCACCTGTTGATAGCTTGGTTGGTAGTATACAAGTTGCAGCTAGGGTAATAGAAACTTCTTTGTTTAAATTAGATGCTCTAGGTTATGATATAGATAATGTTGAAAGCGCTTTTGGTACTGCACCTATCCCTCCAGTATCTTCAAGTGAAAAAATTGCTTTAGCTAAAACAAATGACTCTATTATCTATGGTGGTAGCGTAAATTTAAATGTAAAGGAAGATTTTGATTTTTCAAAGGTCCCTTCAGATCAAAGTTCTTTTTATGGCGAAAAAATGGAAGCAGTTTTCAGTAGGTTTGACTATAAGCTTCATGAAGTAGATGAGGATGTATTTGCACCTGCTAAAATAGTTGTAAATAATTTAGATAATGGAAAATTTGAGAGCTATGGAAAAATAAATAACGAGGTTCTATTAGACTCATTTGGATTGAAGGAGGAAAGTTAATGGACTATGAAGATGCTGGAGTAGATATAAGTCAGGAAGAAAAAGCAATTGCAGCTTTAGTAAAACAAATTGAAGATATTCAGAGAAAGGATGGGTATAACAAAATAAATGTAGAAAACCACTTTGCAGGTATTTTAGATGCAGGAGATTTTTATATTGCAATGTCCACGGATGGTGTGGGAACTAAGGTAATCATAGCTAATGAAATGAACTATTACGAGGGGATAGGAAAGGACCTAATAGCAATGAATGTTAATGACATAATCTCTACGGGAGCTGAACCGATAGCATTTGTGGATTATTTGACATTTGAAGACCCGGATCCATATGTATCAGAGGGCATAGGCAGAGGATTATCAAAGGCAGCTAAAGAATCAAATATAAATATACTAGGAGGTGAAACTGCAACATTGAGCGAAATAGTTAATGGTTTTGATGTTGCGGGAACCTGTATTGGAGTTATTAACTCTGAAGAGAATCTAACTTTAGGTGACAGTATCTCTACTGGAGATAAGATCGTAGGAATAAAGAGTTCAGGTATCCACTCAAATGGACTTACACTGGCTAGGAAATCTATAAAAAAGGCCGGGTATTCTTATCACGATGAATTTAAGAAAAATAAAAAAATTGGAGAAGAGTTACTAGAACCAACTAGGATATATGTTAAACCTGTTTTAGAAGCTTTAAATGACTGTAAAATCAATGGATTAGCTAATATTACTGGTGGAGGATTAAATAACCTAAAAAGGCTTGGAGAGTTTGGTTATCATATACAGGAATTGATTGAACCTCCTCAGATATTTGATTTTATCCAGGAGTGCGGAGATGTTGACAAAAAAGAGATGTACAATGTATTTAACATGGGGATAGGATATGCTGTGATTACACGAGAAACCGAGAAAGTCATTGAAATATGCAAGAGTTCCGGCTACGAAGCTAAGGTTATTGGAGAGGTTAGGAAAGGCGATTATGTAGAAATAGATACAGTTGGTAAAATTTAACTTATTTGTTGAGAATCCTCCTTCCCTAAATCTTTTATTTATATGAGAGGAGATTATTTACCTAACTTGCTAGGATAAGTATTTATAAAAATTAATAAAAAAATAAATTAAGAATTAAAGATTTAGTTTTTTAAATTAAACTTATGCTCCTTGCCTTTTGAGTGTTATCTCCATAGAGGAAACGTTTGATTCTCCACCTTCCTCGTTATCTAGTGTTTCTGTGGAGATGGTGATATCATCCACTTCAACATCTTCAAGGAACCTATTTCTTACTACTTCTGCTGTATCAACGGCTGTTGAGATAGCTCTACCACGTGCTTTCAAAACGACTTCATTTGATCCTTCGTTGAACTGAGTAGTTACTGCTAACACATAGCTCATTACTTCTTTGTTTCCTACATATACGACGTTATCTTCTGACATTTTATTGACCTCCAGTTTATTTTATATTACTGTAGATGACTGCGGCCATTTAGAGATCCTTGAATAATATGGCCACAGCTATCTTGGTTTTTTTGCCCAGTACTTAGAGGGCTGAAGGTATATCTTAATTTCCAACCTTAAAATATTTTCGCCAAAGTGTATTTGTTTTGGAGTTAATAATTACATAAGTAGTGTTCTTGGTGGTAATTTGTCTTTACTTGATAAGATATTTGGTAGAAAAAATAAGAGTATTAGTCTTTCAGAGGCATTTAAAGATTTTAATGAAAGCATAAAAGGTTCTAGTGGAGATAGCAAGAAAAAAAATGAACTGAAGTCATATGTTGATGATATAAAAGAGAACATTGAAAGGCTTGAGGAAAGTAGTACTCCCGATGAGATGGGTAGGAATGCCGAGCAAATTAAAAATGATTACTGTAGAAGAGCTAGGAATATATTAAATAATATAAGCTATAGTGACCTAGAGAAATTCCTTGAGAGGGTAAGAGATCTATCTCCTTCTCCTAGGGAATCAAAGTATTTGTCCTATTTTTTTGAAGAGGAGGTTAAGGCACTTAAAAATAATATAAGGGCGCTAATTGAAAAAGCAAAAGAAATTAAGGAAGAAGTAGGTGCTACAGAGGAAGAAAAAAAGATTTTAGAAGAGTTAAAAGACCTTGATGAAATTGTAAATAGCTTAAAATCCAAGAGGAATAAATTGAGTAGATTAAAAGAAGAGTTAGATGAAAGAAATAAAGATATTCAAGGTTTAGAGGAGGAAATTTCTGAAATAGATATTTCTAAAGAAAAAAAGATTAAAAAAACAATTCAAGAGTTAGAAGAAGAAAAAAAGGAAACTAAAAAAGAAATAAGTGCAAAATTAGGTTTCTTATCTAGGATACTAAGGAAATACGAATACGAAACTAATAAAGACATTCCTTATGCAGATAATCCACATTTGATCCCAGTTAATAAAGATATTGAGTACTTTGAGGATTTGATTGATAGAGTTTACAATTTAGTGAGTGACGAGAAAATAGAGTTAGACCAGAAGAAAACAAGGAAACTAAATGAATTGAAAAAAGGAGAGATAGATCTAAAGAGTGAAATAGAGAAATTAAATTCAGTTGCAGATAAAATAAAAGAAAAGAAAAAAATAATGGAGGCAGAGATCAAGCCGAAGAGACAAAAAATTAGTAAATTAGAGGGGAAGATCTCTACAATTAAAGAAGAAAAGGAAGAACTCAAACATAAGAAACAAAAAATTGGTGAGAGAAAAGATCAATTAATGGAAAAAAAGAAAAACAAGATCAGTGAGATTATCGATAGCCTGGAGGAATATACTAACTGCGATATAAAGCTTGATAAAGATGATTTAAATAAAATAGAAATAGATGATTATGTTAATTTAAATAAAATACCATGACTAAATCAAACCCGAGAAGAGTTACTATAGTCTTGGATGATGAGACTGAAGATCTTTTGGAGGATTTAAAGGAGGAATTAGATAGTAATCAGAGTGAAGTCCTTAGAAAATCACTAAACTTTTATGCAAATAATAGAGATCTGATTGAAAAAGAGGGCAAGGAAATAGTGAAGTTTTATACAGACATGCTATTAAAGGGAGAACATATAATTCTTGATGTTGACCACTGGACGATTTTCTTGGATTATTTAAATGATTTACCTGAGGAAAATGAATTTTGGAACGATCTATCTAAAGTAGCGAGAAATCACGCAGAACAACTTAAAGAAAAAATAGATTCTCCTAAAGAATATCTGAAAAGGATAGAATCCTGTAATTTTTACGATCTACAAGAAGAGGGAAATGGGGAGTTTACATTGATTTTAAGATCTAAAGAAACCAGACGCTTTATTAGTCAATTAGTTGGTCAAACATTAACAGAAATGGGTTTTGAAATAAAAATAAAGGAAAATATATCTAAAATTAGAGTTAAGGTCAAATGAATTCCAAGAAATAGTTGTAGATTCTATTGTCGTCCACTAATTCTGGATGAAAGGCTGTAACTAATATATTTTTTTGTCTTGCTGCGATAACCTTATCTGAAATTTTTCCTAGTATATCTACTTTTTCTCCTACTTCCGTGTAAGCAGGAGCCCTTATAAAAACGGTTTTATATGGTTTATCGAGGAATTTTAGTGGTATATTGATGTGAAAAGAGTTTCTTTGTCTACCGAATGCATTTCTATTGACCTTGGCATCGATTAACCCTAGTAAACTTTGATTAGCTTTTTCAACTTCTTCACTGCCTGAACTTGCTAAAAGAACCATGCCAGCACATGTACCAAATATTGGGGTTCCTTGCTTTGCTTTCTTTAATATTGGTTCTTTTAATCCTTTTTGAGTTATTAATCTACTGATTGTAGTACTTTCTCCTCCGGGAATCACGATGTAATTACATCTATGTAATTTTTTCTTGTTATCTACCTTAATGATATCTTTTTCATTGGATATTTTCTTCAGAGAACCATAATGTTCCCTAACGCTTCCTTGAAGCTTTAATACCCCTATTTTTTTCTTTGAAATTTTATTTCCTCTTTTTTGATTCAGTTAGGTTTACCAACCTCTTCCTTGTATCTTTTCTTCTTCACTCATATTTTCTACATCTAATCCACTCATCGGTTTTCCTAGGTTTTTGGCTATTTCTTTTAATTTATTAGGGTCATCATAGTTATTTACTGCTTTAACAATAGCTTTTCCTCTTTCTTCAGGGTTTTCGGACTTAAAGACTCCACTACCAACAAATACGCCATCTGCTCCCATCTGCATCATCAGAGCTGCATCTGCTGGCCCAGCAACACCACCAGCTGCGAAGTTAACTACGGGAAGTCTTTGTCTTTCTGCACATTCTTTGACTTGTTCATAAGGAGCTTCGATTTCTCTTGCTACCTTCTTTAGTTCTTCATCTTCTTTTCCTTCTAATTCCCGTATTTTTCCTTGAACAGCTCTCATATGTTTAACTGCTTCAACTATATTACCTGTTCCAGCTTCTCCCTTTGTTCGAATCATAGCTGCTCCTTCGTCTATTCTTCTTAATGCTTCTCCTAAGTCTCTGGCGCCACATACAAATGGTATCTCAAATTCTTTTTTCTCAACATGATAACTTTTATCGGCAGGTGTGAGAACTTCTGATTCGTCGACCATGTCGACTCCCGTTGCTTCTAGGATTTGAGCTTCCACGGTATGGCCTATCCTACACTTTGCCATTACAGGTATAGTAACTGCATCCATTATTTCTTCAACTATTGCGGGATCTGCCATTCTTGCTACTCCGCCTTTGTCTCTGATATCAGCAGGAACTTTCTCTAAAGCCATAACTGCTACTGCACCTGCTTCTTCTGCTATTTTTGCTTCTTCTGGTGAGGTGACATCAAGTATGACTCCACCTTTTTGCATTTGAGCAAAACCTTTTTTGACTAGTTCAGTGCCCTTTTTTAGATCTTCTAGGTTTACCATATTGCTCACTTCAGTTCTAATTTTATTTATCTTTAGAATTATAAGTTGTTTTGTATGGTTTTGGATCTATTTAAGAACAGGGTTAGGGAATATTTAAAGCCACTTGTGTTATTGGTCTCGGGAAAAGGCATTAAGCCCAATTATGTAACCTTTCTTTCTTTGGTTTTGGCATTTTTTTCGGCTTATTTCTTTTATAGGTCTTACTTAGTTGTTGGAGCTTTTTTTATGTCTATCTCAGGGATCCTGGATGTTTTTGATGGATTATTGGCTAGGTTAAACGATCTGGATACTGATTTTGGAGATTTTTTGGATCACACTATAGATAGAACTGCAGATTCAGTTATTTTGGTTGGATTAATCTTTTCCCCGGTTACTTCGAGATTATGGGGTTTTTTATCCTTGATTGGTGTTTTGCTCACTGGATATGTTGGAACTCAAGCTGAAGCAATAGGTTTTAATAGGATCTATGGAGGTCTTTTTTCAAGATCGGATATCTTTTCTATAATTTTTTTAGCAGCCCTTCTCTCGTCTCTTTTTAATGGAAAAATTTTTGGTATTTTTCTCATGGATTGGGGGCTGATCATATTAGCTTTGGGATCCAATTTCACAGCTGTTCAAAGAGCTTTTTTGGTTTGGAAAAAGTTTTAGGTTAGCGGTTGATATAACTTTATGTCTAGGTGGTTGATTTGAAAGTTGTTGAAGTGATGGACGAAAATATTACTACTATAAGATCTGATGTATCTATAGGAAAGGCTATTGAAAGGATCTTAGAAGAAAACATACATTTTTTCGTTGTAATGGATGGTGAGGAATCTGTTGGAGTTTTAACAGTTACTGACTGCCTAGACTTTTATCTAAATAATGATCATGGTAAGATAGTTGAAGATTATATGACTCCACATATTCTCTATATTAGTGAAGATAAAGAACTAAAGGACGCAGCAAAGTTTTTTAAAAAATCAAAAGTTGATAATTTGCCTGTGGTTGAAGAATTAGAAGGTGAAAGGAATATAATAGGTATCTTAAATAGATTTGATGTGTTGCAAGCTTTTAGAGATGTAAATTAATCTCACTTTTTCTTGTTAAGAAATAGTTCAACTAAGGTTGTGAACGAACTTTATTGAAAGTTTAATTAAAACATATTTTTGATTTGTAATAGTGTGAACTGTTGTTTTCATTATGATTACTGGGTTTGTCAATCCTTAACTTTTATATAGGATGATAAACACACTATTCACATGTTCACAAGATAACTATTCACTACTTGTGAATTAAAAGAAATGGGGATGGGATACTGCAGGTGAATAGGATGAAGGTGAGTTTGGAAATAGATGCGGAGGAATATAGAACATCGGTGGAATGGGAGGGAAACCTCGATAAAAAACAAATACTAGAACTTATACAATCCCTCAAGTTTCCATCGATGGAAAAGAACTCACCTTCATCCAGCGCACCTTCTACTTCACAATCTATAAACGAATATGAAAAACAAATACATAAAACCACTGCTCACAGTGAACTAACAAAAAAGGAAAAATTAAAATACTTCATATATATGGAATTCAAAGAAAATTGGTTTAAATCTAAAGAAGTAAAGAGAAGATACGAAGATTACTTTGAAGAAATTGGCCTTTCCACAGTTTCCACGTATCTTTCAAGGATGGCAAGAGAAGATTTCTTGATTAAAAAAGGTAATAGATCCGAAAGAGAATACAAGCTAAGCGATGAAGCTAAAGAAAAAGGTGTAAAAGAAATCGAAAAGAAAATTAAAGCATAAAAAAACTTATTTTGAAAACTTAGGAGATATCATAACTTTAAATTAAGCCAAAAAAGGCCCTTATTTAATTAATAGAAAAAATTATTTAAATAAATCTGTTAAATAGTAGTTAATTAAAAACTAATTTTAATAAATAAATATAAAGATGGGGTGGTTTTTTGTTTTTTGTTTTTAGTTGTTTAGTATTTTGTTTAGGGTTTTTGTGGCTTCTATTGCGTCTTTGGCGTATCCGTCGGCTCCTATTTCGTCTGCGTAGCTTTGGGTGATTGGTGCTCCGCCGACTATTACTTTTATTTTGTCTTTAAGTCCTTTTTCGCGTAGGGCTTCGACTATTTCTTCTTGTCTTCCCATGGTTGTGGTTAGCATTGAACTCATTCCTACTGCATCGGGCATCTTTTCCTCTATCTGTTTGAGGAAGTCTTCGTTTGGTACATCTCTACCAAGGTCTATTACATCATATCCGTTGGATAGCAGCATTGAAGCGACCATGCTCTTACCAATATCATGAATATCTCCCTCTACAGTGGCAATCATAACACTGCCCTCAGAGTCACGTTCACCACCACTCTCCTCAATAACCGGATTAACAACATCCATCACCGCCTTCACCACATCAGCCGCAGACATAACCGTTGGCAAAAAAATCTCACCAGCATCAAACTTCTCACCCAACTTACCAAGCTCCTCACTAACAACATCCAAAATATCTAACGGATCAACACCCTCATCAACAGCTTCCTCAGCCAACTCACGACCACGATCCTCATCAAAATCACTAATAGCATCCTTAATATCATCCAAATAACTCATAACACAACAACCTCCAAATCTAAACACAAACACCTAACAAACAATCAAGCCAAATCACTAGCCTCATCAATTATTTGGCTTAAGTTTTCTTTGATATCTGAGTCTAGGGGCTCTGGTTCGTAGTTGTTTACTATGTCGTTGTATTTATTCCTTACTCTGCTTATTGCTTTGTCGCTTTCTTCTCTTTTGTCTTCCATTTTTACTCTTTTTAGGAATTCTGGGAAGTAGAAGTCTTCCATATGGTCTCTAGTGTGTTTTGTTGCTACAAATTCTCCTTCTGGACCTACATCTTCTATTAATTCAAGTGCGAAGGATTCGTCGTCGATATTTATTCCTTCTGCTTGTCTTTTTAGTATTCCTATTAGTTCGTCTCCTAGTATTAAGCTCTCTGGGCTTCCTGCATCTCCTGCTCCTTCTACACCTACATCGTGGATTAGTGTTTCTCCTCCGAGGAATGATCCCCACATTGTTAGAGCCATCTCTGCTCCCATCTGTACATCTTGGTAATAGGAGTTTGAGCATCCTCCTGTTCCGTATACTGGTATTTCGTAGAATTCGGCCATTTGTCCTGCTGCTGCTTGTATTAACATTGCTTCTGCTGCGAAATATGGGCTTTCACCTTGTCTTAGGTCCATTGGGAATGGCCAGACGCCGCCTATGAATGGATTACCTGGGTTATTAAGCTGGCCTATAACTAACCCTAAGAAGCTTTCTGCAAATCCTTGGGCTATGGAACCTGCTAGTGATGCTGGTGATGTTGCTCCTGGGAACTGTATTGGGAAGTTTAGGTAGGGTAAGTCGTGGTCTGTCCATTTTAATATTGCTTCTGCGTGTTCTTCGGCCATTGATAGTGGTGATGTTGGTTCTACATAAAGTGTTGCGAGTGGCCTATCTCTGAGTTCTTCTTCTCCTCCAGCTACTTCTTTAAGCATCTCTATCTGTTTTCCGACTAGGTCGCGACCGTACCAGTTCAAAAGACCTATGTGTTTAGTTGTATTATTTAGTGCGGAATCTAGTTCTTTTAAACCGAGTAGAGGGTCTTCTGATAGAGTGTATAGTACCCAGGTTACGTCTATGTTGTCGAGCGCGTCGGATATCTTTCCTGCTTCTTCTTGGTCTTCCTTAGTTGGTTTTTTTAAGTCTTCTCCTGGCTGTATTTTGGTTACTGGGCCAGTACATGCACAGAAATACGAACGGCCCTGCTGGAACATTATGTCGTTTTCAGGGTCTCTTGCCCCCATTCTGAATTGTGATGGTGCCTTGTCTATGCAGTCATTTACTATATAACTAGGTATTCTTACTCTCTGTTCATCGTAATCAACTTCACATCCATTTCTTTCTAGGAAGTTGAGGACCTCATCGTTCTTTACTTTTAATCCAATGTTCTCCATAATCTGTAAAACATGATTGTGTATTTCTCTTTCGTCATTTTCGCTTAGCAGCCTTATATTATCCTCTGGCTTAACACCTTTTCTCATACCTAAGCACCTTAAGTAATTTCAGTTAGTTAACGTTAACGAAATTTGTGAAATCGCATATAAAGGTTTTTGATGAATAAGTCCTCTTCATGTATTAAAAATAGGATCTTAAATCCTTGTGATTAAATTAAAATAAACTTTATCTTCTGTGGTTGAGAAGACCTCTCTCCAAAATCTCTGATTTTGGTAGCGGGATGCATCAACCCTATAATACTTTTAAACCATAGATCCATGAATGGGTGTAAGGTGGGCTTACAGTCGCTTTCATACAGATACGATGCCAATCCAGCAAAGGAAGATATGGAAGAACTGATGAAGCACTTCAAGATACACAAAGACATTTACAATAAGGCACTGGAAACATTAAACAAATCAGATGAGTGAATACCAAAAGTATAAGATGTATAATAGGTTACCAGAGTGGAAAAAGACATCAAACCCAGAGTTCCAAAATGTATATTCAAAGACTGCTCAGCAAACCGTTGGAAGAATATACAATGCAATTAAAGGCCTAAACACAAAGAAGGGGAAGGGAGAGAAGGTTGGAAAGTTAAGGTACAAGAACTCGATTAATATCATTGAATATAATCAGTTGGGTTTAAAAGTAGATTAAGAAGAAAGGATACATGTACCTGTCAAAGGTAGGAGAAATACCTGTAAGCTTTCACAGGCCAATCCCTGAAGGTGCTGAAGTTAAAGGTGTAGTAGTAAAAAGATATAGTTGTGGTGGGTGGAGGATTATTCTCCAGTTGGAGATAGAGAAACCTGACAAAAAAACCAATCACGGAGGATATCGACATTATGGGGATAGGCCTAAATGTGTCTAGCTTTCTAACCGATAGCAGGGGTAGAAGAATAGAAGACCTGAGGACTATGTTGGCGAAGAAATATGAGAGAGTTAAGAAATAGCAGAAAAATTTATCTAGGAAAGAAAAAGGAAGCAACAACTGGAAGAGACAAAAGAGGAGATTAACGAGAGCGTGCAAAAAACTGAGAGATACACGAAGAGATTTTTTGCATAAACTATCAAGAGCATATGTCGATAGATATGATGTAATAGCAGTAGAGGATTTGGATAGTAAGAACTTATCGGAAGGGGAGAGTAGTGCCCTAAATAGATATATAGCTAATCATGCTTGGAATGAGTTTGTTTCTATGCTTGCTTACAAAGCTTCACAAGCTGGTAAGCAAGTTATAGAGGTAGAAGCAAAAAACACCACAAAAAGTTGCTCAAACCCAAATTGTGATAATAAAGTAGATAAAGAATTAACAGATAGAACCCACAAATGTAAAGAATGTGGTTTAGAGATAGATCGAGATTTGAATGCAGCCATAAACATCCTAAATAAGGCTATAAGTTTGGTAGGGCAGGGACTGTCCGAAGTCAAAGCCCTCAGACACAATGACCTCTGCTGGAACCACTTCGATTCCAGTAAGTCATGTGGTTGAACAGGGAAGCTCCTTACACACCGAAGCGGAAGCGTAGGTATGGTAGGGGGTAGTTCACTTAGCGATTACTTGGTTTTCCTATGTGAGGTTGGTAGGTGAAGGTAAGATACTAGGGTATAGGTTTTTTGTTTTCTTTGTGTTGGAGGAGTTGTCAATTTGTTTATTAGATTGGGCTACTAATATAGTTTTGAATTTATTTTAAGTGAATTTTTTTGGGATATTATGAGATTTGAGATAAAGAGAAAGGATTTTGGAGGAAGGATTGGTAGTTTAGAGCTTGGTGATTGGGAGATAGAAACTCCGACCATTATGCCAGTGGTTAATCCTAATTTAGAGACTGTTTCGATAGAGGATATACGGGATGTGGGTGCAGATATTCTGATTACTAATTCTTATATAATCTATAAAAATGAAAAATTAAGGGAAAGGGTTTTGAAAGAGGGTTTACATGATTTTTTGGGTTTTGATGGTCCAATAATGACGGATTCAGGAGCATATCAACTGTCGGTCTATGGGGATGTAGAGGTAACTTCTCAAGAAATACTTAATTTTCAGGAGGAGATAGGATCGGATATTGGTGTTCCTTTGGATATACCAACTTCACCTGATGCGACGAGGGATAAAGCTGAGAAGGATCTGGCTGAAACCATGGATCGACTTAGGTCGATAGGTGAGTTTGATGATCTTAATGTGGCAGGACCGGTTCAAGGAGCTTCTTATGGTGATCTGAGATCAAAAGCAGCGAATCAGGTTAGTGAAATTGGTTTTGATCTTTACTGCATTGGTGGGGTTGTTCCTATAATGGAGTCATATGATTTTGAGAAACTTGCTCAGGTTGTGATTCCTACTAAAAAGAATCTACCTGTTAACAAACCGATTCACTTGTTTGGAGCTGGTCATCCAATGATTTTTTCTTTTGCTGTTGCACTGGGTTGTGATCTTTTTGATTCAGCTGCATATGCTCTATTTGCTAAGCGAGGTAAATATATAACGGTTAGAGGGACTTGGGATGTTGGAGAGATGGAGTATCTTCCTTGTTCTTGTCCGGTTTGTTCAAATGCTGGTGCAGAAGATCTGGTAGATGATAAAGAGAAACTAGCGAAACATAATCTATATGTGACTTTTAGAGAGATTAATACTGTAAAGGAATCTATAAGAAGAGGAGAATTGTTTGAATTAGTTTCTGAGCGAAGCAGAGCTCATCCTTCTCTTTTATCTGGTTTAATGAAGGCATTGGATGAGGAAAATTGGTTTGAGAAGTTTGCTCCTGTCTCTAAAAAGAATGCATTTTTTTATTGTGGGGAAGAATCTCTCAAGAGACCTGAACTTCTTCGTAATCTCAAAAAGATTGATTCATTTAATTTAACTGGTAAACGGTTGCTTATAGTTCCACACGATTTTAAAATCAATACAGATAGCAGTACTCAAATAATTAAAATTAAACCACCCTTTGTTTACTCTGAAGAACTATCTAATACCTATCCATTTGGTCAATCCCTAATTGCTAACATAAACAAGGAAAAGAGGAAAAAATTTGCTAAAAGATTAATTAAGAAGATTATAGATAAATTTGGCCAAAATTTTGAAGAAATCTATAGTATAGGCAACCAAATTGAATTAGGGCAAATTAAGGATCTATCACCTGATGAAGCTAGAAAAAGGTTCTCAATCTGAATTATCAACCTGAGTTAGGTTGATAAACGCAGTAGGGTTCTGGGCCAAGGTAATCTCCAGTAGCAGCGTAAGCTCTAGCTCTACATCCTCCGCATAACTTATCATACTCACAGTCTCCACATTTCCCTTTAAGCTTTGAAGGATCTCTTAGATCATTAAAAACCTTTGAGTTATTCCATATTTCTCTAAAGCTTTCTTTTCTCACATTTCCAGCTTCAACTGGAAGATAACCACATGGATAAACTTCTCCTACTTTGGATATGAAACAGAAATATTTTCCGCCTAAACATCCTCCAGTTTTGGCATCTAGTCCTCCCTCGTGAAGTTCTCCTCCTTTCTGATCTAGAATCCTATAGTAGTGAGGAGCACAGGTCGCTTTGAAATCCATTTCGTATTCATTTCTTTTTTCAAAGAACCAATTTAGTACGTCTTCGTATTTCTGTGGAGAAAGTTCTTGTTCTTCTAGATCTTTTCCTCTACCTGTTGGAACTAGAAGAAAGATGTGCATTGCCTCTGCACCTAGTTTTTGGGACAATTCAATTATATTTTCAACTTCAGAGACATTTTTTTTCGTTATCGTGGAATTAACTTGGAAGGGCATACCTTTTTCTCTCAGGGCATTTATTCCTTCTAAAGCTCTTTCAAAAGCTCCATCCATTCCTCTAAATTTGTCATGAGTATCAGGATTTGAACCATCCAAGCTTATACTAACTCTCTTAATTCCAGCTTGTTTTAAATCATCTATTATACCTTTATTTTCACCAAATAATGTTCCATTTGTTGCTAAAACCATTTTCAGTCCTTTTTTGTCTCCATATCTCGTGATTTCCAACAAATCATCTCTAAGTAGAGGTTCTCCTCCAGTTAAAATTATAACATTTCCAATCTCTGATATCTCATCTATAACTTCCTTAATTTCTTTCGTAGATAATTCTTTACTTTCAGGTTCTTGGATAGAAGAACCTCTACAGTGCTTACATGTTAAATTACAGGCCTGAGTCAGTTCCCAAGCAACAAGTCTAGGTTTGAATCTCATACATAAAACCTTACTTCTTCACTTTATTCAATTTTTGTTAATTTATTTTAATGGTTGAGAGGACCTCTTTCCAAGATCTTTGATTTTGGTAGGAGGGATGAGTCAACTCATAAGGCTTAAATGGCTTCGTGTATTGGGTTTTGGTTCGTGGGCAGGGGTTGTGGCCAAGGCTAAAGCCCGTGGACAGGTTGGGGGGTTCTGTCTGTCATGGTTGCTGGCTTGGACTAGGGATTTTCCTGAATAAAGGTTCTTGGATAACCTTGGCCCGGGATTGAGATGATTTGGCGGCGGTAAGAAGTGAAGCTCTCTGGATTCTGGAAGCTTCCTTTCCAAAACCTCTGATTTTGGTAGAGGAGGAAGTCACAGAAGACAGGTGCAACACAATTTTTATTGATATAGGATAAATCAAAAGTGGATTAATTTAATGTCTTACTTTGAAGTATTAGAAAGAGATGGACCAGGTCGGATTGGAGAATTGAAGTGTGATCAAATAGAGCTTGAAACTCCCTGTTTAATTGACCAGGAAGCTAAGGTGAGGGATTTAGGTAGTTTATGGGGTTTTGATGAACGGGAGATATCTTCTGATAGTAGAGTAGATTTCAATATATTACCAACAAAGAGTACTCCTCCTCATGTTAAAGAAGAAGTGTTTGATATTTTCTTAAAAGAAAGTATAGGGTATATTGATGAATTAAAGGAGGTTAAGGGCTTTAATATTCCTGCAATTAATGTAAACAAATCAACTTCGGCAAATAAAAGAGAATTAAACAAATTAAGGGATTTTAAAGCAGTTCTAATTGAAAATGTGGATAATTTACTTTTGCCTCAGGAGTTAATTGAATCTCTGGTAGGGTTAAAGGAGAAATTATCTGAAGATACAGCTATATATATTCCTGGAGCGGCCACTCCTACTAATCTAGCTATTTTAGTTTATTTGGGGATAGATTTATTTGATACTTATAAGGCGAAGTATTATGCGACAAACGATAGGTATTTTACTGATTCTGGTTCCATAAACTTGGGTGAATTGGATTATTTGCCATGTAATTGTGAAGTTTGTAGAGATAAGGATGTAAATCAGCTTTTATCTTTATCTAAAAGGAAAAGAATAGATAAGGTCTATAGACATAATTCTAATGCAATTAAGCGTGAAATAAATAGAATAAAAGAGTCTCTAAAAAAGAAAAGACTACGAGAACTTGTGGAAGAAAGAATAAGACCTGATCCAGAGATTACATCACTTTTAAAGTATTTAGATTACAATAAACAAAGCTTTCTTGAGGCAAGAACTGCCGTAACTAGGAAAAGTAATTTATATGCTAACACTGAGGACTCTTTGAATAGAGTTGAAATAAAAAGGTTCCGTGATAGGATTGTGAATAGATTATCAGGGAGTGAAAGTGATTACTTGGTCGTAACGCCATGTTCTGCTAGAAAACCATACAGCTTTTCAAAAACACATCAAATTATTGAAAAAGGAAGAAAGGGAAGAGGAGATAAATTAATACTTACCTCACCTCTTGGAGTTGTCCCAAGCCAGTTAGACATAGTTTACCCAGCTCAACACTACGATATCCCTGTAATTGGTAAATGGACTGAAAATGAAAAGAAACTAATAGAAAAGACGCTTAGAAGATATTTGATCCAAAAGGACTATGAAAAGATCTTGATTCATGTAAAAGAACTACTGAGAGAGATTACTGAAAGAGTCTCTAAAGAACTTGGATTAGATTATGTTTCTACATCAAAAGGGAGAGATCCCCGAGATCAGGAGTCAATAAAGAAGTTAAGAAGAGAACTAAAGGATGTTCAGAAACGAATTAATCGCCCTAAGAAAATTTTTAGATCACTAATGGAATACCAATTAGGTTTAAAGGATCTAAATTATAAGAAAATTCAGGTAAAAGGAAGATATCCTAAATACCGTTTTTTTGATGATGAAAACCAAATAGCTACATTAACACATAGATATGGTTTTTTGGCATTTACTCTAGAAGGAGGTCGCAGGTACATACCTAAGATGTATAAAGTTAAAATAGAAAACTTTGTTCCACAAGGATCAGTTTTGGCTCCTGGAGTCATTGAAGCAGGAGATGAGATCAGGCCAAATGACGAGGTTTTATTTGAGGGAGAATCTGCAATTGGGGTCGGTAGAGCAGAAATGAGTTCCTTGGAAATGGAACGGTCTAACAGGGGAATAGCCATTAAAGTTAGACATGTAGAGGAGAAATAATGAGCTTAAATCAATGGGCAAAGGAAATAAGAAGAAATCAACTTAAAAAAGAAAAAGATAAACCAAAGGATAAGCCAGTTTATGTAAATAAATCTAAAATAAGGGAAAAAAACGAATTGATAAACTGTTTAACTGTTATACTTCGTACTAAAGGGTGTTCTTGGGCTAGGGAAAGCGGGTGCACAATGTGTGGTTACATATATGATTCAGCCAAGGAAGTGGAAGACAGAGACATATTTAACCAATTTAAAGAATCTATAAAAAAATATGGAACTAAAAAACCTTTTGTTTTAAAGATATTTACTTCAGGTTCTTTTTTAGATAAAAAAGAGATCTCAAAAAACCTAAGAGATAAAATAATAGATTATATAAAAAGAGAACCAAAAATAAGAAAACTAATCATCGAAAGCAGGCCCGAATTCATAACTCAAAACAATTTGATGGACCTACTAAGTGAAATCAATAAACTAGAGATCGCGATCGGTCTAGAAACTACAAATGATGAAATAAGAAAAGATTGCATAAACAAAAACTTTACTTACAATGATTTCTTGAAAGCTGCAGAACTAATTAAAGATCATAATATAAATCTAAAAACCTATCTATTGCTTAAACCACCATTTTTAACCGAAAAAACAGCAATTGAAGATATAAAATCTTCAATAGATGACCTAAGGAAATTAAATGTTGATAAAATCTCGATTAATCCCTGCAATATACAAAAAGGAACAATCGTTGAATACCTATTTGAAAGAGACGAATACAATCCTCCTTGGATATGGTCTCTGACCGACATACTCAAAGAATATGCTAGTTATGACTTTACACTAGTAAGTGAACCAGTAGCCGGTGGAAAAAAAAGAGGGATCCATAACTGTGGAAAATGCGACAACGAGGTATTGGAAAGAGTCAAGGACTTTTCCTTACATCAAGACCAAACAGTCTTTAATGAAACTGAATGTGAATGTAAACTAACATGGAAAAACTATGTGGAAATTGAACGAAAGCTACATAACACCCCAAAAGACTTCAGAAGATCCACCCCGAAAAACAAATAAAAACTAATAGATACCTTTAGACTGCAATTTTAGCGAAGCGAAATCTCACATGTTTATGGGTGAGATAAAGCTGATAAAAACAAAGAATTCAGTTAAAGAAAATTAATCACTCATTAAAATTTAAATAACTTGGCAAAAACCAATAAAGTCCATTAACCTAATACCAACTTATTCATAGCGGTAACAGCGCGGAAACCCACCCGTTCACGGGTGGGAGGAGGCGCGTACACTCCGTGCGACAACCCACCGACTGCGACAAGGCCCATCCCTCAACACTTTTGAACTACTAAGCCTACGTATGATATATGGAGAAGCGGCGTACTGTTCCCGTGAAACTTGATGTAGACAGTACCGACGCCGCACTCCTTGAAGACACCGTAGACGAGTTTCTGTGGGCGGTTAACTACGTGACACGCCATGCTTTCCAAGGCGAATATGTCACCACAAGCAAAACCACGCTCCACGACGACACCTACGAGGACGTGCGCGACGAGACGGCGTTGCACAGCAACCATGTCCAAGCCGCTCGAAACAAGGCCGCCGAAGCCTGCAAGAGCGTGGTCAAGAAGTGGAAGCAAGGCAAGAAAGCGTCGATGCCGCACTTTACCAGTCCACACCTTGTCTACGACCACCGCACTGCCATGTTCCACGACGAGTATGTGTCGCTGGTGACCGTTGACGGTCGTATTGAAGCCGACTATGTGCTTCCCGATAATAAGCGAGACACGCCCCATGCAGAATACTTCTTCTCGGACGAATACGAGACGACAGGGGCGGAGGTACACTACAGGAACGGTAACTGGATGTTTCACATCCACTGTAAGAAGGATGTGGAGTCTGACACGCCGGAACAGGCAACTACTGAGAACGGAACGGTTCTCGGGGTTGACCTCGGTGTGAACAACCTCGCCGTTACCTCGACTGGCACGTTCTGGACTGGCGACGAATTTGGCCACTGGCGACGGGAATACGAGAACCGACGTGGTGACTTACAAGACCACGGGACGCGGTGGGCACACGAGAATATGCAGGCAGTCGGACGCAAAGAGGAAGGTCGGTTCAAAATGACGCTTCACCGCATATCGAACGAACTGGTAGCTGAAGCCCGTGACCACGACTGTTCGGTGATAGCGTTCGAGGACTTGACCGATATTCGTGACCGCACTGGTGCGTCGTGGGGTCACAAGTGGGCGTTCAACCGCTTGTACGCGTACGTCGAATACAAGGCCGCCGAGTATGGTATCGACGTAGCACAGGTTGACCCTGAGAATACCTCACGGCGTTGCTCACACTGTGGATTCACACACCCTGACAACCGGGAGAGGGAATCCTTCGAGTGTCTGAAGTGTGGCTACGAGAACCACGCCGACTACAACGCGGCGAAGAATATTGGATTGCGGTATCTCCGCCGGAACCAAACTGGCTCCGGTGGAGGCGCACCCGTAGGCGTGCGCTTGAACAGCGGGATGTTGAACGCGAACGGAGAGTATGAGCCTCCTGCCGAGGAATCGGCCAGAGCGGGAGTCCACGCTGAAAGCCCACAGCTTTAGCCGTGGGTTAGCTTACTAACCTATTATCAACTTTCGTTTGATTACTATTAAGAGTTTTAATTGGTTCTATTTATGTGTTAAAGAATTAATAAGTACTTTAGAACTAATATAGCTGATATAGTAATATATTTCATAAAAAAATTAATTTAATGAATATATTTTTAGTTAATTAGTGATTCAGAGGTTCTCTTCACTTTAGGAGGAGTTTTCACTGGACTGGAGAAAAAACCTAATATTGGTACCTAAATCTTAAGAGCTATTTGATGGCACTAGAAAAGACAACCTAAAATTAAATTTGAACTAACATGAAGCTTAAGTTGTTTTTAATATCTTTTATATAAAATAGATAAATTTGAAGGAGATTTATTTTAGATATTGTATCTAAGCCTGGTTTATCTTAAGGACTTTATGATTTTATTGAGTTAGGAGTTTTTTAGGACTTTTTCAGTTAGTTTAGGTAAGAAGATTCCCACATCTGAAACGATTCCCATTACTTGTTCTGTTCCCCTGTCTGTTAATTTTGTAACGGTGTCCGGGTTTATGTCCACGCAGATTGTTTTTACATGTGATGGTAGCAGGTTACCTGTTGCGATCGAATGCAGCATTGTGGCCATCATAACAACTAAATCGACATCTTGGATAGCCTCTCTCATTTTGTCTTGAGCTTTTACAGTGTCCGTTATAACTTCTGGTAATGGCCCATCATCCCTTATTGAACCAGCTAATACGTATTCTATGTCTTTTTTTTCGCATTGGTACATGATTCCTTTTTCTATTTTTCCCTGCTCTATTGCATTTTCTATTGAACTGGATCTCATTATCTCACTTATTGCGTAAAGGTGGTTTTTGTGTCCTTCAGCTTGGGGTTCACCGGTTTCTAGATTAACGCCTAGTGATGTTCCATATAAAGCGTTTTCTATATCGTGAACTGCAACTGCATTTCCTGCTAGTAGAACATCTGCAAATCCATTTTTTATTAGTGATGCCATATGTTTTGAGCCACCGGTATGTATTATTGCTGGACCTAGAACGAATGCTATTTTTCCTCCTGATTTCTTTGTCTTAATTATTTCGTTTGCAACTTGATCTATGATTGAATTTGATGGTTTTTCGGGGGAAACATGGCTGCTCATGAACTCGAAGACTGATTTTTCTCTTGGCCTCTCTGGAGGTACAACTCTAACTCCTTTTTCTCCAACAACGATCTTTTCTCCTTCTTTGACTTCTGAAATCGGTTTACATATTGCTTTGTTTTCATCTATAATTATTGCGCAATCCATTTCGATTCTTTCGACTTCAACCCACTCGTTGTTGTATCTGATATAGGTTTGATGATTGGTTGTTGAATAGAAACCTCTTGGCAGGCTTTTGTCAGCAGGTGCTCTCTCGTATTCTACTTCTTCTATTTCAGGTAGGTTAGCTCCGTGTCTGTGTAATTCGCTAACAATATCATCGACATGGCCTTGGTTTCTTCCTCTTATCTGTATTTTGGCGTAGCTTTCGTCTTCTTTTTCTTTACCTATCTCGAAATCTAGTACTTCGAAATCTCCATCCATATCCATTATTAGGTCGAATACTTTGGGTAAAACCCGGGAATCTATTATATGTCCCTCTAACTCGACTTCTCTTATTGACATTATACCAAAAAAAGAAAAACTCGCAGGTCTTTTAATTTAATCTACTATTTCTCCAACTCCAAAAGTATGCTTTACTGTCTTAATCTCTATAGTAACTTCGTCTCCTACATCTGCACCAGGAACAAAAACTACGAAGTTATCAACACGAGCTATGCCATCTCCTTCTTTACCTATATCTTCAATTTCTACATCATAAGTTTCCCCTGCTTCTATTGGAGTAGGAGGAGTATTTATATCTTCACTCATATTTAAAACACCTCACTTAAAGTTTCTTAATAGAGCAAAAAATTGCCCTTAATCTAAAAAATTTAATTGTCTGAGTAACACTTAAATTCTTTGATTTCTTTTGACATTTCGTTGAAATATATCCATTAATATACATTAGGACAAGATTAACAAAAATAGTCTAACTTAATTTACTTTATTTTTCAATAAGTTTTATATTATATTATACTAGCTTTTATATTGTTTTTATTTCAATTTTTTTTAATCATAGTTCCTATACCTTCGTCTGTAAAGATTTCTAGTAATATAGAATGGTTTTTTTCACCATTTATGATGTGAGCCTTCTTAACACCTTTATTAACTGCATTAATACAAGCCTTTACTTTGGGTATCATTCCTCCTTCAACAGTTCCATCCCTGATAATGGACTTGCTTTCCTTGATACTTAATTCAGAAATAAGTGTACTCTTATCACTTGGGTCTTTTAAGACCCCATCAACATTAGTAGCCATAATCAACTTACGGGCATTAAGTTCATGTGCTAATCGACCTGCAACACTATCTGCATTTACATTTAGAGATATACCTGTTTGACCGATAGCTATAGGTGAGATTACTGGTATGTAAGACCTCTCAGTCATAATTTCGATCAATTCAGGATCTACATTTTCAATTTCTCCAACATAACCAAGGTCGATTTTTTTCTCTTCCCCTTCTATCTCAACCTTCTTTTTTCCCTTTTTCCTAGCTGTAAATAATTTCCCATCTTTACCAGAAAGTCCTATTGATTTAACTCCTTCTTTTTCTATTTTTGAAACAATTTTCGTATTTATGTTTCCAATTAGAACCATTCTTGCTATTTCAATAGTTTTTTCATCGGTTATTCGAAGACCGTCAACGCTTTTTGGCTTAATCCCCATCTCATTCATAACTCTAGTAATCTCTGGGCCTCCTCCATGAACTATAACGGGTTTCATTCCTACATATTTGAGTAAAATAATATCCTTTATTATGTTCTTAATGGACTCTTCATCGATAACAATATGTCCTCCAAATTTTATAACAATTGTAGACCCATGAAACCTCTTTATATAAGGTAAAGCCTCAATTAAAATATTTTCTCTGTTCAAACCAGTATCCATTTTATCCTTCCTCTGAGAGCTAATACTCTTCCTTTCAGGAGCGGAGATAGAGCTTAATATATTTAAATGATTTGAGTAAAACATTAAAATTAACGGATTTTAAAAAAAGTCTAGGTCGGATTTTATCAATTGGATAAATAGATAATGAATTTTTTGGGCGTTTTAACCGAAATCAATCTTCTCAAATTGTTTTTATATTTTAAAATCAAAAACCAAAAGATAAATTACATTCTTACTGTTAATTTAACTTAATGAACGATGCTAAAAAAGAGACGGCATTTTACGAAAAATTAGAAGACAATTATGTGAGATGTAATATCTGTCCTAGGAGATGTGAGATTAAGGAAGGAGGTAGAGGATTTTGTAAAGTTAGAGAAAATGTAGGAGGTACTCTTTTTTCTTTAGTCTATGGCAGAAGTGTCTCCACATCTGTTGATTCTATAGAAAAGAAACCGCTTTTTCATTTTGCACCCGGTTCCAGAGCATATTCTATCTGTACGGTAGGATGTAATCTTAAATGTGATTTTTGCCAAAATTATAGGATTTCTAGAGGATGGAAAGAGATTAAAGGAAAAAAAGAAAGTCCTAGTGAAGTTATAGAAAATGCAATGAGCAATAAAAGCGATGGAATTGCATATACCTATACCGAGCCAACAGTTTTCTATGAATATGCTAGAGACATAATGCTCGAATCAAAGGACCTCTATAATGTATTTGTCTCTAATGGCTATATGTCAGATAAAGTAATAAATGAACTTTCAAAGAATTTAGATGCAATTAACATAGATATAAAAGGTAACGAGAAATTTTACAGCGAACATTGTGGTATAAATGATATTGAACCTATTTTTAATTCAGCAAAAAGATTTAAAGAAAATGGAGTATGGGTAGAGATAACAAACCTAATTATTCCAGGTGAAAACGATACCCCAGAGGATTTTAAAAGAATATCCCGTTGGATTAGAGATAACTTGGGCCAAGAAACTCCACTACATTTCTCAAGATTCAGTCCTTACTTAGAGCTAAGGGAAAAACCACCAACTGACATAAGTACTCTTGAAAAAGCAATGGAAATCTCAAATAAAGTTGGAATGGATTATGTTTACTGTGGTAACGTTCCAGGACACCAAAGCGAGTCAACCTATTGTCCTAACTGCGATAAAGAACTAATAACCCGTAGAGGTTTCTCAATAACAAACTTAGATCTTAATAGAGACATGAGCTGCCCCCAATGTGGAAAGAAGATATCAATAGCCGGTGAAAAATGGATCCCAGATCGCTTTTTTTAAATTAGCTTTTGTGAGAGTTTGGGGGGGCTGTAGGTTTTTGTTCTTTGGGGCGGGGAGTATACAGGCTCTTTTAACTGAATGGTTTGTAGGGGGGGGTATGTGTGCTATATTTATGATAGGTACAATAAAGGAGAAATCCATAACTATTAGGGGAGGGGGAGTAAGGAGAGTGGGTTTTAGATAAATACTTTAATTTATTCTGTTTTGTTTAGCATATGTTAGATGGGTTGATGGGGGGATGAGGGCTGAGAAAACTATTGTTTGTAGGATAACTGAACCGAATAAGGGTGAATTAGAGGTTCTAAAAAGGGGGGTACAAAATAGGGTTCAGCAGTGTATAAGAGGTGAAGAGGTGGGTATATATTCGGCTACTGCTTAGGCTATTGGTGGGTATATGGATTGGGGTCATCTAAAAGACAAGGAGTACTCTTGGTACTTGAGGAATGATATATTTTTGGTAGAGGAGGTAGAATACAGTAGAGAGTTTGATTATTGGGCTAAGGATATCTGTGGAAGATGTCTATGGTGGCGTTTTATTTCTAATAGTACCACACGAAGAAATAAAAGAAGAATACAATATCTAGGATTTAATTATAGTTAGAAAAGAGTATGGTTTTGAACTCCACTTATCAGTTTCAAAGGAAAGTAGAACCTGTGAAAAACTATGATAGTGTCCTAAGTATTGATATGGGTCTGAATAAACTTGCAGTGAGCCGTCTCATTGCTCGGCCGTCAGACCCATTGCTATGGCACTCATATAGGTAACATATATGGGAAATACTTCTTTCTTCGGAGAAACTGTTTGAACGGCTATGTTAGGAGAAAGTGGGGTAATAAGGACAAGAACAAGATAGAAGACATTTGCCATAGAATAAGTAGGAGGATGATTGATGCAGCAAAGGAGAACTCCTTTCTAATAGTTCTTGGTGAGCTTCAGAGAGTACAAGAACAAGATAAAGGGAGAAGATTGAACAGAAGGATACACAACTTCCCATATTGGAAACTGAGAGAATATATCAAGTACAAGGCAAGGTGGGAAAGTATAGAAGTTGTAGAAGTAAGTGAAGCGTACACTTTTCAAAGGTGTTCAAGGTGTGGAGAGACTGGTGATAGGCATAGGGGGAGATTTGTGTGATAGCTGTGGACTTGAAGTAGACAGCGATGAGAATGGGGCACGCAGCATAGCATTTCGAGGTATCGGAAAGTTTGAGAAGTCCTCTTCTGATACTGGGGGTACTGTGGCAGTGCCCGAAGCCACTACTGATGAAGGAACCTCTGTATATCAAGTTCCGGAAGTAGGTGGTAGCCTGTAAAAACGGTTGGATGCCCCGCTGTTTACGGCGGGGAGGATGTCATACTGTGGTTTTTAACCTAATTTATTTTTTATCTTTTGTGGTTGAGAAGGCACCTTTCTAATCTCTGATTTTGGTAGGGGTAGTTCACATTTTTCTGAGAAAACCAATTATTTCTCCTAGTTTGTGAAAAAATGATTCGATTTTAAACTATCAAATTTAAAAAGAATAAATTAGTCTTTGTTAATTAAAATTCTATTATCGAATTAGAAACAGATTTAAACTGTTTTACATGGGGGATATCAAAGCAAGATTAACTTAAATTGAGTTATACCTAGTGGTAGGTTAATTAAAGTAATTTAAGATAAGGTAATGGGAAAGATTTTTGTGTATTTAATCTAGTAACCTATAAGATCCAACATGCCCGGGGCAGAAACATTTGGTTTTTTATCTATTCTTCCTCCCGTTATTGCGATTGTTTTGGCTATTCTAACAAGACGTGTGTTGATTTCACTTTTTATAGGAATCTGGTTTGGCGGTGCAATTAAAGTACAGGCTTTCGCAGATTCAACAAATATCTTATTTGGCTCTATAAAGGCTGGGGCCTTAGGTTTTACGCAGACAGCTGATTGGATAGTGACATCATTGACTAGCACCTGGAATATGAAGATATTACTATTTATAATGCTTTTAGGTCCAGGAACTGCTTTTATATGGAAAACTGGTGGATCTGAGGCTATAAGGAGAGCTGCTTCAGATAAATTTGATACTCCAAAGGGTGTTAGTGTCCTTACTTGGATTCTTGGCATGCTGATCTTTTTCGATGATTACGCGAATTCAGCTATAGTAGGAAGTGCGATGAAGGATATATCAGACAAGATGAGGATTTCTAAGGAAAAGCTTTCTTATATAATTGATTCAACGGCTGCTCCTATTAGCACTTTTCTTTTGTCTACATGGGTTGGATATCAGTTATCTATGATAAAAAAAGGATATGAGGCAGCAGGTATAACGGAGATAGCGCCTTCAACATTTTCAATGTTCATTAGTAGCATACCTTACAATATATATTGCATTTTAGCTGTTATAATGGTAGGTATCATTATAATAACTGGAAGAGATTACGCTGAGATGTTAAATGCAGAACATAGATCTTGGACTACAGGTAAGGTTATAGCTGATGATGATACCCCTATGCAGACAATAGAAAAAGATATAGGTGATCCTATTTTAAAGAAACCGATGCTTAGATCGATTTTTATTCCTATTTTTGTTCTTATTTCAACGATATTGCTTGGTATATGGCTTACTGGTTATGCAGAAGGCAGGGGATTAATTGAGATTTTTGCTAATGCTTCGATTGGAAACAATCTTCTATGGGGAGGATTTACAATGGTTTTTGCAGAGATGGCTTTAGCAATTAGATATAGAATACTTGATTTCGGTGAAGTGATGGATACTTTTAGAGACGGATTAAAAGTTATGATAACTGCAGCAGCTATTTTAACACTAGCTTGGTCTATAGGAACTACAACTAGTGAATTAGGTACTGCTAAATATGTTGTGGAACAGACTAGGCATATAATAACTCCTCAAATACTACCAATAGTGATAATACTGTCATCAGCATTTATTGCCTTCTGTACTGGATCTTCATGGGGTACAATGGCAATAGTTACACCAATAGCTGTTCCAATGGCTTATGAAACAGGAAATATAGGGCTTATTCCAGCAGCAGTGGGATCAACGTTCAGTGGAGCAATATTTGGGGATCATTGTTCTCCTATAAGTGACACGACCGTACTATCGTCAATTTTTTCTGGAGCAGACCATATAGCACATGTAAGAACACAGATCTATTACGCATCTACAGTATTAGTTGTGACATTACTTCTCTATCTAGTTAATGGATATACAGGAATTTCACCTGTTATATTGATTCCGATAGGTATTTTAGCACTTATTGCTCTAGTTTACATCTTATCGGAATTAGATTCTAATAGGAAAGGAGTACCAGCCAAGACAAATGAATACGATAAAGAAAAGATAATGGGAGAGATTAGGAAGAAATAACCGTAATTCTAAAATGAACTATCTATTTTTTATTTTTTTCTATTTTTTTTCTTAATTCTTCTGTTACTGTAAAACCACATTTTGGGCATTTATCTTTACTTAATTTCTTTCCACAGTTTGGACAGTATAACTTCTCTTTTTTAAAGAATTGAGCCCATCTTAAGGAAAAGTAGAATATTATTATCATTCCTATAAGTCCGCCCACAAGTAGACCCGATTCGTTGAAAAAAAGGTAACCAGTTAAGGTCAAGGATATTATAAATGTACTGAAAATTAAGCCAAGCAAAGTTCCTCTGTAGAAAAGTTCCCTAACATCTACCTTTTTATTTGGCCCCAGAAACTTTATTATTTTTTTAATCATTTCTTCTTTTTTGTCAGATCTTGATAGTTTTTATCAGATCTTGATGGATTAATATTCGTTTTATTTTGTTTCATTATAAGTTAATGGCAAACAAAATTATTATGTAAAGGAGGTTAACTTATATTTTGTTTTTTTATTGGTAATCGATAAATGTTAGGTCACTTTAAATTAATTAAATTCATTCCTAATAGTTTTTTATTCTTTTAATTCTTTCTTTGAACTAATTCATTAAATTATAGTTTGTTAGGTGCATATAGGATTAACTTACCTTTTTTTGGTTGCTTTTTGTGTAATCAGTTATCAAGGGCAATATTTATATAAGGTAAGTTGATTAACTAACACGTGGAGGAATATTACAAAATGGCTGATAAAGAAGATATCTTGAATAGGTTACATGAAGGTGTTGTAGAAAGAGAAAAAGAGAAAGTAGAAGAAGCTGCAAACGAGGCTCTGGACGAAGGCGTAGCACCAATTGATGCTATAATGGATGGTTTGGTTTCAGGTATGTCTGAGGTAGGGGAGATGTATGATGAGGGTGATGTATTTGTCCCGGAAATTTTGATTTCATCAGAAGCTTTATACGCAGGATTAGATATATTGAAACCTCACATAAGTGAAGAGGAGCTTGAAATGGAAGGTAAAATTATTTTAGGTGTTGTAGAGGGAGATATACACGATATAGGCAAGAATCTAGTGAAATTAATGTTGGATGTTCAAGGTTTAAATGTTGTAGATTTAGGTAAGGATGTAGAAAGAGAAAAATTTGTAAAGAAGTTCAAGGAGGAGGATGCCGACATAATAGGATTGTCAGCGATGATGACCTCTACGATGGGATGCATCCAAGATATATCAGAAATGGCTGATGAGGAAGAAGAAGACATTAAGATAATAGCAGGAGGAGCACCAATCACTGCAGAATCAGCAAAGGAGGACTTAAACGCAGATGCATACGCACCAAACGCAACACAAGCACCTGAAGTTGTTAAAAAACTGATTAACCAATAAAATAACTTAATAAGTTTTATAGATTTAATAAAAATAATATTTGACCAAATGGAGGTTTTAAAAATATGGCTGAAAATGAATGGGGTAATCCTGCCCCATGGGGTTTAGCAGGAGTAGTAGCAATAGTCCTACTATTTGGATTACATAACGATGGAGTTCTCCCAGCCAATGAGATACCACTATTAATGGGAGCAGGAATAGGAATAGGAATAGCACAATTGTCTACAGGATATATAGCATTAAAAAGAGGAAATACACCTACTGGAACATTATTTGGAACTTTTGGTGCGCTATTTGTTCTGGCACCACCACTAATGATGTTTATAAACGCATTAGGGATTTCAGGAGGACTAGCTACATTAGGCTATTGGGATATAATGCTAGGGCTTTTCCTCTGGGTTTGGAGTATTCCACTTTTAAGAGCACCTTGGTTCGAATTCCTAATCGGTCCACTCGGAGGTTTAATGTTAATACTATCAGGTATCGGTAGCTTATATGGGAGTGCTATGGCGACTCAATTGGCAGCTTACTTGTTCTACTTCTTTGTCTTCTGGGGACTATACATGATGGCACATCATCTCGGAAACGCAGCTGGTTTCAACATACCTGCAGGCAGGCCGGTCATCCCAAAGGAAGATTAGAGGTGAATGAATAATGAAAGGAAAAGATAGAATAAAAGCAGCATTTGAAAACGAAGCGGTAGATAGAATCCCAGTCGGCTCGGGCTCAGTAATGATTCGAGATTACATAGAGAGGACAGGAGCCAGTTTCCCAGAGTTCCATAAAGACCCTGAGCTGATGGCTAGGATCTCTATGTTAGTATCTCACGATGCAGGTTTAGATAATGTGGTTATTCCATTCGGTATGGTTAACCAAGCTCACGCTCTAGGAGTGGATGTAGAGTGGGGTAACTGGGAGATAGGTACAAAACCATCTCCAAAAAATCATTTAGATGATCCAAAGGAAGCAAAAACAGAAAATATTGCAGACGATGATGTCATACGAACAATAGTTGAAGCCGCAAAAATAACGGTGGAAGAATCACCTGATAGACTGACCACACCCCTTGTAAGCGGGCCAGTGACAGTTGCAGGACATCTAGTAGGAACTGAAAAACTAATGGCAATGACCATAAAGGATCCAGAACAGGCAGAAGAATGGTTTAAAATAGCCGCAGAATCAGCCAAAAAAGAAATCAAGGCCCTATCAGAAGTAGGAGTAGAAGGCATATACTACTGTGATCCAACTGCATCAGGTGATCTACTCAGTCCAAAATACTACAACGATATTGTAAAAGATGTTGTAACTGATGTAGTCGATTACGCACATTCCAGAGGAATATACCTAGAATTACATATTTGTGGTAAATCTGAAGAGATATTAGAATATATGGCTGAAACAGGAGCAGATTCATTACACATTGACCAAAAGGTAGATCTCGTAGATGCTAGAAAAAGAGCTGGAGATGACGTATGCTTAGCAGGTAATGTTGAACCAGCAAAGATGACTAAAGACTACTCTGAAGTACTAAAAGAAGCAGGAGAATCAATAGCTAAAGGCGCAGACTACTTAAAACCCGGTTGTGGATCCCCAACTGGAACCAAACCCAAAAACCTAAAGGCACTAGTTAGAGCAGCAAAAAGATGCTGCTTCCACGGTAAAAGAGTATAAAAAATAAATACTCCCTTTTTTTATTTTATTTTACCTATTATTCAGTTTTTCTTCTAGTTATTATATCTATTCTATTATTATCGAAAATTTCATATAAGTGAACTACCCTTACCTAATCAAAGATTTAGGAAGGTGTCTTCTCAGTCAAATAGATAAAATAAAAAATTGGGTTATTTGTCATTTAAGTTTTGCTCTGAGATTTTTCCTGTTAGTTGGTGAGATGAAGATTTGCTTTTTCTCATTTTGGTTGTGTTAGTGTATTAAGTATAGTTTTGCTTCTAAGTATCTCTAAAAAGCTAACTTGAGTTACTGGCAGTTACGGTCTCTAGATCACTCAAATTAAGTTTTTGGGAGATGCTTCTTAGGGTTATCTTGAGGTGGATGTATTTTTGGATCTGGTGATTCGTTGGTTTAGTTATTTGGTGCCAATTTAGTTTTCCTTGAATAAGTGAATGTCTGTTTGAGGGTAAGGTAGTTCTATTTCTTCTTTTTCAAATCTTTCTTTAATTTGTTTTAGAAGTTCTCTTTTTACGGGCCAATAATCACTTGTTTTAACCCAAGGTCGGACTATTAAGTTTACACTGGAGCCTCCCAATTCGTTAGTTGCAATAGTAGGCGAAGGTTCTTTTAAAACTTTTTCATGGTTTTTAACTATATTAGAAATTACTTCCATTGCTTTTCCGATATTGTCATCATAGCCGATTCCAATTGTTAAGTCTATCCTACGGGTATCCATAGTGGTATAATTTGTTATAGAACTTCCCCAGACCTCTGAATTAGGGATTATTACCTTTTTATTGTCTCCTGTTAGTAATACAGTATTACTTATGCCAACATTTTTAATGTTACCTGTTTTTCCTGCAGCTTCAACAAATTCACCAGCCTTAAATGGCTTTGTTAGAGCAATCATAAAACCTGCTGCTAGATTTCCTAGAATATCTTGGAAAGCAAAACCAATAACAAAACCAAAAACTACTGCAATGCTTACCAGTCCAGAACCGACATCAAAGCCAAGTGCACCTACTGCAGCTACTAAGACTACAATTAGTAAAAGCAATTTTGTGATTCTACCAGTAAACTCTATAAGTAATTCTGACATGTCTGCTTTATCCATTGAACGACGAACATAGTGGACAAGAAGAGTTACTGCAAGATATCCAAAAACTAACACAAAAATTGAAAGGAGTATTTTTCCATAAGTTATATCTATTACAGGGATACTTTGTGACAAAAATTCTTCTAAATTCATATAACCACCTATTATGTATTATCTAGTGGATAAAATCCACAGTTATTTAGTAATTTGTTATGACAGTATAAGAAGATTTATTTTTTAATGGTTTCTAAAATTACCTATAATCTACAGAACAAAAACATATGAAAAAAGACATTTTTCTTTATTTCTTAATTGGCTTAGGTTTATCTGATGATCAAACTGGTTTCAATTATTTTCTTAGAACTGAAAAATGAATTAGTTCACTAGTAAATTCTAGTTAAGTATTTTAGATATTCTAGTTAAGTATTTTGGATATAGTATTTTAGGTAGCCTATCTACTTAGAAGAATAGGTTATGGGGTAGTGTGGCCTTGGGTGGATTCGAACCGATGTTGCTGGGTCTAAATTTCTCTCTAAACAGAGTAAATTTGTTTTTTACAAAAAATATGTTCGATTCTTCCTTGATAGATTAAGGGAGCGGGAAGAACGGAGAAAAGAGTAAGGGATTAGGTTATCGATTGTTTCGTTTTGCAGAACATGTTGACTTTGAATGTAGTCTTGAGAGTGTTGTTGATTATCAAGAGAAGAGGCTTCAAGATATTTCTAAGGGAACAGTTTTGAATGATACTCAAGCAATAAAGCAATTTCTTTTAGATAATGATTGTTTTTGGGCAAACAAAATAAAGAGACCTAGTGTTGACAGGAAAAAGCCCCCTAAATATCAAGAAGATAGACCTCTTTGAAACTGTTAAATGTTTGAATGAAGCCCCGAGTGAGGAGAGCTATGTTTTAAGGGCAAAAACTGCTTTGATTTTGAGCTTTGTTTCTGGTTTGAGGCTAATTGAACTTAAGAGATTGGTTTAGGAAGATATAGATTTAGATAAGAGGTTAATTGATTTACCTGCTGAGAAAACTAAGAACAGGGTTGGAAGAACGGTTGTTTTTAATTATGAAGCGAAACAACTACTATTAGAGCTTAAAAAATCTTTTCCTGAAATACATTTCAAAAGAAGACCCCTTTATCTTGTTACCAAAGAACTTGACCAAAGACCAGAGATTAAACTCAAACATTGCTGGAAATATTTTCTCAGGGGTGGGACCGACAAGGACTTTCTACCTCAATTAAGGAGATGTTGATGGGTTACTTTGGAAGCCTTGACCTATTCAACTATAATTCGCAGTCTACAGAAGACCTAAGAGAAAGATATGACAAAGGAAACTTTAAGATAATGAAATAAAGATGAGATGTATATTTAGATACTGGTTATATCGTAAGATCTATTTTTTAACCTTTGATTTAGTTGTCAATCTTTTATGGAATCATTCTTTTGATTCACTGGCTTTTTTTGTTTCCTCCCATATCTTTGGAGCTCCAGCAAGTTGAAGATATATGGCATGCAATTGAATGAACCAGTTCATTGTAATCCATAAATAAGCATAAGCTATCATTTCTAGTATATTGATTATAGTTCTTGGCAGAGGATTTTCAGGATCATTTAGCGAAGCATATCCTATAGATACCGCTTTTGCTGGAAGTATTAAAATGGCAAGAGACACTGCAAGCCAGAAAGGGAGGCTTGAACCAAATCCAAGGAACCAAACAAGCGTAATCGCTGGAAATACCGTATAAAGCGGTGCGCTCACTGAGGTAAACAAAACCCACAATAACCCAAAGCTGCGAGACCAGCCCAGTCTTGATCCGGCTTTCAAAATGTTAACTCCATATTTAATCATTGAATCTACCCATCCACGAGCCCAACGACGTCTTTGTCGAACAAGGCCCCAAAAATCCTTTGGATTGAGAATTCGAGTAATCATATGGGGAACATATTTTATTCGCCACTTAGTTTGAAGATATATACGCAGAGTAAAATCTATATCTTCTGTAAGAGCTTCTTTCGACCAACCATCAATTTCTTTTGGTACTTCATAGCGAAGAATAGCTGCTGACCCAGCAAAGTGGTTTGCGCCAAATTTATCATGCCAATAGGGATGGTCTATCCAAGTGCTGTGACGCCGCTCTGCGCTAATAAAACGTGTTAACCTCTTTTCGTTTGGATGCTTCTCTACTTTGCGGCCTTGAACAACTCCAACTGATGTTGATTTTTTCAAGATTTCTAATCCTCGTGCAACAAATTCAGCATCTATAGTTTCGTCTGCATCTAAGATAATAACAAATGGTGTTTCTATATCATCCCATACTTGGTTCAGGTCTCCAGCTTTTGAACCTGTAGTTCCTTCTATAACGCGGACGCGGTCTGGATATTTTTCTTCATACCTGTATGCAAGGTCAATAGTTCCATCTGTTGATTTTGTTGCGGGTAACAGAACAAAAGAGGCTTCATCTAGGGCTTTGAGGTTATGATCAAGGTTTTTTGGGAAAACATCCCTTTCATTGAACATAGGTACGACCACAGTTGCTGGCACATTCTCTGATAGTTCGGGAGGTGAAGGAGGTGATTGGTATTTATTTATGTTTTGGTGAGCATGAAATACCATTAAATATTCAAAAACAACTCCAATCAAGAGTAATGCGATATAAAATCCCAAAACCCATATAAAAGCCTCTGGAACCATTAATAGCAATGCAAGCACTAAGGTATTTAATAAAAGAAATGTAATCAGAGCATGTTGGGTGACTGTTGAACCAATTCCAGTTAATCTTTTCAGTTGGCTTGGTGCCCAGTCTGGAGCAGACAATAAGGCGATTCCGATTATTGCTGCACTACCAGCTACAATCGATATCACCTGGGTATGAGTAATATTTGAAAATAGTTCAAAAAAGATGTTAGTGTGGAAACTTACGCTAATTACTATCACACTCAAGAGACCTATTATAAGTGTGACAATCAGAAGATATTCCCAATTCTTATGAACAGTGTTTGGGCGAGGAGGAGACACAGTATCGGCTCGTTGTCCTAACCAAAAAATATGTAATGTTAGTAATGAAAAACCAGTGGCATAAATCAGTAACGCACCGTGTACGAATGTCCATGGAAGGTAGGAAATAACTATTCCAAAAATAATCGATGAACCTGTTAAAAGCAAGATATGTCCTATAAAAGGAATCAAAAATCTTTCAAGAAAAGGAATTCCAGAAACTCGAATACTCGTGGCTAGAAAAAACGCTTGGACGCCTGTAACAAGTAAAGCAAGGCGCGCTAGAAGAGAAAAATCACCGAAAAAACTAGTTGTAGCTCCGACTAGAGCAATTAAAAATAGCAATAATTCAATGCCAAAAAAATAAATTCCACCAATAGGTTTAGCCACTTTTTTGCGAGATGTTTGCCAAGCAGATGATGTTGCAAAGGCAGCTAATATACCTCCACCTACACCAAGAAATCTCCATCCATAAAAAATAGAACTAGAATCAATTGCTATCACTCCTATCCATTCATTAAAAGTATATCTGAAACCAATCGCTATAATTCCCATAATTGCTAAGACAATAGCCATAATCCAAATAATAAAATAAAAGCTCTTTCTCATTGATTTAAATTATTTATAACATTTAAAAAAATTTCCCTTTAAGTATTAATCAATAAGGTAATCTATTTATTCCAGAACTCATTTCAAAACTCTCCATAGTATCTGGATTTATACTATGTTGATGAATGCTTTGGATGGTTTTGATTAGTCTTTCCGTGTCTGATTGTGTTTCTTTTGAAGGTTTTTAGCCAGGCGAAGAATCTTTCAACAGACTTTCTATCCTTGTATGAGTCTTTATCGAACCTTGTCGGTCTTTTCTCTCTTTTTTGTCTTTCTGTTCCTCTTGTTCTTGGGGATATTACTCTTTGATTTTTTTGTTTCTCAGATAGTCTCTTGTCTTTTTTGGTGTTGTAGGGCTGGGTTGGCTAACATCTCTTTCGGTTTTGTCCTTGGTCCATGCTCTTGTTTTGGCCTCCTTATTTCTTTAACAGTTTTTTTGACTTGAATAGCTTTGAGTCATGATTGTTGCTCCCTCCATTCCTGGATAGCTTTATTGAGAGAGGTAATCCGATTCTTTGTGGTTACGGGCATGGATTTTAGGGGTCTTTTTTGTGTTTGTATCTGCTGGTATCCTATTTTATTTTTTGTCTTCCTTTTTTTAGCTTCCACCGCAGGTTGGATCTATATTCTGCTTTATTTGAGTTCCATTTCTCCGTTTCCTGTATGCTTTTTCTTGAAGCTTTTTGACTATCTGTTTCCAATATGCCCTTTTCTCCTGCCATCTCTTTAATTTGCGCCATTTTATGCTGTGACATAAGGGATCCAATGCTTTCCAAGGCACATTTGCTCCATTCACTTACAACCAGTTACTAAAACATAAAGCAGTTCCATTAATTGTTTTCCTGTCGTTTGCTCCTTGGTCTCCCAGTTTTCGAGGTGACTAGAATAGAACAGGGTCCATAAACCTCCAATATTCGTCCGTTAACCCTTCAAACCTCAATCCCATCCCCCACAAACAACTTAAGAACACAACCTACTTAACACTTTTGAAATGACTTCCCAATCAACTAAATCATCTACTAACGCTTTCTCATAACTAGCATCTTCATATCTAGCCAATTTTTTCATTATAGAATAAACCAAGTCTCTTTCTACTGAATTTATGTATCAAGATCGTCCATTTTCTGTTGTTGTTTCCGTAGTTCTTTTATCTATAAATCGTTCTTAGGGAGATGATTACTCTAAGAGGAATTATCCTAATTGAAATATTTTTCTCTAAGTTAATAGGTTTATTATTTGTTTTTGGAATTATCTTGGAGTATATTTATCTATTTGACTGAGAAGGCACCTTTCCTAAGTTTTTTGATTTGGGTGGGTGGTGGTTTAGTCTTCTGGAAAAACTTTTAGATATAGTGGTAAGCATTAGGTATGGTCGGATATAGTAGGATGAGGGAGTGTTTGAGACAGAATCTATGTGGACTAACTAAACAAGAATATGAGATCCTAAAGTGGATGAGTCATGAATCCAAGGACTTATACAATGAAGTGCTCTACGAGAAGGAGACAAATACTTCTTTGACAATGGGGAATACCTTTAACTACTACAATGCCTACAAAAGACTGAAGGATGAAAGCGAGAACTACGAAGTCTTACCCTCTCAGGCCGCTCAGTAAACGATGAAGCATGTAGACAAAGCTTTTAAATCTTTTTTTAAGTTAATAGAGAAAAAAGAAAGGAGAGGGTAGGTATGATGGTGAAGCTAGTTCACCCCGTTACTTAGATAAGGATGGGTATTTTTTATTGATATTTCCTAAGTCAGAGTTTCCAGGTTAAAGAAGACCACATAAGGATAGGTGTTCCAAGAGGTTTCAGGGAAAAATATGGGTATGATAAAAGAGAAATCCAAATTGATTTCACTTCCGAGAAACTTAAACAGAGCCACATAGACATTAAACAACTGCATATAATTCCTAGGGCAAAGGCACAATATTTTTGAGTATAGGGTTGTTTATGAGGAGGAGAAGGAACCAGTTGAGGCAAAGGGAGGGTTTTTGGTTAGGTATTGATTTGGGGTTAGGTAATTTGGCTACTTGTGTTGACCACTTTGGACGCTCATTTATTTTAGATGGGCGATTACTTATAATCGTACAACAGGTGGTGGGATAAGGAGGTAGTTAAGTTAGGTTGCAGTCTATAAAGGATGGGCAAGGATTTGAGGGGTGCATAGAGAGAATAAACAAATTATTTTGGAATCGAGATAATTACATCCATGATTACTTGAATAAGGTGATTAGGGCAATTGTTGACTATTATAAAGAAAATAGGATAGAGAGGGTGTTTTGTGGTGATGGAAAGGGTTGGAAGCAGGAGGTAGATTTAGGTGACGGCAATAATGAAGGATTTGTGGAGGTTCCGTTTGATTGGTTTAAGCAAAAGCTCAAGCACAAACTAGGGTATTATGGTATTATTTAGGGTATTATGGTATTGATTTCGTGTTAGTGGATGAATCTTACACAAGTAAATGTAATGCTTTAGCTGACATTGAGGTGGGGGAGAAGCCAAGTTATAGGGGAAGAAGAATTGAGAGAGGTTTGTATAGGACAGCAGACGGTACACTAATTAATGCTGATGTGAATGCTGCCTTAAACATAGCTAAAAAGGGTATGTCTGAAATCAATTTGGAGTTGGGAGTAGGAGGTAGTGGTGGTGTGGACACGCCAAGGAGAATAAGGAAACCCTTTGGGTTAAGATGCGGCTCAGATAAGAGCCTAATTCAAACTTCTCCTGAAGCCCCTTCCTAATTATTTGATTAGGTAGGGGTAGTTCACAATGAGTGATTTTGGTATTAAATAAAGTTAATGAATTAAATTTGAGTGTCTTTGGTTTTAATTGCTTTGGATTTAACTGCTATAATATTTTTATACATCAAAAAAGTGATAGCTACTTGAAATAAAAAAATACTTGATTACGTTAATCTTTTTCTATATTAAATCAAAAAAACTCTTAAAATTTTTAATTTTTTTCAAAAAAACCTAAAAAATATTTAAATAGAATACATTGAAAAATCTTGCTTTCACACTTCTCACCTTTCTAGATATATCTAATTACTTATTTGATTTTTTTGGTACTTAAATACAAAATTTAATAATTAAAAAACCTAATTAAGAACTTAATAATTTAATTTAACACATTTTTATTGTTTCAATTAAAAAATTGGCACGAATTTGGGCTTATTATATTTATTTAAGGTTTTTAAGTCTAAAAAATTAAAATTTATGCTTATTAAGACTCTTATTTTAAAGATTATTAGTATTAATAAAATTAATAATATTATTAGAGAAATGATGACTGAAAGAGTTGTTACGTCCATGAATATTAAAGAAACCAAACTTAGTAAAGCAAAGTCATTAGGTTTAAACATTAGTAAAGTATCAGAAAACGCATTAAGGATTGCTGTTAATAATTTAGGGGATATATACAATACTATGGGAGATAGGGATAGTTTTAAGAATAGTAGCCCCGGGCGGATTCGAACCGCCGTCGCCGGGTCCAAAACCCGATAGGATTGACCGCTACCCTACGGGGCTGTGTTTTATTTATATTATTAAAGTTTTTCTCAGGTTTATAAAACTTCAGGATGGACCTGCTGGGATTTGAACCCAGAGCCTCCACCTTTTTCTTTGTGGAAATGCGAAGGTGGCGATCTACCATTGATCTACAGGCCCTTTTTTTAGATGAATTCTACTCCTTCGTCTAGTTCGTGGGAGATTATTTCTCCGTTGGATGCGTCTATTTTTTTGGTGCAGTTTTCTCCTTCTATTTTCCAAATTGGTCTGTAGATTATTCCTTTTTTTTCTATTTTTAGGTCTTTTTCGTTTGGTTTGTATGTTTTTTGGTGGTAGATTATGCTTTCTCCCTGTGTTTTTTTGGATTGTTTTTTCTCTGTTAATTTTTTTCTAATATTTTTTTTGGTGTTTTCTACTGCTGTTTCTTTTTTTATTTTTGGTTCAATTTTTTTGGTGGATTTCTCTGGTAATTTGCCATTATGTTTTTCTTCTTTTTTTATTTCTTTTCCCTTGCCGCTTATTGCATCTATTTGATATATGCCTTTTTCGTTTATTTCTAGTTTGTCATTACCGCAGCTTATTTTTTTACATCTATATTTAAGCCGATAGTAGGGTTTTAAGTTTAATTCAACTGATTTAGTTTCTTTGACTCCAGATTTTTCTATTGCCTGATTTTTATTGAGTTTTATATTTAATACTTTTTCTTTTTCATTGATTTGATTATTACATTTTTTTTCTTCTTTAATTCTTTTTTCTTCTTTTTTTCTGTTTTTTGTGTTATCTTTATTGTTTGTTTTTGGTTCTGTATTTTTTTGTTTTTTATTTTTTTTATTGTCTGGTTTTTTCGTTTTTTCAATGTCTTTATTGGTTCTAGTTACTTTGATTTCATTTTTGAGCTTTAATTTGTTTTCCAAACCTGCTTCTTTTAGTATAGATTTGCCTAATTCTTTTTCTAGTTTCTCTCTGTCCCATAAATATATAGGATTATCTTTGGAATATTCTATAACTCCTTCTGAAAAACCTTTGAGGCCTATAAATAAGTAGATTCTGTCTTTTTTGTTTTTTAGTTCATTTAACAGTTCCTCAAGGTTTATTGGTTTCGTCTTTATGATTGCCTTGGTTTTCTTATTGTTTTTGTAACTAAATTCTAGTTTGTTCTTATCCCTAGTGTAGCTTATTTCATATATATCTAGTACATCACATAGGATATCAATTAAAACTTTTTTCATTTTTTTACCAGCTAGAGTTGGTGGTTAATTATTTTATTTAATTTATTAATAAATTCTTCTTTTTTTCCCTTAGGAATTGTAGCTCCTGCTGCTATATCATGGCCGCCTCCTTCTCCATTTACTTCACTAGAGGCTTTTTGTAGAGCTTTTCCAAGATCTAGTCCTTTAAATATTAATTTTTGTGTTGCTCTTGAAGAAACTTTTATGTTATCTTCGTCTTTTTCGGCAAAGGCTATTACTGGTAAATCTCTATCTATAGAATCAAGATTAACTGACATTCCTGCTATTATACCTACGATAGTGTCTCTTACTTCATTTTTGAGGTCGAAATACTGTAGATCACTTAATTTGTTTACGCCTTTATTTCTAACTAGGTCTAATCCATTCATTAAGTTTCTTCTATGTTGTTTCAGTAGTTTCTTTGCTTTCTTGTAGGCCTCGTTTCTGTCTCCTAAGCACAGTTTTAGACCGGTTTGTGAGTGCCCATATCTGGCGGTGGCATTAAGTAATGTTGAAAATTCACTAGCATCTCTAAGTTCTGTACCGGGTTCTTCTTTTAGAAGGATGTATACTTCCCCAACAAGTCTTTCTGTTTCCTCATTAGGGACATTATTTGAGAGACAGTAATGAATCAATTTAGATATTATTTTCTTCTTTTCTTCTTGGGTTAAATTAATCCATCTTCTCCATCTTTCGCCGTTCTTTAAGGATATATCGAGTTCATTTAAAAACTTAATTGTTTCTTTTTTGTTTCCTGTTATCCCTGGTATATAGGGGTCGTTTGCGTGTTCTAGTAGTTTGTAAACTGGTCTTGTTTGTTTTCCAAATAATCTTAGATCTTTTTTACATTCGATTATGTTGTTTTTCTCTCCAATTTTTATTATTTTTCTGTTTATTCCCTCTAGTCTCCCTTTTGAGTCCTGTAGGTCTCCTATGCTCCCTGTTATAGCTAAGTCTGCGAGATCAGTATTATTTTTGTTTAATGCTTTAGAGAGAAAAAAAGTTGTTCCAGCTCCTGAAAGTTCATTTGCGCCATTTATTCCGAATAGGTGAGGATTAAGGTGGAGTATATTGTTTTCTTTTTCATTTAAGGGCTCGTGGTGGTCGGATATGATAATTTTTGAGTTTAATTCTTTTAGTTTATTGGTGAGATTACTACCGAGGTCGGTGAAGATTATAAATTCTGGGTTTTGATCAGCCAGGTCTTCTATTTTTTCTTTATCTAGACTTTTTACGAAGTCTACGTCATGGGTGATTCCCTCTCTTTTTAAAGTTTTAGATATTATTCCAGCTGAAGTCAATCCATCTGCATCTATATGTGATACGACTTGGACTTTGCCATTAAATCCATTTAAGTTATTTGAACATTTTTTAGCTTGCTCGTAAAATCCATTAAAACCCATTAAACCACTTCCTATTACCATAAGCCACCGTCTAATAGCGATTTAGTTTTATCATCAGTGGATTTTTGTTTTTTATCAATCCATATCCTGTAGCTATTGTCTTCTAGTTCTTCGTATGATTTAAACTCAGCTTCTACTCCCTGTTCTTTGAGATGTTCTTTGAATTCAGCTGCCAGATCGATGTCAGAAACTTTTATACTAACTTCCTCTCCGATTTCTTGTTTATTCTTCTTCTTCTCTTTTATTGTCTTTAGCATAGGATCTAATATGCTTAGTCCTAGTCTTTTAGCTCTTTTCTCCAGTTCCTCTTGGCCTTCATTCCATTCATAAGATTGAAAAGCTTCTCGAACTGTTCTGGAGTGAACAAAATCGCTTCCATAGTCGTTGTAAAATCTGTAGGCATATTTAAGGTCTTCACAGTTACTTTGGGAGGATGTATATTTGATTGGTTCTTTGTTATTTTTTGGATCTTTGAAAACTATTCCTTCTCTTTTTTCTTTTCCGAGTGATTTTATTATTTTTTTACTTTCTTTTACAGCTTTATCTAAATTATATATCCCAAACAATCTTACATTCCTTAAATCAAATTCTTTAACAATCTTTCTTCTTTTATTTAATTCTAAGGGTTCTCCGGTTCCTTTTTTTCTAATATCGAATACGAAAAACTCTAAAGACTCTACATTGTAAATATCCTTTGGGACATATGGATTGTCGGGTCCGACCATTTCTCCGCAAACTATCAAGTGGGGGTTTTCTTTAAAAAAATCTAGGTTTATTTTTTCCCTTGCTTTAGCAGTCGTGTAAGGACATATTAGTCCTCCTCTAGTAGCTGCGATGACATTATCTCGTACATTAGCGATCCTCACATTGTATCCATTCATTTTTTCTTCAATGGCCACCCTTTCAATAAAATGATTCTTTAGGGTAGGATCTAATAATAGGGTTCTTTTTATCTTTGGATAACCTGGGAGAATATCTCCAGATTTAAAAAAGATAGTTCCTCTTTCAACTCCTCCCCACTTCTTGTGGAACCTAAAGTAGTTGTTCTTTTCTTCTATTATGTCTTTTTTAATTCCTTCTTTTACTTTTTTATATTCAATATCTAGGGCTTTTCCTATTTTATTAGCCCATTTGTCTTGCATTTTCACACCAAGACTCTAGAATATCTAGTTGATTGATTGATCCTTTTAGTTCGTTTTCTTCTTCTACAATAATGTCTCTTATCTTGTTACTGTTAATTTCTTTAATTAAGTCATTTAAGTTTGTTTTTGAGTCTATTATGATAGTGTTATTATTTAATATGTCTTCTACAAGTAGATTTCTTATTCTAGAGTCTTGTTTTTTGTCTGGTACTAGTTCTCTAAAGGATGCCATTCCTTTAGCGATTTCTATGTCCGTTACTGAACCTATTATGTCTTTTCTTTGTTTAACTGCTAAAAGATCAAGGTCTTTGTCTAATAGTTTTCTTCGTGCGTGTACCACTCTTTCATTTGGTGATATAACTTCATAGTTATCTGAGATGACCTCTTTGATTCTGAGATCCTCATTAAAGTTGATACTCTTTAAAGCCTTTTCGCTTTTAAAAACACCTATAACTGAATTTTCATTTAGGATTGGTAAAGTATAGTTTCCTCTATCAGCTAGAGAACATACACCCTCTTTAAAGTCGTCTTCTTTTTTTAAGTTTCCTCCATCTTTTTGATAGGCGGTGGAAACATGTAGGTTGGAGGGAGGTTTACTCTGTTTACTTATTGAACCTAATTCTCTAGCTAAGTCTCTATATGTTAATGTACCTAAGTAAACATCCTTGTGTGTTACAGGAAGTTCAAAATATTCTTCTTTTTTCATTATCTCTAAGGCTTCAGATAATGAAGCATTTTTATCTATTGTCACTGGATCATCCATTAATTCACTCATTTTAGAGCTTTTCATTGCATATGTCCTCCACAATATCTGTTTTAGTTATTATTCCATCCAATTCATTATTTTTGGTTATAGGAATGCCGCTAATTTCTTCTTCTACCATTTTTTTAGCTGCTTCTTTGGTCTTATTTTCTATGTCTATAGTTATTAACGGAGCTGACATGACATCTTCTGCGACAAACATGTTTTTATCAACTGATCTATGCTTTTTTTCTCCTGCTTTTTTGGTTTTTCTAGGTAATTCGAGTTCTTTCCCCTTTATTCCTTTTTTTACTTCATTAAAGTTAGCAAAGGTTAAATCTGAGTTAGTGATAATCCCGACAGGGGAATTTTTTCCATCGATAACTATAATACGGTTTATTTGGTTTTTTTTCATCAATTCAACGGCTTTATTTAAGGAATGATGTCTATGTACTGAAATTACTTCGTTCGAATAAATTTCTTCAATCCTTTTGTTTAAATTGGTCTTTGAATAAAATTCAGTTAAATCCTGTTTAGTGACTATGCCTATTATCTTGTTTTTTTCTGTAACATTTGTGTTACCATCTTCCATTACAGGAATTCCGCTAATTGAGTGGTTTATCATTTTACAGGCCACTTCACTGATATCTGCGGAAGAGTCAATAGTAATTAGATCTTTTGACATCTGTCTCTTAACAGGTATTTTATCTATTGGTCTCCTCTTCCATTTTGGTTCGTCCTGTTGTAGTCCTCTTGTCATATCAGTTTTTGTTAAAATACCTACAGGTTCTTCGTTTTCAGTAACAACCACTCTGCTTATGTTATTTCTTAACATAACGTTTCTAGCGTGGGATAGAGGCTCACTCTTCTCGACTACCTTGACTGGTGCACTAACAATATCCATTAATTCCATAAATTTTCACCCCCAAAATTGAGGTATTAATTATTTTATTGGCTTAATTTAAATAAAAAAACAAATAGGGTTTGTTTATTCTATAATTGACCTTATTAGGTCTCTTTCTGTAATTATGCCTATTAGATCTCCGTTTTTGATAACTGGGAGGCATCCTATGTTTTTGGATCCCATTTTCTCTGCTACATCGTGAAGTGTTTCCTCTTCTCTTGTTGTAACGACATTTGAGGTCATTACCTCTTTTACCGAAACATTGAGTGCTTCTTCGACTTTTCCAGTTACCAATTTTTGATATATTTTCCCACTACCAACATATCTTAATATATCAGTGGAGGTCACTATCCCCGCTAATTTATTATCTCTTTTAACGGGAAGCCTTCTAAATCCGCCTTTAACCATCTTTTTTGAAAGTTCTTTGATATTGGCGGATATATCTACAGTAACTAGATCCTTACTCATCCATTCTTCAACCTTTTCAGGAGCCATTATGTCAGAGATAAATCCTACGATGTCTCTTTCTGTGATTATTCCGATAACCTTGTTGTCCTCTTCAATTATAGGAATCCCTCCGATACCGCTGGATATCATCTTTGAAATTGTGTCCTGAATTGATTCTTTACTTGTTACTACAATCATTTCGTTGGACATTATTTCTCTGACGCTTTCATTTAGACCGGAATACAGATTACCCGAGTTACTGTTTTTAATTAACTTGTAGCTGTCTCCTCCGCCCATTAGTCTAACTATATCCATGCTTGTTAGAATTCCCTCTAGTTTTTCTGTTCCCGGATCAGTTACGGGAAGTCTCCTATACCCGTATTCAGTCATCGTATTTGTTGCGCCTGAAATTGTCATAGAGCGGGGAATAGTTACAACATCTTTTTTTCCTATTTTAACTATTTCACTTTCCTTTTCAGGTATTCTTGTTTTAAACTCAACAGGGCCTCTATCTAAGGATCTCTTAACGAACTTCGTATCATTTCTTTTAATATTTCTATTCATTTTTTTAAGCTCCTAAAAGAGATTCTAGAATGTCATATCTATCTATTATCCCAATTAATCTTTTCTCATCGTCTGAATCGACAACAGGTAACCTGCCTATATCTTTTTCTCTCATTATTTTAGCTGACTCAGTGACATTAGTACTGGGTTTAACTTTAAATACTGGAGTACTCATAATTTTCTCGACTTTTGGGGAGTCGTTTACCCTGCGGCTTCCATCATCTTCTTTTTTAAATCTTGCAAAACCTGACTTAAGTATATCTAGTCTAGTTACTATGCCCACTAGATTATTATCCTTTAATATAGGAAATCCTGAATAACCAGTCTTCGTCATTCTCGTCCAAGCTTTTGTTACTCTATCATTTGAGGAAAGAGTTTCGACTTTTTTTGTCATGATGTCTTCAGATTTTTCATTAGTACTAATATCAAGTTTTTCAATTGAATTAAATAGATCAACTATGTTTACAATACCTACTACCTTTTCATTACGTGGAGATTCTACTACTGGTAAGGTACCTTGGTTAGATTGGATCATCTTATGCCCTAGTTCAATTAACTCTGTTTCAGGAGTCACTATAGTGGTTTTTTTTACATAACCTTGAACAGTTACATTAGATTTATTTGAAGTTACATTTAGTACTCCTCTTCTTGTTAGCACTCCAACTAACTTTTCGTCTTCATCAAGAACGGGAACCGACCTTAATTTATTGTCCCGGAGAACTTGGCGAGCATGAGTAATAAATTCATTTTCCTTTAAGGTGAGGGGATCTTTATCCATTATTTTGCCACATTTCATTGAGCTTCCGCTCCTTCTACTTCTGTTTCTTCCCTACACTGTTCACACAATAAAACTCCTCCTTCAACTGATTGGAGGTTTTTCGAGAAGGAACTACAGCTTTCACATATTCCAGTTTCCCAGTCCTCAGTTCTATTGGGGTTTTGGGTAAATGTTGTGGCTTCACCTAGTATTTCATTCATCTCGGGAGAGATGCTTAGTACATCGGTTTCGGTCATAATACCTTCTAGTTTACCGGATTCAATGACCGGTAGCTTTTTGATATTTAGATCTCTCATTTTCCTAATCGCTTCATTTAGCTCTTCATTTTTATTTACACTAACTAGCGGCTCCGTCATGACTTTTTTAATTCTTGTTCCGATAGATTTTCCCTTAGAAAGAACTTTTCTAACTAGATCTCTTTCTGTAATTATTCCAATTGGTTTATTTTCTTTATCTACTACAACAAGACTTCCTACTTCTTTTTCAACCATTTTCATACTAGCGTCTTGAACATCTCTATCTCCCTGGATAGTAATAACATCCCTTGTCATTATTTCCTTTACTGGAATTTTTGTCTCCATTTCCACTCACCATATCTTGTTAATGATTATAACAAATTAACCTTTTCTGCAAAAAATACTAGAAAGTTTAAAAAGACCATTTAATTTATTAAGTGGTGGGGAGGTTACTGTTTAAAGATGGGAATATTAGATTGGTTTTATAAGCGGAAACTTTCCAGATGGCTGAAGAAATTATTCAACAAAGAAAAAGCTAAAATTGGGCTTTATGGCCCACCAAATGCAGGTAAAACAACATTAGCTAATAAAATAGTCAGAGATTGGTCTGGAGATGTACTAGGTCCTGTATCGGAGATCCCGCATGAAACCAGAAAGACAAAAATGGAAGAAGGTATTGAAATAAATTCAAATAATGCATCACTAGAACTTGATATAATAGATACTCCTGGTATAACCACAAAAGTAGATTTTGAAGATTTCGTAAAAAAATACGAATTAGATGAAGAAGAAGCTAAGAGAAGAGCTAGAGAAGCAACAGAAGGAGTAGTAGATGCTATAAATTGGCTGGATGATGTTGATGCTATTTTATTGATTATGGATTCAACTAAGGATCCTTATAATCAAGTAAATGTGACAATGATAGGTAACATGGAGGCTAGAAAAATACCATTTATTATAGTTGCTAATAAAGTAGATCTAGAGGATTCATCCCCAGAAAATATAGATGATGCTTTTCCAGATCATCCTGTTGTTCCAATTTCAGCTCTAGAGGGAGAGAATGTAGAAGAACTATACAATAAAATGATCTCACATTTTGGGTGATAGATTTGAGCGGTATTCAGATGTCGCTAGTTTCTCGTGACAAATTATCTTCTTTTACGACAAAAGAGAAGATGCAATACATCTTAGGTAAGGTTAGAGAAGGAGATATAGTTATCTTGGAAGAAGGATTAGATCCTGAGGAAGAGACAAAACTAATTCAGAGTACAATGACAGAAATTGATAACGAGGAATTTAGCGGAATCGAGATCGAGAGCTATCCCTCTGAGGAATCGAGAGATTCTCTTTTCAAAAAAATACTTGGAATAGGCAAAAATAAAAAAAGAAATAGGTTAACCGTAGTTGGTCCAGCAGACAAACTAAGAACTGTTAAGAAGAAAAAGGATATTATAGAAGCTCTAGTAAGAATAAAAGATTGATATAATGCCTCACAAATGCACAAACTGTAAAGAAGTATTTCCAGATGGATCTGAGGAAATACTAAAAGGATGTCCAGAATGCGGTTGGAACAAGTTTAGGTATGTTAAAAACGAAACTGAGGAAACTAAAAAAGAACTAGAAGCACAGGGAAAAAAACTAGAGCGAGAAAAGAAAGAGGTAACCGAGAAAAAAAAGAAAATACTCGATAAATATAGTGTTAGTTGGCAGAGAAAAAGTAATAATGTTTCAATGAAGGATTTAGAAAAAATTGAAGAACTAGGGGAAAAGGTAATCTCAAGGAGCAAAGAACTGGACAAAGATTCCGTGGAGTCACTGAGAGTTAAAGGAGATGGGTCTTTTGACATAAACCTAGAATCATTACTTAATAAAAATGGAATAATTATCTCTATAGGTGAAGAAGGACGTTATTTAATCGACATTGATTCATTTTTGGAATAAATTCTTAATTTTTTCAGTGCTTATTTATCTTTTATGGGTTTTGTGAAGGAGCAGTATAGGCCTTGGTTCTTTGGGGCAGAGAATACATGGACTTCTCTTATATAGAATAATTTAATTCTAGCACTCAAATGGTTTTTAAGAGCAATTTAGGATAACTGGCAGTTGGTTGGATTTGTCTGCCTTTTTTAAACAAAAATCAATCCCATTGTCTCTCGAGGTATTCTGGCTAAGTTAAAGACCCCCAAAACTCTACATCGAATAAGGTGTATTGGGTAAGCTTGAAACCTTCTGGAGTAGAGCCCTAATGGTTGGTGTAGGAGCTACCGGGAGGAGGATAAGCGGGCCCATCCTAAGAGTTAAGTTAATATATGACACTTTTTTGTGTCCTGATTCAATTCTTCTTCCTGGGCAAAGGGTTCCAGGTGTTGATTTAGGTGCAGTGAAAGAAGCCTGATAGAAAAGCAAAAACCCCAATCCGGATAAGGCTCACATGGAACCCCCTCCCTAAATCTCTAATTTAGGTAGGGATCACTTTACTTTTTAGTATTTTCCCTAAGACATATAGGAATAGATGATAGCTGAAATCAACCTTCTTTTCTTTTTTTGTAGTTTTCTTTTATTTCTTCTACTAGTTCTTTGTTAGCTTCAATTATGAGAGGTCCTTCGTAGCTACAATCTTTGCATTTATATTTTTGCCCCATTATACTTCCAAATATCTCTTCAATTGAGTTGCTCCCACATCTAGGGCAAACCCTGAATGTCTTTTCCATATGTATAAATTAAATAGGTAACCAATTAAATTCTTAGGAAAGATAAAATCCTGAAGCATTTATCACCTTTTTTATATGAGATTTAAAGAGTTAAGTAAGTTATTTCTATTTAAATTAAGGTATAGAGGTTTATAGAATAATAAAAAAACTTTAATTTAATTTAGTTTCTTTCTTCTGATAACTGGTAAAGAGATTTCTGAAAACTTCATAGATAGTAGGTAGAAAAGAAAGTTTTACCAAGGTGTTTGAGAAAATGCATATCTATCTAGTAGGTGGGAGTGACATCCTCCTCTTCCTGAAGGAAAAGGATTCCATCCATCTACTCATGACATCTGCTTTCGGGGTACTGGTGGAAGTAGCGTGAAGAGAAATACTCTCTTCATAGCCATCCTAAACGGTTCCATACATATCTACCTACCTTCGCTAACTTTTTACTGGAGCACCAGAGCAGAGGCTGGGTCAAGTGGTAGTGGCTTCCTGAGCCCTGCTCTGCCCTGTCACAAGGTCTCCTGTTCATGGTAGAGGCGTAATGCATGAAGGGATTCATTCCCTCATGTCCTAACGCTTCCACATAGCTTGGGAACTTGGAGCTTACCGTGAACCTGCCATTAATGCATCAAATAAGTAGCTTTATGAACATTTCGGCTGACAAAGCAGTATAGCCCCCGTCCTAAAGAACTGGAAACTATGCTGCTCTCGCAAACCCTCATAGAAGTTAATTAATCGCAGCATGCTTTTAGTTTTGTCTCTATGTTTTTTTGTGGTGATTGAACGTTTTGTTTTATTGAGCTAGGTTGCTTTTTTCTGTTTATTTGGGCAAAAAATCTCTTTTAGGTATGCTTGAGAGATCTGTTGGGGTAGGGTTTAGTTGTTGAGTGAAGCAGCTAATATGGAATAAGTAGAACATTTCGTAGCTAATATAGAAACTCTAATCCAGGTTTTTTCAAAGCGCAAGTTCATTTGCTGACTGATTTGATGGGAGATAATTGATTAAAAAGCTAATTTTCATTTTAAATAAGGTCTATTAAAAATTTCGCTTTTTTAAGGAAGTGAGTCACTTCACATGAGCCTAGTAAAATATTTATGACTAGCAAAACAAAAGAACCATAAAGTGGTAAAGATGGAATTGACGATATTTGTTGGTGGTTTCCTAGGGATGGGAGGATCTGAATGGATATTTATTCTGTTAGCAGTAATTCTATTATTCGGGGCATCTAAGATACCTGAGTTAGCTAGATCAATTGGAAAAGCTTCAGGAGAGTTTAAAAAGGCAAAAAATGAAGCTGAAAAGGAAGCTCAAAAAGCTAAGATAGAGACCCTAGAGGAAACCGAGGAGGAAGAGAGTGAAGAAAATAGAGATCTAATGAAAAAAGCTGAGGAACTGGATATAGAAACAAGCGATAAAACTAAAGAAGAGATTAAAAAGGAAATTAAAGAGAAATCAGAAGCTCAGAAACAGTAATAAGTAATAAATGGGTTATAAGGAAGTTTTCGTTTTTTTTAATTTTTTGACTCAATAATGGAATTCTCTGGCTGGTTACTAGATGCAGATTATATTACAGTAGAAGATAGCCCTGTAATTAGGCTTTGGATTACACAAGAAGATAGAACTGTTGTAGGATACTACAAGGGATTTGAACCCTATTTTTATGCTGTTCCAAAATCAGGTGAATTAATTAATGACTTAAGAGCAACTCTAACGGATTTAGAGACGGAAAGATATAATAAAACTATTTCATTCAAAGAGGTTAAACAGACCAAGAAATTCGATTTTGGTAGAGAAATAGATGTCATAAAATTAACTGCTTATCATCCTCAGCATGTTCCAAGCTTAAGAAAAGCTGTTTCTGAATTATCTACTATTTCTGAAGTAAGAGAAGCCAAAATTCCTTTTGCAAACAGATTTTTAATTGATGAGGGACTTGTGCCCTTGGCAGGAATTAATGTACATGGCCAAGAAATTGATTTTAATGAAAATATCCAGAACACGGAAATTAAAGTAAATAAATTCGAAAAAGTTGAAAAAAAACAGGAACCTCCACTTTCTAAGCTGGCATTTGACTGTGAGATGTACAATGAAGGCGGTAGGCCTAATTCTTCGAACCACCCTATTGTGATAATTGGATATATAACAGATAAGGGAAAAGATGTCGAGTGTTTAGTAAGTGAAGATAAATCTGATAAAGAATTAATCAAAAAATTTGTTAAAAAATTAAAAAAACTAGATCCAGATGTATTATTGACTTTTAACGGTGATGACTTTGATTGGCCCTATCTTAGGGATAGAGCAGAACAACATGGAATAAATTTAAAATTATCTAGAGATGGGAGAACTCCTACTTGGCGAGGAGGATCTAGAAAAAAGGTATCTCTAAATGGAAGATTAAATGTAGACCTATACAGGATAGCAGAGAGAGATGTCGGTGATGTTAAGATGATGTCGCTTGAAGAAGTATCAGATCATTTAGGTGTATTAGACAAAGCCGATAGAACCAATGTACCAGGAACAAAGATTGGGAGATATTGGGAAGACAAAAAGAAAAGAGAGGAGTTACTAGAATACGCTAAAGATGATGTTAGAAGTACATTTGGAGTAGGAAATGAATTATTACCTACTCAGATAGAGTTATCTAAGATGTCACGCCAGTTTCTAGATGAAGTCTCAAAGATGGGTCGTGGAAGACAAGTTGAATGGTTTTTGATGTCGGAAGCTTACGATAGAGGTGAATTATTTCCAAATAAAGGAAATTACGGTAAAAGATCGGAGAAAAGCTATCTAGGAGGATTTGTATTAGAACCTAAAAGAGGTTTACATGAAAATGTGGTATCATTAGATTTTAGTTCAATGTATCCCTCTTTGATGGTGTCTTATAATATTTCGCCTGATACATTAATAGAGGATGATGAAGCTTCTGAACTAAAGGAAGAAGATTACTACGAAGCACCTGAGGTAGGTCATAAGTTTAGGAAAAGTCCAGATGGATTTTTTAGAGAAATATTACAAGATCTCATAAAAAGGAGAAATCAAATAAAACAAAAGATCGATGAGAGAGAACTAGAAAAGGATAAGAGGCTTTTAAATATAAGACAAAAAGCAATTAAGACATTAACTAATAGCTTCTATGGCTACACTGGATGGAATGCAGCTAGATGGTACAAAAAAGAGTGTGCTGAAGCAACAACAGCATGGGGCCGGAAAATGATCAAAGAAGCAATAAAAAAAGCAGAAAACCAAGGATTCAAAGTTATATACGGTGATACAGATTCTATATTCATTAAAAAAGACGGTATAGGAGAGAACAAAATCGAAAAACAATCCAAAGACCTTGCTCAATCCCTAAATGATGAATTACCTCTTAATATTGAAATAGAAGATGTCTACAAAACAATTTTTTTCACAGAAAAGAAGAAACGGTACGCAGGCCTAAACTTGGATAACGAAATCTATATCCGTGGCCTAGAAGTAAGAAGAGGTGATTGGTGTAAATTAGCTAAGAAAATACAGAAAAAAGTTATCGAGATCATATTAAAAGATAAAAACCCAGATAAAGCAGTAAACGTGATTAAAGATACTATAAACGACTTAAGAAATGGAGAAATCCCTCTAGAGGATCTAGTTATTAGAAAAACTTTAAAGAAGAAGATATCCAATTATAAATCAAAGCAAGCACATGTTAGAGCAGCAGAAAAAGCAAAAGAAAAAGGATATAAAATTGATCCAGGAGGAATGGTTAGTTTTATAGTAATTAAAAGAGGCGGAGAAAATGTTGGGGACAGATCCTATCCAATTGAGATGATAAAGGATTTTTCAAATAATATAATTGAATTTAAAGATAAAACCGGAAAATATAAAATAGATCAAAAATACTACATAGATAAACAGGTTATACCAGCAGTTAATCGGATATTAAATTACTTTGGCTATACAGAAAATCAATTGAAGGGCAAACCCGAGCAAAAGACTTTTGAAGACTTTTAACTTATTTGGTGAGAAGTCCCCTTCCTCAATCTTTGATTTAGGTAGGGGATGAATCACCATAACCTTTATATGCTCTGATATGTAATGATTATATAGTGGTTATTTATGGATGGTCCTACTACTATACAGATCGAAACAGAAACAAGAGAAAAACTAAAAGAACTAAAAATCACAAAACTCGAAACCTATGATGAAATAATAAACCGACTAATAAAAGAACACGAAAAACAATAATTAGTAATTAGGTAGTGGTTGTATGATTACATACAAGTTCAGACTGTATCCATCCAATGAGCAAAAAGAAAAACTTGAAGAAACACTTGACTTGTGCAGATGGACATACAACCACTTCTTAGAGAAGTTGAATGAGTGTGAAGAAGTACCAAGCCGATACGAACTACAAAAAGAACTACCAAAACTAAAAGAAGAGAAACCAGGACTCAAACAAGTACACTCAAAAGTCTTACAAATGACTCTAAAAAAACTATACAATAACCTAAAAGCATTGTCAGAGAGTAAAAAGAATGGATACAAAGTAGGGAAACTAAGATACAAGGGCAAAGGTTGGTACAAAACCTTCACCTACAACCAATCAGGCTACAAAATCAAAGAAACAAACACAAGAAAGAACCTACTAAAACTATCCAAAATCGGGGAAATACCGATCAGAATGCATAGAAAAGTAAAAGGTGAAATTAAGAACATTGTTGTAAAAAGAGAGCAAACAGGTAAATGGTTCGCAAGCATAGTAACGGATTTTCAAAAGGATTTAAGTAGTGGTGAAGGAGTAGTAGCAATAGACCTAAACACTACTAATTATCTAACTGATAGCAACGGATTAGTAATAGAGAATCCTAAGTACTTAGAGGAGAAAGAAGAAAGACTTAGAAAAGAAAAACAAAAACTTGACAGAAAACAAAAAGGAAGCAATAATTACGAAAAACAGAGAAGAAGAGTTGCTAAGAAGTACGAAGAACTAAGAAATGCAAGAAAAGACTTCCTACACAAGTTATCACGAGCATATGTAGAAAATTATGACACTATTATTTTAGAAGATCTAAGTATTAGTGATATGTGTGAGGATAGTTTTTTTGCTAAAAGTAATTTGGATACCTCTTGGGGTAAATTCAAGGATTATTTGAAGTACAAGGCTGAGAGTGCTGGTACCGAAATAATCCTTGTAAACCCAGAAAACACAACCCAGATCTGTAGTAATTGTGGGGAGAAAGTTAGTAAGAATATTTGGGATCGGGAGCATAAATGCCCTAACTGTGGTTTCTCCACAACAAGAGACCATAACTCCTCACTGAACATTCTTAAGAAGGGTTTAGATAGTTTAGGCATGGGACAGGCCGAAGTCACGCCTGTGGACACTGGAACCTCTACAGACACTAATTTTGTGTCTGCAAGTTCTGTGGTTGAATCAGGAAGCCCTCTCCACACCGAAGCGGAAGCGTAGGTATGGTAGGGGTAGTTCACTAGCACATAACAGTGAAGACATGGGTAAATATTTAAGATAAATGTAGCAAAATATTTTAGATTAAATAAACGAAATAAGGAAATAAAAATATGTATGTAGTTTTTAGGTGCCCAAACTGTAAAAGATACCTTTTTGCAGCGGCCAGCAATAAAACTAGAAAATGTCCATGTAATAAAAAAATTAATCTCGACTCTATTAAAGTTATTAAAAAAACTAAAGATAAAAAAAAGGCAAGAAAAATAGTTCAAAAGTTACAGGAAAACGAATATGGTGAACCAACCTTTATGAAATTCAATTAATTTAATTTAACATAATAAAAAATATAGTTTATCTATTTGACTGAGAAGGCACCTTCCTAAATCTTTTGATTTGGGTGGTGTGGTGGTTCAGTCTTCTGGAAAAACTTTTAAATATACTAGTAAGCATTAGGTATAATAGGATATAGTAGGATGAAGAAGTCGGTGAGACAGAATCTACGTGGACTAACCAAACAAGAATACGAGATATTGAAGAAGATGAGTCATAAGTCCAAGGATCTCTACAACGAAACACTCTACGAAAAGAGACAATACTTCTTCAACAATGGGGAATACTTAAACTATTACAAAACTTACAAACGCCTAAAAGATGAAAGCGAGAACTACGAAGTCCTGATCTCACAGGCCGCTCAGCAAACGATGAAGCACGTGGACAAAGCTTTTAAATCTTTCTTTAAATTAATAGAGAAGAATAAAGAAGGTAAGTACGATGCTGAAGCTAGTCCACCCCGTTACTTAGAAAAGGATGGATACTTTTCATTGATATTTCCTAAGTCAAAGCTTCCAGGTTAAAGAAGACCACATAAGAATCGGTGTCCCAAGAAGTTTCAGAGAAAAATATGGGTACACCAAAAGAGAAATCCAAATTGATTTCACTTATGAGAAACTAAAACAAAGCCATATAGACATCAAACAACTACACATAATTCCAAGAGCAAAAGCACAATACTTCGAATATAGAATAGTTTATGAAGAAGAAAAAAAACCAGTTGAGACAAAGGGAGGGTGCTTGGTTAGGTATTGATTTGGGGTTAGATAATTTAGCTACTTGTGTTGACCACTTTGGACGCTCATTTATTTTAGATGGGCGATTACTTATAATCGTACAACAGGTGGTGGAACAAAGAAGTAGCTAAATTAAGTTACAATCCATAAAGGATAAACAAGGGTTTGATGGGAACACGAAGAGAATAAACAAATTATTTCAGGACCGAAACAATTACATCCACGATTACCTAAATAAGGCGGCTAAGGCAATTGTTGACTACTGCAAAGAAAATAAAATCGAGAAGGTGTATTGTGGTGATGGAAAGGGATGGAAACAAGAAATAAGCTTAGGTGACAGCAACAACGAAAAATTTGTTGAGATACCTTTTGATTGGTTTAAGCAAAAACTCAAACACAAACTAGAATATTATGGCATTGATTTCATGTTAGTGGATGAATTTTACACAAGCAAATGCAATGCATTAGCTAATACTGAGGTAAGGAAGAAACCAAGTTATAGAGGAAAAAGAACAGAAAGAGGCTTATACAAAACAAGTGATGGCACACTAATTAATGCAGATGTGAATGGTGCTTTGAACATAGCTAAAAAGGGTATGTCCGAAACCAATTTAGAGTTGGGAGTAGGAAGTAGTGGTGGTGTGGACACGCCAAGGAGAATAAGGAAACCCTTCGGGTTAGGATACGGCTCAAACATAAGTGAGAGCCTAATTCAAACTTCTCCTGAAACCCCTACCTAATCTTCGACCAGGTAGGGGTAGTTCACAAGAAAATAATCGATATAGATATTTATGTTACAGTCGGAGGATTACCTATTATTGGGCATAGCACTAGTAGCAGCCCCAGTTATCTTATCGCTAGTGAATGGCATAATAAGCCTAAATTTATCTAAACATCCTAATGCATTTACAGCGAGTTTAGTTGGTATAGTTGGAGTAATTTTAGTCTTTTATTCTATTTTCAGGTAGTGTATACTATGTCAACAAGTGACCTCAAAAAATACGAAAAAAAGAAAAAAGAAATCAAAAACGAAGTTTTCAAGTATCTAAGAAAAAGAAAAGGACAGTGGATATCAGAAGAAAAAATAAAAAAAGATCTGGACCTAGATTTTGATTTTGTTGATGTAGACGAAGCCTTAAGTGGAGAAGTTTGGTCTATAGGAAGTCGAATAGAATCCAAATCAGCTAAAGTACCCAAAGATGGATATTATGAAAGAATAGAATTTTTTAAATTCAAGCCTTTCTGGAAATCGATAAGAATCGTAGCATCTCTACTACTGCTATTTCTGCTGATTGGTCTATTAATATTTCACATCTATATCAATTAATACTAAAATAAATTAAATAAAAAGATAATCACTGGAAAAGAGAAAAGCTTAAAATTAACTGAGGGGGATCAAGAATCCCAAGCTTGGATATAGGAGCAGGAAATAATCAATCAGAAGATAATGAAAAAATAAAGGTAATAAATGAAAAAAAATCTTACTTGAAGCTAAAGATACTTATAATAATATTATTAATTCCTCTATTAGTTTCGATAGCGTATCATCCAGCTAAATTCAAACAAAATCCTATTGAAAGCTATTTAAATTCAGGTATTGAAGTAACAGATTTTTTAATTCAATTTATTATTAAATTCTTGGGAAATCTTTTAAAACTAATTATAAACCTATTTAATAACTCACAAATAATAAGTCTTTCAAACACTGGGAATATTAAATACCTTTATCTTTAGCATAAAAAATAATAAAAATTCTTATCCCATAAATATTTAAATCAATTTATTTTTAAAACCCTTTTTTATTTAAATAAATTAATTTAATCTAACATGAGAGATGAATCAACAGATAAATTAGTCGAGCAATTTTTTATGTCGCCTCAAGAAGAAACTGAAACTTTTGATGCAAAAAGAAAAGGAATCTTGAAAAGCTCAAAATTAGCAAAAACAGCTTCAGCAATGGCTAATAAAAATGGTGGAACAATAGTAATTGGAATTGGAGTTGACCATAATGGTTGTGAAATCATTAAAGGTTTTTCTAATAAACCAGAAGAAAAGAATAGAGCTAAAGAGATAATTAAAGATAACACAAGACCAAGCATGGTGGATCTATTCAAAGTAAGGTTTTCTGAAGTAAGGGGAGTTCATTTATTAAGAATAGATATTTCTAAATCAGTTGATGAAATGGAAGAACCAGTGAAATATACAGGGGGTTCAAGCCCAAAAGCGTATATAAGAAATGATGATAGCTCTGATCCAATGACAAAAAGACAGATTAATAAATGGCATAAAAAAAGAAAGAGAAAGATTACGAACAGAAAGTTTTTTAAGTTTCTAAATAAGCTTAGAGAATTTGATAAGAATGGATATCCCAGTCCAGATCTTATTTCGAATCCTGACGATCAAAAAGACTATTAGTTTATTAAACATGATTTAAACAGCTTTCAAAATGTTTTCTTTAGGAATATACGTTTTAACTTAGACAATTATTTTTTTAAGACCTCTACTTTAAATTTTGATTTTGATAAATTTGAAAGGATAATAAAGGCTGCTTCTGATTTAATTTTTAGAAACCCAGAGGAAACAACTTTTTCTATTGCTCAAAGTGGGGGAACTCGGTATGGCAAAGGCGTTGGAGAGTTCTTAAGTTGTCTCAGAGACCAAAAAAGTAGATATAAGGATTATCATTCTTCTTGGTCTAAACATGGTTCTGAATTAGGATTATTAACTGGTTACAAATTCTATGGAAGGTTTATGATCAAATTTTATAATTCTATTAATTTGAATGGCAAGCCTATAACAAGGCATAGTAATATTGGTTTGGTAACGGATGGAATACCTTATAACACTACTGAAATTGAGAATTTTTTAAATAGATTTGATGCAGCTTTTTATCCAGGGAAAAAAATCAGTTTTAATGATATAGGAGACTTCACATATCCCAACAGAGAAAAAGAACCTGTTTATTGTGAAACAACTTTTCCTCATAAAAAAATTGGATTTGGCAATAATGGAAATTTCGATATAATAGACCGTTTTAAAGAAAACTATTATTATAGTGATATAGATAATATAACAAGATATTTAACCTATTAACCAAGAAGTCACCTTCCTAAATCTTTGATTTAGGTGGGTGATGAATTGGGGTTGTTTTATGTAGTAGAGAAACAAAATATTCTATTGCTTAGAGAGGTTCCAGGTCTATATGTCGAGTCCGAACAGCCGAGTGTTTGGGCAATAGGCTCTTCCGCAATGGATACGTGGGAAGACTTGGAACGGGGTTCAAGTGACCGAACCCTAAACCCGGGCAGAAAATAGTGATGGATATAGGTGATGAGTCCTGAAAACAAGTGTAAGCCCTGGGAACCTGCAAGGAATGGCGAACCGTGTTCGCCTTGGAAGACTATCGTGCAACAAGGCACTAATCTCGGATACCGGTCTTGTGAATGGATAGAAGCACCTTTCAAAATCTTGATTTTGGTAGGTGAGGAGGTCACTAGTTGAAAATCCGTTTTACGATGATAAAAAGATGCTTGAAAGGATTTTTAGAGGACCTCATAGGATTTTAAAAAAGTTCTATGCAAAGTTTCACCTAACCCTAAACCAAACGAAAAAGGAGATTATTATCTGGATAATTTACGTATATTTGATACATCAGTATACGAAGGTCAGGCAATAACTGTTGATGCAAGAATCAATTTTTACCCTAGTCAAGTTAATCAAAATTCTTTTATTTTTAAGATTTCTAGTTTCGTGAGGAAATTCTGAAATATACGTGAAAAAACTACCGTTCAAATCATTTCAGTTATATAAGCCTTATTTTTTCTTTAGGAATAATCCTCCAGATTCATAACTAAAATCAATATTGTCTCCCTTTTCCCAATCTAAACCTTCGACCATGTCTTTGGGTAAAATAATTTGATAGGATCCATCCTTTTTTTGTTGTAGTTTTCTGGTTCCCAATTCTTACACCATCAATTTCTATATAGGCTTTGATATAAAAAAACTGGGTTAAACAGGGTATTATAGAGAAAAAGATGGTTATACTTTGAACGTTTTATCTCTATGGACCGAGCGGGATTTGAACCCGCGGCCTCGTCCATGCCAAGGACGCGATCTACCACTGATCTATCGGCCCCTTATGAAAAATTTAGCATTATCAATTTTGTTTTATCTTGTTTTATATCTATTGGTTGGAGTCTTTTCACCCTAATGAATCCGGCTTATATGGTATTAGGGTTTTCTTGATATATTTAATTGAAATTTTGTATGTGTTTTGTTTCTTTGTTTGGTTAAATACTTTTTAAAAAATAGAATATAATTTGGTTTTAAGTTTTTAGTTTAGAATGGTGTGGAATTTTGTTTTTTCTGGATCTGTGGTTTTAGCCTGATTGTTGGTTATTTATCTTGGATTAGTCTGTTTATTGCAGAGATTAAGGCTTTTACTGATGCTTCTACTATATCTTCGCTTTCTGATCGTGCTTTAATTGCTTTTCCTTGTTCATCTTGTACTTCAACTGTTATTTCTGCGATGGCATCTGATCCTCCTGTTATTGCTTCTATTCTAAAGCTTGTTAGGCTAATGTTTGGGAAGTTATTCATTAGTGATTGTGTAGCGTTTATTGCGGCGTCTACTGGACCTACTCCTGTTTCGGAGGCCTTTTTTTCTTTTCCTTTGATATTAGCTCTAACTGATGCTGTGGGTATCATATTGTTTCCTGTCATAACTGCTAGTTCTTTTAAATCAATTGTTTTTTCTTTGGCGGATCCCATAACGACTTCAGCTATCGTGTACAGATCTACTTCGGTTATTTTTTTTCCTTTGTTTGCAAGTTCTTTTATTCTTTTAGTTATTTCTTTTAATTCTTCTTCAGATGGATCTAATCCTGAATCCTTTAGCATCTCTTTTACAGAGTGCTTGCCCATGTGTTTTCCAGCAACGAGTCGTCTTTTGTGTCCTACCATTTCTGGAGTCATTATACCCGGTTCAAATGTTTCGGAATTAGATATTACTCCGTGAGCATGTATACCAGATTCGTGGGAAAATGCGTTTTCTCCTACGATAGGGCTGTTTGGTAGTAGTTTTATCCCGGTTAGTCGTTCAACTAATTTAGATATTTCATAGAGTTTTTCTGTTTTAATATTTGTTTCGAGATTCAATAAGCTTTCTAAACTCATTACTGTTTCTTGTAGGCATGCATTACCGGCTCTCTCTCCTATTCCATTGATTGTAACCTGAACTTGATCAGCTCCTGCTTCTATGGCGCTTATAGTATTTGCAACTGCTAAACCAAAGTCATTGTGGCAGTGAACATCAATAGTTATATCTAAATCCTTACGAATATCTGAAACTAGTTTTTTCATTCTTTCAGGGGTCATTACTCCAACCGTATCTGGAATATTAATTATATCGGCCCCTGCTTCTTCGGCTAATGAAAATAGGTTTTTAAGGAAACTTTTTTCAGTTCTCGTTGCATCCATTGCTGAAAAGAGACAACTAACATCATGTTCCTTGATGTATTCTATTTTCTCTGAAACAATTTCCTTTACCTCTTCTTTATCCTTCTTTATGGTGTGCTTAAGTTGAATATCTGATGTAGAAATAAATGTATGTATCAAATCTACATTAGAATCAATACATGCATCAATGTCATTCTTTTTTGTTCTGGCTAGACCACATACAGAAGCATCTAGATCTAATTTAGCTATTTTTTCAACAGCAGATTTTTCAGCCTCAGAAGAAGAAGGAAACCCTGCTTCAATGTAGTTTACCCCAAGCTCATCAAGCTGTTCTGCTATTTTTATTTTTTGATCAACTGTAAGAGATATCCCAGGCGTCTGTTCACCATCTCGCAAGGTAGTGTCAAAGACCTTTATCTTTCTTTTATCTGTATTTTTATTTTCGTTGTAGAACACACTCACCCATGTTTTACACCTAGATTTATTTAGTCTGTGACCCCTAAATTTCATTCCCTCTTAATCTCTACAAAAAGTTTTAATGTCTCTTATGTTTATTTTAACTCGCAGAGTTAATTGGTTTTTTAGGATATCACTAGATTTATGGGAAAGCTTTTAGAAAGATTAAGTAAATGATATTAGGAAAAAACTATTTATTTAAAGGGTGGCATTTTGAGGCAACCAGAAGTTAACATAGGATTAATCGGACATGTAGACCATGGGAAGACCACTTTGGTAGAGGCATTAAGTGGTGTTTGGACTGATAAGCATAGTGAAGAACTTAGAAGAGGTATTTCTATACGGTTAGGGTATGCAGATACAGTTTTTAGGAAATGTAAGGACTGTGATGAACCTGAAGCCTATACTGTGAAAGAGGAATGCGAGGCCTGTGATTCGGGAACTGAAGCTCTAAGAGCTGTTTCTTTTGTTGATGCACCTGGTCACGAGACATTAATGGCTACAATGTTATCTGGATCGGCGATAATGGATGGGGCTGTATTGGTTATAGCAGCCAATGAACCTTGTCCACAGCCTCAAACTAGGGAACATTTGATGGCTTTAGATATAATTGGAGTGGACAATATAGTTGTAGTTCAAAATAAAATAGATTTGGTTTCTAGAGAGGAGTCGTTGGAAAATTATGAGCAGATAAAGGATTTTGTTGAGGGAACCGTGGCTGAAGATGCTCCAATAATTCCTTGCTCGGCTCAGCAAAGAACAAACCTGGATGTGGTTATACAAGCTATTGAAGAAAATATTCCAACTCCTGAAAGAGATTCTGATAAGTCTCTTAGGATGCCTATAGCTCGGTCATTTGATGTAAACAAACCTGGTGCAGATCCTGATGAAATTAAGGGAGGTATCTTAGGTGGATCGATTACTCAAGGAGAGGTTTCTGAAGGTAAAGAGGTCGAGATTAAGCCGGGCAGAAAAAACGAATCAGGAGGGAAAACGACTTGGGATCCAATAAAGACTGATGTAACTAGTATATTCTCAGGTGGAGAGTACAGGGAAGAAGCTGGGCCTGGTGGCTTGGTCGGAATTGGTACTTTATTAGATCCGGCGATGACTAAAAGTGATAAGCTTGTTGGGCAGGTTTTAGGCCAACCTGGTGCACTTCCTAAGGTTTGGGATAAGTTTGTTATTGAGTTTGAGTTGCTGGATAGAGTTGTTGGAACTGAAGAGGAAGTTAATGTAGAAGGTATAAGTACTAATGAGCCATTGATGCTTAGTATAGGTACAGCAACTACAGTTGGAGTTGTAACTAGTGCAAGAGAGGGAGAGGCAGAAATAAAGTTAAAGAGACCGGTTTGTGCTGAAGAAGGATCAAGAATCGGTGTAAGTCGAAGAATTGGGACGAGATGGAGACTTATAGGTGTAGGTAAACTCAAAGGTTAGAAATGAAGATAATTGTTGATACAAACATGTTGATGGCTATAGAACAATTTGACATTGATCTTGTTTCTGAACTAGATAGAGTGGTGGATACGAGTTACGAGGTAATAATCCCCCAAACAGTTATAAAGGAGTTAAAAAACATATATAAGTCGAGTGAGGGAAGAGATTCAAGGGCTGCAAAAATAGCTCTAGAGTTTGCTAAAAGATTTAATGTAATTGAAACAAGTGAAAAAGGAGATAAAGCTATAGAACACCTCGCTAATGAACTTAATTCTGTTGTTGCAACTAACGATAAAGAACTTATTAAGAATTTAAGCTCTAGAAGCATACCTATTATTCGTTTACGGCAAGGTAGTCATTTAGAAAAGTTTAAAAATTAGATTACTGGAGTGAGAAAAGTTGTATAGGAAATTAAAATTAATTGATACGGTTCGAGTTCCTCCAAAAAGGTTGGATGAAGATGTTGATAAAGTAGTAAAAGAAATGTTAGAAGAAAAGCTAGAGGGAAGGATAGACAGAGAACTTGGAATGTTTATAGCAGTAACAGATGTTAAAGAAGTCCAAGAGGGAAAGATAGTTCCGAGCGATGCAGGGGTTTACTACAATGCAGAATTTGAATGTATAAATTACAAACCACAGATGCAGGAGATAATTGAAGGAGAAGTAGTTGAAGTAGTGGACTTTGGAGCATTTATTGGACTTGGACCTATGGACGCGCTGCTGCATGTTAGCCAAATAACTGACGACTATGTTTCACATGATGAAAAAAATGCCAGACTGGTAGGAAAAGAATCTGATTTTTCTTTAACAGAAGGAGATTATGTTAAAGCGAGAGTTATAGCTGTAAGCCTAAACGAACAAAATCCAAGGGATTCAAAAATAGGTCTAACGATGAGACAACCAGCATTACATAAAATAGACAAAGAAAAAGCAAAGGAATCAAAAAAAGAAGTCGAAGTAAAGAAAGTAGAAGAAAGTGAAATAAAGGAAACAGAGAGCACTAATGAAGAAAAAACCGTAGAATGCAGAGTCTGTGGAGAAAAATTTAAGGCTATAACTAGTTCCCATCTAAAAAAACATGATTTAACTATGGACGAATACAAAGAAAAATATCCAGAAGCCCCTAAAAAACCAGGTGAGTCTGATGACTAAGTTAGCATGTAGAAACTGCCATAGAATCGTAGAAGAATCAGATACTTGTCCAGTTTGTCGCTCAACATCTCTAACAGAAGACTGGACAGGTTATGTTGTTATCGTAGACCCAGGACGCTCAAAAATCGCCGAAAAACTAAATGTAGATAATCCTGGGAAATACGCATTAAAGGTGCGCTAATTGACATTGAAGTTACGGAAAAAAGATAGAAAAGAGCTAAAAAAACCATTTGGAAGATTAATTAATGACCTTAGCAAAATAGATGAAACACAGTTTTCAAGTTCAAATAACAAATTAGTTTCTGTAGGAGATTATACAACATTTAAACTAATAAAAAGAGGTAAAATACCCTTTCTCTCTATAATCGATGGAAAGGTCGAAAGAAAAGAAAAACCTGAAATAGAAAGAGAAATAAAGAAAAGTTATGAAGAGGAGGTTAATGTAAAAAATCCTCCTGGTCATGTAACAGATGAACTCGTAAATGCTATAGATAAATGTCTGGCCTCAGACAAAAATTCCCTTCTGATTGTGGAAGGAGAAGAGGATCTAGCCGTAGTTCCCGTAGTTAAGCTGGCACCGATTGGATACACGTTAATGTATGGCCAGCCTAATGAGGGAGTAGTAGTAGTCGATATAAATAAGGATTCAAAAAAAAGTATAAAAAAGATAATAAAAAAGATGGAGGGAAAGTTAAATGCAGATAAAAATAATTGAGACGAAAGAAAACCCAGTTCTAGATAGAAAGGAACTTAAAATCGATATAGACCATGTCAGTGAACCAACACCATCAGTTGATGAAGTAAAGGCTAAACTAGCAGCCGAAGAAAGCTTAGATAAGGAATTAATTATAGTAGATGAAATAAACACTGAATTTGGTAGCAACAGATCTAATGGATACATAAAGGTTTACGAAGATACAGATAGCTTGAAAAAAGTCGAAAACCAATATATGTTAGAAAGAAACTTGGAGGTAGAAGAATGAAGAAATCAGAAATATATGAGATAGAAGGAGACGAAGTTAAGAAAAATAGAAAAGAATGCCCACGATGTGGTAAAGGAGTCTTCTTAGCTGATCACGATGATAGATTAGCATGTGGGAAATGTGGTTACACCGAATTTAAATAAAGACTTTTTTTTAATTACAAAAAAACTATAATGATAGCTCTAGGAATAGAATCGACAGCATGGAACCTATCTATTGGAATTGTCGATGAAAAAAATATTCTAGCACATAAATCCGATCCCTATATCCCAGAAACGGGTGGAATACATCCTAGGGACGCTTCTCAACACCATTCTAAGAAAATAACTGAACTTATAGCCGAAACTATCAAAGAAGCAGGTATAGATAAGGACGAAATTGACCTGATAGGGTTTTCTAGAGGACCGGGAATGGGGCCATGCCTAAGGGTAGCTGCTACTGCGAGTCGAGCACTTTCACTGTCACTAGAAATCCCTATTATAGGAGTAAACCATTGCATAGCTCATATAGAGGTTGGAAGATGGGTTACAGAAGCTCAAAACCCAGTTATCGTCTATGTTAGTGGAGCAAACTCCCAGATTTTGGGTTATAAGTCAAATAGGTATAGAGTCTTTGGCGAAACTCTTGATATAGGAGCCGGAAACGCCCTTGATAAATTCGGACGAAACATTGGCTTATCCCATCCTGGAGGCCCCAAAGTAGAAGAACTAGCAGAGAAAGGAAATGAACTAATAGATCTACCCTATGTAGTAAAAGGAATGGATTTTTCTTTTTCAGGTATAGTTACTTCTGCTACATCTAAAGCAGAACAAAAGAGAAAAGAAGACTTATGTTTCAGTATACAAGAAATAATCTTTTCAATGCTAACTGAGGTAACGGAAAGAGCTCTTGCACATTCAGACCTAAATGAAGTCTTGTTATGTGGTGGAGTAGGGAAAAATAAAAGAATTCAAGAAATGCTTCAATTAATGTCTGAAGACTTTGGCTCCGATTTTTATGTTCCAAATAACGAATTACTAGGAGATAATGGAGCGATGATTGCTCATACCGCTTTAAAAATGAATCTATCCGGTGAAAAAGACTCGGTAGATGTTGAAGTAAAGCGAAACTTCAGACCAGATGAAGTAGAGGTAAGTTGGCGGGATTAAAGAGATGAATTTAATAGAAAGAGGTGCTGAAGCCGAAATCTACCTTGAAGATGATGAAATAATCAAGAAAAGAACAAGAAAGAGATACCGGCATCCAGAAGTAGATCGATACATTCGTGAAAAAAGAACCAAAAAGGAAGCTCAAATCACCTCAGAGGTTAGGAAAGTAGGGGTACCAACTCCAATAATACTAGATATAAAGGATTTTATTATCAAATTTGAATACATAAGTGGAAATAAATTAAAGAATGTATTTCATAAACTAAAAGAAGAGGATTTTAAGAATATTGGAAAAAATATTGGTAAGATCCATACTAAAGAAGTAGTTCATGGCGATTTAACAACTAGTAATATTTTAATTTCAGATAAAGAGATTTATTTCATAGATTTTGGTCTATCAGCTCACGAAGTCCACGTAGAAAGCAGAGGAATAGACTTACATGTTTTATTTCAGACCATTAGAAGTTCGCATCCAAGCTACGAAAACCGCATCAAGGATATTGTAAGTGGGTATCAAGAAGAATTTAAAGACTCTGAAAAGGTTTTAAATAGGGTAAAGGAAATAGAGAGGAGAGGAAGATATGTCGATTGAAATAAAGTTTGCAACAGGAAATATAGAGAAATCAAAAGAAGTAAACTCCTATTTTGAGGAAATAAGGTTCGAAAGAATTGATGTCCCGTACCCAGAGGTTCAAGGTAGGCTGGAAGAGGTAGCAAGCTATGGAGTAGACTATGTATATGATGAAATAAAGGAGCCAGTAATAGTTGAGGACTCTGGCCTACTAATTAGTGGATTGAACGGGTTCCCAGGTCCATATTCTTCTTTTGTTTTTGAAACACTAGGTAACAGTGGAATAATAAAGCTGCTAGAGGATAAAAAAACAAGAGAATCTATTTTTAAAACAGTTATAGGTTACAAGGATAATGAAAGAAAGAAAATATTTGAAGGTAAAATAGAAGGAGAAATAGCGGAAAAACCTAGAGGAGATAACGGTTTTGGCTACGACCCTATTTTTAAGCCTAAAAATAGTGAAAAAACATTTGGAGAAATGAAGAGAGAAAATAAGAACGAAATTTCTCATCGAAGGCGAGCTTTCTCTGAACTAAGTAGCTGGTTAAATTCAAAAGATATATAGTAAATTAAGCTTAAAAGATATTACCTCATTTTTAAATTGGTGATTTAATATGGCGACTACGAATGAAGGAAGTAAACCTGAATGGGTTGATATGGAACCAGAAGAAATTGAAGACTTAGTGGTTGAACTTAAAGAAGAGGGTTACTCTTCAAGTGAGATAGGAATGAAGCTAAGAGATCAGTATGCAATACCAGATGTCAGAGAGATTACAGGCAAAAAGGTTTCTGAAATATTAGAAGAAAAAGACAAAGCACCAACGGTTCCCGAAGATCTGAGAAATCTAATAGAGAAGGCACAGGATCTCAGGGAACATATGAACAAAAATCCTAATGATACAAGCAGCAAGAGAGGATTACAGGTAACTGAATCCAAAATACGTAACCTCGCAGATTACTATAAGAGAGAAGGTAAATTGCCAGAAGACTGGAAATATAGGCCAGAAGAAGCCGAATTACTTTTATCAGAGTAAGAGGAAAAGTCTTGAAACATAAACTTAAAGATAAAGCCAAAGAGATATCGGAGAAGTTACATAATTCAGATTTTATTAGATGTATCTCCCATAACGACGCTGATGGTATCACATCAGCAGGAATACTCTGTAACGCTTTACATAGGGAAGAGACTCCCTTTCATGTTACAATAGTTGGAAGGCCCAGTAGATCCATATGCGATAAAATAAATCAGGATGACTCTGAAACCGTAATATTTTTTGATATGGGAAGTGGCGATCCGGAGATAATCCAAGAGATAGATAAAGATGTTATCGTCGTTGATCACCACCCACCAAGTTACAAAGAAGGAATAGCAGACATTCACATGAACCCATATCACTTTGATGTAAATGGAACATGGGAGGTAAGTGCAGCAGGTTTATCTTATCTCATAGCCAAGGAAATGAACGAAGAAAATATTGATCTATCTAAAATAGCTATAGCTGGAGCAGTAGGTGACAGACAACATCTACCTATGAAAGGAATTAATCTTGAAATACTAAGAGAAGCTCAAAGAAATAATATAATAGAAGTAAACAAAGGAATAAGCTATTCAGGCTCTATAAGAGAATCTCTAACCACATCCACGGATCCCTACGTACAGGAATATTCTAAAGATGAAACAAAAGTAAGTGAATTAATCGATGATCTTGGTATAAACGAAGATAGTAGCATATGGGAGATTGAAGAAGAAAAGAAAAATAAGCTGATCCAGATACTTACCTTAAAATTGATAGAACAAGGAGCAGACTTGGATCGCGTAAAGTCAATAGTAGGCGATGTTTATAACCTAAATAATGGGTTAGTAGATACTATAGACGAATTAACTTCTTTAATAGATTCCTCAGCTAGAGAAGATAAATATGGGATAGCATTAGCTCTAACTTTTGGAAAGAAGAAATACCTTAAAAAAGCCCAGAAATATAAAAAAAATGTAAATAAAGAGTTACTAGGTATATTAGATAAGATTAACGAAATTGTAAAAGAAAGAGAATTTTTTAGGTTCGCTAAAATAGATAACCAAGACATAAAGGGGTCTGTAGCTGGAATAGCCGTAGATTACTTATATTCTGACAAACCCTTTTTAGCTCTAACGGTAAATAAAAATGTAGCAGTTAGCGCCAGAGGAAATAAGACACTTCTCAAAAAGGGATTAGATTTATCTGAAGTGATGAGTTATGCTTCAAAGGAAGCAGGTGGTTCTGGAGGAGGTCACGATGTCGCTTCGGGAGCTAGAGTACCTAAAGAAAACTTATCAATTTTTCTAAACAGAGTAAATGAGAAATTGGAGGAACAATTACCTTGATTAAGGGAAAAATAAAAATTAACTCCAAAAACCCAGAGGAGATCTCTAAGTCAGTAGGCCCTGATAATCTATGTAATCTACATACTTGGGCAGAAGAAGATGCTGTAGTAACAGAATTTGAATTCAACGAGCTAAATACGGCTATTTCAACTTTAGACGATCTCTTAGAGTCAACAAAATTAGCAAAAAAGGTGGTTTCCAAATGGAAGTAAAGTTTGAATTAGACGGTTACATAGAATTAAGCGAGGAACCCGAAGAAAAAGTAAAAGAGGATATATTAGAGTTCATAAAAGAGAATAAAGATTTATTGGAAAAAGGAGCTCCAAAAGAAAAAGGATCGGAGATCTTAAGCTTAGAACTAAATGAAAACAGACTCAATCTTAGAATACATGGCGACAGATTTGTTAGGCCTCACGAGGGATTAATTAGGTACATAAATCCTCTATCAGATGAAATAGGGCCAAAACATCATATAGGAGTTAGAAGCATAGGATTTAATGACTATAAAATTAAGTTTAATAAAATAGAGCAAAGTAAAGTTGATAAAATAAAAAATGAATTTAGTGAAATAAAAGAAATAAAAGAGATAAATAAAAAAGAAAAAGATAAACAACTAGAAGTATCTTTAAATAAATTAAACGAAACAGAAATTAAGTCAGGAGTTATTGATAGATTATTTAAACTAATACTGGAGTACATGGAGGAAGATGAAGAGTTAGCAACGAAAGTTTCTAAAATAAAACCCGGGAAGGTTCTCTCGGAGAGCAAAGAAAAGAAAGCCAAGTTAGACGAAGATCCAACTGAGGTAGCCAAAAGAAAAGGTTGGGTAAAGAAATTCCCAGGTAAGGGTCAATGGACATATCTACCGCCTTTCATGAAGTTATTCAAGGCTATTCAAAGAATCTCGGGCAATGAAATACCAGAAAAACTAGATTTCTCAGAAGCAATGTTTCCTAAACTAATTCCTCTTGAAGTAATGGAAAAGATGAAGTACTTAGAGGGATTACCCGAGGGAATGTACTACACATGCAGTCCCGAGAGAAAACCAGATATCTATGAGTTATTTAAAAAGGAGTTGAAGATACAGAATTCTCCTCCAATAGATATCCTAAAGAAAGGACTGAACGATCCAGGATATGTTTTAGCTCCAGCACAATGTGAACCCTTCTACCAGCTTTTCACTCATGAGATGATGGACGAAGAAAACTTACCTATTAAATTATTTGACTCCTCCGGTTTTACATATAGATGGGAAGGAGGAGGGTCAAAAGGACTAGACAGGGTTAATGAATTTCAACGTACAGAACTTGTATGGATAGGTAAGCCAAAACAGGTTGAAACGATTGCAGAAGAGATAGTAGAAGCTTACAAAAAGGTTTTAGATGACTACCTTAAAGTAGAATGGTACATAGAGGTAGGAGACGACCCGTTCTACCTAGAAGGAAGGAAAGGTGAAATGAAAGATATAGAGTACCCCGACATCCCTAAATATGAAATTCGAGTAAATATGCCCAATGGAGAAAGTTTAAGCGTTGGAAGCGTTAATATACATGGGACCCATTTTGTAGAAGGCTTCTCTATAAGATCCCAATCCGAGAAACCATTATGGACGGGATGTGCAGGAATAGGGCTAAATAGATGGGTACTAGCTTTTCTTGCTTACAATGGGTTCGATCCAAAAGATTGGCCTAGGAAAATAAAAGAAAAAACTTTACCATTACCAGATGTCCCTTTTACATTGGAATGGCCAGAAAAACAAGAGGATTGATATAATGTCAAGAAGAACTGGAAGAACTTATGGTTGGGAAGCTAAGAAATGGTACGAAGTGAAAGCACCAGAAATGTTTGGAGAAACTAAAATAGGAGAAACTCCATCCGATGACCCAGAAAAAGCGATAGGAAGAGTCTTTGAGACAACTGTAGGAGATTTAACCGGAGATTTCTCTAAAAACAACACCAAGGTCTACTTCAAGATCAAGGAGATATCAGCCGAAGCAGCAAACACGCAGTTTGTAGGTCACGAATTGACAAGTGACTATGTCGATAGCTTAGTAAGACGTAAAACAGATAAAATAGATATAGTCGTAGATGTTCTAACTAAAGAAGGATTTAAGGTCAGAGTAAAACCAGTGCTATTCACGGTTAAACGAGGAAAATCATCTCAGATAAGAAGTCTAAGGAAAAAGGCAACAGAGATAATTAGAAATAAAGCAAAAGAAACGAAATTTGAAAAATTCGCAAAAGATCTAATATTAGGGAATATAGCATCAGAGATCTACCAAGCAACTAAAACCATATATCCACTAAGAAGAGTCGAAATCAGAAAAAGTGAGGTATTAAGTGAACCTAGTGAAGTTGAAGACATCCCAGAGGGATTTGAGGGAATACCAGAAGAACAGGAAAATGAAGAATAAAGAAAAAAAATATTAATACCTTCGGCCAAATTAAGTCTTAATGCATGAAATCACAGGGGTATTACTTACTACAGCTTTGGCAATAATCGCATATAGATTTAAGATACTCAGTCATAATGGAATATACCTAGCATTTGTAATTGGGATCATTATAAGCCTGACATCAGGAGTAGGTTGGCTTTTAATATTACTATCTTTTGTTCTAGCAGGTTTTTTGAGCACTAGGTTTGGGATAGAAGAAAAAAGAAGAAGAAAAGCATCAGAAGGAAATAACGGACAAAGAAACATAAAAAATGTATTTGCAAATGGATTAGCCCCGTTAGCTATAGCTATACTATTTTGGATTCATCAAAATTTTTTTGCTGGCCAAGCAATAACAAGAACAGCTGTATCTACAGCTATTGGTCAGAATTTTTATTTCACAGCTTATGTAGGTGCAGTAGCTGCAGCAACCTCAGATACATTGGCGAGTGAATTAGGGTCACTAGATCGTGAAACTAGACTAATAACCAATTTAAGAAAAAAAGTCAAGCCAGGAAGCGAGGGAGGAATATCTCTAATCGGAGAACTATCAACATTTATTGGAGGATTACTAATAGGATTAATTGCTTTCTTTTTATCAGGGCAAAAAAACATATTAATTATTGCTCCTCTAGCAGGAGTTTTAGGATCACATGTTGATAGTTTACTTGGGGCCACCTTAGAAACGAGGGGAGTACTCTCTAATGAAGAGGTTAATATTATATCAACATTATTTGGTTCAATCTCAGCTTTAATTATGGTGTTTGTATGAAAGTTTTACTAACTGTACTTGATGGAATATCAGATAGACCGATAAAGAAATTTGATGAAAAAACTCCACTAAAAAAATCCGATACCCCTAATCTAGATCATTTGGCAAGAAGTGGTGTAAATGGTATTCTAGATCCTATATCACCTGGAATAAGAGCTGGGTCGGATACTGCTCACTTATCTCTACTAGGATATGAACCAAGAGATATATACACTGGAAGAGGACCTCTTGAGGCATCTGGAGCGGGAATTAAAGTAAAAAAAGGGGATTTAGGATTACGATGTAACTTTGCTACTAAAGAGAATAACGAGGTAGTAGATAGAAGAGCAGGAAGAATAAGCAATACAAGCGAACTTGTAAAATCAATAAACGAAGAGATAAGTGAGATTGAAGGAGTTAAAGTGTTTTTTAAGGAATCAACTGGTCATAGAGCGGGCCTGGTTCTAAGAGGAAAAAATCTTTCTAATAAAATAACCGATTCAGATCCCAAGAAACCACATAAAGAACCAAAAAAGATTAAGCCATTAGAGAAGGAAGCCAAAAAAACTGCAACTATCTTAAATCAATTTATTTCCGAAACCGAAAAAATATTAAAAGATCATCCTCTTAACGAAAAACGAGAAAAAAGGGGCGATTTACCGGCAAACACGGTTTTGCTCAGAGGTGCTGGTAAGGTACCAGAGATAGATAATATTAAAACTAAATACGGGATAAAAGGAGGTCTAATTACAGCTACAGGTCTTATAAAGGGAATAGGAAAGATATGTGGCCTAGACATTATAGAGGTACCAGATGCAAGCGGAAGCGTGGATTCAGATATTGTCGCTAAAGCTGAAAAGACCTTAGAGGTTATTGACGACTATGATTTTATTCTTTTACATATAAAAGGAGGAGATGAAGCCTCTCACGATGGAGATCCTGAGAAGAAGGTTAAATTTTTAGAAGAGAAAATTGATCCGGCTATGAAGAAGATAGTAAATAATTTAGATAACGAAAATGTTGTTAAGGCTGTAACTGCAGATCATACGACCTCTAGTGAATTAAAAGATCACACAGGAGATCCAGTACCCCTAACAATAAATTCCAGTAATGTGAGGAAAGATGAAGTAACCAAGTTTAGCGAGGAAACATATAAGGGAGGAATCAATAGAATAAAAGGAAGAAACTTGATGCCTATCCTTTTAGATTTAGCTAACAGGACTGAAAAATATGGAGCCTGAAGAATTATTTGAAGAAGAAAAACTAATAATTCCAGATCAAACTAAAATAGAACAAAAACTGATCGTAACAGACTCAGATGTGTATGTAGGAGGAAGATCTAAGATAAATTATGGTATTAAATCCAATGGCTCTATAAGTGTAGGAGAGCGAGCTAAAGTTGATGGTAGGTTAGCTGCAGACGGGGATGTAAACATTGGTTTTTGGTCTGTTATAGGAGGGGACTTGGAGGCAGGAGAAGATGCCTACATAGGGGAAAGAAGTAAAATAGATGGTGAGCTAACCGTTGGAAACAATTTGGATATAGGTAATGATGTGGAGATAGAGGATGGATTTGAAGCAAATGGCTGGATAACTATAAGAGATCCTATACCGCTATTCGTTTATTTCATAATGATATTGTCTGACTTAGTTAGGAGAGGAGGAGTTGAAGAAGTAGATGAATTCTTTGAAGAGGTAGATGAAGAAAACGAAGTAAATTTAGATTCTTCTCTAGTTATTCCGGAAAATACTATATTTGATTCTGAAATAAGCAGCCCTAATCATATAGAGATAGGTGAGAACTGTAGATTTGTAGGTAATTTAAGAGGTAATGAAGTAGATATAGGAGATGAAACAACTTTATTTGGCGGTATAAAAGCTAAAGAAGATATAAATATTGGAAAAAATACAGATATTCATGGTAATATAGAAACTAAGAAAAAAGTCCATATAGAAGAAGGAGCTAAAATATTAGGAGATATAAAAGCAGAAAAAGTGAAATTCCATAGAGAAAGCCACATAAATGGTAAAATAAATGCAAAAGAAGTATCTATATTTCCTAAAGAAGATCTAGATGAAATAAAAGAAAACGAAATAAGCCATGAGTTAATTAGAGGTGAAAATAATGAAAAAGAAGATTGATTTAGATTACATAGAAGAAAACTTTCCTAAAATATATGAAGAGATAAAAGAATCAGAGGATCTTGAAATAGATGAAGTTGTTGGGAGAGAAAAAGAGCAACCTAAAAAACAAGATAACATAGAAAAAGAGAGAGAGAAATCTAAAAAAGAAACTAAGATGCCAACGGTTATAGATCACCTAAAAGGATGTAAAAACGATGATGAAGCAATAGAGATAATTAATTTCTTCAAAAAACAAAAGGAGATACCAAATACTTACGCCGAGAACTTAATTGAAAAAATAGATAAAGAAGGAGTCCGCACTTTTGGAGAAAAAAGGGAAAAAGGTAAATTAGAAAAAGAGGGTCTCTAAAAAATCCAGGTCTTAATGGAGGCAGGTAAAGTTACGTTAATTGGACTAGTAGGCAAACCAAATGCAGGTAAATCAACTTTCTTTAAGGCTTCAACTTCTTCAGATGTTGAAATAGCTAATTATCCATTTACAACTATTGGATCTAATAGAGGAGTAGCATTCATAAGAGATGAATGCCCTCACAAGGAACTTGACGTAAAATGCGATCCAAATAATTCTCGTTGCATAAATGGAACTAGATTCGTTCCGGTACAACTAATTGATGTAGCAGGATTGGTTCCAGGAGCATATAAAGGAAAGGGACTTGGAAACGAGTTTTTAGACCAACTAAGACAAGCAGATGCCCTAATACATGTGGTAGATGCATCTGGATCAACAGACCTAAAAGGAAACCCAGTCGAATCTGATGAACACGATCCAACAGAGGATATAGGTTTTCTAGAAAACGAAATAAAAATGTGGCTATACGGTATACTAAATGAAAAATGGGGCTCAATAGTTAAAAAGGTAGAAAATGAAAATAATAAACTTTTGGATGAGATAAGTAATAAATACACTGGAATTGGAATTAAAAAAAGATCTATAAAACTAAGTCTAAATAAAACACAACTAGATCAGGAAAAACCAAGTAAATGGAATAAATCCGATATCGTAGAAGTGGCTGAAGAAATAAGAAAACAGAGTAAACCTATTTTGATTTCAGCTAACAAGGTAGATATATCCTCAGAAGAAAACATAAAAAAAATAACTAAAAAACATCAACCCACTGTTCCAACAGGAGCTAAGGCAGAATTAATACTTCAAAAAGCAGAAAAGAAAGGATACATCAACTACGTTCCAGGAGAATCTAGTTTTGAGATTATAGAACCATCAAAAATCACTGAAGAACAAAAGAAAGGCCTAGATTTTATTAAAGAAAATATATTAGACAAATATGACGGAACAGGTGTCCAAAAATCACTAGAAAAAACCGTTAGAGATCTTTTGAATATGATAGTGGTTTACCCAGTGGAGGATGAAAGTGATTATACAAATAAACAGGGAGAAACATTACCTGATGCCTATTTATTAAAAAAAGGATCTACCCCAAAAGATCTAGCTAGAAAAATTCATTCCGAGATAGCAGACAAGTACCTATATGCCAAGGACGCTAAATCAGGAAGAAGAATCTCAGATGACACTGAACTAAAAAATGGGGATGTAATCAAAATAGTTTCCTCAGCATAAAAACATATCAAAATAGTTCTTCAATCAGAGATCAACTCAAAATTATATTAGTATTAGAAACTCTTATCCTGCACCTATAATGTATTATCTGGAATAAAACGGATTAAAGTTTCTTTTATCTAACATTAAATAAGTAACCTCTCTAAAAGAAACTGAAAACAGCATTAGCTATTATCTTATATTTTTTTTAAAAACTAGATCCTAATATATTTAAGTTTGGCGATAGGTGTATTGGGGTAATTTAGTTTAACTAAAGAAAATAATTAAATAACTCAAGAAATAATAAAAACCCAGGTTTTAGAGGAGATTAAGATGAAATCAATGTATTCGTTTATTCGGGATGCATGGAAGCAACCGAAGGAAGGTTACATGAAGGAGTTAACATGGAAGAGATTAGAAGAATGGAGAGATGAAAGAGTAGTTAAAAAGATAGAAAGACCTACTAGGCTTGATAAAGCGAGAAACCTTGGATATAAAGCTAAACAGGGTTTTACAGTAGCTAGAGCTAGAATAAGAAGAGGTGGAAGAAGAAAGCCTAGGTTCAAGAAAGGCAGAAAACCAAGTAAAATGGGAGTAAACAGGATAACTCCTGGTAAAAGCCTACAAAGGATAGCAGAGGAACGAACAAGTAGGAGATTCCCAAATCTCAGGACACTAGATTCCTACTGGGTCGGAGAAGACGGTAGAAACAAATGGTTCGAAATAATCCTTGTGGATCCTCATCACGGTTCTATTAAGAATGACCCAGACATAAACTGGATATGTAAGGATAAACATAAAAAAAGAGCTTTCAGAGGACTAACTCCATCCGGAAAAGAAGGCAGAGGCCTTGATAACAGAGGTAAGGGAGCGGAAAAAGTAAGACCAAGCCTAGGAAGCAACGAGGGCAGAGGTAAGTGAGCCGTGCACCAATACATTATATTGACTTAAGAACTTTCTGTTACTCGACAGAGAGCTTTGAAAAAGTCAAGGCTGCATTTAATCAGGTAATTCCACAAGATCAGGAGATTAATATTGAAGAGATTGAAGGAAATTTTGGAAACGAGATCAAGATACTTAAACTGAGGGTAAAGAAAAGTAGGAAGATCAGAGACCTTACCAATGAGATTAAATCTAGAATAAATGAAGATGAACTAAAGAGGCTTAAAAGCGAATTACCGGTTCGCCTTGATGACAACTGCAGCCTATTCATCCGATTCAATAAGCAACGCGCATATAAAGAGGATCTAGAGTTAACTGATTCGGGAAATGCAATCGTACTCAGATTTAAGATAGCCGCATATCCAGCTAAAAGAGAAAAAGCACTTGAGATAGCCAAAGAGATCTTCTAGGGTCTAAGATACACAAAAGTAATTTTTCAGAGACAATAAGATTCGAAGTGTAGGTAAAAATAAGTTAAGGAAAAATTTAGTGAATAATAATGTCTTTGGTCATAAATATAGGAGGATCAATTTTAGCCCCAGATCTTGATGAAAAAAGATTCAGGGAATTTGCTGACACTCTAATTGAAATATCAAAAAAAGAACAGGTGTTCGTAGTTACAGGAGGCGGAAGCGCAGCAAGGGATTACATAAAAGTAGCCAGGGATCTAGGAGCTAACGAGGCAGTTTGTGATAAAATAGGTATAGACGTTACACGGTTGAACGCTAGACTACTTATATCAGCATTAGATAATAAGGCATACTCAGAGCCACCGGAATCGTACAAAGATGCGGAGAATGCAATGGCATTAAACAAGATAGTCGTTATGGGGGGGATTGTCCCTGGGCAGTCAACCGATGCAGTAACAACTATTTTAGCTGAATACATTCAAGCGGACTTAATAATCTTTGCTACATCTGTAGATGGAGTATATACATCTGATCCATCTATAAATGAAGAAGCCGAAAAACTAGAAAATATATCTCCAAAGGAATTAGTAGACATATCAATGAAAATAGAAAATAAAGCTGGAGCAAATGCTGTAGTTGATCCCTTAGCTTCCAAGATACTAGAAAGATCAAAGATACCTGCGATTGTCTTGAACGGAAAGGATCCAGAAAAGATAAAAAAAGCAGCTTTAGAAAACGACCACAATGGGACTTTAATAAAGTAGACTAAAGCCTAGAGTTAATTTTTGACACTTAAAATATCTTTTTCTATTAAAAATTTTACTTTACTCTCCACTATGGAACAAGGGGTTTCAATTTCTTCAGCTATTTTTGGAATGGTTCTATTGCCTAGCTTAATTTGATTTAATATATCTGTAGCCAATCTATCTAGGTTAATGTTGTCTAAGTTACCTGAATCCATATCCGATAGTTGGTTGGCTGTTAAAAATTCACTACTAGATCTTTTCTTTTCATTAACTTCTTTTTCAATCTCTAGTTTATCAGGATCTTTTTTGATTTCAGCTTCTCTAACCCATCTAATATCTTTTTTGTTCAACTTGGTTTTATCGATTTTCTCTAAGATATCTCTACCTCTAAAAAGCCTAATATCATCTGGGATAAAGAGAGGATTAACATCAGATGTGGTTATAACCCATTTTTCTTCTCCCTTTTTCGCGTAATCTCTTATTTGCTCAAAAGCTGGCGTTAAGCTACCTTTATTTTTATGAAATGCCTTAATTTCAATAACTACATCCCCATTTTCGTATGTGGCCTCAATATCGGGTCCTCTATTATTCTCTTCTATAGAAATTCTATGTACATTAAAACCTGATTCTCTCAGTAACGAAACGACCTTCTTAGTTAATTTCTCCTCCTTATCTTTGACCTTATCATAATAATTAGACATACTGAAAGAATCTCTCCTTCCTCACTAAAAAAATTACCTAGCCTAATAGGGTAAACTGAGATCACTAACCTTATTATCTTAATAGTTGGGTAAGATCCCGTTCTTTAAGCCAAGATGTGATCAGTTTTGATAGGAGTTTTAGAAATTTGAGAAAGAAAAGACTTGTGTCCTCTTAGGAGCACCTAGTGAATACCGAAATCAGGTGATTTAACCTATTTGATAAGAAGTCCTCTTTTTCACGAGCGAAAAGCGAGTAAAGAGGGAGTAGATCGCTTGGTACTTTGTTCGTCTAATAATGAACAGGACTTGGATAGGTTCGATATGGAGTCGTTATTTGAGTCAGGAGGGTCCTTGGCATTGCTTAGAATTTTTAAACTTGATGTAAACCTAGCGGAGATAAAACAATGATCGGAGATATCAATTTCTTTTGATGTTTGATAGTATTTAGAACCTTAAACGCCTTTGTAATGAATTTATTAGATTTCAAGCCGATGGTAGGATATCTAGTATTAGAGAGAAGCATTAGTGTGTTTTTTAGGATGTGAGTTGTGTTTTGGATATTTTTAAGATGAGATTGAGATAGATGAGGGGGGTTGAAGTGTTTGGTTTGTAGTAGGTGGTGCAGAGGGCTGTGTGGACATGTTAAGAGAAAATAGTGAATGAACCCCTTCTGGGTATAGGGGTGTTTTAAGTGAGAGCTTAATTCAGGGTTCTATTGATGGATTTGGCTCTTTTGAGGTAAATGTAGTCTTACTTTTTCCTTAGGCTTTCATAAGTTTCTTCGATTTCATCTAATAACCTATTTTTACCTACTTTTTCTTCGGCGTAATTTAAGAGACCGCCTGCTCCAACTCCTTCTTTTACTAATCCATCTTCGTAGACTCTTAGCCCGTCAAAATCGGTATCTTTAAATGAAATAGAGCTATTAATTAGGTTGATTCCAATCTCAGAAGTTAACTCTCTGAGGTTACTGGAGTTATCATCTAGGATCCATTTGGTTGTACTTATACAAACGCTGTCTAATGCGTCTTTTTCTTTGAGTAAAGCGGCAACTGCACCCATTTGGGTTCCTCCGGCTAAAACGACGTCACCCTTGAAACCAATAGTCAATCCGGTTAATGCAGCTAAAACGGGGTCTCCCATCATTTTTATTGCTTTTGTTGCCTCGTTTTTGAGTTCTCCTTCTTCTATATCAGAGTTCTTAAGGCCCTTTTGGACGACTTTTTCTTTTAGATCAATTGGGTTTTGGGGTAAAGAACTACTGACCTTTGTATCATATCCTAAGGCCTTTAAAACTCCATATGCTGTTGTAGTTCCTCCTGCAATAGACTCACCTAGCATCAGGAAACCGTCGTCGGTAGAAAGTTCTCTCCCTATTAATTGTGCGTTTTTTAGTATTTCTTCAGTTTTTTCAACTGCAATAGGTTTTCTTATATCCTTTCCGGGGCTTCCTCCTAGATCTATTGTTGGTGCTTTGGCTTTGACATTAGATCCAGCGTCTAGAGCCAGAAATTGGGTTTCAATTAAATTCAGACTGGCTTTACTCAAGACTGCAGGTGTAGGTATTCCATCCGGAGTGATTGGAACGCCTTCAATGGATCTGCATTTATCGTAGTATAGGAACTCGGCATCCGCTGGAGGGGTTAGATCGGTTAGTTCTGGTTCTTCACCTGCAGCGGTTATTCCTTCAATTTTTCCAGTTTCAGTATTTCCAATTGTTAAGAGAAAAATAGGTTTTTTTCCTGATAGATCGTTAAAATCATGTTTACTCATTTTTGAAACCTCTTCTTTTTTATAACCTATATTTATACTTAAAGACGATCCAATGTAAATCATACGTTATATGTCTATGCCTTAATTAATTGGATCTACCAATAAAATATAATATCGATCCTACAATTTTAGTAAAAAAAGGAATTACCTGATCCCAAACCAAATAGGAGTCTGGGGGTTATTGGAAACGAAATCAGATCCATTGAAATCAATGAAATTAGCTTTAAAATGGCTAAATCCGGAGAACGAGGAAATAAAATTTAATTTAATAGCAGTTATAGTTGGAGCAGTAGCTGGACTAGGTGCTGTTCTATTTAGGGTAGTTATATGGATTTTTCAAGAATATCTCTACGGAACAAATTTAGATCCTGGAAATATAGACTTTAAACCATTTTCAGTAACTAATCTCTTTGATCTTTTATTTTTCTCAGGTGATCTCAGATTTATCATAATACCAGCATTAGGAGGACTAGCTGCAGGGGTTTTGATACACTATGGATCCGAAGAAATTGAAAGGTCTGGTATTCCTCGAGTATTAGAATCTATACTACTAAAGAACGGTGACATGAAACCAAAAACAGGTTTCTATAAATTAATTGCCTCCAGTATTTCAATAGCAAGTGGTCATTCAGTAGGCCGTGAGGGCCCTATAGTTCAAATAGGAAGCGTTACTGGTTCTTATTTTGGTAAATTCATGAAACCAGAATACAAGAGGACATTTGTGGCAGCTGGGGCAGCAGGAGGTATAGCTGGGACTTTTAATGCACCTATAGCTGGAATAATTTTTGCAATTGAGGTTTTACTTGAAGAATATTACTTGAAGAACATAATAGGTATAGTGCTGGGTGCGGCAACCTCAACTGTTATTGCTAGATCTATACTCCAGCTTTCTCCTGCGATAGGTATAAGATCTTTTCTAGTCCCAGTGAACTACGAATTGGTTAATCCATATCTAGAACTACCGCTCTATGTAGTACTTGGGGTTCTGGTAACCATTATGGGCGTAATATTAATAAAAACTCTTTATGGAATCAGAAAACTCTTTGATAGGTTAAATACTCCTAAGCTAATTAAACCAGCAATTGGAGGAATATTGTTAGGTATAACAGTTATAGTAATAGGTTCTCTTTCTAGAAACCCTGTTTTAGTTGTATCAGACTGGCTATTTGGTGTTGGTTACAGTACTGTAAGGATGGGTATATTAGGAGATTTTTCATTTTTACTACTAGTTTCTCTGGGTTTGCTTAAAATTTTAACAGTTTCTTTTTCATTGGGAAGTGGAAATTCGGGAGGAATATTTTCACCAGCTCTTTATATAGGAGCTATGACGGGAGCGGCTTTTGGCACTTTTTCAAATCAATTTTTTACTCAGATCTCTCAACCAGGAGCTTACGCTTTAGTTGGAATGGGAGGATTATACGCTGCAGTGGCAAGCGCTCCTTTAACTGCGACATTAATAATTTTCGAATTAACAGGTCAATATACCATAATTCTTCCTCTTTTAATAGTGACCGTGTTAGGAAGCGAGGGAGTTCAAAAGATATTAAGGAAGGGCACTATTTATACTCAGGATCTTAGAGATAAAGGTATAACAATACAAGAAAGACGTCATTTTGGAAATATAGAAGATTTAGTAGCTAGAGATGTTATGACTACTGATGTCGATAGATTAAGAGATAATTCAGATTTAATTGATGCTCTAGAAGAGTTTGATGGATCAGAACATACAGGACTTCCTCTTGTAGACGAAGAAAATAAAGTAACAGGCATAATTACTTTACAAGATGTATATAAATATAGAGATCAAGTTTTTGAAGGAATAAGCACTCAGAAAGACTTAGAAAAGATAAAGAAGATAAATGTAAGAGAAGTAGGAACCTGTAATGTTGTTACTGCAACTCCAGAAGAACACCTTTTATCTATAATCCATAAAATAGAAAGCTACGATATTGGAAGAACGCCGGTCGTAGATGAAGACAACAAATTAATAGGTATTGTTTCAAGGAGCGATATACTGGATGCATATGATAGGATACCTCCTAGCCTAAAAATAGGTCGAGAAATCTCTAAATAAATATATTGGGTAATCTATCTCATATTAACTTGCTCTAGAAATTTTAACTAATAATCGACAACTCTCTTTTCACATTGAAGGTATTAGGGTATGGTTGAGGATTAATCAGGATCTTTATAGGGTTTTTTTTTGGCTTTTAGGGTTCGTGAAATCAGTTTTCAAGTCTATAAACTGAATTAGGAGGACTAAGAGACTAAGTAATAGACTTTTTCGCAGTGAATATGTGGTAGGGAACTGGATAATGGATTCGGTGGTCGAATCTATAACCAAGGCAAAATAGTGAAATACTTTGATAGAGAATAAAGTCTAAGTTTTGAGAGCCTAGAACATTGAGTAGAACGTGTACTCCTTAATTAAGACTTTTGATAGAAATAAACTAATTCTAGTTGATTTTTTGTGAATAAATAAGATATACTCTCCCAATTCCTGATTTAGGTAAAAGTAGTTCGCTGAAATATGCTTAGAGAAGCCATGGAGAATGTTGTAGCATATCAAAATTTTAGTTTCTATTTTACCATTGATGCTATACATTTGAGTTGGAGTCAAGTTAGTTCAACTGATGTTTCTATGAACTCTCAAATGAAATTTTTAGTTCTTTTTAATTTTTGTTTTTCTGTTTTGGTCATCATTACTTTTTAGGGTTTTTGTATCAAAAAATATAATCTGAGTGACTTGGTTGTTTGTTTTAGTAGATGGGTTAGATACTTCTTGTTCGAAGAAATTATATTAAAGAAGATAGTTTGTAGTTTTTAGTTCTGGAGGGATTTTCTCTGTCAGATAACAAAAAACGGAAACTAAAGAGAAAGCTTGAGGAACTCGAAGGATTACGGGGAGAGGGAACTGAGTTAATTACTCTCTATGTTCCTCCCGATCAGAATATGCGAGATGTAATGGATCAGCTTAGAGATGAATACGGACAGGCTTCAAATATTAAGAGTAAGAGAACAAGGAAAAATGTGCAGTCGGCTTTAGATGTTTTAATGGGTAAGGTTAAGCATTTTGATTCTCCTCCTGAGAATGGAATGATAGCTATGGCGGGCATGGTTTCAACGAGAGGCGATAAATCGGATATGAAATCTCTTATAATAGAACCTCCAGAAAAAATAAACTCGTATAGGTATCATTGTGATTCTAATTTCTTAATTGAGCCGTTAAAAGACTTGGTAGAAGAAAAAAAGAAGTTTGGTTTAATAGTTTTAGATCGAAGAGAAGCGACAGTTGGAATTTTGAAGGGAAATAACATTGATCCTAAGAGACACCTAACTTCAGGGGTACCTGGGAAGACAAAGGCAGGAGGACAATCTCAAGCTAGGTTTGAGAGATTAAGAGATCAAGCAGCTCATGAGTTTTATAAAAGAATTGCAGAGGCAGCTAATTCTGTTTTTACTGCAGAAGACGAGCTTGTAGGTGTTTTAATAGGAGGGCCTTCTCCTACCAAGGAAGAATTTTTGAGTAAGGATCTTCTTCATCATGAACTTGAGATTATAGACAAGTTTGATGTATCTTATACCGACGAGTATGGGTTAAGAGAATTAGTAAACACAGCATCGACGACTCTTGAAGAATTAAGGTCTATGGAGGAGAGAAATACTTCCAAGGAATTTTTGAACAAATTAGTACAGGAGGAGGGCTTAGTTTCTTATGGTGAGGAACAAGTAAGAAAAGCACTAAATATTGGTGCAGTAGATAAATTATTATTATCAGAGAAGTTAAGGAAATTAAGAGTATCTATAGAGTGTAAGGAATGTGATTATAGTAAAGAGATTACGGTAGAAGAAACAGAATTTGCGGAAGTAGAGGAAGAGTATAATCAATGCCCAAAATGTGAAGGAGGTACTGAGATTGAGGCTCAAGATCTTGTGGATGACCTTTCGGAAAAGGCTGAACAAATGGGGACTGAAGTAATTTTAGTTGGAACTGATTTCGAAGAAGGCGAACAGATTTACGATGCCTTTGGTGGTATAGCGGCGATACTTAGGTTTGAAGTAGGTAAATTGTAAAAAATCCAAAAACTAAATATGTTCTTGAAATTTAAAAAAGAGGTAACTGAAGTACTAGAGGATTCTTTAAATGAATTAGATCTGGATGTTGATGATCTGGGTATAGAGGAACCTAGGGATATAGCTGATTTAGCTTCTACACTTCCTTTTTCTATTTCTTCTATTTTAGGAGAGGATCCTTCAGTTGTAGGCGAGAAAATAGTTGCTAAAATTGATTTAGGGGAACTCAAGTACATAAGTGATGTCAAGTTCAAAGAACCTGGTTATATTAATTTTTATGTCGATGAGGGCAAGCTCAGGCAAATGATCTTTGATATTTTAGAAGAACCAAAAAAGTTCATGGAATTAGAAGATAAAGATGAGAAAATAATTTTGGAGCATACCAGTGCAAACCCTACAGGCCCTCTTCATATTGGTCACCTAAGAAATGCATTGATAGGGGATACATTAGCTAGGATACTTGAAAGAGCAGGTTATTCAGTTGAGACACAGTATTACCTGAACGATCTGGGCAGGCAGATGGCTTTACTGCTTCTAGGTGTAAGAAAATTTGGTTTGCAAAAAAGTGGAAAAGGAGATCACGAGATTGGTGAGTTATACAAGAGATCAAATAACTTTGTTGATGATAGTGATGAGGGAGATATTGAGTTAATTATGCAAAAGTTTGAGCAGGGTGACGAAGATGTACTTGATGAGTTGGATAGCATAGTTAATTACTGTTTTGAAGGAATTCAGAAGACCTTAAGCAGATTAAATATAAAACATGACCAAGTTGTCAAGGAATCAAAGTTTGTAGAGGAAAATAGGCTAAGTGAAGTTATTGATAGTTTAGAACCTAATCTAGAAGAGTCTGATGGCTCTTTACAATTAAATTTTCAGGATATGGACAAGGAATTGGTTCTTAAACGAAGTGATGGAACCTCTGTTTATGCTCTTAGAGATTTGGCTTATCATAAATGGAAGAATAAGAGAGGGAGTATGCTGGACATTTTGGGAGCTGATCATAAATTATATTCAAAACAGTTGGTTAAGGCACTTGAGTTAATGGATATTGATTCTCCAGAGATAATTATATTTGAATTCGTTTCTCTTCCTGAAGGTGGAATGTCAAAGAGAAAAGGCCAGTTTATTTCAGCTGATGAATTAATAGATAAGGTCCAAAAAGCAGCATTCGATGAGGTTTCAGGTAAAAGACAAGAGAAAAACCAGGAATGGAAGGAAAAAATAGCAGATCTAGTGGCAAGAGGAGCTATTAGATATGACTTCATTAAAGTCGCACCAAAGAAACCAATTAAATTTAACATAAAGAAGGCCGTTGACTTAAATGAGCAAGGAGCACCTTTTATTCAGTATTCATTTGCTAGAGCAACTAGTATACTAGATAATTCAGATTTAGGTTCTATTAGTACTCAGGAGATTGATTCACTAGATAATGAAAGATCAAAGGAGCTATTGAAGTTAATTTCAAAGATGCCCAGTGAACTTAAAAAAGCAGCCGAAAAGAAAAGACCTCATTATTTCGCTGAATATGTTTTCGAGCTTGCTTCTAAGTTTAATGAATTTTATAGAGATGTACCAGTACTTCAGGCAGGAAATGCAAATGAAAAAAAAGCTAGGTTACTTCTAGTAAGGGCATTTAAATTAGTTATGGAAGAAGCCATAAATATATTAGGTTTTGAGGCTCCGGAGGAGATGTAAATGATTTCGCAGGAACAAAGAAAATTACTTGAAAAACAGAAATATAAGATAGTAGGAACTCATTCTGCAGTAAAATTATGTCACTGGCTTAAAGAGGGAATGAAGGGAAATAAGGGCTGCTATAAAGAAAGATTCTATGGTATAGATAGCCATAGATGTCTTCAAATGACTCCATCTGTTACATCTTGTACTCAGCAATGCTTATTTTGTTGGAGGCCTCTAGAGACCTGGGAAGGTACTGAAATAACAGAGATATCAGAACCTGAAGACATACTAGAGAACTCGATTGAGGCTCAGAGAGAACTGCTCACAGGTTTCGGAGGATCCCTAGATATATACGACGAAGATCTGTGGGAAGAAGCTAAAAAACCTAAACATGTAGCTATATCATTGGCAGGAGAACCAACACTTTATCCAAAGCTCTCTGCTTACATAAAAAGATGCCATGAGAGAGATCTTACAACATTTTTAGTTACAAATGGAACAAATCCACAGACGATCAAAGATCTAAATCCACTTCCCACTCAGCTTTATATCTCTCTTGACGCTCCAAATAAGGATATATACCAAAAACTTTGCCGACCCGAGATCGAGGAAGGATGGAAAAGGATAAATAGATCGCTAAAGCTTTTAAGCGAATTAAAAACTAGAACCGTAATTAGGATAACATTAGTTAATGGAATCAACGATAAAAACATCAACGGCTACGCTAAGCTTTTAAATAAAGCCGATCCAGATTTTATTGAAGTCAAATCCTTTATGCATGTAGGTAACTCCAGAGATAGATTAGAACGGGAACAAATGGTAGAAAACGATGGGATAAAAGATTTTTCAAAACAAATTTCTGAGAAAACTATTTACGAGGTAGAAGACAATGTTGAAGAAAGTAGAGTTTCTCTACTAAAGAAACCAAGAGCAAATCCGAAATTAAGGGAATTAGGCTAAAAAAAATAAAATCAAAAATTTTTTCTAAATTGTAGAGGAGATCTAATTAAGAGGAAATTAATGAAAAAGCCAAAAATAGAACTGGACAAAAGGGACGGAAGTTTAAGGAACCTAAACCCTACGGCTTCAAAGATATTCGAAGATCCAAGTTCAATTAAAGGCTTCAGCGATATATTTTTAGGAGTTATATCACCAAAGATGCTTGTAGGTGAGAAAGTGAAAACTCCAATTTCAACAAAAAATGGAGAAATGCTAACGATATTAAACGCGTGGGAGGAAGAAGATAAGATAATCGTTGAGATACCTATTGATGAAAATAGTTGGCTCACCAATCTCATTTCTGAAGAAGATGAAATAGAAGTTGAATCACATCAATCTGCTCTAGAACAGGTAGTGGAAGCAGAAGATAGATTAAGAGAGAGCACGGAATTTGGAGCTAATGAAGAGCTACTACTTCACTTCAGTAAGGTAGAGGATTTTAATGAATTTAGTTCAGAAATCAGGGATAAGGATAACGTAGAGATAAAGAACACAGATTCGATGGAAGACAAGATTATAGTTAAAGTAAATGTTATACCTCCAACCAGAGGATGGCTTTAATTCAATTTTATCTCTCTTTTGAATTAACAGGATAGTAATCAATTTTTGAAAGTAACTTAGTTCTCTTATAATTGGCTTACTGGATTTTATTGGAATTAAAAACCTAGATTTATTGTATATTAAATTTTTTGGGTTTTTTCTGTATTTACTTGTTGTTGGTTAAATTATCACGAAGAATGTTAGGTATGAAAGGATTAACATTAATAGACCGTGTTTTATTCCACTTAGTGTTGATTTAGTTAATTTTCCAGCTACTATTCCGGATAGAAATCCTACTAACATAGTTGAATGTACTATGGTATCTTTTATTTCATCAAATTGCTGTGGGCTAAAGTTGAATGCTCCTCTGTTGGTGTAGGTTGTTTCGCTTATTGGTATGTTTCCCATAAATTGGGTTTGCAGTATGAAAGCTATGAATAGGAATATAAGGAATGATATCCAGACTAATATTAGGTAGGGTAGGATCTGGGTTCTCTTTTTTTTCCTGAGTTTTTTTCTATTTGATGCACTGTTGGTTGTTATTTGAAGAACTTCAGAGACATCGTCATGAGCTCTAACTCCTTCTAGTATTAGAACAATGTTTTTTAGTACTTCTGGGTTTCTTAGTTTATTTGAAAATCTCTTCATGAGTTCTCTGACATCAACATCCCAGTATATTCCTTTTTTCATTTTCTTGGCTGCTTCACCTACTATGCCTCTGAACTCTGATATTTCTAGGAGGGTTCCCTTTAATGTCATACCGGTTCTATTTAAGCTGTTTATAAGTCTAATGAAATCTGGGAATTGTTTCTTTATTTTATTTTCTCTGTAGCTCTTTATTTCGTAAAAGAAAGAAAGAGGTGCTAACAGGATTAAAGCAAAAATAAGTGAATTTATCTCAATGTATTGAATAAACAGGCCTATTTTATTTGTAAAAAATATGTATATTAAGTAGACTACTGAAATTGGAGCAGTAATGTAAAGAGTTTTAGTAGGGTTAAATATTAAAAGATTTTTAATTCTAAAAACTCTTTCTTTGAATCTTTTCCATCTATTCCAGCGTGCATTACTCTTATTTGAATTTGCTATTCCATAAGTTTCCTCTTCTTCTTCTATTGTTATCTTTTTAGATAGGTTTTGTTCAGGCGAGACTAATTCGATTATTATTATAAAGAATAGTCCTCCTAGAGAGAGTAATGAAAAAATAATCAATTCCAGGTGTTTTGGTAGATTACCAAATGAGAGAGCTAGTATAGTTAGTCCTAATATTATTAGAAGTGGTCCTACTACCATTATTACTATGTATGCTTCAGATAAGTATCCCAGAAACTCGATGTAGGACTCTTGTTCCTCAAAAGATTCATTTAAGTACTGTTCAGATTTTTCCTCTAAATAACTTGGGACATCTCCACCAGCTCTGACAACTAAAAGTAGATTTGAAAGAAAGTCTTTCATTTTTTCTGATGGAGTAATCATTATTGTTTCACGGATTGCTGAAATTACATCCTCCGAAAAATAATCCATTAGTGTAACAATATATTCGGCTTCTTTTGCTACTTCTCCGTAGCTTTCTTTGTTTTTAGCTAATCTACGGAAGATTTCGGGTAAATCCATATCTCCAACAGAAAGACCATACATGAATGTTACTGCGCTGTCAATCTCTAGGTTAATAGCTATGCTTCGACTAATACACTTTAGGTTTGGGTAATAGTATATACTTATGAAAACAGCAAGAGAAATAATACCTGATACAATGATTCCTACTATTATCATTAATTCATTTAAAGTTAATAAAACCAAAATTACTCCTACTAAGAGTACTAAAAAAGTGGAGATCACGCTTAGAAACAGGTAGGTTTTTGTGGAAATTGGTATTCTACCGCTTCTAAGCTTTTTTTCGAGTTCTTCTGCATCAAAATAATTAACTAACTGATCTTCAATCGATTTCTTATTCATCTTCAATACCAGTCTTTTTGATATTTAATCTGTCTAATAACTCTTTTTTATCTTTTTGGAATAATTTAATTGATTTTACAACATTATCATATTTTCTTACCTTGTTTTTGTTCATTTTTTCTATGACTCTTTTTCTGACTTTGATCTCATCCTCCATTTCTCCATAGGAATAACCTAATTCACTTGATAGGTTTTTAAGAAGTATTGACCTAGAAACCCTATTGAACTCTTTTTTGTTGTTGTTCCAATTGAACAATAAGTTAGTTTGAATTTTACCTGATTCGTAGTTTCCTATCTCTTGTATCTCTGTTATTCTTCTATGTCTTTCGCCTTCAGATACAGTCATAGACTGTACAGCTATTAAGTCAAGGGCGGGCAACATATTACGTGGTACATCAATTGGAGGATTCTCTAATCTTCTAATTGCTCTCTCAACACTAGAAGCATGTAGTGTAGAAAAAGATGTGTGGCCCGTGGACATAGCTTGGAACAATGTCACTGCCTCTCCTCCTCTGATTTCTCCGACAATTATGTACTCGGGTCGTTGTCTTAAAGCCGATCTAAGCAGATCGTACATGTCTATGTCCTCAGCTTCATCTCCAAATCCCTCTCTAGTTATCGAAGGAACCCAGTTTTTAAAAGGCAATCTTATCTCGTGAGTGTCTTCTATCGTAACAACTTTAGCTCCCCAAGGAACAAATAAGGTAATAGCATTCAAAGAGGTAGTTTTACCTGTAGCAGTACCTCCTACAATCATTATATTCTTCTTGTTTTCAGACGCAAGCCAGAGATAAGCCAACATCTCTGACGAAAGAGTATCCCAAGCTACTAGGTCAGTTGGAGTAATAGGTTCTTCTGGAAACTTTCTTATTGTAAAAGTACTTCCCTTCAAAGTAACTTCTTTTCCCAGGCTTAGCTGGGCTCGGCTTCCATCAGGTAAAGTAGCTTCAGCAGTCGGCCGAGCAAAGCTTATCTGTCTGTTACTCCTTTGAGCTATATTCATAACAAGAGTTTCTAGTTCCTTAGGCCCAAACGAGATCTCAGTCTCCAGATCTCTATGTCTCTGATGGTAAACATATACCGGTAAGTTTGAGCCATTACACGAAATATCTTCGAGATAATTGTCCTGCATTAGTGGCTGAAGTCTCCCTAATCCAATAAAATCCCTATTAAGGTAATAAAATAATTTAACAAATTCAATATCTGATATCTCTTTATTTAATTTATTACAAACCGAGGTCGTTTTCTCATGAAGTATCTCCCTCTTTTCACCCTTGGACGCTTCTTTAAGTATTCTGTCTTTTACTTCACCTTTAACTGCTTGATAAGTCTCTATTTCTTCTTCATCCATTTCTGGTTCAAATACCTTATATTTATTAATACCTTCATCAGGGTCGTAATAGATAAAAGCCTCAGAGAATCCTTTTTTAAGCCAATACCTCTCTAGCTTATTTTCTTCCGATACATCTATTTTCTTGTCAGTTAAATTATAGTCAATTGCTAATTCGCTTAAATTTTTTAAGCTAGGGAATTCCCCTTTCTCTTTCGAAAACAAATTAATTTTAACCATATTTAATCAACTATTTAATAATATATTAGATATATGTAACCAATCTATATAAATTGATTATCACACTTTACTTATTTAAGTATATAGAAGCAACTAACTAAAAGTTTTTTAATAAAATTTAATAAAATAATCAGATCTTTAGTGATTTTTCTATAAATAATACTAAACTCATGAATATTTAAGGAAAGCGTCTTAACCAAAAATAGAAACTAATTCTTTTGTCCTTCGTAGAATCTAAGAGAATCTAATAGATACTCCAAGTTTCTTTAGGGCTAATTAACACGGCTAAAACCACAAAATTTAAATAACCTAGCTTAATCAATAACATCCAAAAATAGAACCATCTCAGGATTTATGAAATATTCCTTCTTTCCTGAATCAATAAAGAACTCTTCTTAGTCTTCTTGACTGGTGAAAAGATAAGTTTATCCTTTTTAAGTTGAGAAGATTTCTTCCAAATTTCTGATTTTTGTAGGGGATAAATTAAACGTATCTTTAAATAATTCGAATAAATAAAATAAAGGTAACTGGCAGTTGGTTGGCTTTTGCCTGCCCTTTTTAAACAAAAAGCAGTCCCATTGTCTTTGAGAAAAATACCTAAGATAAAGGTAACCCCGAAACCTTTGGAGTATAGTCCTAGTGGCTGGTGCAGGAGCTACCGGGAAGGGAAGATAAGCGTAACCATCCTAAGAGTTAAGTTAATATAATATATGACATTTCTTTGTATCCTAGTCCAAGTCTTCTCCCAGGAGCAAGGAGTTCCAGGTGTTGATTTGGATTTCGTGAGAAAACCCTCTCTTCCCTTGGATGGAAAAAAGCAAGGTTCTCTTTGGATAAGGCTCATATGGAAGCCCTTTCCTTACGAGCGTAATCGAGTAAGGTAGGGGTCACTTCACTTTAGTATAGAAAAAGTATTTTTATTCAAAAAAATTTAAGAAAAATCTAATTAATTAAGTAAGGTCAATAGGGTTTTTAGATCTGAATTTCAATCCAGTAATTTATTGTTTAGGAATAAATAGAGGAGGGTGTTGTGGAGGTTTCAAATGTCTAAGACTAATAAAGGTTCTGAAAAATTGAATTTAACGGGAAAAGTTGTTGAGGGATGTGGGGAAGGTAGATATTATATCTCTCTAGAAGGTTATCAGAGCCAGTTTATAGATAAGCTTGGATTTAAACCATATGCTGGGACTTTAAATGTAAAAATAACAGATGAAAGCGTTAAGGCTTTAGATGAAATTAATGTTTCCTCTTATATAAGGATTAATGGCTTTGATCATAGTGGTAAATCTTTTTTTGGGGCTTATTGTGTTAAAGCTGAAGTAAATGGCTATGAAGGAGCCTTGATATTTCCTGATAAATCTAGATATGGCAAAGATATTGTAGAAGTTATATCCCCCAAAAAGCTTAGAGGTAGTATAAATGAAGATGATGTTGAGATAAAGGTTAAATTATGAGCCAATATATAGATGCGATACAGTCAATTAAGAAAAATAAACCGGTTCTGGTTTTTGATTATTCCGATAGGGAAGGAGAAACTGATATAGTCTATCCAGCTAGAAAGATTACGATGAAGGATATTAAAAGACTAAGAAAAGATGCTGGTGGGTTAATTTGTGTAGCAATTCCTTCTGATGCAGCTGAAAGAATGAATTTACTCTATGCCTCAGAGATATTAGAAAAAGCCGGCTATAATTTTAAAAATAAACTACCTTACGATGAAAGGTCTTCCTTCTCTATTTGGGTCAACCACAAGGATACTTATACTGGTATTACCGATAAAGATAGGTCTCTAACGGCTAGAAAGATATCCGAATCAATAAATAAATCCAAAAAAGATGATTTTAAATTTGAAGAAGAATTTAGGTCTCCAGGACATGTTCCAATACTTCGAGCAGCTAAAAACTTGGTTAAAGATAGAAAAGGTCAAACTGAATTATCTATAGCCTTAGCAAAAGAAGCAGATATCCAACCAGCAATGGTTTTATCCGAAATGCTCGGAGAAAACGGTGATGCTCTACCTAAAGAAAAAGCTAAAAAATACGCCTCTAAAAACAATATACCCTTTTTAGAAGGAAAAGAGATAGTAGAAAAATATAATAAATAAAATAACCCCCCTATCCTCTAATAAAATCTCTAAATAAATATAAGCCCTCAAATAAGCTAAGTTGCTTTGTCTCAGTTTAATTTAATCAACTGATTACCTAGAATAACTCATCCAACTATACTTATACCAATAGTATCCTATTAATTGGTAAAACCTCTTTTCTTTAGAAGAGAGAATACACCTAACCCCTAAGTAGTTCCAATGCTTCTGAAGAGTAATAGGTTACTGGAGAATATGTAATAAAATTTCTCTTCTAGCCTTTATAGCCAGGTAAGAGGATTTCGGTTACTGAAAATATTGTATAAAATTATAAAGTTGGAACCAGAATCCAAAAACCTCGATGTTATCTATTTGACTGAGAAGACACCTTCCTAAATCTTTTGATTAGGTAGGGGTAGTTCACAGCTATGGAAGAACTACAAAAACTAAATAAAAGGATATCTAATGATAAGAGTTTTCGGAGCTGGATGCTTAGGAGATTAGAAGGTTACATTGAATATAGGGTCAGAGAAAGAGGGATAGAGGTAAGATATATTGGCCAAAAGTGTACGAATCAGCGATGTTCAAGGTGGGGGACAACGCTAAAACAAAATCAAAAAAACCAGTATTTTGAATGTCAAGACTGTGGCTACGAAGTTGATAGTAATTATAATGCTGCAAAAAATATTGGTATGGAGGTTATTTTTAGTGGGCAAATGTCCCGGTCAAGGGATGGGTAATGGTCAACTTGCCCTCTAAGCCAAGGAATGTTGTTTTGAAGCCGAATAGAAACAACTACTCCTACACAACTTAAATGGGCCTGAGGTGGAGTTCACTGATATGAATGCTACTGAGCTGCAAACTCATTTCCTTTAGGGGGATGGTAAGGCGCCATATTCTTTGGGGTGGGGGAAATATTTGGATAGGTGCAAACGTTATATGCATATATGCAGCGAGTTATGATTACTATTGAAGAAGAATGATATGAGTGGGTGAGAAACTATTACTTTAATCTTTTAGCTGTGGTAAGAGAGAAAATTGAGGGGTTGAAGCAACAGTATGACGGTTAAAACTAAAACTGAAGCCACAATGGTTGCATATAAAGTACCTGTTTCTTCTAGAGTTACTAGGCGAAAAAGAACAGTCCTGGAGAGGATGATCGATAGGTTTCCGAAGATGGTGCAGTGGATCCTAACAATCTACTGCAAAGAGTAAATGGATTTTAGTGAGGAATCTATTACTCATAGTCGAAAGTGGGTGAAAGAACTAGTTTAGTCAACTAAGAGCCGTGACACGTCATATAATTGTAAGGGAGCTGTTTATGGCTATCATAGTCATTTCTACGACACTGCCATCATGGAGAGCATACAGAAGTGGAGTAGCTTTAGTACATGGAAGGAGAAAAGAGAGAAAGAAGTAACTGATTAATATAAAACTTCTTGTCTAATCTAATCTAGAGTTCCTCTCAAGGGGTAAATAATTCTGATGTTGGTTTGAGTGCGTTGAAATAATGCTCAAAGCCCATAAAACTTTTTTAGGTGATAAGCCATTTCATAGCTCTCTATCCTTTAAAAACTAATGTGATTAACGTAGAGTTTACTTTACATCGTCTATAACATTGAAGTTAGTAATGTTTGACTTAGTTTTTTTAGTTAATTTAAAGAAGCTTTGTTTCATAAAAACTATGTTGAGTGTATGTTATGAGTGAGGATTTGCCAGACTGTGTTACTGAGAACCTTGGTGGTGATGAAGAGGTGGTCCATTTATTGGAGAAGAGGCTAAGGATGGAGGCTAAGCCTAAAAGAATCGCGATAACGGATAGAAGAATTCTCTATGTTGACCAAAAGCTAATGGGTAGGTATGACTTAAAGTCGGTACCCTACCAGAAATTGGAGAAAGTTGAATTTGATTCTGGTCTTGTGGCCTCTGAGTTTAAAATAACTACTGAAAGCGGAGAGGAGGTAGAGTTAAGTTGGTTAGGTAAATCTAAATCTAAAGAAGCCATAGAAACTATCAAAAATGCTTTAAACAAGATAGCTGTTGAGCCAATTGGTATTGATAAAAGGAAGAAACTTAAGTCTGAGAGATGGATCTTAAGGAAGCCTAAGGAATCTATTAGTAAGGTAGCTAGAAAAGAGGAAAGTGTGGGTTCTTCTAATCAAGGAACTTCTTCTTCTAATGAATCAAAAAGTACAGTTGATAGGTTGAAGGAGCTTAAAGAGTTGAGGGATGAAGGTATTATTAGTGAAGAGGAATATGAAGAAAAGAGACAGAAATTAGTTGATGAGTTATAGCTTTAAGTTATTTGGATTAGTGAAGTGACCCCTACCTAAATCAAGGGATTTTGGAGGGGGCTTCCCTGTGACCTTATCCTCGAAAGAGGAGTTTGTTTTCCACCGAACTTATCTCATACATTCGGTCAACAAGGGAACTATTGCTTTGAGGAAGAATTGGATTAGGACACAAAGCCCATATATTAGCTACACAATGGCTCCTCTTATTCACTCTGGTTGCTCCACACCTACCACTACACCCTACTCCCGAAGTTTCGGGCTTACCCATCTATCTACTACTTACCTAATACACCTATTCGATGTAGAGTCCGAGGCTTTAGCCATTACCTCAAGGCATGGGATTGCTTTTTGGTAAGGCAGACTCCCAACCAACTGCCAGTTACTCTTAATTAGTCTTAAAAACACTTAAAACATCTGTAGTTGATTCATCACACTACCTAAATTAAAAATTTAGGAAGGTGTCTTCTCAACTATTTAGATAAATTATAATCTGACTTGATTTTAGGGATTTTGGTTGAGTAACGGTATTGATGGAATGATAGTTATTGATCAAGAGATTAAAGACTTCTTTTGTTTTTCTATTGGTTATATCATCGGTTGGTTCAATATCCGGTTGCTTGGCCGAGAACGATGGGGGAAATAACTCTGTTCTTGATTCTGGCCTTGATCGAGATACCAGTTCGAGTAATATAGTTTCAGTGATTGAGGTGGTAGATGGTGATACAATAAAAATTTATTATAACAATAACTCGATCGATACTGTTAGATTAATAGGAGTTGACACGCCTGAGGTTTACTCTGAGAATGCTTCATCTGAATTTGAAGAAATAAATAATGCCAGTTATTTAAAAGAATGGGGGTGTAGAGCAAGTAATTACACTAAATCTCTCTTAGAGAATGAAGAGATTACTTTGGGATTTGATTACTTGTCAGATAGAAGAGGATAGGACGGTAGGTTATTAGTATATGTTAAATTGGAAAATGGGTCAGCCTTAAACGAACTACTTATTGAAAATGGTTACGCCAGAGTCTACGAAGAGGAAGAATTTACAAAAAAAGCTAATTACTTAGGACTAGGACAGAAAGCCAAAGCAAATTCTATTGGTCTCTGGATTTCTTCCTATTGAACAAATAAAATTAAAGACATGTTTTCTATTGTCGATTTACAAATAAGATGTGCTAGGTAACGACTATGAAGATTTGAATGGTGGATGGATAGAGTAAAGAATTCAATGGATAGTATTATCTCTTTAAGTGGCTTTAAACTATGTGGTAATTTGGATCACGGTTATCTGTTCTCGGATATGTAATTGGGGTTAACTGAGGTCATAAAAGTTTACTCTGGTCGTGGGGAAAGTAACTATAGTAGTCTTTTTTGGGGTTCAGAAACAGCTATTTGGGATAACAGAGGAGATACTGCTTATTTATACAAAGAAGGAGACCTATTAATCGATTTCTATAAATCGAATTAACTAGGGATAGATCCGTTTAAATTTAATTTGGTTCTAATTGTTTTTTGGAGATTATGGGTTTTTGTTTTTGGTTGATTAAAATTGGTTTTTTATGAAATAGGAAGAAATTATTGTTTTATTGGTTTTTACTCCTGTTTAGTTGTTTTTATTGGTTGTTTTGTATTATGTTTATGTATATGGATGGTTTTTTGTGATTGGCTTTATTGTGGTTTTTTGTGATTGTTTGGTATTTTTTTGGGTTTTTTCTTGTTTTGGGTGTGTGGTTTTTATTTCTTTTTTGAGTGGTTTCTTGGGTTTGTTCTAGGGATTTTATTTTATCCTAGGCTCCCTCTTAGTTTTCCCATTTTTTTGATACCGTTGTTTAACATTTCTTTTTCTGATTCTTCGCTGAGTATAATTTTTTTGTCTTCTGCGACTTGTTTTACCACCGGTTTTATTGTTTCCATTAGTGTTAGATATCTTTCGTCTTTTTTGGTTTTGGGGCCTATTTCAAAGTCTATGTAGTTCATTAGTGTTTTTATGTCGTTATCAACTTCTTTTACCGCTGATTCTGGGAAGAATTCTCTGGCTAGTTTTAGGTTGACGAATCTTGCGGCGAATTTCATGTCATCTTTTATTGATGGATAGTAGTCTTCGAGAAGTCTTTCCACTACCTTTGTTCCTAGTGTTTTTTCCGCTTCTTTTAGTCCTCTACCTGTTCCTATGAATTCTGGAGGTAGTCCAAGTGTGTATAATGATGCTGTGAATTTAATTGCTCTTGGTAGTTCTGGTAATTCTTTTAGCTGTAGGTCTCTTAATTCCTTTTTTAGTTTATCGTTGGTTGTGACTTCAGCTATGTCTGAAGGCATGGGTACATCCCTGGCGTAACCCATTGGGCCTTTTCTTGCTAATCTATCTCTTTGGTTTGGCATTAGATCAGATATTTTTTTGACGTTTTCTATTATCTGGTAAAATGTTTTTAGGTAGTGTTTGGTGAAAACTCCGATCAGGTTTCTGATTTCTTCCATTTCTTTGTCATTGTAGTAGAGTGGATCTTGTTTTGGTAATCCTTCTCTCAGGTCCTTTATTAGTTGTTTTGTTTCTTTTTTTCCAATGTCGTATCGGACTCCTGATTGTATTGTTACTGTTTTGGAGCCGGCGAATTCTTTTATGACATTTTCGGAGTTATCTGGCATTACATGTCCTCTGAATGGTAAGGCACCTGCTCCGTATATGGGTGCAACATTAACATCTTTTTTTTCTCCGAGTTTATAGCATTCTGATATTGCTGATTTGACGGATAGTGTTGCTGGCATCATGCCGTAGGATAGAGCTGGATCTGATCTGCCTAGCATTACTCTCAGTCTATTTACATCTATGTCTAGTTCTTTCTTACATCCGTCAACGTATTTTTCTAGGATATCTCCAATGTTAAGTAGTTCTGGTACTTCTTCTATTAATGGTATTAGGTGTATGTGGAAGTCTTTTGGCATGTTGAATTCTTTTTTGGAAAGCTTGGATACATATTTAAATCTGCTTCTTACATCTATTAATTCGGATGCCTCTGCTGTCATTGGATGTATGACTTCGAAAACTGATAAGTTGTCTATGTACCTGGAGGCTTGGTAGTTTGCTTCCATGATGGACATTAGGGTCATTAGTTGTCTGAATACTGTTTCCTGTGTTGCACTTGGTATACGAGGAGTTATAAATACATCTTCACCCGGAGTTAGATCAGTTTCTTCTAATATTTCCATAACTATTTGGCTAACTTGGTGGTAGGGAGTCATTTTCCCTTCGTAATCTACCATGTATTCTTCTGATCCCAATCCACTATCTTCTTCTTTTTTAAGGGAATCAAGCCCTTCTTCTGCTTCGTCTTGTATTGGAGTATATTTAGTAGCACTATCCGGGTGCTGGGTAACCATCGTTGTAGGTATTTTCATTCTGTTTCCTGGCATTGAAAATGTGATAAAGCTACATAATTTTTATGCAATAAAAGAAAATCTATAATGTTTCATTTGGAATGGAGAAAGGAGTTATATTAATATGGTAGAAATATTCATTGATGATGAGTTTTACTCGGAGGAAGAAGCCAAGGTAAGCGTGTATGACCACGGTCTACTGTATGGTGATGGAGTATTTGAGGGTATTAGGGCATATAACGGAGTTATATTTAAATTAGAGGACCATGTGGATAGGTTATTTGATTCAGCATTGGCAATTAATCTCGATGTTCCATATACAAAATCGGAGATAATAGATAAGATCATAGAGGTACTAAGAAGAAATGAACTAGAGGATGCCTACATTAGGCCTATTTTAACCCGTGGAAATGGAAATTTGGGCTTAGATCCAAATAAATGTGGAGAAACGAAGCTGATAATAATCGTCCAGGAGTGGGAGCCTATGTACGGTGATCTATATTCTGAGGGACTGGATGCGGTTACCGTAGGCACCAGAAGAAATTCTATAGATGCTTTACCTCCAAATATCAAGTCTCTAAACTACCTAAACAATATATTGGCAAAAATAGAAGCCAATGCAAAAGGTGCAGATGAAGCTATATTTTTGGATAATGAAGGAAAGGTTTCTGAAGGTTCAGGAGACAATATATTTGTGGTTAAGGATGAGAAGGTAAAAACTCCTCCGACACTTAATAACTTAAAGGGCATAACTAGGTCCACGGTTTTTGAGATAGCGGAAGACTTAAATATCGATATTGAAACCACGAATTTGGGGTTGTTTGATCTATATACGGCTGACGAAGTTTTTGTATCTGGAACAGCGGCAGAAATAGCGCCTATAACCCAAATAGATGGAAGAACTATTGGGAATGGGGATCCAGGCCAAATGACCAAGAAATTAATGGATAAATTTAAAGAACTTACAGGAGAGAAAGGTAAGCCAATACATTAAGGGATAAAAATGGATTTAATTTTCTATGGTCTCTTATTTTTATTAGCTTGGACTATAATTAACCTGTTAGATAAAATAGGAGTTCTGAAAAAGTTTGGTTTAGAGGTAGATGGAGTCTTTTTCTTAGCTTGGAAGACTAATCACGGTAAAAAACTCATTGAAAAGATAACCAATAAATTTAGAAAGTTCCTAGAAAAGATGGGAGTACTTAATGTATTTATATCCACTCTTTCAATAATCGTAGTTACCATATTTTTAGGTTACCAACTATTCATAATGTTCACTAGACCTGACTTGGTGTCACAGGCCACTTTGGGCGAAGCCGTTCTATTACCTGGCTTAGCTTTACCAATCTTCTATGGAGCAATAGCTCTAGGTGTCGCTATAATATTCCACGAATTCTCCCATGGAATTTTTGCTAGATTAAACGACATAAAAATTACTTCAATAGGAGCAGGCATATTCGCTATAATACCACTAGCTTTTGTTGAACCAGACGAGGAAGACATTGAAAAGAGTTCTAGATCCTCCAAGATCCAGATGTTTTCTGCGGGTCCTTCAATTAATATCTATATTTGCTTAATATCAGTTTTTCTAACATTTATAATGATTTCAGCTTTCTTTAGTCCAGCAACTACGGGTGTAGGTATAACCCAGGTTGTCCCAGATTCATCAGCGAGTGATATCGGATTAAAACCAGGTTTAGTTATAGAAGAAATAAACAACCAAGATATAGAGAACTTAGAAGACTTTAACAAAGCTATGGAGAAACAGGATCCAGGTGAAACTATAAACATAAAAACAGACCAAGGAGAATTTACAGCTACTTTAGGGGAAAAAGAAGGAGAAGCTTTTTTGGGAATAGCGCCAGTTGAGATCACGAGTTTCTACAATTCATATAAGAACCCTCTAGCTTATCTAGTACCTCAATTAGGAACTGGATTGGATATGTTTAAGCTAGATTTCTTCGAATCACAGGTAAACCCTAATATTGTACTACCACTAATCCAGACAACGTTCTGGGTATCACTTCTTAACTTCTGGATAGGCATACTAAACATGATGCCGATTTACCCACTGGACGGAGGAAGAGTCTTTAGAGAACTAATACAAGGATTAATGGAAAGAATCTCATTCATTGATAACAAAGAAAAATTCACTAAAATAGTGACAACCATAATAAGCGTAGTTTTTCTAGTGATATACCTGTTACCTGTTGCTTACCTAATAATCAAGTAAATAAAAACAAAAACATCAATAAAACCTCTATTTTCTATCTTTTATCGTATTGATCAAAAACCCTTCTTTCCTTCCCTCAAATCTCTGATTTTAGATAAAGAAAATAAATCAAAATAAAACTTAAATCCCTCAAAGAAGAAAAATAAAGAATAATTAAAATTTAAATAAGTTTTTATATATCATCATATAACAAAAGACAAATCTATTAACTTAGATAAACTAAAATAGCATTAAATTAATTTCAAATAGGTTTTTTGGATAAAATAACGTCGAAATCGTTTTTGATACAAGGACATAGAGGAGTTGTTTTGAAGCAGCTTGGAGTAAACTTGGAGGGCTGAGACAAAAACCCGATAAAAAAACAAGAACTCATTGGTTAAGAGAGACTTCATCGAATAGACCCTATCTATTCCTAGACAAATGCGATTAAGGTATAGATCACTTCACATTGAACATATATAAAAAAGGGAAAAATAAAATTACCGATTTTCACCAGAAAGTCCACTTGCTTTAGCGTTGGGATGAATGGCAAGTTATTAATAAAAGCAAGAATTGAATTATATTCAGAGTTTTGGGTAGGCTCCGAGTTCTTGAAGCCGGTTGGGGGCGGTAGGACTGGGCGGAATGAATTCCGTCTTGGTGCTAAAGCCTCTATTTGGAAATCAGGGAGCACTGCTGGCGGTGCTCTGGACTCCGGACCGTTGAATACTGTTCTCTGTATATCAAGACGGTTTTTAGGTATTGGAGAACCTGCAAAAAGACCCGTCTGTGGCGGGATGGTTTCATCGGTAACTCGAAACCCGGATGATACGGGTGAATGGATGGAACCCCACGAATTTATTCGTGGGAGGACGTCAGACTTAAATAATGGCAAAAAGAGTAATCTATAAATCCTTTTTTCTATTAACTTTGTGAGAGGTTGAAATAGCAGTAAGCACCCTTCCTTTAAGGGAGAGATACACAGTTTTGTCTATGTCCATCATGAAGTTGGTCCTGATTATACATTGCAAACGTATCCCATTTGCGGGGATCAAAACCCTAAATACAATAATGGACATAGATTCAAATGTAGTTGTGGAAACCAAGACCACAGGAGCAGAAACACATCTCATAACATTGTTTTAAAATCAATGGAAGAATTGCTAGAAAACGAAAATGAAGATGAAAGTGAAGAAGAGAATGTGATGTTTCTCCAGAATTTTCTAGGTTTTGATGAGGTGGGAGGATGGTATCGAGTCTTGTGAACAAATCGGCTTAGGACATTGCTAAAATATCGGGGTCATACTCAGGAACCCTCGCAGTTCAACTTTGTGGGTAGTTCACTTATGTTTTTCAGCTAGTCTGTGATAACCTAAAGGAAACAGATAAATAAAAGTAGATGAGAGAAAAAATTACTCTGGCTCTTAGTAATCTATGTATCTATATTTAGTTTCGATTTCAGATTAACTTCATTTGTTTAACGAATTGGTTAAAAATGATATTAATAGTTCTTGTTGGGAGAGAAAAAAATGCATTGGGCTGACGAAAAAGCTGAAAACGCTTTGCGAGATAAAGGAAGGGAGAATGTTGTAGCAAGTGGTATTTCTCCTTCGGGACCAATCCATTATGGTAATTTTAGGGAAATACTTACAGCTGACCTATTAAACAAGGCGATAAATGATCAAGATGGCGATAGTAAACTTATTTGGGTGCTTGATGACTATGACCCATTAAGAAAGGTTTATCCTTTTCTTGATTCTGACTACGAAAAACATGTGGGTAAACCTTTGAGCAAGATACCGGATCCAGAAGGATGTCATGAATCGTATGCAGAGCATTATACATCACAATTTGTAGATGCATTATCTGATCTAGGGATAGAACCAGCTATCCATAAGGCAAGTAAGATGTATAAAAAAGGAGAATACACTGAGGAGATAGTAAAGGCTTTAAAAAATAGAAGTAAAATCAAGAAGATCATTGAGGAGGTCACGAATAGAACGATATCTGAAAACTGGTTACCGATTAAACCTATCTGCCAGGACTGTAAAAATGTTTCAACGACTGAAGCTAAGGACTATGAAGGAAAAAAAGTTTACTACGAATGTGAATGCGGTTATAATGGAGAGGCTGACATCAGGAATGGAGAAGCAAAATTACCTTGGAGAGTTGACTGGCCGGCTAGATGGAAGATACTTGGTGTTACCGTAGAACCATTTGGGAAAGACCATGCTGCAGATGGAGGATCCTATGATACGGGAAAAAGGATAGCAAAAGAGATATATGATTACGAACCTCCTTATCCGGTTGTTTACGAGCAGATAGCGTTAAAGGGAGAAGGAGAAATGTCTAGTTCTGAAGGCATAACTTTAACTCCGGCCAAGATGCTGGAGTTTTTTCCATCCGAGATCATCCGGTATATAATCGTTAGAAAAAAACCAAACAGACACATAGAACTTGATACTGGATACGGTATGTTGCACTTGATGGATGATTTCAAGGAAGTGGAGGATGCTTACTACGAGGAAGGGGAGAAAGAGAAGTCAAGAATCTATGAGCTTTCCCTACCTGAAAAGAATCCAAGAGATAGTAAGCCTCCACAGCCACCGTTTAAGCATCTGGTTAATGCGACACAACTTGTAGACAACTTAGATTCAATTAAATCTATCTTAAAGAGAACTGGACATTGGGATGACGAATACGAAGATACTTGGTTAAATAATAGGATAAAATTAATTAGAAATTGGCTTGATTGGTTTGCACCAGAGGATATGAAATTTGAGGTAAAAGAAAATTTGCCAGATAAAGTTGAAAAACTAAGTAAGAAACAAAAGAAGTTTTTAGGGAAATTAGCAGATTTACTAGAAGAAAACGACTACAACGATGAACAATTAAATAATAAAATATTTAATACTTTTCAAGATATGGATATGGAAGCAAGAGAAGCGTTTGAATCTATATATTTAGCTCTACTAGGCAGGGACTCAGGTCCCAGAGCAGCGTGGTTTATTTTGTCTCTGGATACTGGTTTCGTTATAAATAGATTCAGAGAAGCTTCTAAAGTTAATTAAAATGAGTGAAAATAAGATCTTAATTGGAGAACTACCAACTGGATGCAGATTGTGTGAGAAAGGAGCGAAAGCCGTTTTGTTTTTAACAGGCCAATGTGACAATCAATGTAGTTATTGCCCTGTTTCGGTTGAGAGAAAAAACAAAGATATTACATACATTAACGAGAAGGAGGTCAGTTCTAGAGAAGACTTATTACATGAGCTTAAATCGATGAATGCTCTTGGAACGGGAATTACGGGTGGCGAACCTCTGCTATGTTACGAGAGACTGATTCGTTACCTTAAGATCATAAAAGAGGAACTTGGGGGTGATCACCATGTTCATTTATACACTACAAAGCCCATTGATGTCGAGAAACAAAATAGGTTAAAGATGTATGGTCTTGATGAAATCAGGTATCACTTTCCAGGGCTGAATTATTCGAGCAAACTCCATAAGTCGTTGGAGCTTTCAAGTAGAAAATTTGATACTGGAATAGAACTTCCTTCTATACCTAATTACGAGGAGGAGATAATAGATTTAATTGAAAAGATAAATGAGCCTATAGATTTTCTGAATCTAGATGAATTAGAGTTCTCTGAATCTAACTTCGAAAAACTCAAAGAAAGAGGATTTAGAGGTGAAAGTAGATTAAATAATAGTATAAAAGGTAGTAAAAGAACAGCAAAAAAGGTTTTTAAAGAACTTAAACCAGAATTTGAGTTTACATTACATTTCTGTTCTTCTTCTTTCAAGGATTCAGTTCAACTCAAAAATAGGTACAGGAGAAAATCTAAAAACATAAAAAATGAATATGAAGAGATAACTGAGGATGGGACTCTGCTAAAAGCAGTACTATCAGGAACATCTTCTAAGGAAATCTATAATAAATTAAAAAAGAATTTTGGTGTGCCTGAAAAGTTAATCGAAATAAATAAAGAAACGAATAACGTTGAAACTGCTTGGTATGTAGCGGAAGAGCTTTCTGAGGAATTAAATTCGCTGGATATAGAAGCAAATTTAATAGAGTTTTATCCTACTGAAGACAGATTTGTGGTTCAAAAAATACCTTTAACCTAACTAAGCTTTTTGGTGACTAAGGACTAAAGTTAATTTTTGAATTGGGGTGTTAACCTGGTTAAAGTAAAAATAAATCAAACAGAATGTATAACTTGTGGCGTATGTGAAGATGTTTGCCCTGAGGTCTTTAAGGTTGAGGAAACATCTAAAATAGTTGAAGAGTATAGAGTAGGAGGAGAAGATAGTGAGGGGGATGTTCCATCAGATATAGATTGCGTACAAAATGCGGCAACTCAATGCCCCGTTTCTGTGATTATGGTCGATTAAAGAGTACGGTAATTAATAGATCTAAGCAGATTATTAACAGATTTTATATAGCTTCCTTCTCTTAGGCTGTTTATTTCACTATTTCTTTCTTTTTCTTCTATTATTTGTTTAAAGCTTTCTTTAATTCTTTTTTCAATTTCTTCGAGCGGTGAAGCCATTCTATATCTATTTAAATTAGAGATCCATTCAATATAAGAAGCTATTACACCGCCAGAGTTAGATAAAATATCTGGAACGACGGGAATCTCTCTTTCAATTAGTATTTTCTCGGCTTCATTAGTAGTAGGTCCGTTAGCAGCTTCTATAATAGCTTTACATCTCGTATTTTCGGCTATTTCTTTGTTAACAGCATTTTCCAAGGCTGCAGGTATTAATACATCCACGTCAAGTTTTAACAGTTCTTTATTACTTATTTCGGTTCCTTCTAAGTGATTAGTTACCTTACCAGTTTTTGTCTTGGTCTTTTCTACATCTTTAGTTTTTAGTCCTCTTTCTTTGTAGATTCCCCCGCTTGAGTCACTTACGGCTACGACATTTGATCCTAACTTATTGATCTCATTTGCAGCAACTACTCCTACCTCTCCAAACCCTTGGATAGCTACATCCACATCATCTATGTTTTTATCTAAGATTCTGTCTACAAATACTTTGAAGGCAACAGATACACCAAATCCAGTGGCTCTATCTCTTCCCTTTATTCCTCCAATCGAAATTGGTTTTCCAGTAGCCACCTCTGGTACATTGCGGCCAACTAATTTTGAATATTCATCTACGAGAACTCCCATAGTTTCCGGATTAGTATTTACATCAGGAGCTAATATATCGGTTTTTGGCCCTATTAAGTCTCTAATTCCTCTAGTATACTTCCTTGTAGCTTTCTCTATCTTTTTTCTCTCTAAGTCATTAGGATCTAAGTTGATACCGCCTTTGGCTCCTCCAAAAGGAAGATCAACTAGAGATGTCTTCCAGGTCGTCAACTTGGCCAACTGTTTTACTTCCTCTTTATTGACTTGAGGATGGTATCTAACTCCTCCCTTATATGGTCCGAGAAGATCATTGTGCTGGCATCGATATCCAGTAAAAACTTTGATTCCATCCTTTGTCTCCAAAGGGATCTCGGTTTCAATAATTCTATTAAAGCTATTTAAAGAACTGATATGCGTTTCATCTGTATCTAATATCCTAAATACGGTATTTAAGTTTTTTTCTATAATATCCATATTATCAAACTCTCAATTGGCTCTATATCCTACGGGCTTTGTAAGATTGTTGTAAGATCTTTTTCTTTTTCTTTTTCTGTGAAGCATAGACGAATTTCATTTTTTTAGTTGTTAATTTTTTAGTTGTTATATGATTTGGTTTTTTGGCTCTTATTTTCTCATTGTTCTGGTTTTTCTTTTTTTTGAAGGATCTGAAAGAGCTTAGAAATCTTTTTATGTTTTTAATTTTCTTAGCTTTTTAGTTTTTGTCTGTGGTGAAGGGAGTTGTTTTTAGTTATGGGGTGAGGTCTGACGGGGTGATCAGCTACTAAAAATTTCGGTGGCTTTTTTAAATCACTTTATATCGTTATACACCTTAATCTTAAACTGGGAAGGCTTGAGTGAGTGTAAGCTCCTTCTCCTTAAGGAACCAGAAACGGATGTTTCATAATTTACATAGGATATAATTTTCAATACAAAAATAAACCTTCGATTTTGCACTATCTAACACAAATCTGAGATTCAAGTAAATGAATTTTTCTCTTGTTAAGCAATTAATTGCCTATGAGCCATATAATTATCTAAAACGATTTGAAAAAACCTTTTAAACAATTGTATTAATTTAACAAACTATATAAATTAATTAAAATAAGTATTTGATTTCTCTTTAAATCTTATTTTTCTCTTAAGTTACCTAGGGTGGATGTAATGAGTTCTGGGAGTGCTGGATGGATGTGTAATCCACTGTAGATAGAGTTTACTTTTCCATTATTTGACATTACATTTATTACTTCTTGTATTAACATAGGTGCATAAGGGCCGAAGATATGGAAACCAAGTATCTTTCCGTTTTCTTTGTCTACAATAGCTTTTGCAAACCCTTCTCTTTCGTCCATGGCTTCTCCTTTGGCAACATCCATATATTTGGACTTGCCTACGAGTACTTCATCTGGTGCGTTTTCTTCCTTAATACCTACAGAACCAATCTTTGGATATGAATAAACTGCATGTGGGGCACTTGAGTAATCTATGCTTATCTTGTCTTTGTGGAAAGCATTTCTTGCAGCTATTCTTGCTTCTCTATTTGCTGTATGCTTGAACATTTCTTTTCCTATAGCGTCACCAATAGCCCAGATTCCCTCTACTGAGGTCTGCATTTTTTTATCTACTTTAATGTAATTACGATCATCAGTTTCAATCTCTGTGTTTTCGATTTCTAATAGATCAGCGTTGGATTTCCTTCCGGTTGCTAATAAGATCTCTTCTCCAATAAATTCCTTTTTCTCGTCTCCTTTTTCCCCGTAAACCTTTTTTTCATTATCTTCTTCTTTTTCTTCTATTTCAACGACTTCAGTGCCCAATGAAACCTCCATCTCTTTGCTATACTGTTCTGTTAGTGCTTTAGAAATATCTCTGTCTTCTCTAGGGATTAAATAATTATTTCTCTGTATAATTTTGACTGCAGTTCCTATGGCATTAAGGAAATGTCCATATTCAGCTGCAATGTAACCTCCTCCCACTATTACAACGCTTTTTGGTTTCTCGTTTAGTTGAAGGATTGTTTCGTTTGTAAGGTAATCTATCTCTCTGATTCCCTCTATTGGTGGAATAGAAGGCCTACCTCCCGTAGCCAGAAAAATTTTTTCGCCGTAAATATCCTTGTTTCCAATCGAGATCTTGTGGTTGCTTTTAAATGTAGCCTTTTTTTCGTAAAAATCTAGTTTATTGATATCTTGAATTCCTTGATACATTTCTTTTCTACTATCCTTTATGGAAGTTCTTATTCTTTCCATAATTGATTTAAATTCTATGTTATCTATTTTAGCATTAATTCCTAATTTTTTAGATTCTTGTATCTTTTTAATCAAGTCTGCAGGATATATTAGCATCTTAGAGGGAATACATCCTACATTCAGGCAGGTTCCTCCTAGATAGTTTTTTTCAATAAGTGCCGTTTTTTTGCCATGGTTCAAGGATGCTTCAACAATTGATGTTCCAGAACCTCCACCTATTACTATTGTATCGTATTCTTTCATTTTCCCTAGAACCAAATATAAATTCAAAAATAGGGTTACTTATTATTTTTTCAAAGATCCCAGGTAAATACTTATTTAAGCAATATAAAGCCAAATAACTCCAGCTACAAAAGTATAAAAATGTAATAACAAAATTACACGTCTTTAGGAGGAAAAAATTGATTGAATTAATAATAAACTGGATTTTTAGAATAAATGTAGTTAAGTACCCTGGGGATAGGGAACTATATTTATAAATGAAACTTAATTTATTTTTCAAATAATGAATCTTTTTTCCGCTCTCGAAATAAAAAAGTACAACTTAAGAAATAGGGTAGTTATTCCTCCGATGGCTAGGAGTTTGGCTAAGCCAGATGGAGAAGTAACGGATGAATTACTCTCACATTACGAAGAAATTTCAAGATATCCTGGGCTAACCATTGTCGAACATTCCTATGTCTCCGAAAGAGGTAGATATAGCCAAAACCAACTAGGAGTAAATTCAGATAACTTAATTCCTAGTCTAAAGAAGTTATCGGAAAAAATAAAAGAGAATGGGTCAATATCTGCACTGCAGATAAATCATTCTGGTCCAAGAGCTGATAGAAAAGTTCTTGGAAACAAACCTCTAGCTCCATCTGAAGAAGGAACAAAAAAAGAAGTCGAAGCGTTGAATAAAGAAAAAATGAACTTAATTAAAGAAAAATTCGGAGAAGCTGCAGAAAGAGCTGTAAAAGCAGGTTTTGACGCTATTGAAGTACATGGAGCACATGGTTTCCTATTAAATTCATTTACCTCTCCTTTAACTAATAAAAGAGATGACGAATACGGTGGCTCTCTTAAAAATCGATCGAAGTTCCCTCTAGAAGTAGTTAAGGAGGTAAAGGACAGAATAGGAGACAAATTATTGTTATATAGAATAGGAGCAACAGACCACGACACTAACGGATTAAAGATAAGCGAAGCCAAGAAACTATCAAAAAAATTGGAGAACAAAGGAGTAGACATAATAGACGTTTCAGGAGGTCTATGCGGTTCAAGGCCCAAAGAATTACAGGAAAAAGAAGGATACTTTGTCCCGGAGGCCAAAGAAATTAAAAATGCCGTGAACGCACCAGTCATAGGTGTAGGAGGCATTAAAGATCCAAAAAAAGCAAACAAATTTATTAAAAAACAAAAAGTAGACCTAGTAGCAGTTGGAAGAGCAAACCTAAAAGACCCTAAATGGATTAAAAGAGCACGAAAAGAGCTGATATAATGGAAGTAACAATATTAGATTACCCTGTAAACGGAGAAGAAACACTAGCCAAATGCGGTATGGCAACAACTACTTCTTCACCACCCACAGAATACGATATTGAACAAAAAGAGATCGAGAAATTTATAGAAACAGGGAGGTCCATGGAACTGTCCTCTGTATTTGATTTCCCCCAGATAATCTACCAAGTTAAAGATGTCTCAAGATCATTCACCCACCAACATGTCCGCCACAGAATGGCGGCACACATGCAACAAAGCATGAGGTACGTAGAAATAGATCCATCTCTAGAAAAAGAACCCTTCTTTGTGATTCCACCATCCATAATCGAAAAAGGAAAACAAAGCGTCCTAGGATACATCAAATCCCAAATAAACAGTGCTAAACAATATAAGTCACTAATTAACAAAGAATTACCCTCCGAGGATGCTAGATTCTCACTTCCAATAGGTACAAAAACATTTTTATCAACAGCTATGAATGTAGAATCTCTACTACATTACTTTAATGTCAGATCATGCTATGATTCACAATGGGAGATAAGAACAAATTCATATGCATTAATAGCCGGATGTAAACTAATTTACCCAAACATATTCAATAAATGTGGCCCTCACTGCATACGAGGAAAATGCAAAGGAAGAGGAAACGGTAAATGCAGAGAAAAGGCAATAAATCTGCTTAAAGATATAGAAAAAAGAGTAAATAAAAAAAGAAATAAATTTAATAGATTAAAACCAGGCGAAAAAATCAAATTCGACTTAACCGACCTCCTTGGATACCAAGCAGACCCAGAACTAGAAAAAGAAATCGCACACGAACTCGATATAGAAAAAATAAACTTAGATAGAAAAGTAAACCTAGAAATAAAAAAACCAGAAAACTAATCCCTTAAACCTAACCCAATCAACAAAACAATAGATACCCTACACCAACCTCAACCAACCCATCCAACAATTTTAAAAAAACAAGCCAAAAACACCTACAGACCCCCTCTCCAAACAATGTACCTAACTAATTGTAGAGCCATTGAATTCAAAAAAAAGCTAGCCGATCAATGAAAAAAAAAAATAAGTTCTTATTAGAGAAAAAAGGAAACAAGGATTTAGGCCACAAAATAATCCTAACTTTAAAAAAGAAGGGATAATTAATTAAAATGGGGTTATTCAGTAGGAGTTTTTTTCTTTTGGATGTAAGATGGCTTGGTAACTCCTGTTTGGAAGTTATTGAAGAACCTGGGAGAGAAATTTTGATTGATCCCTGTTATGAAGTTGAACCTAAGGTTAACCCTGATTTAGTTTTAGTAACACACGAACACGATGACCATTTTAATAAAAAACAATTTGAGAGCTTAAATGGTGAAAAGAAGTTATTTGCTCTAAGGGAAACCCTCGAGAAATTTGAAGTAGATGGAACTGCAGTAAGTGAAAACGATGCGATAAATGATATTAGGGTAATGTTCAGTGATTGCTATAATGCTGAAAAGAGTGTGAGTTATTTCATCAATGAATTACTTCATCCTAGAGATTCAGCTAAGTTTCCTAGACCCAAAAAGGAAGTTAAATTAGCCTTCCCAGCATGCTTTCCTGATCTCTATAGTACCTATACAGATGAACTAAAAGAAGTTAATCCCAATCTAGTTATCCCTTTCTATTATGACCTAGAAGAAGTTCTCGAAGAAGCAAAAGAATTATCTAATAAACTAAAACAAGAGAATCTAAATAGTAAAGTAATTGACTTGGGAGATAAAGTAGAACTCTAAGATCCGCTAGAAAAAAACAAAGAGGAAACAAAATTCTTTCCATAAATTTTATTTCATTTATTTCTCTTGGATTAGATAAATTCCCTAGGCCCCAGATTAAATAAGTTTATAAAATAGCTTGAAGCCATTTATGACGAGGAACTTAAATAAGGCAATGTTTTAAGAGCTTGCTTAGAGTAAGCAGAGAGAATATAAATAAATAAATAAGTAAGTAGGTAAGTTAGTGTATAGCAGTTTTTGTTGCCTAAACTAGTTTTTTCTGGAATTGTATGGTCTTCTAGTGAGTTGGGTGAGTGGATTATTGGATTGGTTAGTAATAGTTAAGTTATTTTTTGAGAGATTAGAGTTAGATCAGGGAACTTAATGTGTTCAAGAGGTTGACTGACTTTCTTCTTTGAATAAGTTTGTGGGGTTCTATCTATTCATCCGTATCATTCGGTTTTCTGGGTATCGATGGAAAATATTTCTATCATAGACGGGGTTTTTGCAGGTCTCGGATTCTTAAAACTGATTTGACTTCCACTGGAGTTGGATTTACAGGGTATGGATTTAATGGCTTGGGGTTCAAAAAAAGAGTACTGCTATTAGGTGTTCCCTGATTTCTGGATAGATGCTTTGATGCTGAGGGCGGGGGGTTCGTTCCGTTTTGTCCTGTTGCCCTTAGATTGGCCTTGAGGACTTGGAGCTTACCCGAAACTCTTAGTATACATCTATCATTTCTCCTGCTAATAGTTCGTTATTCATATCACCGCTAAAGCAGATGGTTTCTGGTGGGTTTTGTAAGTGGGTTGATGTTATTTACTGGATTTAGTTAGCTTTTTTCTTATAATTTGATTTGGTTTTTCTGTTTGTGTTTTTGTTTTTGGTGGATTTGTTTGGTGGCTGTTTTGGGTTTTTGGATTTTTTATTTGGTTGTTTTTTTGGTTTTTGTGGTTGTCTTTTTGTTTTTGGTTGGTTTGGGTATTTGTTTTGGATGTGTTTTGTTTTGTCTATTTTTTGGTCAATGAGATATTTGTTCTTAATTTTTGATTAGGTGGGGAGTTTACATTTTATTAGATATGTGGTATTATGTTTAGATGGTGAGATGATATGAGGCCGAAGGATGTATCTGTAGAGGAGGCTATGATTGAGAAAGAGAATTTGATTACTGCTAAGCCGGGGGATAAAGTTGCGGCGGTTATTTTGAGAATGATTAGAGAAGGTGTTGGTGGTGTACCTATAGTTAGGGATGGTGAATGTGTGGGTATTGTGACTATGAATGATATAATGTTGGCTGATTTCTATGGTGCTGGTGAGTTGCCTATTAGGGATATTATGACTTCTGATCTTGTAACTGCTTCTCGTGATCAATCTGTTGCAGATATTATTGATTTAATGTTGGAGAATAAGATAGAGAGGATCCCGGTTATAGAGGATAATAATTTGGTTGGATTGGTTGTGAGGAATGGAATACTTAGGGTTTTGAATAGGTAATTTTATTAGATTTCTATTGTTTCAAGGTCGTTTGGAGCGAGTATATCTATAGATTTATATTTTTTATTTAATTCGTCGGAGTCAAGTTGGGAGTTTGTGTGCACGAGAGCTATTTTATCTACATTTGATTTTAGACCTGTTTTGATAGCTTCTTTAGGCGTGGAATGTCCTTTTTCTTTTGCCTTTTTTCTTTCACTGTCTTTAAATGTTGCTTCATGGATTAATAGTTGAGAATTTTTTGCTAAATCTATTAGTTCTTCTGAATAAGATGTATCACCTGAGAAAGTTACTTTGTTTTTTCTATAAGCTAGAGTAGGTTTGCTATGTTTTACCTTAGTGTACCTAAATCCTTCTATTTCTCCTCTTACTCTTTGTTCTTCTTTTTCTCTGTTATCTAAAGATGTGTAGTTTAACTTTAGGTCTTCTTCCAGACCAAATAATGAGGTCACTTTTTTTATTTTTTCTATTGTATCTGTGGGCCCGAAAATGCTGACTTCTTTTTTGTTTCCTAGTAATTTGATTACTTGAAGTAAGCTTGGTAACCCATATAAGTGGTCTAGGTGTTCATGTGTGAGAAATATTTTTTCTATATCCAATGGGTCTTTTTCCATTTTTATTAGTTTTTGAGCGACATCTCCTCCGCAGTCTAGAAGCGTCCCGTGGTTCTCTAAATAGATTGATGTTCCACTTCTATCTTTGCTAGGAACAGCCCAACTGGTTCCTAAGAAATGTATTTTCATAGGTAGAGGTCCTTCTCTATTGAGGTTAGGTTTCTTATTCCGTTTTCTTTTATTAAAACTAGGTCTTCTAGTCTAACTCCTCCAATATCATTTAGGTATAAGCCGGGTTCAACTGTTACAACCTGTCCGGGCCTTAATTTGTCACCGTTTTCTGATAGGTATGGGTGTTCGTGTACATCTAATCCAACTCCATGGCCGGTTGAGTGGATGAATCCTTCTTTATCTCCTTTTCTCAGGGTACCGTATCCTTTTTTCTCGAAGTGGCTGCAAACTAAGTTATGTATTTCTTCGCCAGTTACACCAGCTTTTAAGTTATTTAATGCTTTTTCTTGTGCTTCTAATACTGTTTTATGTAATTTATTTACTTCTTCGTTTTTGGTTATGCAATAGCTTCTTGTTAGATCTCCATAGTATCTTTCTTGTTTTAGTCTAGGGAAAATGTCGATTACGATTGGTCCTGCACTTAGAACTCCGGTTCCAGAGGAATGAGGGTCTGCACTCTCTTTTCCGGAGGAGACAATTATATCGTAGGCTTCACAGTTTCTCTTAAGTAATTCAGTTTCAATTTCGTATCTTATGTCTTCTGAGGTCACGGGTTCTCCATTTAAGTAGAGTTCTCCATTTACTACCTCTGTTTTCTCTAATTTGTTTCTAGCTGCTTTCATTCCTGCTTCAGCTGATTTTTGAGCTTTTTGTATTTTTTCTATTTCTTGTTTCGATTTTATAGTTCTTATCTCTGATAAGTCGATTGTTTTTAATTCGGTTTCGTTGGAGAGATATTCGGCTGTAGATAAATTAAAGTCATTTGGAACTCCAATGGATTCTGTCGAGCTATCTTTTATTATCTCTTTAATTGCTTTTAGGTTTCTTTTTTCCTCACCGGGATCTATGTATTCAGCTAGTGATTTTACCTGTACTCTACTTTCTTTTTTTGCTCTCTCGAATTCCATTTCTGGGACCACTATAAATGGTTCACCTTCCTGGTTTAAGAAAAATATAAATGGATCATTTCTTAAGAAGCTACTAAAGTAGTACAATGTGGAATTGATGTAAGATCCATCATACATGAGAAAGGCGTCACAGTTTTTTTCTCTTAACGTGTTTTTAAGTTTTTTTATCCTTTTTTTCATGGTTATCTCCTAATTAATTTAGTTTTTATATATATCCTGCATTCATTTCAACATATTTGGGAGTTAAATCGCAGCCCCATCCTTCGAGGCTATGGTTACCTGCTTTTAAGTTGATTTTGGCTTTAATATCTTCTTTATCAAATTTTTCCTTTATATCTTCTTGGTCTGCGATTATGTTTCCATTTTCGATTACTTTGAGTTCATCTAGGTACATCTCAATCTCGTCTTCTTTAAATGTGGCTTTTGATCGTCCTAACGCAGCTATTATTCTACCTAAGTTAGGGCTGCTTCCATAAATGGCAGATTTAACTAAAGGCGAGCTTAGGATCTTTTTTATTGCATCTCTAGCTTCTTCTCTATTTTTAGATTTCGTTATTTTTAATGTTATTGATTTAGAGGATCCTTCTCCATCTTCAGCGATCATCTTTGCTAGTTCTCTACATACATAAGTTAAATTTTCTTGAAATTCATCTTCAAGGCCTTCATGGGTTTTGTTGGATTTTCCAGTAGAAACTAATAAAGCAGAATCGTTTGTACTTGTTTCTCCATCTACGACCACTAAATTGAAGGTTTCTCTAACTGATTTCTTGAGAAATTCATCGAGTTCTTGACCACCCAGTTCTAGATCCGTGTATATTAATGCGAGCATCGTTCCCATGTTTGGTTCGATCATTCCTGAGCCCTTGGCAATAGCTCCAATCCTGTAGCCGCTTCCTTCTACAGCTATTTCTTTACAGAATGTATCAGTTGTTTTTATCGCTTCAGCAGCCTTTTTGCTTCCTTTTCTATCTGTAGTTAAACTGGATTTAGTTTCCTTAAAACCCTCTTGGATCCATTCCCTGTCAATGTATGTTCCTATTGCACCAGTAGAGCAAATTGCCGTATTTCCATTGGCTAATGAACTCATCCACTCTACATCTTTTTCTCCTTTTTCTCCAGTAAAAGCGTTTGCACACCCACTATTTAATATGATGTTATCGATCTCATCTACATTTTTTAACAAACTTGAGGTAAATCGTACTGGAGCAGCTTTAACTTTATTTTTAGTAAAAACACCAGTTATTTTTCCTTTCCCTTCTATAAAAGCTAGTCCCTTTCCTTTTTTAGTTATACCTGATGCCTTTACTCCTTGGACTTCAGTTAATCCGCCATCTAGTTCCTTGATTTTAATCACCAACCATAGAAGATATTATATCTTCTCTAGCAACAATTCCTATTAATTCATCATCTTTAACTACTGGAACTCTATTGACCTCGTGCTTAGACATAAGCTCAGCTGCTTCTTGGATTTCATCTTCTGGATCCACATGATAGAGATTTTCAGTCATAATGTCCTCTATCTTTTCGGTGCCAGTTTCCTTCAAAAGTTTTTTGTATTCTCTGATCTCTAGTAGTTCTCTAATAGGTATCTCTATTAATTCAAATGGCGTTGGAAGCCAGAGCTCGTGAGAAAAATCTTTTTCTCTAAAAGCCTTTATTATATCAGCTTCACTAACTATTCCTACTACCGAGCCATCGTCTAAGACTGGTGCACCACTAATATTGTTTTTTCTCAGTTTCTTTGCCGCTTCTCTAATGCTTTCATCCTTTCTTAAGGTAATAACATCTTTATTCATAATTTCCTTTATCTTCATATAAATCGCCTCTTAGGGTGATAGTCCTGCGTAATCTAACCCCAGTTTTTCATCCAAGTTATTCATAATATTAGCATTTTGAATAGCTTGACCCGCTGCTCCCTTCACCAGATTATCTATTGCGGAAACTACAACCAATCTTCCCTCTTTTATTTCGAATCCACCAATGTCTACGAAATTAGAGCCTCTCACAGAACTTAACTTAGGTACATCCTTTTTAACTCTAACGAAGTAATCATCGTCGTAGTAATCTTTAAATAACTTAAACACTTCATCTTCATCTAAACTAACATCAAATAAATGTGATGTCGTTAAAATACCTCTGGTTGAAGGAATGATATGTGGAGTGAAATATACATCTCTATTATTTCCTCCAACTACCATTTTCATTTCAGAAAGATGCCTATGGCTAGTGACATTATAAGGAGAAACCTCCTCCTGTACATTTGGAAAGTGGGTGCTTTCAGTCGGCTTTGCACCAGCTCCTGATATCCCAGTCTTAGAATCAAATAAGATCCTATTAACTCCATCTTCTTCTAGCAATGGAAGAACGGATAAGCATGCACCAGTAGGAAAACAACCGGGATTAGCAACAAAGCTACTTACAGCTATCTTTTCTCTATTCAACTCTGTCAGCCCATATATGCATTCTCGTCCAGGATCGCTATGTTGAGCTCCGTAAACTTCCTCAAATTCTCTAGTAGGGATCCTATAATCAGCACTCAGGTCTACTACAGTAGAACAGTTTTCGACCAAGTAAGGCACATATTCCATTGCCTTCGTATGAGGAACCGCAGTAAAAACCAAATCCCCTTCTAATTGTTCTTTACTCGGTGAAACGAAACTCTGATCTGTTAATCTCTCTAAACTAGGAAGAATATCTCCAATTCTCTCTCCAGAATAACTCCTAGAAGTAGCAAACTTTAATTCAAACTCAGGGTGATTCAGTATAATCCTCAGAAGCTCAGAACCAGTATAACCAGAACCACCAACTACTCCTGCCTCAATCAATTCTTAAACACCTTTTTAATTTAGTTATACTGCTAATTAACTAAACTTTTCCACTAAACAAAAGATCAAATAAATGACTGAATTTTAGCAAAAAGACCTGAAAAAAAGTATTCAATACCAATAGCAGCCAAAAAAATAGCCATTACCCTAGCAACAATATCAGACCCGCTTTTTCCTAAAACCCTAATCAAGTAATTTGAATACCTCTGAGTCACCCTAACTATAGCATAAGTAACAACTATACTAACCAAAACCATAACCTTAAGCAAAATAGATTCAGCAGATGAATAAAGAACAATAGAAGCAGTTATAGCTCCCGGACCCGTATACAGAGGAAGAGCAATAGGAAACGCAGCCAAAGAATCAACATTCCTATTCTCAACACCCTTCTCAACATAAGACTCTCTCCTATTACCACCCATCAAAATATCAATAGAAATAGCAAACAAAAGAATACCACCAGCAATCTTAAGACCCTCTATCGTCACCTTAAAAAAATCAAGGATAAAACCACCAGTCAAAGTAATCAACAACAAAATAACCAAAGCAAGAACAGTACTCCTCCTAGATACCTTCTCCCTCTCACTACTACTAAAAGGCTCAGTTAAAGCTATAAACATCGGCAAATTACCAAGCGGATCAACAATAACAAAAATCGTAGTAAATGAAGTCAACAAATAACTCAAATAATCCAAGACAAACACCCTAAATACCTAAACAAAATAAAAACTAAACTAAGAAAAGATATAAACTTAAAACCAAATAAATCTTATTTAAAAAACAATGAACACAAAAAAAACAAATAACCATAATAGCAATAATAACCATACTATCAATAACAACCAATAACCTAATAACAACACCAACCAAACCAAAAACCAAACAAAATCACATAACTACAACCACAACTACAACTTCAAAAACCCTATCAGGTTGACAACCCAACGGAACCGACCTAGACCACCCACCAATAAACTGGTCAACAAAAAGAACAGATAAAATATCATACAAAGGAAACTACTCAGTCAACTACCCCTCCCCAATCAGGGACTTAGGAAGGGGGTTGAAAGAGTCCTAAGCAGAGGTAGGAGATTAGCCTAATGCGATGCCCCCTCAAAGGGCCAAAGACCAAGACCATTTGGTTGGAGTCTGAGTTGGAGTCAGAGTAGGAGGCCGAGGGTGAGGGCAAGGTGAGCTATGTTCGGGGCTGAGTGTCTGACAAATACACCCTGGGGGGAGCTCCCAAGCCATTAGGCTTTGGAAATCTAGGCGGATGAAACACGCCGATGTCGCCTAACCCAATTGGCGTGCAACATCGCCTTGGATCCTCTAATGCCTGCTCCAACATTGGCGATGGGAACTCTGACCCGCGTCTACGCGGAGATAGCTTATAAAGCCAACAAAGAGGAGGTTTAAACCCTGTGGGAGAAGTTGTTCTCCCCTCCCACATCTTACTCTAACTTAACATATGTTGATTTATTCCTCTACCAAAATCAGAGATTTTGGAGAGAGGTCTTCTCAACCACTAAGATAAAAACAACCCAAAATAACCAAACAAAAAAAGGAAAAACTTATCTATAACACGAAAAATAAAAAACTAATCCACATAGCCCTGGTGGCTTAGCCGGCAAAGCGCGTCCTTGGTACCAAACCAAAGACAAAAAGGACGAGATCCCGGGTTCGAATCCCGGCCAGGGCTTCATTTATTAGGTTCATGTTTTCCACTGATTCTATTGATCTTTTATTATCTAATAGATACTTTCAACGGGTTTTTAAGTTAAACGGATACTTTCACTGACCCCTCTCCTACACTTATAAGGTAGATAATAAGACAAAAACATAGACACAATGACCGGTTGCATCGTAGAAGAAACCCTAAAGGAATCTGAAGATCCTAAAAAAGCAATCAAAACATTGATAGAAGAAGAAAAATGCCCTCTCTTGGCCATGGAGGCTCAAGAATGGGAAAAATAAAAAACTATAAGAAAAGACACCAAAGAGAGATCCAAAACATAAAAAATAGCGAAAAAATCAACCCAAAAACCAAAAAACACTTGGAAAACTTCTATCGTGACCTCAAAGTAAAAGACTACTCCGATTCACGAATCCTTAAACTACTAAACTACATGAAAATACTCTCCAAACAAATAAACAAAGACCTAAACCAAGCAACGGAAAATGACTTAAAAGAATTAGTAGCATGGATAAATCAAAGAGATTTAGCAGAATCAACAAAAAGAACCTACAAAATAATACTAAAAAGATTTTACAAATGGCTAAACAATGAAAAAGAACACCCAGAAAAAATTGAATTTATAGAAACCAGCTACAATCGAAAAAATAAACTACCAAACAAACTCCTAAAAGAAAAAGACATCCAGAAACTCATAGAAGCCACCACCAACCCAAGAGACAAACTACTTATCTCCCTACTATGGGAAACAGGAGCAAGAATAGGAGAACTAATTGACTTAACCATAGATGACATAGAAGACCACCGACACGGCAAAAAAATAACTATAGACGGAAAAACAGGCCAAAGAAGACTACCTCTAATTGAATCAGTTCCCTACCTAAGAGACTGGATAAACCTACATCCAAGATCAAACGAAAAACAAGCTCCACTATGGGTTAACCTAGGGAACAGTAACAAAGGCCAGAAATGCAGCTACAGAAACCTCACAAAAAGACTCAAAGAAGCAGCAGACAAAACCGGCCTAGATAAACCAGTTAACCCTCATCAATTCCGACATAGCAGGGCAACATACCTAGCTAACCGATTCACAGAAGCCCAAATGTGCGAATGGTTCGGATGGGTCCAAGGAAGCGACATGCCCTCAAGATACATCCACCTAAGCGGCCGAGACATAGACCAAAGCTACGCACAAATACACGGAATCCAAGAAGACAAAGAAAAACAAAAAAGTGAACTAAGTCCAATCACTTGCCCAAAATGCCAAAACAAGAACCCAGCAGACGCCAACCTATGCAGCTACTGCGGACAAGCACTATCACATGAAGCATACGAAAAACTAGAAAAAGCCAAAACAGAACAAAAAGAAGTTGAAATAAACAAAAGCGAACTAATACAACTAATAGAAGAATACGAAGAAAACGGAAAAATATCCAAAAAACTACTAAAAAAACTCCTATAAACTAAAAAATAAACTCTCACCGACTATAAAAATATTAAATGGAAAAAATGGAGTTAAAGTATGCGTTTAGGCCTATAATTAGTTAAAAGAAGAAAACAAGAAAGAAAAAAAGAAGCACTAGAAATAAGATGAAAAACCAGGTAATAGGCTTAATTCGTTTGGATTTCCATGAATTATGAGGTTTTTTTCTGATAAAGAAACTTTTTTGTTGGTTGCTTCCTTAAAGAGGTTGCATAGCTCTTTTAGGTACTCTTTGCTTCTTTTTTCCCTAAACCTGATCATCCCATTATCTCTATCATGGAAGCCTCTATTAATTAAATAGATTCCAGTGAAATCTTTTTTAATTTCTATTGGGCATTTTTTGTTTTTGAGGTAGGTTGGTAGTGTTAGGCCATTGGTTTTTTGAGTTCCAATTGGTGCACCTAATGCAACTAAAGCTCTACCAATAATTGATTGATGGTTTTTTAGTCTTGCCTCTGTAGCCTTATCTGCTTTATTTTCTCGAATTAACTCGTACTCGAAACCTAATTCACCAGCTATTTCTTGGAATAGTTTTTGTTTCTGTTTGTTTTCTATGGAGAAAGAAGGAGCATACCACTTATTGATTGAGCCTCCACTAAAAACCCAGCTAACCAACTTATTTATTTCTCTGAATCGGTCTGAACTAAAACCAATGTCCACTAGCTCAAGTTTCCTTGCCTTTTCTAGGCCTTTGATAAAATCTGGTTTGGAGCCACTTTTCCATTCTCTTATTCGGCCTCGTGGAATATTTAGTTCCCTAGATAGCTTGTAACTGCTTTTATTTTGATGGTTCATAGTTTCTCTATACTCTTTGAGTATATCTGTAGGTTTATCGTATCTAGAGTAGGTTTCCATGAAATCTTTTTCACTTATAGGATCCATTATAATGCCTTAATCAATATTGGAGTTAAATTATCATATAGTTAAGCTTTTGAACGATTAACTATCCAAGAACTTTCATTTCTTGGTGTCTTTTTTTCGGTAACTTTAAGAATAAGGGAATCGTATTTTTATTTAGGAAATAAATTTTGGGGGCGTTTATCAGATATGAGAGACATAACTCACGCACAAACCATCTTACAGCAAAAACAACTCGAAAAACTCAAAGAAGAAACAGGTGAGGAAACCACGAAAAAATCTCTACAGAAAGCCGTTGATCACTATTTAAAGTGCTCGCACTGTAAAGAGGAGAACTTAGATGATTTAGCCCTCAAGGAAAAACTAAAACAAAAACAGAATAACAAGGAGGAAACAAATTGAAGAAGAAACTTAAACTACTAAAAGAGAAAGAAGGAGTTTCACCAGTAATAGGCGTCATATTAATGGTCGCTATTACCGTAATAATGGCAGCAATCGTAGCAGGATTCGTCTTCGGCGTCATCCAAACACCACAAGCAACACCAACAGCATCAATAACAATAGACGACATATCAATGGATGTACAGGGAGATAATGACACTATTACATTGCTCCATCAAAGTGGAGAACCTTTATTGATTAATGATACTGATGTAACAATCTATAATCAAGGAAACAACTCACAAGTAGCTACATTCTCTTTATATAACTTATCATCCTCTGATGGAGGGAATGCTAGTGCTTTAGATGATGGTGAATTTTCAACAGGAGAAAGAATAACTATATCTTCCGCTGATATAGATGACTTCGGAGAAGGTGCAATTGAATCAGGGGATACAATTGAAGTCAGGATAATAGATTCAGCCTCGGGTGGAACAATTAGTGCTCCAACAGCAACAGCACCATAAAAACTATCTTTTCTTTTTTTTATTTTTTTTTAAATAATTTTTCCTTGATTAGGAAAGATTTTTGTGGCTGATTTCTTTTTTTCTTTTATTAGTTATTTTAGTTTTTTGTTTTATAAATTAGTTAATGATTAATTTTTACTTTTAAAAGAACCGGATAAAATAAAAATAAAAGAATATGGATAAGGATATAAAAGTGATTATAATTGACTAAATTAGTTTTTTATTAACTATTAATCTGATTTAAATTTAAAACAAGAGATTAAAGGATATTAGATAGGTTAATTGCTGAATAATTTAGTTAAATATGGAAGGTTTTTGTTTGTAAAATAAAAAACTCACACACAACCCCACCCCTATATATACATAATATATTGTATATAACACGGTTTCTTCTCTAAAATCAATAAACCCAGATAACCAAAGGAAAAGAAATATAGAAAAATATCAACTTCCTCCAAAAAAGGTAGTTCAATATTGGTTAAATCATAAATAAATTCGTTACAAAAGAAAGCCATAAAATCACTTCTAGGAAGAAAAAAGGGCCGGGAATTTTATGGTAAAGAATATAACTCCCAAGCCAAGGATCATTCAATAAGAGAAGGATTCGATTTTTAAGGAAAAAGAGGTTTTTTGAGTTAGAGGGTATGTGTTTTTGTGGATCTTTTAGGGCCTAAACCTGGGGTAATAGAGGATATAGATCCAATGAAGGCTGTTGTTTATATGTCTAGTTTTTCTTTTATTATGTCTTTTGTTATTTTAGCTGTTCTTTCGTCTACTTTATGTTTTCTTTGAATAGTTTCAAGTTTAATTCGTTTAACTCCTTTCTTGGTTTTATATTCTTCCACATACTTCTCCAGGTCATTACCAATTATTTTATCTGCTACTTCTCTAGCCCTCTCGATCCTCTTCTCAACTGGATTCCTAGCATCCTCCTGGTTTTGTTCATTTTCTTGGTTTTCTTGTTTCCAGCTCCACTCAGTAACCTCATTCGTGTCATAACTGTATCTGGTCTTAGAGATATTATTTAATTCAAAGATCTTGTTCCTAAGTTGGCCGCCGTCCACCTCTTCATAGAATTCAGCCGTCTCCTTATCCCGCTTATGAATAACACAACCAATCTTATCTGAGGCCAATCTCCTGATCTCCGGATGAATATCTTTTCCCGTGTGGCCAATTATTAAGATTTTAGCTTTTGATTTCCGAAATAGTTTGAGTTTTTTGGCTAGGTCTACGGCTTTTTGACTGTCTTGATGACCTGTTAGGTGGTTGCTTCCCTCATCAAAAATAAATAATAGTTCTTTTTGTTGTTTTTGTCTCTTATTTTGTTCTTTGAGATCCTCTATTTCTTCTTGGAGTGTAGGCCAGTCCTCGACTAACTTGTCTTTTTCTTTGAATGACTTGATGTTGCTGTAGATTAATTTGTTTGGGTTTTGTTGTTTCCATGTTCTGGCCATCTTCAAACTAAAGTCGGTTTTGCCTGTTCCCATTCCGGACCAGAGATAAAACACCATCCTGTTCTCCAGGACCTTTTTTAGCATTTCGTATGCTCTTAGTCCTTTCTTGTCAGCACCCGGTTTTTTACCAACCAATCGCTTTAAAGGACCAATCTTTCCCTCTTTAATCGCCTGAGAATAATACTTAGTAGCCTCCTGAGAAATAATTTCTTGGTATATCTTGGAGTCTTCGAATTTGTTAGGTAAGTGGTTTTTGTTCTCTCCATGTTTCTGGGTTATATGGTTTCTTAGGTCATCCCAGTTCGACTGGATCCAGCTCAACAAATCAATGGTACCCAAATCATCAACTAATCCAACATGCTCATGCAAAAAATCAACATCCCCTTGATCAAGTGCCTGCCTGAGTTCTATAGCACTAAAAGACTGAGCCTCAGAATCACCCATCCCTCAACCACCTCCTGAACCTTGACCTTGGTTTTGATCTTGATTTTGGCTTTGGCTTGGATTTTGGTTTTGGGTTTTTTTGGGTTGTTTGGGGTTTTTGGGTGTTTTGGTTTGTTTGGTTGGTTTTTGTTGGTTTTTTGTGTCTTTGTGGCTTGGTAGGTCTTTGAATGTTTTTTGTACTGTTTTATCGATTTCCTCGCCTTTGAATGTTGTGTCAGCTTCTATTTTATTTATGTATTCGGCCATCAGCTTCTTCAAACTCTTTTTAATATTAGTGCTTAACTGCATCCTGGAGGAAATTGACTTGTTAGCTTCTGTGGTTAGGGTTTCTCTTAGTTCCTTTACCTTGCCCTTATTCTCTAATAACTCTAAGTCATCCATTGACCCCATCCAAGTACCCTCAGCCACCAACTCCTCTGGGTCAAAACTCCTGCAGATATAAATCAAACCATTACCGGATTCAGAACGCCTCTCACCAAGCTCCTCATACTTACCTCTCAACTCCAAATCCCTGAATTGAGTAGGAGTCAACCCCCAAAGAGCCAACCAATCCTCCTCAGCCTTTAACTCAAGTAAAGGAATATCCTTCCTCTCATACAACCAATCCACGATCCTAATACTAGCTAAATAAGTAAAAGGACTAAGCCCCACAAAAAACAAATATCCAGTTCTTACTACCTCGTTATTCGATAACTCAAAGACAATTAACCCTAGGCCAAATGTTCCAAAGACAAATAACCAAACTAGGTTACGCAAAAACCAGGCCTTAAATCCTTTGCCATATCTCCTGGATTTATCTAGTAATTCTGTATCACTACCACTATTCAAAAACTTAAGAACCAATATAAATCCAATTAATCCAAAAAACAAGATAAATAAATTAATGTTGTTCTTAGAGTAAACTAAAAAATCATTTAATACCTTTTCTAATTCGTTTAAGAAACTTAAGTCAAAATTCATATAAATTTTACCTCCTTTTTTTTCTCCACAAATCAATTAAAAAAACTAGGGATAGAATTAAAATATAAAAATGGTTTAGATTAGGGCTTGTTTGATTATTTCTACTAACTTATCCGATATTCCTTCTAGGATCCATATTAGGGCGTTTGTGATTTTTTCTCCCCACCAAACCACGATCTCACTTGGAATAGATGAAATTGGGATACTAAGGATCGATATTGGGTCTATCACTAACGGAGCTAAAACTATAACTAAAAACAGAAACACCAGTAAGTGAATGATATACTTAGCTTCTTTTAGGATTAAGCCAAATCCAAAGAGAGATAACATCTTATCCTCTCATAGGAGTCTTTCAGGTTTCTTAGGTTTCTTAGATTTTCTTACATATGCTATCATTGATAGGATGAGGAAGCTGCCTACGCATCCAGTGATTCCGGCGGCAGCAGTAGTCTTAGCGTTATAATCCTCTATTAGATCCATAGACCTATCTTGTCCCCTTACGATATTGTATGTAGCTCTTGATGTTGCTATCGACAACATTGACTTACCCTCATAAACCGAAACCTCGTACCTAACAGTGTTCTCCCCTTTATCTAAGACTACTTTCTTAAATGGGACTCGATGCACACCATTTGAGCTAGCACCCGACAACGGATCCCCAATCTTGATAGGCTGACTAAACTCTGAACTGATTTTTAATATATAATGGCCGTTTCCTTGGTAATTAACATCTTTTAAAGTGGTGATATCGTCAATTTTTACGCTTTTTACGCTATTACCTGAATCTGCTTGAATTAGTGGAAAGGATATAATTGAAATCAATATAAATAAGATGAGGAAGTGTTTAGTGTATCTCATTGTTTTTATTGGTTCTATGGGTCTATTTTTACTAGGTTTCTCTGTTCCTCTTTATCGAGGTAATCAACCCTGGCTACCTGCTCACCTGGAATAAATGAACTTTCCTTTACATGTTCATTACTGTACTCAACCAAAAACCCATCTTTTACCTTCCTGATCTTCTCTATCTCCCAGGAACCAGATGAATAGCTTCTCCCAGACCTAGTAAACAACTTCTTAACCACAAAAAACTACCTCCTTATATTGGTTATTGGTACCTTGATTCGATGTAGACGCTGCCTAATACCAATGCACCACTAAATCCAAAGAAAAGGATCCAATGTGGGATTCCAAGATATTTACCGGTGAATAAATCGATTAAGGAGACCCCAGATTTTTTCTTCTCACCGCCACCACCTGAAGACTTCACCGACATATTCTCGACTTCCTGATACAAGTCCATTATTTGGTTTAAGTCACTTTGAAGGCTACTAACATTTAAGGATTGTCGGTTATAGGACTCAAAGCCAACAGATTCAAGAGATTTCCCAGTTTTATAATGCGTAATGTCTATCACTTCAAATACTGTATGTAATCGATGTATTCCTTTGCTGTTAACGAAGTAAGCTAGTTCGGTGTCATTCCACCTAGAAGTATTATATTTCTCGCCTTTCTCTATCGTTTCATTCTGAAATCTATGGTCTGTGAACAATAAGCCACTCTTATTTTTTCCTTCCCAGCTTGGAACTGATTGGCTTTTGTAGACATGGATCACGAATCTGTGTTCAATTGAGGAGTTTATTCCCATCATTGCAAGTTGAGAACCAGCATAACCATAATAACCTGTCTGATTGAATTTTGTGGACATTTGGGACATTAAAACGCTTGGGTCGATTAGTTCAGTTGTGTTGATGTCGCCTCTTCGATACTCAGTATATGATTTATTCACGAATTTCTCGACATTATCAGTCATCATCTGCTTCTCTTGATGAATCTTATCCCAGATCTGGTTCCAGCTCGTATCTTGTTGTTTTTCGGACATTACATCCCATATCTCTATTTTGTTGATTTCATCGAAGCTATGGTGATATATTCTGCATGATCTGAGGTTTCCGTCTCCACTTTTTGGGGATTCATCTGGATATACTGCGACATCGAAGTGTGTGGATCCGTGGCTATACGCTTCTTTTGGAATCTTTTTTTCATGAATATCCCAGACCTGAACCTTAGAACCATTTAAAAGAGTTACATTTCGCCTATAGAAATCACTTTTACCGATATCCCATTTCTTGGTCTTAGTCCACCAGTCCCCATAGGTCCTATACTTCACTTGACTCTTAACAAAAGCCAAGTTATCTAAGAGAGTTGAACGGTTATCGTTTAACTCTTCCATATGCTTCAAACAATAAACCTGTTGACTCAACTGTAGCACTAGGTTTTTTTCGATTCTTGAGTATATGTCTTTTACCGCTCTTTTAGCCTTCATTTTGGTTTCTATTTCGCCGGATCCATTGTTTAGCTGTTTCACTACATTATATTTTATCTCAGACCACACCAAATTCCTAGTATCATCTATATGATTGGTTTGGATTCTGAGAATGTTTTCGCTGTCTTGGCTCATGTACCTTACTTGGTCGTATAAAGTGGCCGTATTCAGTTTCTTATCGTTGTCACCACCTAATAAACTACTTAAACCATCAATAACCCAGTTGTAGGCTCCAGCCAGGTAATTTGTCGTATCATTAACGGCATCATAGCTCCAGGAGTTTGAGACACTATAGGCGTTGACTCCTGAAGTCGCTAACCCCATATAAGCCTCATTCTTGATATCCTGGTGTATTGCTTGAACCTCTTCCACTGATCTAGCTTCAACACCAGGAGAGAAAACAATTAATCCGCTGGATAATATCAAAAAACAAAAAAGGATTGGTAATAGTTTCTTTAGCTTCATCTCTGATAATCTCCTCCTCTCTATTCTATCTTTGAAAGTAAAACCGCTGCAATCACCAAAGCCAAGCCAACTAAAACCACCAGCTTCTTCGGCTGATCAAAGCTTTGACTGAAATCGAATGAACCTTTTAGGCCTGAAAAAATCCCTATTACTCCAGAAGATGATTCAACCGTTAGATTATGCGTTGATGCATTGCTTGTCCACTCGTTGATTGATACCAAAATGGTCGAAGAATTCTCGTTGATCGAAACTGGATAAAATTCTGTCTTATTTTCATTGGTTGATTTTATGTTGGTTATGTTGTTTGTAGAAGTTATTGTTTCGTTATCGAGTGAGACAGTTATTTCTCCCCGACTCGAAACATTCACTAACTCTTTAGATATTGTTATTGCTATTAACTTGGTTTTGTTTTCTTGGCTTGAAATCTTGAATTCAACTGAATTATTTTGTCTATTCCTTACCTCTGCACTTAGCCCAGGATCTAATTTAAAGGCCCTAGAATCGTTACTTACCTCAATATAACTTATATTACCTGAATCTGTTAGGTTTGAACTATATTCACTTAGATCTACTTCGTTGTCCTCTAGATCTATTTGATTATCTGTAGCTGCCGATCCAACGAAAGAGGAAACTAAGACCACTGAAAAGATTGTAAATAGCAGTAGAGTTATTTTTGTCGTGTTTTCGTTCATTTTTAGTTTCCTCCTCGGATACTGACTAAGATATATGTGACCAAGCTGATTCCAAGAGCTATACAGCCAACCCATATGTTTCCATAGACTATATCTCGGACAGAATCGAGTAATATAGTTCCCAGTATTAGTAAGATGGTTAGGAATGTGAATATATAGTCTACTTGCATGAATTCCTCAAATCTCTTTCTGTTTCCTGATATATATCCTATAAATAAACTAGCGAGGGCAATACTTGGAGCGTGACTAGATATTGAGTAACCAACGAAAGTTATGCTACCAAGGCCGTATGTGACGGTCGAAGATAACAAAAAAAATATAAATCCTGCAGCTTCCATAAAATTCATAGCAGATTCACTACTAAACACATTAACAGTACTCATATCTTATACAAAACCTCCTTATCTATCTTAACACAATTAATATACAAAAATTCAACAGAAATACCAAAAAAAAAACAAAAAATGATAAATTACTTCAATCGGAAATCACTATCCGAAAAATACCTATGGATGGGAAGTTTTTTTATTTGGTTATCACTTCCTATTGTTATAAAAAATAATCTATCGTTTCTTAAAAACCAGATACATGTTTCTACAAAACAATTTACAAAAAAATCTACAAAAAACACCAAAAACCAACAACAAACCAACCAAAAACCCAATCCAAACAAATAACCCGTAGCACCTAACAGACCCAACTACAAAAAAACTCAATTACCACAATAAAAACAACAAAAACTAAGAAAAAAATAAATAAATCGAATTGAAATAAATAAAACTACCCTTTGGTACCTAAAAAAGATTAACTAAAATAGAATTACTCTAATTTTTTTTAGAATTGATTTTGTAGTTTTTGATATAACTCTTTCTTTCTTTGATTTATTGTTTCGGCTTTGTTTTTTCCTCTTTTTGCTTATTTAGGTGACTATTTGTTTTTCCTATTATCTGATTTCTTAGCTACCTTTTTAGCTATATCCATTTATTCTTTCATCTTATTCCTCTTTAATTTGGGATAAAATCAGAAAGTAAAACTAAGTAGATATACATAAACCACCAAAAAACTACGAATAATACTTGTAATGTTGAAACATAAGATGATAAACTAAATTTTGCCAAAAAACTTCTTTTTACTTCTTTACGAATACTCCATAATGATAAACCTCCTTGAAATTCTGGGTTTTCTTTTTCTATTTCTCTTAAACTTTCCCAACAAGCATCTCTTGTATGTTTGTAAGAAGCACTTGCAATCGTGAATGCCCAGAAAATAAGTACTCCAATGGCAGAAATTCCAAGTCTAAAATTAGGGTCAACTCTAAAAAATATATTTATCAATACTGCAAAGGCTGTTAAAGAAAAATAAACTGTTTTTAAGAGAAGATGATCTCTATATTTAGCTTGTTCGCTTATTTTTTGGTAATCTGCCAGTAAAACATCATTATTTATGGTCGAAAGATTTGGCTTATGAAAAGAAAATTTATTACTACCTTTAGATGTTTCATTTTTTCTCTTTTTCCCTAAAAAGCATATTTTAAGTAAATAAAGTATAGGAAAGATAATGGCAAAAATGGAAAAAACAAGATTTAAAATAAAAAATTCAAATTTAAATGCTTTTAAAATAGCTGGTGTGACAAAAACTAAAATTATAATTAAAACCCTCAAATCAAAATTTGTTTTCATAATTAGGTAACTAATCTGAAATAAATTAATAAAAATGTTTCCACTCGATTGTTTTTATATTTAAGTTAAGTTAATGGATTATTAGCTCATTGACTTTTTATTTTATTCCTAATAATTAAATAAAATAATATAGCTAAACTAAAAACATTTTATCGTTTAATTAATATCTCGAATAAAATTTTTCTACTTTTTAACAATTAAATTATAAAGTTTAGTTTGAAAGAAATAAAAGTATAAAGAACTCAACAGGCTTAAGAGGATTACCACACAAAATTAAAACTATAGATAAAAACCCAAAAATAAACATAAGCCAATCCTAGCTAATTTCTTAATCTGATTACTTTTAAAAACATAACCTAAAAATTAATCCTCATCCACCAATTGATCAAACTTCGATAAAATATCCTCCTTCTCCTCACTAGGAGTATCCAAAGAATCCAAAACAGTAACCACCTTATCTCTAGTTAAATCATATAGATCAAAAACCAATGCATCAATTTCGTTATCAATTTCCTGTATTTCTTTTTCTAATTCTTCGGCTTTTTCTTTATTTTCTAGGTATTTCTTTAATCCATCTTCGACATCACTTAACTTAGGTAAAGTAATGTTCTCTAATCGATCTAATGGAGAAATTGTCTTTGTAGCGTTTTCTCGGAATCCAGCAAAACCACCACCTTCATCAACAGCCAAAGGAACAAATTCCCGGATTAATACTTCCATCTTTTCATCCACATCAAATTTCATCGCTGGTATAAAATCAGTTTCAGTATAACCCCAACGGTCAGTCTCAAATTTCTCAGGATTCTCAGGTTTATAACGAGCAGAAGCCATTAAAACAAAATTATTCTGCTTTTCTTCAAATTTAATACTTCCAATCCTTAAATTATTTTTAACTTCAGTTGTATCATTTATTATAGTATCAGAAAGATCCTCTACTGGAATATAAATATCCTCGATGGTTTGACCTTCAGAGAATGAACCTAGATAATCTTCAAGACTAATGTTATATTTTTTACTTTCTTTTTTTAGTTTTGATATTAAATTCACTAAAATTTCTATTAATTTTGAAATCTTTATTTTATCAGAAGAAAGATTGTTTATTTTGTTAGAGACTTTACTAAAAACTTGGTTATCATTAAAATTTTTACTTATCAAACTCCTAGAAATTTTTTTATTACCTGAAATAATTGGAAGGGTTTTTAATGAAGATATAGATAGCCTAGGAAATAGATCTTGAGAGGACTTTTCTCCTGTGATTAGGAAATAAAAAGACATAGCCGTGCTGTTAAGTAAACCTGACAAATAAGGTGTACTGAACTCTTTTTTATTATTAATTACAATTGAAATTATGGATTTTGGAAAAAATAATTTTCTATCAGTATGAGAAGCTATGATTCCTTTGGATCCAGTTACCTCTCTAATTAAAACTTTATCATTTTTTAGAAAACGTTTTTCTGGAATGCGATAGAAATCAGCTGTTGAATCAATAAATCCATCTGGCTCAGGATCTACAAAATACTTTGATAGGGATCCTCCTCGCACTTCTGGTATATAATCTTTATTTTTCTTTTCATCTGAATGGAAAACTTCGTTTTCTATTTCGTCTTCTGAGTGAATGCTAGTGTGGTAAAGTTGATATCCTGTTGTTAGATCTGCTATTTTAGAAAGATTTACCGCATTTTTAGCCATTTTATTGGCAATTTTTCTTTGTTTACTTCCAAATCTTAGTTCTATTTTATAGGGTGGGTTAGATTTTATATCATCATAGTCAATGCTTCTAAGATATTTTGTTTTTCCTGTTTCTTGCAGATTCCAAACACTTATCTCATCAGATTTATTCTGAATATCTATTTGAAATGTTATCATATTAGCACTAACATCATTAAAAGCATCATTTGGAACAATAGAAGCTTTAGATAAATAATTATTTTTAAGGATGTAATGCCTAAGTGGCTTTGCTGCTCCCATCACAAACCAAGTGTTTGGTGTGATCATACTATATTTTCTATTAGTTAATGAAATACAACGTTCAATAAAAAAACGATACAAGTCAGGTTTATTTAATTGATATTTGTATTTTTCCCAGAGATATTTTTTAACAGATTCATTAGTTTCAATAGCCCATGGGGGGTTTCCAATTACTGCATCAAAACCACTTTTACTATTAAAAAATCCTTCTGGGTATTCTAGTTTCCAATGGAAGAAGTTTTTTTCTTTTGCTGTTTTTTGTGCTTTTTTGAACCAATCTTTATTTCTAAATTTAGCCCATTCTTCGTCATTTCTTATATTGTTCTTTAGTTTTTGGTAACTTTTTTTAGGGACTTCGTTGTCGAAGTAGGTGGATAGGTGTACATTTGCTAGTTCTTCAAATCTCACTCTTAAAGGATACTTATTTAATTCTTCATGTTGGCCTTCTTTTAATCTAACATTTTCGAGTGAGTTATCTGGAACGCTTTCAAGCTTTTTATACATACTGACTAACTTATCTCTAGCTTCTTGGAAATCTTCATCCAAGTCAAACAGTGATTGATCCGGTTTTTCTTCTTTTTCTGTTTGTGGCAGTGTTTCTATTTCCTCCATATCAGCTCCAATTAAGGAGTTCCCAGTTTTAAGATGATGGTCTAGATAGGTTAGCGGTTTTCCTTTTGACATTGTTTCAAGCCAAAGAGATAATTTAGCTAGTTCTGTAGCTAACGGATTTATGTCCACTCCGTATATGCATCTTCTGGCTACTTCTCTTCTTGCCCAATGGATATCATGTTTTTGATCGCTTTCTCCTTCAACAGCTCTAGCTCTAACTATTTCAGAAGCTAAATAATCTGTAGCTTCGACCAGGAAGTGGCCACTACCCATAGCAGGATCCAAAATATCTAACTCAAATATCTTGCTTGCAAACCACTCAGCAGGGTCCTCCTTAGTCAAACTCTTATCCTTAAGATCCTCCACAATTGGATCTAATGTGTTCTCTACTATGTATTCAACTATGTACTGTGGCGTATAATACGAACCAGTAGCTTTTCTTTCTCCTTTATCAGTTGATAAATAAACACTTCCTTTCTTAGCCCGATCAACGATGTTTGAGTTATCTTCAGTTTCTTTTTTTGGTTTCCATTTCTCGTTTCCTTTTTTTCCAGCTGCTACCATCTCCTGGTCGGCGTAGTTTAGGTTGTGTTCTAGTAGGCCTTCGTAAATTCCTCCTAGATGTCGGACCTCTAGAGAAGAGTAATCAACAAAAACCTTTTTTTCTCCATTTTCACTTTCACTCTCAGATCTACATAATAAATCAATTACTTTTGATAGATAAGAATCAGGAACCATATTCTCTTCTAAGAACCTGTGTTTTTCTTGGTCGAATAGCCCACCATTGTATGGAGGAATATACAACTGATCACTCGGTATACCCTTCTCCTCACTTCCCCTATCAATTAAATCGAATAGTTTTTCTAGTCTATCCCATATCTTTGTCTGCCAGTCCGTATACTTGTTTGAACCTATCTTATCAGCTATATCCCTCTTTAAAGTAACCAAACCATAATCATCACTATACAACCTATTTTCTGTGTCAATTAGGCCTCGGCTCTCAGCATACAAAATAAAAATAACCCTATAAAGAAATATCAAGGAATTCTCATAGATTTCTTCTATAGTTTCTCTGATTGGTTTTAGGTTGTTTTCTTTGTGATCTAGGAATCCTTGGGCTAATATTTGGATTGCATCGTAGATGTTTTCTTCTAATTCATCACCAAGTTCCTTAGAATAAACAATACTCTGCTCATAAAACTTATCCAAAAGACAGTCACCGTTTTGGTCTTTGATGAAGGCTTTGTTTCTGAAGAATATGTAGAAGTATTTGAATTTTTCAGGTTCTTCGTAAAGTAGGTTTATTAGGTCTACTTCGTAGTATCTGTCTAGTCTTCCTTTTGTATAGTAGAGTCTCCATTTCTTTCCATTGGTTAGTAATCCCCAGTCCGTATCCGTCTTACTCATATAATAATCAATTTGATAACTGGGATTAGTCTTATTAAAGGTATTACCTTCTTCAGTTTTCTTATCAAGAGATTTCTTCCAACTTTTAGCATCTCCAACTGCTACAGCTTCCTCGTAATACTCATCTCCACCCGGATCCAAGCTATACTTAACATCCTTACTCTCAAAAAAAGCATAATCAGGTTGCTGACCAGACCTATCAGTTTGCTGAGTCCCATAAGAATGACCTAACTCATCTAAAACAGGTCTAATCCACTCAGTCTCAAGATTACCCTCAGTATAACCACTAAATTGGTTATTCTTATACTCGTACTTTTCTTTCAGAGATTCCTGAACTTCCTTAATCTCCTCCTCAGAAACATCCCACTCAGGCCTCTCCTGAATCAACTCATCCAGGTAATGATCGGAAAACAGGTTCTGATTATTAAACTTGGAAAGAGTCTTCTGCGGTGACACAGATAACATTTTTAGCGATCCTAAACCTTAATATTTTTCACATTTTCTATAATCAAATAAGAAATAATTAAGTGGAAAAGAAAAAGATATCAGATTAACTCTCATTTTTTAAATTCTCTTTTAAAACTCTATTTCTCAAAAAAATAAAAATTAATCCTTAATTCTTACTCTATTCATAAAATAATTTAAATTAATATAGAAGTCCTTTCAAAAGTGAAAGATAGCTTTTACTTTATGGTTTGTGTGAGATAATGGATTTGAATTTGAGGACTTTCTTAAGGAACTTTTTGAGGAAAAAGGATATGATTCAGAAGTCACTTCTGGATCAGGGGACCAGGGCTGTGATGTAATTGCTAAAAAACCATTTGAGAAGATAGTTATTCAAGCAAAAAGATACAGGGAAAAGGTTTCAAATTCTGCTGTCCAAGAAATAGTTGCTGCGAAGAAATACTACGATGCAGAAAAAGCATTAGTTATAACGAATACAGAGTTCACAGAATCAGCTAAAGAACTAGCTGAAACCAATGACGTAGAACTCTGGAACGGAAAAAAATTAAAAAAAGAAATAGATACCTACATAAACAAAAAAAACATATTAAAGAGCAATTAATATGGATGGCAGCGAGGACTAAATAGCTATTATTGAAAAATTAGCTATGGAATAAAAAAAGCCAAACTACAATAAGGTGTTTTAAAATTACTTTATATTTAAAGATAATTTTTTAAAATCCTCTAATTTATTTTTATCCTTTAAAGTTGTACATAAATAAATTTAAAGGACCAAATGACTAAATAACAGATATAAAAACAAGAAATCGAATTAAGAATGTAGCTATTTTAATGAAATCCTTACAACTAAGATTTTAAATATATTAGAGTTTTTGTTTCTTTAGTTAAAAAAATCCAAAAATTTTAAATAAGAATATTTCTCAATCTTTTCATAGTTATTAGGAGAACTAGAGAACCCATGGAGGATTATAAATTTTTAATAACTGTCCTGTTATTGGATTAACTGGTTCTTTTGGGAGTGGCTGTACTACAATCGCTGAAAAAGTTTTAAGTGAGAGAAACGATTTTAAGAAAATTTCACTTTCTACCTTCATAAAAGAAAAAGCTAAAGATAAAGGAGAGGATACTGGAGATCGACAAACCTTACAAGAAGTTGGAAATAAGCTAAGAAAAAATAAAAGTAAATCCCATCTAGCTAAAAAAGCCCTGAAAAAAATAGAGGAACTTGAAAAAAGTGACTATAATGGCATTGTAATAGATGGCATAAAAAATCCACATGAAATAAAATTTTTAAGAAAGAATACAGACTTCTATCTTTTTGCAATTGATTGCTCACGTCCAATTAGATGGAAAAGGTTAAAAGACGAGTATGAAAACAAGAATAAATTCATTGAAGAAGATGAAAGAGATAAAGATGAAGGAAAGGAGTACGGTCAAAGAGTCCAGAGATGTGTTGTAAGATCTGATATATTAATAAGTAATGAAGTAAATCACGATAGTATGGTAAGAGAGAATAAATTAGAAAAAAGATTACTTCGTTTTTTGAAATATATAGTAGATAATACAGATATAGAACCAACACCCCAAGAAAAAAGAATGGCTTTAGCATCAAGCATTGCTCTTGAATCTGGATGTACTAGAAGAAAGGTAGGGGCTGTAATTTATGACAAAAATGAAGACCTTATATCTGCAGGATTTAATCAGATACAGGGAACTCCTTGTAAAGATATGTATAAGCAACATAAGTGCCGTAGAAAATATTTAAGAAATGAAAAAGATAAATACTCAGACGAAGCAAAATTATTAGATCATTGTAAAGCTGTCCATGCAGAACAAAATGCATTATTGAATGTAAAATCAGAGCAAACTCAAAGAGGTACAATTTATGTTACTACATGTCCTTGTTTTGACTGTGCAAAGCAGATAATCCGATCAGGAATTAATGAACTAATATATATGCATCCCTATCCAAATTATGAATCCCTAGAATTAATGGAAAATAATGGCGTAATAGTTAGAAAATTTGAAGGAGTTAGATCAGGAGCCTTTTTAAGATTTTTTGGTGAGGAAAACTTTGTCTAAAGACTTCTAATTTAATGATCAAAAACCTATTTAAGGTTTATCTTATATTTACATAAGAGGTGTAAAAATTGGAGAAATGTCCAGAATGTGGGGCTCATTCTTTATTCTATGACTCTAAGGTAAAAAAGGCAAAATGTAGTATAAAAAGTTGTGGATTCACAGACTCATTAGAAAGCAAAAATGAATACCATGAAGAATATCAGAAGAATAACGAAGGTTATAAAAACACAAAACCTAAAATTGATACAGAATTCGATGCATCGCCAAAAATTGAAAATGCAAATCTATAATTAAAAATAATTTCTTGAAAATATTTTTTTAGCTAAATAAAGACCAAATAACCAAGTCATTTCCATTAGATGTTAGTTTTAAGTTTATTAAACCTATTTTATCATTTTTTATTTTTTTAAATATAAAAAATCTAAAAACTAGGTTAAATTCACTTCCTCATTCAACTATAAGTATGCTAATCTCACTCCATTATTTCTCCTTTCTTAATTTTTATTGGATAACTCTGGATGATCTGATTTTTCTAAATATCTTTTAGCTGGAGACAAATTTCCATCCTTAATAGATTCTCTTAGCCTACTAGCTTCTTCAACATGTGATAATCTCCTAGCTTTCCCAAAATGAATCCTAAATTGCTTAGGATTACCAAATTTTTCAGTTAAAGAACCGCCATCTGGATTCCATTCCGGCTTCGAAGGTAGGCTTTCAATATTTGGCAATTCTCCATACTCTTTTAAGAATCTCTGGATTTTCTCAATATTATATTCATTTGCTAATTCGATAACAGGAACTTTCCCATATCTAGCTTTCTCCCCGATTCCTCCCGTTGATCTTTGACTATATCTATAATGTCCATTCATTAAACTACTAAATCCATTAACTCCATAGTCTGTCAGATATTCACCATACCATTTTGATCTTGGTAATATCACTGGTAGGTAATTTTCTTTTGCTATATTGACGATTGAAGTTATAAAATTTCCTAATCTTTTTACCAAATCATTTTTCCAGACTTTAGAATAATTAGAAATTGTTAGAGCAATTCCTGCATATGAATTAACTTGAATCTCTTTCTCGATTTTTTCCTGTAATTTTCTAAGGCTTACATTAGAATTAGGTTTAAAAATACCGTAATCAATATACAAATGGAAATAAGAAGATAACTCTCCACCTACTTTTTCCGTGATATTCATCATTGCCCTGTTAACCCCTCTTATTCTTTTTAAATCAGCTAAAACCCTATTCTCTTTATTTATTAACTTACTGCTTTTAAGTAAAGGAGGGGAAGGAGGAATTAAATTAGCGTTAGGCATTTTAGAAGCATCTTTAGCTAAAGTAAAAAAATATTCCTGCCAGCCCTTATTAACTCTTTCATCCGTCCAAGCTTGGGCTATTGGCTTATCCCATCTTTCAAGTTTTTCTTCTTCTAATGATTCATCATATTTATCTTCCATAATTTCAAGAACTCTATTTAACTGACATTCAACAAAAGGTTGAAAAAATTCTGGTAATATTTCGATAGCATCATCAATATTTTTATTTTTAATTTCTTTATTAAAATCTCTTCTTTTAGCTCTAGATCCTCTTAAAGAATATGTTATTAAGTTTGATGGTCTTTTATATCTGAATAACTCTGGAGGCTCGTAATATAACAATGGATGGTCCTTCATTAATTTTTTAATCTCATCTTTCCTATCTGTAAACTCCTCTTTCGTTCGTATTTTTTGCCATTTGTACCCAGGAACCATAATAGGGTTCTTATTTTCAAGAAAGTTTCTATGATTTAATAAGGGATAGAGATCCTCTGAACTCTTAATTTCAGGAATAAATACCGGACATTTAATTGAATCTTCTTTTCCAACCTTTATTTCTTCTAGACCTTCCTTGTCCTTTTTTATATATTTTACTTCACTCATTTTCTTCAACCTCCTGTGCTAGATTATTTAGTTTTGAATAAAATTCATCAAGTTTTTCTAAAGGAAACATAATTGCTCCTTCAGTCTTTTCTCCTTCTAATATTGAATATCTTTTTTCTAAGATATGAAAGAAAAGCTTTTGGTTCCTCCCCTTTGCTAATTGAACTTCTAGAATGCTATCCCCAGATTCAGCTTCTATTCTCTTTTTTTCAAAGCTATGCAATGGTTTACCATTTGGATAATATAAAGTTGTTCTTTTATCTCTTTTCTTCTTATATATCTCTCTTAGATTACATAACTCCTCTAAATGTTTTTTAACAGTATTATATGATATATTAGTTAATTCCTGAACTTCACTTGCTGTTAATCCCCCATCTTCACCATATTTCCGGATGGCTCTTCTTATTCTATTCCTGATAACTAACCTTCTATTTTCATTGGATAGAGAATTTAAATCTATATCTTCATTTTCCAATTCGTACTTACATTCATCAAGTTCCTCTGCAGGATCGTCCATATCTGATCCAAGATCTAATAAAGATGGAATTTCATCAGTCATTTTTAACCCTATCAAATTATTGATTACCAATCTCATTAAAATTTTCAAGTCATTAACTAATGGAACCGCTTAAAGCTAAATGGAGCTTTACTTAAAAAGTTTTTGGTTTATTTATAAAATAATTAGAACTTATAAAAATTACCCACTTAAATAAATGTAAGGAAACAAAAATTATAAGAAGTAGAAGTAATAGTTGACTTAACAATGGAGGTAAAAAAAGAAAAAAGATTGAAAAAAATAAACATCACTAACCAGAATGGGGTCTAATTTAGTGATGTCACTTCTATCAATAAAATGAGTATATTCCTTTAAAATGATTTTGGTTATCTCATTCACTTAAGTTAGGGTTTCTATGAATCGCTAGGTAGATTTTAGAATACATAACCTAAGGAGGTGAAAATATGAATCTACTTGGATTAGATCTAAATGGACTCAGTACTTTATCTACTATACTAATAATGTCATTTCTATTGAAAACTTCACTAATGTTACTTCCAGGAAATCTAGATGGGGTTTTAGGCTTCATCACTACGATTTTTTGGCTTACATTCTTAACATGGTTCACTTTCATTGTTCTAAGTATTATCAGAAATTTTGCAAGCATCTTCTAGAGAACCTAGTAAAACCAATATAAAAACCTAAAATTTATTTTTTATTACTTTTACTTAATGAAATAATGAAAATCTTATAATATAAAAATTATTTAAGTAATTCAACTTTATTAACTTTAGAATCTTTTTTGTTTTCTTCAGTTGTCACATACAAAAAATATACTGTCGATTTATTTAAATCTCTTACTTTATTCCCAACCTATTCTTTTAAATTCTTTTTTGATTGTTTTTTCACTTGGTTTATTTAGATAGGGTTTTATGGATTGGTAGTCTTCCCAGCCTCCAACATCCATTACAACCTCAGGATTCATTCTTTTCTCACAGTCAACAAGTAATGAGCAAAAAACCTCCTTAAGTCATGGCTACTAACCTTCTTATAATCCTCTCTTCCAGTTTTTTCTGCAGCTCTTTCTGCCGTCCTCTTAACAGCATTTCTGATCGATTTAGTAGAGACACTAAAGAAAAGTCCACCTTTGTTTATTTTGTTTCCATTATGATACATCAACAACTGAGTCTTCAAGCCCTCGGATAAAAAGTGGATCTAGTTTTTCCACCCAGTTTTCCACTCGTATCCTTTCCGGCTGGAACCTCTTGAAAACTATCCTTGATTTGCTTCGGTTTAATTTGATTGATTTCAAAAAACCTTAATCCACACTCAGCCCCCAATCTAACTATTAGGTAATCCCTGGTGGATCCAGCCGACTTTTTCAATTCCTTGTAATCTTGTTTATTCATCCATACTTTATAGGATCCATCTCGTTTTTTTCCAACCTAAGCGCCATAAATCAACTTCTTCCTTTTACATAGATAACCGGAAAAAGAATTGAAAACGATAACCCAATGATCTCTGTTTTTTGGGCCTAAAATAGGGTTTTGTTTCCTACTAATCACATTAATCGGAACCACCATTCTTTTCTCTCTCCTCAATTAAACTACCCATAGAACTAGGTAATGAGAAAAACCTCGATTTTATTTTTTTATCGAGATCTCCAAAATCATCATATTTTTCTAAATTGTCAGCTAAATAGAGAGCAGTATTTCTGACAAAATGAGAAGCTTTTAATAAGTCTTTTTTTGTCAACTCAGTATCTTCGCCATGAACTAAGTCCCCTCTTTTATCATAAACTTTCTTTACTGAATCAAATACTTCGTTTCTATCTTCTAAATCCTCACCTAAAATAAAGGAAACCCTTTTAGATAAATTAAATGTTATATTTGTTTTTTCATTTCCTAAAAGCGATTCTAAAGCGATAATATACATAATAAATTCATCCTCTTCACTTTCAGCTCTCTCAGCTTTACCAACCCAATGAATACATCTCTCCACCCTATTCTGAATCCCCCCAGAATTAACGAAACAGCTTTTCACACTTTCAATTAGACTTTGATCAAATTTGTCAAATAACTGTCCTAACCGATAGGATGCTAAAGCCCCTTTCCTTTCTTGTCTAGAACTTAAACCTTGATCTTTCTTATTAATAGCGAAAAAACTCTGAAGACCTGCTAAATTATCTGTAAGACCAATCATCGGTCTAAGACTCTCAGAATATAAAAAATTTTTAAAAAAATATAATATATCAACAACTTCATTCAATACTTTCTTGGAATCTTCCATAGCTTTATTATAACTTCCTCTCCTTATGTCAATGATAGCAACTGCAGCCCCTTCATAATAATCTTTAACACGATCATTAGCCATTTCAGAAATTTCATCAGGGTATCTAGCTTCTAAAATTCTCCCTCTAATAGAATCTGAAAACTCTTTAATTCTACAATTTTTATATTCAAAAACCTCATTTCCAGCTTCTAAATTATAAATAGGTATAAAAACCTCATACTTCCTTAGATTAGTGAATCTTCTAGAAATAGATTTTAAAAGATCCTTTAAATCACTTTTTTCATCTACTGATTCAAGTTCATTATTCAAAAATCGTTCAATATCACTTTTACTATAATTCTCTTTTATAAAATCTCCTTCTTTCTCAATTTTATTAATTAAAGATTTTCTAACGTTCCTTTCTTCATCATAAGTTAATTTTCCATTACTTATATCAAGTTCTTTTATCTTTTTCCAAAGCATTTTTTCAATTCCTTCTCTAATTTTCTCTAAATTCAAAACCAAACCCTCTGATTTAAAGTTTATGATTGATCTCTATATAACTACTCATTTTCTTCAACAAGATCCAACTCAATTTTCTTCCACTTACGATTCACATTAATATTCACTTCATAGTTCTTCCTCAAATCCTCGATATCTTTACCCAAAATATCAGCAATGTACTAAGGAAAAGGCACCTTATGGAAATCCTTTTCCTTATAGATCTTATAGGGATTATCAGGCAAAGTAATCTTTCCCTTCCTCTTTAAACCCATTTAACAAAAACCCTCTGTAAACAAAAACCAAAAAACCCAAAGCTATAGACAAACGAAAAAAGACCAAAAGAACTAATCCTAGAAACAGCCAAGATCTTTAACTCCAAGATCTCTGTTATTGAATCCCTCCTATTCATAGGAGAAAACTCCTAAATATGCAAAGACATATAATAAAAAAGAGTTTTAGAGAAAAGCACCCAAATAATACAAAAAAGGAACTCTGACTAATGAATCAAAAATTAAAAGTTTTTATAAGCAGTTCTTTTAAACTAAAGGACGAAAGAAGCATTGCAAAATCAACTATTGAGAATAAAATTGAATTTTTAGATTTTTCCTTTGAAGAAATTGGTGCCAATTCAATTCCTCCAATGAAAGTTTGCTTAGAAAGAGTTAAGGAAAGTGATGTATATGTAGGAATTCTTTCAAAAGAACTAACAGACCCCACTAAAAAAGAATTTAAAATAGCTAAAGAAAACCAAATACCCCAATTGTTATATATAAGAGAAACTTCAGACAGAAAAAATGAAATGAAAGATTTTTTAAACAAAATAAAAGATTCATACACTTATTACAAATTTGAAGATGTTAAGGAATTTCAAGAACAATTAAAAAGAGATTTAGGTAGTTTCTTACTTGAAAAGTTTTATGATTTAAGGCAACTTGAGGGCAGTCTTTCGAGAGAACAAATTAATGAAATATACCGAAATTATGGAGGAAATAATTATTATGAATAAAATTGCGTCTCAAATAGATTTAGAAAAAATTAATGAAGATGAAGGATCTTTAGTTTTTAATTTAAAAGATCATAATCTGTTTTCAAGCAAAAATAAAAGAATTATCATTTTTAACTTTAAAAAGGATAATACTAGGTTTTTACTAGAAAAAGACAAGGATTCAAATATCAAATATACTTATTTAAACCCAAAAAGAGGATTAAGAGAAGCTAAAATCAACTTAAAAAACTTTCAGAGAAACTCTGATTTATTTATTGCTCTGACTTGGAGCAAACAAAAAAATTCTGTATCAATAGGTGAATTACCTAAAAGAAAAAATAATTTAGTCCAAGAAGAAGCTGAACAAAAAGATGTAAAAGTAAAAAAGACAAAAGATGGTTCTTTAGTGGTTCTTGGGGATGAAGACACAGAAGTAGCTAATGTGATGATTAAAAAAGACAGTAAAAAGATATTACTTCCTGAAGCAAAAGAAAAATTTGATTTCCTGATTGAACGATTAGAAAAAATAATAGATTTACTTAAAGAAGAGGATAAATTTATTGTTGAATCAACTATTGTTCAACAATCAATAGTCAGTGTTTTTGCAGGAATAGAAAGTTATCATAAAAAAAGAATAGAAGAACTAACAAAAGAAAATTTAGATTCCTTTGAACCAGTTTTTGATAAAATCGAATTGCGTGAAAGTAAAAGAAAAGAAGTTAGACAAAAAGCAAAGAACGAAGACAAGGATACTATGGAAGCTTTATCCCAATGCACTAATCTCAATCCTCTCAATATTGATACAATAGCAAAAATATTTGAAGACCTATTTAATGTAAATTACAGAGAAATAATAAATAATGGAAACTATAGGCCAAAAATAGAAAGATTCAATCACTACCGAAACAATATAGTCCATAAACCAGAAGATACAACTATCCTAAATTTTGATAAAACACCCCAACAAGATCCAATTCATGCTAAATTAGAAACACTAATTAAAATAAAAGAACTAGTTGAAGAATTCATCAATGAATTACATAAAAAAACAATTGATTAACTCTAAAATTGTTGAGGTTTGGAAGCAAAAATAAACAACCAATCCTTTATAAAAAAAGAATGTAAAAAAGTCGCTACCTTTTTTCAACAAAAAATTAAAAAAACACTTAAAAGTAAAAACTAAAGTAGATAATAAATTTCAAGAAAATGAATTTCGAAGTTCTTACCCTAGATAATAAAGAAAAAAGAGACCTTCTCAGGATCTTATTCCTGATAGCTACTATACTAGTAGCATTTATTGAAAACAAAAGCACCAAAATTCCTTTTTTTCTATTCCTACTAGTTGGGTTAATTCAATACATCTTTATTTTAAATAAAGAAACAAAAAGAATTGAATACAGAGCAGTTAATATTATTACCAGTTTTTTATTTTCTGTAACTATAACCACACCCTTCGTAGAAAATCTCCAAGCCCTCAACTATAAATATTCCAAGTATCTCCAAGAGAGTTTTCACATAATGGTTTTCATTGTATACCTTCTTGTATTATGGGCTATTCTATTTCTAGCACTAAAACAAAGATCTAATTAATCTTCCCTTTTTCTATGCTTTCTATATAACCCTGATCTACTAATATTAAGATCAAGTTTTTCAATAATATCACTGTAACTAAATCCTTGACCCCTTAATTCTTTGACTTTTTCCATTGGAATCTCTTTCTTTTTCCTCCCCCAGTTTTTCTTATTCTTTTTTCTTTCATAAGCAGCCTTAACTCTCCTAGACCTCTTCCTAGATTCCTCTTCTCCAATCCATCCAATTATTTGCAACATTAAATCATATAGGATTTCGTCCCAGGGCTCCGGAGCACTGTGAATCTGTTCAAGCCACTGCTGATTAACCGAGTGAACCTGAACTCCTCTAGCTGCCATTTCTTTTACTATCTTTACGGTTCGTTTTCTTAGTCTGTATAGGCGGTCGAAGTCCCATACTACAATGTGGTCGATCTCTCCTTTTCTAGCTCTATTTAATAGTTTTTCGAATTTTTGTCTTTTCCTGGAACGATTCCAAGCCGTTTCCTTCTCCTTAATCACCTCAACTTCTTCTCCCGTAGTGCCTAACTTCTCCCTGCAGAACCCCAAGCAATCCTTTCTCTGATTTTCTGGATTTTGGTCTTTGGTACTAGTCCGCAAATAAACCACAGTCTTTTCTTCAGTCATTTTTTTTCTTGGAGCTGAAATTCGATTTTTTCTTTTCCACGATCCACCAATATATTAACTTGGTATTCTTCAGAGAAATTCTCTGGATCCTTTCCAAGTATTTTTGCTATGTAATTTGGAAAAGGAGCTTTATGATATCTCTTATTGCCCTTATCCTCACTATAAATCTTATAAGGATTATTTGGTAAAGGAATTTTCTCCTTTCTTTTCAAACTCATTTACAATAGGCCTCCAGAAAAAATAGGAAATCAATTTCTCTATTCCTTTAAGAATTTAATTTAGTTAAATAAAAATCAATAGAAATAATTATAAACAAAATTATAAATCAGATTAAAAATTGAGGGGAAAGGGAGAGATGAATAGTAATTGGATATCACTTTGTAGGGGAAATATTTGATTTCTTCACTTATTTTATGCCTGGCTTAGCTTTTTCTTATGTAATATTCTTCATCTATTCCATATTCTTGAATGATTTTGTTTTTTCACTGGAAACTGTTTTCTTAGAGGGATCCTTCTATTCAATCTATTTTTAAAAAATGTTCTTCAGTTTCTTCATATTTAAGTAGTTAGAATTGTTTTTTTGGTGGTTCATTTTTTGCTTTAAAATGTACTCCTATCATTTCCGTTTCTGTAGCCAAGTTCTGCGGTTTTTTCGTTAAATCTTCTTTAATAGCTACTGAAAAACTGTAGTTGTCTTTCATCTTTCGGTTATGGGTTTTTAATCTATTTTTGAGTTTTTTAGATTGGCCAATGTAAGTCAAAATTTCTTTTGAGTCCTTCCATATCCTATAGAATCCATTTTTCATAGGAATTTTTTTGATGTTCTCTAGGTTCATTTTTCGTGGTTTGGTCCAACTAAGATTTAACCAGTCGTTAGATCTCACTTTTTCTAGTTTTTTCCAGTCTAAAGGAGGGGCGTCTATCATCTTTTCTGGAATTTTTTCAAGTTTTAATTCTATGTCTTGTGTTTTTTCGCCTCTTTTTCCTTTCTCTCTGTAGGAAGATTGTACATATCCTGGAAGTATTCTACCAAAATTAGCAATTGGAGAATACCCATATTTTTTTCTATGCTGAGCGATTAAAAAAGCTTCATATCCTTTTCTAATTCTATCATCAGCTTCAGGTAAATTCTGATAACTAACTTCTAGTTTTGGGCCAAATTCTTGATTAATAGCCCAAAGACAAGGAGCTGCTGTGTGTGGGTCTCTAAATGGTATTTCTCCCTGATTGATTTTCCGATCCAGCGTTCTAATTCTTCTTCTTAGATTACTTGTTTCCCCAATATAGACATACCCAGGTAATTCCCTAGCTCTTATCTTATAAACACCATCAACATGCTTAACATCAGACTCGAGAACTTGACTATGATTTAATTGAATCCAATTAGACCAATAAGATTCCCCAATCATTTCCTTACATTAAAAATTATTAAACCAAAGAAGAATATTAATTATTTCTCAAATAATTCATACTTATTCTTACTTATTACCCTACACCATTAATTAATTGATATTTATCTAAAATATCAATTTTATATAAATCATCGATTGCAATTATGGACAAAGAAATTCGGGGCCTATTAGATAAAAAAATAGAAGAACTGGAAAGAAAGTTGAAACAAAAAGAACTTTAGTTGCTACATTATGTAATTGATTATAGTTACATTATTAATTAGTGGTTTTATAAATTCTTTAAGAAATGAAGCTATAGTCTACGTTTTCAACGAGCCCTTATTAGTTTTTGTTTCATTTTATCAGATCATTCCTGAGAACATTAATAAACTCCTATACCGGATTTTGAATAAATTGGTAAATTTAAATATTATTTATTTTTTGGGTTTAGTCTTCTTTTTATCCTGATTAATAGTTTTATAGATACTACTCTTCCTAGAACCTAACTCCTCCCCTATAACACTTGCAGAATTACTTTCCCCTGAACCACTTTTCCCAGTAATAAAACTTCTACCTGTAAGAATATCTAAGACATCTAATGAAATATCCTTATTCTTAGTGATCTCAAGAATTTTTATCTTATTTGACATATATAAATAAATCCCCCACTTATTTCATAATTTCGATTTCTATTCAAATAATAAAAACCTAAAAACAAATCTCAAGCAAATAAATCCATATTTACGATTTATCAACCAAATCCAATTCAACAACTTTCTTACCTCTATCAACACTAATCCTGACTTCATAATTCTCTTTCAATCCTTCAGGATCCTCCCCCAATATCTGAGCAATATATTTAGGGAAAGGCACCTTATGGAAATTCTCCTCTTTATATATCTTGTAGGGATTATTCGGCAAAGGAATCTTTTTCTCTCTTTTCAAACTCATTTAAAAAACCTCTTTAGGAAATTATTTGAATTGCGATTATTTCTTTAAAAAAATTTGACGCTTTAAATAGAAATTTCATTCATTTTTTAGCTATAATTCTTTTTTTGGCTATATTTTTTAAATAAACTAGATAGGTATCTATTTAAAATATTAATTGTAGACTTTAATAAAATCAATAAAATAAATGGTAAAACAACCTATCAACGGACATACCAAAGAAAAAGATAAACCAGAAAAATCGTAGCTTAGTTTAATTTAAATTATATCAATGTATAAAGACCTCTACTTATAATGTGTTGACTTGAGGTTTTTATTTAGAAAAAAAATAAAACTAAATAATGTAGTTAGTTTTCAGTTAGAGGCTTTAGGGTTCCATACTTAGAGATTTCTAGTTTATTCATCTTAGTTTTAGATCCTGGACTTAATCCTATTCCAGTACACTCTGCCTTTTGACCTTCACTTCCATCATATACTCTTCCTATCAACGGCTCTAAATCACCACGAATACTATCTATATCTTTTAAAGTAGATTCATCCAATAAAAGATGCCCAAAAATGTTATTACCTTCATTATCACTATCTTTTGATTTTATTATTGGGTTATTAGAGCTTAGATTATGTATTTCCCAATTATTAAAGATAGTTTTGTTCTCAGTTTCATTTTCAAGGTCTATTCTCTCTTTTTTATCTAATTCTATTTCTCCATATCCGTATTTCCTTTCTCCTCCTATCTGAAGTTCATTAACCCAATCTATAAAATTCTCTTCTTCTAAGCCATTAAGTTCTTCAAATTCATCTACATTTATAAATACATATCCTAAAATACAGAGTCTCTCATTACATCTGTTTCTTCTATCTTCAATTACCTCAATTTCATATAAATCGCCTTCTGACGCTGAACCAGTTTCTTTTTCAACACCCGTAGAAACAAAAGAACCAATATAATCCTTCTCAAACTCACTCCGAGATTTATTATCTCCTTTTAAGCCAAACTTTAATCCATTTTCTCCATACTTAGGTATCTGAGGTTCATTTTCTTCATTTTTATCGAATATGTAAAAATATGTGAATTTTAAAGGAGAACACAAGGATTTCTTTAACGAACCCCATTTTTTATTTTCTTTTAGCTCTTTTTGGTTACCTATTTCTGCAACTGTTGCTCCCCACATCGTCTTTCCTGGGACATAGTACCTAGTTCGATCAATAATTCCATACTTTTTTCCACTTCCAATATGTATTGGAGTCTTCAACTCGTATAGTAACTTATAGCACTCCCAGTTAGCCATCTCTAATCTTCCTCCTTAGACCCACTATCTTTTGTACTGGATAAGGCTTTTGCGTGGTATCGAGCGTAAATCAGGGTTTTTTCCAAGATATCTTTCGCAAGAAATATATTATCCAAGTTACTAGATAAGAAATCATTTAATTCATCAAAAACCTCTTTTTTTTCCTTTAAACCCCTACTACTGCCTTGAACCTCACTTTCATCACTCGAATTTTCCTGAGTATGTGTATTTAAATTAAAATTATCATCAAGAATCCAAAGAGAGTTATTTAAAATTTCATTTTCAACATTTCTTCTATCATCTCTACCTTTAAAACCGCCTTCTGAATCCAAATAAACAGTAAATGCATAAATACCGTCTTCCTGAAGCACACCAAGAGCCTTTTGAATAGTATTTTCTATATCACTTGTTGATGAAGCTATCTCCTTCGACTTAAAAACAATTTCCCTGCCAATTTCAGCACATTGAGCATCCAAATTTTGGCCTATTCCACTCACATCAATCACCTAGCCCACTAACTTCTATCCTACCTAAGCCCCTAGATGTCATCCCACCAACACCTAAAGACCCAAATTTCTCCAACCCCTCCTTCACTACCTTTTTCACTTTTTTTAAACTAACTTCTGAATTAGGTCTTTCATTGTAAGTTAGGTCAAACCAAAATATAGTACCTCTTGGAATAGCTTCATAGGTAAACAAAGCTCCTTCTTCAGCAGCACCAGTCTCAGGATCTATTGAAACAGAAGTCCTTACCTCAAGATTAGAATCTACAACTTGACTAAATACCTTATCAGAAACCAAACCAATCCTACCTTCAATTTTATCGCCAACCTCACCAAGAAGCTTCTCTAAAAAATCTCCATTTTTTAATGGCTTTTCTCTAGAGACATCTAGATATAGCCAACCAAGATTTAATTTATCGACTGAATTATCGATCTTAATCTTTTCCTCACTCCCACCATCAAATCCATTATAACTGACTCCTGCATCTTCAAGGATACTAGGACAAGTAATCCAAACAGGCCCTATTTTAGAGTGAACAGGAAAAAATAGAATTCTGGCATCAGAAAAATTTACTTGACTTCTCTTACTTTCAGCCTCCAAAGTATAACCATAAGTTTGGCAAATACTGCAATCACTATCTCCACAAGGCTTTTCATCGTCTTCTGTTTTTTTTCCTAAGCCACAGCCCTTAGATAATTCTTTATTCTCTTCTTTTTTAGAATAGTAGCTATATGTCCTTGCAGCACCATTCAAAGTTGACCCAGGTATCTTTGGAACCTCGGTCCCAGGTTCCCTAACTATAGTATTGTCCACTCTCCCAAGCCTATAACCTCCTGTTCCCACATGAACAGGGTCTTTAGCTATAGCATACTTCGTTACACATTCTAAACCTTCAGACATCAGAAACACCCTACCTAGAAATATTTTTTAGTTCTTCAATTTTAATATCTAAGATCGAATTAAATAGCTTTAAGGCATCAAAAAATGTTCCATCAAGTATAGATTGAATTAAAAACTCTCGGTGAGTGAAATTATTTTTTCTATCCCATTTTAGTTCTTTTTTATCACTTTTAGAAAACTTATTTTCAAGAATAGAGCCCACAAGTTTTCTGTAATTATCTCTATTACTTCCTAAGTCTCCTTCTTTATCAGACCATTCTATTCTCTTCTCTGCAGCAAGAGACCCAATATCCCTCAAAGGCTTCCATCGACCAATAGCACCAAATATTTCCCCAAGTTCAACGAACTTCTGCCATTCTTCAAAACTATATGGCCCAGAATTCTGTTTTTTACCAACCTCATGATCCCTGTCTTTATTTATGTTAAATCTCTTTATATTAGAATCCAAGAACTCAAAGTCAAAATTAGCTTCATCTAACTTAACAACATCTCCTTCATTAATATCCATTACATGTAACTGTGAAAAAGTTTCACCGCCTACTTCAACTTTTAAAACATTTTCCTCGTTTTCGACTGTCTCTGGTTTTACTCTGAGATAAGGATGATAACTATCTACTTCACCGTTTCCAAGAGTAAATGGTATTTGTATGGAACGCTCAAAGACTTCTCTTTCATCAAAAACATCTTTTTTAGATTCCGGAATAATCCCTAATTCAACTCTATCTCCATTCTCTCCCCCATCAACCTCAACAACTTCATACGACTTAACCTCATTTTGGTTTTTATTTTCGTGAACATTTCTAAATCTTCTAGCAGAATCTATTAAAGAAAACATGGGAGTCTTTCTTTTCCCAAATACGATCCCAACATTTAGTGGAATTTTACCATAAGCTTTTCCTAATTCTTCCTCATATTTTTCCTTTATTGAATTCATTATTTTTATGGTCTTTTCAGCGGGAGCTAAGAATAAAAATTGATTAGGAGATCGGGAAATAATCCTAAATTGCTTAAATATTTCAGTTCCTCTTTTTTCCACGCTAAATTCCCTTTCATTTTTCAAGTTATCATCTATAACTTTGATTTTCCTGACTTCGTTATTTTCTATGAATTCATTAACATGAGGAGTAATAGTTGATATACTATCTTCTGAAAAAAGAACCTCTCCTTTCTCACTTTGATTCTTAGAGATAAATCTAACTTCTATTGCCTGATTAAAAGGAATATTCTCCTGATCGGACTCTTCCTCTGAATAGGGCTTGTAATTAAATTTATGTCTATTTAAAGTACCAATATCGTTTTGTAAAACATTTTTTATTTTCTTAAAAAATGAATCAGCATTTTTCCATATACGCATTTGTCTTGAAGGAGATAGGCGTTTACTTGAAAGCTCTTTTAAGGCTTTACTCTTACTTTTATTCTTAATTATTTCTTTTTTCTTACTTAATCCCTTGCTCCCAGTATTTTCTTCGAGTAGTGATTTTGCTTGTTTCTTGGCTAATTTCTTGAAATCATTTTCTTTTAAAAATTTCTTCATTTCGTTTTTGTTATCTCTTTTTTTTGATAATCTTTTAGAATATTTTTCTAGTCCAGCTTTTTCTAATCTATCCTGTGCTTCAGATATTTCCTCTTTTGCTTTATTTCTAGGGACACCTTTATCATTTAACCATCCTTTAATTGCTCCTAGATTTAAACCTTCATCTTCTATTTTATATAATTGATTTATTTGGTCTATTTGGGAAAAAAGCTTATTTAAAAATAAGGATTTAATATATTCTCTACTTTTTTCTAATTCGAAATTCAATAGAAACAATCCAATACCTTCGTAATCACCCTTTCCATCATCCTTCCAAGCGATTTCATCAGTTATCTTTGTTTCTTTTGAATCTATTTTCACTTCTCGTATTTTTTCTCCACATATACTACATATCTCTAAGTTATTTCCCTCTTTGTATAAGCTCTTGCCACAATTATTACATACTAAAATATTTTGGTCATCTTTATCTTTGTATTTGTTTATTAAATTTAAATTGTCTATATACCAACTTGGAAGTTCACAAACGGTTTTTGGTTCATTTTTTATATTATTTATGTTTTCGTGTAGCATTTGATTTATAGAACTTCCATTTTCGGAAAAAACAATTTTTGGAAGAATTACTCCTTCTATAGTCTCATTGAATATTTCAAATAAATCTTTTTTAATTTCGTCTTCATCTAAACTTGCAGGTATTAAAAAGTGAACACCCCTCTCATCTTCGTAAATTTTATTACCAAGTAACGACTCTGTCTCTATTTTCTTTATAATTTTTTCCTTTATTTTATCTATTATTATTTCTCTTCCCGTTATATCCGATATCTTTTCTGACATAGATAAAAAATTGAAATAATTCCATCCAATAGATAAAATCTTAAGGTCCTCGACTAGGGAATTTTTCTCTAAAGAATGATTCTCATTTAATATTGTCTCATTAATCAAAGCTTTAACTATGGTCATTGTCATGTAGCTATGTTCCCAAAGAGAAACATCATTTGCTGCTCTTTTAGTCTCTCCTAGAGTTTGACTAAATTTATTCCTTGTTTCGTCAAGTAAATTGCTTCTCACTTCAGAAAGATCCATAGAATTAGATGAAAGTTTTATAATTTCCTCGTATATTGTTTTTCTAAATTTCTTTAACTTTTTAATATCTAAAGACTCTTCTTTTCCAAAGGCAGATGCCATAAAGGTACTTGATTTAGTTTGACATTCATTTGTATTTCCTTTATCCATACGTGAATCGAAATTATCAGCCCTACCTACATATTCATGAAGATTAGAGTAATCTTTGTTAGGGAAAGTAAGAGTACAGGGAGTTGGTTTCTCATAACTTTTCTCTTCACCATCTAACTTCTTCTCATGGTGACCATATACACATTCAATGAACAGATTATTCTCCTTATTATTTATCTCTACCGTTTTATTCTTTAGAGCATTTTTAGCGTCCTTAGCCAGTTTTGAAATATCATCTTCTCCATTTTTTATATCAAAGTCAAATATTGCTGTATGAGGTACCCAACTATTTTCTGAATCCTTTTCTTCCTTAGAATGAGATTCGACAAAAACCTCACTCAATTTTCCAATATCGTGGATTAATGCTCCTATCTCTGAAAGCAGAATGTCTTCTTTCTTCTGCTTTAATTTCTTGATTTGAGGACTCTTTTCACTCATTCAAAAGATCCTCCTTTAGCTGCTCTTTTTTTGGAAGAGATGATTGTTTAGCTAAGCCGTATCCATCTGATGTTTTAGCACCTATTCCATGTTTTGTAAGCATTTCATAAAGTGAATTCACAATAATTTCAATATCTTTTTCCTTTTGTTCCTCTTTGTTTTCTCCTAAGATGTCAAATGGATAGTAATACAGTTTCAGTTCTCCCTTCGTATCCCTTGGTATCTTTTCTAATTGAATTGGGTGCTTAGCGGTTCCTGTTTCTCTATCTATTGGTGTAATCACCTCAAGGCCGATATCTTCAAAAAATAAAGGATAAAATTGAAGTCTTCCTCTTCTGTTTTCGATCTGATCTTTGTAGTATCCTTTGTCCTTTAGATACTCCTTAAACTCTTTTCCAACCTCATTAGGTTCTTTGTTCTCCTTTAGCTCAGCAATTTTTCTGTTAAGATATTTTGCTATTCCATCTTTTTCATTTCCAAATATCTGGGCAAGTCTTGTCCTTCTTTTGAAAATCTTTTTTATATCAGATAACTCTTTTCCTAGTTTTTCCACAAATATTCTTACAGCTACAAACCTTAAATTTCCTTTAATAGAAGAAGCTCTAATCATTGGAACTTTAAAAACTTTCTCTTTTGCTATTGGATTGGCATGAATATAGAAGCTTTTTTCACCGTTAGTTAAAAGAGGTTTCTTGAGTTCAAAAGAGAATTTATTATCATCATCAATGAGAGATTCTAACATATCTTTTCTGTCTAGAAGTTCTGAATTATATTTATTTGAAGGATTCAAGAAATATTTTTGATTATTCTTAAAATAAAACTCTGAGTTATTAACAATATCTTTTAATCTATCTTTACCTTCCTCTACATCTTTATTTTTGTATAAAGAAGTTATTTTTTGCTTAGTTGTTAAGCAGAGATTCATTTTCCTAGTTTTAGACCAGTCCACATTTTTTCTCTTATCATTAGAAAATCCCGAATAAAAATCATAGCCCATTTCTAATCACCGCCCATATCTTCTAAAATAGAACTGCCTTCAGTCATTTTTTCCTGTGTTATGCCTAGTTCATTCAGTTTTTCCTTTGTATCGATGTAAATTTCCTCTTTTTGTTCTGTGTATCCCCAGAATCTATCTTTATTTTTATATGTAGCAAATTTGTTTGATTTACCTCCTCTATTGCCTTTATAAAAATCTTTAAACTCTTTCAATTTGTAATAATCAGAAGAGTTCAGATTTTCATTTTTAGAGAAAATAAAGAACTTTAAATTTGGAAGTTTTGTTGACTTTGATGTAAAATCTTGCTCTGGGGGGTTTTGAAGATTTTCTTTAACCTCCTCTTTTGAGATATCGGGCAATTCAAAACTTGATTTTTCCCAATTAACTTTAATTATACCAAAATCCCCATAATATGAATAGGATTCACCTTTAGGCTTATCAGAAGGTTTTAATTTAGTTTTACCTCCTATAGCTCCGTATTCGCTAATTAAGTCAAATGTTTGCCATAGAATCCATTTATGTTCTTTTTGACAATTATGCGTAAAATCTATTTTTATGGTAAATTCTTGATTTTCTTCATATCCTTTGTTTCTATCAAAGTCACCTTGTGCTTCAACTTCTAACCTAAATCTTTTCTCCCACCCATTACATCCAAAAAGTTTACAGACATCACATACATTTTTTTCCGGAGAATTCATCCATCTAAAACCTTCCTCTATATCTCCAGATTCTTTATAGGCTTTATAGTTAAATTGACAATAGGAATCGGTAGGATCGCAGGCGTATCCTTCTAGGCCTCTTACAAGAGCTTCGTACCACCATCTTAGGCTTCCGATTATTCCTGTTTCCTTGATTCTTTCACATTTTCCTTCTATGTTACCTGTCCATATAGGAGTTAATGTTTTTATATCTATCTCGGTTTCATTTAATGTATTATTAATCTTTAATCACCTCTATACACCCAAATCCTTGGTTGTTTCTCTCTCCAAGGCCAGTATAATACATGAATTTGTTTAATTTTTCGTCAGCTTTGGTTTTGAATTTCATTTGTGTTGCCATTTGCCAGGTGTTTCTGATTTTTAGTCTTTTTGGCTTTGAGTTTAGGATTTTTAGGTCGATATTTTGGGTATTTATGTTTGGTTTTTGTTGGTGGTAGTTTTGGTATCTGTTTATTAGGTTTTGGAATAGGTTGTCGTAGAATTTTTTGCTATTAGGCCGTAAATCAACTGTTTTAACTTTTCCGTTTTCTTTTTCTTGTGTTCGGACTGCAACAGGAGTGATTGTCTCGAAACTCATCTCATCATCAAAACTTGGTTCCTTAATAGCTTCGATTGAGTCTAACTCAAACACAACTTTTTCCTCATTTTTCTTTAAAACAAGATCAGGATTAGCTAAAAAGCCCTCGACAAAGGAATTTATTAGTCTTTGGTTAGGTGAATTAAAGAGATAGGTTGCTTCATTAGAGTTAGGAATTAATCCTTTTTTACTTGTTTTAGCTATGTCTATGTTTAGCCAAGAGAGGTTGTAGGGTTTGTATTTTGGTTTTTCGTGGTATTTGTAGGCTAACTCTGGATCAGCTTCACCGATCTTATTTAGGGAGGCGCTCATCAACTCAAACAAATGATTGAAGGGTAGAGTCTTCAATTCCTTGAACCGTAAACTAACACAAATCCTCATAAATCAACCCAAAACAAACCAAAATAAACCTAATTCTAAATGATTAACAAAGAAAATCTATACAACGAACACACTTAAAACTAACGAAAAATAACCAAATTAACCAAAATAAACAAAACCAATAAAAACTCCAAAAAACACTAAAAAAATAAAAACCCTTCCAAGTAACCTACTAACATCCCAAAGCCAGCTAGCTAAAACAAAAAACCAATCAAATCCACATTCAATCCTATTTTAGCCTGATTAAGACTCTACTTTAGTACCTCCGTTAGTTCGAAGTTAAGTAACCTATTTCAATCCTATTTTAGTCTGATTAAGACAAACCAATCAAGAACCTAGTCTAGCTACAATCCACCATATTTCAATCCTATTTTAGTCTGATTAAGACATGACATCGAATTATCATACACTTGTACAAATTGTTATTTCAATCCTATTTTAGTCTGATTAAGACAAGAGGAAAAATCTTTTGATTCGTGAGGGTGCTAATTATTTCAATCCTATTTTAGTCTGATTAAGACTCAATTGTTCGGAGGAGTACGAAAAGACCTAGAGGAATTTCAATCCTATTTTAGTCTGATTAAGACAGGTGGGTTATATTGGTTTATTTGTTTAGTAACCTACTTTAATGTTTTTATTATTGGTCTTTGATCTGGGATCGGTGAAAATGTGTTTGCTTTATAAAGGTGTACGAGATAAGTATGTTCTTTTTTTGGCCTATAGGTTAAAGGGTTTTTAGTTTTTTACTTTATTATTGGATTTATGTTTTCAATTTTATTATTTTGGGTCTTTGAGGTTTTTATTATTTGTTTTAGGCAATTTTTTAATTTTGGTTTAGTTGTTTCCTTTATAGAAATATTGGGTTATACGATCTTATTTAATCTAATAAAAAGAGATTTCATTTGTTATAATATGATCTATTAGTTTTTAAAGGTAATCTGGTGTGGATTTTTGTCTTAGAATTAATTTACCAACTTTATTTTTAATTAATCATTTTTCCCAAATTACTCTTGGCTAAGTATATAAAAACCACTAAATGAACTAGCGCATAACCTCCTCCAACTTTTTAATTCATTTTAATAATTACAACAGATATAACCCTAAAAAACAAGCTTTATTATTCATTTAATCCATATTTTCAGAAAAATTCTACTTAACCTTCTCCTTCTTAACCTCTATACCCTCTAATTACCAAAAAAATAAAATAAAAAACCAAAGAAGTTGTTTATCAAAATAATTTTTTTATATACTAGAACTCTAATCTTCTTTGACTAGATTCAATTCGATTTTCATATCCTCCCGATCCACAAACATATCTATCACATAATCTTCTCTCAACTCTCCACGATCCATTCCTAAGATCCTAGCAATATACTTAGGAAAAACTACCTTATCCACATCTCCACCATTATGAATACAATAGGGGTTATTCGGCAAAGGAATCTTTTCCTCTTTATCCAAACTCATACTAACTAAACACCTCCATTATTTCCACCTATCCTTTTTCTTTAAATTTAAACAAAAGCTGATTTTATTTATTTTATTTTGTTTTTATGTAACCGAATCGTTTCCAGAGATTAAATTTGATAGAGTAATTTAAGAAGAATCTTCTTTCCTCGATAGATGGATCCATGACACCAACCTCTATCCTGTCCTCCGAAAGCAGTAACCGGAAATCAGTACTAGGTAAAGCATCAAAAACCCTAACCCTAAAACAGCTACAACCCTCACAGACTCTAACCCCTAGACCAAAATACAAATTGTTACTCAACCAAAACTCAAAAACCATCTCCATTCCACCTAAATCCCCCTCAACAAAAACAACCTTATCATAATCGGATCCATCACCATCACTCATAATCAAGCCACCTCCGGTCCATAAACCCTATCTCCACCAGAGACCTTACCACTACCACCATCACTTACATCTTCCTCTTTTTTAGAACTTACTTTCTCAATAACATTTACTAATTTATCCTGGTTCTCAGCCAACCTCTTAACACTATCCTCAATCCTCTCAACCTTACTCAACAACTCATTACCCCCATCTTTTCCATCTCCTTTTTCATTAGCTTCTCTAGCCTCTTCTTTAATAACCTCAATAGCCTCATCAAGATCCTCCTTCCCAACTAAACCTCCCTTTGACCTTAAAGACCTAACAAGGCCAAGATCCTCAGCCAAAGTCTTATATCCCTCAACCTCACACTTCTCACCCTTCAAAGGACTCTCATCCATCCAAGCATCAGGAAAATCATCAACAACAACCTTCAAACCCCTATCAACCTCATCCAAACCCACACGATCCTCACCATAATTCAAACTAAAATGCCTCTTCTGAGTCCAACCACTAAACTCAATCTCAGTCAAATCACCAATCTTCAACGAACCATTAGACTCAGCACGCAACCTCTTTAAAAAAAACAAAAAATCCTCCCTAGCCCTCTCAAGAGCCTCCCTTTCCTTCTCCTCATAAGGAAAAACAATACCATCACCAACCTCAAAAGCCCCATCAAAATCAACCGGACACCTAAACCTATTATCAGGCAACTTCTTCAACAAAGCCGATCGAGTAGTAAACCTAATCAACCAATCACCAAACCTAAACAAAAAATCCTCACGATTATAAGGACTATCATCAACCTCCCTAAAAAACTTCAGCCCACCCAACTTCCCCCTATTACTATCAAGTTGACCATAAACATGACTCAAATTACAAAACTTAATCAAACTCCCATGAATCTCCAACAAAGGACTCTGAGGACTCGGTTGCACCCCCGGTGATCCTTCTAAATTAATTGGAATATTATCGGGTAATACTCTATATTGTGCTGGTTTTGAGTTACCAATCCTTTCAACCAAATCTCTCTTTTTAAGTCTTTGAACTATTCTATATACTCCAGAAAGCGTTAAATCCATTCTATCTTCTATTCTTTTTAAAGTATAACCAGATTTTAGAAATAACAATATCTTTTTTTCATTTTCGTTTAAACCATAATATTTTAACTCAGTTTGATCCTGACTAGAACCAGGGGAGTTATTTGGATAACTTGAAATCTAAATCATCCCCATTCAAGTTAGAAGAATAATCAGATTCAAACCAAATTAATTGAAAATAAATAGATTTAATCGCTTTTTCCCTCAAATTAACGGGGTGGTTTTCATGGGTGAAGAACAGGAGGGGTGCCCAGAAATTCAAGTAATTTCCAACAAAGTTGGAACAACATGAGAAAAAAATAAAAGAAAACACCAAGAAAATCTCCTCTAGCACTGAGCCATTCTCTTCCTAATTTTTTCTCTCTCAACGGATTGGTTTTCCTGGACCAAGTCACTAGCTTGGTACTCTCCTTGTTCCTGGAGTTTTTGCCTAGTTCTTCTTATTGACTCGAAAGCTGGCATCTTTTCTATATCATTCTTATCTAATTTTAGCTCAAACTCTTCTTTAGCTAAGTCATAGCTTGCAAAACCCATTTCCTCCAATACTCTGAGAATCAGGTAATTATCGTTGCATCTGGCCCTATATGAGTCCTCTAATACTCTTTTAACGGCTTCCTTAACCGTATCAATATCATTGGAAGCTGTCATAGTTAGAGATATGCCTTTTTAGCTTCCTTGATTAACTCAGGAAAACTCATCTCTGATGAAAGGAAATAGTTTTCATGCAGATAGATACAGAAGTTGCACTCAGGATTAGGGCAATAGCTCTTTCGATCACTGTTCCCTGTATCCTCTTCTAGTTCTCTACGGCAACAAGGACAAATAAAACTCATTTATTATGCTCCACAGAATTCAAAACCTCTTCAACAACCCACTCAGCATATTCTTTGTTTTCTATGTTTTCCTGGCATTTTTTACATCTCAGCTGTTGAAGACTATAATAGCAGCCTTCCTCGATATCTTCTTTGGTAGGTAGGTTTGTGACTTTGAAGGGAAACTTGTCTTCCTGCCTGAAAAACTCTTTAGTAACAGTATGGCCACATCTCCTACACCTCAGTTTTAGAACCTTGGAAAACTGCTTTAATTCAATGCTCATAGAAAACCCCTCATTTTATTCTATTGTATTTTTTGGTCGATGCAGTCACTGGCCTTTTCCTCGTATTCTCTCGTTTTTCTGGTTTTTTCTGGTAAGTTTTCTAGGAAATCATGGTAGCTTTCCCAAATTTTTTCTCTAGAATCAATCACTTTTCATCACCTCTGTACATAGGACCATCTAATTGTTTGTTTAAATTGATTTTCTGTTTTCGTTGTTTATTGCTAAAGGGCTGAATTCTTCTTTTTGAATAATTTTGTATCTTAGTCATTTTTAATCCTCTGAGATTTCTTTATCTTTTTTATGCATTCATTAATCCATTTTTTCGTGATCTCATCAACAACCCCGTTTTCCATTTAGAGATCCTCCATTGATTTTGCTGATATTCGATCAAGCTTTACATCCTCTTTTTTCTTGATCTTAACCTGGTAATAGCCATTTGATGCCTTCTTCTTTGCTCGTAGGATGTAAAGAATAGGTCCTTTAAAGAAAATCAATTTTTTATAGATAAGCCCTGAATCTGTTTTCTTTGAGGTTTCATCGATGAATCTAACAGAATCAAAAGACCTCAGTTTTCTTTTCAATTCAATATACCTATCTCTTATCTTCCTTGGTAGGATTTGATTTTCTTGTTCTTTGAACAATTCTTTGCTCACTCTAGCTGCACCTCCATTAATTCTGTATTATTTCCATTGGTTCGTTGCTCAGCCAAAACCTTCTTTGCCGAGAAACCACTATTAGTACATAAAGCCAACGCTTTTTGGGGCCGAGTCCCAAGCTCGGCCTCACCTATTCCCAAAAACTCATTCATTTTAGTTTCCCTCTTCAAGGATCATATCTTTTTTATTTAATTTTTCAGCTAGGATTAGAGCTGATTTTAATCGATTCAAAGTATCTTGGCCATTTTTTAGCATGAACTTGTGAGCTTCTATATCCACTTTAGCATCCATTTACATCTACCTCCTCTTCATCAGCCATTCTCTCTAAAGCTCTTCTGATAACTTCTGAATTGCTTGTGGCACCGATTTTCTGTTTTAATTTATGTAATAACTCATTTTGTCTTGGAAGAATGGAAACATATTTTTTAACTGTTCTTCTATCTGAACTAATTTGTACCACCTATACCTAAATTTTAGGTACAATCCTAATAAAAGTTTGGTACAAATGGTACAGTACTTCATAACTGTTTAGTGTCTTTACCTTAAAATACCATATAATGCCAAGGGAAGGGTACACCAGTACATCAATACCAACAGAACTAGTTGAAGAAGTTGACAAAATCGTCAACAACAAAAGTAAATTTAATTCTAGAGCCAGCTTTATATCAGAAGCCGTAAAAGAAAAAATAGAAAGATATAAAGAAAAGAAAGAAGTAAAACAGAAAGCCAAAGAAATAGAACTAAACGATAAAGAAAAGAAATTCATTCAAGAAATGATGAAAAAATACGGTTTAGAATAGAAATCAAAGTAGAATAAACACCAAAGGACCAAAACCAAAATGTACCACAAATTAAGGTACAACATGAATTTCGTATCTTAGGTTCGGCCAGGGCTTATCTAAAGATTCTTCAGAACTCAACTTAACATTATATTTCAACAAAAAACATCAATTCCTCTTGTATCTTCTTTGCTACTTAGAGAGGGGAAATCGCTTTGGGATGGCTATAAGGGGTTGGTGGCTCTTCGTTTTTTGTTACTTTTGTTGATAAACTTCTGGTTTATTGGGTTAGAAGGGTGTTGATGGTAGAGGTCTCTATTATTGAGGAAAATAGGGATGTTATATTTATATTTAGGGGATTTATTCTTTTTTTAAAATTTTTGATAGTTTTTGGGTTATTTTTGGTAAGTTTATGTGTTTAAGTATGTTTGGATATGGTTTTGGTTAATTTAGGAGTGTTGAATAGGGTTTTTTGTTGTTTTAAGTGGTTTTAGTTAGTTTTTTTACTTCTTTTTCTATTTGATCTATATGTTTTTTCCAGTTTTTTTCTTCTAGTATGGTTTTAACTGTTTTAGCTATTTCGTTATGTATTTGGATTTCTTTTTCGTTTGACCAGTTGATTAGTCGAATGGGTATTTTGGATAGAGGTCTGTGAGGAAATTCTAGGACTCTTCCTTTTTTTGGATTTTTTTCTAAGATCCATTTGTAGAGGGTTTTGGAGTTTAAAAAACCTAGAATGTATTTTATGTCTATATTGAATCTTTTTCTTTTGACTATAGCGGTTACATCTTGTGTGGGATAAAAGTTGCCTTGTACATAGGTGAATCTTACGAATCCTTTATTGTTTACTCTTTCTTTTGATGGAACAAAGATCTTGTGGTTTGAGGTTTTAAATAATTTCCAATTCCTTAGAAAAACCCAGTGCCACCATGGTATGTTTTTTCCATAGTCGTATCTGTCTTCTAGTTTGGTTTTATGTTCTTTTAACTTGTTGTAGAAGTTTGGATATTCTTTTTTTAGTGTTTCTTCTTTTTCTATTTCGTTAGGGAACAGGTAAAAGGTTTTACTTTTATTATAGAATCGGTTTAGATCTGAGGATTTAACAACTTTTAACATTTTTTGTTTTTCTTTTTGGCTATATTTATGTATATCTTTAACTTTGAAAGCTTTGTCAAGGCCACTGACTAATCCATTTCCTATTTTTGCTATATCTCCTAGTCTAATATGTCTTTTATGTTTTTTGTTTATGGAATTAGGTTTATTGTATTTAAAGAAAGTTTTTTGGCCTAATTCAGTGTAATAATTCTTATTGTCCATTTTTACTTTATTTAAGGTGTCTTTGGTTCTTCCTATTTTCTTTAAATCGTATTTGGTATACAGATTTGCTAAATTAATCTTTTCAGTATTCCCAGAACTAGTTTTAACTTCGACTTTAGGAGAATAATTTTTACAGGATTCCTCTATCTTAGAAATAACCTCTTTATTCTCAGGTGAAACTAAGGGCCATTGATTTGGGCTAGAAAATTGATCCCTTGAAAAAGCTTTAATCCCCTTCTCCTTAACTGATTTATTCTTATCTCTTAAACTCTCAATTAATTCATCAATAGATTGAATTAGATCCTTATTCAATCTTCTCTTATCTCTAATTTTAATTATATCTAATTTTTCTCCGTCAACTCTATCCTTAATAAACTTAAAAACCATATAGGAAGTAGAAGCATTTTTACATATCTTCATTTCATTAAAACTAACAATAAGATCTAGATACCCATTTTTAATGAAATAATCTCTAACAGAAGAAGCATGCTGGTTTTGTAGCCAAAACGTAGGTGTCAAAAATATAAGTTCTCCTTCTTCCCTTAATTTGTCCACGCTTCTAAATAAAAAAGAATATAATAAATCAGATAAGCCATTAATTTTATTCTCCCAATATTCCTTCTCAAAATCCTCTCTAATCTCTTCAGGTATATTCCTCCATCTAACATACGGAGGATTACCTATAATAACATCAAATTTTACCTTTAAAGAAGTCCTAAGATAATCCCTATTTTTAATATCTACTTGCGACTTATTCTCTAGTGAACCATCTATCTCATAACCAGCTATGTTCTCAAAACCTTTCTTAACTAAAGAACTCAAAAAAACACCTTTACCTGCCGCAGGATCTAAAACCCTACAATTCTTCTCATGATCAATTAAATCAACCATAAAATCTGAAATAAGACCAGGAGTGAAATATTGACCATACCTTTTTCTCTTCCCTGACATCTTTCCCCCAACTTTCAACTTAAAACCAATACATTACTCCTACATATAACTTACTAGCCCCATACCAACAAAAAACAAATTAAAGACCCCAAATCTACCATAAGTTATTTTAAAAGACTTCATCCCTCATTGTTAGTTTTATAACATTTATAGATCCAAAAACCCCCTGTAAACTCCAATAAACGATCTACTCTCGCTTATCATCCTCGTATTCTTTTATCAAACATCTCATCTTATCCCTTCCCGTTCCAATACTCCTACAGTTCAATTAAAACTTACGATGAATAGATGTAAAAGGATTTTGAATACAAGCTCCAAATACTTCTATAATGAAATTAAAACAGAACAAACTAGGTGTGGAGATTTTTCATAATAATTATTGAATTAGTTTAAACTGTGTTTGTGGTGCTGTGGAGAGGTGTTATTTGATGATCGGAGAAGGTTTATGGATGAGGTTGGATGGGATGAATAACTTCCACCCATCATTGCATGGAGGAATCGGAGAAGGTTTATGGATGAGGTTGGATGAAATATTAGTGTATTTAGATTGTAGTTTGAAGGAAATTAGTGATTTGACTTGGGAAAGGAAAATATCAGTTGGTGAGGGTATCAGGTATAAATGTACTATTGGGGGGTAGGTCATTAAGTTTTGAGTCAAGATCTTAATGGGGGGGTGTGAGGTTACTTGGGGGATATGTGTTGGTTTGAATAGTCAATGAGATAGTTGAAAGTGGTGAAACTGTTGGGTTTTGGAGTAGGCTTAAAGATTTTTAAGATATATGTTGTAAGGGATCTTTGAGGTTTGAGGGTTTTTAAAGAAGGTTTCTAGTGGGTATGCTTAGTTTATCTTGGTGGTTGAGAAGACTCCTGTCTAATCTTTGATTAGGTAGGGGTAGTTTACTGGGATTGGGTAGTTGGATAGGTGTAAGTTAATGGTGGATGAGCAAGATAATCGGGGTTCGAATGAGAATCAGATATCTATTAACCAGTATCTTGAGAATAGGTTTACGGCTGAGGAGATCTTTGGGCGGATAATTAGGGATGCGGATGAGGAAATATCAAGGTCTTATAGAGAATTATTTTTTAGTGCTTTGGCGGCTGGTTTTGCTATAACTATAACTGTTTTGCTTTATTCAACTATGCTTAGTACAACGGATGGTCAACGCTTATCTGGAGCGCTTTTGTATCCTTTGGGGTTTATTTATATAATTTTGGGGAATCATCAATTATATACTGAGAATACATTGCCTCCTGTGACTTTGGTTCTTAAAAGAATGGTTAGTGTACCGGCTCTATTAATGATGTGGGTAATAGTCTTTTTAGGAAATATAACTGGAGGGGGATTGGGTGCTCTTGCTCTGTCAAAGGCATTATCTCCAGGAGCATCAAAAGTTCTGCAGGAGATGGCTGCTAATGCTATGGCACTAGATGCAGTAACTTTGTTCTTTAAGGCCATATTTGCTGGTTTCATAGTTGCTGGAGCTGTTTGGCTAGATTTTTCTTCTCAAGGAACAACATCTAGGTTTTTTATAGTATACCTCTCTTTCTTAGCAATACCTCTGGGAAAACTATACCATGTTGTAGTAGCATCTACAGAGGCTTTTTATTTAGTCTTAAATGGTTCCGCAGCTTTTTTATCAGTAGCCACTAACTTAATATTACCAATACTGGTTGGAAATACAATAGGAGGAGTATTTTTTGTGACAATTGTAAATTACTTCCAAACCCCTCGATACTTTCAAAAAAAGGGCCCCAAAAAACTACCTATCAAAGATTGGTTGTTCTCCCTGAATAGAGGAAAAGATCCTAGAAAATCCCTAAAAAATAAAAATAACTGAATTATTGGCCAACTAACAACCCTCCATTATTTGAAAAAGAACTAGATATTAAAGCAAATATCAATTCCTAAGAAGATAACTAAATGTAAATTGAAGAATATCAATTAGCCCTTAATTCATTGAAAATGGTTGAATATGATATATTTAATCCTTAATTCCTTAAACATGGCATGAATAGGTGATATATAGTATGGTATAATATATGGTATATGATATTGTGGTTTGGTTTTGGTGTTATCTTAGTTTGGGTTGGTGTTTTCTTGGTTAAGAACATTTTTGGGTTTATATGTTTGGTTTCTTAAGTTTTTCTTTTTTTTATCTTATTTAGGACTATTATTTGGATGGTTTGGTTCTTTTTCTTATTGATTAGGTTGTTGATTGGATTTGTGAGAGTATTTCATTTTTAGTTTTATTGGGTTTTAGTCCAAGATCAAGTTTTAGGGTCATATTAATTAAGTCGGTTATTTCTTTATTGTATGTTTTTTCATAGTCTTGAGATGGGTGAACTCCGCCTGCTATTAAAATATAGCCGTTATAGGTCCATGCACCTAGGTAAGCAGTCATCTTCAGTTTTGATCCAGAAAAATTTAGATCTTTGTCTTTAAGATCGAATTTTACTTTTTCTATTGGGTAGTATCCTTTGAAAACAGATAAATTAATTTTTTTGTTTATTTCTAAATCTAAGTCTCTTGATTTGGTTTTTTTAATTTCTTTTATGCCATATTCTTTTAGTCTATCTAGTAAGGAATTCTTAGCTTGTTTTTTGGCCTGAGAAATAACTTCATTTTTTATTAATGGGATTTGTTCTAAGTTTATATTTGTATTAATCTTGGAGGCAAAAAATAAAGCTATTGGAGTATCAACTGCTCCTAGTGTCCCTTTTCGGATTTTTTCTCTAATAGCTTGATCTTCATATTGAACTAAGTGCTGATTTGCTTTAACCTTTATAACCCCAAAATCGCGTTCAAAAACTGTACCGGTTTTTTCATCTATTTTCTCCCATCCCTCTTTTAAGTCAACAGAAGGAGCTGGAACTTGTCCTAAAGCACGATTACTGTAAACCAATAAGCCACCGGCTCCTGCAGCAGCTGCCAAACCAAAAACACTAAGCCCCTTCAAAAAACTTCTTCTCTCCATACTAATAACCACATATTAGAAAAAAGATACAGGGCCACAAAAAATTAACTATAAAAACCCCCTTAAGCCAAATAAAATAAAACTTATACTATCAAATTCATCTAAAAAAGAATTAATCACCATAATCAAAATAATTAAAAATTTAATCTGGTTAAAAAATCTTAGCTTACTATTAGCTTATATTTTAATTAAATATAGATTTACTAATATTCAGCATTATTAAAGTTTTAAATATTAGTTGTTTATGGGAAAGATGCATAGGGGAGAGTTTGAGGAGAAGAAGAAAAACATAGAGGTCAACGATAAAGGCCAAAAGTTTTTGAACAAATACACCGACAACTCAAAAAGAGTCTATAAGTCCCGCCTAAAGAACTACCTAGCTTATAGAGATAAAGACTGCCGGGAACTACTTGAGGAATTGAACGAAGCCGAAGACACAGACAAACTAGAAAGAAGCTACGAAACAGAAGACAGTTTGAATAAAATGATCAATGACCATAAAGGATATGGGCTACAGCAAGAACCATATTTCGGCGGTATTAGCCCTTGTTCCTTTCGGTTCTCTTGGCTCCAACCCACCGAGCAAACACCTATAAATGTAAAAAAACACAGATCCACAGTCTTTTTAATTTAAGAAGTCATTTCATAACTATTAATGTAAGATTTTTTTAGCTTATCATTTGGAATAGAAGAGTTGGGTAAAAGTAGGAAGCCTAAAGCTTTTGAAATGAATTCTGTCACAATCTGATGCCTTTGATGTGGAAGGTGAGATACAGCATGAAAGCTACTTAATTGGTGTGAATACATGGGAATGCCACAATACAAGGCTCATGCATCTGGACATGTTGATCCAAATCAACTAAAAAACGCTATAGAGGAAATAAATTTCAATAAAGTGGTTCCTGTTCATACTGAAAGCCAAAGACAATTCGAGAGATTTATATCTGATTTTGAATATAGATGTAAAGCTACTATAGAATTGAAAAATTAAATTAGTTTCTAATAATTTGATTATGATTTTTTCTGATTTTTTTCAATCGTTATTAAATATTTTTTTTACCTAAAAAATCAATAAATTCGTTTATTCTGTTTTTTATTTCCTTTTCAAATTCTTTGTTCTTGTTATCTAATTTTTTGGCTTTTTTGTAATTGTAATGGTATAGAAATGAATATCCTGGATATACATTTATTTTTTCCTATTTGTTTTGGTTATTTTTGATTCTATTTTTTCTTTTTCGTTCTCAGTTATCTTATTTAAGTTTTTTTTCTTCTAGATTTGAAAGATATCTTTTTATTTCACTTCCCTCTTTTTGTTCTAATTCTTCAATGTGGTTTTTCCAGTAATTGAAGTATTTTTCTTTGTTTTCTTTAGGGGTTTCAAACCATACTAGGTGTTTTCTCATATGTTGGGGATGGAAATTTGGTTCTTGTCCTGGGAACCAGTATTAAATTCTTGGGATCTGCAATACTTTGGAAGACCGTGCCTGCCTCTGTAGGCCATTCGGTAGCAAGGCACCAAATTCTGGATGCTGGTTTTGTGAATGGATGTAATCAGCTTCTTAAATCTTTGATTTAAGTAGGGGGCAACTTCACGGGATTTATAGGTAATTAAAAAAGTTTAGTAGGTTTAGGGATATATAGTTGTGTTTAGGAGTATTTAAAGTTCTTTTAGGCTAATTGATTTGTTTTTATTGTGTTTGTCTGATTGAAATTATTTGTAGAGCCTTAGAAGAGGTTATGGCTTAGATAGGGTATATGGCTTAGGAAGTCTTTTTTTTATTAACAGTTTCTTCATTGGATTTTTAAGGAAAGGAATATTTCAATTGCTTTATTTTTATGGAGTCGGATATCTTTTTTCCTAATCTTAGTTTCTTTAGAGGGGTTTTTTGGATAGTAGATATTTTTTGACTCTTTTTTTGTTAATTCAATTTTTTATGGATTTTAGGGGGTATTTTGTTTTTAATTTTTTAGTTGATTGTGGACTACTTTTTCTACTTTATTTGGGTCGTATCCTAGATTGATTAAGTTGCTTGGGGTTTTTCCTTTCTTTAATTTTCTTTTTATCTCCATTAGTTCATCAAGTTCTTTCTTTTTTTCTTTGAGTTCTTTTTTCTTTTTATTTGGTTTCAGTAGCTCGTCTTCTGCATTTTTAAACGCTGTTTCAAGCAAATTAATCCTGTTTTTGTCTTTAACACCTTTTAAGTCTCCTACAAAGTCTAGGAATTCCTTGACATCTTCTAGAAATTTTTCTTTAAGTTTATTTCTATCGGGTGTTTTACTATCTTTTAGCTTTTTTTCGAAGGCGAAATCTTCTAATACCTTGCTCAGTTCTTCTTTTTTAGTTTTAGTTAATTTTGTTCTATCTTTTATATTACCTTTTTCTTTTTTATTCAAGGTTTTTCAACTCTTTAAGGCTTTTTATATACCTAATTTGTTTTAGGAGTCTATAGCTTTTTTCTTTAGATTCGCTATTTTATATATTTAAGAAATAATTCTTAGTTTAACCTATATGTATAAGATAGAGATAGTGATTCATTTATTCATTCAATTAGTTACTTTATTTGATGTGGTTGGCGTCTAGTATTTATTTAAAGGCTAAAACTGATTTTTGGTTTAATGTGGGGTTAGAAGGGATGTATATTTTTTTAATTGAAGAGTTTCTTTTCTATTTAGGGGTTTTATATAGGAGAAATATTGATTTTTTGGTTTGAATTTGTTTTGTTGTGTTAATTGCATTTGATCTTTTATTTAGGTTTTTTTGGGTTTAGTGTTGTTTTGTTGGTGGTTGGATTTTGTTGTTTTGTCTTTTTTGGGGTTTTAGGTTTTGGGGTGAAAAAATAAAAGATGGGGGGTGGAGGAGTGTTTTTAGACTTCTTTTACCATTGATTTTAGGTCTTCTACTGTTTTGTTGTCTAGTTCCATCTCTGGATGTTCTTCTTTGACATGTTCTTCAGCTATTTCTAGTAGATCTTTTTCTGTGTTTGCTTTGCATACGTCACCACATTTTGGGCATTCCAGTTTTAGTGGCATTTTTTTCACTTCCTTTGGTAAAATAATTCTAGGTTAAATTAATAAAGTTTATTGTTATTGTTTTGTAGTAACCTCATAAAAATGTAGCTATAAACAGAAACCTTTACCCTACTTCCAAAAAAAAAAAACACTTTTTTAACTAATTTTCCAAAGACTCAAATCATATACTAGGGAAAAATTACCAGTAAATAAAAAGTGTCTAAATCTAAATATTAGTTAATTAAAAACTAATTTCATTAACAATCGCCAATAAAACAGTTATATGAATAAAAATATAAATTATCAAAAATATTCACTTAAATATAGTAAAATCTTATCTACTCTTTTATCTTAAGAAATTAATTTTATCCTCTAAAAAAGTATTTAATTTTATCTTCTAACAAAGTATTTAGAAGCTTTTCCTTAGGAATTAGCCAATAATGCTTTTCTTATTAATAACGGTTTTGCAATTTAGGTACGATTTGTGTTATTATATGTTTGGTTTTGTGAATGAGAAAACTTAAAAGGATTAATTAAGTTACTTTAAATTGAGCTATTAACTTTAGATGTGGGATATAGAAAATGTCTCTGAGGTTACTAGAGGTTTATCACCCAAAGACTACTGATAGAGTAAAAGATATTTTGAGCGATATTCCTTTCATAGACATTAAAGAAGAAGTTAAATCTATTGAAGAAGGTGAAATAGTTGTTTCTAGGATTTTACTAGATGCCAAGCAAAGTGAAGAAGCTATAGATATACTTAAAAATAAATTAAAGGGATTTGAAGAATTTAGGATAAATATTTATCCAATTGAAGCTTCTATACCTCGCCCAGAAAAAGGAGAAAGAGAATGGGAACTAGAAAAAAAGTCCGATAGAGTCTCCATGGAGGAATTATATCAAAACATAACAGACGAAACCGAGGTATCCAATCAATATATAGTTACCGTTGCAATAGCAGCTATCGTTGCCTCAGTTGGCGTTCTTTACAACGATGTAGCAGTAATAATTGGATCAATGGTAATAGCTCCATTATTCACTCCTAGCATGGGATTATCTCTCGCTACATCGCTAGGAGATTATAAACTCGCTAAAAAATCAATTAAAACCGCAGTAGTTGGCTTCTTGATTCCTATACTCATAGGAATAATTTTTGGTTTACTGTTTGAGATAAATAAATCCAGCCCTCAAATAGCTTCCAGAACTAGTATCAATCTTTTATATATATTACTAGCAATTTCATCCGGAATCGCAGGCTCACTATCAACAACAAAAGGAGTATCACAAGCCCTAGTAGGTGTAATGATAGCTGTTGCCCTTCTCCCTCCTTTAGTTGTTTTTGGAATACTGGCAGGAGCAACATACTGGATTCCCGCCTTTGGTTCCGGCCTATTATTTTTAGTAAACTTTGTAGGAATAAATCTAGCTGGAGTTATAACATTCGCCTTTCAGAAAATTTGGCCAGAAAAATGGTGGGAAAAAAGAAAGGCCAAAAAAACTGTAAGAAAAGTCATTGTAATATGGATAATTTTAATACTAATTTTAGCGCTCTTAATACAAGTCTACAGAACTTACTTTCTAGTACCACCATAACCTAGATTTAATTTCTCTTTTTTATCTATTTGACTGAGAAGACACCTTCCTAAATTTTTTGATTAGGTAGGGGTAGTTCACTGAAAGATATGAAATAATATCTAGTATCCCATGAAACTTCAGTTTATAGGGAATAAATATATCTGTTGTGAATAACTTAACTATGTAATAATAAGAATAAAGATACGAAATTTAATAAATCTAAAGAGTATTCTTAGTTCCTAAGAATTTAGTTTGTTGATTGAAAATGGGGTCTTTAATGAAGATTAATTGCTTGGAAAGTTATGGTGAATTTGACTATAATGAGTGGAGTATATTAAGTTTATTAGATGAAAGAGATAAGAAGTACACTGAACTATGTGAGGGATTGGATCTTTCTAAGCCTACTGTTTCTAAGACCCTTAAGAAATTATCTGATAGAAATTTAGTAAAGAAACTAGATAATGCTCAGGATAATAGAGTAAAAATTTATAGTATAAGTAAGAAGGGCCGGGATGAGTTTGAGAAAGCTAGAAAAATGGTTAAGATGGAATTAAAGCTATTAAAATGCGATATTGAAAAGGAGATTATGAGGCTGGAGTATAGAGATAAAGAATTTGACTAACGGCATCAAATTTATCTTTTTTGGGTTTGTGGGGGAGTGTATGTTCTGGTTTTTTGGGGTGGGGGATATGTGGGGTTTTCTTGGATAGAATGTTTTGTTTTTAGGGTTTATATGGTTTTTAGGAGTAATTTGGGGGTTTTTGGTAGTTGGTTGGGTTTGTTTGTTTTATTTAAAAGTTGTTTTATGTTTTTTGGGGTATTTTGGCTGTGTTAAGGGCTTTGAGGCTCTTTATTGTATAAGGTGTGTTTTGGGGGGTTTTGAAGCTTTTTGGGGTAGGGTTTTAGTGGTTGGTGTAGGAGTTACTGGGAGGAGGATATGTGGGGCCTTTTCTGAGGGTTAGGTTAATATGTGGGTTTTTGTGTTTGTCCTGATCCAAGTCTTCTTCTAGGAGTAAAGGGTTTTAGGTGTTGATTTAGGTGTATTGAGAGAAGCTTCCTCTCCTGGGATGGAAGAAAGAAGACTTCACTCTGGATAAGGATTACATGGTTACATGGAAGCTTGGTTTCTAAGTCTCTGATTTAGGTGGGGTTTCACTTCACTAACAAATAAAAATCTAGATAGATAATAGAACTAATTCTGGTCTAGCTTTTTCTAGTCATATAGAGGATCTAGATAAAGATTTCATTAAGTCAGTTGGTTGAAAAATCTTCCCTAATCTCCGGTTGGACAGGGTAGTTACCTTGGGAAATCTGGTTATCTTTATCATGTATGAGATTTTAAGTATAGGAAGGAAGAAAGGGAGCAAAATGTGGTATCGAGATTAAGAAAACGTCTTAAGAATATCCAAGAATTCAAAGATCCTAAGATAATAGCCTTGTTATCGTCATTTGTATTATTAATTTGGACTGTAGAATCACTGATCGGGTTTTTATTTATATATAACGATTCTTTTTTAAATATATGGTTTTTAAATCCGCCTGTTGGTAGTTTATATATGAAATCTACTCTAATCATATTATTTTTAACATTTAGTTACCTAATCACTTTAATTATAAAATTTAAAAACAAATCTGAAAAAGAGGCTTGGAAAAAAGTTGGTTTATTTAATTCTCTTCTAACGCATGATATTAGAAATAAATTTCAGGTTATAATGGGGTATCTTGATATTGTCTCTGAGGAATCGGATCTATCAAAGAAAAATAATGAAAGAATAAAAAAAGCTTTAAGTTCTATCGACGAGGTACTGGCCTTGGCAGATAAAGTAAAAAATATTACACAAGAAATTAAACCCGAGGAACTAGAAGAAATAGATTCAAGTCAAATAAAGTTGGCAATACAAGATATATTAGAAAAAAGGAAGGTAAAAGCAAAACAAAATAATATTAACCTTAGATTCAAGGAAAAAAATATAAAATCGACTATCAGAGCAAATTCTTACATAAAAGAGATAATCGAAAATCTAATCGATAATGCTATAACACATTCAGATGGAGATAATGTTTTGGTCAAACTAAAAGAAAACGAAAAAAATCTAATATTAATTGTAGAAGACGATGGAAAAGGTATACCTAGAGAAGAGAAAGACAAAATATTCGAATTAGATTACACAAATAAGACAAGTTCAGGGGGATTTGGTTTAGCAACAATTAAAAAAATAATAAATGCATTTGATGGAAGAATAGAGGTAAAAGACTCAGATTTAGGCGGAGCGAAATTTGAAGTTTATTTTAATCGAGTGAAGTGACCCCTACCTGAATCAAAGATTTAGGAGGGCCTTTATTTGTGAATACTCATCTATAAGGGGAGTTTTTTTTGTTCCATTGGGTTTGTCTCATAGACCTGGTCAGCAAGGGAACTTGCGCTTTGTGTGAAGAATTGGATTAGGGCTAAGGCAAAGGCAAAGAAGCCCCTAAATTAGCTATACAATGGCTTCTCTTATTTCTTAATGGTTGCTCCACACCAGCCACTAGGAAACTTACTCCCGAGCTGTTTCGGGGTTACCCTATGGAGATTTCTTTGGCCAAATTGGGCGATTTAGGTGGCCTCGTTTGTTTGTTCAAGGCAGAACGCCTAACTGCCGGAACTTAATTGGTCTTAGAACCATTGGACATTTGTGGTTGATTCATCCTCAACCTAATCAAGAGATTAGGAGAGAGGTCTTCTCAACCACTAAGATAAAATAAACCCAAAAAAACAAAAATTACTTAAGTTCACCTTACAAAAAAACATTTGAGGTTAATTTAAGTGCCTGCATCTTGCCCGTTAGTAGGATGTGATTACACTGGCAAAGACAATAAAGACCTAGTAGAACATGCTAAAGAACACCATATAGATCTGGTAGAAGCTTTAAGACAAGAAAAGCATGAGAAAGAACTTGAAGACCTAATAGAAAAGGCAAGAGAAAAAAACCCCGAATTTGTAGAAAAACTAGAAAAAGAAGTTTCAGAGTAAACTCTAAGTCCTAAGGATAAAATTCTTAGTGTGCTTACTCAAAAATAGATTTTTTTAATTTTTTACCATATTATATTCTTTAATTGGCATAGAAAAGATTGCTAAATATCTAATATAGAATATGATGAAGGTCAAAGTAGATTAAATCTCAATTGTAAGCAAACTTATCGTTTGTTAGGGCTGGGACCTCTTCCTTTAAGGGTAAAATAGATACTAGTATATCTTAGAAAATAAAATAAAATAAAATAAAATAAAATAAAGATACTAGTATATCTTAGAAAATAAAATAAAGTATAACGGCCACTTTTGAGTTGAAGCAATTAGGAGATATATTAAGTAGTATGAAAGTTGGTATACTTCAATTAAATGTGAATGAAGAAAAGGAATCTAATCTCCGTAAAGTTAGCGAGATTGCTGAGGAAAAGGTAGAAGACGATTTGGATGTATTGATTTTACCTGAACTATGGTCTACGGATGTCGATTTTAGTGATTTTGATAAATTAAAGGAAGAAATTCCAGGCAAAACTACTGACATGTTATCTAGTATAGCGGAATCGATGGATTTATATGTTATAGGAGGGAGTATAGTCGAGTCAAAGAATGCTTCGCTATACAATTCCTGTGTTGTTTTTGATCGGGACGGTGAGATTCGGGATATCTATAGAAAGATGCATCTTTTCTCCCATTTTGGAGAGGATGAGGTTCTTTCTCCAGGTGATGACTTAAGTATTTTTAAACTTGGTTCGATTAAGGCTGCTGTAGGAATATGCTATGATTTAAGATTTCCCTTATTTTTTGATAAATTAATAAAAAGAGGTGTAAAACTTATTTTTTTACCTGCAGCTTGGCCTGAGGCTAGGAAATATCATTGGAGGGTATTAAATAGGTCGAGGGCAATTGAAAACCAGGTTTATTTTATTTCATGTAATAGGGTGGGGTTTTTTGAGGGAAAGAGATTCTTTGGTAAGAGCATGGTTGTGGATCCATGGGGAAGGGTTGAGGAGATTGGTGCAGAAAAAGAACAGTTTTTGACGACTGAGATAGATCTAGGTTTAGTAGATGAGGTTAGAAAGGAGTTTAATACAATTAAAGACTCAAAACTGGGTTAATTAGTTTTTATATTGGCTTATTTTATTTTATTTTATAGCTGTATTAAAACCCACTGATTGATTTCTTAATTAAATTCAGGCTCTAAGGTTTTTTTATTTTCCTACAGAATAGATCCTCACTCTTTATTGAATATGCTCAGTTCTGATTAAAAAAAGAAATAGATATGGGAATTGTTTTTTCCTGTTGTCATTAATTGTCTCTGGTTAGTTGCTTTATGGTCTCTATTCTATTCTTTTTCTATCATCTTGAAGAATACTGATGTGAGAGCTTTTCTCTCTCCTTTGTCTGCAACTGCCCACATATCTTTTAGAAGTTCTTCTTCTGGTGTAGCTGGACAAACTTTTTCAGAAAGAAAATCAGCGAAAGATTCTGAGACTTCCTCTATCTCTTCATCGGTTAATCCGAATTCTTTTGCTACCTGAACTCCTTCTTTTAGTGTTTCTGTGTATGTATCCCAGTCTTGCATAAAATCAAGAGCATCTAGACATTTTTCTTTAGTTTCCATTTCAACCATTTTGTTATCCCTCAATAAGGATATCTCTATGTGATCATATATAAAAGGTTTCTTTTAAGATGGAATATTATAGGCAAAAAATAACTTCATCTAAATTGAAGATAATTTGGCATTTATTAATTTAGTTGTTTCCATAGCTAATGCGTAAACTATAAGAGCACTATTTAAAAATATTTAATAGGTAACATTTTTAATAGAAAATTTTTTGATTTCGATCGATTTATACTACTTTTTAGGAGACTTAGAAGTTGATTAATCAATTAGAGAAATTTAAAGAATATCTAAGGGTTAAAGAAGAGATCGATGGCTTTTCTTTTAATAGTGAAGTTAAAAAAAATTTTATGTCTTTAGTCGATGGAGATAAATTAAAAATTTTGGAAATTGGTTTTGGCCTAGGGTCAATGATCAAGCGATGTATTAAATGGGGCTTTTCCAGTGAAATTGAATATTGGGGTATCGATAAAAATGGGGAGTTAATTGAACCAGCAAAGAAAAATCTGGTAGATTTCTTGACAAATTATGGATTAAATTACTATATAAATGGTGATCGAATTAAAGTAGATGATAATGTAAAAGTCGATGTTAGATTTTACCAGAGTGAACTCATGGATTTTAGAAGAAATAACTATTTCAACCTATTATTAGCGAATTCATTTTTTGATTTAGTAGATATAGATAAAAGCATTAAGAAGATATTGAGTTTATCAGAAAAAAATGCTATATTTTACTTTACAATAAATTACGATGGTATAACTAGGTTTCTTCCATATGTTGATATTAAACTTGATAATAAAATAGAAAAAATTTACAATGGCTCGATGAATGATCTAAATTGCAGATACGATCAAAGTAGGTCAGGCAGTTATCTCGTGGATTCATTGAAGAAACATAAATGTGAAATAAAAAATTTAGGGCCTTCAGATTGGGTTATTAATCCTTCATTCGGTGAAAACGAAAAATACTTTCTTTTATACATACTTAATTTAATCCAAGAAACGGTCAGATCCCAAGATTCATTTGATGAAAGAACTGAAAAATGGTTTTCGAAGAGAAGACAACAAATAAAGAAAGAAGAGTTATTTTTTAGGGCCTGCAACCTTGATATGGTTGGTTATTTAAAATAAGATCTTAGAGAGGATTAAATAATGGAAAAACTATCACATGATGTATCAGTAAGACTTCCAACGGAATTTGGTAAATTTAGGCTTTACTTATATACTGATAAAGATGGAAGAGAACATCTTGCTTTGGTAATGGGAGATATAGAGGGAAGAGAAGATGTATTGACACGAGTACATTCTCAATGTATGACGGGAGATCTCTTTGGGTCGCTCAGATGTGATTGTCATTCTCAGTTTGAGTTATCTAAAGAGATTATAGCTGAAGAGGGCGAAGGGATTTTGATTTATTTGAGGCAAGAAGGAAGAGGAATCGGATTGGAATCAAAGTTGAAGTCATACAACCTCCAGGATCAAGGATACGATACCGTAGATGCTAATAAGGCACTAGGTTTTGAGGCCGATATGAGAGATTACGAAGTAGCTTCATTAATCTTAAAAGATCTAGGAGTTAAATCTATTCGACTGTTGTCAAATAACCCAGATAAATTAGATTCATTAAAAGAAAATGGAATAAAGGTATCTGATAGGATCCCTATATACCCAAAGATAACTGAAGAAAATTACGATTACATTAAAACGAAAGAAGATAAAATGGACCATCTCTTGAATATAGATGCCTTAAGTCCATTTATGAATAAAATCCAAAAAATATGTAGTTACTTCAACAAACAAATCGAGAAAAACAACGAATTAAGGATAGCAGGTTTTTTTGTTCAAGGAATCAATGGAAACATACCATCTTACTCGAATTTAAATAAAGATAAAAACCTTGAAGCCATTTACAGTCGATTGATCTCATGTTACGATGCACATATCCCCGATAATAATCTTAATCTCTATGATAGCTTCACTGACAAAGAAGAGGGTCCATCTAAAGTTGTAAATAATAGAGACAATGGGGAACTCAGTAACTTAGATGAAAAGACCAAGATCATAGAGGAATCGAAGGTCAAAGAAAATAAATCAGTAGTGGATCAACTAGAAAAGAAAGACATAAACTCAGTTTTAATCCAGTCAAAGGATGTTTTAAATGAATTAATGGAAAAAAGGAGTATCGATTTTTTCATAACATTTTTAATTCCAAAGATGTTTCCGAAAGAAGTAGATAAATTATCTATCAATAAAAAGGACTTTAAACCGCGTAGAGCAAGAGATATTCATTCTATCAAATTAGGGGATAATATAATTTACTATGGTTGCTTAGGGGAACATGATTAATGAAAAGAAGATCCTTATTTTTTATGCAACCAAAGGAGGTTAAAGTAAAAACTGAAGAAATAAAAAAACCTAAAGACGATGAATTACTGGTAGAGAATCTATTTTCCTTAATTAGTATTGGAACTGAAATGCTGGTTTACCGTAACGATTTACCAAAAAACCTCGAATTAACTCCACAACTAAAATCCATGGACCAAGATTTCAATTACCCTATAAAATATGGATACTCATCAGTTGGAAAAGTAATAGAAGTTGGAACCGATCTAAGCACAGACCTTTTAGGCGAAAAAGTTATTGCATTTAATCCACACGAAACCCACTTCAAAAGTAAAATAAGCGACTTAGTTTTTTTGCCAGATAATATATCTCCAAGAGAAGCTGTGTTTCTACCTAATATGGAAACAGCCTTAAATCTAGTCCTAGATGGAAGACCTCTTATTGGAGAAAATGTGTTAGTAATAGGACAAGGAACTATTGGTCTATTAACTACATCTATACTCAGCAAACTACATTTATCAAATTTAATCACAGTAGATAAATTTAAATTAAATAGAGTTTTTTCTCAACGCCTAGGAGCAGATAACTCGTTAGGACCAGATCTAGACCAAGATCTAGGTCAAGAAAAGATATTTAATGGATTAAATTTATCTAAAAATAAATTTGATTTAACTTATGAGGTAACAGGAAACCCTAAGGCATTAGATCTGGCTGTAGACTTTACAGGATTTGAGGGGAGAATCGTAATAGGATCTTGGTATGGTAATAAGAAAGAAAAGGTTAAACTAGGAACAGAATTCCATAGGAACAGAATCAAAATCTTAAGTAGCCAGGTAAGCTCTATTAGGCCTGATATATCAAAAAGATGGGATAAAGATAGAAGAATAAATTTATCGCTAGATTTAATACAAGAAATAGATGTAAAAGAATTAATAACAGATGAATTTAGATTAAAAGAAGCTCAAAGAGCTTACAATAAAATAGAAAATAGAAAAAAAGATGTAGTTCAAATATTATTCAAATATGGGGGTTAATCAGGATCTATAGCCTTTCAGTCAGTGAGAAATTTATCGCACAACATAAACTAAAAGAAGAAGGAAGAGAATCCAAAATACATTCCCATAAATACGAAATAGAACTAATAGTATATGGAGATAACTTAAATAAATCTGGTTATCTTATGAATATCAATGTCCTAAAAGATTACCTAAATGAAATAATAGAAAAATATAGAGACCAGATACTAAACCAAAAACAGGTTTTTTCCAAAAAACAGCCAAGTGTTGAAAACTTTTCTATGGAGATCTGGAAAGAGATTTACAGTAAAAAATTACCGAATAGGATCCAAGAACTTGAAGTTAAGGTCAAAGAAGACAGTAAATCATACGCCTCTTTTCATAAAGAGGTTTAATAAAGTGATAAAGATAGGATTAATAGTTTACGGAAACCTAAATCAGAAATCCGGAGGATACCTATACGATAGAAGATTAATTGATTATCTGAGAAAAAAAGATACCGAAATCCAGATCTTTCCAATTAGAAAACCAAAAAACCTATTTGAAAATAAAAAAACCAGTTCTAGGTTATTAAAATCAATTTTAGATAAAAAAATAGATTTACTTCTTCAAGATGAACTAACTCACGCCTCTTTAACAAATCTAAATAATAGATTAAGAGAAAAAGAAGTGAAATTAGTTTCAATAGTTCATCACTTAGGTTATCTCTCGGATAGATGTAAATTTAGGAAAAAACTACATAAACAGATCGAGAAGAATTACATAAAAACCGTGGACAACTACATATTTAATAGTAAATCAACCAAAAAGACAGTTCAGAATATAAAAAAAGACATAAAAAAAGATGTAATAGCATATCCAGGTAAAGACAACTTCAATTACGAAACAAAATACCATATGACTAGAGAAAAAATAAAGTTACTCTTTGTTGGCAATATTCTTCCACATAAATGTTTAGATATACTAATAAAATCCTTAGGTCTATTAGATATCCCAATTGAACTAAATATAGTAGGAAAAAAACTAGATAAAAAATACATGGAACTATTGATCAAAAAAACCCAGAAACTAGGTATAAATAATAAAGTAGACTTTTTAGGTTATTTAAATAAAAAAGAGCTAAAAGAACAATACATCGATAATGATATCTTAATCCTACCCTCCAAATTCGAAGGATACGGCTTAGTTGTTGTAGAAGCAATGGGATTTGGAAACCCAGTAATTGCAACTAATAGAGGAGGCCCCACTGAATTAATAGAAGATAAAGAAAATGGCTACCTAGTAGAACCTAATAACCCTAAAAAGATATCCAATTACATATCAAAATTTTACGAAGACAAAGAAAAAATAAAGAATTTTGGAAAAACCTCTAAAGAAAAATTTAAGAGATTAACCACTTGGAATAAGAGCTTAAGCAACATATGGGATTTCCTCAGAAACCTAAAATAATCTCCTGCCCCAAGATCATTATAAAAACAAAACGCTAGTTAAATAAACAATACTAGTCCTAGAAGTAAATAACTAAAACATTTTATAAAATTAATTATAAAATAATTGGAAATAGGAAACTTTGAACTATTCTTCCTCGTCTATTCTTGTCCCAAACTCTTCCATTGTCTTGTTTCTAAGCTCTTTAATGTCTTCCTCGGATAATTTCTCTCCTTTATCAGTCAACTCATCTACTTCCTTCCTAAGTTCTTCTCTTGAAAAACCAATTTTTTTGAGTTCTTCTTGATTTAATGAATTAAAAACTAAGTCTCTAATTATCTCTTCTTTTTTAAGATCTTTCTTATCTCCTAATTCATCTAGGTAGCTTTTTATATCTCCTTCTACCTCTTCAAATAAATAATAGATCATTTTACCAACTTCAGTGTCCTTTTCATCTGCAAGTTTTCTTGTTGCTTTTACAAGTTTATTGTAACCTAGATCTTCCAAGTCGTTCAGAGTTCCCTCTAAATATTTAATCTCAGCTACATCCACATTCTTTTTTGAACCCAAAATCTTATCTAGAAAACCCATTCTCAATTCACCAAAAAGATATATTTCTTTTAATCTAATAAAATGACTAGAAAAAATAGAAAATTTAAGATTATTTAAAAGATAGATAAATTGTTATTTCTGGAAATTTTTAGATCTAATTGATGTGTTTCTAATGACTGTAAGGGAGGATATACCTGAGCCTAAAGATCTTAAAAAATATCTTAGTGGCAATGAGATTTCCTTAAAGTGTTCTTTTGACGAATGTAAGGAATTTTTTCTCTCGGAGCTAGGAGACTATCTTTGGGAGTATTTCAAGAGCGATTTTGTATCTAGTGGTTATAATTTTGAGGGATTTTTGAAGGTTTTATACGTTAAGAGAAGGTCTATAATTAGTTGGGCAGAGGAAAAGAAGGAATGGCCTGAACTTGTAGAAGAGATAGATAAAGGAAAAGAAAGCTGTTTATTCAAATTATTTAAGTAAAACCGTCTTGTACGCTTTATATACTCTAGATCTTGTATCTCCTAGATGTGTTTTTTCTCCTTTTTTAGGTTTTTATTTTTCTTTAATTTTTTTAACGAAGTAATTTGCTGTTTCTTCTATGAGCTTTTGTCCTATTTCTTTTTTTGCTTTGGTTGGGTCTCCTAATACTCCGTTTTCTGAATAGTATGATATGTCTTCTGTGAATAATTTTTCTTCTTCTATGTTGTCTGTGTATCCTTTTTTGATTTCTTTTTTGTTTACGAGGGAAGGTTTTTCTGAAAGTAGTATGGATGTTTCAGCTGCACCTGCGTGGTTTAGATCTCCTTCTTTTATTCCATATTCCTTGATTGCATTCCACCAGATCTTTAAGTGCTTGTTTAGGTCTGCTAGAACTATGAATTTTGTTTTGTCATATTTTTTGACGAAACTTGAGATAGCAGTTTTAATTGGTGCGCAGTTACCGCCGTGGGTAGAGATTATTACTATTTCTTTAAATCCTTGTCTAACTAGGGAATCAATATAATCATCTATTATATCTATTAATGTGTTGTATGTTAGTGAAATTGTTCCTTTGAATTTTCTATGGTGGTCTGAGCATCCTGGTCTTATTACAGGAGCCATTAGTGCGTTAATTCTTTTTGCTACTTTTTTGCCTAATATCTCTGCAATCTGAGAGTCGGTAGAGGTAGGTAGGTGTGGGCCGTGTTGTTCAATTGAGCCTAGTAAAATTAGCACTGTATCTTTTCCTGTGTTAATTTGTTGTTTTATTTCTTTTGAAGTCATTTCTTCAATTTTTACTTTGTTGTTGGTCATATTGATCACTTGTTTTTTATAGTAAGTTCTATTCTATTATTAGGTTGTTTACTTTTTTGTGTGTTGGGTTGTGTTTTTATTTTTTTGATTTGGGGTTTTTCGTTATTGTAATGGATTTGATCTAGAAAGAAATAAGTTAGGAGGAAAACATAATTATAAATAATTATAAATATATACATGTTAAGTAAACTAAGTTAAAAGTGTTAGGTAAACTTAGTTTAGTTAAATAAGAGGTTTTTGGAGTGGAATATGGATGCTCCGGAATTGTTTAGAAGAGTATGGATCATTCAATAAAAGCGAATGGTCTATTCTAAATGCACTCAGAGAAAGTGATAAAAGATTCGGAGAACTAGTAGTAGAAACTGGTTTTTCCAAGCCAGTTGTATCAGAAACATCGAAAAGATTAATTAAAAAACAGTTAATAGAAAAAAAATCTATTGATAAAGATAGAAGAGTTAGAGTGTACAGTATCACGGATAAAGGAAAGAAAAAATATGATGAAACAAAGGACGAGGTTATCAACGAACTCAAAAAAGTAAAAAAAGAAGTTGAAGAAGCGATAGAGGAAGTATGAAAAGAAAACATTTAAGGAAACTAAGATAACTCACTAAAGTCCTTCTTCAAATTTGCTACTTTTTCTTTTTTCTGAGCAAAAACATCATGATTGTGTATGCTTTCCTTATTCACCTGTCTAGCCTCTATAACAGCATCCTTAGGTAGATTAGGAAATTTCTGGAGAGACTTTAGTATCATTTTTCTAACTGTATCCTCAACAAAAACAGGATTAGAATGTATTTTATCTGTTACATAAGCTTCATCTTCTCTTTTAAGTAATTCAAATATCTCTGAACTCATTGAATCATTTATAATATCAATTAAACTTTCAATAGGAATATTAATGTTTGGGGAGGTCTTAATAGATAAGAATCCTCTGCCTCTTTGATTATGAGTAGGAATAGGTATATCTTTAACCACATCAATAGCCTTTGATTCACTTAAGCCATGTTCCTTCAATTTATCCGTGATCTTTTCGGCCATAATCTCTTGAGCACAAGGACAAGCCGTTGTCCCCGTTACCTCTGCTCCAACTTCATTTGTTGCCCCTTTATCATCAACCACAGCCTCAGCAAATATCTTAGTCACATTTTGAGAAGCCAAACCAGAAACAGGAGCATTCTTTTCCAATGCAACTTCACTCTCCATGGTAACAATAGCTCTACTCGCATACTCATGCTTATTCATTAATTCCTCAGCAACAGCAATGCAAAGCCCTTCAATTTCGTAAACTGGTTCATCAATGGCCTTCTCCAAAACCTCATTGATAGCCTCAAAGTTTCTAGATAAATTTGCACCTTTTCTATCTGAAGGCAAATCAACTGAAATTTCAAACTCAGAATTTAAAATAACCGGATCTCTGCTACCTTCACGAGCTAACTTAATCTGTTTCTTAATTTTTGAAACTCCAACCTTATCTAAACCAACATTAATGTCAGGTTCATTGGCTTGCACATCAGGAAGATCCATTTTTATAGCTTTTATCCCTGCAGATAATAAAAACTCCTCCCATGTCACTAAAAAATAACTAAATGAATAAATTTAATAGAAACAAAGAAGAAAAAATCAAAAAACCATATCGCAAATAAACAACCAAAATAAAACTAAACTAAAAGAAGGGCCTGTGGCTCAGGCGGTTAGAGCGCACGGCTGATAACCGTGAGGTCTCCGGTTCGAATCCGGACGGGCCCACTAAAAAAATTGGAATAAATAAATCATCTGATTTTTTGCTTTTTTTCAAATCGTATGAATAAAAGATTAGACCTATAGATCATTATTTGATCTTGATGCATTTGTAAAGAATATCTCTATTTTGATCAAGAGAGATTTGACAAGGTCGATTTGAGGAAAAAACTTTTTGAGACAGAGAATTTTATCTGAAACTATTTTCTTAGCTGGTTTAATTAGAATTTAACTTATAACTAGGAAGTCCATAGTTTTCTATAGAACACTGTGAAGTCTGCTAGTGGATTTATGTGTTCTAAACTCAACTTGAAGGTAATGTGTTTGTGGTAAACTCCTGGGTCTCTAGGGTGTATGGAAGCGTTCTGGGTGGTGAAAATTGAATCCTTAACTAAATATAGGTAATAATACTCTACTGCAAACGGAGAGTCCTCTGGGGCAATGCTCGAACCCCGTAGCGATGACCCAGCCTCTGTATATAAAGCTAGATAAAGCGGAGGAGAACCCATGAAAGGCTGAAACCCTCTTCCTAACGAACAAAGTATGTTAGGTGAAGGAGGATGTCACAGGTTTTTATGAAAATTTAGGGTTATTATTGGGTTTAAGTTAAAGTTAGAGTATGTAGTTTTGTGGGGATTGTACTATATTTTTTTAGAACTAAATGTTTTATATTGAAAGGTGTTTTGTATTTTTAGGTTTTTTGAGTTGGTTCAGTATATTTTTGTAGAGTGTTTGTGTATAGAAAAAAAAAGGAAATAAATGGATTCAAAAGTAGTTGGTTAATAAGATTCAAAGAGGAAAATTTATGAAATACGATTTTTCGACAAGGATTCGACAGGTTAATCCATCTGCAACTCAACAGATAGCCGATAAAGCTAAGGAATTAAGTCAGAGAGGGGAGGATGTAATTTCACTTGGAGTTGGTGAGCCTGATTTTGATACACCAGTTGAGGTTAAGGAATGTGCAAAAGAAGCTTTAGATGATGGTTTTGTGCATTATACATCAACTAAGGGTATAAGGGAGTTAAGGGAGGAAATAGTAGGGAAACTGGAAGAGGAAAATCAGATTGATGCGGGTATAGAAGATGTTTTAGTTACTCCTGGAGGTAAGTTTTCGATATTTCTTGTTTGTCAAGCATTTCTGGATGAGAATGATGAGGCTATCTTGTTTGATCCTGCTTGGGTTTCGTATGATGAATGTGTAAAGTTGGCTGGAGCTGAACCTGTTTGGTCTGAAACAAATGCTAACTTGAAACCGGATCTCGAGGACTTTAAGGATAAAATTAATGATTCGACTTCTTTGGTGATTTTGAATAGTCCTTGTAATCCTACTGGACAGGTATACGATGAGAGTACGATAAAAGCTGTAACGGAGATAGCTCGTGAAAATAATTGCCTAGTTATGTCGGATGAAATCTATGAAAAGATAATTTATGAGAAGGAACATTATAGCCCGGGATCTGAATATGATAATGTAATAACTGTTAATGGATTTTCTAAGACTTTTTCTATGACGGGATGGAGGTTAGGGTACACGGTTGCCGAAGAAGAGGTTATCGATGAGATGAAGAAGATTCAACAGCATTCTGTAAGTTGTCCTACCTCATTTGCTCAGAAAGGAGCAGTTTGCGCGTATAAAAATAAAGAAATAGAATCTAAACTTGAAGGTATGGTATTAAAATATAGAAAAAGAAGAGATACATTATTAAAGGGCCTTAAATCACTGGACATTGAGTGTACGAAACCTGAAGGTGGATTTTACGCTTTTCCGTACATTGGAACCGATTCGTTTAAGGTTTCTGAGGAGTTGCTAGACAAATGCCATATCGGGGTAACCCCGGGTAAAGCGTTTGGAGATGGTGGAAAGGGATATATACGTATCTCCTACGCCCAATCTGAGGAAAGGATAAAGGAAGCTATTGAGAGAATTAGAAAGACTGAATTGGAATATATCTGATTACAAAAAAACATCTGATTACAGGAAAAGTTATAGTTCTATCGGTGTATATTGGTATTGGTGTGTTTATTGCATGAGATGACGGAATCAAATTTAAAAGATGCCTTTGCTGGAGAAAGTCAAGCATGGATGCGATATAAAACCTATGAAGAAATTGCAGAGTCACAAAACTACTATAATGTGGCTAGATTGTTCAGAGCTATTTCTTTCGCAGAAAAAGTTCACGCTAGAAACCACTTAACTAGGTTACCAGAGAGTACTGGACCCTCAACGGGCCATAGTCCCTACGGAATAAGAACCACTAAAGAAAACCTTCAAAAGGGTATTGATGGAGAATTATATGAAATAGAAGAAATGTACCCTTCATTTATTGCAGTAGCAGAAGAACAGGAAGAACAAGAGGCATTAACATCATTTAAATATGCTTTAAAGGCCGAAGAGAAGCATGCTGAAAAATATAAAGAAGCAAAAGAAGCCGTAGAAAAAGAAGAAACCTATGACCTTGATGACGTACAGATATGTTCTGTTTGTGGTTACACTACAGAAGGAGAAGCACCAGAAAACTGCCCAATCTGTGGAGCCTCAAAAGATAAATTCAAGACATTTGAAAAGTAATTAAAATATAAAAAGTATTTAAAATATACCAAGTACTTTAAAAGCAATTAAAACCAGAAATAGGCTGCATGGGTATTTTATTAACTTTACTGCTTTCTGAGGAACCAAAACAGCTGATATAGAGATCAAGAGAGTTGCTGTTAGCCCTGAGATAACAGAATTAAGTAACAATTGAAGATTTAAGTTAACTAAAATAGAAGTTCCTTGGATATCGAGAGAACCTAGAGCCCCAATTAGTAATATAATCGATGGACTAGGTATTTTATTACCAAGTCCCTTAGATAAAGTATTAATTGAAATTAATATTATAGATATTCCAGCAAAATTCTTGAAAACATTAAATCTGATTATTTCCTCCAGTATAGGGGAAACCATAGTCACTAAAATACAAGCCAAGGTCACAAGAAGACCTATTGAAACAGTCTTCTTTACCCTGGTTAATTTATTACCACTTATAGTGGTAGCTAAACTCAATGAAGCCCCACCACACAATAAAAAGCAACCTACTGCAACTGCATTACTAACTTCTCTAAGTCCACCACTTAAAACTATGGAAATATAGGCTCCATCAACTAAAGGTAAAAGCATCACAGAAAGGAGAGATCTTACTCCAGGCGAAAAAACGATCCCCCCAACAAGAAGAAATAGAATCAATAAAACAATTAATTACATTGAAAGAACCTATACCTAATTTTTTTGATTTCTTAATCAGTTCAACAATAGAACCCGCATCCACCACTTTTATCTGACATACCTCCAAGTAAGTTCCTCTAACAATAAATAACTTATGGAACTAATAAGATCCATTAGTGGATTACTAAAATTAAATGAGACTTTTTCTTTTTCATATTCAGTATATAAAATAATTTTTTAACTTAAAAAAATAGTTAAATAGGTTTAATAGAAGAAAGTTACCCAAAATAGGTTTACTGACAGAAAAAAGTTACTTTTAATATAATCTAATTAGTCGTGGTAATTTAGGCTAAAAAGTAATCCATGTACTGTTAAAGTGAAGTGACCCCTACCTAAATCAAATGATTTAGGAAGAGAGGCTTCCCTTGTGGACCTTATCCAAATGGAGTTTGCCTTTCCACTGGGCTTCTCTCATACACCTAGTCAACAAGGGAACTTGCGCTTTGAGGAAGGGTGGATTAGGGAACAGTTCCCATATATTAGCTACACAATGGCTCCCTTATTCACTCTGGTTGCTCCACACAACCACTACACCCTACTCCCGAAGTTTCGGGCTTACCCATCTACCTTACTACTTACCATACACCTCTTGATGCAGAGTCCGAGGCTTTAGCCATTACCTCAAAGACAATGGGATTGCTTTTTGGTAAGGCAGACTCCCAACCAACTGCCAGTTACTCTTAATTAGTCTTAAAAACACTTAAAACATCCTTAGTTGATTCATCACACTACCTAAATCAAAAGATTTAGGAAGGTGTCTTCTCAACTATTTAGATAAACCACTATTTTTTTGAAGGACATACAATATTTTATAATATCGATTAAAGTGATCGAGGAAAGGGAATTAAATGGAGTTAAAGGGAACACCCACTAAATCTGAAGTTATTGGTGTGGTAATAAAGAAGTTGGATCTTAAGAATGATGATGTCTTTCTTGATGTTGGCTCGGGTTCAGGTGCGGTATCAAAAGAAGCTTCTAAACTAGTGGATAGAGTGATTGGAATGGATTCTAGGGAGAAAGCCGTTGAATTGTCTCGTGAAAATTGCCCTGATGGAGAGTTTATACATGGTAATGCTGCTGAAGTAATCTCGAAGATCGATACAGTTGATAAGGTCTTTATTGGTGGAACTAAAAACTTAAGTGAATTTTTTCCGGAAATAATGGATGTTATATCAGATAGAGGTAAGATTATAGCAAATACCGCTAGAATAGAAAAAGCTATGGAGATAAAGGATCTAATGGAGGAGGAAAACTTGTACGAGGAAACATTAATAATCCAAGTTTCGAAGTCATATGAATTAGCTGGGGGGTCAGCATTTAAAGCTATTAACCCTGTTTTTATGGTTGTGGGAAAATGTTGATAGGAGTCAGTCTTGGCCCAGGAGATCCTGATTTAATGACTATAAGGGCAAAAAAAGCCTTGAAAACTTCTGATGAAGTATTTGTTCCGGGTGAAAGAGCTAAAAATATAGTTAAAAAGTATTGTGATCCAAAGGAATTAGACTTCCCTATGACTGAAGATGAAGAAGTCTTAAAGGAGTATTGGGTAAAGAATGCAAAAAAAGTAGGGCCACTTGCTAAGGAAAAGAAGGTGTCATTAGCAGGTATAGGTGATCTCTGTTTTTTTTCAACTTTTGGCCATGTGAAAAAGGAAGTAGAGAAGATTTTTCCAGAAGTGAGAACTAGAACGATACCGGGCGTTAGTTCAATAACGGCATCTGCAGCAAAGCTAGATTTAAATGTGCAGTCTTCATTTGAGGTTACGGATGGAAGTGAGAAAAATAAAAAAATAGTTTTGAAGGCTACAAAACCTAAATCTTTAGCTGAAAAACTAAAAAATGAAGGTTATAGTGAATTTACATTAGGAGAGAACCTTTTTAGGGAAGATGAAAAAATAACCAAAGATCTACCAGAAGAAAGTAGCTATTTTTCTCTATTAGTAGCAGAAAAGGAGGAACAATCATGGAAGTAAATATAGTGGGAGCAGGCCCAGGTGATCCGGATTTAATCACCTGTAAAGGCAAAAAACTACTTGAAGAAGCTGACTTAGTGATCTATGCAGGATCTTTAATAAATGATGAATTATTAGAGAATCTAGAAGCACAGAAAATAGATAGTCAGAACAGAGACTTAAAAGAAATTACTCAAAAAATGATTAATGCCACTAAAAACGGTAAAAAAGTAGTAAGATTGCATAGTGGGGATCCTTCACTTTACGGAGCTATAGTTGAGCAGATAGAAATTTTACAAAAAAATGACATAGAAGTCGAAATAACTCCAGGCGTTTCTTCTATTTTTGCAGCGACTTCGGCACTTAAAACCCAGCTCACGCTTAAAGGAGTTTCAGAGTCTGTTATCTTTACTAGACCTGCAGGAGACACATTAAAAGAGGATAAACTTAAAGAGTTATCTAAACAGCAGACTACTTTAGTTATATTTTTAGGTATATCAAAGATAGATGAAGTAGTTAAAAAAATCGAAAGACCACTGGATACTCCAGTGGCTGTGGTATACAAAGCATCTTGGAATGAAGAAGAAGTTATTAAGGGAAAATTGTCAAATATAGCAGAAAAAGTAAAAGAAGCTGGTATTGAAAGAAGTGCACTAATAATAGTAGGAAATGTGGTGGAGAAGAAGGGATACAGGAGGTCTAAGCTATACCAAGAAAAATAAAAATAATCTACTTTGACAGAGACCTTGATAAAGCGAAGAAACTAAGAGATGCACTCGAAGTAGAATACAAAACTGAAATGGTTGAATATGACGAAGAAAAAATAAGAGAACTATTTAAGAAGGATTCAATACTAATTTTTTTGATGGCTGCAGGAATAGTCGTTCGAAAAATATGTCCTTACATAGAGGACAAATGGAATGATAACCCAGTATTGGTTATTGATAGAAACCTAAATCATTCAATCCCATTGATAGGTGGCCACAAGGGATCGAATAAAATAAGTGATTTCTTATTTGAAAAACTTAATGTATACCCCTCGATAACTACTGCCACTGAATCGTCGGGAAAACCAAATCTGGAGCAGATCTCTAAAAACCAAAATAAAGCTATTGTCAATAAAGATTCATCCAAAGAAATAAATACCTATCTACTAGAATCAAATAGAGATATTCCTGTTTTAAAGGTTTCTGGACCTAGAATAGTATTAGTAGATAACGAAACAGCTGTCCTCAAGGATCCTGAAGAAATTGAAAGGAAATATGTTGTGGGTATAGGTTGTAGAAAAAATACGAGTGAAGAAAAAATAAAAAAAGCAGTTGATAAGGCACTTAAGAGAAAAGAGATTCCAATTGAAGGTGTTCAGGCATTTGCTACGGCCGAGATAAAGAAAAATGAAGAATCAATAAAAAAGACCTCGGAGAGTTTCAATAAACCACTTTTTTATGTCTCAAAGGAGATAATAAATAAACAGAACCCTCCTTCTGATTCAAAAGCAAATAAACTAGGATATATAGGAGTTAGTGAGCCTGCAGCATTAGCTGTATCAATAGAAGGAAAAATAAGTTTAAAAAAACAGGTTATTGGAGATGTAACTATTGCCATTGCAAGGTAAACTAAATATAGTGGGAATTGGCCCTGGCTCAGCGAAATATTTAACCCAAGAAGCAGAAGAAGTTTTAAGATCTTCTGAATATGTGTTAGGATACAATAGTTATATAGAACAAGCAAAACCAGTTTTAGAGGATACAAAAGTAATTAAAAGTGGCATGGGTAAGGAAGTTGAGAGAGCTAAAGAGACTGTAAAAAAAGCTAAAAACAATGAAGTTTCCTTGATAAGTGGTGGAGACCCCAATATCTATGGATTAGCTGGTATTACCTTAGAAGTTGCTAGAAACAAGGGATACGATAAGGAAATACAGATTATACCTGGCGTAACTGCTCTCTCTGCTCTTGCATCCAGATTAAAGGATCCTTTCAAGGGAGAGATTATTGTTATCAGCTTAAGTGATTATTTGACGCATTGGTCAGATATATTAAAAAGAGCTAAGAAAGCTTCTACTGAAGAAATGAACCTAGTTTTGTATAATCCTAGGAGCAAAAGTCGTCCAGATAAACTTAAGAAAATCTTAAAGGTATATAAGGAAAATAAAAGCTATGACCCTGATTTCGTTATTGGGAAAAATGTCTGTAGAGACTCCGAAGAACTGATCGTGACTAGCGTAAGCGAGGTTCTAAACTCTGAGATATACAAGAAAATAGATATGAGATCCATATGCATAGTTGGAAATAAAAAATCTAACTTGGATAAATTAAAAAATAACCCAGAAGGCCCATATATGGTTAGTATAGGCCCGGGCAACGAGAAATATACTACAAAAATATCTAAAGACTTAATAGAAGAATCAAATAAGGTATATGGCTCAAAAAGATATTTTGATTCTCTAAATTTAATTGATAAAACCAATAACTCTGGTGTTAATAGTTCAAGTTATTCAAACAGGGTTAAGACGAGGATCAGAAAAGCACAACAAGTGGATGGAGTAACCTCGATTCTAATGGGAGGAACCTCCTCTATCTATGGAAGTTCTATTCTTGGAGAATGGCACGAAGAAATAAATCAGAAGATCCCAGGGGTTTCGTCGTTCCAAATGCTTGCTGCTAAAACAGGATCTCCTCTTATCTCCGATTTTGCTATTACTTCTCCGATCGAAAATAATTGGATTAAAACAGTAGAGAAATTTAAAAAACTTGGAGTAGCTATAGTATTGTTTAATTTAAGTAGAAAAAACTACATCGAATTAAAAAAATCTGTAAAAGATCAAAGAAACTTTATAGCCCTAGGTAGAAATGTATCTAGGAAAAATGAAGAGCTATGTATAGATAAACTAAGTGGCAGCATCGAGAAGAATATGGATTCGAGCGCTAAAAACTATACAGCTATAATATCGCCTTTAAGCTCAACTTATTGGAAAGAAAAAAATTACTTGATCTCTAAAAGAGGGTATGGTAGAAAATATGAATATTAATTTATCAGACCTTGGAGCAAAAACAAAAGAAGCAAAGAATATAGCTCAAAAAAGCAGAAAAAAGGCCATCGAAATAGTAGGAGACGAAAAACTAAATGACAAAATAGTTCAGAGATGTGTAATAGCAACAGGAGATCCATCAATCAGTTCTCTACTTAAATTTAAATTAAATCCTATTGAAGAAGGTATAAAGGCATTAAATAAAAAACAACCAATCTTCACAGATATAAACATGGTAAAAGCCGGTATAACAAGCAGATCCCACGAATCGAAAATAAAATCCGTTATCGGGGAAGGTGATAAATTAGCAACCGAAGAAGGATTAACAAGAACGTCATCAGGACTTCTAACACTTAAAGATGAGTTAAATGACTCTATTATTGTAATAGGGAACGCTCCCTCAGCCCTATCTAGCCTATGTGAAATGCTAGAAAAGGAATTAATTAATCCATCTCTAATTATAGGCGTCCCAGTAGGTTTTGTAGGAGCTAAACAGAGTAAAGAAAGACTATATAAAACAGATTTTCCTTCTATAACAATAGAAGGAACTAGAGGAGGCACTCCAATAGCCGTGGCGGCAATGAATGAAATAATAAACATAAGAAAAAGAAGAAAAGATGAATGATATCACCGACCCAGTTACAGGCGTAGAGTATCCACAGAGATGGATAAAGAAATCCAACCTTTCTTTAAATCAATTGAAAGAAAAGATAGAAAAAGGTAAACATGTTTTAGTTCACGATGGAAGCTTATTGGAAAGAGGATACACAACTGGAACGATAGCAGCTGCCTCAGTTAAGGCTGCTCTTATGTCAAGAAACAAAAAAGACATAGAAAAAGTAACAGTACAGACCCCTGTAGGAATAAAACAGAATATAACTGTGAAAACGACTGATGGAGAAGCTTTCTGTCGTAAACCCGAAAGCGATCACTCCTTTGATTCAACTGAAGGAGTAGAAATTAAATCAGAGCTAAGAAAAGAACTCAAAAAAGCTTTGAAGTATGGTAAGGGAATAGGAGAGGTTAATAATAAATCTTTTTCGGAGATAAGAGGAAAATCCGTTGGTCAAAAAGCACACGACCAGATTAGAAATGTAATATATGAAGTAGTTTCTTCAGGTAGATCTGAAAAATGCATAGAGATAACTGTTCCAGATCCTCCAGAAACAGCTTTGAAAGTTAACTCAAGCTTAGGTGTAAAAGATGGAATATCTATTTTGGGTTCAACTGGATTTGTAGAGCCTTGGAACGAAAAACTTATTGATTCTAAAATGAATTTAGCCCAAAATTCGGATAAAATAGTATTTACCACTGGTATGATGGGTATGAGATACTCCAAGGAATATTTCCTAGATTACGATGTTATAAAGATAGGTAGAAGCTTTGATAAGCTATTAAATAAAGATTTTGGATCTAAAAAAGTTGTTTTGGCTGGATTACCAGGTCTAATACTAAAATGGGGTGACCCAGATATACTGGATGGCCTAAAGTACCAGTCGGTAGCGGAACTTGTTGACAAAGAACCTGAGAATAAAGCTATAGATAATGCTCTAAAAGAGGTAAAAGAAAGACTAACGGATATTAAGGTAGTTTTGTTTAATAATAAAGGCAAGGTAATTAGAAAAACCTTTTCATGGAGCTTAAAATGAAAATAGTTGGCGTCGGACCAGCAGAGGGTTATCTGACTGAAAAAGCAAAAGATGCTATAAGGAGTTCAAAGGAGATATGGGGCTCGGATAGATCTCTAAACATAGTTTCGGATTACATTTCTGATACGTGTGAAGTGAATGTAATTAATGATTACAGTTCTTTAGATGATTTACCGGAAGATGCGACTGTTTTATCTACCGGTGATCCTATGTTAAGTGGACTAGGTTATCTTGACGGAGAAGTTATTAATGGGATTTCTTCACTTCAGTTAGCTTGTGCAGAACTAGGATTAAGTATGTTGGATGTAATTTCAGTTTCGATTCATGGGCGTGATAATGAGAAAGAAAGATATGATGAAATAAGCCTTGAGTTGAGTAGGAATAAAAAAGTTTTTCTTATTCCTGATCCAGGATTTGATTTAAGCGACTTGATCAAAGTTTTCAAGGAAAGAGGACTGAATATTCGTATTTATCTGCTTTCAAGGTTGGGTTACGAGGATCAGGAGATTGTTGTGGGTGATGTTTCTGATCCTCCTCGAATCGATTCTGAACTTTTTTCTGTTTTTTTGGTACCGGAACAGTTTATTTAACTTTTTTTGATTTTCATAAAATCTACCTTAAAAATGGGTAACCTTTTTAAGATTGTTAGTGAATAAAGTTTATTTGAGTTTTATTAAAAATAATTGAGGTGTATCTTTTGCACATAGCAGAAGGATTTCTACCACTAAAATGGAGTTTAATATGGTGGATAGTATCTATACCATTTGTAGCCTACGGAATTTATAAAGTGAAAAAAATAAATCAAGAAAAATCGGAAATAAAGCCATTATTAGCTATATCAATCGCCTTCGTATTTATTATGTCAGCCATGAAGTTTCCATCAGTCACCGGAAGCTGTTCACATCCCACCGGAACCGGTCTACCAATCGTATTCTTCGGGCCATTTGTAACAGCATTCATATCATTCATAGTACTACTATTCCAGGGCCTATTCCTAGCACATGGAGGAATAACTACCTTAGGAGCAAATACGCTTTCAATGGGGATCATAGGGCCAATATTTGGATGGATAGCTTACAAAATAGCTAGAAACGCAGGAGTTTCTTTGGTTTCAGGTGGATTTATTGCAGCGTTTGTTGCGGATTTAATGACATACTTTGTTACTTCAGCAGAATTAGCAGCTGCATTTCCAGCTTCAAAGGGCGGATTTTTACTATCACTAAAAGCCTTTTTAAGTATTTTCGCAGTCACTCAGATCCCAATAGCAGTTATTGAGGGAGTGGCAGTAATGACTGTTATAAAATACCTATCGGATTATGGAGTGAGCATACCTAGTTCAGCTAAAACAGGAATACTTTCAGGGAGTGGATCATAATGTCCACTAAGCACTATTTAATTATATTAGCACTTTTAACGATTGGATTTTTTGCATACGCGACCTTTGTTCCAGGAGAATACCACGGAGCAGCACATGAGGGAATTCACATAATTAAACATAGTTACAGTGACTATCAACCATGGTTTAGTTCAATATGGACTCCACCAAGCAAACCAGTAACGGTGATGTTGTTCACGCTACAAGGTAGTATAGGGGCACTAGTACTAGGTTACTATGCTGGTAAATTTAAGGAAAGAAGCAAGGCCTGAAGAGGGAAATGACTACTTTATCAAGAAAACTTCGGAGTCATACCTTATCGCAAAAAAATAATCTTGGATTGACTTCAAACCAAAAAATATTTTTTTCAATTTTTACTTTATTTATCAATATATCACTAAAGGAAGTACATTCTATACTCTTAGTTTTATTATTTATGACTTCTTTGACTATATGGTCTGGGATAAGAATAAAAAATTACTTTAAGGTAATGCTAGTACCATTATTTTTCTTAATCCCCTCTATAGCTATAATAATGTTTATAAGAGGAACAAATATAGTATTTACAATTAATTTATTAGGAATTCAGCTTCATGTAATGAGGGAAGGAATAAATTTGGGATTAATCTTGCTTCTTAGAGCCCTTGCAGGCGTTTCTTGTCTATATTTCCTTATTTTAACTACTCCAATAGAAGAAATGATACAATCTTTTAGAAAAATAAAGTTACCTAATGTTGTAATAGAAATACTCTTTTTATCATATAAACTAATTTTTGATTTAGCTGATAGAGCAGAGATACTAAAAAGATCACTAAACAGTAAACTAGGGTTTAATTCAATAAAAAATAGTTTTAAATCAATATCTCTTTTTACCTCCTCTTTATTTGTAAATTCGATAGACAGATCAATTAAAATAAATAAAGCACTTGACGCACGTTGCTGTAATGGAAAAATGCCTTCACCAAACATTTTAGAGGAAAAAAAAGGAATAAATAAGAAGATATCAATCAGTTTTCTTGTTCTAATAACATTTGATTTAATTTTAATTGCATTGAAAATAATTTAATCAAAGGATAAAATGCCAGGATTAAAGATCAGAGAACTAAGTTTTTCCTATGATGGAACAAAAATTCTAAAAAACATAAACTTAGACTTCAAAGAAGGAGAAAAAACCTTCATACTAGGAGGTAACGGAGAAGGAAAAACTACCTTACTAGAACACCTAAATGGATTACTCCAACCTAATACCGGAGATATATACTTTGGTGACCAAAAAATCACATATGACGATTCCTGTTTAAATAAATTAAGACAGGAAATAGGAGTGCTATTCCAGAATCCAGAAAATCAAATAGTAGCACCAAAAGTCCCACAAGATATAGGAGTAGGACCATGTAACCTAGGTCTAACTCAAGAACAAGTCAAAAATAGAATAAATAACTCATTAAAAAAACTAGATATCAAAGAACTAGCAGAGAGAAAAACCCATAACTTAAGCGTTGGTGAAAAGAAAAAAGTCTGTATAGCTGGTCTATTAGCCATGAAACCCAGTACATTAGTCTTAGATGAACCTCTTTCCAGCTTAGATCCAAAAAGCTCAAGAGAAGTAATAGATATAATCCAAAACCTAAACCAAGAAGAAGGAAAAACAATAATAATCGCCACTCACAATATCGGATTCGCATCCAAAATAGCTGACAAAGTAATAATAATGGAAGAAGGTAAAGTTAAGGAGAGTGGCTCACCAGAAAACATCTTGAGAAAAGATATACTAAATAAATATTCATTAAAGCCTCCTGGCCTAAATATGAACAAAATACATAAATAATAGGTCTAAGACATTAACAGAAAATTAGACAGAAAAATCTTGTAAAAAGTAAAAAAAAAGACAGATAATTACCCCTCAATAGATCCTAATACTTCTTGCCTGTACTCATTAAACTCTTTACCTGTTCTGTCTCTTTTTCTCTCTAATTTAATCTCTATATCTTTGCGGATAGTACCAGGTCTACTTGAAAGAACTAGTACTCGATCAGCTAGGTAAATAGCCTCATCAACATTATGTGTAACAAATATGATTGTCTTTTTTTCTTTATTCCAAATCCTTAGAAGTTCTTTTTGCATTAAATTACGCGTTTGAGCGTCTAATGAACCAAAGGGTTCATCCATTAGTAGTACCTTTGGGTCATTTGCTAGTGTCCTGGCTATTGCAGCTCTCTGTTTCATTCCACCGCTTAGCTGTGAAGGATAGGATTCCTCAAAACCCTCTAAACCGACGAGCTGAATATATTTCTCGGAAATTTTCCTCCTTTTTTCTTTAGAGTAATCACTAAGCTCTAAACCGAATTCAATGTTTTGTTCAATTGTTCTCCAGGGAAATAGGGTAGATTCTTGGAAAACCAAACCTACCTCTGATGATGTTTGCTTAACTTCTTCTCCTCCGATAAAAACTTTACCACTAGTAGGTTCTTCTAATCCAGCTATTAGGTTAAGTAATGTTGATTTACCACAACCAGATGGCCCTACAACGCAGATAAATTCTCCGTTCTTTACCGAGAAGCTAACATCCTCAAGCGCCTTAGTCTCTTTATTCTTTTGGTAGTAGGTTTTTGATAACTTGTTAACTTTCACTTCTTTCACTTAGTCCACCTTTTTGGTTAATTAAATAAATTCTTAAATAAATTCCGGTGAAGTGACCTCACAGCTAAGCTGTGAGCATTCCCCTGTGGGCCTGATCAAAGTGAGTTTGCCTTTCCGCTGGACTTATCTTAGGCATCCAGCCAACAGGGAACTATTGCTTTGTGGGAAGGTTAGGGAAGGTCAGGGCCAAAGATTTGGCGACACAGCTTAAAAGTGGTTAAATATTGCATCCACTCTATCGGCGTGTTTCGCAAGTGTTTCGCCGACTATATCGCCCAAAGTAACTAGTCTTAGGCCTCTTATTCCCACTGGTTGCTCCACGCAATCACTACACCCTACTACCTAAGTGGTTTCGGGCTTACCTATGCACCTCTCGATGCTGGTCTGAGGCTTTAGCCATTGCCTCAAGGGCATGAGATTGCTTTTTGTTCAAGGGCAGACTCCCAACCAACTGCCAGTTACTCCTAAGATGTTTCCAATACTCCTTAAATGTTGCTGAAGGCATGCATCCCCACGGCAGAGCCGTGGGGTTTTCTACCTTACTCTACTATAAACTAAAAAATAAACCTTGCTACTATTATCAGCATTATTTGATTTAGATCATTTTAAAAGTTGTGTAATTGCCTTTTTAAAGAATTAAAGACCTTTTCCTAATCTATCACCAGTTTTATATATTTGCTGAACTAGTAATTTAACTATTCTTTTTTTAAACCTGTATTTTAATTAAATTGGTCTTCGTATCATTTAAAGTCAACAATAATTTTATTATTATTAACTTTGAATAATTTGATAGGTGAGAGATATATGGATATAAATGCTAAAGAAAATTTACTAAAAACTTTAGAAGGAGAAGATGTTGAAATAACTCCTGCGGCTTCCCTGACACAGACAGGAACAGTTGAAATGATGGATAAGACAGGAGCAGCATGGCCAGAAGCAAACAGCGATCCACAAAAAATGGCTGATTTAGCCCTAGCTGCTCACGAATTAGGCGATCTAGAAGCCGTAAGAGTCCCATTTGGATTAACAGTTCAAGCAGAGGTATTAGGTTGCGATATAGAGATGGGGAAGAAAGACCAGCAACCATCAGTAGAAACCCATCCCTACAGTGACGACCCATCCGAACTTTCCATACCAGACGACTTTTTAGAAAAAGGAAGAATACCAAAAATCTTTGAAGCAATAGATATCTTGAAAGAAGAAGTAGGAGACGAATTAGCAATTATAGGAGGACTAGCTGGTCCTGGAACACTAGCATCTCATCTATCAGGAACAGAAAACTTTATGCGTTGGTTCGTAACCGATCCAGATAAAGTTGAACAGATAATGGAACCATCACTAGAAGCATGCATAAAATACTCAAAGGCATTAGTTGACAATGGAATCGATATATTATCAGTGTGTGATCCCGTCTCCTCCCCCGAACTTTTAAGCCCAGATATGTTTGACCAGGCCATAAGAGATGCACTTAAAGAATTAAGTAGTTCAGTTAAAGGAAACCATGTACTTCACATCTGTGGAGATACGACAAAAATATTAGAATCAATGAATGAAACAGGATTTGCCGGTTTAAGTATTGAAGAAAAAGTGAATGTAAAAAAGGCCAAAAAGAAGGTTGAAGACGCAAGAATAATTGGAACAGTTTCAACAGCATCAACAATACTATCAGGTTCACCAGATGAAGTAAAAGAAGAAGCAAAAGATTGCTTAGATTCAGGAATAGATGTACTAGCCCCAAGTTGTGGAATAGCTCCTTCCTCACCACTAGAAAATATCAAGGCCTTAAAAGAAGCAAGAGACGAATATTACTCCTAAAAAGATAAAACAGAAATAAATAAATAAATAACCATAAAATCTCTTTTCTTATTTTTTTATAAAAAATCTCTTTTAAGAAATAAATATAGATTAAATCAAGGATTCCTTTGATCAATGTTACTTATAATAGCTGTGATATTCTTTAATAGACCAACTTAGATGTTACTCTTCTAAATTTGAGCTAAATAATAAAGGAAGCAATCATATATACTTGGAGAAGTCAAATTTTCTAAAAGCTAATTCTTTTACCTATTTTCACCAGAAAGTCCACTTGCTTTAGCGGTGGGATGAATGGCAAGTTATTAATAAAAGCAAGAATTGAATTATATTCAGAGTTTCGGGTAGGCTCCGAGTTCTTGAAGCCGGTTGGGGGCGGTAGGACTGGACGGAATGAGTCCCGTTTTGATGCTAAAGCCTCTATTTGGAAATCAGGGAGCACTGCTGGCGGTGCTCTGGACTCCGGACCGTTGAATACTGTTCTCTGTATATCTAGACGGTTTTTAGGTATTGGAGAACCTGCAAAAAGACCCGTCTGTGGCGGGATGGTTTCATCGGTAACTCGAAACCCGGATGATACGGGTGAATGGATGAAACCCCACGAATTTATTCGTGGGAGGACGTCAGCCTTATTTTTTACCTTATCCAATTTTTTAAGAGATATAAAGAAGTATTTTATTTAGGGTTGATTGCTATGGGAAACACCATTTTAAAAAAGGGTTTGTCTACCGGCTCTCTAATTGGCTCGATAATTTTACAGACGGTACTAATAGTTATTCTAATGCTTTGGACAATTAAGGGAACACATATAATATTATATCTGATCCCTGGAGCTTGGTTGTTTGCAATGATACTAATGACATTATGGTTCATTAATAAAAGCTAAATTCAATAATTCTTTTTTTTTATCTTAGTAATTGAGAAGACTCCTTTCTTCAAATTTTTGATTTTAGGGAAAATGACGAATTAAATATTATATTTAATTTGTTTTAATAGTGATTAAAAAGTAATCGGCAATTTATTGAAATTTTATGGTAATCTATGAGAACTATTTTTTGGTTAGTATGGTCTAAGGGTTGGCATGGACTTGGCCTAGAGAAAACATGGGAACCATCTACGAGTTAGTTTTTGACAATTTTCGTGTTCTGATCTATGTCTTTTCTTTGAGTTAAGTTACCCGATGTTGATTTGGGTTTTGTGAGAGAAGTCGGGATGTTAAAGCAAACTCCTCTAGATGAGGAGGCCACATCAGGAAGCTCATTACTTTACGAACGAACGTGAGTAAGGTAAGAGAAATTCACCTCTATGATACTTATTTTTATATTATATGGGTTAGTAATTTGGTTTTAATTTAATTCAGGGTTTTTTGTTTTTAGTTGAAACTTGGTTTTTCCTGATGAGCTATGGTAGGATAAGAGAGAACTTCGCGGCTTTAGCTGTGGGAGCACGTCAGTTGGGGCAATTTTTGTGGAGTAATACAAACTTGCTAGGGTTTTTTACTTCAATGAGATAAGATTGATTATTTTATGTTTTTTGGGTTAAACATTTGATTGTGTAATAAGATTTAATTGAAGATTGGGGGAGGAAAGTTTTTTTGTTTTTTGAAAAATACTTGGGCAAAAGGTGTGTTTTTTAAGTAATTTTAAATTATTTTAAGATAAATTAATTAAAACATGTGGAGTATATTTTTTATTTTTTTGATTGAGTTAGGTAATAGAGGTCTTGTATCTTTATGTGAGGTGTTTTAGTTTGAGAGGATATGTTCAGTTGTATACTGGGAAGGGTAAGGGAAAGACGACTGCTTCATTTGGTTTAACGGTTAGGGCTCTTGGGGCTGGATTGGATGTGTATATGATTCAGTTTATGAAGGGAAGGAAGGATTCAGCTTTTGGGGTTTTGGATGAAGTAGAGAACTTTGATTGCGATATTTTTGGTAAGAAAGGTATTCGAGGAAAGGATAATCTGCTTGATGAAGATTATGAATTGGCTGAAGAAGGCCTCGATAAGGCTATGGAGGTATTAGAAAGAGGTGAGGTTGATGTTTTGGTTTTGGAGGAAATAAATGTTGCACTTGAATATGGGTTGATTGGTAAAGGGGATATCTTAGATTTGATAGATAATAAACCGGAAGAGATTGAGATCGTGATGACAGGTAGGTATGCTCCTGAGAAATTAATTGAAGCTTCTGACTTGGTTACAGAAATGAAGAAGGTCAAGCATTACTTTGATGGTGGAACAAAGGCGCGTGAAGGTATAGACTATTAATCGTTTATCAGGTCAATAATTTTGTCTAGATTGGGTTCTACCTCGATGGGTTTTTTACATACATCTGCAACTTCTTCTGGGTCCTTTAATAGGTGTCCAGTGGTTACGCATACAATTTCTTCTTCTTTGCCTATTTTTCCCTTCTCAACGAGTTTCTTTAAACCGGCAACGGATGATGCACTAGCTGGCTCTACTCCTATGCCTTCTAACCTAGCTAATTTCTTTTGAGCTTCCACTATTTCTTCATCACTTACAGATTCTGCGGTTCCATTAGTTTCTCTTGCTGCTTCAAGTGCTTTAGGCCCATTAACTGGTTTTCCAATCCTAATTGCAGTAGCAAGTGTTTCTGGATTCATTTCCTGTTCTATAGTTTCTTTTTCATTCTTAATTGCGTCTACAAAAGGTTTGGATCCTTCTGACTGTATACCAACCATTTTTGGTATCTTATCTATTAGCCCTAGATTTCTCCATTCTCTGAGTCCCTTAAAAATAGCTGATATATTTCCAGCGTTTCCAACTGGAAGGAAAATTGAATCTGGGACATTCCAATTGAGTTGTTCAATAATTTCGTAACCGATCGTTTTCTGTCCTTCTAACCTAACCGGGTTTATAGAATTAAGAAGGTAGACGTTTTCTCTTTCTGAAACCTCTTGAATCAACTCAAGAGCCTTATCAAAATTATCTTTTATAGAAATTACTTTAGCACCGTGCATAATAGCTTGAGCTACCTTGCCCATAGCAACCTTTCCGGCTGGTAATAATACAACAGAATTAATATCAGCCTTAGCTGCGAAAATAGATAATGCAGCAGAAGTATTACCCGTTGAAGCACAACCTACATTTTTTAGGCCTAATTCTATTGCTTTTGAAACTCCTGCAGTCATTCCTCTGTCCTTGAAACTTCCAGTTGGATTGCTTCCTTCATTCTTAATGTATAAGCTTTTTACTCCAACCCAGTCTGCTAGCTGATCTGTTTCGTAGAGAGGTGTATTTCCCTCAGCTACACTGACCTCCTTGTTACAGGGCATAAATTCCTTATATCTCCATACTCCTTCTTCAGATCTATCAAGAACTTCTTCTCTGGTTTTTCCTCTTATTTCATCAAAATCATATTTGACCTCTAAAAGTGAACCGCAATCAGGGCATGTGTAAATTATTTCGTCCAAATCAAATCTAGAATCACATTCGAAACATTCAAGATAAGCCATCAAGATCAACCCGAGTTTTATCTATTGTAATTAAATTCGCTTCAACTAAAATATTTAAGGTAAAAATAATTTTAGCTGAAATATTAATTATATTATATGTCTGTGGTAATTAATGTAGATACGCCTCTTTGTGACCATTCTCATAAAATAGAGACCGAAAAAAGAGGAGATAAGGTAAAAATAGATATAGATACTACTTGTGATAGAGTTGAGAATGCTTCAGATCTAACAGTTACAACGGAAGATATTCTAGGGAGATCTAAAAATGATCTATACTCGAAATTAAATAGATTCTTAGAAGAACAATGTTTTGTTTTACCAGCTGTAATAACCGCATGTCGATTAGAAGCAGGCCTAATTTCTAAAAGGTTAGCCAAAAAAACCAATGAGATAGAAATAAAATTTGAGGAAGTAAAATAAAATAAATTTATCTATTATCGTTTTTTTATCCCCAAACTGCTGAAGCCAGTAGTGCAGCTCCCGTCACAACAGCGTACTGAGGATTTTCAGGTACAATTAATTCGTCTTCCTCTAAACCTAAGATAGCTCTCATTGCTTCATGAAGCCCTTCGATTAAAGCTGTTCCTCCTACCTCTATTATTGGCGTTCTTATCTCTACTTCTTGAAGTTGGTTCTGGTAAACCTGCTCAGCTACGCTGTAACATGCCGCAGCTGCTACATCCTCAATGGCACTTCCTTCAGAAAGACTTGTTACAAGGTCTTGTACACCAAAAATAGCACAATAACTATCCATTTCAACCTTATCTGGGTCTCCTCGGCTTGCATATTCTCCTAATTCTTCTATTTCGACTCCGATTCTATCAGCAGTCATTTCTAGGAATCGACCGGAAGCTCCAGCACATATTCCTCCCATTGTAAATCCATCTGGTATTCCATCATAGATATTAATGGCTTTGTTATCCATTCCACCTATATCAATAATTGTAGCTCCACCTTTTAATCTATTAGCTAGCCAAGCAGCTCCTTTTGAACCAGCAGTTAGTTCTTCGATAATCAAATCAGCATCTATTGCATCTCCAATTGTATGCCTACCGTAGCCACTGACTCCGATTTTTTCGATATCATCCTTTTCCAATCCAGCATCTTTGAGAGCTTCTTCAAATACCTTTTGGGCAGTAGGAACTACTTCTTTAGTTGGTGTCCAATCTTTTCCGATAATCTCGTTTTCTTTCATAATAACGCACTTTGTTGTAGAGGAACCTGAGTCTATGCCTGCACTGATACCTGTCTGCTTGTCCCAAGACAATAGATCCTTTTTTTCAACGATGCTTACTAAAGCTTCCATTCTAGTTAAAAGCTCGCTTTTATCGGTTTTTTCAGTAAAAGCATAGGTTACGACCGGAATCTCTGTGTTTTGCTGTAAGAATTTCCTTACTTCACTTCTTACTAGTGCTCCCTCTGAACATCGGAAGCAACTTAAAACAACAGCTGCATCAGCATCAACTTCGCCATCGACTATTTTTTTAGCTCTAGCTATCATTAATCTTAGATTAGGGCTTGCGGGAACAAAACCAAATTCATCTATCGCTTCTTCTATTTCATCAAACTCTACGTCAGGATAAAAGACCTCAGCTCCTACCGAATCAGCTGCCTCTTCGATCTCTTTTTGGATACCACTATATTCGCTACCACACGAAAGTTGAGCTATTTTAATCATCTAAATCATCTAAAAAGTTCCTTATTTTTTTGATCATCTTTCTACCTTCTTCTTCACTTTCAGGATATTCAACAGTTATTAAAGGAATATCTCTTTGGTTTAAAAGATATTCAATTAATTCATTTGTCCTAGCACAGCCAACACACCCGAATGAGTATTTCGCATTCTTAACGATTATTGCTGCATCAGCTTTTTGTATCATTGGCCCAATAACTGCCATTCTTCCTCTAACTCCTGAGGGGACTTCGTTACTTGCATATTTTAGTCCCTTCTCAGGATCCAGTTCTGTTACATTTAATGGAGGGGAATCTAATCCAGATTTAGTAACCTTCTTCTTTATCTCTCTCATCATCGTTAAAGGCTCATGTCCTCCTTCCTTAACTAAATCCCTCAAGATCAAGCTATTAGGTGGACTTATAAAAATCTTCATTTAATCAGCCTCTTCTTTAACCAGTTTTTCAAGATCTTCAACATCTAACTTACCTTCTTTCTCCTTTTTTTCCTCTTCTTCTTCCTCTTCGCTACTAGATTTAGATAAATAGGACATAGTTTCGTATTCGCTCTGTAGCTGACAAAAACCAGGTCGAGAACCATGTTCCGCTCTACATCTTCTTTTATCGGCTACGGGAAATCCACGTTCTTTTATATATACTTCTTCAGAATTAAGGTCTCTTACTTTCTCTACAGCTTTTTTAATGTCCTTTTCGTTTCCCTCTATTATAACTCCAAAACATGTTTCCTTGACGGTTAGAGATAAACCGGTTTTATGTAATACCTTAGCTACATAAGAGGGAGTTAAACTTGAAGCAGGCGAAATTACGATTATTCTAGTTTCCAATTTTATTATACCTCCATAATATATAATTTATCTTCATCTGTTAAACCATCCAAGCGGTTTAATCCTTCTTTTACTTCTCCTACAATATTTGTCGCATTAAAATCTTCTCCCGTTGGCCCATACTCTTTACTTTCAGTTCCTCTGATACCGATCACTCCTTTATTTGGCTTGGATCTATTTGTAATACCAATCATACCTGATTCAACTACATTGTTAGGTGTATTTTCAGGTAATAAATCTCCGGCTAGATCCTTATTTCCTTTAAATAAGACATTTGATATCTCTTTAGAAGTAAAATAGACATTAAGTTCTCCAATTTTTTTATCTTTTAAACCAGTTATTCTTTTAAAGTAATCAACGGATTCTGGGGCTTTTTCATAGAATAATTTAACTTTGATTGCCTTATCCTTGTCTATACCATGGGTTTTTACTTCTCCCTCTTCCAGAACCTCCATAGTCAAGTAAGGTTCTTGATCTACAACCAAACCTTCGTCATCTTCGTGGCCGCTTCTAATATGTTTTACTCCATTTTCTTCAAAAAAATCGGCTGCTTCCTTTTGTTTCATTCCAACAGAAAGCAATCTCTTTGGTTTGGTATCTACATTTATCAAATCCCCTTCTTCAGCTAATTCGATCAGTTCTTTACCCTTTTCCATCTCTCCTGTTACATTATGGCCCTTGCTTGGAGGTCTTTTTTTCCTATAAAAGTAGATATCGCCAATACCATCACCCTGATTTCTAACTGTTATATAACCTTCTTTTCTTTGCTCGTTAAATTCACTCGGTATCTCGGAAGCTTCTTCTTCAGTTCTAACAAATGTAGAGTTTTTTTCTTTTACTCTAAACACGGAATCTTCAAAACCTCTTAAAATATGTTCGCTACTTACAGGAGTCTCTTCATAGAGTAAGATATTTAAATGAGTGTAAATTTCCATACCTGGCTTTAATTTTAACTCAAGATCAGAAGTAGAATATGCATTAATCTTTTCTTTTTCTTCAGATAAAGTTTCAATGTTTTCTATAACAACGCCTTCTTTTAATTGATCGATCAAATGTTTTCCTCTTTGAATCTTCCCAATAACTCCTCCAGCAGTACCATAGTTTTTTTCATGGTTTTTTCTACAGATCATCAGATAAGTGTTATCATTATTCATTCCACTGGTCCCTAAAAAAAGTTCACCTCTTTCATACATATAGCTCTCTTTGTTGATTTCAACATCGGTTGAAAAGGGTCCTAAGGCAAGTATTTTGTTAGAACTCCATCTGATATTTTTGCCAGTGATCTTGTCTAAATTTTTCTTGAAAATTTCCGAAAATTCGGTTCCATTTAGTTTGATAGTGAAGCTACCTTTTTCTGTTTTAAACCTTAACAAATCTTTTTTTTCTTCTGAAAAAGTTTTTCTACTTTCTACTACACCAATAACCCCGTTTTCATTAAACCTGTCTAAGTTAATGAGATCTCTTATTCTGGTCTCCTCGTCAACCTTGATTTTATCGCCATTGAGTTTAATTTCCATTTTACTCCCTCATTAATCCAAAATTATAGAACTTGAAAATTAAATTATCCTTTCAACATTAAGAACTTAGGACATTAAATAACCCTTATCTAACTATAAAGCACCTTTATCAACTATTTCTTTTTTATAAATTTCACCAAATAACTATTTTTTTAATAAAACTTAAGTACCTTATTGAAAGTTTTCTAACTCCTTATCTTAATGGTTGAGGAGGCCTCTTTCCAAGATCTTTGATTTTGATAGAGAGATGAATCAATTTATAAGGGTTAAATGGCTTCGTGTCTTAGGTTTTGTGTGTAGGGCAGGGGTTGTGGCCGAAGGCTAGAGCCCGTGGACAGATTGAGAGTTCTGGTTACCAAGTTCGCTGGCTTGGGCCAGAGAATCTCCCCGAATAAAGCTTCTTGGATACCCTTGGCCCTGGACTGAGATGATTTGACGGTGGCAAGAAGTAAACCTCCTTAGGCCCTGGAGGCCATCTTCCAAAAATCTCTGATTTTGGTAGGGGAGGAAGTCACTATAAACTCTACTATTACGGATGAAAGGATAAAAATCTCACAGGATAAAGTCGATATTAAAAATAAGATAAGATCCTTTAAAGGAAGGATCAGTCAACTACCCACGGCTTTAGCTGTGGGCTTGTCAGTGAGTTCCACTTTAAACCCCATTTAATTTGGGTAGGAGTAATATTTTCCATTCGGTTTCAACACTCCTGACTTTAGGGCAAGTTGACCGTTGCCCATCCCTTGACTGGGACATTTGCCCGCCAAGGATAGTTTTAGATCCAATGTTTTTTGAAGCATTGTAGTCACTATCCACTTTGTAACCACAATCCTTGCACTCAAAGTGTTGGTTTTTGCGGTTCTGTTTTAGTGTAGTTCCACATCGTGAACAGCGTTGGCTAGTGTATTTTGGGTCAACATACTTTACCTCTATTCCCTTTTCATTAGCTTTGTATTTGATGTATCTTTGTAGTTTCCTGAACGCCCAAGTCTGGAATTTGTTGTTATCTGAGATGTTTTGTCTTATTTTTTCTAGTTCTTCCATAGCTATTACATCAACATCCTTAGATAGTGCTTCTTTTATGATTTTTTTGGAGATGTGGTGGAGCGTGTCACGGGCGAAGCGGTTTTCCCGTCCACTTATTTGTTTTATTGTTAAATGAGCGGAGCGGGTGCCTTTTGCCTGTAGCTTCCCACGCAACTCCTCATAGCGTTCTCTCCTACTAAATAACTCGGTCCCAGAACAAAATTTTCCAGTAGAAGTAACCGCTAGATTCTCTATCCCTAAATCGATTCCCATTATTGTTGGGTTAATTGATTGGTTTTTTTCTATTTCTTTTTCTAGTCCTAGGTGTAAGTAAAATGGTTTGTCGTCTTCGTAAGAGTGTTTCTCCATTGTGGATTGGGTGATTTCCCAGCCATCGCTTAGGTATTTTCTGTAGTAGTCATTGAGTTCATTTGGTAAATCGAAATCAACTCCTATTCTATCATCAATTGTTGCTACCGAGCACCTTTCCTCATCCAACCAAACTGTTAGTGTCCTTTTATCGTAGGCTATTGAATCAGATTTGAAAATTGGTTTACTAGCTTCTTTCACCTTTTTTGAGTTTTTCTACGCAACCTTTGATTGCTTCGGATGCTCTATCTCTTGCTCTAATCACTAAATTAGCTGGTAAATCGGTATCTTCCCGTATTTTGTCGTAAGTGGCTTTGTGTAGTTTGTTTTTTTGATAGGTCTTTAAGCCATCTTTGTTCCATCCATAATCAACCACTTTCTGGCAAGCCTGCTTAAATTGCTCTATCGTTTTTTGTAATAGCTCTCGTTGATTTTGGCCTAGATCTAATCTGATTTTTACTGTTCTCCGCATACTTACTTATTCACTAAATCACCTAAACTACTTAAACCTTGTCCCTTATAAGAACATATGTTGGCCTCTATACCTCAATTCCTCCCACAACTAAAGTCGTGGGTTTCCCTGAGGTAACCTATGAAACTATTTCTAGTCACCCCAGAATTTTTTGTATCTTGTGATGTTAAAAAGTTACATTAATTATTAATTACTTTTAAAATAATCAGTTTGTTTACTGTGAGGTGAGAAAGATGTCCTTTCGGGTATGTGAAGATAAGGTAATTATTGAAGGTGAATATAGGGTAATGAGTTCAGCTCCTTTGAATGGTGGTCTGAAGGTTTGTAATCAAATTGTCAATCATGAAGCCAGATCTGGATACGAAGATGTTGAAGAACTATTTGAAAACTCATTGGAAATAGGTGATTTGTCTGAGGTAGTAGGCTTTATAACAAATGTAGATATGGGTAATAGGTTTGTAAGAGAAGTCGAGTTGGAAGAAGGATATATAAAGGTTTTTTTAACTGCTGGTATAGGTAAAAGCTTAGAAACCAATACTATAAATATAATACTTACTACAAATCTATCTTTATCGGATACTGGGTTATTAAATCTGTTTATTATAATAACAGAGGCAAAGGTGAGTGCACTAAGAGAGCTAGATGTCATATATAACGGAGACAATGTTTGGGGAACCCCAACTGATGCTATTGCAGTGGCTAAGGAAGGAAAGGAAGAAGGAAACATAGATTTTACTGGAAGAGCAACTGAAATAGGACAAGAAACATTTAATTCAATAAAAAAGGGAGTTAAAGAATCTATAATAGAAGAAGATGGATATTTACCTGATAGATCTATGGAAGAAAGATTAAAAGAAAGAAATATAGAATTAGATGAATTGATAGAAGCAGGATTTGAGTTATTTGAAACTGAAGATGAAATAGAGCTTGAATATGCAAGAAAAGATGTAAAGAAAAAGCTAAGGAAATATTTGAATGACCACAATATTCACTTTTTAATTAGTGCCGGATTTTATTTAGAAAATGAGTTAAACCAACGAATGAAGATAAAAGAAGATCCCGCTTATTTGATCACAGACGAGTTACTTGGAATAAATATAGCTGAATATATAGGAGGAAAAATGGCTTTATTTAACTTCATGCGATACGATCAATCTAAGCCAGGAATTCTATCGGAATTAGGGCCTTTTATGGACGATATAATAGCTGGTTTAATAGCAGGATGTATGACTGAACACTTCGGATGAGAAAAGATGATAACAGATCACTTATCTTTCTTCACAAGAATAAATATAGGTAAACGAGGTGATCTCGAAAGAATAGCCAATACACAGTACTTATTTCCCTTAATAGGCTTTTTTATTGGTTTTTCTCTCTATTTTGTCTACTTGTTTTTAGATGTGTTAGGAACACCATTTGAACTAAAATCTATCTACCTAATCCTTTTTTTATATTACTTTACTGGAATACTACATCTAGACGGTTTATCGGATTTATTTGATGGATTAGCAAAATCAGGTTCAAGTAAAGAGAAATATGAGGTAATGAAAGATTCTTCACTTGGTATGGGAGGAACAACTGCAGCTTTTATCTTGATTTTTTTATTGTTCAGTTCTCTTATTACAATATTTAGACATCAGATAAATCTAACATCAATTTACGGTGTGGTATCAATACCTAAAATCGAACTGTTTTTATGTTTTGTCTTAGTAGAAGTTACGGCCAAATTTAGTATGAATACCTTAATAGTTATTTCTGACCCAATTAACGAGGGTCTAGGAAGTTATTTTATTGATAAAATGCAAGTAAAACACTATATTTATTCAATCATAATTACATTTATCATCATAGGTTTTTTAAACCCCTATATGTATCTTGTTGTTATCTTAAGCCAATTATCCCCAATTATAATTTATAAACTATCAAAAAGATATTTTAACGGAATTAATGGAGATATAATGGGTGCAACAAATGAAATAACTAGAGTTTTTTCCCTTAACTTGTTTATATGGATTTTTGTTTTATCTTAAAGTACTTTTATTTAAGATACCTTTAGTTTGGTTTCCTTCACTTGTTCAAGATATGATTCGGTGTGGATTTTTACTACTATGTCATCTGTTTCTCTTTGTGATTTTCTTAGTTCGGCTATTTCACCTAGTTTTTTACCGTAAACATCGATCTCTGAAACCTCTTGTTTGTACTCATCGTAGGGTAATTTGATCCTTAGTCCATCTAGATGAAGTAAGATTGGGCTGTGGCTATCTGATTTTTCATGTATTCCGCTTTCCTCTACTATTCTTTTTACTTCAATTGGAGAAACGGAAAGTGGGTCTTCTCTTATTTCTTCTCTTTTTTTACTAATACATTCGCTTAAGGCATTTGTGATTTCATCTAGTTTTCTTTGTTCTCTAGTTTTTCTCATTCTCTTGGTTTTCCTGCCGACATCACCTATATATGTGTCGGCTGATTCTAGATTTTTTATTTGTGGTCCGCCTACAACAATTTTAGGTACTTTAATCTCTTTTAGTATATCTTTCTTATAATCTAATATGCAGTCTTCGAATTCACCGAAAATAAATACTCCAGCATCGTATTCTTCTATCATTATTTTTTCTTCTCTTGTAATCTGAGATATTCTCCTTCCAACACCTCTAGCAGTACTTATAATACTTGTAGAGGCTCCTTCCCTTCTTAATCTTTCGGCTATATCGCAAACTGGATGCGGTAGATGATGTCTGGAGATACTAGGCGATACTACTGCAATTTCAGTTCCAATGAGGTCTCTTTTCTTTATTTCACCTTTAATCTCATCTGAAATCTCTTTTATTACATCAATATCCTCTTCTGGTACTGCAAAAAGTAGGTTCAGTTCTCTAGAATGTTTCTCTTTCCTTAAGATGTAACCGCCAAGATCCTCAATCTTTTCTTCAATGACATTAGATTTATAGATTCCTCCTTCGTAATTGTAGAATCTGTACATTTTTATTCGTCCATGTTATCCTCATGTATATTATTAGCTTTTTTAATCCATTTTTCTTTTAGTCTGTCCTCACTAGCCAACATTGTTACTTTATCGTTGGAAACGAAGCTCTTTCTAACCCTAAAACCCTCAGGAATAATTTGCCAAATTAAGTTGATTATAGACTCTCTCATTTCCTCTTCTGGCTCTAACTCCAGGTCCTCTATTTCTTCGCAACTTACACCATGACAGATAATCTTTAATCTCTCGCTCTGTTCAACATCAGATTTACCGAATTCTTCCCATAACTTTGATAACAAATCGGTCGCATACCTTTCGTCTTTAATTATGACTTGGCACCCTTCATCAGATTCATCCAATATCGAGATGTCCTCAACTTTTTTAGTTGAACGAACACCTTCCGTAGCAATCGATATAATAAAAAAAGGTTCTTGAGGTTCTGCTAAAATCTCGGCCTTATTGATCAAGGTTGATATATTAGATTCAGAGATTAGATTTTCAGCAATTTCTTTATAAGATTCATTTCCTGATTTATCTTGTCCTCTTACTTCAATATTCATGATAGATACACTTAATTTCCTTAAGTAATAAATATCTACATGAACATAAAAACTTATCTTAAAATGGTCGCTAAGACCCTCGCCCTTTAGGGCGGAGAGGATGTCATCACTCTTTAATCTAATATTAATTTCTCAAAAAAGTAATTGGAGACTAATATGGGACAAAATAAACATGTTTTAGAGCTTCTAGGACGAACAAAGGTGATCTTAAGGGATGGAAAGATAGAATCAATTGATGAACCAATAATAGATTTTTGTCCTCTAATGAAGAAGATGAAAGGTGTTGACTCGATTAAAGGAATGGCTGAGAAACAAATTGAGACATGCAAAAGAGAGTTCGGTTTTTGCACTCCGAATAGAGAGTTTAATGAGAAGGATGTAGTTGACTTCGGTATCTCAGAAACACTTAAAGTTGCCTTAGAGGAAGATATGTTGGATGCTGCAGTTATAGTTTGCGAAGGATCAGGAACAGTAATCACTAGTAATCCAGGTTTAGTTCAAGGAATTGGAGGAAGATTAAGCGGTATAGTAGAAATTTCTCCAATTAAAAAAATTATTGAAAAGATAAAAGAAAAAAATGGATATGTCCTAGAACCTCCTCGAATCTCTCAGATAGATGGATATAAAAAAGCCAAAAAAATGGGGTTCGATCGAATAGCTGTTACTATAAGCTCTAAAAAGGATATAAAGAGATTCCGGGGATTTAAAGATGACGAAGATTTAACATTAATTGGAGTACATTTAACAGGATTGGATAACGAAAAAATTGAAAGATTAGTAAGTATGGTAGATATAGCTACGGCATGTGCCTCCAAAAAAATTAGAGAACTCTCCAAGGAAAAGGCAAACTTACAGGCCGGAAGCTCAATACCTGTATATTCTTATACCCAAAGAGGAAGGGATCTTATATTAGAAAGAGCTAAGTCCATAGATGAAAAATTGAAGATTAATGTTGCAGATCTCCCTGAATTGGATGAGGAAAATCAACCTAGACCGCTTATATAAAAAAAATAAAAAAGTAATTTAAGAAATAAACTAAACTTCATGTACATGTAATCTCATAAATAGGATTTTTTAATTATTTTAGTGGGTGAGAAGTCCTCTCCCTCAATCTCTGATTTGGTGGGTGATGAATTAACTGTAACACTTAAACCACAATACTATCTTGTAGTATGATAATATGGTGGAAGATAAAGTAACCGTACACATTGAAAAAAAGTGAATGGAAAAAACTACACCAACTAAAACTCGAATAGGAAAAGGAATCACTATCAAAAGTAATAAAACAACTAATAAAAGAGTACGAGGAATAATAAACATAACACAGAGTGGTTGTATGATTATATACAAGTTAAGGATGTATCCGTCTGATGATCAGGAAGAAAAACTTGGTGAAACATTGGAGTTGTGCAGATGGATATACAACCACTTTCTTAAGGAGTTGAACAAAAGTGAAGAAGTACCAAGTCGTTATGAATTACAGAAAGAACTGCCAGAGTTGAAAGATAAGAAACCAGAACTTAAACAAGTACACTCAAAAGTCCTACAAAATGTGCTAAGAAGACTATATAGTAATCTAAAAGCATTATCGGATAGCAAGAAGAATGGATACAAGGTAGGAAGATTAAGATACAAAAGCAAGGGATGGTACAAAACATTCACTTATAGCCAATCAGGCTATAAAATAAAAGAGACCAAGACTAGGAGGGACTTGATAAAACTATCCAAGATCGGTGAAATACCGATTAGGAAGCATAGACAAGTAAAAAACGAGATTAAAAACGTTTTTGTGAAGAGGGAGCAAGCTGGTAAATGGTTTGTAAGCATAGTAACAGACTTCCAAAAGGATTTGAGTGGTGGTGAAGGAGTAGTAGCAACAGACCTCAATACAACTAACTATCTAACAGACAGCGATGAATTAGTAATAGAGAATCCAAAGTACTTAGAGGAGAAAGAAGAAAGGCTACAGAAAGAAAAGCAAAAATTTGATAGAAAGGAAAAAGGAAGTAATAAATACGAAAAACAGAGGAAAAGAGTGGCTAAAAAGTACGAAGAACTTCGAGATGCAAAAAAAGACTTCTTACCTAGTTTATCACGTGTCTACATAGAAAACTATGGCACAATAATTTTAGGGGATCTTAGTATTAGTGATATGTTTGAGAATAGTTATTTTGCTAAGAGTAATCTAGATGCTTCTTTGGGACGTTTCAGAGATTATTTGAGGTACAAAGCTGAGAGTGCTGGCACTAAAATAATCTTTGTAGATCCCGATAACACGACACAAACCTATAGTAATTGTGGAGAAAAAGTAAGTAAGAACATTTGGGATCGAGAACATGAATGTCCTAGATGCGGTTTCTCCACAACAAGAGATCATAATTCTGCATTAAACATCCTTAAGAAAGGTTTAGATAGTTTAGGCAAGGGACAGGCCGAAGTCACGCCTGTGGACACTGGAACCCCTGCAGGCCATTTTGTGTCTGCAAGTTCTGTGGTAGAATTAGGAACCCCCTCCCACACTGAAGCGGAAGTGTAGGTATAGTAGGGGTAGTTCACAAAGTTCAAATAATAAATAAAAAAAAAGGTTTCATAAACAGGGGCGTTGCATTGTAATATGTTAGATAAAGTAATAAGGGAGTTAAGAAGTTTTGAGGGGATCAAGAGGAAAAATGCAATAGGACCGTTCGTGAGAAAATTTGTCGATCATCCAGATAATGTAATAGCTTCTTTTGGTGAAGATGCAGCGGTTATTGAAGTTGGAGAAGAAATACTTCTGTTATCAGCAGACGGTATCTGGAGTAAATTAATGGAAGCAGACCCAAGGTGGGCTGGTTATTGCTCTATTCTGGTGAATGTCCATGATATAGCTGGGATGGGAGGAAATCCAGTGGGTTTGGTGGACATATGTACTATAGGTAACCAGGAGATATATGATGACATAACTGAAGGAATGGCAACCGCATTAAAGAAATTAGATGTTCCAATGATTGGAGGTCACTTTAACCCGGATAGTCAGCAAAGTTCTATTGATGTAGCTATTTTAGGTAAAGCTGAAAGAGAAGAAGTAATATACAGTGATCGGGCAGAGGTAGGTGATAACATAATAGTTGGGATAGATCTAGATGGAAGAGTACATCCTTCTTTTGATCTGAATTGGGATACAACGACTATGAAGGAAAGCGAAGAAGTTCGAAAGGGCCTAAATTCCATGAAAAGGCTAGGTGAAAAAGGATTAGTAAATTCGGGAAAGGATATAAGTAATCCAGGTTTGATTGGTACCACTGGGATGTTACTCGAGTTTAGTAAAAAAGGAGGACTGATCGACCTTGAAGAAATACCTACACCTGATGATATCTCTTTTATTGAATGGTTAAAGATGTACCCAGGAGTAGGTTTCACAGTTACTGCATCTGAGGAAAATACAAGTGATGTCCTAGAGGAATTTAAGGATTCTGGACTAACTGGAAAAGTGATAGGAGAAGTAAGTGAAGATAGGAAACTTAATCTAAGGTATGAAGGAAGGGAGAAAACCTTATTTGATTTTGAAACTGAAGGTATAACTGGTCTATGACCTACTCGAATACTGATTTTGACAAAATAAAGTTAGCTATTGGGGCATCAAAAGAGAGTAATAAGCTTGAAAGAGTAGTTCAATCAGTTGAGTCTGTAAAGCGTTCTGAAGAGGTTTTAATTGTAGGTAAAAGTTTAAGGGATAAAGAGATTGGATTAAATACATTAGAGGTCAATAAACCTGAAAAAACATTAGTTCAACTACTAAAAGAAGAAAAAATAGATGGGGCTATTAGAGGTAATTTAAGCGCCAAAAAATCATTAAATAACCTTAAAAACTATTTTAATCTAAATAAAATATATAGAGTAGCTCTACTGGAAACGAAGTATCCTGAAGAAAAGAAGTTCTTTCTAGCACCTATTGGAATAGATGAAGGTAGGAATATTGGAGAAAAAGAAAAACTAGTTCGCCTTTCTCTTCCCTTACTAAAAAAATTGAGCCTTGATAAAAAGGTAGGAATCCTTTCTTCTGGAAGGAAAGAGGATACTGGAAGATCAAATTATATTGATAGGGACTTAAAGGAGTCAGTTGAACTTGAGAACAGATTAAAGAGGATTCAAGATATATCTACTCGAAATTACAATATATTAATAGAAAAAGCAATAGAGGAATCGGATTTTATAGTTCCTCCAAATGGCGTTATTGGAAATTTTATATTTAGAACATTGGTCTTTTTAGGTGGGGGGGAGGCTATAGGTGCTCCAATTGTTAATTTGGATAAAATCTTTGTTGATACCTCTAGATCTCAAGAAACCTATCATGGATCAGTTCTTTTAGCTTTTAAGCTGGTGCGAGAATAGATCACACATTTAATCTTTGCTGGGGGTTTAAATCCTCTTTTGGTTTATTTCAATTTTGTTTATGCTCTATTTAGGTTATGTACTGCAGGTAAACAAAAACCTTAAGTAGGTTGGTTAACTTAATATGGAATGGAGGAAATAGGATGTTAGATATAGGAATTATCGAATATGAAAATGTTTTCTCGAGATATGATGTAAAAGCGGAGAGTGCTGTTTCTCCAGAAGAACTTTTTGAGGAATTGGCTCCTGAGGAAGAACCTTGGAAAAGTATGGCTGAAGATGTGGTTTTCCTAAATCCAGACGGTGTCGAAAGCAAGGTAAAAGAAGCTCTAGAAGATTATGATCCACAAGAAGTCATTAACAATGGCTTAATAGGTGGAATGGATGTAGTAAGCGAATTATATGGCAGAGGAATATATTTCCTACCGCAACTAGTTATAGCAGGTGATGCAATGAGTAACGGTATCACATTATGTGAAGAAAAGTTAGCGGAATCCGGAGAAGAAAGAGAAACCCCAGGCAAGGTAGTAATGCATGTTGCAGAAGGAGACCCACACGACATAGGTAAAGATATCGCCGCAGCAATGCTAAAAGCAGCCGGATACGAAGTAATCGACATGGGAAGAGATGTAGCCGTAGAAGATGTTGTAGACATGGTAAAAGAAGAATCACCAGATCTACTAACAGGAACAGCATTAATGACAACAACCCAAACAGCATTCCCACGTGTTGCGAAAAGATTAGCTGAAGAGGGAATAGAACTACCATTTATTGGAGCTGGAGGAGCAGTTAATTCAGCATATGTCCATTCATTCGATTGCGGAATATACGCAGACGATGCAGCAGATGGACCAGCAATAGCAGATGCAATAACACAAAAAGGAATGACTTGGCAAGACCTCAGAGAAGAATACGACGATATAGTTCCATCAGCAGTATAAATCCAAGATCTTGGCCAAATATCCAATAATTTGGCCATTATTTATAGTTTTAAAAATAGGGTCTTTTTAGCCCTAATCCAACTTTATTATTTTTTTATTTTTTTCTAGCTATCATATCTTTTGAATACTCTTTGGTATTTTGCTTCACTGATATCTTCTAATATTCCAGAATTTGGTCCTAATATTTCCCTGAACTCTTTTATTATTTTATCTAATTCCTTTAGAATTTTCTTGATAATCTTTTCATGTTCTTTTTTTCCTTTGGATGTTATTTCATATATTTTAACTCTTTTATCTTCTTTTGTTCCTCTTTTTTTTATTAGTTTTTCTTTTTTTAAGTTGTTGAGTGCATTTGAAACTACTGATTTAGATAAATCTGTTTTTTCTACTATTTCAGAGAATTTTAGGTTTTTCTCTCTTAGTTTACTTAGTATCTCGAGTTCACTTTTTTTAAATTTCCCGTAAGCCTTGATTTTTACTTCGAAATCATTTGTTTCGGTTTTATTACTTTTATTGCTGTTCATACCATTTATGGATTTAAATTATAGATGCAAAATATTTACTGTTTTTCTATCATAGAGATTATGTTTGTTTGCCAACCAAACATAACCGAAATATTTAAGTATTGTAAGCAGACTAACATTATTGTGAGGAGAATAAAAATATGAGTAAATACACAAGTATGGCTTATGACGACCCGGATGATATGATATTTGGTGAAGCTCCAAACCCGGTTACATACGGATACGGAGGAATAGAAGCCGGAGGAGGACAAGTTTTCCCAATACTAAAATGTGCTCCAAGACCAGGAAAAGAAGAAAGACCAGAAAAACTAAAATCAGAATATAGAAAAATAGCGAGAACAACCTTGGACAGAGCAACGACCCTAGGATTTCCCGCAATAGAAATAGAAACTGAATGGGTTCACCAAATGGGTAACAACCCAGAAAAATTTGCAGCAGGCCCATCAGTTGCGAATCAAGATGAACTAGCAGAAAAATACCACGAAGAATACGGAATAAAAACATCTACCTGCCATACACCACCAGATCTAAGAGAGGCAGAAAAAGGAATGAGACCAGGTCACGATAGAGAATCCTTTTATCCTGAAAAAGTTTTAGCAAGCTTCGAAGTAGCAGCAGAAAATGGAGCAGACATACTAAAAATAGAATCCACAGGTGGAATGGAAGTAGCAGACTACGCAATCCAGAGACAAGACATAACAGCATTCTTATGGGGCATAGGATACCTAGGTTCCCTAGACATGGAATGGCTCTGGGGCAATGTAGTAGACATAGCAGACAGACACGATGTAGTAGCAGGAGGAGATACTAACTGTCCAGCAGCCAATACAGCAATGTTCATGGCAGGAGGATACCTAGATCAAGACATTCCAAGAACATTCGCAGCAATAACAAGAGCAATAGCAGCAGCAAGAACAATAGTAGCTTGGGAACAAGGAGCAAGCGGACCAGACAAGGACTGTGGATACGAAGGCCCAATCGTAAAAGCAATTGCAGGAAAACCAACCAACCAAGAGGGTAAAGACTGCTCAGTAGCACACGCAGACCTAATGGGTAACCTAACAGCACAAGTATGTGATGGCTGGTCAAACGAATCAGCCGAATTCCACGAAGAATTCAGCGGATGGTCTTCAGGAACATGGGCAGAAGCCGTAGGATACGAAGCCTCACTAATGAATACTGCAAAAGAACTAGGAATGGCTAAAGAACTAAGAGATATGTACATGGCTTCAGATAGATACAGAAGCCCAGAAGCATACATCCTAGCATACGACAACGCATACAAGATAGGAGAAGCAATTGCAGAAGAAGGAGACAGTTACTACCTAAGATCCAAAAACGCAGCATTAACAGCAGCAGAAATGATAGAAGAAGCAGAAGAAAGCGAACCACTAGAATTAACTAAACACGAAAAAGACGCACTAGACGACATCCTCACAGAACTAAGAGCCCTACCAGACGACGAAGACAAATTCGTAGACCAGATGCTAGACGAATACTCAGACCTACCAAAATTCGACAAAGAAGATTACGAACTATAAGAAAACAAAACCCAAAAACCCTATACTTTTATTTTTATTTTTTAGTAGGATCCCATTTTTATTATTAAATAAGGTTCTAGAGTTTAAAAGAACTATAATACTTAAAAAATATGTTAATCAAAAATGGCTCCTAGAGTCTACGATTATTTTTTCTTTTAGGTCTAAGCTTAAGTATAAAAAGTTCCCTTAAACAGTTTTAATTAATCTTGAGGCGTATAGATTATTTTAAGAATATTTATGGCCTGATTTATCTAATATACTTTTTTAGTTAACTGAATTCCTAGAGAAAAAATAGGTTTATTATGTAGCTTGACTTGAATCTATTTTTAGATCTGGCAAAAACCTTATCTAAGGCGGTGATTAAGATATGATTGTCTCACAACTTTATTTGTTTACTGAGATATCAAAAAGTTTCCAATGGTTTTATACGATTACGAGTAATGAAGCAGAAAAAACTTGTTATTTAGGGTAAGAAGATGAATGCTAGTTAGTGAAGTGACCCCTACCTTACCTCACATTCGTTCGGTGAGGAAGGGGCTTCCCTGTGAGCATTATCCAAAGAGGAGTTTGCTTTTCCACGGTGCCTTGTCTCATACACACCGTCAACAGGGAACTATTGCTCTGAGTGAAGAATTGGATTAGGGCACAAAGCCCCTATATTAGCTACACAATGGCTCCCTTATTCACTCTGGTTGCTCCACACAACCACTAGACCCTACTCCCGAAGTTTCGGGCTTACCTATTTTTTTTCAACTCGTTACTTGACTCGTTTCCAAGTCAGTCCACGGACACGCTCCGTGTAGGCAACGGGATTGCTTTTTGATGAGGCAGACTCCCAACCAACTGCCAGTTACTCTTAATTAGTCTCAAAAACACTTAAACCCTTCCTAGTTGATTCATCCCCTACCAAAATCAAAGATTTTGGAAGGGGTCTTCTCAACATTTAAGATAAAATCTAAGAGTTTAGAAAAAATATGATTCTCAGTGGAAACTTGTAGTTTTTTTGAATTCGTCTAACTTTTTGGACAAGATGTTATCTTTTGTGGGTTTGTAAGGAAGCAGTATAGACCCGTCTCTTTGGGGCGGAGAATACATGGACTTCTCTTACACAGGATGAATTAACCCTAGCACTTAAATGATTTTTAAGAGCAGTTAAGGGTAGATGGCAGTTGCTTGGTTTTTCTCGACCTTTCTTTTGAACAAAAAGAGATTCCGTGTCTTTTGAGGTATTCTGGCTAAGTTAAAGACCCCGAGACTCTACATCGAATAAGGTGTATTGGGTAAGCTCGAAGCCTTTGTGGGTGAGTCCTAGTGGCTGATGTAGGAGCTATCAAGGGAGAATAAGGGAACCATCCTAAGAGTTAAGTTAATATATGATACTTCTTTGTGTCTTGGTCCAATTTTTCTCCTGGAGCAAAGGGTTCCAGGTGTTGGTTTAGGTGGAGTGAGAAGTCCCCCGGATGGAAAAAGCAGACTTCTCTTTGGATAAGGTTCACATGGAATTCTATTTCCTCACGACGTAAGCGAGTAAGGTAGGGGCTACTTCACTGGTTTACTTTGTTTTTGTGTATTTTTTACTTTTTTTCTTCTGATTTCTTAATTAAATCCATGTTAGTTACTTCGAATACTTTTTCTGGGCATCTTGTTTCACATTTCAAGCATCCGGAGCCTAGGCATTTACTTGTGTTTAGTTTTATCTCGTAGGATCCATTTTTTTCGGTCATTTCTAGGGCATTTTCTGGGCAAACTTTTACGCAGGTCCCGCATCCTGTACATCCTGGGAATTCTTTTATTAGGTAGCCTCCCATTTTGTCGAGGATTCTTAGTCCCTTCTCTCCAAGATCAACTATATCTCTTTTAACTCTTTCATGTATTTTGGGTTTTACCTTTTTCTTAGGTAACTTCTGGATTCCATCTCTTTTTATCATAGCATTGTAAGTATCAAGTGGCATTCCTTCGTGCCAATAAGCGAGTTCATTTGTAAATAATGTTTCAAAGGTCTCGTCATCTGCGAACATTATGTGTTTTGCCCTAACAGAATCAGCTATATCTTGAAGTTCATCTAGGTATTCGGGGTTTCTCACTAGATCATTAGCTAACCTCAAAGAAGTATTTCCTACTTGATATATTCTGTCTACAGTTGGAGGTATCAGTCCAACATTTTGGGATTTTATTGCATCTACATAGGTTCCGCTAGCTCCGCTCATGTACATGCTTTTTAATTCATCAAAACTAGTGTTGGATTCTTCCATTAATGTTATGTGTCCGGCTCTTATAGCTCCAAAGGCCTTACTAGCTTCTTCTACATCTTTTTCACTTAAAGTTATACCATCTTGTAGATGGATTTTTTTGTCACTTGTCTTTATTTTAGGTCTATCTATTAAATTTGATTCTATTGCCGTTGAAATTGCTGCTATTACTCCAGTGCCTGTTATACCTTCAGCCTTGTTATGCATTTTTCCTTTTTCCTCTAACTCACCATTTTTTGGGTCAACTACATCTCCGGATTCGGAATTTAATTCTTCGTCGAGAACAATGTTTCTCCAGTTGTTTTTGTTTATATCACTGATGCTTCCAGGTCTTGCTAACATTCCTCTACCGATGTGTTGTCCCTCTATTGCAGGTCCAGCGGCTGCAGACCCTGAATATATGTTGTCTTCTGTTTTAATAGCCATCTCTGCGTTTGTACCGTAATCTGTAACTAAAGAAGGCTCTTCTTCATCCAAGAAATTTGTTTTGACCATCATTGCTAAAGCATCAGCTCCTACTTCATGTTTTATTGCAGGAGGAATGAACACTTCAGCATTAGTCCCTAAATCTATACCGAGTTCTACGCTGTCTTTAGTTTTTCCATCTCGATTTGGAGGAGTAACATTCCTTTTTCCAAGTGCTTTGTCCCCCACATAAGCTAGATCCCTGATTTCTATATTTTCAAAGATTGAAAGCTGTATAGGGTTTCCACAGACCGATAACCTAACTGCATTTGATAAATCAACATCGAGTAAGGTTAATAATTTGTTAATTGCTTCTATCATTAATTCATTAGCAACTTCTTCTCCTCGTTCAATTGCAAAAGTCAAATGATCCATTACATTTGCTCCTGGTATAGGATGATTCATAGTAATTGCAGTTGAAATTACTTTGTCAGAATCTAGGTTAATTGCTTGAGCTCTAATGCCACTTGTCCCAATATCTATAGCTACACCTAGGTTTTTTCCCATCTTAAACCACTTATGTAAAGCATAAAACCTACCTCACCTTTAAACTTATCTCTACATACATAGAAAAATAACGATTAAACCAAGAAAAGCAACGATAACTCATTTTGTATATACTAAAGCTTGGTTATCCTCCTTTATAGATATTAGAGATATAAAAGTATTATTAATAGATAATACTCATATCTAAACGAATATTCACCACATAAACCAAGTGATTCCTAATATCAATAAGCTTAAAACCTAATATTCATTTTTAACAATATAAAAAATCATCTATTATCCATAAAAAAAAGATCTATGGAATCTTAACTCTTTTTAGGTTTTAGTTTATCTTAGTGGTTGGGTAAGATGTCGTTTTTTAGGGGGAGGAGGATATACTTAATTTAGTTTTTAGGTAGTTTTGATGTTACTAAGAGTATTAGGTTTATAGTACGTCGTTGGAGGGCTTGGAACAGGGTACCCCTATGACCGAGCCCAGACCAAGGGTACATGCTAATTAGTGAAAGACATAGGTGATCTCTTGGAAAACAGTGTAAATCCCTTGGAACCTGTAAGTAGAGCCAAGCCGTGCTCGGCATAGACCACCTAGTAAGGTCCTCAACTTCAAACCTGAAGCCCTCCAAATAGGTGGAAGCACCCCTCCTGATCCTTGATTAGGTAGGTAAGAAGGTTACCCAAATTGATTTTCATAGCGGTAACAGCGCGGAAATCCACCCGTTTACGGGTGGGAGGAAGCGCGTACACTCCGTGCGACAACCCACCGACTGCGACTAAGCCCACCCCTCAACACTTTTGAACTACTAAGCCTACGTATGATATATGGAGAAGCGGCGTACTGTTCCCGTGAAACTTGATGTAGACAGTACCGACGCCGCACTCCTTGAAGACACCGTAGACGAGTTTCTGTGGGCGGTTAACTACGTGACACGCCATGCTTTCCAAGGCGAATATGTCACCACAAGCAAAACCACGCTCCACGACGACACCTACGAGGACGTGCGCGACGAGACGGCGTTGCACAGCAACCATGTCCAAGCCGCTCGAAACAAGGCCGCCGAAGCCTGCAAGAGCGTGGTCAAGAAGTGGAAGCAAGGCAAGAAAGCGTCGATGCCGCACTTTACCAGTCCACACCTTGTCTACGACCACCGCACTGCCATGTTCCACGACGAGTATGTGTCGCTGGTGACCGTTGACGGTCGTATTGAAGCCGACTATGTGCTTCCCGATAATAAGCGAGACACGCCCCATGCAGAATACTTCTTCTCGGACGAATACGAGACGACAGGGGCGGAGGTACACTACAGGAACGGTAACTGGATGTTTCACATCCACTGTAAGAAGGATGTGGAGTCTGACACGCCGGAACAGGCAACTACTGAGAACGGAACGGTTCTCGGGGTTGACCTCGGTGTGAACAACCTCGCCGTTACCTCGACTGGCACGTTCTGGACTGGCGACGAATTTGGCCACTGGCGACGGGAATATGAGAACCGACGTGGTGACTTGCAAGACCACGGGACGCGGTGGGCACATGAGAATATGCAGGCAGTCGGACGCAAAGAGGAAGGTCGGTTCAAAATGACGCTTCACCGCATATCGAACGAACTGGTAGCTGAAGCCCGTGACCACGACTGTTCGGTGATAGCGTTCGAGGACTTGACCGATATTCGTGACCGCACTGGTGCGTCGTGGGGTCACAAGTGGGCGTTCAACCGCTTGTACGCGTACGTCGAATACAAGGCCGCCGAGTATGGTATCGACGTAGCACAGGTTGACCCTGAGAATACCTCACGGCGTTGCTCACACTGTGGATTCACACACCCTGACAACCGGGAGAGGGAATCCTTCGAGTGTCTGAAGTGTGGCTACGAGAACCACGCCGACTACAACGCGGCGAAGAATATTGGATTGCGGTATCTCCGCCGGAACCAAACTGGCTCCGGTGGAGGCGCACCCGTAGGCGTGCGCTTGAACAGCAGGACGTTGAACGCGAACGGAGAGTATGAGCCTCCTGCCGAGGAATCGGCCAGAGCGGGAGTCCACGCTGAAAGCCCACAGCTTTAGCCGTGGGTTAGCTTACTAGTTCAGTTCTTATCCACTTATTTTTTAAATGTTTGAGAGACGCTGTGACATGTTATCCGCCTTAGAAGGATGGAGCTTACATCCATTCACACCCACCTAGCTCCAAGGTTGAGATATTACCATAAAAGTAACGCAAAAAGCCGTCAATTCCTTATATGCCATTTTCATGAGTTCTCCCTTTGCATATCACCGACTTCCATCCAAAAATAGGAAGAATTGAGTCTTATGTCAACCGAAGCTCAGTTAGCACTCCCACAAGCACCCTCTCCACCGTCCACAGCTAACAAAAAATCGAATCCCCAAAAACCCATAACATCCCCCATACTCGGCTCCAAAAACTAGAAGAAAACTCCCTCACAATATCTATTGCGGAAGAGCTTAAACGCTCAAAGCCATCTCGGTTACCTAGGACTCGGCTCATAGGCTTGGAACCTCTAAAAATGACCTATATAGTTTCTCTACAATAAAAATGTGCCGAATAATCCTCTAACCAATCAGAAGATAAGGAGGATTTCTCGGCATTAAAGTTAAAGGTTTCTATGTATATTTTAATTGAAACATATTGTCTGGATATAGTATCTGAAAATATGATTTAAGTTTAAATTATATTAAATGTTTAATGTTAAATGGAATAGTTAATGGTGTATTATAAATGAGAAGAGGAATTGAGCCATTTGAGACTCTCAAAGTATTTGGAGAGAAAGAAATTAGCGAAGTTCATAGGAATACTTTGAGGATAATGGAGCAGGTGGGTTTGAGGGTGAGGTCGAAGGATATTCTCGAGTTTTTGGGTGATAATGGCTGTGAAGTGGATTTTGATGAGCAGATGGTTTATGTTCCGAGTTATTTGGTTGAGGAGTGTATTGATAGTGATCCTTCTAGTTTTAGGTTGGGTGCTAGGGATTCTGAGAATGATGTAATGTTCCAGCAGGGTCGTTCTTATTTCTGTTCTTGTTCTGGTCCTATAAATGTACTAGATCAAGAGGAAGGGATAAATGAATCAACTAAGAAAGATTTAGATGATTCAGTTAGGTTATCAGATGCTTTAAAGAATATAGATATAGTTTGGCCACAGTTTAGTTTACCAAACGATCCATTACTTGGTTTACATGAAATGGATTCTGCTTTGTCTAATTCAACTAAACACATCGGGCTTTTGAATTGGTATGGCCGCAATCTAGTTGGTAAGCAGATAGATATTTTGAGAGAAGTTGCTGGAGGAGAGCAAGAACTCAGAGAGAGACCGCTTGCAACACTTTATGTAGAACCAACTTCACCACTTTCAATGGCCGAAGAACACGCTGAAGCGATATTAGAATGGACGGATCATGATTTACCTTATATTAATTTTCCCATACAATTCACGGGATCTACGTCTCCTGTAACTTTAGCAGGATCGGTTTCTCAGGCTTTGGCAGAAAGCTTCTTAGGTTTGGTTATAGGCCAGCTTAATAACCCAGGTAATCCATTTATAGGTGGTGTCTGGCCTTTTCCAATGGATCTTAAGGAAGGTAAAAGCCCGTATTTTGCAGCGGAAGCATTACTAATTCAGTCTATTTCTGGTCAGATGGCTGATTTTTATGGTATACCTGTTTTTGGTACTGGTGGATGTACTAATTCTTATTTCCCTGATGCTCAGATGGGTACTGAGATGGCTATGACTTTGATGGGAGCTTTCTATGGTGGAGAAACTCTTATACATGATATAGGATACACTGGAGCAGGAGACGCTTCCTCAATGGAAAATATGGTTTTTGCCAATGAAATTATAGAGATCTTTAAAAAACAGTCGAAAGGTGTTGATGTAAACGAAGATACTTTGGCTTTTGATTTAGTGAAGAAGATAGGTCCGGGTGGTGATTTTGTTTCGACTGAACATACCCAGAATAATCTTGATAAAATTTTTTCCCCTGAGTTTTTGAAGAGAGAAAAAATGGATTTTTTGAGGGATAAGAGCAAAAAAGCAATGAAGAAAGTCAGAAAGAAGATGAAGTCGATTTTAGAGGAGCATGAGCCTAAGCCTTTGTCTTCTTCTACACAAGAAAAAATAGACCAGGTGATTAAGGAGTCTAGTGAATTTCTTTAGATGAGTAAAAAGCTTGGAGTATTCCAGCATAGTTATATAGTCTAAGTAGTTGTATTTAAGTGGATTTTGATTTTCTTTTTAACCTAACATGGTAAAAAGGTTAAGTAGCGTAACTTTTAAATATTGCCTTATTTTATTAGTTGTAATGGTGTTGATATGAGAAAGGGAGTTTCCCCGGCAGAAAATATTAGATTACTTGACGACGACGATGTACGGGAAATACACAATAACATTTTACATATAATGGAAAACATTGGCCTAAAATTAAAGAACGACGAAGTACTCGAGTTTTTGGGTGATAATGGCTGTGAAGTGGATTTTGATGAGCAGATGGTTTATGTTCCGAGTTATTTGGTTGAGGAGTGTATTGATAGTGCTCCTTCTAGTTTTAGGTTGGGTGCTAGGGATTCTGAGAATGATGTAATGTTCCAGCAGGGTCGTTCTTATTTCTGTTCTTGTTCTGGTCCTATAAATGTACTAGATCAAGAAGAAGGATTCAAAAAACCAGAATACGAAGACCTAGAAGAATCAATCAGAGTTGGAGATTACCTAGAAAACCTAGATGTAGTTTGGAATCAATATACCCTAGTAGATGATGAATTGCTGGGACTACAATCACTAAAAGCAATGCTAACTAACACAACTAAACATATAGGAGTTTTCAACTGGTACGGTCGCGACCTAGTCGGAAAACAGATAGAGATGCTTAAAGAAGTAGTAGGAAGCGAAGAAAGATTAAGAAAAAGACCACCAGCAACACTTTATGTAGAACCAGCTTCACCACTTTCAATGGCCGAAGAACACGCTGAAGCGATATTAGAATGGACAGATTACGGAATGCCTGTACTAAACTTCCCAATCCCTTTTGCAGGAGCAACATCACCAGCAACAATACCAGGATCGGTTTCACAGGCCCTAGCTGAAAGCTTCCTAGGACTGGTTATATCCCAGCTTAATAACCCAGGTAACCCATTCATAGGTGGAACATGGCCATTCCCAATGGACCTAAGACAAGGAAAAAGCACTTACTTCGCAGCAGAAGCACTACTAATTCAAGCAGTTACAGGTCAGATGGCTGATTTTTATGGTATACCTGTTTTTGGTACTGGTGGATGTACTAATTCTTATTTCCCTGATGCTCAGATGGGTACTGAGATGGCTATGACTTTGATGGGAGCTTTCTATGGTGGAGAAACTCTTATACATGATATAGGATACACTGGAGCAGGAGACGCAGGGGCAATAGAAAACACAATATATGGAAACGAAATAGTTTCAATACTAAAAAGACAAGCAGAAGGAGTAACAATAAACGACGAAACCCTGGCACTAGAAGTAATGGAAGATGTAGGTCCACTAGGAGAATATGTAGCAACAAAACACACTAGAGACCACATGGAAGACCTATACTTCCCAGAATTCCTAACAAGAGAAAAAATGGAAGAGGAAAGAGAACCAGACAAAAAAGCAATGAAAAGAGTACGAAGAAAATGCAACGATATATTAGAAACACATAACCCAGAGCCCGTTGACGAAGAAACAGAAAAGAAGCTAGATGAAATAATTGATGAGGCTAGTGATTTGGCTTGATTGTTTGTTAGGTGTTTGTGTTTAGATTTGTTTGTGTTTAGATTTGGAGGTTGTTGTGTTATGAGTTATTTGGATGATATTAAGGATGCTATTAGTGATTTTGATGAGGATCGTGGTCGTGAGTTGGCTGAGGAAGCTGTTGATGAGGGTGTTGATCCGTTAGATATTTTGGATGTTGTTAGTGAGGAGCTTGGTAAGTTGGGTGAGAAGTTTGATGCTGGTGAGATTTTTTTGCCAACGGTTATGTCTGCGGCTGATGTGGTGAAGGCGGTGATGGATGTTGTTAATCCGGTTATTGAGGAGAGTGGTGGTGAACGTGACTCTGAGGGCAGTGTTATGATTGCCACTGTAGAGGGAGATATTCATGATATTGGTAAGAGCATGGTCGCTTCAATGCTGCTATCCAACGGATATGATGTAATAGACCTTGGTAGAGATGTACCAAACGAAGACTTCCTCAAACAGATAGAGGAAAAGATGCCCGATGCAGTAGGAATGAGTTCAATGCTAACCACAACCATGGGAAGACAAGAAGAAATAGTCGAAGCCCTACGCGAAAAAGGACTTAAAGACAAAATAAAAGTAATAGTCGGCGGAGCACCAATCACCCAAAGCTACGCAGACGAAATAGGAGCCGACGGATACGCCAAAGACGCAATAGAAGCCACAAAAACCCTAAACAAAATACTAAACAACTAAAAACAAAAAACCACCCCATCTTTATATTTATTTAAAGAGTTGATAGATGATGACTGAAAAAGAAGAAATTCTTGAAGGATTGAAAGATTCTGTAATTGAACAGGATGAGGATAAGGCTAGAGAACTAGCTGAAAAGGCTTTGGATGAAGACATAGCTCCTTTCAGCGCAATTTCTGATGGCTTAGCTAAGGGAATGGAAGTTATTGGAGATAAGTTTGATGCAGATGAGTTATATCTCCCGCAGGTAATGATGTCGGCTGATGCTATGGAAGCAGCGATGGAGGTTCTAAGACCAGCTCTACAGGAAGGAGATGGAGAAACAAAAGGCACCGTCGTATTAGGTACAGTAGAAGGCGATATACATTCAATAGGCAAAGATGTTGTTTCTTCAATGATTGAAGGAGCCGGCTTCAGAGTTATTGACATAGGTAAGGACAAACCACCAGAAGAATTTGTAGAAAAAGCCAAAGAAGAAGCTGCAGATGTAATAGGCGCCTCAGCACTAATGAGTACTACGCGGCCGGAGCAGGAAAATATAATTGATGAACTTGGTGATAGAGACATTAAGACTATTTTTGGTGGTGCACCAGTTACAGAAGAATTTGTCAACGAAATTGGTGGTGACGCATACGCAGTAGATGGATCTGAGGCTAGAAAAGAAGTAGAAAAACTAATGGAATAAATTAAGTTTAGAGGTGTATAAAAATGATAGAACAAAATTATAGAACAGATAAGATGTTAAATGAAGAGGATTTAAAGCAGATACATGAATCCTCTATGGATATTTTAGAGAATACAGGTGTAGAAGTACCAAATGAAAAAATCAGAGATTTATTCAAGGAAAACGGAGCAGAAGTTGACGGGGACAGAGTTTGCATACCAGAAACCTTGGTTGAAGAGTCTATTGAAAAAGCTCCATCAGAATTTACAATCTACGCAAGGAACTCTGACAAGAATGTAGATGTTGGAAAGGATCATGCAGTTTTAGCTCCTGGATACGGTCCTCCATATGCCACAGACATAGATGAAGGAAGACGAGAGGGAACATTTGAAGATTACAAAAACTTCGCGAAATTAGCATCATGGAGCGATCACATCGATGTAGTTGGAGGAATAATGGTCGAACCAAAGGACATACCAGAGAAAATAAGACCCCAAAAAATGGTTCTAGGAGCAGCAGAACATTCAGATCAACCAGTATTTGGAACACCATTAAATAAAGAAAAGGCATTTGACTGCATCAAGTTAGCCAGCATGCTTCATGGCAAAGATCTAATAGATGATAAATCTGTTTTAATTACACTTGTTAATACAACTAGTCCACTAGGATGGGATAAAAACGCACTTGATGCATTAATGGAGCACGCAAAATACAATCAAGCTGTTGTAATAGCTTCATTAATAATGTCAGGTTTAACAGGTCCAATGACAATTGCAGGAACACTTACCCTACAAAATGTAGAGGTCCTTTCAGGAATAGTTCTAACACAACTAATAAATCCGGGAACACCAGCAGTTTATGGTTCAGCATCAACGATAGCAGATATGAAAAAAGGTAACTTAACTGTAGGAGCACCTGAATATGCTAAATTTATTGGAGCAACTGCACAAATAGCAGACTACTACGACCTACCTTCTAGAGCAGGAGGGACAATTACCGATTCGCTGCTAGGAGACGCCCAAGCAGGATACGAATCAATGATGTCATCTATTTCTTCCGTATATAGTGGAATAGATTTTGTCTTACATTCTATAGGGCTTCTGGAGAACTATATGGCAATGTCCTATGAAAAATTCATGATTGACAACGAAATACTAGGATTCATCAAAAACTACCAAGAAGGAATTGAAGTCAACGAAGATACCATAGCAAAAGAAGTTATTTCAGACATTGGCCCAGGGGACAATTACATGAGACATAGCCACACTATGGAACACATGCAGGACTTCAGAAAACCTGAATTAAGTATAAGAGAAAGCTACGAACCAGATAAAGAAGTCCCATCTACTGTAGAGAGAGCAAATGAAAAATGGAAGAAAGTACTTTCTGAATACGATTCACCTAAACTTGAAGAAGGAATTAAAGAAAAAATGGAAGATTATATAAACGATATTTGAAAAAACTTGTCTTTAAGTTAAGGAGGAAATTATGTCTACATCGGAAGGTTTTATGGAAGAGATAGATAACTGGACATTTGGTATAAGTGCAGCAGTAGTAGGATTGCTATTAATCTGGGCAATAGTAGACATATCAGGCTTAGCAAGTGCTATAAACACAGCATTCAATTTCGTTACTAATCAATTGAGCTGGCTTTACCTATTCTATGTGGCCCTAGTCCTAATCTTTGTTCTATTCTTCGGATTCAGCAGATATGGTAAACTAAAATTAGGTGAACCCGACTCCGAACCAGAGTTAAATACTGTCAGCTGGTTCGCAATACTATTCGGAGCAGGAATGGGAGTTGGCCTTGTATTCTGGGGTGCAGCCCAACCAATAATGATCTGGAACTGGCCAGCAAAATTATTTGCAGGCGAATCACTAAGCGATGCAGCTGCCATACATGCAATGCAATGGTCATTTTTCCACTGGGGCTTCCATCCATGGGCACTTTACTCTATGTGGGGAGCAATACTAGGATACTTCTCCTTTAGAAGAGGGCTTCCACAACTACCAAGCTCAACACTATATCCAATATTAGGTAAAGAAGGAATAAAAGGCCCTTGGGGAAAAGCATTCGATGTCGTAGCAGTATTTGCGACATTCTTTGGACTAGTAACAACACTAGGACTAGGATCTACACAATTTACCACAGGACTAAGCAGACTAACAAACGGAGCAATAGGAACAGGAGCCACAACAACAGCAATATTAATAGTTATATTAACAGCAATATTCGTAACAGCGGTTATATCAGGTATAGAAAAAGGAATATCACTAATTGGAGACATAAACCTATATGTAGCACTTACACTATTAGCAGCAGTACTAATACTAGGCCCAACAGTCTTCCTACTTGATCTAGGAGCCCAAGTCACAGGAGGATACCTAAACCACATAATAGAGATGACATTCTACTCAAGCCCAATACAAGGAGACAGCTTCGTAGGAGCATGGACAGTTTTCTTCTGGGCTTGGTGGATAGCATGGACTCCATTTGTAGGAGGATTCATAGCAAGAATATCAAAAGGAAGAAGACTAAGAGAATTCGTTGTAGGAACACTTGTAGTACCAACAATACTCTCCCTGATATGGTTTGACTTTATAGGAGGAGCAGGAATATGGATGCAGAAATTCGGAGGACTAAACGTAGTCGACCCAATCTGTTCTGATTACACTAGCTCATTATTCGTGGTACTAGGTAACATAGATGAAATACCATTCTTCGGATTAGATCTACCAGGATTCATAGGAACAATATTAGTAATAACTGGTGTATTCCTAGTAGGAACATTCTTCTTGACATCTGCAAACGGAGCATCTTGGGTATTAAGCCAACTAACAACAGGAGGAAAACTAGATCCTTCAAACAAAACAAAGGCATTCTGGGGAATAGGAATCGGCGTAATAGCAATAATATTCATATTCGCTGGACAAGCAGCTGAAACAAATCCACTAGAAGCACTACAGACTGCATCAATCGTTGGATGCCTCCCCTTCTTGCTGTTTACCTTTGCCTCAATGTGGTCCTTCATCAAAGAAGTACCAGAGGATGTTGATAAACTAGAAGAAGGAGAATTCATTGGTAAATTAGAACACGATCACAAACACGGTAACTGAAACCAAAATCTACTTTTTCTTTTCTTTATTTTTTCAGGAAAATTTTAAGTGAATTTTTAGGTTAATGAGATTAGATATAGATGAATCAAAAAATAAAACTTGTCTTTGAACCAGAAGGCAAAAGATTAGTTTTAGAAGACAAAGTTGATTTATTGGAAGCAGCTAAAGAAGCAGGAATAGATATAAAAGCCGATTGCGGAGGAAACGGTGTCTGTAAAAAATGTAAAATAAAAATAGAGTCCGGTAAGAGAAATATAACTGAACCAACATCGAAAGAAAAAGAAATTTTTAGTGAATCTGAACTCGAAGAAGGATATCGACTAGCATGTATGACAAAAATAGCTCAATTCAATAGTGAAGAATTGATAATTACTGTTCCAGAAGAGAGTAAAGTAGGAGAGCAAGTGGTTCTATCAGAGGGAATAGAAGTACAAGTAGATATAAATCCACCATTAAAAAAATTACCAGTAAAAACTGCTAAACCCTCCCTAAAAGATGATAGAGCAGACTTCGAAAGAATAAGAGACAATCTCTCAGAAAATTACGAAATAAAAATAAGTGACATAAACTTTAGTTTACTAAAACAATTACCAGACAAATTAAGAGACGAAAACGGTAGATTTGGAGAAAATTTCACTGCAACTGTATTAGATAAAAAACTATTGGATCTAGAACAAGGTATAAATGAAGAAGTCTACGGTATAGCCTTTGACATAGGTACAACTACGGTAGTAGGATACCTAGTAAACTTAGTTAACGGAAAGATCATGGATATATCCTCTAAGATGAATCCACAAGTAAAACATGGCGAAGATGTCATGGAAAGAGTTACCTACACAATTGAAGAAGAAAAAGGACTAAAAAAACTAAATAAGGAAATAATAGACGCACTAAATGAGATAATACAAAATTTAACAAACAAAAACAATATAGATAACGAAAAAATCTATGAAACTACTTTAGTAGGAAACACTGGAATGCATCACATATCCTTAGGCATTAATCCAGAATTTATATCAAAATCCCCATATGTCCAAGCCAAAAGCAGTTCAATTGAAATAAAACCAAGTGAACTAGGTCTAAACATCAATGAAAAAGGAGGAATCTATGCCTTACCGACCATTGGAAGCTGGATGGGAGCAGATACAGTAGGATGTCTAATCTCTTCAGAGTTATATAAGAAAGAAGAGATGAGCCTAATGGTAGATGTAGGAACCAATGGAGAGCTAGTTATTGGAAACAAAGATAAAATATTAGGTTGTTCCATGGCAGCAGGCCCAGCTCTAGAAGGAGCACACATCAAACATGGTATGAGAGCGGCAAACGGTGCAATAGATCATATCGAAATAGATCAGAATACCTACGAACCTAATTTAAGTATCATTGGAGATACAGCACCACGAGGTATCTGTGGATCAGGAATAATTGACGCAGTAGCTGAATTATATCGAACAGGCATCATCCATCCATCAGGAGGATTTAATGAGGACATAGAATCCGATAGAATTCGTGAAGGAGAGAATAACAAGGAATATGTCTTAAGCTGGAAAGAGGAATCTGATATAGAAACCGCCATAGTTTTAACCAGAAAAGACATAGAAGAAATACAGTTAGCAAAGGGAGCTATAAGTGCAGGAGCACATATACTAATGGAAGAACTAAATATAAACTCATTAGGAGAGGTCCTATTAGCAGGAGCATTTGGAAATTACATAGATCCAAAATCAGCTCTAATGATAGGCCTAATCCCAGATGTCCCAGTGGAAAAAGTAGAAATGATAGGTAATGCAGCAGGGGTAGGAGCAAGACTAGCACTAATAAACAAAGAAAAAAGAAAAGAAGCCGAAAAGGTAACAAAAGAAGTAAATTACATTAGATTAGCAGCTCACGATAAATTCCAAGGAGAATTCCCAAGAGCAATGTATTTCCCTCACAAAGACAAAGAAAAATACCCTAACCACGATGAACTATTAAAGTCATTTGAAAAATAAAAAAACATTCTAAATCAAATTTCATTGAGGATTTGAGGTAAGAACAAAATGAGAGACAACCTCGTTAAGGGCTTAGCTATATTTATAATAGCAGTAATTTCATCATTTATAGGGTCAATGACATCCGGTGCACAGGGAATCCTCAAAATCTTCTCATCAGTTCTATTCCTAGGAGGAATCTTCCTAATGGCCTTCTCCCTTATTTACCTAATCTTATACGCAAGAGAAAAAATGATCTAAAAAAATAGCTTCAATAGGCCATTAAAAAACCTCTTCTTCTTTCAACCAAATATACACCAATTTTGAAGCACTCAGGGCTAAAAAAATACATTTTCCGATAAAAGATTCTAATACTAAAATTAATTGATTAATTTAATCTAAAGATTCTTTTTGATAGTGATAAAAACTTGAAAATCTTATGAAGAGATGGATATAGGGTTTTTCCATTGTGAAGTACCCCCAAAGCAAAGCTGTGGAGTTTCATGTGGCAGGACGAACCTGCTACTTCTGAAAACACCTCGTTTTTCCAGTCGATAAGAACTTACGCTTTGGAATGAGACTATTTAAGGCAGCCGCAGTATACTACTGATTTCAACTGCTCCTTGATAGCTACACGCTACCTGACGCCAGCCATCTCAACCCAATGGTTTCTTGAAACCTAGAGCATCCCTAACAAAGAAGCAATTTAGAGTAAAAGTAATAATTCACCCAATAAATATAAAACTTATGGCATTTACTCCTACGGCAAGCCCTAGGGTTCTCTGCCTCACTTTACTATAGGGTTATAAGTAATGAAGCATAAGATCTGTGTCTTTTAGTGGGTAATAGGATGAGTGTTATCTGATGAAAAATTAAGGATTATAAGGAAGGAAATGGTTTTTTATAGAAGCTTGTGGTTGTTTGACGTGTATCCTTTTTTAGACAAAGAGTAATCTGCTTTTTGCTTATATGGAGGATATTTGTGGACTAGGTATCAAAGAGTTGTATGATGAAGGTAAATAACAGTAATTAGATAGGTAACTCTGAAGTGTTTGTGTTGTGATTAGGAGGTAGCTTTGCGGGCATACTAGGGAAGATAGGAACGAGTTCTTTGGATTGGGATGTGGTTCAAGTAAGAGCTTAATCTAGAGTTCTATTGAAGCCTTTCGCTGTTTAGGACAGAGGTGGTCAAGTGGTTATTGGATTTTGATGGAAGCTATGAGGGAGAATATATAATAGTGAAAATGGTGGCGTTGGAAAGATATGCTACTTTATATAAATATTAAAAAAATTTTAGTGTTGGTTTTTTGCTTTTATGTTTTTCGCTAGCTATATAGATCTGTTTTGGGCATAAATTGGTTTCGGGTAGAGTTTTTCTTTTTGTATTATTTTATTTTTTAGATGTTTTCACTCCTACTATAACTGTTCCTAGGTCTTGGTTTGATTTATCTAAACCTAATAGGCCCTTGAGGTATTCATCGGATGGAGCGCAGGGAGATGCAAATATGGCTTTTTCTATCTTATCTTTTTCTTCTAATCTTTTGAAATTTTTAGCTGGAAAAACTACTGTAGGAGGTTCATCTGAGCCAGAGGATAAATTTTTCATCTTATCTTTATAAATAATTAGGTTACCTTTTATGCTTACATCTTCATCTTCTTTTAGTTCTTCAGTCTCTTCTTTGTCATCTAGTTCTTTGCCGATCACCTCTCCTGAGTGTTTGAATATAACATTTGGTCCTTCTGGCCATTTAAATTCCCTATTTGTTCCGAACACATATACGTTTTCCATTTCACCTATACATTTTTTTACTCCTTGGTTATCTCCTTTACCCATTCCCATTAGTACTTTGTCCTCTGCTTCTTTTTCTAGTTCCATTATTCGATCCTTTTCTTTGTTAGATAATTCTTTAACTTTCTTAATTCCTTTAATCTCTTTTATTTTATCTATGATAATCTTATCCTTATCACTAGGCAAATTTATCATCTCTATTTTATTACTATGTTTCAAGTATTAAAAAATTAATCAAATATTAATTAAATAAATAAAATTAATTTCGTAATAATTAAAATAAAAAAAGAGTTTATTTGATAGGTCTTAGAGAAAATTAATTAGATATTGTACTTCCAAACTGCGTACATTGCTATTGGTACAATCAAAGTCATTATTACTGCACCAACGTTTCCTGCGATCTGTAATACGCCGACAAATTCTCTAATCCCATATAGATACAGAAACAATGGTGGGATTGTAGTTATTCCCCAAGCTAGTTCCCTATTCAACCCTACATAATCATCATAGTTGTCTTTTTGAGCTAAACCAAAGCCAATAAAGCTCGTAGTTATTGTTATCAATGGAAGAAGGTTTCCTATAATTTTGCCTATATTACCGTAAAGTTGTTTGAATGCTTTCGGAGCAATTTGTGGTATTTCTCTACCGAAGACCAAAATAAAAGCTATAGTCAATATTGCGTAAAGGAAGTAGATAAGGACAAAAGCTATTTTAACGCTCCTTTTAGCTTCATCGTAGTCATTGAGATCAAGATAGACATCCGGAACCATTGCATGTCCAACAAATGCAAATAAGGAAACCCCTACAAATGTTTGGATTCCATTGAAGTTGGTGTAAAGAGCATTATTTACTTCACTGTGTGGAAGGCTAGTTAAGGTCACCAAAATAAAAAGACCTATAATCCCCATTACTAAAATAAATTCCGTCTTTATTGATGCTTCTAGACCCTTAAATATAATATATGAACAAACTAGCCAGAAAATTAATGCGGCAGGAACTTCACTAATTGGGGAGAGCGAAGAAATGGTGTTTCCACCAGCAGACATGTAAGCTAATAAAGCACCATAGATATATATCATTGCTCCTGCCATCATCAGATAACCACCAGGTCTGCCTAGAGTATTCTTAGCTAAAGAAGCTATGGGACTTCCCTGATACTTTGCCGAAAATTTCAAAAGGATTATTGAAGTAAAATAAAGAACAACACCAATTATAAGCATAACTAGGAGCGATGGAATCAGTCCAAGTTCTTTAGCTGCGTATGGTATCCCTAATATACCAGCACCTATTATACTACCGATTATCAAACTTGCTCCGCGCATCTCTCTCTTAAAACTCAAATTACTCCCTCCTGAATTCCTTTGAAATGATTTAAACCTTTTTCTCGGAACAAACCGAACCACCTATTTAAGTTAAGTTAGGTTATATATCCCTTTTTCTAAGAATCATTATCCTATTTAAATTTTATGACCACTTGGATTCCATTAAACCAAAAATATCTAGACAAAAAAGAAGCCACTAAAAGAATCAAATCAAACAAAATTAAAAAAATTAATAAAAATAGCTGGAATAGGAGGTAATCTGAGGAACCAATAACAGTCAACTACCTCTACCTAATTAAAGATAGGAAGAGGGTTGCGTGTGGAAGGATTAGGCTAAAGAGGTAATTTAATTTTCGGTTGGCTTTGGGGACTTACCTTGTTTAGGTAGGGGGGTTTTTCCACTTATCTGCCACCGGCTCCAAGGCGCCAGTTGACCGTGGTTGGTCTGCCTCTGGGAACGGGACATGGTCAGTTGTCCTGTTATACCTTGTTGGAAAGCTTTTGGCCGCGGCGGAAAAGTCTAGGGCCCAGGTGCAATAGTGTTGCTCCGGCAAAGCAGTTTTCTCCTCAAAAAACGAAGAAGGGAGTTCCATGGGTGCCAGGGGCTTGTTGCCTTTGGCTCTATTGACTCTGGCTGAAGATATGTTCCCTAAGCATTTAAGGTTTACATTTACCTTAATTCCTCTCCTATCAAAATCAGAGATTTTGGAGGGAATCTTCTCAACCACTAGGATAAAGTAGTGGACGCTTCACTCATATGCTTTTTTACCATAAACTTCTTCATAAGCCTTGCACATTGGACATACCTTTCTGTCAATGTGTTTAACGAAGAATTTGGATATTTTTTTTCCTTCTCTGGCTCTGTTGCAAACTGGGCATTTATCCTTGCAGAAGTCTGCTTTCTTTTTTAAATCTTCATCTACATTTTCTTCATTTATATCTATTTCGTTTGTCATAATTTCATTAAAAAGTAGATTCTAATAACTTAATTATTTTCTCCTGTGTTTTCTTCCGTGTTACTTTTTTCTTTAATTAACTCTTCTTGGACTACCTCCCAGAAAATATCTAAGTAGTCACTAGCTTTTATTTTTTGTTTTTTTGTGCAATCTGAATAAGTTCCTAAGTCATGTGGATCATTACAACCGGCAATTTTTCTAATTTCTGGAAGAATTCTATTACTGTAGTATGGAGAGTTAGATAATTCTTCTTTCATGTCTTCGATGTCATCTTTTTTGACTTCTTCATCGTTCTTGACCATTTTTTTGACATCAGAAGAGAAGTTCTTGCCAAATTTTATGATTCTTTCCTTTTCTTCTTCATTCATATTAGATCCCTCATCTGTTATAAGTTATTTTTTATAACTCTCTTTAATTCATTATAGTTTTGAACTGTTTCGAATTTAGGGTAATCTTCTTTTACTTTATTAGAGGGCCTAAATATAATTCCTTTATCTGCAGCTTCCAGCATCTCGATATCATTGTAACTATCTCCAACGGCAATTGTCTCTAAATTAATTTCTTTGAAGTTATTTAATGCTTTTAGCTTAATATTTATTCCTTTTGGCTTGTAATCTACTAGGTAACCGTTATCATTTATTTCTAACTGCCTCGCATACGCCATAGGCCTATTAAATTCATCTAAAACTGGGAAAATAAATTCGTAAAAAGAGTCAGTTAAAATAGAAACTATATATCTTTTTTCTAACCAATTAATAAAATCTTTAGCTCCATTAAGAGGCCTAATATCCATTATAATATCTTTTATATCCTCGTATTTTATTTCATTCTCCTTTAGATATTTAAATCTATGATCCATAAGTTTTTGATAATCTGAAACATCTCTAGTGGTTAGATTTAGTTCCTCGATCTGCGTTTCTTCTGCAACTTTCTCCCATATTTCAGGAAATAAAATACTCTCGAAATCCAGACAAACTGCCTTCATATTAACTCTACCTCATTTATTGGTTTATCAATATCAAAGTGATACATCTAATTATCATTTATGCTTGAGTGGTTGAAGAGACCTCTTCCTCAGACCTCTATTTTAAGGATAAAAAGAGGATAAATCTAAAAACTAAGTTGTTTGAATAATTAATTTATATTTAAATAGCTGTTGGTTGGTTTGTTTTTATTTATATACAATAAAAAACGATTCCATGTCTATAAGCAATGGATATAGTTTTAGGCCAGGATTAGATGGAATCTGGTTAAGTTTGCAATTTTTTTGGTGTGGGTGTAGTGGTTGTTGTGGATCTGACATTAAAGAACATATAGGGTTATTTGGTTGGTGTAGGATTTTTTTATCTATTCATCGGGGAAGACCCTCTCCTCATCGAACAGATGTGAAGTTAGGTAGAGGTTACTTCACGTCTTGATCTTGTTTTTTATTTTCTGGAAGCCTTATTGTTCTGATTTTGGGTTTGGTGCTGTGGTATAGATCATGTTGTCAAGCTAAACTTCTTCTTTTTTTGATAAAGTTGGAGGAGGCCATAGAACCTTATTTGCCCTTATCGCTAATAGCAAGTAAATTAGAGAGAATTTTACTAAAATCATTTAAATTAATTATGGGGAATTTAAGTATTTAGGAATAAGATTAGTAATTTTAATTACTTGATCTTGAGTCGATAAGTATTGAAGTTTAGAATTAACTTATACCTTTTTGAAATCCTGTTTTAATCTATTGTGTTTGGGCTAAGACTCTGTTCTTTGTTTGCAGGGGATGTCGTAGATATTTAGTAAATTAAAATATCTTTAACTTTTTGAAATTCTCTTTTTTTCTAGAGGTAGCTATAATGTCTCTTTTAACTTCATAGAAATTTCTTTTTATGTATTTTTTTCCTTCAAATATCTTTTTAAAGATATGTTTTCCAAATTCATCATCCTCTCTGGTGAACAATATGGTTGACCCGTTATGATAGGATTCATTTTTAAAAAAATTGTCTGGATCATTATCTCTGATACCAATTATGGGTATGGAAAGCCGGGAAAAGATAGTTCCTCCAAGTATAGTAGTGTCGTCTCCCACTAAAACGGCTCCACTGATTGAGTCGTAATCTTCTAATACTTCAAATGTTTTAATTGCATTGTGTTCAACAAATAAAACTCCTTTGTCTTGACTTATATCTAATTTATTTGCCTTGAAGTCTTTTCTATTTATCTCTCTTTTTGTAACTATCTTACTTTTTTTCAGGTTAATTTCGTCGATTTTTTGTAAATCCTTTTCTCTTAATTTAACTCCATCGGCTTCTATTAATCTGCCATCTCTTTCTTTCAATATCACATCTTCCGAGGTGACTTTACCTATTATGTTTCCATTTAACAGAAGATATTCGCCTTTTTGGGCAGCAGCGATTCTTCTATAAGTAATATTTCTCTTTTTCCAGGTTTTACCTTGAAATCGACTGATGTCTACTATTCGATATTCATCAGATTTAAATTCATTTATTATTTTTTCAAAAGTCTTGTTATGGGGTTTTAAGATTATTTTTCTGCCTGGATCTATTCCAATAGCATTGCAGTCATTAACCTCGGTTAATAGGTACCGACAATCTGCTTTAAATTTTTTAACGCTATTAAAATGTCCTGCATTAATTATTAGGTCATATTTTCCAGAGTTTTTACTTAGCCATTTGCTCCATCTTAAATTAACAAAATCGACTAAATCAGTTATATCATTATCTATTGCACTAATTTTGCCTATAGGGCCAGTTAAAATAGGTTTAATTTCTTCAAACCTATTAAGTCTCTCTATTAATTTTTTAGCATCCCCTTTATCTATTATCTCGGGCATGTGAAATCTTAGACATATCTTCATTGCTAAGGTTATTTTCTTGGAGATTAAAAAATTATAAACACAAAAAGTATTATAAAGACTCGAAAGACTAACTCTGCTATAAGACTGATCAAGGCAATTTTAGTTCCAGTTTCTGCCCCAAAATAAGCTATATCCTCTGGAAGGGAATATCTGAAGAAAAAAATACCGATTGAGATAATACCACCGACTAAAAGTGCCAAAATAATCTGAATTGAAGTTAAAACTCCTTCGGATAAGAGATTTCCTGCTAATATAATAGATGAATAAACATCTACAAATCGGAGTGCAATTATGGTTGAAGATTCACCAGGTAATCCAACTAGCTTTGTAACTGGTTCAGAAAAGTTGGTTATTGGATCAAATAAATTTAAAGATAAAGCTATTGAAGCAACGAGGTATATTATGACTAATCTTGGAACTATTTTCTTTAAAGTTGGAATCGATTTTTTGGTTCCCGATTTAATTTTTTTTCTCCAGTCGTGTTTTACTTCAAATCCTCTAATATCATCTTTTTCTTCATTTGGTTCGTTAAGTTTACGATATCCTATTAAAGCCCCAGTTAATGTTATCATTAGACCTACAAAAAGCTCGATAGAGAGGTACATTAGACCGGTTTTTAAGCCTAAGACAGGTAATACGAAAGGTAAGTAATAGGTTGGGATATGGCCAAGATAGGAAAAAAAAGTACTTGAGATTACTGCAACAATTATCTGTTTTTCATTGTAGTAATTTTTTTCGTAGAAATTTGAGAACATGCTATAAGCTGCTGCACCACTAGCGATTAATGTAATAAAGGGAGCAGAAGTCTTATCTGGTAAATTAGATATCCTTAAAAATGGTTTAATTGGTTTAGATAGTTTTTTAGTTAAACCAAATTCGATTAATATATTTCCACCGATTATTCCTAATATAACTAGAGGTAAAATGCTTTTTGTAAGCAATATCAGTCTATCAATAACTTGGCTAAGTAACTGCATGAAAATAAAATAAAATTTACTTTAGGTTTTTTATTTTTGTCGTAAAGAAAGAAAAAAAATAAATGGAATGGGTAAATTGTTTTTGTGAAGGAAATTTATAGGCCGAGCCAGATCATATAGCTTAATACGGTGTTGATTATTGAAATCCCTATTATTCCGTAGCTACAAGCTTTTGGTGCTTTTCCGTAGACTGCTGAAGTAATTAGGAAGAGTATTATTCCAGCTAGTACAAGCCAAGCCCCTACATAGGTTAAAGCTAGTTCTGTGAATGCTACTGCACCTGCTACAAGTAAAAAGATTCCTATATAGGATAGAACTTGAGAAGCTGTTTTATCGTCGTAGTTTTCGTAGAAACCGCTTATACCTGCTTGCATGAAGTTAAAGATTCCTGCTACTCCTAAGATGGTAGCTGAGAAGTAATCTTTTAATACTAGTGTCCATGTAAAAAGTATGCCTGTTACTATACCTACTAAGAAAACAATTTTTAGAGCTGTTTCTAGGTCTGCTAGTCCTGCTAAGCCCATTCCTGCTATCCATAAACCTATAGTTACTGTAAACAAACCAGCACCTAAGACACTAAACTCCATCTCATAAGTCACCTCACTTACATTCTAAGGAAAACAACCAATTTAAGTCTTTTGCTTCAAACCTAGATTTAAATTTGATTCCATTCTCGAAATATAAAGAAAAATATTAATGTTTATGCTATTGGCAGACAAAAGCTAACTAAGTAGTAATTGTAACTTTTACAAACAAAAAATTTAATAATTAAACCCCCTAACTTAATTCCTTAAGTTTGATATAATGTTCGAAACAAATTTCGTAATAGTAACAGGATTTCTAGGAACAGGAAAGACGACATTCATCATAGAATTGGCCAAAAGACTAACAGAAGAAAAAGATAAAAAAATAAATATATTAGTAAACGATTTTGGCCAAATAGCAATAGATGGAGAAACATTAAACGATTTCGGAATGGAAGCAAAAAGAATAACAAAGGGATGCGTCTGTTGTGAAGTGAAGCAAGATCTAGTAGCTCAAATAAGAGATCTAAAGAAAAACTTTGAACCAGATATCATAATCCTAGAGACATCAGGAGTAGCATCCCTACTCCCGATATATAGAACAGTTGAACAATATGTAGACGAAATAGAAACACTTACCCTAATTGATGTATCAAGATATGATAAACTAATGGAGAAATTTAGAACTGTTGAAAATCAACTAACATTTGCAGATAGAATATTGATCAATAAAATAGACCTAGCAGACGATGAAGAAATGAAAAAAATCGAAGAAAAAGTAAGTAAGTTCCTCAACAAGGAAAACCCTGATGGCCAGCTCCATAAAATAAGCGCAAGAAAAAAAATAGGACTAGAAAATGTTGTAAGTGGGATCGTTCAATGAATGAAAAAAACTTAGACCACAGTCACGGTCACTTGGAACAAGATAACCTAGATAGTTTTACTTTAATTATAGAAAAAAAATTGGATAAAAAACAGGAACAGGAAAACATAAAAAATTGCATTTCAAAGGTAATTGAGTCGCTAGGAAAAAAGATAATAGAAGTAGGACCAGGCATAATCGGCCACATAAAAGGAAGAATCGAGATGAAAGACAAAATACGATTCAGCTTCGTAGACGAAAAACAAGGTGTTGAATTTGAAGGCAACATAAATTCAGAAGAAAAAATAGATGAATTAGAAATAAAAATACTAGCAGTAGTACCAGTAGGAGGAAAAGAACTTAAAAAAATAAAGAAAAAAACGAAAGAAGAAGTTGATAAATGTTTTAATTAACCTCTCGATCTGATTAAATAAAAAAAGGAATCAAAAGCTTGACATTTTCTAGTGATATGTTCTATATTACTGTAGCTATATACATTTTTTATTTTTTTAATTCAATTTTTAGGTTGCTAAGACTTCTCTTCTCTACTGGAAAGATACAGCGATTTTTATTATCCGATCTATGCTATATAGGATATTTTACTCTAATTGAAACAAAAATGAAATATAGTACCTAAACTAGAAAGCATTCAGTTCGTTCTCTTTGATATCATTTGGTTTCTCGCATGAAGTATACTAAAAACTTGTTTTAAGGAAATATTTTAATGTTCTTAATGAACAAAACAACAAAATTAGTGAAGATAAGGCAATTTGGAGTTTGAATAAGAGAACAGCTTTGAAACCATATGTTCAATCTTTTTAGAAAGCTGATCTATCTCCTGCCTTGGTTCCTTTGAGTAAGTGAATGCGAAGAAAATTTCAGATACAGTAATGAGTAAAAGTAAAAGCTACTTTTATTTTTTATTATATACTTGGCTAATTTTGGGGATAAATGATGAAATTTACCAAAAGACTATTAAAGTGCTTGTTACCTTTTATATATAGGCAAATTAATTAATATATATCCTCTATATTGGTGGTTATTATGGAAGTATTAGAACCAGAACAGGTAAAGGATTTAATGGATGAGCCTTGGATTTCACCTTACAAGAAAATAACTATGTGTGCAGATGAGGAGAATAATCTAATTGAATTAATTGAAAATCATGCTCGTGGAGTTTGTTATGGAGGAGCAGCTTGGGAGATGAGACATTTCCAGGAAACTGGAGAGTTGGTTTTAGAAGGTAGAAGGGAAGGAGCGAGGAATATATTTTATCTAAATGAAGGTAGAGGTGATCTAGATCTAGTTCCTGGCTTAGCTGCTGCAGGGATAGAGAAAGCAAGAATAGAAGAAGACGAATTAAAAGTAGGCTATGCTGGTTTAGCGGGTGCTGGAGTAGCCGTAGCAATGTGTAGAGGATTAGCTGATGGTGTGAAAAGAGTTGAAGTCGAAGAAAGAGGAGGCGGAGGAAAGTTAGGGAAAGCCTCGATAGTAACTCCAAAACACAAGAAAATAACTATTGGTGTTGATGATACTGATACTGGTGAAGAAGGAGCTACATGGGGATTAGCTAACGAAGTAGGATACAAACTAGATAAAATTGAGGGAATAAATTACACTAACCACACTATAGTTCAACTTTTTACCGAGAACCCTTACAGAACTCAAAATGGAGTTGGGATCTCTATAAGTTTTGCCGTAAAACCTTCAAAGGAAGAAAAATTAAGAAAAGAAGCTAAAAAGATGTTTAATGAACTTACCTCTTCTGATGATACAGCAATAGCTATATATGACAAAATAAAGATTTCAGAAAAAATAAAAGACTATTCAAAGCAAACAAAAAAACAAATGATGGAAGTAGATGAAGCGGAAAAGGTAGCAGAAGATACTGATGTGGATCTGATATCGATAACTGGAGAACAAGGTAAAATAGGAGCTCTTGCAGCTATAGGATATTCAAAGGATCCTGATAAAGCAGCAAGAGTAGAAAAATAAATTGGATATAAACTAAAAAATTTTAATTTATTTAATGAGAAGCCCCCTTGCTCAAATCTCCGATTTTAGGGAGAGGATGATTAACTGAAAAATTTAAGTTATTCTGATAGTGATTGAGGGTAAGTGATAGTTGGTTGGCTTTTGTCTGCCTTTTTTTTAAACAAAAAGCGATCCTATTGTCCTTTGAGGCATCTGACTAAGGTCTGGGACTCTGCATCGAAGGGATTCTAGGGTAAGCTCGAAGTTTTGTAGGGTCTTGGTGGCTGGCGTGGATTTGGCCCGGAGAGAACATATGCGGAACCAATTGGGATAGTTTATAACAATTTTTTGTGTCCTAATCCAGTTTTTACTCAAAGCTAAGTTCTCCGAGGTTGAATTTGAGTTTGGTGAGATAATGCCCGAATGTTAAGGCAACCCTTCCTCTGAGATAGGGAAGGTACATTATAAGCCCTTTCCCTTACGAACAGATGTGAGTAAAGTAGGGTTTACTTTACAAGGTGAACTCCTCCTCTAGCTTAATCGTAGATTTGAGAAGGTAGGTTTCCTGTAAATAAGTTAGAATTATTTTAAATCTTTTGATTTTTGGGTTTCCCTTGTTAAAAATATAATCATTTAATCTTATTTTTCTCTGATAAGTGTGGCTTAAAATTGATTTGCAAACCTGATGTTCTGAAGTTAGTTTGATGGGGGCTTAATGGGAAATAGTATAATTAAAAGAGAGTAAATAATTAATTCAATCTCTTTTAAGTTAAATATGTGGTTGCTTAATGACAATAAAGTAAAGGCGATTAACCAAAAATTTTTAATACTAAGACGACTCCCTTAACATAATGAGGAGGCTGAAAATAAATGGACGATACCATAGACTTATATAGTGACCGTGGTGAATTGCTCGAAAGTGATGTTCCACTTAAGGCAATTTCACCAACTCGAAATCCTGCCATTAAGAAGACTTTCTCTTTAGCCAAAAGAACAATTGGTGTTGATCTGGCAGGAATAGAAAGTGATCTAAATAGTGGAGAAGTAGGTGGAGATGGCATAAAGATACCGGGTAGAGAACTAGATGTAGATGTAACTGGTAACGCTGAAACTATTTCTGAGAGTATAAAAGAACTGCTACAGGTTAAAGAAGGAGACGATACCAAGGTAGAAGTTCTGGATGAAGACGGAGAAGACTTATTGGTTACTGTACCCCCTGAAAGAATGGAAGGAGGAGTAGAGTACACCACTGGTTTAACAGCAACTGCTTCTGCAGTAACAGAGTCAATCGTTAATGTACTAGATATAGGCATGTTTGATGCAAACATGGTGCATGCCGCAGTATGGGGAAGATACCCGCAAGCTGTTGAACTATCAGGTTCAAACTTGGATCCAATCCTAGATATACCTCAAAGAAATGAAGGACTAGGTTACGCTCTAAGAAATGTAATGGTAAATGATGTCGTAGCAGCAACAAACAAGAATGCTATGCAAGCAAATGCACTAGCAATGGAACTAGAACAAGGAGCAATGAACGAAATGGGAGATGCAATAGGATCATTTGAGAGAATGCATCTATTAGGATTTGCATATGGAGGACTAAATGCAGATAACCTAGTTTACGAACTAGTCAAAGAAAACGGACAAAATGGAACCGTAGGAGATGTAGTCCGCTCTCTAGTTGAGAGAGCAATTGAAGATGGCGTAATCGAATCAAAGAATACTCTCTCTTCAGGATACACTGAATACACGACAGATGATATGGCAATGTGGAATGCATATGCAGCAGCAGGATTAACAGCAGCAGTAATGGTTAATGCAGGAGCAATGAGAGCATCCCAAAATGTTCCATCAACAGTCCTATATTACAACGACCTAATTGAAAGAGAAACAAGCTTACCAGGAGTAGACTTTGGTAGAGCACAAGGAACAGCTGTCAGTATGTCGTTCTTCTCACACTCAATATATGGTGGAGGAGGACCAGGAATCTTCAAAGGAAACCACATTGTAACTAGACACTCAAAAGGATTCATGATACCAGCCGTAGCAGCAGCAGCTGCATTAGACGCAGGAACTCAAATGCTTTCACCAGAAATGACATCACCACTCAAGTTCGAAACATTTGGATCAATGCCAGAGTTTAATAAACCAATCCAAGAAATAGCAAAAGCCGCCACCTCCGTTAAGGAGGAGATGGCATAAATGACAGAGGTACAGATATTTCCAGAAAAATTACTGTTAGCTGAAACAACAAAAGAACTTGCAACAAAATTATCAAAAATAAATGAAGTAGAAGAAATATTAGTTCACGGCCCAACTTTACCTAAGAAAGTACCTTACGGACCTGCTAAAGGAAAGGACAATCCACACTCAGAAAGAGGGAAGTTACAAGTTCGAGGAGAAGAAGTAGAATTAAATGTCCAAGTAGGACGAGTTTTTGTCAGAGTAGATGAATCTAAATCAAGCCTCGAGGATATTCTAGAGAAGTTAGTGGATGTTTGCGAAGAAACTATTTCCTGTGGTTTTGATATAGGCCAAGGAAGATTTGAGAAAAAAGAATCTTCCTCAGAAGGGAATATGGGCTGTGAATGTTGAAAATGTTAATTAATATAAAAGAGGTGTTATGAAATATGGGATATGAACCAAACTTTTATCCAGGTACCACGAAGGTATCTGAAAGCAGAAAACACTACATGGATCCTGAAGAAGATTTAGAGAAGATCAGAGAGATATCGGATGATGAAGTAACTAGATTACTGCATCATCGAGAACCGGGAGAAGCTTTTGGAAGCGTACATCCTCCTTTAGAAGAAATGGACGAACCAGATTGTCCAATAAGAGAATTAGTAGAACCAACAGAAGGAGCAAAAGCGGGAGATAGAATAGCATATGTACAATTTACTGATTCGGTGTATTTCGCACCTACGGCACCGTATATCAGAGCTTGGATGTACATGAACAGATTCAGAGGACTCGACACAGGAACACTTTCTGGGCGACAGATAATTGAAGGCAGATTAAGAGATGTCGAAGAAATGTCCAAAAAACTCCTAACGACCGAAGTATTTGACCCAGCTAGAACTGGAATAAGAGGAGCAACTGTACACGGTCACGCAGTAAGACTAGATGAAAACGGAATGATGTTCGATGCCCTTCAAAGATATAAATTCAACGAAGAAACAGGCGAAGTCGAATATGTCAAAAATCAAGTGGGAGAGCCAATGGACGAGCCAGTAAACTTTGGAAAACCACTGAGTGAAGAAGAACTAATAGAAAGATCACCCATCTTTAGAGAAGATGGAATATCTTTCTCAGACGATGAAGAAGTTGTAAAAATGGTTCAGAGGATCCACAAGCTTAGAACATTAGCTGGATATAAACCACACGAAATAGAGGGTGAATAAAAATGGCTGAAGAAAAATTTATTGAATCTCTAAAAAACAAGTTTGAAGAAGACCCAACATCCAAAAACCAAAAAAGTCTATACCAATTAGGTGGATACAAGCAATCTAAACGAAAAAAAGAATTCCAAGAAGCAGGACAACAAATAGCAAAAGAAAGAGGCACCAGTTCATTTAATGAAGATATAGGAGTTCCTCTAGGACAAAGAGTACTAATGCCATACCAACTCTCACATACAGACATGACAGTAGAACCAGACGACCTTCATGTACTAAATAATGCAGCAATGCAACAAGCATGGGACGATATACAAAGAACTGTCATCGTTGGCTTAGATATGAGCCACAAGGTCCTAGAAAAAAGACTAGGAAAAGATGTAACCCCTGAAACAATTAACCAATATCTAGAAACATATAACCACACTCAACCAGGAGGAGCTGTAGTCCAAGAACACATGGCAGAATGTAACCCAGGAGTAACTGGAGACGCATATGTAAAAGTTTTCACAGGAGACGACGAACTAAAAGACGAAGTAGACGATCAATTCCTACTAGATATAGATGAAAAATTCCCAGAAGATCAAGCAGAACAATTAAAAGATGCAATAGGCGAAACAACTTGGCAAATACTTAGGGTTCCAACCATTGTTGTAAGAACAATGGACGGCGCAACAGTAAGAAGATGGGCAGCGATGCAAAGCTGCATGGCATTTATATCAGCATATAATCTATGTGCAGGAGAAGCACCAGTATCAGACTTCGTATTCGCAGCAAAACATCAATCAGTAGTGAACATGGGGTCAGCAATGCCAAGAAGAAGAGCTAGAGGGGAAAACGAACCAGGCGGAATTCCATATGGTTATGTAGCAGACATGGTTCAATCATACAGAGTTAAACCAGACGATCCAGCAAGAGCAACACTAGAAGCTATAGCACTAGGAGCAGTACTATACGATCAATTATACCTTGGAGGATACATGTCAGGCGGAGTAGGATTCACACAATATGCAACAGCAACCTACACCGATAACATACTAGAAGACTATGTATATCACGGAGTAGACCTACTAGAAGAGAAATACGGTGGACTAGGACAAGCAGACACAACAATGGAAGACGTAGAAGATATAGCAACAGAAATGACAGATTACGCATTAAGCGAATATGAAAACTACCCTGCAGCAATGGAAACACACTTCGGTGGCTCACAAAGAGCAGCGGTAACAGCAGCATCAGCAGGAGTAACAACAGCAATGGCAACAGGAAACTCAAATGCAGGAGTAAATGGATGGTACCTATCACAACTACTCCACAAAGAAAGATTAGGTCGCCTAGGATTCTACGGATACGACCTACAAGATCAAGCAGGTTCAGCGAACAGTCTATCCTTCCGAACTGACGAAGGAATACCATTTGAACTCAGAGGACCAAACTATCCAAACTACGCAATGAATGTAGGACATCAAAGCGCCTATTCAGGAATAGCCGCCGGACCACATTACGCACAAGGACACGCATTCTGTGCAAACCCACTAGTTAAAATAGCATTCGCCGACGACAGAGCACTATCCTTCGACTTCAGAAATGTAACAAAAGAATTCGGAAGAGGAGGACTCAGGGAATTCGAACCAGAAGGAGAAAGAAAAGGCAAAATATCTCCATAAAAACTAAATAACAAATAAAAACCAAAAATCCTCTCTTATTTCTTATTTTTTATTTTAATATCTCTTTTTTCCACACAAACTAAAATTCCAGCGCTAAAAGACCTAATACGATAAAACTTAAAATATAGAAACTTTGAATTAAACCCATTATTTTTATCCATTACCGAGATAAAATTATTTATATGAAATTTAATTCAGCTTTAATAGGATGTAGAATGTTTTTAGATGAAGTTGTTTATTTATTAACAAAAAGTGAACAAATTAAAAATGTTTATTGTACAAACTACGAAACTATTGATAAATTAACTCCTAAGTTAAAAGAAAAAAATTTATTCAATCTAAGAAAAAAACAAAAACCAGATATTAAAAATAATTCGATAATACTATCTCTAAAATCTATAGGTTTACATAGATCACCTAAGAAATTAAGAAAGGATGTTATCAAGGAGTTAGATTTTTTATCTAAGTTTACAAATAGGATTTTGTTCTTTTATGGATCCTGTGGAAATGCCTTCGATGATATAAATGAAATTGAGGATCAACTAAATGTTGAATTAATTCCTCTAAAAAGATCCAATGGCTTAGTTGATGACTGTATCTCGTTTACCATTGGTGGAACACGTGATTACCTAAAAGAACAGAAAAAAGAAGCAGGCACCTTTTTTATGACTCCTTGTTGGGCTCGAAACTGGAAGAAAATGTTCGAAGAATCAAATATATCAGATCCATTAGATAACATAGACAACTTAAAGATGTTATTTGAGAAAACAGGATATAAAAGGATATTGAAACTAGAAACAGGGCTTGGGGATAAAGAAACTTTTGATGAACAGGTTCAAGAGTTTTCTAGACTCTTCAACTTAGATGTAGAGGTTAAAGATTGCGGGGAAGTGAAAAAGAAATTAAATGATTTATTTAATAAATATAAAAGTGGATTAAATTAATCTATCACCGGCTTCAGGGCCTGGAGAAGTTATATAGATCTCTTCAGCGGTAAGTAAACCTATCTTCCTTAATTTTAAGTCTTTTTTCTCTACTATTTCTTTCTTTTCTTCAAAAAGATCACCGGAGTTTCTAAACTCTTTAAATTTGGCTTTGATTTGATATCCTTCGGAACCTTTCCAAAAGCTTATAACAGCTTTGTCAACACTTTTTAGGTTTCTCTCCGTTTTTGAAAAAAACACATCTCCAACGGAGATTGTTTCTTTGTCTTCTATCCATACATGATTCATAGGAACTGCATTAGGAGTATTATCATCATCAACTGTTCCTAAGACAATATTGGTTTTTGGATCTTCCAATAGTTTCTGAACTTTTTTGGGAATTTCTACCATAAAATATGCACCTCTTTATCTATTAGAAACTACTTACGGATTATATTTAATCTTTGAATAAATAAATATGGTTTTTTGGATAGGATTGTTTACTTAATTTTTTCCCATCTTAGGTTGATAGTTTTCCTAGTTATTGGAATGGTAAATGAATTAATCCTTTTTATTTAATAAATAGGTTAATTGTTTTTTGATTCACGGTAGCTTTTTTAAACTCTATGTTTTATTATTAAGATAAATTGGTTTAGTGTTTTAGTAGTTTAGTATATATTGAGTCGTTAAGCGAATATTTATTATGGGAGTATATTATGACAGATACATTCATTTCAATTAGAGGTTTGACTAAGAAATTTGATGAATTAACAGCGTTAGAAGATGTCAGTCTAGATATAAGCCAAGGAACTATCTTTGGTTTAGTTGGCGAAAGTGGGGCTGGAAAATCCGTATTAATGCATACTCTAAGAGGTACGGAAGGATACGATCCTACTGAAGGAAAAATTATTTTTGATGTTTATTGGTGTCCTAATTGCAAGAGGGTCGAAAAAAGAGCTAATTCAAACAAATGCCCAAGATGTAATTCTCAGATGGAAGAAAAGGAAGTGGATTTCTGGAACACAGAAGACAGAGAGCTAAGAAATGCCCTACGGTCAAGGATCTCAATAATGTTACAGAGGACTTTCTCTCTTTACGGAGATAAATCAGCACTTGAAAATGTAATGGAAGCTATACCCGAACCAATGGATAGAGCAAAGAAGGTGAGAAAAGCCAACGAACTTTTAAGTACTGTAGATCTATCACATAGGACTACTCATATAGCAAGAGATTTAAGTGGTGGAGAAAAACAGAGAGTAGTTTTAGCAAGACAATTAGCTAAGGACCCTATTTTACTTTTAGCTGATGAACCGACGGGAACCTTAGATCCAATTAGTGCAGATAAAGTCCACAATGCTATAATTGATAGAGTGAACGATGAAGATTTAACCGTTGTTTTTGCAACTCACTGGCCTAGGGTAATCAGAGATATAGCTAACGAAGGGGTTTGGCTAGAAGATGGAAAAGTCAAGAAAAGAGGAACACCAAGTGAGATAACTGATAAGTTCATAAAAGAGAGACCCAGAGAAGAAAGGAAATGCGAGATCAAAGAAAGAAAAATAGCAAGAATCGAAGATGTCAAGAAATATTACTATTCCGTTAATAGAGGGGTTGTAAAAGCTGTGGACGAAGTCTCTTTTGATATAAATGAAAAAGAGATATTCGGTTTAGTTGGATGGAGTGGATCCGGTAAAACCTCATTAGCTAGAATGATGACAGGAGTTGACCCCATTGAAGAAGGTAATATCGAGGTTAGGATAGGAGATGACTGGGTAGATATGTCTGAGAAAGGCCCAAATAACAGAGGTAGAGCAACACCACATATAGGTTTTTTACACCAAGAGCATTCACTTTATCCTCACTCAACTATACTTGAAAATCTATCATCTTCCATCGGAACCCAGATGCCTGAAGAATTCATAGAAATAAAAGCAAAAGACACATTAAAGGGTCTCGGTTTTAAAGAAGAGAAAATAGACAAGATCCTGTATGAATACCCAAAGAGTCTTAGTGTAGGAGAAGAACAAAGAGTAGCTTTAGCTCAGGTACTAATCCAAGAACCGGTTTTAAATATATTGGATGAACCAGCGGGTACACTTGATCCTATAACCAAAAAAGAAGTGAGTGAATCTATTTTATCAGCTAGAAGGGAACTTGAAAGCACATTTATGATAATCAGCCACGATAGGGAATTTGTTTTACAGACATGCGATAGAGCTGCTTTAATGCATAATGGCGTGATTAAGTACATAGGTGATCCAGAAGAAGCGGTTGAGAGGCTAGTAGAAAAGAAAGAGGTAAACGAATGACTGAAATGGGTAGGAGATCCAGAGTAATTGACTGTAGAAGAAGCGCGGGATTAGCTAAAAGTGGAGGATTAGCTCAGAGGAATACAATAGCCGAATGTAGTAGGAAAGATGTGATAGCAATAGCAATGGGTCCAGGAAAAAGACACATAACTAAGCCAATATGTCAAATAACCTACGCTCTTAGAGAGGAAGGAATTGAAACTAGTGTTTTAGTTCTTAATGCAGGAAGTGGCGTTCCTACTGATGCTCCTGCTCGAACAATGGGGACTTTTGGTCTTGAACCAGAGGAAAAGGAGAGAATACAGCAGTATAGGCTAGCAGTTATGCATCTAGGAAATGTCAAGAACCATCTTGTATACAAAGCTAGGTTATTGCTGAGAAATGTGGATATACCTACGATAATTGTTTCTCAATGTCCAGTAGATTTTGAAGACTTTGCTGAAGTAGGAGTTAGAACGATAGAGGTGGAGCCAGATGAACCTGAAACGAAGGGAGAAATAATAGATATAGTTACCGGAGTTATTAGAGGAGTTTCATGTCCTCAGTCTAAACTTGATGAAGTATCTAGAAAAGTGAAAAAGGCTCTCAATGAGATTAAAAAAAAGGAAAAATGCTGAGGATTAAAGTAACTTAATAAAAAGATTGGATTAAATTAATAAAAGAAAAACTTATATTCTTAGAAATAATTTTAAGGAACAAGGTAAATTAAAAACTAAATTCCATAAAAAAAACTAAACTGAAAGGATAATTATGTCTACAGCATCTTTGTATTTTTCTGGACTTAGTAGGCCAGTGATGTTGGCGATCAGTTTTCTAACAATCGGCGTTTTTGTTCTGGGGTTACTCTACAAATTTAGGATATGGGGACAAGGAGGAACAGCTTGGCTAGAAGACCCTCAAGATACGGGAATAATGAACTTCATTAAGAACATACTGCATAATTTAACACCAAGCCATGGTATAAAGAAATTCGTCATGAACGGTCTCTTAGAGCTTAGAGAATTTAAACAAAGCAAGTTCCGATGGTTCATGCATATGTCGATTTTTTGGGGATTTATTATGCTTTTCGGTCTATCTTTCTTTATGTTCATAGCAGAATTTACGGTAAGTCACGAAATGTATCTGACCATAAGAGATTCGATACATGTGGCAGCATTTGGGGACTTCTTTGGTTTTTTACTATTAGCAGGAATAATTCTAGCCATATTCAATAGAATATATAATAAACAAACTAATAGAACATCTTCTGCATACGATTGGACGGGATTGATTCTACTATTAGTGATTACAGTAACTGGATTTATTGCAGAATGGGCTAGACCAGCTTACTTTGGTTTTGGGGCAAGCCAAGAACTAGCTCTTTTCCACTCGGCAATATCATTGATTTTTATAGCAATTATACCATACACGAAACTAATTCATCTAATAGCAGCTCCAATTACGCAATTAACTTATTCATTTGAAGAGGAAGAGGGGTAAAAAAGAATGAGTAAAAATAAAGATTCTAATTCTAATGGTAAAAATGAAAAGGATTTAGATGTATTTAGAGCTCTTCAGCCTAAACAATTAGCTGAACTTGATGCCTGCACCCGATGCGGGGAATGTGAAGAGTGGTGTCCTACAGCAGATGCAACGGACGATATGGAGGTAGCACCCCGAAGCAAGATTCTTCGGTGGAGAGACTATGTAAACAGGAAACACAGCCTGAAATCAAAGATATTCGGTGAAAAAGAAATAACTGAAGAGGAACTAGAAGAATTCAAAAAAGATCTCTACACTTGTACAACCTGTGGAACGTGTGAAGAAGTCTGTCCTGTAGACATACATACTGTTCCACTATGGATGTCTATGAGACAGAACTTGGTTCTACAAGATGTCGGACCATACGAAAGACAAGATGCCTTCCTTAAATTAATAGATAAACTAAGAAATCCATATCAAGAGGATCCAGAAGAAAGAGTGAACTGGATCCCAGACGATGTCGAGATACAGGACGAAGCGGAGTATGGATATTATATAGGATGTACAGCGAGTTTAAGACAAAGAAAAGTAGCCCTAGCTTCAATGAGGATCCTAAATTACTTAGACGTACCATTTACTATTTTAGGTGACGAAGAAGAATGCTGCGGCTCGGTCTTATGGGTTACTGGTCAAGTTAGGTCAGGATCAAAGGAAGAACGGATAGTCGAGGAGTTAGCTAGAAACAATGTGAAAAAATTTGAAGAAAAAGGAGTAAAGAAGGTCCTACATAGCTGTGCAGGATGCTATAGAACAGCAAAGGTATTTTGGCCAAGAGTAGTAGATAGAGAAATAGGATTTGAGAACTACCACATCGCAGAGTTATTGGCAGACAAGATAAGAAACGATGAGATAGAATGGAAGAAAGAGCTAGATTACGAGTTAACTTACCACGACCCCTGCCATCTTAGAGGAGAATTTTTAGAAGTGTTTGAAGATCCACGATATGTTCTAGAAAACATCCCAGGAATACATTTCACGGAAATGGATAGAAACAGAGAGATGGCAAGGTGTTGCGGAGCAGGTGGAGGAGTGAAAGCAGGATTACCTGATGTTGCCTTAGGATCTGCAACAAATAGATGTGAAGATGCATTAGATAAAGATGCAGAAATTTTATCAAGTGCTTGTCCTTTCTGTAAAACAAACATGAGTGACGCCCGAGATGAGTTAGTTAATCAAGGAGAATTAGATGAAGACGAGCTGATGGTTGAAGATTTAGTTATTTTAGTAGCAGAAGCACTTGATCTAGATATAGAACTAGAAGAGGAATGAAGTAGTGACCGAAGACAAATACTTTAAAACTGACGTTGAAGAGAAAGAAGTCCCATACGATCCTTCTCAGTTAAGAAAGATAAGCAAACACCCGTGTTTTAGTGAAAAAGCCTGTAACAGATTTGGTCGGATACACCTTCCAGTGGCTCCAAAATGTAATATACAATGTAACTATTGCCTAAGAAAATATGACTGCGTCAACGAAAGTAGGCCAGGTGTAACAAGTAAAGTTCTCTCTCCTGAAGAGGCATTGGAGAGAGTTGATGAAGCTATGGATAAATTCCATTACATAAAAGTCATTGGAGTAGCTGGACCAGGAGAACCTCTATTCAATGAAGAGACATTCAAAACATACGAATTAGTTAGTGAAAAATATCCAGAAAAGATATACTGCATAAGTACTAACGGCTTGCTTTTATCCGAGAAATTAGAGGAACTAAAGAAATTAGGGGTTTCAACGATAACAGTAACAGTGAATGCAATAGATCCCGAGATAGCCAAAGATGTTTATTCTCATATATACTACCAGGGAAAAAAATACACAGGAAAGAAGGCAGCTGAGATACTATTGGAAAAGCAATTAGAGGGTATAGAGAAAGCAATAGAATTAGGAATGATCTTAAAGGTAAATACAGTCTATATCCCAGGTGTAAATGAAGACCACATACCTGAAGTTGCTAAAAAGATCGGTGATATAGGGGTTTATCTACATAATATAATACCCTTAATTCCACAATACAAGTTTTCAGAAAAAGAGCCACCGACTCCAGAAGAGAAAGAAGAAATGAAGGAAAAATGCAGTGATTATGTCAGGCAAATGGAACACTGTAGGCAATGCAGGTCTGATGCTTGTGGTAAACTAGGAGAAGACAAACAGGACTCTCTAGAAAGCTAAATCTAAATAAGAATTCTTATTTTAAATAGGTTCTTAGATACTCCTAAGAGCATCAATCAATTTTTTATTTTCTTCTTTTCTTCTGATACCGATTCTAATAAAGTTGGGCAGACCAAATGATGAACAATCCCTAACTATAACACCTTTTTTTAATAGCTTTTTTCTCACTTTACTAGCGTTTTCAACATCTATTAAAATAAAATTAGTTTCAGAATCGATGTAATCAAATTTAGTTCTCCCTAGTCTAGTTTTAATCCATTGCTTGTTTTTATTAATCTTTTTTCTAGATCTATCTATAAAAGATAATCCCTCTTCTTTGAATAAATTAGCACTTATCTTAGATGCTAATCCACTAACACTCCAAGGCACCTTAACCTTTAATAGATCCCTCTTAAGTTCAGGACTAGTTAGACCATAGCCGATTCTAATACCAGGTATACCAAATATCTTAGTTATAGATTTCATCAAAATAAGATTACTATCTAAACTATCCGATAAATCTACATTAACACTATTAAACTGTAGATAAGCTTCATCTAAAACCAAAAGCGAATCTTTACTTTTAACTGCTTCCAAGATCCTATTCAACTCAGTCTTACTTAGAAGATCACCTGTAGGATTATTTGGATTGCAAATAAATACTACGGAATTCTCTTCAATTTTATTGATAAATCTATTAGCCTCAAGTTTAAGGTCTGGCATTCTAATTGTTTTTAAATTTCCACCGTTCAGTTTACTAACCGGTTCATATTCTCCATAAGTGAATTCAGGAACCAATACAGATTTTTCTTCATCAATAAAGGCCTTTCCAATTAAATCGATTAATTCAGAAACACCGGCGCTAACTACAACATTCTCTCTTTTAACATCATATAAATTAGATATATCTGAAACAAATTTATTCGGCTCTCTCTCTGGGTAATGAAAGATATCATTTTCACTAACCTCCTCTATATATGATAAAATGAAATCTGGAGGCCCGAATGGGTTTAAACTTGCACTGAAGTCTATTACTTCATCTACACTTAAACCAAACTTCTTTAACTCTTTTCTCTTTAATCCACCATGATGTGGTACATCTAAATCTTGGACCGCGTCAATAGGCTCAAACAATTCTTAACACCCCTAATAGATATAAGAAGATAAATGAGATCAATATAAAAATTAAACTTGTCTTATAGATCACTTTAGTTGATTTAACAATATCTTTTTCCGAAGGATAAGATTTTGTTGAATTAATATCATAATATCCTCTTTTGGTTATCCTACAGTTTAAGGCAACTGCTATTGCTCCAATAGTCCAGCCTGGATTTAATTTAATATTTTTGTATTTTAAAAGCTTGTTAATCTCCTTTAATTTATTTTCCGAGAGTAATATTAAAAAACCGGTGATCCTACTAGGCAAGTAATTAAGAAAATCATCTGTTCGAGCAGCAAACCATCCGTAGTCCAAGAATTCATCAGTTTTATATCCTATCATTGCATCCTGTGTATTTATTGCCCTATAAAAAACAATTCCTGGTAAACCAAATAAAAAATAGTAAAATAAAGGAGCAATAACGCTATCGGTTATATTTTCACCTGCTGTTTCAACGGCAGCTGAATTCAATTCTCCTTTATCTAATTTATCTACATCTCTGCTGACTAATTTAGAAACATATCTCCTTTTTACTTCTAAATTTCTTTCAGTGGTATCTATAACCATTTTCTTTAGAGAAGAAATAGAGAACATAGTTGAAGCTATGATAGCTGAAGGAAGAATAAAAACTATTTTGCTTGGAATAAAGAAAACAGGTACAGTAAAAGATAATGAAATTAAAAATGTATTAAAAAACCCTACTAGCTTATTTCTCTTGTTTTTAGTTCTCTTATCGAGGAACGATGTAAGTTTTCCTATCCAGACAACAGGATGAATTGACTCGGGTAGTTCCCCAAGGTGGTCAAAGACAATAGCAAGTAAAATTACAGTTAATCGAAAATAAACGTAATTCATTATACAAAAAAACAATTTTTAATAAAATAATATTTATCCAAAAATGATATACGGCTTATATCAAGATCTTGGCTCCAATTAGAAAATTATTTTTTTATCTTATTAGTTGAGAAGACCAATTCCTCGAATCTTTGATTTTAGTGGGAGAAATGAACCAATCATATAAACCTAAGATAGTTCGAATAAGTTAAATAAATGCCACTAGCAGTTAAGTTGGCTTTACCTTCCTATGGACAAAACCAATTCCAAGACGTTTGAGGGTTGGAGAAGGCCACAGATTCTGCATCAAGTAATTGGTGGATAACTCTTGGACCAATCTTAGGTCTAGGTTCTTATGGTTGGTATGATGCTGGCTAGGAGAGTACAAGGGGAATCATCCATGAGTTAATATATGACAATTTTTCGTGTGCTAATCTATGTATTCTCTCGGAGCTAATTTTCGATGTTGGTTTAGGTACGGTAGAATAAGCTGTGATGTCTTAGATAAACTTTTCTCTATCTAAGAATTGCAAAGTAAGCTCTCTTTTCCTCCCGAATGAAAAGCGAGTAAGGTATGGGGGGTGGTTCAAGAAAACTAAGCCACCTTAAAAAACAATTATTTTAGAGTAGACATAATTAAGCTTATAAATTTGGTGATATAATGGATGAAGATATTGGTGTTCTTGTTGTAGGACATGGTAGTAAAAAGGATTACAATAAGGAATTGATCATGGGATTTGCATCTGAGTTAGAGTCAGATTTTGAAGAGGTTGAATATTCTTTTTTGAGTATGAATGAGCCGAGTATCCCTGAGTCTTTAGGGAAACTTAAGGAAAAGGATCTAGAGAAGATAGTAATTTTCCCTCTGTTTTTGGCTAACGGTGTCCACACCTTGGTTGATATTCCTGGGGTGTTGGGCTTTGAAGAGGGGCAGCGAACTAAAAAGGTCGAAGAGAATGGAAAAGAAATAGATTTGATTTACTCAAATCCAATAGGATTGCATGAAAAACTAGTGGATATAGGAGAAAAGAGGATAGAAGAAAGCTTAGAGAATCATGATTGAGTTCCAAGGAAAGAGTTTCTTAATAGCTGATCCAATTCATGGAGGTGATATTTTATCGAGGCATCTTGACTCAATTGATGTACCTAATGAAACATATAACCCATATAACTGTGAGGAACTAGATTTAAAGGGCTTTGATTATTTGGCGGCTCCAGTTCACTTATCCCCAGATTTTCCTGTAATCAAAGAGTCTAAGAAGAGCTCAAGGATAGAAATTGTTAACCACCATGATTTAACAAGGGCTATAGCTCTTAAGAAAGGCTATACTGAGGGAATCAAAGTTATAGAGATAACTGGAACTTACGGTAAAACAACAACTTCATTTCTATTGAAGGAGACATTAGATAAGGAAAAAAAAGATACTTTAATAAATAATTCCTTGGGGATATTCTATAACGGAGAATCTTTACGGAAAAACTCTTCGATAACACCTGCTTTTATCTTAGAGGTTTTTGACGGTTTTATAACTAATGAAATTGATGTAGATTATTTTATATCAGAGGTTTCTTTAGGCGTTACAGGAATTGGTGATCCGCTCGTTTTGACATCCACTGATAATGATTATGAGATAGCTGGAGACAATAAAAAAGCTAGCGATGTTAAAATTAGATCTTTCAAGAGATTTAATGAAAAGCTTAAGATTATATTAGATCAGAGTACGAAAATAGGTTCAATGGGGTTATCCAACTTTGATGTTAATTCTAAAGGTAATAATTTAATTGAAGTTGGATACGAGTTAAATAAATTTGGATTAAAGAGAAAGGGTAGGATAAGTTTCAGAAATAGGTTTTTTAGTTTATTTAGAGAAAGCATTCTGTCTTTCATATTGGTGGCTCTTTCGTTAGGTATTAAAGAAGAAACAATTCTAGAAGTTATAGAAAATTTCAATGGATTTAAAGGAAGATTTAATAGGAAAAAATTAAATGGAAGACAGTATCTCGATAATTCATCTTCTGGAATTGAAATAGAAGATTTAAGGCGTATAATTGATTTTGAATTTGAAGGAACTGAACTAGAAAATACTGTTTTAGTAATCGGAGAAAATGATAGGAATATATGTGAGGACCTTGATTACGGAAAAACTAATAGAATATTAAAAGAATATAGCTTCAAGGATATTGTAACGGTTGGAAACCGATTTAAAGATCTATCCCGACATAATGTGAAGGACTTGAGTGAAGGCCTGAATGTAGCTCAAGAATTAGCAGAACCTCAGGAAAAAATTATAGGATTTGTTAAGTGTAGGAGATGAAATAAATGGAAGATAAAAAACAAATTATTCATCCTAGACCAAGTTCTATTGTCGCTGCAATGTACACATTAAGAGATTTAGAGGTAGATGTAATTATTTTGCATGGACCTCCTGGTTGTTCATTTAAACATTCAAGGCTAATGGAAGAGGAAGGAGTTAAGGTTCTAACGTCTTCGATGGGTGAAAATGATTTTGTATTTGGTGCTGAGGAAAAGTTGGTAGACACAATAAATACTGCAATAAAGGAATTTAAACCTAATAAGATAGGTGTAGTAGGTACCTGTGCTAGTATGATAATCGGTGAGGATCTAAGTACTGCTATAGAAAAATCAAGAGCTGATATACCTATCCTAGAAGTGGAAGTACACTCAGGGATAAAAGATAACACTGAAGGCGTGATCAGAACCTTAGAATCAGCAGAAGAATCAGGTTGGATTACTGAAGATGAACTAAATAGACAAAAAAGAATGCTTAACAAAGCCACAGAAATAGAAAAAAAATTTGGAGCAGCAATGGAAGAATACATAGAACCTAGATCAGGAGACAATAAATATACTACAGCAAAAGAGATCTATAGAAAAATAACAAATGGAAAACAGGGGATAATAGTTTTAAACGCTAAAAAAGAAACATCTTATGTTTTTGTAGATATCTTAGCAGCTATTAACGAAGTTGCAGTGGAATATGAAAAACAAAACTTAACAAATATTGCTAATATAGACACTGAAATTGGTTTACCAAAAACAAGAAAAGATGCACAAAGGATTTTAAATCAATTAAATGAAGAAAACATAGATATTGATCATGTAACAGGTGGACTAGACGAATATCCAGTAACTGGGAAGAAAGCAAAGCAAATAATCGAGAAAAAAGATGAATATGACTTCTTAGTTATCATAGGTCTTCCTCATGCCCTAAATATTAATGAAGATAAAGATATTTTTTCAGTTACTAACGGCCCAAGAGAAGTTAAACCTTTAAAAGATTACCATAATCACGACTATGTGGTTTTAGAAAAAGACTTACATACAAAATCTATGGGAAAAAGATCTATCGTAAGATCTGAGCTAGGAGAAACACTCAGAGAAATTCACGCGGAGGAAAAATAAATTGAATATAGCACTCTATGGAAAAGGTGGGATAGGTAAATCAACAATAGCTTCAAATGTAGCAGCAGCTGCAGCTGATAAAGAAAAAAATGTTTTAGTAATAGGATGTGATCCAAAAGGAGATTCTACTGCCACATTAAATAATGGTGAGAGAATAACACCAATTCTACAATATATGAAAAAAGATGAAGAAATAACAGAAGAAAAGGTAGTAGAAAAAGGATATAATTCAGTAAGATGTGTAGAAGTAGGAGGACCAGAACCTGGGATAGGATGTGCAGGCAGAGGGATTATAGTTGCACTAAAAAAGCTAAGAAAGGTCTCCAATGTAATGAAGGAATCAGATCTAATTCTATTTGATGTGCCAGGAGATATAGTCTGCGGAGGACTTGCTGTACCAATAAGGAAGAATTATGTAGATAAAGCTTACATTGTAACATCAGGTGAGTATCTTCCACTCTACGCAGCAAATAATATATGTAAAGGACTAAAAAAACTTGGAGCAGAGCTAGCAGGAGTAATATGTAACTCAAGAACAGAAAACGCAGAAGAGGAAAAAAAGATAACCTCAACATTTGCCAAAAAATTAGGAACAAACCTAGTATCTTATATACCCAGAAAGGACATAGTCCAAAATTGTGAAAGAGACGGAAAAACAGTTATAGAAAATAAACCTGACTCTAGTATATCAAGAAAATATAAAGAGATCTCAAGAGACCTTGAATCCGATAAAGAAACAACTAAACCCTCTCCGCTAACCGATAAGGAAATAAGAGCCATAATAAAGGATGCCTAAAGAAAAAGCTAAAAAAAATCCTAGTATACTACTTTCTGGAGGAAGAAGTACATCCGGAAAGACAGTTACCACTATAGGGATAATGGCAGCTTTAAAAAAAAGAGGATACGATGTACAAGGATTTAAGGTAGGACTGGATTACATTGATCCAAGCTACCATAAATTCATTACAGGTAACCCATCCTACAACCTTGATGGCTACCTCATGGAAGAAGAATCGATTAAAAAACAATTTATTGAAAAATCACAAAATTCGGATATATCAATCATAGAGGGTGTTAGAGGCCTATACGAGGGAATAAATATAAATACGGATATCGGAAGCACCTATCAAATTTCACAGATACTAGATCTTCCTATTATCTTAATAATAGACGCTAGATCTATAACAAAAACAGCTGCAGCAATAGTGAAAGGAATAAAAAATCTAAAAAAACCAGATATAATAGGCGTAATATTTAACAAAACTGGCAGTAAGAGACATGAAGAGAAATTAGAGAAATCCGTAGAAAAATACACAGATATCAAAGTACTAGGGACAATACCAAGAGATGAACGCCTAGATATAGAAATGAGGCATCTAGGCTTAGTTCCTGCTAAAGAAATGGATTCATTAAAGAAAATCCAAGAAAAAATAAAAGATATAAGAAGAGTTATGGAAGAAAACCTAGACATTAAACACCTAGTTAAAATAGCTCGTAGATATAAATCAAGTATTAAAAACAAAAAAATAAGCGAACAAATACATAAAGATAGCAGAAATAAAAAACAAGAAAAGAACTTTGAAAACAAAAAAATAGCACTAGCTTATGATAAAGCATTTAATTTCTATTACCAAGCGAACATCGACTTACTAGAGAATCTAGGTGCAAAAATAGAGAAATTCAGCCCCATCAAGGACAAAAACATTCCCAGTGGCACAGATGGAATTTATATAGGAGGAGGGTACCCTGAGCTATTCTTAAATGAACTCGAAGATAATGAATCAATGAAACAATCAATATATGATTTCTATCAATCTAATAAACCAATCTATGGAGAATGTGGAGGATTAATGTACTTGATGAACTCGATCAATTACAGAGACAGAGAATCCAATATGGTTGGAGTTTTTAATGGAAAAGCAGCAGTAGGGGATAAGTATAGGGTAGTAGGATACACAAATGGAGGAATAATAAGAGATAATATATTAGGAAAAAAAGGAATTAGGTTTAGGGGACATGAATTTCACCACTCCAAGATTAAGAAATTAGAAGAAAGTAATTTTGCATTTAAGCTGGATAGAGGAAGAGGAATAAAACAGAACTTAGATGGCTTAATTAAAAAAAATGTATTAGCCTGTTACACTCACTTACATTTTCTATCTCATGAAAACTTCCCCAAGAAATTTGTAAAAAATTTATAAAAAAAAGAAGTTTATAAAAGAATTTAGAAGAAATTAAGAACTCCTGACTTTATCCGAAATAAAATCTGATATCCTCCTTATTACCGATTGAAGAGGTTGCCGTTTCTTTACCATGATCACTTCCCCATCAAATTCTTCTCCTACTTTTTCTGGGATAGTACCAAACAATGCTTGTTGAACAATTCCCTTTTTCGTAGCTCCAATAACAATAGTATCAAAACTATTTTCCTTTGCATAGCTAATTATTGAATTACCAATATCTTCACCACTAATTATCTCTGTTTCAACATCAATGTCTTCTTTTTCAAATTTCTTCTTATGTTTGCTTATTAATTCCTCTGATTCACCGTTTGGGGATTTAGTTACATTCAGTAATGTAATTTCTCCTGTTTCACCAAATGCCATCGAGATTTCTTCGGCTAACTCAGAGTTTTTACCCTTAGCTACTGGAACAAGTATTTTTTCTCTCTTGGATTCCTTGGTTTTAGCAACTGCTACATCGCATGGTGCATTTTTAACGACATTATCTATGGTAGACCCTAAAACTAAATCAGGTACTCTTTTTCTCTTTCCTCGCCATCCTAGTAATATTAAGTCACTATCTCTGCTATAGGCAATATTATTTATGCTTTTACTAATATCTCTACCTACAGTTACTACCGTATGAACAGGTACATCTGCTTCAACATATTCGGAAGCCTTTTCAAGTAATTCTCTTTGTTCCTCTGTAGTGTATTTATGCGCTTCATCGATCGGAGTCTGTTCAGGTATGGTTACTATAGTAGTAAACAGTATCTCTCCATTTTTCTCTTTAGCTACCTTACCACCTATTTTGGCTAATTTTTTGAGGTTTTCAGGATTTGAGATAGGTATAAGGACTTGATATTCTTTTTCTTTGGCAACTCTTTCTTCAGAAACCAATTTAGTTTCTTCTTTTATCTCCTCTTTGCGTAGATTCTTTCTTGAATAAAGGAAGAATATTAGCATTCCAAAGAGTATCCATGATATTGCACCGATCCAAGCAAGAGGACTGTAAGTAAAAAGATAAAGGGCTAAAAATAGATTTGTTAATATCCCAATTATTGGTACATAAGGGAAGTAGGGCATTACATATCCGTAATCTAGTTTGTGGCCATATTCTCTTCTTATTTTAATGACAGCGAAATTGACTTGCAAGAAAAGTAATAAAAACATAATGTCCGTTGCTACAGCTACATCTTCGATAGGTAGGCTAATAGCCATTAATATTATTAACATTCCACTGAAAAGAACTGAAAGATGAGGGGTCTTCTTTTCAGGATGAACTCTTTTAAATAGCTCTGGTAGGACATTATCCCTTCCCATTACAAATCCTACTCGAGTACTTGAAAATGTGGTTGCGTTTAGAGCAGATAGTGTAGAAAAAATCCCTGCAACTAAAATAACTAGAGTCCCCATAGGGAGTATTTGGTTTGCAGCCCGAGCTAGTCCTAGTTCACCAAGATTACCTAGTACCTGCCATAAAGCTGGGTCTTCAGGTATTTGAGCGTGACTACTAGCTGCTTCAATTAGTACTGGCGTTACTTCTACAGCTCCCATAAGCACAATAGAAACAAGCATATATATTGAGACGACAGCAATCATTGAATAGAAAACTGCTTTAGGAACGCTTTTTCTTGGTTTTACTACTTCTTCTCCACTTTGAACAATTATTTCATATCCCTCAAAAGCTATGAATGTGATTCCCATTCCTGTAACTACTCCGCCAATCCCATTAGGGGTGAAAGGTTTAAAATTTTGAATTGTTTCAGATGGTTGCCCAAGTATTGCTCCTATACCAAATATAATAAAGATGAATATAACTGTTACTTTTACTAATGTTACTATGTTTCCTGCTAGTCCGGTTTCCTTAGCTCCTCTATAGTTTATATAAGTAAATAGTGTTCCGGCAAAGACCGCAAAGATCTTATGTAAGAGGGCCTGGGAGACGCCAAGTGATAGCCCCGAAGTATTCTACTAGTAGTAGGGTTACGAAGGACCCAAATCCTAGGCAGTAGAGTGAACCGGCCACAGCATGAGCAAACCAACTCATCCATCCCGCTAGAAATGCTTGAGATGCTTGAGATCGGCCTAGGGCTTCTCTTACCCATAGGTATCCTCCTCCGGCTTCAGGAATAGCACTACCTAACTCGGCGTAACTCATACCAGTTATGATAGCAATAAAACCATTTAAAGCGAAAACCATTAATAGGGCCGGACCTGCTTCGCCTGCTGCTATACCTGTAAGAACAAATATTCCTGCTCCAATCATTGCTCCTACGCCAATCATCGAGATATCAAACAAAGAAAGATTTCTTGCTAGCTCTGTGTCTTCCCCGTAACTGGTTAAGCTATCATCACTCATCTTTTATTCTCCTATCCATAGGCCCTTTTTGATAACTTCCGTCAGCTATTTTTTCAATGACATATCTACCGTGTAAGATAATCACTAGTAACAAAAACCAACTTATGATACAGATAATTAAACCTAGTTCTAAACTAACATTCAAATTTCCACCGCTTCTTTGATAAATCAATATTAAGATAAAACTCTTCTTTTATTTAAAATAGCTTTTCTTAGTTAATCGTTTTTGGTTTTTCCAAGTCCCTCTTAATTATCTTTTATGGATTAGAAAACTATTTTACTGTCTTATCTAAGTAATTAACTTTTTATTTTTTTTAAAAAATAATTAAATATATAATAAGGGATTAATTTTTGTCTATTACTTCTTTTGCTTTAAGGTACCGATCCAGCTTTTCATCATAATTTGAGGCTCTTTTTACTATTTCTTTTTCAGTGCTGAAACTTATTTTTAGGTCCTTCATTTATGTCACCAAGATAATAAATGGGGGTAGGGACTTAAAAAGGTAACAGAGAGGTCGGTGAAAGTATTCGTTGATATTTTTACAAGGAAAAACCTGTTTCAATCTTACCAAATTAAGTTCCAAATAAACCCAAGGTGACATCCTCTTTGCCCTAAGAGGATGGGGCTTCTCTCTATTCCCGTCCTTTTAGTCCACGGTTAAAGACAGTACCGAGGGAAGTACCATGACAGGCCACTGACCTGTCATGTTATAGGCATTGTTGACTGTTCCCGGCCCATATCGCCGGCTTCCTACCTATCAAGTGACCAAAAAGCCGATAGGAAGAGGTCTGGGCTCTAGCTAGGGAGTTCCATATCCCCAGCTTAACGTTTTCGCTAGAGGAAAGTTCAAAAAAACTGGAGGGGTCTGTCACAGGAGCCCTTGTTTGTGCAACTTACTTAGGGGATTCAGTTCTAAAGAACCTCGCTTGGTGCGCCCTTCTCTCCGTGGCAGAGAGAACTCAGGAAACGGGCTTGTCCAAAGGATTGTCACCACGACCCGACTTAATCTATGTTCGTTTAACTCACATTTAAGTTAGTTGAATACAAGAATCGCTGAATCCCCTGCCTAAGGAGCGGAATCTTTTGCGACTTATTAAAATAAAGATTTATAGTAGAGTAAGTAGGGAGAATTTGATGTCTTGCCGTGTGGGTCACTTCACTAAGGAATCTAAATTAAGTAATTAACTCTTTGCCTAAGAAGTCTCTTTTCTGGATCTTTGGTTTAGGTGGGTGATGAGTTGGGGTGGTTTTATATATCTAGAGACAGGTGCTTTGGATACGAAACGGGATGCCGGAAAGCCTCTAGTTCTCCAAGTTGGTGGAGAGCTTTAGGGCAGGGGAGAATGAATAGCTCTTCTGAACGAAGGAAGCCTCTTCTGGCATCGGGAGTACCGTGACCGTACTCGAAGCCACTACCGTTGACCTGACCTCTGTACATCAAGTTGGTGAGGTAGGTGGCAACCGTCAAAAAGGTGGACGTTCCACCCTATCAGGACGTTCCTGATAGATTCCCTCGGTAGTCCGAAAACCAGATGATACGGACGAATAGAAGGAAGCACCTTCCTAACCAACAGTTAGGTAGGTGAAGAGGTCACATTTAAATAGCAAGATGATATTAGGGGGAATTACTTTAGGAAAAATTAATTATCTCTCCTAGATTAAAGTATCTATTCATTCTCTATCAGGATCAAATATGTTTTTTGGATTTAGAGAAACTAATTTTTATTTTCTTAATTTAATAATTTAATTAAAACAGCTTATAAAAATAAAAAATAAAAAATAAAAGATTTTTATGTTATTAGGTGTTTATACTCTTTCTGAAGCTAATTCTATGTCTTCTGCTTTTACTGTTTTCCTTCCAGCGTGTTCTGCTAGTCTAACTGCTTCCTCTGAAACTTCGGTTCCATATTTCTCTAGTACATCAGCTAGTTCTTCTCTTGCTTCTTCACTTACTCTTTCAGCGCCACCTTTTCTAATAATTCTATCTACTGGTGCTAATGGTAACTCGGCCATATTTTTAACCTCAAACATGAATTGTTATTCTATAAATAAATAATTTTCGATTTACCGCATGAATAAATCGGTAATTTAGAAATTTTGACCAAGGTAATTTGGTATAATGAATTTGGTTCCTATTAATAACTAAAATTCACCACCATTCGTTGATTCCACAACTAAAACAAATTCCCATAATCATGAGTCAAGAAACCAAACTTTGTTTACCTAAAAAACATTTTTTCAAAAAAGATGTCACAAGAAAATATGTTTTCATATATCAATTAACGAAAAAAACAATCAAATGGATCAAGATAACTTATAAATTTCATTTCAACATTAACCAAGATTAGTCCAAATATCAACCAATAAGTTAATACAATTTAAATATTTTTACCAAACTAGTTTAGAAGATCCTTTTTAGGATACATAGTTAACTCTAATAGGTTATTCAATCTTAACTCTCTAATTAATTAATTTAAAAGGCCAGCGCTAATTAAACACGAAAAATTTCTTCGGCCCCTCATAAATTGAATTTAAATGCTCTCCAAATTTTTTAGAAAAATTATGTCCTATAAAAGCTCTAAAAAATAGACTAAAATAACAAATTTCAAAAAATACTTGATCCTTAATAATAAACCTTAATAATAAAATTAGCAATTAGTGAATAGAACATTAATGACAAAATAATATAAATGAAAAAAGTGGATAATCAGAATCTTTTCCAATATATATTCAGAGTTAAGAGAGAACCCTATGGCTTGCTATGCTGGTTGCTTCAAAATGAAAAAAAATTATTTTAAATCCTTTTCCATTTAGTTAAAGCTAAAAAATTGAATATGAATAAAAGATAATCCATGGGTGTATTTTAAATCATTAATTTCCTGTTAAGTTAATTTAAATGAATTAAAAAGATTTACCTCAGCTCTTCTATATTTTGATCAATTACCTTAGGCTTCATTACTTTGATTTCATCTGTGTATCTCATATTAGGGATGGGATTCCAAAGATAAATTTTCTTATCAAGTACATGTGCAAAACCCATCTCCAAAAGAACATTTCCACCTATGTAATTTTTAATGCCGTGTTTATCTTTATTTATAACGAGAATTGAATCAGAATTCTTGATCTTTTTGAAGTAATATCTTATTACATCAAGGTCCTTTGCCCTTTCTACAATCTCTCCAGTATTTTTCTCTTCTTTGATCTTACTCAAAGAAACATCCCCTTCTAATATTTTTTTGGAGGTTTTGGGTATAACAACTTCAAAACCATTTTCTTTAAGTTCACTAGCTACTTCTCCAATCTCTTCAGTAAATTCTAGCGACCCACAGAGAGTTACTTTCAAGTTCAACACCTAGGTCTAAAAAATTTATTTTATACTTAATATTTTCTAATTAACTCCAATCTGTTTTATTTTAGTGGTTAAAAAGACTTTTTCCTTGGGATTCTGTTTTAGAGAAGTATAAATTAATCCTAGTTCTTAAATGATGTTAAGATTTATCTTTTGGCTGAGAAGGCACCTTCCTAAATCTTTTGATTTAGGTGGGTGATGAATCAACTACAGATATTTTAAGTGTTTCTAAGACAAATGATGGGGCTGGCAGTTGGTTGGTTTGTCTGCCTTTTGAACAAAAAGCAATCCCATTGTCTTTGAGGCAATGGTTAAAGCCTCAGACTCTACATCGAGAGGTGTATAGGTAAGTATTGGGGTGGATAGGTAAAGCCCGAAACAGCTTGGGAGTAGGGAGTCTAGTGGTTGGTGTGGAGCAGCCTTTGAGGAATAAGGGGGCTATTGTGTAGCTAATATATGGACTTTTGTTTTGGCCCTAATCCAATTCTTCCTTAAAGTTAAGTTCCATGTTGACTAGGTGTATGAGAGAAGCCTGATGCTCGGCAAACTCCATTTGGATAAGGTCTACATGGAAGCCCCTTCTAAAATCTCTGAGTTAGGTAGGGGTCACTTCACTCCATTTTTCTTTTAGGAATTGATCTCTTCCAGATTTACACCTGTATTTTTTGTATTTTTTTGGATTTTTTTCATGGAAATTTTGATGTCTTTCTTCTGCTTCGTAAAATTCATCGAAAGGTAAGATCTCTGTGGATATTTCTTTGCAAAACTTATCTAAACTCTCAATTTTTTTCTTTGATTCTGTTGCAAGTTCTTTTTGTCTTTTTGAGTGGTAAAATATAGCAGTTTTATATTGATCTCCTCTGTCGGCAAATTGGCCAGATTCATCAGTTGGATCGATTTGGCGCCAATAAACATTTAAAAGCTTATTGTAATCTACTATTTTAGGATCATATTGAATCTGCACAGCTTCTCTATGGCCTGTATTTTTCTTGCAAACTTTGTTATAAGTTGGATTTTTAGTTTTTCCTCCTGTATAACCTGAGGTAACTTTTTTAACTCCATCCAGTTTTTTGAACGGAGCTTCCATACACCAAAAGCATCCTCCAGCAAAAGTTGCTTTTTTTAATTTATCGGACATATGAAACACTCTATATATGATCTTTATGAACAAATTTTTTTATTTTAGTAGTTGAGAAGATCCTTTTCTAATCACTAATTAAGTGGGGGTGAATTAACCTAAAGATCTTTTTGGTTTTGTGACAAACTTTTGTAGTGTAGGTAGGGGTGCGGCTGAAGCTAAAGCCCGTGGACTGATTGAGGGCTCTGTATATTAAGATTGCTGGCTGAATTGAAGAAAGTTCCTGAATAAAGTTTCTTGGATAAGCTCGGCCCCGGATTGAGATGATTTGACGGTGGTAGGAGGTAGGCTCCTTTGACTCTGGAGGTCCTTTTTCTAATTTTTGTGTGGTTAGAGGAGGAAGTCACAGAGTTGAAATCAGGAAGTTTGTTTTTTTTTAGGGTGGAGGATGAATGCTGAAAACCTAAAAGAATTAGGTATTAGGAAAAAGGAATTAGTTCTTAGCTTGTAGTTGGTTTGCTTTTTCTGCTTTTGGACTAAAGGAATTCCAGTTTTTGCTTACATGGAGGATTCAGATTCCTGTGGATTAGGCTTGGAGACGAATCAAATATAGAAATTTAAGTGGATAAATTGGTAAGCCAGGAAAGCCATTTTTCTTTGGTTAGATATGGTCTTAATGGCTGGTGTAAGAGCAACCGCTGAGGAATAATCGGAAGCATTTAAGAGGTAGTATATGGCGTAGTTACCTAATCAAAACTTCTTCAGAGCAATAGTTTCTCTTGTTGGTTGGAGTTATGGGAAAAGTCCAATGGAGATCCAAGATCCTTTTCTTTGGGATAAGGGGCCGCATGGAAGCTTAATCTCTTCTAGGAGTGAGTCAATTCACTTTTGTTTAATTTCTTCAATATCTGTTTCATCTTTTGTTATGTCTTCAATTATTTCTACTACTGTTATTAACACAGAGATTATGGCTCCAATGGTTATTAATATCTTTTTTATGTTTTTTAGTTTTTTTCTGAGTTCCTTCATTTTTATCCAACGAATTTGGGTCTTTTTGATAACATGTCTGGAAGTGGCAGTTTTCTATTTGGTTTTCCCTCTAATTTCTCCTTAATTAGTTCTACTATTTCTTCTACTTCAAATTTTTCTTCTTTTTCTTGTTCCCTTATTCTAAGATTGATGAAATCTTCTTTTTCTTCATCGTCGCCAATTACTCCAATGTAGGGGATCCATTCCTTCTCTGCTTCTCTTATTTTTTTTCCTAGTCTCTCATTTCTATCATCTATATCAACTCTAATGCCTTCTTCTTTTAGCTTTTCTTTGATTTTATTAGCGTACTCTAGGTTATCTTCTGAGATAGTTAATAGCCTAATTTGTGTTGGACAAAGCCATATTGGTATTTTAGGTTTTTCCATTTTGTGTGCTTCTTCGAGGATACTATACATCCATCTCTCGATTGAACCAATTGAGGAGTGGCAGATTGTACATCCTTCTTCGTTTCCTTCTTTTGTGGTATAGGTTATGTCGTATCTTTCTGCATCTTCTATATCTAGTTGAACGGTGGCAAGTTGTGTGTTATTTTTTGTTGAATCTATGCCCTGAAATTCATGTTTAACTACCCAGTAATGTTTTCTTTCAGATAATACTTCTACAAATGCAGGTTTGTCTGAGTACTTTAGCATTTCGAAAATTTTGTCCTTATTTTCTTCATAGAATTCTTCAACTACTCTAAATACTACTGCATATTCGATATTTGTTCCTTTTGCTAGGTCATCATATTCTTTAAATAGTTTTTGATATTCTTTCCATCCTTGGGAAAGGTTCGTTGTGAAAGAATGTATGTCGGGCATATGGAAGGTTCTTAATCTCTTTAGTCCGCTTAATTCTCCTCTTTTTTCGTACCTAAAGCTTTTTGAGAACTCGTATATCCTTAATGGTAAATTCCTATAGCTAAGTATAGCTTCTTTTAGCATCCTAAATAAACCGAAGTCCCCGGCAAATCTCAAAACTAGTTCATCATCTTTTTCTGGGGGGAAGACTCTGTAATGTCTTTCGTGAAAGCTTTCTCCTTGTTCTTGGATATCAGGTTGACTCCAGTCGTAGAGTATAGGTGTATCTATTTCAACTGCATCTAGTCTATCTACTGCTATTTCGTCTGACCAATCTTCGAGTAAATTGAAAATTAATTTACCCTTAGGGTAAAGCCGAAGGTTACCAGGATCACTAGCTTCTTCGTAATCCGCAATCTCCAGATGTCTCATTGAGTCAACTGAAGGAGGTTTTTCAGACGACTTTTTTTCCAGTTCCTCTGAATAAATATAATCTTTGAGTGTTCCAGTAGGTATCTCTTCTTCCTTTACCTGATCCAAGTTGTCTAACTTTATCTCTCTTTCGTTTGGAGTTAGGATGAAGTATTTGCTTTCGACTTTTCTTTTTTCTTCACCCTTTTCTTCGTCTTCTTCTTCTTCCTCTGGAATTATTTTTCTGGATAATTCAGATAAGGGATGACCTTTACATTTTATTTCAAAAGCTTTGTACCATCCAAATGGAGACCTTTTAGTTTTGATCTCATTATCTCTCAGTTTTTCTTCTATTCTCTTTAGGATCTTAACAGAAACTTCGGGGGATCCAAGGTCCTGTGAGAGATGAGCATAAGGGTACAGGAAAACTCCTTCTGCATTTACTTTATTAAGTGTATCTTCAATTTCATTTACACTTTTTTCTACTATTTGGTCGGGATCTTTTTCGTCAATTGATTCTACGGTAATGAAACAAGCTAAAACCTCTTCCATCTTTCCTTTTTTAAGCTCCTCACTAATCTCTTCTGCAACATTTGTTTTTTCCGTTACCTCGTATTCAAAATGATCTGAATGTATTAACAATAGCTTCATAATATCAACCTATTTTTACAGAATAATTATATTATTATTAACCAAGTTAAGCGTAAACTAATTTTAGTTGATGTTTATTTACCATAAATATTTTTTAGTAAACAAATAGAATAGGGATACAAAAATGGCTTCAATTATAGTTCACGGTGGAGCAGGAAAAATACAAGAAGAAAAACGAGATTTAGTTCGAGAAAAAATTAGAAATTCAGTTGAATTAGGTAAAGAAAAATTAAAAAGAGGAAAACCATATAAATCAATTTTAAGCTCTATCAAATATCTTGAAGATTCAAAAATATTTAATGCGGGTACTGGTAGCGTTTTGACTTCGGATAAAAAAATTCAAATGGATGCTGGGATAGTTGATCAGGATAGAGAACTTGGAGCAGTAACCTGCTTAGAAAAAACCAAAAACCCAATCTTGGTAGCAGATGAAGTAAAAAATCGATCCAACCATGTTATTTTATCGGGAAAAGGAGCAAAGATCTTTGCAAGAAATAGAGGCTACCAGAAGTATGACCCCAAAACAAAAGAGAAAGTTAAGCAATGGGAGAACAAGAAAAAATCTAATTCATCTAATAAATATGGTACTGTTGGAGCTGTAGTCGTTCAAAGTGATAAAATTGTTTCTGCATCTTCTACAGGAGGAGTTTGGATGAAAAAACAAGGAAGAATTGGAGACACTCCAATACTAGGATGTGGAATTTATGCAGATTCTAATCTGGGTGTAGCAGCAACAGGACACGGTGAAGGTATTATAAAGACTATGTTATCAAGAAAAGTAAGAGACTTTTATGTAGAAAACCGTAACTTAGACCAAGCTCTCGATAAAGATATTAATTTTTTAGAGAAAAAATTAGAAAAACCGGAGGATAAAGCCGGTTTAATAGCAATAAACAAGGAACAAGAAATAAGCTTCAAGAAAAACACAGAGGATATGCCTGTAGGATACTTTAGAACTGATGAGAAGGATGTTAAGTGACTCCTATCTAAATCAAGGATTTAAGATGGGCCTTCTCCTTCTAAAAGATAAAAACTAGGCTCTAATTTTTTTCTCCTTCTAAATAAGCAAAATGGATATCAGAGATTTTTACCTTAACTTCGTCTCCTATACTCACATTGTCATGAACAACTACAGGGTTGTAGTTTTTATCTCTTCCAATAAATGAATCTTTTTTACCTTCTTTAGTTACTAATACATCTAATTCACTACCTAAATACCTTTCTTTGTTTTTTTTACCATATTTTTTCCTTAATTCAGTTAGTTTTTTAGATCTCTCTTTTTTTTCTGCTGATTTGACTTCCTTGTAGTCATCAGCCTTTGTACCAGGTCTAGGAGAGAACCTTGTTATATTAATTATATCAGGTTTAATTTTATGGATTAGGTCCACAGTTTTTTTGAAATCTTTGTCCCGCTCTTTTGGAAAACCAGCTATGAAATCCGTTGAAACTGTTCCTCCTATCTCTTTCTTAAACATTTTAACAGTTTCCAAGAAAAAGTTTCTAGAATAATTTCTGTTCATTAGGTCAAGTACCCTATCTGAACCCGACTGAACAGGTAGATGTAGAAAATTATAAATCTTTTTTTCTTTGAACATTTCGATAACTTCTTTTCTAATATCTTTTAGATTAAATGGATTCATCATACCTATTCTAATTTTAAAATCTTTATTTAGATCAGTGATCTTATCGATTAAGCTAGGTAAATCTGAACCAATATCCCTGCCATATGCAGCAGTATCTTGAGCAGTAATTTGGATCTCTTTTGCTCCCTTTTCCACTAATTCCTCAACTTTTTCAACGACATCTTTTTCAGGGAAACTAAATAGATCACCTCTTGCATTTTTGGTTATACAGTATGAACAATTACCTAAACAACCCTCAGAAATTTGGACTCTCCCAATTACGCCACTAGGAGAACAGGGAATAGACAATTTATTGTCGAATTTAATTTGTTTCTCACAACTTGAACTATTGTTTAAAAAATCTGTTATTTTCCTAGGCTCAATCTTGTAAAAATCACTCAAATACTTGTCTAATAACTCTGGTTGAGCAGAAGCCATACATCCAGCAACAACAAGATTTTCACTAATCTTCTTTAAATCCCTCAACCTAGATAAAATCCTGTCCTGGGTTTTTTTAATAACTGTACATGTATTTACTACTACTAAATCTGCTTCTTCAGGTGAATTAGCTATTTCATGGCCTTTTTCTCTAGCTAATCCCTTCATTAAATCAGTATCTGATCTGTTTGCAGTACATCCATAAGTTTCGAAATATACTAACATTTTCACTTTCCCACTACTATAGTGTTTTTTAAGCTAATTTACATTGAGCAGAAATCCTTAATTAAACGGAAGAGAAACAAATCTCTTAATCTTTTACTAGTGAACTTCGGAGTTAACTTAATACTTTGAAACCAACTTAATAAAATAAAGCAACTTGGAGGATATTACCAATATAACAAATTATTGTAGATAGATAAGTTTTCTGAGTTTATAGTTTTTTTATCTTATTGGTTGAGAAGATCCCATTCTTCAAATCTCTGGCTTTATATAGGATGATGAATCAACCAAAATTGTTAAGTAATTCAAGCAATTGGTTAAGGTTAATTGGCAGTTGGCTGGCTTTTGTTGCTTTTTTTTTGGATAAAAAATAAATTTTATTATCTTTTGGGCATTTAGCTGAGGCTTCAGACCCTGGATCGAATAGGTTTTAGAGTTAGGTAGGAAGGCCATTTCTTTGGTTAGTATGGTCTGGTGGCTGTTATAGTTGGAGGCAGAAGACTCGTGTTCTTCAAGGGGTATGGGATGAATGCCTTTAATAACATTTGAGTGATTTTGGAACTGGGTTAAGCTTTGGCTGTTAGGCGTTTTGCCTTGTCAGATAAACGTGGGCCATTTCTTTGTTCATTGGCCTAGGAAATCTCTGGGTAAGCCCGAAACACTTGGAGTAGGGGGTTCTAGTGGTTGGTGTGGAGCAGCCGCTGAGGAATAAGAGGAACCCTCATTGGGTTGGTATATGGGCTTTGTGCCCTAATCCAGTTCTTCTTTAAAGCGCAAGTTCCCTTGCTGACTGGGTGTATGAGACAAGCCCAGTAGATAACGTAGGCTCCAACTTGGATAAGGCCTCGCAAGGAAACTCACCCTCTTTAGGGAGTGAGTCACTTCACGGAGTCGCCAAAGAGTGAACTTAAACTGGGTCACCAAGAAGGTAGTGTATGATAATTCTTTATGTTCTAATATATAGTATTTAAGGCAGAGAACCCTATGGCTTTGTCGTGGGGGTGGATGCTTGAAATTTTATGTTTTGAGAGTGATGGGCTTTGTATAACTCCTAAAGGTGTTCCCTTTTGGGTAATTGGTATCTGTCTGTATTGTCTCTCAAGAACTTTCGATCTCCTCTTTTAGGGGTGAGGGTGACGGTAGCTGGGTCTCTGTGACCGTGCTGGATCCCAGTGCTCGTATACTGCTCGAGGTTATCATATCGAGGTGTTCAGGACGTATATAATTAATTTGGGGTAATCTCTCTAGGATCTGCTGAGGGGTATTTCATGTCTTTTCTCAGGTAGCGAATGTTTCTCTGTGTTGAATTTGGGTATGTTGAGAGAGGTCCGAATGTTAAGCCAAGTTCCTCTGGATAGGAGGGGACATGGAAAGTCTTTTTCTCATGAGTGGATGTGAGTGAAGGAAGGAGGGCATTTCGCAGGTATTTTGGTTATTTTACTATTTTATTTGGGATGAGAAATACAGGTTTTTCCACGAAAAAGTTAAATTTACGAGGAAAAATTATTTTTAAAGTGACTGAATTTGAAAGAGATCTTGTGGATGCCTTTAATAGTTTTTTTGACGAAAATGGTATTAATGCAATTGCATATAGGAGAAAGCAGCATAGGTTTTCTTCCCAGTTTGTTGATATATTAGTTGACTCTTTGAATCCAAGTTATTACTTGGCGATAGAGAATAAGTCTATTTCTGTGGCTTCTGGAACTAGTTGTTTATATTTTTCTCAGCATTTTTCTGAAAATCAGATTAGTAGGATCGATAATTTCTTGGAGAAAAGTGGTAGAAGTGGGTTTTTGTCTGTTGAACTGAAGATGGGTAAAGGAAATAAGAGAAGGGCCTATATGATTCCTTGGGATCAAGTTAAAAAGAAAGTTGAGAATGATGAAGTTGGATTTGAGTTGAATGAGATTAAGAGCTTTGTCAAGTTAAAGAGAGACGGCGGAGGATACAGGATCCCATATAAATTCATTTAATTTATCTTATAGTGGTTGAGAAGACCTCTTCCTAATCTCTGATTAGGTAGAGGAGGAAGTCGCTGGTTCAATTAATTTATTTTGCCATTTTGATGTCCTTGCCCTTATTGATTTTTTCTATTATCTTTTTAGCTATATTAGTTCCTTTTTTTATTTTGATTGTTCCGTCTTGCCCTACTGTTGCGGTAAATAAGTATTCTCTCCCAGCGTAGAGGTCAATTGTTTCGCTAGCCATCTGTTTACCCGTGTCTAAAACTACTTGGTCATTTTGTACTCTAACATCAATTGAGGGGCCTTCTACTTCATTATTTTTTACCTTTTTTTCTTTTTCGCTGTGAGGCTGTATATCTATGTTTATACCTAAGTCTCTTTCTATCATTGAGATATTTTCTCCTCCTTTTCCTACTACTTGAGCTATTTCATTTTCAGGTATATAGACGGTTGCAAGGTCATCAGAGGTTATTTCGGCATCAATTCTTCCTCTAACATATTTATTAAACTCCTTTTTGACCTCTTTTTCTGCCAACTTCCAAACTGGTTTCTTTTCTTCTTTTTCTTCAACTGGCATTACTACTACCTGTTCACCGTATGTATAAACTTCGTATTCTGTTTCTCCAGTTTCAAAGTCTCTAACTTCTATTACTGGCCTTGCTAGGTCCTCTTCGGTCATACCTGATGGAACCTTGACTGTAAATGATATATCATATACCTTTTGGATTTTAGCTTCTTCTAAAAAGACGATCGTGTCTACTACCTGTGGAACCATACCAAGCTCTACTCTGCCTATAAGTCTTTGTAATGCGTCAATAGCTCTATTAGCATGTGTGACTCCAATCATCCCAACTCCAGCTAACCTCATGTCTGCAAATACTTGAAAATGGGATGTTTTCCTGACTTCATCAAAGATGGTGTAATCGGGTCTAACTAAAAGTAATAAATCAGCTGTATCTTCTAAACTATCATCTAAAGAAGTGTATTGTGTTATTTCATCACCTACTTGAAGATCTCTTGGTTTTTCCATTGTTTTAACAATAAATCCTTCTCTATTTAGATATTCGGCAACTGCTTGAGCCAAAGTACTCTTACCTGCTCCAGGTGAGCCAGCTAAAAGAACTCCTCTTTGTTTCTCAGATATTCTATCTTTTAATTCCTCGGAAAGCCTATAATCATCTAAAGAGACTTTTGTAACTGGTCTTACTGCAGTTATTTCGAATCCATCTGAAAAAGGTGGACGAGCAATAGATATCCTCATGTCTTGGAGTTGAACAACGGTGGCTCCACCTTTATCAAACTCTACAAACCCATCTGATGATCTCTTTGCTCGCTCAATGATATCGTGAGCTATTGAACTTAACTCGCTCTCGCTACTTACTTCATCTCTTATCGTCTTCATTTTCATATCCCCTGGAACCCCAACTTTAGCCTTAGGCTTTAGACCGTCTCTTAAATGAACGGACATAACTTTTTCATCAAAGTAATCAGTTATACCAACCTTTATCTTTTTTTCCTCTTTTTCAGGCTCTAAATACTCTACATTAACTCCCTTTGCTCTAGCTACTTCAGACTGAACAATATCACTAGTCAAAAGAATAGCATCTTCCTCAATAGCTAGATCTCTTATAATTGAATCTATTTCTCCGCCCTTTGAAAGCTTAATTTCTTCAAGATTAGGTCTTTTTCCTTTAAACTCTAATCTAATTTTACCTTCATCTCTTAACTTTTTAAGAGATTGAACCTCTTCCAAACCATTCAGACCTGTCTCTTGTCCTCTATTTGCCTGTGACTCTAATTCAGACATAGCAGCCTCTGGTATTAAAACCTCGAGTTCCTCAAATTCATTTTCCTCAATTTTTGAAGTAACTCTACCATCAATTAAAACGCTTGTATCGGGAACAATCTTCATTTGTCCTCACCATAAACATCTTCCGGATCAAAAACTCTATCTTCCACTTTTCTAAAACTATTATCAATTAATCTCCTATAAAAACAACTCTCATGTCCCGTATGACAGGCACCGTTCTCTTGATCAACTTTCACCAAAATCGCATCACCATCACAATCAATATAGATCTCTTTGACTTTTTGGACATTACCTGAAGTCTCACCTTTCTTCCACAACTTTTCTCTACTCCTACTATAAAAATAACCCATCTTTTCTTTAATAGTTTTCTTAAATGCTTTTTTATTCATATAAGCTAACATCAAAACCTTATCTGTTTCTGCATCCTGTACAATAGCACTAATTAACCCATCTTCAAAACTTAGTTCATTAATCAACTCTTCTACATCTGATGACATCTTCAATCAACTACTCAACAAAATATACCTTTTACAGAAAAATATTACTTATCATATAAGTGAAATACTCTATTCTACCTAATTAGTTCTTAGCCTAGAATATTAGGAGAAACTTGAACTTGGCTTTCACTTAAAATTATATCTTTACCAGCAATGGATTTCTTTTATTCTCTTAGCTATTTTTACTCACAGCCCTAAATTTTTCAAACATAACCATCTTAGCTATACACAAGGCAACATATAAGTCAGCTTTAGCTTTTGTGAGAGTTTGGGGGGGCTGTAGGTTTTTGTTCTTTGGGGCGGGGAGTATACAGGCTCTTTTAACTGAATGGTTTGTAGGGGGGGTATGTGTGCTATATTTATGATAGGTACAATAAAGGAGAAATCCATAACCATTAGGGGAGGGGGAGTAAGGAGAGTGGGTTTTAGATAAATACTTTAATTTATTCTGTTTTGTTTAGCATATGTTAGATGGGTTGATGGGGGGATGAGGGCTGAGAAAACTATCGTTTGTAGGATAACTGAACCGAATAAGGGTGGATCAGAGGTTCTAAAAAGGGGGGTACAAAATAGGGTTCAGCAGTGTATAAGAGGTGAAGAGGTGGGTATATATTCGGCTACTGCTTAGGCTATTGGTGGGTATATGGATGGGGGTCATCTAAAAGACAAGGAGTACTCTTGGTACTTGAGGAATGATATATTTTTGGTATAGGAGGTAGAATACAGTAGAGAGTTTGATTATTGGGCTAAGGATATCTGTGGAAGATGTCTATGGTGGCGTTTTATTTCTAATAGTACCACACGAAGAAATAAAAGAAGAATACAATATCTAGGATTTAATTATAGTTAGAAAAGAGTATGGTTTTAAACTCCACTTATCAGTTTCAAAGGAAAGTAGAACCTGTGAAAAACTATAATGATGCCATAAGCATTGACATGGGCCTGAATGAGTTTGCGGCCTGTGTTCAGGTTGCCCGGCCGTCAGACCCCTTGCTATGGCACTCATATAGGTAATATACAAGACAAGTATTTCTTCTTCCGTAGAAACTGTAAGAATGGCTATGTTAGGAGAAAGTGGGGTAATAAGGACAAGAACAAGATAGAAGACATTTGCCATAAGATAAGTAGGAGAATAGTTGATAAGGCGAAAGAAAAGAACTTGTTGATTGTATTCGGCGACCTAGAGGATATACAGGAACAGGAAAAGGGGAAAGAAATGAATAGAAAGCTTCATAACTTCCCACATTGGAAACTCCGAAATTACATCAAATATAAAGCCAAATGGATAGGGATAGAAGTGGTGAAAGTAGACGAAACATATACACCTCAACGCTGTTCAAGGTACGGAAAACTCGGATACAGACACAAAAGAAGCTTCAAGTGCGATAATTGTGGATTAGAAACAGACACTGATGAAAATGGAGCTCATAACATAGCTATTCGAGGTATCGGAAAGTTTGAGAAAATTTCTTCTGATACTGGGGGCATCGTGGCAGTGCCCGAAGCCACTACTGATGAACTGATCTCTGCAATGCAAGTCAGTGAAGTAGGTGGCAACCTTTGAAATCGGCCGGAACCCCCGCCGTTTACGGCAGGGAGGATGTCACTTAGGATCTCATCACTTATCTTATATAAATAAATTTCTTCCAATTCCTTTTTCTTTTATATGTTTTCTTTTTTCATTTCTGTACCTATTAGGGTTTTGTATTTATGTTAAACTCCACAATAAAGAACTCAAATTTCAACAGGAGGAGAGGGAGGTTATGGATGGTGTATCCTTTTCTATTTGGAGCAAAGAGGATTTCAAGAAGATTTTTTCAGGGTTTACTATTCTGGATGTAATATTTCTTTGTTGAAATTTTGAGGAAAAGATTATTAAAAAGAGGATACTCTATTCAATCTTAAGAGAATAATGTCAAAGGATAATCTTTTGGAGACTGGGATAGAAGGACTAGATCTACAACTTCAAGGTGGTATACCTAAGGGATCAACTATCCTTTTACTTGGTGAGCCTGGTTCTGGTTTACAAACATTTGCTGGACAGTTCTTGAATCATGGCCTAAAGGAGGGAGAAAAAGGATGGTATTTTGTAACTAGAGATCCTCCAAATGTTGTAAAAAAAGATTTTAAAGGATTCGGGTGGGATTTTGAAGAGAAAGAAAAGAAGGGCCAGTTAGAGTTTGTAAATGGATATATAGGAAGGTTTATCGGGGCTTTGCCACCTGAAACCTTAAATGAGTTATCTTCGGATGAGCAAACTAAGAGAGGGGCTGATATATTAAGTAAATTAAGAGATTATGTGACTTCCCTCAGAAATGATATACCACTTAGAGGAGTAGTAGACTCTATATCGGATTTTTTAAAAAGCCACGAGGTCAATGAAGTAACAACTGTCGTAAAATTATTATCCAGCGTTTCCAGGGTTTCTGGAGGAGTGAACTTGATTTTAATGACTAAGGGAATGCATGGAGAGAGTTCAGAAGTAAAAATGCAGCACAACGCTGATGTGGTTCTATCAGTTAGATCCCAAGATAGAGGAAATGAGATAATTAGAGAATTAATAATCAAAAAAGTTAGAGGTGTTGCTTTTCCATCTAAAGTAATTCCTTATGAAATAACGGAGGAGGGGATTGAAGTAGAAAAGACTGAAAGAGTTCTGTGACAACATCTCTGATCGAAGAGGTCGATGGTTCCACCATTCGAATTTTTCTAGTCCAAGGAATAGGGGTGTTACTGATGGAAGTGACAGAAACTCGAACCACCGATTCTTCAAAGTCATCTTCGTAGGTTTTTCTCTCTATATCGCTAACTTCTTATGAAGAGGATGGGTCGTAACTTGAGTAATCCGGTGTACACTGCTAAAATTAGTCCCTGTTCATAGCTAACGAGAGATCCTATCTTCGAAACTTTCGAAGCCACCACATTTGGCTGCAGAGACTCAGAGAGAGGCCTTATCACATATTTGCCAGAACCTGCTACCTATTAATATTATTGGAATTATTTAAAGATTGGATGTATCCTCTCTCTAAAGGAAAGAGATTTTAAATTTGATTCCAGTTCTTCCGTTCTTGCGGAAAATATTAACATATTTTTACTCTGTTAAAAATCTTAAAAACCTCTTTGAGTTGTAATTTTAGGTTTTGATGCATCTTTGACCTTTTTTCTCTTTGATAGTCTCTGATTTTCAAGTTTTTTAATAGAATTTAGGTTTGGAAAAATGAATTAAATAATAAATATTGTTTTCTTTATGTCGTAAACGAATGTCTTCTGTCAAATCGATTTTTTATTCCAATGGTTAAGAAGACCCCTTCCAAGGTCTTTGATTTTGGAGGGGGATGAATCAACCACAGATGTCAAATGGTTCCTGGACCAATTAAGTTTTTGCAGTTAGGTGTTCTGGCTTGAACAAACAAACGCAGGCCACCTGAATCGCCCAATTTGGCCAAAGAAATCTCCCTAGGTAACTCCGAAACAGTTCTGGAGTAGGGACCTAGTAGTTGGTGTGGAGCAACCATTGAGGAATAAGAGGAGCCACTATGTGCTAATATATGGGCTCCTGTATCTGCCCTAATCCAATTCTTCATTCAGAGCGTAATTTTCCCCTGTTAGCTGGGTTTATGAGACAAGCCTAGTGAACAAGGCAAACTCCATCCAGGATAAGGCCTCACAAGGAAGCCCACTTCCTAAATCCTTGATCTAGGTAGGGGTCACTTCATCCTTGTTTGATCTTTCTGATTTGAGTTTTTTGGCTTTTTCTTCTAGGGGAGGTGGGATATAGTGGAATTATATCTTTAATAATTAAATAAGGATTTTTTTAAAGGATTTTTTGTGTTTTTTTTTCTTTATGATTCTTTATTATATCTTGATAGTGAAAAAACCAATTTGATGGGAATGATAGTTATAATGCTTTCTTTTTTGGAAAAAAAGGAGATTTCGTTTTTTAATATGGTTCTACTTCTTGGTGATAGACATCGGGATAAGGATAGACTTCTATTCCTTGGTTAGTTATCTCGAATGGGTATCTTTTTTTACTATGGTTTGTTCCACGCATTTTTCTTACTAATATGGTTCTTCTCAATTCGTTTCCTACTGTATGCATTTCTAATAAAATTACTCCTCTAGCGGCATATTGTTCGACTCCAAATCTACTTATTTGTTTTGTTCCTTCTTCTCTTTCAGTTATAATTAGTGAAGTACATTCTATTTCATTTAGGAGCGACATTAATCTATATATTGATGTTCTGATTTCTCCTTTTTTGGTTCTGAAGGCAATCATAGGTAGTGAATCGATAACTAATCTATCTACTTCTTTTTCTTCAACTAAATTAGTAATTTCATTTAATAAAGAATCTACATCTAATCCAAATCTAGCTACATAGTCTTCTTCACTCATTACGCCAACTTTAGGGCTTGCAGCATCTAGTATAATGAATTTTTCCTTTTCTTCTAGTTCAGTTATTTTCCATCCTAATGACTTAAAGTCTTGACGGATGTTATCTGGTTTTTCATCTAGAGTCACGAATAATCCAGTTTTATTGTTGTTTTTAGCTCCTTCTATCAAGAATTGAGCTCCAAGGATAGTTTTTCCCGTCCCAGATCCACCACTAACTAGTGTAACGCTGTTTAACGGGAATCCACCATGTAGAATCCTATCAAATCCATCAATATAGGTCTTTTCTTTTGGCATCTTAGATTCCTAACCAGTAGAAAATTTATCTTAGTGGTTGAGGGAACTCTCTTCCTCAAATCTCTGATTTTAGATAGAGGGATGAATCAACCCTATTTCTAAGTAGTTTCAATACTACTTGAAAGTAACTGTCAGTTGGTTGAAAGCTTTTTTTTCTATATCGAAAACCGATGGCCTACAACCTTTTCTGGATCATATACATTTCAACTCTGTTTTAAATAGATAGTATGAGGTAGGGTAAGCTTGAAGTCTCTGAATAGTAGGGTTTTTGGTGGTTGATTTGATGTGGAATTACTTGGATAGAACATGGAGGAACAAATTGGTTTGTATATGGCACTTTTTGTGTTCTGATCTAAGCTTTCTCCTAGGGACCAAATAGTCTCCCTTTTGGTAAGTTTAACTTATTTGGTGAGAAGTCCCCTTCCTCAATCTTTGATTTAGGTAGGGGATGAATCACCATAACCTTTATATGCTCTGGTATGCAATGATTATATAGTGATTATTTATAGATGGTAGAAATTTAGATAGTTTAGGCATGGGACAGGCCGAAGTCACGCCTGTGGATACTGGAACCTCTACAGATACTGATTTTGTGTCTGCAAGTTCCGTGGTTGAAGCAGGAAGCCCCTTCCACACCGAAGCGGAAGCGTAGGTATAGTAGGGGTAGTTCACTGGGATAAAGTAAATAGAAAATCAAACTTCTTTGGAGAATAGGGAGGTTGTATTGGAACTCCTTTTTATTTTTTGACTGAGAAGACACCTTCCTAATCTTTTGATTAGGTAGGGGTAGTTCACTTATGAGTGGGTTTGAGTAAGGTTGGAGGGGGCTTCGCTTCAGATGAGGGTGGTTAATGTATCTGGAGGTTTTTTGTAAAATGGTAGTGGGGTATATGTGTGGTTTTTGTTGAGAGAGTGTATTGATTGAATAATTAAGGTCTGGGTGAGGGTATTAATGGATCATAATAAAAGGTATGAGATCTGTTTTTCTAAAGAAAAAGATCTTGGTGAGTTTTTGAAGGAAGCTAAAGGATTGAATTATTCTAGTTTTGTATTTTTTGAAATAAATGATGTTTTGGATATAGGGGAAATAGAAACTGATTTTAGAGTTTTTAAAGGCATTGAGATACATAAAAAAGATATAGGTGATATTAAATCAGATATATCAACTTATAGGAGTAAAGTTGATTATTTAGCTGTAAAAGCTAGAGATAATAGGGTTAAAGAGGTTTTATCTAAAGATAAGAGAGTTGATTGTTTGGTTGATTGTTTTGGAAGAAGAAATGACTTTGATTATGTAGTGGCGGAAAACTGTAAAAGAAATGATGTAGCAATTGAGTTTAATTTTGGGAAATTACTTCGGTGCAGTGGATATGAAAGGTCTATGTTGGTGAGGAAATTCCATAGATCTTTAAAGCTGGTTAGGAAATATGGGTCACCCCTTATTTTGACTATGAAGCCTTCAACTGTTTTTGATTTAAGAGGTTTTAGGGAATTTTTTTCATTGATTAAGTCAATAGGATTTAGTAAAGAGGATTTGATTTATTCCAATAATTACTTTAAAAGATTAATTGAACGAAATTGTGAATTTGATAAAGATGAATTTGTTGAACCTGGGATAGAGAAAGTATGAGATTTAGGAAGCCTTCATTAGAGGATAAAAAGCGCTATATTGGTTTTTATATTGAATCGGAGGAACGTTTAGGTAGGAAAGAGGTTTTAAATGAGTTATGGTCTACTGGCTTATCCTTTTTGGGTGAGGCAGAGATGGCTGAAACTGGTTTTTGGGTTCATGATTGTTTTGATGATCAATTAATAGTGGAAGTTAGGGATGGATATGTCGATGAAATTTTGGCCGTAGTATCACTTGTTAATGAAATAAAAAATGAAAGAGTTAGACTGGATCTGCTTGGGGTGGCAGGAACTATAAGAAAATTAAAGAAAAGTTTTATTCTAAATCAAGAGAAATAGTGAAAGCAAAGTTGGATTTTTAAGAAAGTTTATTAAAATATAACAATAAAACAACAAGAAAGTGTTTTTGTAGTATATTTATTCCGTTTAGGAATTTATTCTTGAAGCAAATTAGGTGAAATTATGCAACAGAGTCCGAAGATGGGTTATGATAGGGCAATAACGGTATTTAGCCCAGATGGTAGGCTATTTCAGGTTGAATATGCTAGGGAAGCTGTCAAGAGAGGAACAACGGCGATGGGGATCAAGGCTAAGGATGGCGTAGTACTTATAGTAGATAAGAGAATAGCTACTGAATTGCTTGAACCTAGATCAATAGAAAAAATATTTTCCTTAGATGAACACATAGGAGCAGCTACTTCTGGTCTAGTTGCAGATGCTAGGCAATTAATAGAAAAAGCTAGGCTGGAGTCACAGGTAAATCAGATCTCTTATTCAGAAAAAATTGATATAGAGACATTGACGAGAGAGGTTTGTGACCACCTTCAAACTTATACCCAATATGGTGGAGTTAGGCCATTTGGAACGGCTTTATTGATTGCTGGAGTAGCTAATAGCAAACCCAAGCTCTTTGAAACTGATCCAAGTGGCGCAATGATGGAGTACAAGGCTACAAGTATTGGTGAAAACAGGTCAGATATCATGGAATACTTTGAAGATAAATATAGTGAAGACTTGGATAAAGAAGGAGCTATAAAACTGGGTTTAAATGCTCTAAAAGAAGTTATGGAAGAGGAACTTGATTCCAAGTCACTTGAGATAGGTGTAGCTGAAGTAGAAGATGGATGCTTCGAAAAATTAGATGAAGAAGAAGTGAAGGAATATATAAAAGAACTAGATGAAAGTGAAGAATAAATGGAGAAATTTTAGCCATGGTTTCTTTAGACGATGCTGTAAATGCGAGATATAAGAGCCATGGAACCCGTTTTGAAGTTTTAGTAGACCCAGATCTAGCCTTAGATTTGCGTAATGGTGAAGAAGTAGATATGGGCGATCTACTGGCAATAAACGAGGTCTTCAAAGATTCATCTAAAGGAGATAGAGCATCAGACGAGATGATGGAAAAGGTCTTTGATACAACGGATGTTAAAGCCATAACTCGTCAGATAATTAAAGAGGGGGATATCCAGCTAACTAGTGAACAGAGAGATAGAATACAGGAACAAAAAAGAAAGAAGGTTATTAACACTATTGCTAGGAATGCAGTAAATCCTCAACAGAATGATGCACCACATCCTCCTCAGAGGATTGAAAGAGCTATGGATGAGGCAGGTATTAGGATAGATCCCTTTGAAGAAGTAAGTAAACAGGTTGAAGAAGCATTAGATGCTATAAGGCCAATAATTCCTATAAAATTCAAAGAAAAGAAATTTGCAGTTAAATTGCCACCAGAATACGCTGGATCAGGTTACGGGAAAATACAGGAGTTTGGTGAGGTCATTGACGAGGAATGGCAAAACGATGGTTCTTGGGTCGGAGTAGTAAAGGCTCCAGGTGGAGCTAGGACAGAACTTAAGAGTCTTGTGGCTGAATTAACTGAAGGAAATGGAGAAGTAAAAACTTTAAATAGGTGATATTTATGCCGGAAAGGAAAACTGTCGTTCCAGGAGAGCTAATAGGTAGAGATAAAAAGGCAGGAGAAAACACTTATAGAGATGGAGACTCGGTTTACGCAAGCGTTTACGGTTTTAAAAACGATAAAGGACGTGAAGTAGAGGTATTACCGATCAGATCTAGTTATATACCAAATGAAGGGGATAAAGTAATTGGAATAGTGACGGATGTAAACTTTAACTGTTGGTATCTTGATATAAACTCACCATACGATGCGAGATTACCAATATCATTGCATCCAGAATACATTGAAACGGGAGACCTCGAACAGCACTTGAGAATAGATGACGCAGTAATTGTAGAAGTTACGGAAGTTGATAAAGAAAAAAATGTCAGCGCCAAAATGGACGAAAAGGGGCTGAAGAAACTAGAGAGCGGTAGGATAATCGAGATCTCTCCACCTAAAGTTCCCCGTGTTATAGGAAAGAATGCATCTATGATCTCAATGTTAAAGAGAGAAACGAACTGTGACCTATATGTCGGCCAGAATGGAAGGATATGGGTTTCAGGAAGCGAATGTAGAGTTAATGATGCTATAAATGCAATAAAAATGATTGAAAAGAAATCAAATATCTCTGGATTAACTGATAAAATACGAAACTACTTAAAAGAAGAGGAAGAGTGAAAATCATGGTAAAAGTAGAAAAACCAGATGAGTTTATTGATGAAGAAGGAAAAAGAGTAGATGGAAGAGACTTAAACGAACTAAGACCTGTTAAAATTGAGGCAAACGTTCTTAATAGAGCTGACGGATCCTGTTATATCGAACTAGGAGATAATAAGATATATGCAGCAGTATATGGTCCAAGAGAAGTCCATCCTAGACACCTTCAAGAGCCAGACAGAGCCATAGTCAGATACAAGTACAGTATGGCTCCATTCTCCGTATCTGATAGAAAACGCCCAGGACCAGGAAGAAGATCAAAAGAAATATCAAAAGTTAGTGAAGAAGCTCTAGAATCAGCGATATTTTTAGAAAAGTACCCTAAATCAGTAATAGATGTTTTTGTAGAAATAGTAGAATCCGCTGCAGGAACAAGAACAACATCACTAACAGCAGCTTCAGTAGCTTGTGCAGATGCAGGGATCCCAATGAGAGATCTAATAGCTTCATGTGCTTCAGGGAAAATAGATGAGGAAATTGTACTAGACCTCAACGAACCCGAAGATAATCACGGAGATGCTGATGTGCCAGTAGCTATGATGCCTAGAACCGAAGACATAACATTACTACAGATGGACGGAGATCTAACTGCAGAAGAGATAGATGAAGCAATAGATCTAGCAAAAGAAGGATGCAAACAACTATATGAAGAACAGAAAAATGCACTAAAATCTAAGTATGGAGGGAAATAAGTTGGATGAAGAAATTATAGCAGAAATAGAAAAAGATTACATATTCGACTTAATTCAGAAAGGAACTAGGTCAGATGAGAGAAACTTGGAAGAGTATAGAGATATAAATATTGAAACTAACTATGTTAAAAAAGCTGACGGTTCAGCAAAAGTTTCCTTGGGAGATACCAAAGTAGTAACAGGAGTAAAAATGGAAACTGGAGAGCCATTTGAAGATACACCTGATCAAGGAGTTTTAATAACAAATGCAGAATTAAATGCCATGGCATCACCAGTATATGAACCCGGCCCCCCAGGCAAAGAAGCAACTGAGATATCAAGAGTGGTTGATAGAGGAATACGGGAATCAGAAGCTATCGACCTAAAATCACTTTGCATAGAAGAAGGTGAAGAAGTATGGATGGTTTTTGTTGATGTACATGTAATAGATCAGGGAGGGAACCTCTTTGATGTATCAATGATAAGCGCTATATCAGCTTTACTAACAGCTGAAATACCTTATGAACAGTACGATAAGGATCCAGAAGCTACCTCTTTAAATATAAACACAATACCAGTTAGCTGTACAGCTCTAAAATGTGGTAACGGAATAATCTACGATCCAACATATATAGAAGAAAGAATAGGAGAAACAAGACTAACAGTAATAACAGATTCAAGTGAAAACATAGTAGGCATGCAAAAAGGACTAGGCGGTTCTTGGACCCAAGAAGAGATCAAGGAAGTAGTGAAGACAAGCACCCAAAAAGGTAAAGAAATTAGAAAAACTATTAAATCAAGCATCTAATTTAAATCAACCTAATCAACCCAATTGATATAAATATATAATCATTAGGAGGTAAGGATAATGCCAGAAGAACAGAAGTCAAGAACCACAAAAAGATTTGGAACAAGATATGGTAGCAAAATAAGAAAAAAAGTAGCAGAAATAGAGAAAAAATCCAAGAAAACCTACAAATGTCCAAAATGTAATAGCGAATCCATGAATAGAAAGGGAACAGGCATATGGAAATGTAATAAATGTGGAACAGAATTAGCAGGAGGAGCATACATCCCTAAAACCTCTACAGGAGAAACAGTCGAAAGAACACTAAAAGAAGCAAAGGAGGAGGAAGAAGAATAATGGGATACAGATGTGCAAGATGTAAAGAAGATGTAGAAATTGATGAAGAGACTTCAGGAGTCAGATGCCCCTACTGTGGTTATCGTATTTTATTAAAAAAGAGAGGAGCACAGCCAAAAAACATTAAAGCTAGGTAAACTGGCTAGGTAAATTGAACTCACTAGAAATAGAAATAGATTTAGAAAACCCATATTTAGTTTACAGATCTATCTTACCCGAACTCAAGTCATCTCCCTCCAGGAGATCCAAGGTCAATATTTCCTACACAGAAGACCAAATAAAATTAGAAATAAGATCCAAGGATGTCTCCTCCCTACGAGCTGCAATGAATTCTTGGATGAGATGGATAAAAATAGCAAAAGAAACATCAAATACAGTAAAATAAAACGGATACATAAAAAGATTAATTAAGTAGATAAATGAAATTTAATTAAAAAATGAGAAGTAAATCACCTTTAAAGGCAATTAACTACACAATAGCTTTATTACTGATACTTACTGGGACAACATTTTCGGCTCTAACTAAGACTATACTTCCATTTATGCTAGGATTTGTCGGAGCAGGATTAATCATAACTATCTACCGTAATCTAACATGGGATTTCAAACAAAGACTCTCCTTCTTCAAAAACTCATTAGAAAAAATAAAAGAAATAGAATGCGAAAACTGTGGATCTTTAAATCCTTGGTGGAGTACATATTGCACTCAATGTGGAGAGAAGGTTCCTAAAGATAAGATCAAATGCCCAGAATGTGATACACTTAACCCACCAAGATCCAGTTACTGTGGCGAATGTGGAAATCCCATTAAACTAGGGACAGAAAAACAACAAAAAATGAAAAACGAAGAAAACAACCAAAGCAAAAAACAAGAAGAAAACGAGGAAACATACATTAAATGCCGTTCATGTGGCCACAAGTTTGATCCTGGGCTGAGAAGATGCCCATGGTGCGGAAGCTTTAGAGAAAACTAATATTTATTACTTATTAATTAATACTTAATACCTAACATATAGATTTTTTGAATCTAATCAATTTTTAAAGATGAACCTAAATAAAAAGGACTTTGAGTTTATAGAACATACTGCAGATGCTAAATTCAAGGCTTATGGGAAGAACTTGAACGAAGTTCTTGAAAACGCAGCTTATGCGACATTTAGATCAATGCTAGACCTAAGCGATGTTGAACCGACACTAAAAAAAGAAATAAATCTTTCTTCTAGTGAATTAGACGAGTTACTATTTAACTGGATATCTGAGTTAATTTATTACTTTGATGCTGAAAACATAGTCTTCAAGGATTTTAATGCACAAGTAGAAAAAACAAAACAAGGATATGAACTCTTTAGTAAGGTATATGGCGAAAAGATAAATCCCAAAAAACACAAATTTGAAACTGAAGTTAAAGCAATCACATATCACGACCTAGAGATTGAAGAGAAAAATGGATACCAAGTTCAGGTCGTTTTAGATACCTAAAATAGAAAATAAGATTTTAAAAAAAAAGGAGGGTATTTTGAATGAAAAAGGATAACTTGGAAAGAAAGGATGAGTATATCTGGGAGATACCAAAGGAATATAAAGGATGTATGAGTGTTCCGGGTCGGCTTTACCTTTCAGAGAAATTAGTAGATGTAGTTGAAGAAGATACATACGAACAAATAGCAAATGTAGCTTGCTTACCTGGTATTAAAAATTATTCTCTAGCAATGCCAGAAGCTCATCTCGGGTATGGTTTTCCAATTGGAGGAGTAGCAGCTTTAGATAGAGATGAAGGAGTTATAAGCCCCGGTGGAGTTGGGTTCGATATTAATTGCGGTGTAAGATTACTTAAGACAAACCTAAAGAAAGAAGATGTAAAAGGTAAGGAAAAGGAGTTAATAGAAAATCTATTTAATAAAGTTCCATCTGGAGTAGGATCCGAGAGTAAATTAAATTTAAGTAACAGCGAGTTAGATATCTTAGTCGAGAATGGGGCACAATGGGCTGTCGAAAATGGATATGGAAAAGAAAGCGACATAAAATTCTGTGAAGAAAACGGAAAGATGCAACAGGCTGATTCATCTCTAATAAGCAAAAAAGCTAAAGGAAGAGGTAAATCACAGGTCGGTACGCTTGGATCAGGAAACCACTTTTTAGAGGTTCAATACATTGATGAAATATTTGACGAAGAAGCAGCGAAAACCTTCGGACTAAACGAAGATTATGTAACAGTTATGATACATACCGGAAGCAGAGGATTCGGGCATCAAGTCTGCACTGAGCATGTAAATGAAATGGAAAAAGCAGCCAAAAAATATGGGATAGATCTACCTGATAAACAATTAGCCTGCGCTCCATCAGGAACCAAAGAAGCTGAAGATTACTTTAAAGCAATGTGCTGCGCTGCAAACTACGCATGGGCGAACCGACAGGTAATAACTAGCTGGACAAGAGAAGCATTCCACGATTTCTTTGATAGTGAAATAAAACTAGATCTAGTCTACGATGTTGCACATAATGTAGCAAAGGAAGAAACACATAAAATAAACAAAAAAGAAAGTAAAAAAGATTATTTTGTCCATAGAAAAGGAGCAACGAGAGCATTTGGACCAGGACACAGCAGCATACCCAAGAAATACCAAAAAACGGGACAACCCGCACTAATACCTGGAAACATGGGAGATTCATCATTTATAGTAAAGGGAACAGAATATGCAATGGAAAACACATTTGGATCAACCTGCCATGGAGCAGGGAGAAAAATGAGTAGAAAAAAAGCTAAAGGCAAATATTGGGGTGGAACAGTTCAAAAAGAGCTATCAGAGAAGGGAATATATGTAAAAGCCACACATGGATCAGTTATAGCAGAAGAAGCCCCAGGAGCATATAAAAACCCCACAGAAGTCGTTGACGTCGCACACAATGCTGGTATTTCAGAAAAGGTAGGTAGACTACAACCAATGGCAGTAGCTAAAGGCTAAGAACTTCTAATCCTCTAATTCTCAATAAAAAATACCTAATCTTTTTAATAAAAACATTTATTTTTTAAAATATATATTAAAAAATAAAATTAACGATCCTGTAATGTTTCAACCTCTTCAACTAACTGATTACCAGCAGCAACCTCATCTATACTATGGATCACAGCCCCTACATCCTCAATTATTCTCTTCACCTCATTATAATCAATGTTCTTACCCTCAATAGTTACCTTTATATTCTCGGTTTGCTGATCAACCTCATACAAACTCAAATTAACGCCCTCAACTCCCTTAGTGGAACTAATATTCTCAGCCAAATCTAATAAACTCGGTTGATGAGGTTTTAATACATCCAAAACTATTCTCTTTATAACACCAGACATAAAACGATCCCCTAATAAGCAAATTACAATAATAAAATAACCTTTAACCACTTTTATTTTATCTCCTCTAACCAATTTAACCTTTGACCCTAGAAGTCAACTTCCTAAATTTTTGGTTTAGGTGAGTGATGAATTGGGTAAGATAGGATGTGACTGAAAGAGTAATTTGATGTGATACGGGATGTCGAATAAGCCTCTAGTTCTCTGATTTGGTGGAGGACGCTAGGGGTCAAGAGAAAATGAATAACTTTTCTGAACGAAGAAAAACCCTCTTCTAACATCAAGGGCACTGTGGCCGGTGCCCGGAAGCCACTATCATCGACCCAAACCTCTGCAACCCAAGTCGGCGAAGGTAAGTAGGTAAACGTTAAGCTAGAGGGCGTTCCTCTCTATCAGAACGTTCCTGCGAACCTCTATCGATAGCTGTGAATAACTAGATGACACGACACGGAAGAATAGGACAGAAGAACCTTCCCCTAACCAAAGGGCGGGGAGGTGAAGGAGGTCACAGACCAAAGTAACCTAACTATGCTAATCCAATTGTGCCAAGATCATTTTTAATTAAAAAGAAGAAATCTAAAAAGTTAGAGATTTAATGCTCACAGATTAAAAGATGACAAATAGATTAATACATCCATAAAAAATAATTGGTTATTAAAATGGCAGTTATTAAGGTAATATCAAAAGAAAAAAGTTAATAAATTTGTATTAAAATTATTAAAAAACTAGTAAAAAATCGGAAAAAAAAAATAAAATTAAGAATATCCATTATTCAAAACAAAACAAAACAAAACAAAATTAAAATAAAACCATCTTAGTTACTCGATTTGCTATCAAAAAATAAAAACTGCATGCTAAAATTGGTTGTTTTAACTTTTTTTGGTGAGAAATCCCTGTCTTTAATCTTTGATTTAGGTTGGGGATGAATCACCACAAGATGTATATAAGTAGTTAAATAGTGTTTATGTAGGAGGTATGTGTGGAAGACCCGGCAACCATACAGGTAGAAAAAGAAACACGGAAGAAGCTCAAGGAGCTAAGGATAACAAGGAGAGGAACATACGATGAAATATTAAATAGGTTGATGAAAAATGCAACTGACTCAAAAAATAAAGATTGAGTTAACAGAAGAATAAGAAGAAGTTTTTACTTCTCTTTCTGAGATATGTAGGTTGCTTTATGATTTTTCACTCAAAGAAAGTATAGAGAACTGGAAAGAAAACAAGAACAAATCAAAAGAGGAAAGAAATTACATTACATATACAGATCAATAAAATAAGTTATTCAAATTAAGAGAAGGATACTCAAAATATAACTGGGTGTATTTAAAAGTCTTACAAATGATTTTAAAGAAACTGGACGCCGATTACAAGTCTTTCTTCTCTCTATGGAAGAAAGGAGATAATAAAGCGAAACTACCAGGATTTAAAGGCAGTAAATACTTCACGAATTTATGCTATAACCAATCCGGGGTCAAAATAAAAAAAGGGGAAATAAAGTTTTCTTACAACCATCCAGACAAAGCAGAACTATCTTTTGATATTTCAACCAAGTTTTATTTAGAAGATAAGAACATTAGACAAATCGAAATTTTCAGAGACGAAGTTAAAGAAGAATACTATATCTCAATATCTTACGAGGTAGATACTCCAAAATACAAAGATAACGGAAAGTATCAAGCTTTCGATTTAGGAGTTAACAAACACATAGGAGTTAATATGAGTGGGAAGTTCGTTGGGTTCAAGAACCCAAGACCAGACAAGTATTGGCAATCGAAAATAGAAGAAGTTCAATCAAAAAAAGACAGATGTAAAAAAGGAAGTAATAGATGGAAATGGTATAACAAGAAATTGCAACAGGTGAAAAGAAAACTTGCTAATCAAATGAAGGATTGGCAACATAAATTAAGTAAAAAAATAGTTGAGAACACTAAAGCGAATATTATAGTAGTTGGAGATTTAGATACTAAAGATATGGCACAGAACAACAAGAATGTAGAGGGCTTGAACAGGAGTTTACAAAACACAGGCACCATAGGTAGATTTGTTAGATTTCTAATCTACAAGGCAGAACTTGTAGGTAAGAAGGTAATAGAAATCAACGAAGCAAACACTACCAAAAAGTGCTGTGTCTGTGGAAAGAAACAGGATATGCCATTACATAAAAGAACTTATAAATGTGATTGTGGAAACGAAATTGACAGAGACAAAAACTCTGCTATCAATATAATGAATCGTTTCCTATCACAAGAACGCTCTGTGAACGAGCAATCTTCCTTTATGGAAGATTTTCTGCGACAAACAGGTTTGGAATACGCCAACCAGCAAATGTCCAAACACTCGCAGGAAACCCCTTCCTCACGAACAACGTGAGCTAGGTAGGGGTAGTTCACAGTAGAGTAAAGGTAGAAAACCCATAGCATGCTTTGAGGGGCACTCATAAATAGACCCAATAGTTATTTTTTTAATTAAATTCATCTCATTGTTAGGTCAATGATAAAAACTCTATTAGTTGATGACGAAAAAAGTTTCCTTGACCTAGCTGAGGCTTATTTAACCAAAGAAAACGAGAACATGAAACTAAAGACTATTAATTCTCCTAAAAAAGCTTTTAAATTGGTTAAGAGAAATGAATTTGATTGTATTGTTTCTGATTATCAGATGCCCGGGCTAAACGGGTTAGAGCTTCTTGAAAAAGTTAGGAATAAATTGGACAATGATATTCCATTTGTAGTCTTTACTGGTAAGGGCCGGGAAGAGGTTGCTATTAAGGCACTAAACAAAGGAGCAGACCGATACATAAAAAAAGGAGGAGACCCTAAGACACAGTTTGGCGTATTATCTAGAGCAATAAAACAGGAATCAAAGTTATATAAATTTAGAAATGAACTTGAAGAACAGCGATTATACTTTAAAGAGCTTTTTAAGAGTTCACCAGAAGCAATAGTTCTTGTTGACGAGGATGGCAATGTTATTGACATAAATAACAGCTTTAAAAATTTATTTCAATATAAATTAGATGAAATAAAGGGTGAATACATAGATGAATATGTAGCCCATGACGAAAAAATCAAGGAAGCTAACATTATAGCAGATAGGACGCTAGAGGGAGAAGTAGTAGAAAAGGAGACTATTAGGAAGAAAAAAGATGGAACTACATTTCCAGTAATGTTGATCTCTTATCCAATAAAGTTGAATGATGAAGTTCAAGGAGCTTTCGGAATCTATAGAGATATATCCAAAAGGAAAAAAAGAGAAAGAAAACTCAAGGAATCTAGAAAAGACTACAAAGAACTGATAGGTGGGATGAATGATGCCGTCCTAGTTCACGATCTAGAAGGAAATTTCTTGGAAGTAAATAAAAAAGCTGCAGAAAAACTAGGTTATTCGAAAGACGAATTACTTTCCAAAAAAATACAACACCTCGAAGATTCATTTGAGAGCGAAGAAATAAAACAAAGAATCCAGGGTATGGAAGAAGGATCTGTGAAGGTATTTGAGACTCAATATTTAACGAAAAATAGAGAGAAGATCCCCGTTGAAGTAAACTCTAGCTTAATTACATATAAAGGAGATCTAACTGTATTAAATATAGCTAGAGATATAAAAGATAGAAAAAGAAGAGAAGAAAAACTAAAAGAATATAAGAAAGCTATTGAGGGATCTGAGGATCTTTTAGTAGCTATTGATAGTGAATACAAATATATTTTTGCAAATAAAAAATACTTAGATTTTGTGGGTATAAATAAAGAGAAAAATCTAATTGGGAAATCACTGAGCGAGATTTATAGCGGTGAAGAACTTAAGGAGATAAAGAAAAAAGTCGATAAATGTCTCCAAGGTAAAACAATCCAATATGAGATGACTAGATCAAGAGAGAATAAGAAATATTTTGATATTAGGTACTTCCCTCTAAAGGAAGAAAAAGAAGTAACGGGAGTTGTAGGAGTTTTAAGAGATATAACGGAAAGAAAAAATACAGAAGAGAGAGATAATTTTCTCTATTCTCTATTAAGACACGATGTTCAAAATAAGAACCAAGTAATACAAGGTTACCTTGAGCTATTAAAAGAAAAGGATCTACCAGAAGAGGTTGAAAAGTATATAGAAAAAACATTGAAAGCTACAAAAGAAAGTAAAGACATAATAGAGAAAGTCAGTACATTAAAAAAAATAAAAGAAGAAGAAATTCAGGAAATAAATATTTTGTCCATATTAAAGGAATCAATCAAAGAATATAGATCCTTAGCAAATAAATATGAAATCAAAATAGAATTAATTAGTCATAAAAAAGATTGCATGGCTCAAGGAGGTTCATTACTAAAAACCGTATTCGGCAATTTAATAGAAAACTCAATTAAACACTCAAAAGGAAATAAAATAAAAGTAACATATCTTGAATTAGATGAAAACTGTATAGTAAAAATAGAAGATGATGGGAAAGGCATATCAAAGAAATTAAAGAAAAAAATATTCCAAAAAGGAATCAAAGAAGGAAAAAATGCTGGAACCGGCCTAGGAATGTACCTAGTAAAACAGATACTAAAAATCTACAATGGTGAGATAAGAATTGAAGAATCAGACCTAGGAGGAACCAAATTTAAGATAAAATTAAATAAAAAATAATTAGATAAAATAAAATAAAATAAAAAACCCAAATCAAGTAATCTTCATCTTATCAGTTGATTGGAGACAACTTTTCAATCACTGATTAGATAGAGTTAACTGGTTTAAGACAAAACAATTACCGATTAAGTTATATATAGCTTAAATATTCTAACTACCTAGTGAATTAATAAGATAAAGCCAGTTAAAACTAATATTGATGAACTTTAAACAATTAAACTTCATCAAAAACCCTGTAATATACGGATAAATTAACAATGATAGTAATACAAAAGTCCAAATCCTCATATTTAAGATATTATAGTCTTTCAATAGCTCTTCTCATGGATGACCTATTAAATAATATTCAAACAAAAATTCAGAACTTATAATCAAAATTAGCCAAAATAATTCAGTTAAAACTAAATCTAAAGAAACAAATCCAGTTGTTAAAAAAATTAAAAACAAAATAACTTACCGTAAAAACAAGAACTAAACCAAATAACGAACTTAGAGTTCTATTTTTCTTGTCACCTAATAATCTAGATTAATATATTACTCTAAGAATACCATTGAACGTGAAGCGACCCCTATCCCAATTGAGGATTTAAAAAAGAGGTCTTTTCAACCTAAAAGATAAAGAAAACAAAAAAATAACTACCAAACAATAAAGACATATATAAAATTGGAAAAAACCATCTTAGATCCAATTTTAACTTTTTTTGGTGAGAAATCCTTTTCCTCAAATCTCTGGTTTTAGGTAAAGAGATGAATTACCTTAAAGCGGTAGTGGGTTGTGTAAATAAATTAGAGGGAAAATGACAGTTAGTTGGTTCTCCCTCCTTAATCAAGAAGCAATTGTTTAGTCTTTGAAGAAATGCTGAACTAGGGTTCAGTACCGAAAAATGTTGTGTGGTAATAGGTAAACCCAAACTACTTAGATTAAGGTCTTGGTTAGAGAAATGGAGGTACAGGAGATGATTGGGAAAATATCACGACTTAGCGTATAACAGTAGTTGCTTAATCCGATTTTCTCTAGGAACACATAGTTCCAATATTGATTGAGTATATGGGTCAAAGACCCGGGTGTTTAGGCAATTTCCTCTGAATAAGGCCCGGCCATCTATGATTCGGAAAAAACTCCTTCTTTTTTCTTCATCGAATATGGCTAGGGAGAGAGCTTTCCTTTAGTTGTAGTAATTTTTTGGTTATTTAATAAAATAAGTAACTTTTTTTGAAGTTCTTTTGCATTATTAACTCGATTGCTCGCAGTTTTCTTTTGTATTTGTATTTTGAATCACATTTAAGCAGTGAAAATGTATTTATTTTAAATTTTTTTGATTTTTTCCTCCTTTGCATGTCTCTTATAAACTCTTTGTTTGTAGAGAGTATGTATGTATGTATTTGGTTTTAGACTGGTAGTAGTTTCTTTTCGTAGACTTCGTTTGTCATCATTGCAGTTGCGGCGTAAAGACAATACAAGCCGAATATCAGTAAAAGCCAACCACCGATTTTTTCGTACACCATTGGGAGTAGACCTGCCATTGATAAACCTAAAAGTAAAGCACCTATTGCTACATCTATTTGAGCATAGAACATTGTTTTGACTGGTAATTTCTTAATTGAGGGTACAAATAATAACAGAATTGCTGATGCTACAATGAAGATGTATCCCGATATTGTTACAGGTATATTCATCCAATAGAGCATTGTAAAAGACATACCGCCTCCTAGGCCTAGTAATGGCCCGAAAACCATATTTAGAGTTCCTCCAACTATGTTTTCGCTTGCAAACTCTATTACGCCCAATATAACTAAGCCTATGCTTATGGTTGTTATCCAAACACCTAAGAGTGGACCAGAGCTATGTGGTACCTGACCAGTTACAAAAGCCCAGATCCCAATCACTATGGGAGCTATCAAAAATAAGCTAGCAGGAGTTCCTTCAGCCCAACTAATAAATATCACCTGATAAGGATATGTAAACAAAACATAAATAATTAATTAAAATAACAGAGGGGGTTATAGAAATTATCTATTTGACTGAAAAGACACCTTTCTAAATCTTTTGATTAGGTAGGGGTAGTTCACTGGATCTTGTTATTTTCTATTCATATTTAAGCTGGGGAGATTACCGCGAGATTTTGTAATGTCAGTTAGATTGAGATGAACATAAATAAAGAGATTGAGATCAATTAGGTTTGATAGGAGTTCCTGTAAATCATAGGTTCCTTTAAATAATGAAGTTCTTTTGAAAGGTTTTTTCATGACTAGGTAGCTTCAAAAGAGTGTTTTTAGGATGTAAAAACTGTTCAAATCTATTTAATGATTTATCAGCATTGGATGTGTTCTTATGATTTGGTGTTTTTTGGAATGAGTTCTATTTTTTATATAATTTAACTGGGTTAAATGTTGTATCGAGTAAATATTTGAAATCCAAAGTTTCTACCCAATCTTCATCAAAGAAGATTCCCATGAAGCACATGCCAATTAAGCAAGATGGTGATAATTTGTCTATTAGCTCTTTTACATCTTCTATCCCTGTTTTAGTTTGAGGCATGGCCAAACCTCCTAATAAAACCAGAGCTGAAGGATTAGATAGCTCTTTTTTCTCTTCAAGTTCACTAACTTCTATTCCAATCTCTCCTTCAACTAACTTTTTAGCTTTAGCTATTTCTGTATTAGGAATAAAATAAGATTTCGATGTTTTCCTTGATGAATACGCTGCTAGTTCAGCAAAAGGAATGCAAGTAAAACTAGATCCTGAGAAAACAATCTTTTCTAAATTCTTATCAGCAGCTAGACTAGCAAATTTTCGCAATAAAAAAGAAATACCCGATCCTTCATCTATTTTTTTAATCAATTTGTTTTCCTCCAAGAAAAATAGTAATATCAAAATTTGTGTATAGAGACAACAATAAATCTTTTCTTAATTAACCTATTAAAGTCCCTTTTAGTTAATGATCTAAATAGCCTTAAAAAATTCTTTTTGAATACATAATTAATATTTGTTATATCTTCTATGATTAACAAAAGAAAAGCATAATGTTAATAATGGATATAAGATATTAGGATTTTTTAGCTTATTTAGTGAGAAGTCTCATTTTTCACGAGCAAATACCGAAAAAAGATAGAGTTAGTTCACAGTCCTCAGAAAAATGCTATTCTGGGTACGGTTACTAGTGAAAGAATGATTTGTAATGGAATTCCAACTCTTAAATAGTTGGAGAATCTGTAACCGCTGGGTCTATAAATAAATAGGTTGGTCTAGTAGCCAACTAGACTAAGAAATGCGGTTGAAACTGCAAAAGTAACTGCTAGTACAAAAGCAAAGGAGTTAGATCCTATGTTAAAGCTGCTTCAATAGCGACAGGAATCATTACTACAGTAACGTTATTATTTATTACTCCTGTTATAACTCCACCGAAAATGTAAAATACCCAAATCACTCCAATTTTTAGTGAGAAAATTCGCTGTATAAGCCATTAAATCCCCTAATAAATCGTCTCCCCCAGTTTACTTGGGTGCTATTCCGAGAGGGATCACCCCAGCTAAAAGAAGTATTACACCTCATTGAACTTTTTCATAAATCTCATTTGGCTTTAAAACGCTTGTACCAACCATTGTAACTACCTCTCCTAGTGCAGTTAAAACAATGTCTAACAAAAGTTTGAAAGTGATTTAAAAACTAATATTCCAGTAAAATTAAATAAAAATATACCAATTATGTTCCAGGGCATTGCTACTAATCTTGCAACGCTAAACATAATTATTAAAACATTAAGAATCTTTTCAGTTTTATAACTAATTTTTCTTGGTTCTTAAGTAACTACAAAGTCCCTGCTCTGTGAAAGCTGCTCAAGTCTTCTCGGTCAAACCTATAAGAGAAGTGAATCACCGGCCCGAATTTCTGTCTCATTTAATCTATCATGAATTGTTTTACCTCTACCCCTAAAGGCCAAAACAGTAGCATTATATCTTTGTTGAAATGTGGAACTCTTCAATGTTTCTCCAATTAGAGAGGATCCGGGAGAGACAACGATTTCTACAAACTTCAAATACTCCTTACCATTATATTTACGGATGTAGTCCCTCTCATGTGTAACTCTATCAGGTAGAAGTCGATAACCAATCGTCATAAGATAAATGCTTCTCGTTAAAAGGACTATGAACCCAAGGAGAGTGAACTCAAACATTGAACAAGGGTGATTTAAGAGGTTAGCGGAAATATTGCTTGCAGGTAGATTTGTTAAAGTTCCGATCAAGGTCAGCATTCCTCCAAACATAGAAGCTTAAGATAATGGAATAAGTAACTTAGAAGGAGGTACATTTGCTTTTTCAGCAGTATTTGATATAATAGGTACGAGAACAGCTACAATAGGGGTACTATTTATTAATTCTGATATAGGTCCTGCTGTAGCAATTGTAGCTAGTAATTGTTTATCTCTAAGGTTGAGGAGACCTTTCCCCGAGTCTCTGATTTGGATAGGAGAATGAATCAACTACTGTAGTTAAGTTGTTTTCATTAACAATTAAAAATTAATTGGCAGTTGGTTGGATTTGCCTGCCTCACCAAAAAGCAATCCCATTGTCTTTGGGGTATTTGGCTAAGTTAAATGCCTCAGATCTCTACATCGAATAGGTGTGTTGAGTAAGTTCGAAACTTTTGGGGTAGGGGTCTAGTGGTAGTGTGGAGATTACCGGAGAGAACATAGGCGGAGCTATCCTAAGAGTTAAGTTAATATATGGGTCTTTGCATGTGCCCTGATCCAATTCTTCCTATGGAGCAAATAGTTCTCCTGTTGATCAGGTGCATGAGAAAATCCCAATGGAAAGACGAACTCCATTTAGGATAAGGTCCGCAGGAAAATTCACTGCCTCTAGAAAGTGGGTCACTTCATGTATATCTAATAAAATTTCCCAGTTTATCTCCATAACTGGAAACATATGATTTATTATATTTAAAACTATTGTACATTGTTTTCCTGCTTTTTTCGAGTGTTACTCTAAAAACATAAAGAAAAACATTTTTTGCTAAATATTTTCGAGAAATAGGTTTTTTCTTCAGATAACTGTTAGATAGAATCTAGGGTTTTTCCTTTATATATGGAAAAGATTGAGAAGATAAGGATGGGTATAGGAACTACTTAAATTTTGTCTAATCGTTAATTTGAGTAATTTTCTTTCGGTAAATAACGCCAATTGTAGCCTATAGGATTTAGGTTTTAGTAGTTAATTTATATTAAATTGTAACATTAATTGGTGTAAGGTTGATTTACAGGTGATAGAAGCCCTACTAGTAGATGACGATAAGAGTTTTTTAGACCTAGCTAAAACCTATTTAGAAAATGAGAATGAGAATTTAGAAGTAGAGGTTTCTAGTTCTTCAAAGAAAGCGATGAAATTAATTGAAGGAAGAGAGTATGATTGTATCGTTAGCGATTATCAGATGCCTGGGTTAAATGGCTTAGAATTACTTAAGAGAGTTAGAGAAGATCTTTGTAGTAATATTCCTTTTATTGTTTTTACTGGAAAAGGCCGAGAGGAAGTTGCCATAGATGCACTTAACTTAGGAGCTGATCGTTATCTTCAAAAAGGAGGAAGTCCAAAATCTCAGTTTGGGGCTCTAGCCCATTATATTTCTAAAGAGGTTGAATGGCATAGAACTGAGAAAGCTTTGAAAAAAAGTGAGAAAAAATATCGTAGGCTGTTGGAAACTACTCAGGAAGCGATATTTGTTCATGATATGCAGGGAGAGATAGATTTTGCAAATATGGGGAGATTGGAAAAGCTAGGTTATGATGAAGAAGAGTTGGAGGGAGAAAATGTTCTGGATTTCATTCCTGATAACCAAAAGGAGATAATTGAGGGTCATAGAAGAGACCGGTTAAAGGGAGATAAGGGCTCATATTTATTTGAAATAGATATTTTTTCAAAAAATGGAAAAAAGATACCTGTAGAAATTAGTTCCACTCCATTAGTTGAAAACAACGAAATTCAAAAGATCTTACTTACAGTTAGAGATATTACAGAGCTAAAGTCAAGAAGAGAAAAGTTTTCAACTCTTTTTGATGTTGGACCAGACCCTGCATATATATTAGACAGGAAAGGGGAAATTGAAGAAGTTAACCAAGCGTTCTGTGAAAAAAGTGGATATGATAAAGATGAAATTATTGGTAAAACTGTTAATGAGCTTCCTTTTTTAACGGAAGAAACCAAAAAAATGGTTTTAGAGGGATTTAGAAAAAGAATGGCTGGAGAGAAAGTTCCATTTGAAATGGAACCGCCATATACTGTTCAGGTCGAGACAAAAGATGGGGCAAAGAGATTTGGTCAAATAAACATATCGGTTCTAAAAAAAGGCGATAAGCCAACTGGTGTAGTGGGCATAGTAAGAGATATTACCGAGCAGAAAGAATTGGAGCGAAATCTGAAAAAAACTCGGTCTAGATTAAAGAGATCTCAGAAATTGGCGAAAATTGGTAGTTGGAATATCGATTTAGAAACTTGTAAATTGAAGTTGTCGGAGGAAACCTATCGAATATTTGGATTACCTCCTGGAAAACCAATGGATTACAATAAGTTCCTAAAATACGTCCATCCGGAAGATCGTGACTATGTGAAAGAAGAATTGAAGAAGGCCCTTAAAAAAGGAGAATGTGAGATTGAACATAGAATTTTAATCGACGAGGAAATAAAATGGGTAAGAGAAAAGGCAGATATAAAATTTAATGAAGAGGGGGATCCTCTCGAGGTTATTGGAAGTTTACAAGACATTACTAAACAGAAAAAAAGAGAGAAAAAATTAAAAGAGAGGGAAGAGCGTCTTGAAACGCATTTATCGCAAACACCGGCAGTAATTTATACCTATGAGGTTATTAAGGGAAACCCAGAAACAACCTATGTTAGTGAAAGTGTCAAGGATGTACTGGGACATGAACCTGAATACTATACAAGTGACCCTCAAAACTTTTTGAATGACCTTCATCCAGAAGATAAACAAAAATTGTTTGAAAAGGAAGAAAAATTAATTACTGAAGAGGATACGGATAACATCACTGTAGATTACAGGTTCAAAGATAAAAAAGGTAATTACCATTGGTTACGGGATGAAGAAAAGATTCTATCGGATGAGGAAAATCACAAGAAGGTGATTGGAGCTTGGTGGGACATCACCGAAAGAAAGCGGGCTGAAGAAAGAAAAGAATTCCTTCATAGCTTGTTAAGGCATGATGTACAAAACAAGAACCAAGTAGTGGAAGGATATCTAGAATTGTTAGAGGAAGATCTGGGAGAAACAAATGACTACTTAAAAAAGGCAAAGGAAGCATGTCAAACTAGTCAAGAAATTATAGAAAAAATTAGAGTTCTAAGAGCAGTCGAAAAGGAAGAAATAGAAGAAATTAGTTTGAAACCATTTACTCAAGAAATAATAAAAGAGAATAGAGCTAGAGCAGAAGAAAATGACTTTGAATTAATACATAATTGTCCAACTCAAGGATGTAAGGTAAAAGCCGGACAACTACTAAATGAATTATTCAGTAACTTGATCGAGAACGCAATTAAACACTCAGAAGGCAGTAAAATAATAATTAACGGAAAAGAAAAAGAAGACAAAATAATCTGTATGGTAGAAGACAATGGAAAAGGAATACCGGATAAAATCAAAAATAAGATCTTCAAAAAAGGCTATCAACATGGTGAAACAGCTGAAACAGGACTAGGATTATATCTAGTAAAAGAAATCGCAGAAGAGTACAATGGAAAGGTAGAGGCCAAAGATTCAGAACTAGGAGGAACCAGGTTCGAGGTACACCTGCAGAAAGCTTGATTTTATCTTAGTGGTCGAGATGACCTCTCTTCTTCTCAAATTTCTGATTTTAAGTAGAAATATCAATCAACTGTACCAATTAAATAATTTTAATACCGATTAAAATTAAGCCATCAGTTTATCTATTTGACTGAAAAGACACCTTCCTAAATCTCTGATTAGGTAGGGGTAGTTCACTTGGCTTGTCTAACTCAACAAAAAAACCGATTCCCCGTTTTTTGAGGATTGGCTTAACTCTCAGATCCCTACATCGAATGGGATACAAGATAAGATCGAAACCATTTTTGGGGAAGAGTCTTGGTTGCTGGTGTTGAGGTTACCGGGGAGAACATAAGCGGAACCGATATGAGTTAATATTTGACACTTTCTTCGTGTCCTAATACAGAGCTTTTACCATAAAGCAAATGGTTACCAGATATTGATCGTGTGTATAAGAGAAGCCGGTGATGGAAAAATCAAACTTCTCTGGATAAAGGGTACATCGGGAAAAACCTTTCTTTTGGAAAAAATGTGAGTAAGGTTAGAGGTGATCTCACTATTCTGGTTGGATTATAAAAACTAGGAAAATGAAAGTTAAAATTGACTAGGATGTGACCTCCTCACCTACCTAACCGTTGGTTAGGAAGGTGCTTCCATCCATTTACAAGACCAGTATCCAGGGTTTGGTGCCTTGTTACCGGATGGTCTAACAGAGGCAGACACGGTCTGCCAGGATATTGCAGGCCTGCAAGGACTTAAATACTGGTTTCCAGGACAGGCACCCATGTCCGTCACTACTATGTGCCTTGGTCCTGGGCTCGGCCACAGAGCCCCGTTCCCAACCCCACCACGTATCTATTGCGATAGAGCCCTGCACTCAAGTGCTTGCCCACTTAAACTTGGCTATTGGGCTAGGAACCTCTCAACAAAAAACCCCATTTGCCACCCAAATACAAATACCCTGTGGTAATTCATCCCCCTACCTAAAATCAGAGATTTGAGGAGGGGATTTCTCACCAAACAAAGTTAAATGGAAAAATTTTTATAGAATTTTGGTCACTTTTAGATTTAATTTTTTTGTGCTAGATTGGTTCCTATATATACGCTAAAGTAACTTAACTAAGTAAATTTTAATTAATTTGAATTGAATCTAGAGTTGTTAAGAGGTAAGTTAAAGGAGGTTTAGGATGTCTGTTAATGGAGAGTGTTTAAGTGAGGGATGAGTCTTTTAAGTTTTTTCAAAATAGGGAGTGTCAATTTTTTCCTTGTCATGATGTCCCAGAGGATGAAATGAACTGTAAGTATTGTTACTGTCCGCTTTATCCGCTTGAGGACTGTGGTGGGGATTACGAGATACTAGAAAATGGGGTAAAAGATTGTTCAGATTGTAAAAAAGTTCATAGGCCAGGTGCTCATGAATATGTAACTAAAAAGCTTAAAGAAGCGCATGAATCAGGGGAAATAGGGTTTTTTAGGGAATAGTTTAATTTAAGGGGGTCTTCTTTGTTTGCTAAAAGGAATTATTAGGGTGGTTGAAAATCTGTGCCTCTTTAGGGTAGTAATATGAATTGATCCGGGAGATGTTTACAGGTTTTGTCGCATTGCTTTTTTGTGTTAGTTGGGTGGTTTTTCTTTGGATATTTGGGTTATGGTGTTTTGAAGTTGGGTGATTGGTAATTTGTTTTTATCTATTCATCGGAGAAGACCTCTTCCTTTCTTTGATAGGGAGGGGATGAATCCGATGTCTTTTAAAATGAAAGGGTTTAAATAAAAAGATATATGCTATATGTTAGGGAAATGAAGAAGTCATTGAGACAGAACCTACGAGGACTAACTAAACAAGAATATGAGATATTGAAGAAGATGAGTCACAAATCCAAGGATCTATACAACGAAACACTCTACGAAGTAAGACAATATTTCTTCAACAACGGAGAATATCTCAGTTATTACAATGCCTATAAGAGACTAAAAGGAGAAAGCGAAAACTACGAAGTCCTAACTTCTCAAATGGCTCAACAAACAATGAAGCACGTAGACAAAGTGTTTAAGTCATTCTTTAACTTAATAAAGAAAAAAAGAGAAGGTAAATACGATGCTGAAGCAAGTCCACCTAACTACCTAGAAAAAGACGGACACTTTTCACTAATATTTCCTAAGTCAAAGTTTCCAAGTTAAAGAAGACCACATAAGAATAGGTGTCCCAAGAAGTTTCAGAGAAAAATATGGGTACACCAAAAAAGAAATCCAGATAGATTTCACTTACGAGAAACTAAAACAAAGCCACATCGACATCAAACAACTACACATAATTCCAAGAGCAAAAGCACAATACTTCGAATACAGAATCATATATGAAGAGGAAAAGGAACCAATTGATATAACGGAAGGTACTTGGTTAAGTATCGACTTGAATCTTGATAACCTCGTCGCTTGTGTTGGCCATCTTGGACGCTCATTCATATTGGATGGGCGATTACTTATAATCGTATAACAGATGGTTTAATAAAGAGGTAGCGAGATTACAGAGTATTAAAGACAAACAAGGTATTAAAGAAACCACAAAGAGAATAAATAAGCTATTCCGAGATCGAGAAAACTATATACACGATTATTTAAATAAAGCAATCAAGGTAATTGTTGAATACTGTAAAGAAGAAAGAATCGAGAAAGTGTTCTGTGGCGATGGAAAGGGTTGGAGACAAGGAATCAATTTAGGTGATAGCAACAACGAGAAATTTGTTCAAATATCTTTCGATAAGTTCAAGCAAAAACTCAAGCATAAACTAGAGTTCTATGATATAGAGTTCAAGTTAGTTGATGAATCCTACACCAGTAAGTGCAGTTTCTTTGATAGCGAGTCTATAGAACATCACGAAGAGTACGTTGGTTCAAGGGTGGAAAGAGGTCTATTTAAAACAAGTGATGGAGTTTTAATAAATGCTGATGTAAATGGAGCGTTAAATATCGCTAAGAAAGGATTAAAAGAAATAGATGAGGGTAAGCCTGAAACTTTGGGAGTAGGGTGTAGTGGTGGTGTGGACACGCCAAGGAGAATAAGGAAACCCTTTGGGTTAGGATGCGGCTCAGATATAAGTGAGAGCCTAATTCAAATTTCTTCTGAATTCCCTTCCTAATCATTTGATTATGTAGGGGTAGTTCACACATTGGTTTTTGGTTGAATTAACTTTGTTTTTTAAATTTATTCTTATTTTTTTAAACAAAACTTAATTAAGTCTGTGAGCAAATATTCAAATATTGGATTAAAGAGTATTTGATTAATTTAAATGATCTTGTAAAACTTGGTTTTTTTGTTAATTTGAATCTTTATGAAAAGGAGGATAAAATGAAAAAAGCAGCAATCTCTACGATTGTTTTGTTGGTTCTATTTTCAATAGCCATAGGAGGATGCTTACAGCCCGAAGAAGGAGAAACAAACACTAATCAGATCAAGATCACAGATTCAGCTGGAAGAAACCTCACTATTGAACAACCAGTCGAAAAGGTAGTTACATTAACGGGAGATTCAGCTGAAGTAACTAGAGCTCTTGCTGCTACAGATAAGATAGTAGGTAAATCAATGTTTATGACTGGAGAATACTGGTCAAATTTAAGTAATGTATCTGTAGTAGGTAGCTCAATGACAGGTGCTAACGTTGAAAAAATAGTAGAAATAAATCCGGATGTTGTAATAACTTATACTGCCTTCAATGAAGACTTGGAAGACGAATTAAAGCCCTTTAACATAACTGTTCTAAGATTAGATTTCTATAAATCTCAAACAATGAAAACCGAAATTGAAAAACTAGGAAAGGTCTTAGATAAGGAAGAACAGGCACAAGAGCTAATAAACTTCTACGATAAATACGAACAAAGAATAACAGAAAAAGTAGAAAATATACCCTCAGATGAAAGAGTTGATGTATATGTTGAAGGACTACATAAATACGATACAGCTAGTTCTGATTCAGGTTGGCATCAACAGATTGTACTTGCTGGTGGTAACAACATAGCTGCGGATCTGGAAAAAGAGAGACCAGATGTTAGTTCTGAATGGGTTCTTGAACAAGATCCTGATGCAGTAGTCAAAGTTACTGGAGATGCACTAGGATACTCTATAGAGAACAATACTCTAGCTAAGAACCTAAAAGAAGGAATGGAGAATAGATCTGGATGGAAGACTTTGAGTGCAACTAAGAATGATAGGATTTATCTGGTTTCTAATGAACTAATCAGTGGTTTACGGTATCCGGTTGGCACTGCTTACGTAGCAAAGAACTTATATCCTGATAGGTTTCAAGACCTAGATCCCAACGAAATACATAAGAAATACCTTCAAGAATTCCAAGGAATAGAATATGAGGGCAGATGGTTTTATCCATCGAAATGAACTTATCCATTGATTTAAAATGGCCACGGAAGAAAGCTTACAAGAGATTTACACAAGATTTTCGTGGAAGAAAACCGTTTTTATTTTAGTTTCTCTCTTTCTCTTATTTCTTTTAGTTTTAATATCAGTGACACTGGGAACTGCTTCAATAGGGATTAAAGAAGCCTTTGCAGGTATTTTATCAAATCTATTTCCGTCTTCCTTTCAAGTGTCAGAAACCACGATTGCTATTATTTGGAAACTCAGACTTCCAAGGATATGTATGGCAATAGCTGCGGGAACGGGTCTCGCAGTGGCAGGAGTAACAATGCAAAATATCCTAAGAAATCCCTTGGCCTCTCCATATACATTGGGTATAGCTTCTGGAGCAGGTTTTGGAGCTGCTCTTGCGATAGTAACTGGAGCAGGTGTAGTTGGAGTTAACTCCATTTCATTGTCAGACAATTATCTAATCATAGTTAATTCTTTTTTCTTTGCAATGCTTCCAGCTTTAGCTGTTTTAGGTTTAACGAAATATAAGGAAGCTACACATGGAACTCTCGTGTTAGCAGGCGTTGCTATGATGTATCTATTTTCATCCGGCCTATCTCTATTACAATACTTTGGTGGGGAAGAAGAGGTTCATGCCATAGTACACTGGCTTTTTGGTAGTTTAGCTAAATCAAATTGGTTTAATACGGGAATAGTAACATTAATAACATTAATATCTATTATTCCACTTATGATATGGTCCTGGGATTTTAATGCACTTTCAGCAGGAGACGAAGTAGCTGAAGGATTAGGAGTCAATGTAGAAAGAATAAGGATTGGAGGAATGATGATCTCATCACTAATAACCGCCAGCGCCGTCTGTTTCTTAGGCACTATAGGCTTCATTGGATTAGTGGCTCCCCACATAACAAGAATAGTGATCGGAACCGACCACAGGTTTCTTATACCATCGTCAGCACTAGTAGGTTCAATAATATTATTGGCATCTGATTCAGTAGCCAGAACAATACTCTCACCGCTGGTATTACCAGTAGGTATAATTACCTCTCTATTAGGTGTGCCACTATTTCTATATTTAATAGTTAGCAGGAGGAGAAACTATTGGTAAAACTAGAAATAAAGAATCTAAAATTTAGTTATAATAGTAAACCTACGTTAGATGATTGTGAACTGAAATTAAAAGAAAACGAAGTGTTAGCTATTATTGGGCCAAACGCATCAGGGAAAACAACTTTGCTTAAATGCGTAAACAGGATTTTAGAACCAGATCAAGGCTCGATTTACATAAGAGAAAAGAATATTCAAAACCTAGGAAAAGAAGAAATAGCCCAAGAAATTGGTCATGTACCACAAGAGGAAGGAGGAAGTTTCCCATCAACTGTTTTTAATACCGTATTAATGGGAAGAAAACCATATATAAATTGGAAGCCATCAAACAAAGATATAGAGATAGTATCAAATATACTAGAAAAACTTGACCTAAAAAATTTAGCGATGCGAGATATAAATGAATTAAGCGGAGGCCAAAAACAAAAAGTAGTAATGGCAAGAGCCCTAGCACAAGAACCTGAAATACTACTATTAGACGAACCAACAAGTAATTTAGATCTAAAACACCAGATTGAAGTCATGGAAATCGTTGAAGAACAAACCAAAAACGGAGTATCAACTATCTTGGCAATACATGACTTAAACTTAGCTTCAAAATACAGCGACAAAATAATAATGCTAAAGAACGGAAAAATTCACGCAGCAGGAGAAAAAGAAATCCTAACACCAGAAAACATAGAACCAGTATATGAAATCAAGGTAGATATAATAGAGAAAAACAACCACAAAGTAGTTTTACCTAAAACGAAAACCAAAGAACAAAAAGAAACATGCACAAAAATCTAAGAAAATACAACTAAACACTATAACTCAGGCATAATACTAGGAAGTTAAAAAAACTATCTTGAAATACATATTATAACTAAACTAAATAATTGAAATCAGAACTCTTATGAAGGGAAATAAAACAGAGGTATTAAATTATAATTAAATTATAAGTTCATAAAGAAATAAAAAACACTTTAGGTTTAAATAACCAGAAATTAATTTGATGAACCTTAGGCAGTTTTTTATAGGTTAATTTCTTTTTTTAAACTTTAAATGAAATATTTTATCCTTTTTATGTTTTTCAACTAAACTAAATCCTTTTTTCTTAGCCAAAGTTAAATAATAATTAGCATTCTGAGAGTGATCTCTCCATCTAACGCCATACCCTGTTCTTATAGTCTGTTTAGGAAGACTTATTTTTAGAGGAATTAAGAAAACTTCTTCTTCCTTTTCTTCTTTGAACTCTGGAATCTCAACATCCCATACTTCAAAAACACCATTATCCTTCAAAACCCTGGAAACTTCATCAAAAACATCTCTTCTATCACAACTCTTTATGTACATAAGAGTAAAAAAAGAGGTAACCTTCGAAAAAGACTTTTCTAAGAAATTTAGATCCCTAGCATCCATTAAAATCCTTAACAAACCTGAATTGTCACTTGAAGCTTCAATCAACTCATTTTTATCAGTATCAATAGAAATAACATCTTTTCCATAAAGCTTACCTATAACCCCTTCTCCTCCACCACCTATATCTAATATATGTCCATCGAAACTAGTTTTATCCAATTTAATTTCTTGATTAGGCGCTTGATAAATTTTTTCCTCTTTCATTATATTATTACCTTATTAAATAAATAAAATATACTTTTCATATAAATACTTTTAATTAAGAAGAAAAATAAAAAATACACCTAATTTCAATTCTGCATTCAAATAAACAATTTACCTACAGGCCAAAACTCTTAAGGATAAAAATACCTAAATTAAAACCCTAATAACGCCTGAAAATCCTTAAACAAATCTAAGCTCTCGAACTATGCAATTATAGTATACTAATATTAATTAACTTAAACGTATAGGAAAACTAGAGAGACAAAAACACCTCTATAATTCGTCAAGATGATTAACTCCCACAATTTCAAATAATCACCACACTATTATAAAAAGCAATTATCACATTATTATAAATACCCTAATATCTTTTTAAAAAATTTTAAATTGGATAAAATTCAAATTAATTTTTTATATTTTTTTATCCATGTGTTTGACTGAGATGACATTTTCCTAAGTTTTTGATTTGGGTAGTGTGATGAATCAGTCTTAGAAAAAACCTTTAGATATTATAATAAATGTTGGATGTGGTAAGGTATAGTTGGATGAAAAAGTTACTAAGACAGAACTTTTGAGAGTTAGATAGGCAAGAGTACGAGATATTGAAAAAAGATGAGTCATAAATCTGAAGGCCTCTGCAATGAAACTTTCTACGAGAAGGAGACAATATTTCTTTGATAACGGTGGATACTTGGACTATTACAATGCCTACAAACGCTTAAAAGGTGAAAGTGAGAACTACGGGGGCTTGTCTTCATAAATGGCTTAACAAACAATGAAGCATGTGGATAAAGCTTTTAAATTTTTTTTTAAGTTAATAGAGAAGAAAGGAGAAGAGAGAATAGATATGATGGTGAAGCTAGTTCACCTAGTTACTTGGATAAAGATGGGTATCTTTCATTAATATTTCCAAACCAGAGCTTCTAAGTCAAGTAAGACTACATTCGAGTTGGTGTTCCGAAAAGTTTCGGAGAAAAATGTGGGTATGATAAAAAGGAAATTCAAATTGAGTTTTTTTATGAAAAGCTTAAACAGAGCCGCATAGACATTGAGCAGTTACATATTATTCCGAGAGTAAAAGCACAGTATTTTTTGAGTATAGGGTTGTTTATGAGGAGGAGAAGGAACCAGTTGAGACAAAGGAGGGTGCTTGGTTAGGTATTGATTTGGGATTAGATAGCTTATATAGCCTGTGTTGGCTATCTTGGGCGCTTATTTATTTTATATGGGGGATTATTTAAATTGTATAACAGTTGGTGGAACAAAGAGGTAGCTAAGTTAGGTTACAGTCAATAAAAGATAGGCAAGGATTTGATGGAAATACAGAGAGAATAAATAAACTATTTAGAGATCGAGATAACTTTTTGCACGATTACTTAAGTAAATCAACTAAGGCAATTGTTGAGTACTGTGAGGAGAATAGAATCGGGAAAGTGTTTTGTGGTAATGGGAAGGGGTTGGAAACAGGATATAAGCTTGGGGGATAAGAATAACTAGAATTTTGTTGAGATACCTTTTGATAGGTTTAAGCAAAAACTCAAACACAAACCAAAGTATTATAGCATTGAATTCATGTTAGTTAATGAAGCATACACAAGCAAATGCAAGGCATTAGCTAACACAGAAGTAAAGAAGAAACCAAGCTATAGAGGAAAAAGAATTGAAAGAGGACTATACAAAACAAATAATGGAACATATATTAATGCTGACTTAAATGGTGCTTTGAACATGGCTAAGAAAAGTATGTCCAAAACCAATTTAAAGCTAGGAATAGGAAGTAGTGGCGGTGTGGACACACCAAGAGAATAAAGAAACCCCTTGGGTTAAAATATGGCGAAAGCATAATTCAAACTTCTCCTGAACCCCCTCCTAATCTTTAATTAGGCAGGATTAGTTCAGTCTTGATGTATAACTTGTTTTACAAAACCATAAGAAATGAAATGAAAAGAGTATACAGTAGTTTTATGTGAGAACCAAGAAAAGATCCTATAGAATACTAAAATAACTAAAGATAACTGACATATATGAAGATTGGAGTGAGTGAAATTATGGATACTGTTTATGGTCCAGTTGCTTCATGGCGGCTAGGAAGATCAATTGGGGTTGATCCTATATGTAGAGACAAAAAGATCTGTTCATTTGACTGTGTTTACTGTCAATTGGGATCTAGCAAAACAGTTTATGAGAGAAGTACTTTTGTAAGTTTGGATGAAATTAAAAAGGATTTGAGTGAGATAGATGATGTAGAAGCAGATGTTATTACCTTTTCTGGAACTGGAGAACCTACTATAGCCAAAAATATAGGAGAGATAATTGATTTTGTTAATGTTAATTCAGATCTACCTACAGCAATTTTAACTAATTCTTCTTATCTATCAAATGAAGAAGTTATTGATTCTCTTTTAAAGGTTGATAATGTTGTAGCAAAATTGGATGCCCCAAATAAAGAAATTTTTCAAAAAGTCAATAGGCCACATGATAAAATAGATTTTGAAGACTACTTAAGAGGTATTAAGGACTTTAGTAGGATATATAACGGTAAGTTCTCTCTTCAAATAATGTTCGTTGAGGCCAATAAGTTTAGTGCTCAAAGATTGGTAGAAATCGCTAAGGAGATAGATCCAGATGAAATTCAACTAAATACGCCCTTAAGACCTAAGAAAGCAAATCCCATAGGTGAAAAAGAATTCCAAGAAATAAAAGATCACTTCAAGGAACTAAAAAATGTAAGAAATGTATATGATTCCAAGAAACCAGAAGTTAAACCAATAGATGCGAAAGAAGTGAATAAAAGAAAAAGGTCGGATACATGAAAGAATACCTAAAATCCTGTAACTCTAATTTCTGGAAAAAAGTATTTGAAAAAGAAACCGAATACCTAGATAAGGAACTAAAACACGAAAACGAGATCCTCAGCATCGGCTGTGGACCTGCTATCATAGAAAAAGGATTAAAAGAAAAAGACTACAAAATAACTGCACTAGATTCCTCAAAAATAGCAACTAGAAACTCACCAAAAGATCTAAATACATCAATAGGGTCCGCTGACAACATAGGTTTTATTGATAATAGCTTTGACACCGTAATCTATATAGTCTCCCTCCAATTTATCGAAAACCTCAAAAAAACAATACAAGAAACAGCAAGAATACTAAGAAGCGATGGAAACCTAATTATAATGCTATTAAACCCAAAATCAAAATTTTTCAAGGAAAAAAGAAAACAAGAAGATTCATATGTAAATAAAATAAGACACGAAAAAACATCCAAAATAGAAGAAAAAGTCAAAAAAAATTTCTACATCAAAAAAAGAGAGTACTATCTAGGAATAAAAAACAAAAAAATAATCGAAACTAAAAACCCAAATCTAGCCGCATTATACATAATCCACGCCACCAAATGAAGAATCCACAAAAAACTAAGATTAACCACTTGATGACTAAACTAGGACTCATCAAACTGAAAAAATAATAAATCAACACCGAAAAATGGCTAACCCGGATTTTGATTTGGGCTATAATTCTTCTCGGATTAGGATTAATATTCTTTGGTTTGATTGAAGAAAGAAAGTTATCAAAATGAATTTTAACTTTAATTTGTTATTACTTGGAAATTTTTGAAGGATTTGCTTGACCCATGAGATAGCCGCCGAAACCTGTGGCCCATAGGAGTATTGGGTAAACAACCCATCGCTCGATTCCGCCGAGTCCTAGAAAAGATAGTGGATTCGCTTCACCAAGAAATACCACACTCAAAAGAACTAAAAGCGATATACCACCGAATAACATGCTTAGGTACTTGAATGGCCCTTCTACTACCCTAGAGGATACAACAGCAGCAACACCCCCTCCAAAAAATGTGATTAACGCAAAGATTTGGTGCCATGGAACAACGTTCCCTGGAAACACACCCACTCCAAAGATACCTAAACCAAATAAGCCAAGTGATATAGGTAGATCTCTGCGCTCGTATTCTCGGTATAATAAGTAGGTAGCAATGAGTACAAGGGCACCGGAGACGAGCATGGTTGTGTTAAATATTGTTGCTGAGGGCTGTTGTATGACGCTATTTGGAGGACGAGACGCACCAAGATCACTAATTTCTTGCAAGGTTGAGTAACTTGGATAAAGAACCTCAGCTGTAATAATTCCAAGAAGTGCAATTCCTCCCACACCAAATAGTATAATACCTGCTTTGGATTTTAGATCAGAAGAAAAAATTTTTTCAGAAATTATATACTTTTCCTCCGTCATTTATTAAAAAAATTGTTTTATTTAAATTTTATCAAGAAATATGTTATTTTATTACTTTGATCTCTTTTTATTATGAATTTAGTTTCTTTTTCCTTTTTTTGGTTTTTTCTTTTTTGTTTTCTAGTTTCAGAGAATCAACCCCATTAGAATTGAAATTATTATTGCAATCACAAAGCTGGGGTGTTTCTTAATAGAGCCAATTTTTTCCTAGTATTCTAATCTCCATAGGGAGATAAACGGTTCCAAGCATTGTTAGAGTTGTGATGAATGCAGCTGCTGCTATTATAGAAGCACCGATTTCTAACAATGATGCTAATAATGGGAAAGCTATTAAGAGGAAATCTTGAATTAGAGTAATGATTTTATTCCTAGCATAAGCCAATATCTTCTTGGTTTCTTGTTTTGTTTTTTTCTAAAATTTAAAATTTATATGACCAATGAGGAATTGGGCCCTAAAATATTTATTTGATTAGGGGAGATAACTTTATGTTAATAGAGTAATATAGAGTAATGAAGAGAAAACATAAAATACTTCTATATTCCTTGTAACTCTTTTATTAATAACATTATACATCACCTTTACAAATTACATGGAATTACCAGATACCATTCCCACACACTTTGATGTCCAAGGAAACCCAGACGCTTGGACATCTAAGACAAACTTATTGATTTTGCTAGGAACTGAAGTATTTATAACGATCTTAGCTTTCATCATATACAAATACCCAAATTATGTTAATATCCCTTCTACAATGGCATTAGCAGCACTACCAGAAAAAACTAAACAAAGAGTATATGAGATAATAAGAGACCTTGAACTAATAACACTGACTTTAGTTAATGCCCTTTTTTTATTTATTATTTACCAAATTATAGAAATAGCTAAAGAGAATATACGGGAAATGAACACAATGATAATCTGGATTATACTATTAACATTAATTCCAATAATCATATACTATGTAATAAAAATGAGAAAACTAATGAGTTCTTAGCTTATTTTAAAACTTTTACCATGATTTTATCGATTATATGTTATTTTATGTAGTTTAAGTACCTTAAGTGATTTATTAAAAATTTAAACCCGTTGTTAGATGCGTATTGGTACACTTAATAAAATGTTCATAATTCTTTTATTTAAAAAGAATTGAAAAGATATATGTACTTTAGGGAACAGAAAAAAAGAATATTTTTTTCTATTTTTTTGTTTTCTTCGTCAATAAAATAAATACCTTTTATCAACTTATAGATAGGAAGAGATGAATATAAACGAAGAGAGATTATATAAGGTTCCCAAGCAGGGCAGGAAATAAAACTTAGTGAAATTGATTCGGATGATTATTTTTTGGATATAGGTGGTGGAGGTGAGGGAGTTATAAGTAAGCTTCAAGATAATAAAGTAATTTCTATTGGTAAAGTAGAAAAAGAACTTATAGAAGCGCAAAAATCTACATTAAATTCATTAAATATCTTAATGGATGCTACAAACCTTAATTTCCTCGAAGAATCATTTGAAGTGGTTACTTCTTTCTTCACTTTAATGTGTATACCTACTGAAGATAGAGAAGAAGTTTTGTCGAAAATGTGGATTAGTTAAGAAGGAACAGGGTTTTGATTTAAGTAAAGGTGATAAGAGATACTTTGACTCTGAATAAAAAGACGAAAAAAAAAAACAAAACAAAGCATTTGAAGGTGTTTTGATGCATAAAAAAATTTAATAGTAGCAGAATTGGTTACGTCAACTCCTATAACGAGAGTGCAGACCTACATAGGCAAATACGACTAAACAAGCAAACTAAAGCAAACAACACTAAGGAACGTAACACCAAATTCGGAATAACAGAGATTAAAAAAGTCTGCAGTAACTTAAAAACTCCTAATTACGTCAAAAAAAGAAGCAGCTAAGAGGTTTAAAGGTTTTTATGAAAAAGAACTTAGATGATTTAATTTAACGTTAGTGATTTTTTTAATAGTTTATTTTGTTTGTAAAAAACATAATGTCCTTAAGATGCCGGAGTATTGTGTTAAATTTACTAAATATGGCAAAACTAAATTGATGAGAACTTTTAGAGAATATTGTAATTATATTAATGAAATATCACAACAAATTGATGAAAATAAGTATATAACAAGATTTTTTAGTGAATTAAGTTTAACTAGAGAAGTTGAAGGAAGAGCAAGAGAGGTTTTGATGGAATATTTGAAGGCAACAGCAAAACCCTTGCTCTTATGTAACCTTTGCTATTTATAAAGCAAGTATTGAGAGGGGACAAAAGAGGACGCAAAAACAAGTTGCTGAAACAACAGGAATAACTGACGCTACTATTTGGAACATCAAGAACGAAGTAGAGGATTAAAAAATAAATTAAGGTTAAGTTTTAGGAAAGAGCTTTTTGAGGTGATTAGAAGTTTAACTTTTCCTTTCATAGAACTTTATAGTGGTTTTATAAGAAACTACATCGCTTTAGCCTTTTAGGAGGATATTAGTTCACAGACCACTAATTTAACTTAAAAATTTCTTTCAAGAGAGGATTTAAGCATTATCTAGGTGATTAGGGTAATTTATAGTTTTTTAACTCTATTTAAGTTTATTATAAAGCTAATTAAGAGATTGATTTGTTTTAATGATAGGTAAAGACTTTTTTAGAGCCTATTATTCAACTAAAGGTATTTTTATATGGGCTAAGAGGGAAGTTATTTATACGACAATATATAAAGGATGAATATGGGTCTTCCATCTGTAAGCTCTAATGATGAGAATGCTATGACTTTAGAAGACAGAGCCAAAAAAATTCTGGGGATAGCTAGAGATGTAGAAATAAATGAAAAGAAATTAAAAAAAATATTTAGACAGAAAGCAAAAGAAAATCACCCAGATATGAATCCTGAAAATGAAAAAGCAACAGAATACTTTAAACTCGTTTTACAAGCTAAAAACTACCTAGAAGGGGAAAAAGAAAATAAAAAACTACTAAAGAATGATAAATTAGTTGAAGAATATCTAAATGAACCAATTCCAAAGTTGATAAAATCTTATGACGAGTTAATAGAAGCTTACGAAAATTGGAGAAAAAATCAATTTTACGATGTAGAAAATAAATCTATTTGGCCAAAATAAGATTTAAAAAAAATCAAACAGAGCAAGAATATAACATATGTGAAGTGACCCCTACCTAAATCAAGGAGTTAGGAAGTGGTCTTCCTAACCATTTAGATAAAACTAAAATTTATCTTAGTGGTTTTAGAAAGATATAGTTTTTTGAGAGGCCACATTTAGTTTAGTTTTTGGGTAGTTTTGATGTTAGTAAGGGGTATTGGGTTTATGGTAAGGTTTGCGGTGGGGTTTTCTTCTAGTTTTTGGAGTTGGGTGTGGGGTTATTGGTTTTTGGGGGTTGGATTTTTTGTTAGCTGTTGGTGGTGGAGGGGTGTTTGTGGGAGTGCTAAGTTGAGCTTTGGTAGACATGAGATTCGCTTATTTTTGTTTTTGGGTGTGGGTTGGTGATACGTGGGGAGGGGGTGGAGCTTGTGAAAATGGCATATGAGGGGTTGGTGGCTTTTTGCGTTACTTTTATGGTAGTATCTCTACCTTGGAGCTTGGTGGGTGTGAATGGATGGAAGCTCCGTTCTTCTGAGTCTGAGAGCATGTCATTCAATAAAACCAATGAGATACATTAAATAGTTTATCAGAAAATCCCTTCTCCTATCATAAATAGAATATGTAGCTATAGATCTAGTTCTCTTAGTTAAATTATTTCTTTTTTCTATAGGCGTGTTTAGGAAGTGGTTTTTATGGATTGTTGTTAGATGTGTTTTTTTTATGTTTGCATGGTTTTTGTAGGTGGGTTGGGTGTATTTTTTGATGGTTTTGGTGGGTGTTTGTGTGTATTATGTTTATTTGTTTTTCTAATTGGGGTTGGTGTTGGTTTTGGTTTGTTTGTGGGCTTTGAGATTATAGGGGTAGGGAAATTTCTGTGTTTAGTTTATTTTTTGTAGTCTTTTGATGGATTTGTAGTAGGTGTGGTCTATATATCTAGTTTTTTTTGGCTTTATAGAGTTTAGAGTATATGATATTGTATTTGAATTGGATTGATTTGGATTGAGTTTTGTGAATGTTTTTGGTTGGGGATATTGCTAAAATGTCTTTTTTAGTTTTCAGAAAATGCCCTACTCGATCATTGGGGTGGGTTCACTTTCTTTGCATTTTTGTTCCGCAGTTTGGGCATTTTCTTTCATAGCAGGGTTCTCCTTGGGTATGGGGTTCCGTGTTTCCGCAGTTTGGGCATATACATTCTCCACCGGGTCCTGCTGATTTAGATCCTCCCATTCTTCCTTTTCCTCTTCCTTTTCTATTTTCTTTTCTTCCGTTTCCAGAAATTTCAATCACCTATATAACACATATGTGTAGAAAACTAAAAATCTTAACTCTTAACAGCCCAGGAAAAAAGATAATTAACCGATTATCTAAAATTAGCTAAATAAAAATTTCCTACGTCAAGAAAAAACAACAAAACTCAAAGAAAATCTTTGTGGTTGAGAGAAGCTTTCTACTAAGTCTTTGGTTTCAGAATGAGAAGTGAATTGATATTAGCTCTTAATTGGTTTGAGTAAGTAGATTAGGGTGATTGGCGGTTTTTTGGCTTTGTTTTTATGTCTTTGTGGCTTATGGCTATCTATTAAATAAGTTATTTAGAAGAAGATATTTACTCCTTGATGGATTATAGAGTTAAGGGAACTAAAAAAGAATGCAGGTTTTATTATCTAGGGAAATAAATAGGTTATAGTTTTAGATTAGATAGGATAAGAGTCGATGAAAAGGCCAGATTATTAATTAAATTAAAAATAAAAGGTTAGGGCCATTGTTATTTTTCTATTTTAGTATTTAAGTTAATTAATTTTTTTTGAGGTGTCTTGCATGGTAAGCCATGGGGTTTTCTCTGTTATTTTATTATAGGTTTATTTTTTTCCTAAAGCTTAGTTGGGAAAAAAGTTCTCTTATTTGGTTATTTGTTTTGTTTTAGATTAGAAATTGGTTTTCTTTTTTAATCTGGTCGATTTGTTTAGTAATTCGATTTTGATGCTTTTTATGATTTTTTCGAGGGCTTCTGGTAGTTTTTCGATATTTGGGCAATTTGTGTAATAATCGAATGAATCCGTTTTATCGTAGATTGGATTTTCTTCGTTGATATTTATTTCGGCTATTTTTGAGTTATATTGGTTTTTTAGGGATTTTATTCTGTCTATAGGTTTTTTGATTCCTTGTTTTGTTTTTGGATCGTATTTTGAATCCGTAATGCTAATGATAACTGGATTGAGTTTTCTATCGAATTGTAGTATTTCTTCAATTTTTTTATCTGCTGCTTTCAAAGCTTTTTGTGGATTTGTTCCTCCTCCTGCTCCTAGTTCATAGTTTGGTTCTTTAAACCAATCTTTGATGATTTTATAGTCTGTATCAAAGGCAATTACGCATACCTTTTCATTTAACTCTTCTAGAGCTTTTCTTATGCTCCAACAACTTTTAAGCGCTTTATAAATCAATTCTCCATCCATGCTTCCACTTTTATCTATGAGTAAAATGGCTGCTAATGAATTTTCTTTTTCTTTATTAGGATAATATCTTTTGAATATCCTTGAATGCCCCTCTTTTTCTGCGTTCATTGCCGATCTCAGATCAATTTTACCTTTTCTTTCATTTCTGCGCCACTGTTCCTTCATATCCAACTTAATCTCTTTCAAGACCCGTTTAATTTGGTTTTTTCTTGTTACCATTTCTTCATCAAAGAAATCTTTTAAGGAAATGCTTTCTTCTTTTGAATCAACTGAGTTAGGGGACCATCCCCCTCCTTTTTTAATTAGTTCTTCATCTTCTTCTACATCCTTTTTTAATTCCTCCTCTGTGTCATTAACGAAATCCTGGGATTTTTCGTCCACTTCATGTTCTCTCTCTTTATTTGAATTACTCAGTTCTTTTGTATTTAATTCTGAAATAAGATCGCTGTCAACTTCTTTTTTGATATCAACTGATTCAGTTTTGTTAACCTTAAAGGAAAGGCCCTTATCTTTTCCAAATGGAGGATCACTATTAGGATAAAGTTCTGGTATCAATTTAAAAGAATCAGCCGCTTTTTTAATTCTCCTTTTCTTGTTCTCTGAAAATAGAAACAGATCTAAATTTTTCTTTAGTTTCCTGTATCCACTTTTGTCCAAATCTTGATCCAGGCCATGATAAGTGTTATCGTCCAATAAACTGCTCGAAACATTTTCTAGAGGATTCCTTTGGTATAAATTACCGTTTAATGAATTCATAATCAGTTTTTTTCTAAAATCATTTTCTAGGAATTTTCTACAGTATACATCTAAAAAACCTACATTTCCCTTCGATGCTTCTCGATATATTTTGTTCTCAAAGTATTTTTTACTAAAAGGATAAACCTTTACGAACTTTTGCTCTACTCTAGCGTCCTCAATCTTAGTCACAAAGTTTTCAACTGACAAACTTTTCACGAGATGATTTTTTGCACCAACTTCATTCTTTATTGCTTCTTCTAGTTCACTAATCCTTAAGTCGGAAAACATTATGTGCGCAATTTTATGGTAATTTAAAGACTTTAATTCTATTAAATAGCTTTTATAGTCTTCAAATTCCTTAGATTTCTTTTTGAAAGGCAAAAAAAATCCAGACGCCTTTCTTAAATTATTTAGATCCTTTGAAACAATCAGATCTCCATCACCTAGCAATATCCTATCCAACTTTTGTAAAAATCTTCTTTCTGCTTCTGGTTTAGTATTAATCGTCATTTTAATTCAAATGCAACTTACAAACTTCTTAACAGCTTATTCATTCTTCTTTTCTAAAACATAGTGAATTATTCCTACCTTACTCGTCTCTCGCTCCTTAGAAAGGGGAACTTCACACCAAATAAATTAAAAAACAATTCAACTAATAAATCATTTTCAAAAGACTTCTTTGTTTCCCTCATATTGAATAAACCTTCTATTAAAGATTAAAGCCCTAATATCTCTATCAGGATAGCTAAATATCTATATCAATTTAATAACCCACTTAATTAAAGTTTTATTTTCAACAACTTTTTTTTCCCCATCTCCGTATCGTAAGGATAATCTAAAACTACCTTGAATCTATCCCTAGAGCTTTATTAATGCAAAGAATATAAATAAGCTTTTTTCTCAAGTCTTAGTAACCGAATAGATAGCACTGGAATGAATGAGATACTTAATTTGCCTAGATATGTTCCATATAATTAGTGGTAACAGACATATTATTTTATTAGTTAACTCTTCATTTCTTCTTTAACTTCCTTTGCTTTTAGATCTGTTTCCTTAAGATGTAGGTTGCATAATTCCGAAACTTTGAGTATTGTAGCAAGAAACAAGGAGTCTTAGGATTAAGATTTCATCTCTCTTGTTATTGGTGTTACCTATTGTTTTTTATCTTCTTCTTTGAAGCCCCTTGGAAGTTTTTTCCTTTGGTCTATTGGTCTTTTATTTTTGTTTTTGGAAATAGGTCACCTGATTCATAACTGAAGTCTAATTGGTATCCTTCTTCCCGGTTTAGGCCCTTGACCATGCCTTTTGGGGAATTATTTGGTAGCTTCTATCCTTTTTTTCCTGTAGTTTTCGGGAATCCAAAATTAACATCATAAGAATCTATATAGGTTTTAATATGAAAGAGCTGGACTTTACCTGGTAAAACAAAGAAGAAGTAAGAAAAGTTTCTAACCCTCTCTTAGGATAGGCCCAAAGGGATTCGAACCCTTGACGACCCGGTTATGAGCTTTGTTGTTAATAGAGCTTCTAGGCTGATACCTTGTTGTCTATTAAGGGGGCTTCTACATACATTATTACCGTAAAAAATATAAATAATCTTTTGGTTTTAGACTGCTCAGCGGACAATGAGGAAGTCCCGAGTAGATTGAATCAAGGTTTTTTACCTGTTCTGTGAATCTTCTCATTCTGAACTTCAATCACACCTTTCTGCTCCAGATCCTCAATTAGCTCTTCGAACCTCATTTCTTCGAACCCTATCTTGTTTTTGAGTTCTTCGATTTCAGTTCTAGTTTCCTCATCAACTCTATTAAGTATATCAAGTTCTTTATAAACCTTTTTTGAAACCTTTCTCACCTTTTCTGTGAGTGGAATGGTGACACCAAACCTTTTTTCAAGATCCAAGAGAGCCTCATTTATATATGTTATAAAAAGTTCCTCTCCCAGAGAGTTGTTCTGGTTCTTTATCTCCTTGAAGATCTCATCAAAGTCCAGTCCAGTTTGAACCAGTGTGTTCATGTCTTCTATATCGGCAGTTCTTCCAGCTACACATTTAAAAAGAAATATATCTTCAGAGGAGGTTATTTTCAGAGCCGTATTTTCCTCCTTTTTAAATTTTCTACTTCTCTTTTGCATTTCTTTTGAAAACACAAGCTTGTCAGCTACCTTTCTCAAGAATATATCGAACCTACATCCATCCTTGTTCTCCAACATCGAGCGAGCACCAAGATCGAGATATTTCTCTTCAGGATCGTGTACCTTTCTGTAGCCGATGTCTTTGAGGGCGCTTCTAATGAATTTGAAATTTCTTTCGCTTGTTACCACAGCGTCTATGTCTTTGGTTGCATCCTTTAATCCCTTTAGGGCCATGGCTCCTCCTCCAATTAGGTAAAGTTCCGTTTCTTCTGATACCTCTCCACTTAGTCTCGTGAACTCTTCTATGATGTATTCTCTTCCAAATTCTTTTTCTCTCATATCTTGACACCATAGTCAAATGCTAAATCCTTCAGCTCTCTCCAGGTCGGTTGCTCTGGAGTTTTCTTCTCTCCACGAGTTTCTAAGTATTTTATAAGTGATCTTACAGTTTTTTCAACACCAAATTTCTCTGCTTTTTTGACTAGTTCCCCTTTATTGATATCTCCCTTTTTTATTAATAGCATGCAGTAGCTTTGGTATCTTGTTCCTTTGTCAATTAGGAGAGTATGGCATATAAGGTCTTTAGAATCTATCTCTCTTTTCTCTTTGGAGCGGAAGTAATGTTTTCTCCCGGTAGTAGTTAAAGGCAGGTCGAACCTTCCGAATAATTCGGGACCGGTTTGATGGTATTTTTTGTAGTCTATCTCTTCTGGTGTTTGAACCAAAAATTCTTCGAGCGACTCCCACAGCATCGTAAAGGTGTTGACATGAGAGGAGATCTCTCTCCTATGTTGGAGGTGTGTGTAGCTTTTAGCCAGCTCATTAAGTATTTTAAAGTCTTTGTTTAGTTTGTATTGGCTTCCCTTTTTTTGGACAATTCCCCTATTTTTGAGTTTTTTTAGGATGCGGTTCACTGTGTTCCTATAATTTCCTGTTTCTTCTGCGAGTTCTTTAACTGTCATTGGCTTGTTAAAATGGTAGAGTATGGGTAATGTTTTTCTTGACAATATTTTAGCTGTTTGTATGTAGGGGTAGAGGTTCTTTATTTTCTGGAGGTTTTCTATAGTTTGATTTTCTGCTTGGTAAACTAGTTTTTTCTTTCCGCTCTTCTCCGTCTTTATTAGTCCTTTTTTTTGGAGTTTTGAGACCAGTTGAGAGGTGTAGCTTTGGCTGAGGTCTAGTTCTTTGGCCACTTTTTTCAGCGGCTTTTTTCCTTCCAAATTCAGGAGCAACTCTATTTCTGTTTCACCAAGCATGTAACATTATTACAAAATTATTTATAAAAAAGTTTGGTTATATGTTACAAAGAGGGTTGTTTCACTTTCCTTTTTCCTGATCCCTGGTTTCTACTTCTCGAAGTTCTCTTGGTACTCGTCGTAGTGATCTTTCAAGACCTTATCGCTTATATTGACATATTTCATCGTGGTATTTATGTCTTCGTGGCGCATCAGTTCCTTTACCACTGAGATGTCAGCTCCCTTCGATATTAATTTAGTCCCGAAGTAGTGGCGGAACATGTGAACATTTATCTCTCTCGATCCCAGCTCTCTCAGCGGTTCTCTTCACAAACTGCAGTAGGCCACTTCTTGTCGTTCTCTTATTTCTCTTGCTTAGGAATAGCGCCTCTGAGTCCGTTTCAGACCTGATTTTCAAGTACTTTTTTATTGCCTCTTTGCACTCCTCAGAGAAAACAACAATCACATCCTTATATCCCTTTCCCTGAACCACTTTTTCCCTTCTCTTCCCTAGATCTATGTCTTTGAGGTCAAGGCATTTAGGAAATACATTGAGAATTGGACGCCGATGGATTCCAAGGACCAGCCCGAGCCATTAAGCGAAGATCCGGAGCTAAATGATTATGAATTAAATAAACTCAACGATTTAAGGAACAAAATAAAGAAAGACAGAGACAGGTGGTTCATTGAGAACCGCTACGACGACTTGGGAATTGAAACCGTTCCTAAGTCTTTTTGGTTGAGCGAAGAAGAGATTAATGAAAGAGAGAGCAAATTGGATGAGTATAGTCAATCAGTTTTAGAGGACTATTGAATTATCCCTTTCTCATTGTCGAATAAAGGTGCTTTAGAATGGCTTAATGAGTCTTTTTATTTGGTCTCTAATCATATCTATGTCGACTTGCAGTAGGCTGGCCGCAGAATTGAAAAGCTGGCCGTCTATGCTGTCCTCAAACTTTTCTAAATCCCGGTCTAGGATTATTTCCCTGATACCGTCTCTTATTTCTTTATAGGGCTTGATGTACCACAGAATAGCGTAAAGATCGGCGAGATCCTTCACTTTTTTATGGCCTTTTTCTCTATCTGGAAGTGACTTGACCTTCATTGCCCCTAATAGTTCTGGGGTGGGTAAGGAAATATCCTTAGAAACATCCCAATCAACCTCCTTCTTTAGGGGGAAAGAATGTTTTCCGTTGAATACATGTCTAAGCATAGTTTCTGCGGGAGGTTGAAAACCAAAAGCTTCCTTAAAGTTGGCAAGGTCAAATGTATCAGGTAAAAGATCAATAAACATATCGAATATCTCGTGCATTGGCCGATTCCTAGCCTCCTCAGGTGTCAGAGGCTTTCCAGTCTCTCGATGAAACTGCTTCTTGAACCCAAACCTAGTTCTAATGTGCCCCGTATCCTCTAACTTCTGTATTGTTTTGCCAGCAGCCTCATCTTTAAGTTCATTAGGTTCCCAATCTGGGTCGACATGTACCCCAAGGTCAATGTCCCTTGAACCTATATATTCATGCCCCTCTTCCTCCTTGAAACCCTTATTAACATGCAGGTGTACGGCCCATCCACCAATTAAGCAGATTGGTGGTTTACATTCTTTTAAAACCTCTTTTAAGTCTCTTTTCGACAATTTAACGATTTTGTCCGTGTAGTATTGTCTAACCATGCTCTTCTCCGTGGAATTTATCTATTAGTTTTCTAGCCGCCTCCTTGCATGGACCTTCCTCTTCAAGGAGGTCCAGGATAAGTTGAGGTGTGGAAACGATGTTATAGCCTTCTATTTCTTCCTGTTTATAGAAGACATGTTGATCCGTTGCCCTCAATCTAGTGTTTCCCCCTCCAAGCGAGCCACGTTCTTTAATTAGTTGGATCCAGTCCTCAATTTCTTCTTCCTTTACATAGAAGTCTGTTGTGGAGGGAAACAGTAGCCCCTGCTTCAGGTTTTCTGCTTGATAAGTGGTGAGTGCATACCCTAGTTCAATGTTTTCCAAGAGCTGCATGGGTTTTTGTAGAGCTACAGTCAATTGATTTGGGCTGATGCGAATGTTTTTCCATTCTCTGTAAAGCCCATTGGGTTTTATGACTTTTGTGTCCTTGAGCAGATCTTTTTCTTGAAGGCGTTCCGTGTACTCTCGACACCAAGGCTCCGAGACATCGGCCAGTTTAGCAACCCGATACTTAGTTATATCCTCTTCTGGGTGATTGAGGAGCACTCTTATTATTCGCTCTTTCTTGAGTCCACGCTCTCGCTCCGGTTTCTCAAGTAACATAATACATAGGTAAACCCATGGCTTTATAAACTTAACCTATGCATAACTAGAATCAATTCCTTAAATACTTAACCTACGTATAAGATGCCCTCCTTCTCGCTTGTTGTTAAAAATAACTATTATTTAATCTTTAAATACCAGTTTTTCTAATGTTTAAACGGAAAATATAGTGAAGTAGGCCAAGTTAGGATTTGGTAACTGAGTTCTGGTTGCCGGCGCCCGGCTTCTGGTTCTCAATTACTGAATCCCTCTTGGTTTTACGTAGCCATCCACAAGGTCATATATATGGACGAGAGGGATATCCACAAACAGAAAAAGAAAACTGAGACAACAGTCAGAAGAATAGAAAACAGCGAAGAAATCAGCCAGGAGGATGCTGAGTTAATAAAGAAGTTCAATCAGCATTTAAAGACTGTGAGGTCTGTAAAAATCGACAGGAGACATTTTTACCTGAGCAGGGTCTCTAAGATAGCGAAATGGGTCAACAAATCCTTCAAAGGGATGGAAAGAGAGGATGTGAAGAAAATACAGGTAAGGATAGAGGAAGACGAAGACTACACTGAATGGACCAAACACGACAACCAGCTAGCCCTCAAAAAGTATTTCAAATGGCTACACAAAGAAAACTCAAAAACTACACATGGAAAAGCCAGACCTATCCCAAAATAGTGAGAGACATTGACACATCAATTGAAAGGACGCATACAGGATACCAAAAAACCTCCCCGAAAAACAGGAGGTCAAAGAGATGGTGAAGAAATGCAAAAACTCAAGAGACAAAGCAATCTTGATAGCATTATACGACGGGGGCTTCAGAGTCGGAGAATTCTTAAACATAAAGATTGGACACCTAGAACATATGGACAAGGCCATATCTGTGGTGGTTCATGGAAAAACTGGGTCAAGGAATGTGTTGATGCCGATAGCCGAACCATACCTTAATCGGTGGCTGGAAAACCATCCAGATCCCAGAAACGAAAACTACTTGTGGGTTAACATAAGCAACCGCAACTACGGAGACCCCTTATCCTACCAGAGCCTAAGAAAGATGTTAAAGAAAATGAAGGATGAAGCCAATCTTGGATGCAAGGTCAATCCCCACGCATTAAGGAAAGCATCAGCAACATATTACGCACAACACCTCAATAAGGTGCAACTATGCGACCGATATGGCTGGGTCTACGGCTCCGATATGCCTCGAGTCTACATAAAGAAAAGCTGAAAAAGAACCAACAACGCCGTCCTCAAGGCCCACGGCATGGAGATTGAAGAAGACAAAAGCAAAGAAGACATTAAGCTCTGGGTCGAACACCGGGACATCGCGGAGGAGAAAACTCAGGATTATAGAAAGGCGGTAAGCTGATTTTTCTCCTTTAAAATTGGGCAAAAAACTACTGTTTAAATCCTCAAACTGAGAGTCAGACTGAGACAATTCCATTATCTAAAAATTGATTAATTAATTCAGCAGAAAATTGTTGACTTACTTCTACACTGTCAGATATGAATTCCTCTTCAGTTAATTTTATCTCTATATCTTTTCCATTTTTATTTTCTTCATTCATCTTTTAATTTATATCTATTTAAAAGGATAAATAAACATTTATTAATGAACTTAGCTATTTCTTTTTTAGGAATAATCCACCACTCTGATAACTAAAATCGATTTCATCACTTTTCTTCCAGTCTAGGCCCTCAACCATGTCTTTGGGTAAAATGATTTGGTAGCTACCATCCTTCTTTTGTTGCAGTTTTCGGGTACCCAATTTCTACACCATCCAAATCTATATAGATAACGATATAAAAAAAACTGGGTTAAACAGGGTAATATATGGAAAAAAGAGAAAAGGTTTCAAACCCTCCTCAAGAATGGGCCCAAAGGGATTCGAACCCTTGACGACCCGGTTATGAGCCGAGCGCTCTAACCTGGCTGAGCTATGGGCCCCGTATCTTTAGATGTAATTTATGTGTCTAGTCTTTTTTATTTTTTGTTCATAATATAACTTTTTAATGTTCTAACATGAATGATTTTAATGGAATTTTTAATATGTCTTGGGATCGAGATAAGAAAAAGTATGAAGATTTGGCTAAGAGTTTTTTAAAGGATATTGCGCCTGTTAGAGGAAAAATTGAGGAAATAAAAAAGGGTGAACGGGATTTAGATCAATTGTTAGAGGATTCTACATTTAATGCTAAATTAAGGGAAGAGCTAGGTCATGAACCTACAAAAAAGGAAAAGAAAAAAATAATTGAAAGTGCTTTGGATAGGATTTAGTTTTATTGGAGGCTAATAATGGTTTTGAAGGTACACAATACTTTAACTGATGAAATTGAAGAGTTTGATCCTATTAGTGAAGATAAAGTTAAGATGTATGTTTGTGGAACAACGGATTACGATTACATTCACTTAGGACATGCAAGAACTTATGTTGCCTATGATATGATGGTTAGGTACCTCGAGTGGAAAGGATATGATGTGCTTTACGTTCAAAATATTACTGATGTTGGTCACTTAACAGAGGAAGGTGAGGATAAGGTAGAGAAAAAAGCTAAACAGGAGAAAACGCATCCAATGCAGGTTGTTGAGTATTACATGAGAAATCACCTGAGTGATATAGATAAATTAAGGATAAAAAGACCTGATATAATGCCGAGAGCCACTGGACATTTAATTGATATGATTGAAGCAGTAAAGGAACTGGAAGAGAAAGGGTATGCTTACGAAAGAAATGGTAGCGTTTATTTTGATATATCTAAACTAGAAGAATATGGTGAATTGACAAATGTCAATCTAGGAGAATTGGAGGAGTCAGGTAGGATAGAGGAATCTAGTGAAAAAAAGAGTCCTCAAGATTTTGCTCTATGGAAGAAGGCTGCTCCTGGCCAATTAATGACTTGGGATTCACCTTGGGGAGAGGGCTTTCCAGGATGGCACATCGAATGTAGCGTTATGTCAAACAAATACCTAGGTGAAAAATTTGATATCCACGGAGGAGCCATTGAATTAGCTTTTCCTCATCATGAGAACGAAATAGCGCAGAATAAGGGATTATTTGGAAAACATCCAGTAAAATATTGGGTGCATACAGGTTTACTGAATATAAAAGGAGAAAAAATGTCTAAAAGCAAAGGAAACTTTATCAAAGTTAAAGAAGCTCTTGAAAAACATTCTCCAGAAGTAATTAGATTTTGGATTCTCTCCAGCCATTATAGATCACCTTTAAATTATACAGAAGAAAAAATAAGAGAGGCCAAAAGAAGACTAGAGAAAATAATATTATTTGTAAATAGATTAAGGAAATTGAACAAAGGTAAAGGAACTAAAGGCGAACTTACCCAGAGGGTAAAAGAATTTGAAAAAAGATTTGAAGAAAAGATGGATAACGACTTTAATACCCCAGAAGCTTTAACAGAGTTGTCAAAATTCATAAACGAAGCAAACAAAAAACTAGATAAAGGAGAATACGAAGAAGGAGACCCAAGCTATGTATACTCTAAAATAAAAGAAATATTAGATATATTCCAAGTTATTCCAAGAGAAACAAACGGTAATCTTAGCTCTCTAGTAGAAAATCTAATCGATTTAAGAGAAGATCTAAGAGAAGAAGAAAACTACGAATTAGCCGATGAAGTCAGAGAAAAAATCCAGGAATCAGGTATAAAAATAGAAGACAAAAAAGAAGGAACAATCTGGATGAAAAACCTAAAATAAAAGAACAATAAAATATTTTTATCTTAATCTCTTAAATAATCAAATCTTTTCTTTATTAATTTTGATGGAAATTTTTAAAAAAGCTGTAAACCCATTTTTTCCTTAGTGAAACGATACTCCAATCCTATATAATGTAGGATCTCTGGTACTATCAAAAAGTAAGGGTAAAAGTAAACAGGTTTTTTATAATCTTGGTGGTTGAGAAGACCCCTTCCTAATCAAGAGATTAGGGAGGGGATGAATCAACCTATAAGCCTTAAGTGGCTCCGTGTTTTAGGTTTTGGTGTAAGCTAGGCAGGGGTTGTGGCCGAAGCCAAAAGCCCGTGGACAGATTGAGCCTCTGGTTACCAAGCTCGCTGGCTTGGGCCAGTGAACCTCCCCAAAAAGCTTCTAGATAAGCGCCGCCCGGGACTGAGATTGGATGACGGCGGTAGGAAGTGAACCCCTTTGATTCTGGAAGCATCCTTCCAAAATCTTTGATTTTGGTAGGGGAGGAAGTCACAATCTTGGAAGCAGAAAATTTGTGTCTTTTAGGTCATGAAATGTATGCTAAAAACAAAGGAGTTTAGGTAACTGAAATTGTTACTTAGTAGTAGTTGGTGTTTTAGATTGACAAAGAAGAAACTTTTAGTATCTCTTGATGAAGGTGGTTGTCGGGAAACTTGGTTGGGAGAGAGGTTTATTCACCTGCTCCGCATACATAAACGAAATACTAAGAAGGAAACCTATAGGAACAAATGAAAGTAACCAAAACCATTGAATCAGGGGCTGTAAACTTAACTAAAAAGAAATAAAAAGAACTTAGAGCAGAATATAAAAACCTACAAAGATTCCTACATAATGGAGAAGATGTTGAATTACATTCAGCTAACAAACAACAAGCTAAAAGATACTATGATATAGATAAAATTAAGGAAGATAAAGAGTACCCAGTTAGTCTAAGAAAAGACCTAATTGACTTAGAAAGATGTAGTTCGGATATTTGTGATTACTTTGTGAATGTTCCTTCTGCTCAACGTCGTGGAGGAATAAATATTCCTGTGAAAACAGGTCGAGAAATAAAAGATAGTTGGGAATTGTGTGAGTCTAAACTATTTAGAAAAAAAGATAATTTTTATCTTAATCTTACCTTCAAGATAGAATCTAAGGAATTCAAAGAATACAATGGTGTCTTAGGGATTGACCTTGGACTCCGTAATCCTGTAGTAGGAGCGGTGTCGGTGGCACCGTCCAGCCAGTCCAAGATCTTTTTTAAAGGAGAAGACATCAAAAAAACCCAAACAAAGTACTATCACCTCAGAAAAAACTCCAAAACAAACAAAGGATGGAAAAAAAGAGGATATAACAAAGTAAATGACAAATTACACAAATTAACCACAGAGATAGCGAATTACGCAGAACAGAACAAATTAATTGTCTGTGTAGGTGATTTAGAAGATATACAGGACCAAGATAAGGGAAGGGCAATGAATCGAAAACTACATCGCTTCCCACACTACACCTTTAAACAAATATTAGAATACAAGTTAAAGGAAAGAGGAATCAAATATATCGAAGTAAGCGAAGCCTTTACTAGCCAAAGATGCTCACGATGTGGTGAGAAAGGCGATAGGTACAAGGGAAGGTTTAGGTGCTGTAGTTGTGGCTTGGAAATTGATTCTGATGTTAACGGAGCTAAGAACATAGCATAACGGGTGCTAGGCAAACCTATGATAAGGTCAATGGTTAGTGCAGGGGGCTTTGTGGCAAGTCCCGTTAACTCCGTAGCTATGACCTAGCCTCTGTAAAACAAGCTAGATAAGCGGAGGAGAACCCCTTGAACTGGCTGGAAGCCCTTGGACTTTAGGCCAATGGGAGGATGTCACTTTGTCTTGTTTATTGTCAGCCAGAAAACAATCCCACAACTTGAGTGAACGGATAGATTGACTTGGTCACTGGATTCTGGAAAATGTATTATTTAACTATTTTGGTTCGGTGATTCGAATTCTATGGATATATTTAGTTTTTTGCATTTTATGTCTTTTATTTTAGTTATTCTATTTTTTAATTCATTGGATAGATTTTTACATATTAATATGCCTTTTATTTCATCTGATTCTATCCATTTGTTTTTTTGTAGTCTCTTGATTTTTTCCTGCATTTCTTTTGCTTTATCGATTCCAGCTTTTTTGTCAATGTAGTCAATAGCTATTGTATTTCCTTCTTTATCTTTGTATAAAAGGTCTATTTGACCTGTTATAGTGTTAACATCTCTGCTCTGCCATGGGTGCGGAGTTAGGTTTCCTTTCAAGGTATTTATTTTTTCTTCTATTAAATCAATAATCTCATTTTTTGGCTTAGTTTCCTTTAGCTTTTCTTTAAAGCTTGGTTCATTTTTTTTCGTTGCTTCTGGTTCATTTAAATCTTCTTTTTCACCTAAAACCCTGTATTTTCCTTTTCCTAGGTATTTGAATAATTTTTTTTCAATATCGTGGAATTTACTTGAAGGATGGTCACTACAGGCAATAACGATATTTCTAACCTTAGTAGAACCGTAATCCTCCTCGAATTCACTATTAATCTTATCTATAACCTTTCCAGCGGTAAATTCTCCATTTAATTTACTACTAACTTCTTCAACCTTACTTATAATTTCTTCTCTATCCAATTTTGATCCACCTAGACGAATTAGATGAAAGTAAAAAAGCTCCAAAGTAATTAAAACCTACTAAAGTTAAATTCCAACTTAATTAATTTCTTTCCATAAAGACATTATATAAAAGCTAAATGTGCAAATAGTGATAGAACCCAATATCCAACTAATCGCTGATTAGACTAACTACAGTTAGTAGATTATATTAGATTATTATACTAGATTAGGTTTATGTCAAAACTTGTGATAGATTTTGTTGGAAAGTATTGGGAAGCGCCGCCACCAGGGCTCGAACCTGGGACGACCACGTTAACAGCGTGGCGCTCTACCAACTGAGCTATGGCGGCACAGGTCAGATATAAAATCAATCATAGAAGATATATCACTCATATTATGTTCTGGTAGGAATAAAAAAATTACCCTCTTGATCATTAAATGGGCTATTAGTTAGCTCTAGATTAGCTCTCTAAGTTCCATTAACTTATCGATCTGCTCTTGTATTTTTTCCTTTATTTCATCCGTTTTATCTTTTTGGATCATTGCCCCCTCGCTAGAGGGTTTAATCAACCCTTCATTCTCAAGTATCCTCAAAGAATACCTTACCTTATGCTTGGGTATATCGAGTTCATCGGAAATTTTCCCCATACCTATTGGTCCTTCCCGATCAGCTAACTCAAGTATTCTGAGGTGTCTTTCAAATAATTCTACCTCTTCCCTAATTGATTCGATCAAACCCGTCAACTTATGTACTAAATCATACTGAGAGTTATAAAAAAATTACGATCATTTTAAGATTTATATAAAATTAATGTGCTCAGGGAGATACAGCTGGGGAAAAATAGATTATGAGGAAAATAAAATTAGATAAATGGTTTTGAATTTGGAATTAGCCTGTAATATTGGTGAATGTGGTTTAAGGCATTTGTAAAGGGTTGAGATATTTATATTAGTTTTGTGTTATGTTTGGATTGGGTGGTTTTTGTGGGAGTTGAGATAAAGGGAACTAAAGATGTTGGTGGGGTAGTAGATGCTCCTCCTTCTAAGAGCTATAGCCACAGGGCTGTTTTTGTAGCTGCTATGTCAGGAGGAAGATCCAAGATTTTTAATCCGTTGATTTCTAGGGACATTGAGGCTACAATTAATGGTCTTAGGGAACTTGGAGCTAAAATAGATAGGTTTGAGAGAGGTTATTTGGCCGTAGAAGGTTTTGGTAATAAACCTAAGCCTCCATCTGATGTAGTAGATTTAATGAATTCAGGGACTTCAATGAGGTTCTTGATGGGGGTTGGATGTCACTTGGGTGAAGGTGCTTTGATCTTAACTGGGGATCAATCTCTCAGAGAGAGACCAAATCAGCCGCTTATAGATTCTTTAAATGAATTAGGCGGAAGAGTATTTTCATCTCGATCAAATGGGAAGCTTCCTATAGTTGTTAAAGGAAAGTTAAAGGGAGGACCTACTTCTATTACAGGCCAGGTATCGAGTCAGTTTATTTCTAGTTTGTTGCTCTGTTCTCCTATAGCAGAGGAAGGGGTTAGCATAAATCTGCTGGATGGGATGAAGTCTTCACCTTATATTGATATGACTAGAGAGGTTATGGAGGAAGCTGGAATAAGTTTCAAGGATGATCTGGAGATCAGAGGAAATCAAAGTTATACCCCAATTAATTATAGTGTTCCAGGTGATTTTTCTTCTGCCGCTAATCTACTTGCTTTAGGAGCTCTTTCTGATGGAAAGGTAGTTGTAAAAAACCTAAAGGAAACTCAGCAAGGTGATAAGGTTATCTTAGATGTACTTGAAGAATTTGGAGCCGATGTAAGCTGGGAAGGTTCTAATGTAGTGGTTCATGGTGATAATTTGGAAGGAATAACTTATGATGCATCAAATACTCCTGATTTAGTTCCAGTTATTTCGATTTTAGGTGCTTTTGCATCTGGTGAAACAAGAATAACTAATGTAGAACATGCTAGATATAAGGAAACGGATAGAATATCGGCTATGTCCACGGAACTTCAGAAGATGGGGGCAGAAGTAATTGAAAAGAGAGATGGCCTAATTATACGAGATTCTAAACTAAGAGGAACTAAATTAAGTGGACACGAAGATCATAGAATAGTTATGGCTTTAACTCTGGCAGCTGCGTTTGCAAGTGGAAAATCAATTATAACAGATGAAGAATACGTTAAAATATCCTTTCCAGGTTTTTTCGAAAAAATAAGTCAATTGGGCGTTGAATGTGTTAGGTCAAAAAAATAGCTCCTAATAATGAAATCATATTCATCGTCGAATGAGCTACAATTGGCCCAATAATGCTCTCGGTTTTTTCATATAAGTAACCAATAATTAATCCAAATAGGAATGGAGAAATTATTTGAATTATTATGCCGTAACCAGAGTGTGTCACTGCAAATAAAATTGATGCTATCCATATATTTGTCCTAGTCTGTATAAATCCTCTGAAAAAGATTTCTTCGGTAAAACCTGCAAATATAGAAATAAATATAGCTATAGCTGGACCTAATTTAACTATTCTATCCATTAGTATGTTTTCCGATGAAGCTCCTAAAAATTGAATTAAAATAGTGTTTATTAAACCAATTACAGCAATTGTTACTATAGCTGTTAATACTCCATAACCAAGGTTTTTAATTAAGTTTTTAGTACCTAGTCCCAGTCCTTCATATAGACTAAGGTTATTGACACTTTTGTTCCACGCTATTGGAATAAGTACTAGAGGAATTATCATTAAAATCTGCTGAAAAACTAATGAAAATGGATCAAGTGATGGAAACTGTATTTCTTCACCTAAAATAAACTTAATCTCTAGTATAGCTATTCCCTGAGTTATATACTGGCTAAATAAAAACCAGAGAGCAAAAACCATAACCGAAAACATTAAGTCATGAACTGGTTTACCTGGATCAATATCAGTTTTTTCAGTTAAAAAATTAATCAAATCCCCTTGCCTAAAGATATAAGCCAATAAAATACCTAAAAAAACTATTGAAAAAATTAAAGAACCTACTGTGAAAAGAGGAAAAGAATAGTCATAACCAGGAAATAGACCTACTGGATCCAGATAAAAAATAAGCCAGTTAGCTGAACTTAAAAATAAAATCGATGCAACAAAAAATTCTGATAACCTCGCCAATAATTTAAACCTATTACTAAACATAATTTAACTAAAATTATGTCTTTAAGCATATAACCTTTCTCGTTTAAGCCATTAATCTAATAAAAAACTATTTCTCTCATAAAAGTCACCTTGTTTCACTAACATTAAAAGATCCTACAGCTTCTATTTAGAAAATTCGACTTTTAATCTACATTTTGAATACTTATCTTAAATAAAAAGATATTTTTAATAAAAACTATTAAAAAAGTATTTACTAACAACTGACATTATTAAATTATTAACTTAGTTATTCAGTTTTTGCCTTATATTCCTAATGGTAGGATTGGTTACTCCACAGACTTTGGGTATCTCTTTCTGTTTTCGCCGCTGACCTAACCCCTGAAGAAAGCTCTTGACAAAGTAGTGTCACCAGCAAAAAATGAACTTGAAGAAAGGATAGACAAACTGGGTCTGGAGGTATTTGAAACTGGGGTGCTGCACGAAGAAATCAGAGCAAAACTCGAGTAAGTTCACCAAAAACCTAACAAAAACACACTTAAATGTAAGCATCTAAGCTCACACGAGAAATGATTCAGCTATATACACCTTTTCACCTATAAACCCCAAACAAAAGCACCTTGAAATGATCTACTGCCTCTCTCTCTTTTTATGTTTTTTGGATAAAACTAACAAAGATCTCAACACCATTGCGGTGATGTGTGTATTACATATGACACCGCGGTGTAGAACATGTGAGACAGAACTTTAAATGATATTATCTGATAGTCACACTTTTTGATGAAAGTAAAGATAAAAAAAATCTTTAATACTTTTATTTTTAACTTTGTTTGGTGAGAAATCCCTTTCCTCAAATCTCTGATTTAGGTAGGGGGATGAATTACCACAGGGTATTTGTATTTGGGTGGCCAATGGGGTTTTTTGAGAGGTTCTTAGTCCAATAGTCGAGTTTGGGTGGGCAAGCACTTGAGTGCAGGGCTCTATCGCGATAGATAGGTGGTGGGGTTGGGAACGGGGCTTTGTGTGACCGAGCCCAGGACCAAGGCACATAGTAGTGATGGACATGGCCATAAGTACTGGAAACCAGTATTTAAGTCCTTGTGGGCCTGTAATATCCTGGCAGACCGTGTCTGTCTCTGTTAGACCATTCGGTAACAAGGCACCAAATCTTGGATACTGGTCTTGTAAATGGATGGAAGCACCATCCTAATCAAGGATTAGGTAGGTGAGGAGGTCACGTATAAATAGATTATAATAAAGAATAATGTTATTTTTTAATCCGTTTGGTTTTTTTATTTATTTTCCTCTAAAATTTTGTTTATTCGGTTATTAACTTCTATTTTTTCATTAAGGTAGTATAAGATATTTTCTATTCTTTTTCTTTCTTTTTTTGGAGGTAAAGGTATTTTTAATTTTTTTTGATTTCTTCTAATCTGTTCTTGGCATTCTTGTTCCTGTTGAAAAATTATCTGCTAAATCGATAAAATCTTGATGAGGTAGAGTATAAAAAATAAGAAATTTCTACCTATGCTATTTCTTGGTTTTATAACATTAATATCAGTTTGACATTTACCAGAAGATTTTTGGAGTAGCAGCTTTTCTAAAGGATGGTTTTAACTTCCCAAATAAAATGTCTTAATTCTTAGACAATGGACTGAGTTTGTTTATTTTTTTAGTTTAGTTTTGGAATAGAGTAAGTAAAAAGGAGAAAGAGAGATTTTTTTCTTTATGCTGGGTTCTCAAGGTATGGTGTGTAATCTACTGGTCCTGTGATCTGGTTCTTTATTTCTTCTTTGCTATCTGTTCCCTACCAGTTGTTTGTTGCATTGAGTTTTTCGTCTTGGTCTTTGTTTTGTACTCCAACAGGTGCAATTAAGTTGTTGTAATGAACTTCTGCTTCACTAGCGTCTGCAGGGAACCCACTAGCTGGGTGTCCACTAAGAGTGTCTAATCCAAATGCTACTCAGGGATAAGGTGCGCCAACTTCTTCAAAAACATTATACTCAGTGCCATCATTTATTTCCTCTATATTGTTTCTTAATACAGAGACATCTTTTGGCTGAACCTCTGCATTATCTGATGGAGAAGTAACGATTCCATAAGTCCATCCTGCAGAATGTATGTCTTTAATGGTGTTGCCTTCAGCAAGGACATTACTAACATCTCCTTGAACCTTGACTCCGACTGCTCCACCATAATGAGGCCAACCTTCTTCAGGATTTCCTTTGTTTATGATGTCTTTGACGACATTGTTTGTGATTTCAATGTCTTTAATTGTTGGGCCATCAGACCAGATTTGTATTCCGTGGACAGACATAGTATCTTCATTTCCACTTGCGTCTCCATGAACTCCTTCGACTATATTATTTTCTATTAAAACATTACTGGCCGTTACTCTAATGCCAGCTCTGTCACCTATATCTGTTGTGTAAGTTTCTTCTGGGTTTACCGTGAATCCATCTAAAGTGGTTCCCTCTGCACTCATAACTATTCTACCTTTAATTATTACGTTTTGGGCATCAGCTTTGGATTTAACCGTTAAATATTCTTTGTTTAGGTTTATGTTTTCTTGGTAGGTTCCTGGACAAACTACAATTGTATCACCGCTATCGGCCTCATCAATTGCTTTTTGGATGCTTTCACCTTGTTCTACTATTTTTGCTTGGATGAATTTGGCTTTAACTGTTATGTCTTCTCTGGGAACGGTTAGGGTTGTTTCTTTGGCTCCTGCGTCTTCAATTAGTTCTGGAGAAGAAGTGTTCCAGCATTTGAAAATGTATCCTTCTTTTGGTTCTGCTTTAATTGTTATTTCTCTGCCTATTGTGTAGAATCCTTCACCGCTTACTGTTCCTCCTTCTTCGGGTATTTTTTCTAGGTTTACTTCGCTAACGAAAGGTAGTTTTGGTTTGACTTTGTCCGGAACATTTTCTGTTGCTTTTTGATTGTTTATTCCTTTTTCTGATAGTCCTTTAGCATGTAATGGGAGTTTTTGCTGTTGCAACTCCTGCTACGAGAGCTAGAATCAGTATTGAGGAGATAGCCACCGCTGCCAAAATTGATCTCTTCATACTTTTTTCCTCTATCATTATTATGGAAACTTCTGTTAATAAATCTTAATAAAAAACAATGAAGGATCTTTAATTTAGGGAGATGTCTTAATTTATGGGTTATTCCTAAAGAAAAAATAATATCATGATCTCTCTTTTAATCTTGGATATAATCTTCTAAACCCGCTTTTACGGAACTCTTTAATTTTACTTAGTAAGGAATCATAATCCTCTGGAAGTTTATCAAATTTTTGATTTCTTTAAAAATCAAAATTAACTAAATTTTAAAAAGTATTTGTATTTTGCTTACTTATTTGTAAGTATAGGAGGTGAGTTTTTTGGTTAAAGAATTATCTGCCAGGAACCATTTAGAAGGAGAGGTAACTGATGTCGATATAGGAGTTGTTGGAGCAAAAATAAAAATAGATACTGGTGCAAATAAAGTAACAGCTTTCATAACAAAAGAAGGTGCTGAAGAACTAGATATAAAAGAAGGAGATGATGTAAAAGCCGTAATAAAGGCAACAGAAGTAATGGTTTCAAAATCCTAAAACTCAATAAATAAAAATCATCATAAAAACTTTTTTTAGTTTTTTATAAAATTTATTTATTCTTTCCTTTTGAGTATAGAGATGTTTTTTAGTGTTTATTCTTATTTTTTTTCTACATGTGAAAAGTAAACAAAATGGAATAGATGTATACGAACAACTTTTCTTAGAAGTTCAAGAAAACAGGGGACCAATTAACAGAATCAGGTATGAAAGAACTTCTTTTAAGAGTGTGTTACAAAGACTACCACGGATCTAAAGAAATAATAGATATAACTCCTCAAGGCTATAGTGGTTCTTCAAAATATATAAACAATATTAGTAGCTTAGGTTAATTCAACTTAACTTTTAGTAGCTTAGGTTAATCCAACTTAACTTCTATATTTCTCCTTTTTATTTTTTTCTCTTATGAAAGTGGTGGATTATTCCTAAAAAAGAAGTGATTTAAAAATGAAGAGGAAACAAAAATTTTATTTAATTTTTTATGGGGGTTATTGAGATTAATTTTGGATAAGAGGTGGTAGAGAGGCTTTCTTTCTGTCTTTCCAAATATTTTTTCTTAAAATAAAACGATAATCTGTTGAATTAGATAAAGAACTGTGAGCTAAGAAATAAGAGTTTAGGAGTAAAGTTATTATATAGTGGAGTTAGTGGTTTTTGGTTTATTAGTGGTTGAGATGTCAAATACATTTGGAAAATTATTTAGGTTAACTACGTTTGGTGAGTCGCATGGAGATGCGGTTGGGGGAATAGTGGATGGATGTCCTGCGGGATTAGAATTAACCAGAAATGACATTCAGAAGGAGTTAGATAAGAGAAAACCAGGTCAAAGTGATTTGACTACTAGTAGGAAGGAAGGAGATAGGGTTAGGATCCTTTCAGGGGTTTTTGAGGGAAGAACGATAGGAACGCCAATTGCAATGGTAGTTCAAAATGAAGATGTGGATTCGAGTAAATATTCCCGTGATCTTATTAGACCGGGTCATGCGGATTATATGTATGAGAGAAAATATGGTTTTAGAGATTACAGAGGAGGAGGCCGGTCATCGGGTAGGGAGACTGTAGGCAGAGTATGTGGAGGAGCAATAGCTAAGAAATTACTTGAAAGAATAGATGTTGAGGTATTTGGCCATGTAACCAAAGTTGGTGGCATAGAATGTTCTCCGTCAATTGAAGAGATTAAAAAACATTCGACTGAGAATAAGGTGAGATGTGGTGATCCTGATAAGGCTGAAAAAATGGCTGAGAGGATTAAATCTCTTGGAGATAGTGGAGATTCTATTGGTGGTTGTGTAGAAGTTATAGTGGAGAATCTACCGCTTGGAGTGGGTGAACCGGTTTTTGATAAACTGGAAGCAGAGTTAGCGAAGGCTACCTTGTCAGTAGGAGCAGTGAAGGGATTTGAGATAGGAGCTGGGTTTAAGTCTGCAGATAAAACTGGAAGCCAGATGAATGATCCTTTTAGGATCCATGAGGGAAAGATCGATATAAAGGAAAATGATGCTGGAGGAGTTCTTGGAGGAATATCAAGTGGAGAACCAATTAATATTAGGGCAAGTGTGAAGCCAACTCCATCTATTTCGAAACCGCAAAAGACGGTTAATTTGAGAGAAAAGGAAGAAAAAGAGATTCAGATACGAGGCCGTCACGATCCCTGTATTTGCCCTAGAATTGTTCCTGTATTAGAGTCTATGGTTTCGCTTACCATTGTAGACTTGTGTATGAGATCTGGAAACCTCCCGGTAGATAAAATAAATGATGAACGCTAAACTGAATATCTGTATTTAAATCTAATAGGAAAAAAGGTGAAAAATCTTGTCATTAAGTAATAAGGATTTTAAATTAATTAGAGAAGAGCTTGGAAGAGAACCAAGTGATGTTGAAACGGAGTTATTTATCAATCTATGGAGTGAACATTGTGCTTATAGGTCTAGTAAATCAATTTTGAGGCAATTTAATTCAGAGGGCCCAAATGTTGTTATAGGACCAGGGGACGATGCAGGAGTTGTTGAATTACCTAATGGAGTTAAGTTGGCAATAGGAATTGAAAGCCACAATCATCCATCTTATGTGGATCCTTACAACGGAGCAGCTACTGGTATAGGAGGAATAGTTAGAGACATAATCTCTATGGGGGCTCGGCCAATAGCACTGGCAGATATATTAAGATTTGGTTCTTTGAGCAAAGAAAAAAACCAATATATATTTGAAGGTGTTGTTGAAGGAATCTCAGATTATGGAAACAGCATAGGAGTTCCAACGGTGACAGGAGAAGTGGAATTTGATGAATCCTACAATGGAAATCCCTTGGTAAATGTGCTTTGCGTTGGAAAAGTTGAAGACCTCATAACTGCAAAAGCTAAAAGATCTGGAGATAAACTAGTTCTTTTAGGTTCTTCAACTGGTAGAGACGGATTAGGAGGAGCTTCTTTTGCATCTGAAGAACTAGACGAAGATTCTGAAGAAGAAGAGAGATCCAGTGTACAGATAGGTGACCCATTTACTGAAAAACAGCTTATAGAATGTATACTGGAGATGAACGAAGACAATTTACTTGAATCCTGTAGAGACCTAGGTGCAGCAGGATTAGGAGGAGCTTCATCTGAAATGTGTTCGCTAGGAGGATATGGAGCTGAAATAAACTTAGATAAAATTCATACAAGAGAAGAGGGAATGAATGCTATAGAACTAATATTGTCAGAATCACAGGAAAGAATGCTTATAGAAGTAAAGGAAGATAACCTAGGCGAAATAGACCAAATTGCAAAAAAATACGATTTAGATTACTCAATTATAGGAGAAGTCACCGAAGACGAAAGATACAGAGCAGATTTCGAGAAAAAAACAGTAGTAGATCTTCCTATTGATTTTTTAACTGAAGGAGCTCCTCTATACCATAGAAAAATTGAACCAAGTGAACCTAAACAACCTATACTTACATCAGAGAAAGGTGAAAAGTCGCTAAAGCAAAAGATAGACGAAATCCTGTCTTCACACAATATCGGATCTAAGGAGTGGATCTATAAACAATACGACCACGAGGTTCAAATTAGGACTATACTGAGACCAGGTGAAGCGGATTCAGCTGTATTAAGAATCGAAGATAATGCTATAGGTATTTCATCCGGTTGCCTCTCAAAGCACTGTAGAAGAAATCCATTTATGGGTGGTCTTGGGTCATTGCTCACCAATGCGATGAACCTTGCTACAGTTGGAGGATTACCTCTCTGCTTGGTAGATTGTCTTAATTTTGGCAGCCCAGAAGACAAAGAAGTTTATTGGAAATTTAGAGAGGTAGTTAATGGAATAAATATGGGGGCTAGAGCACTGGAAGTACCTGTAGTCGGGGGAAATGTTTCGTTCTACAACGATAGCGAAGAATACCAACAACCAGTTAACCCAACGCCTTCTATTGGAATGCTTGGTTGGATCTCAGATTCCTCAAATATACCTGATTTTGAGATCTATGCAGGGCAGAAGTTGATAAGACTGAGAGGAAAACGACGAAACTATAAGAAATTAGAAGAGGATAATGACATGGATAAGGTAATAGAAGAAAAAATTAATTTAATTAATTTGGCCCGAGACTTTGTTAAGGAAGAAGATGTTTCTGCAGCTAGAACCGTTTCTAGAGGAGGATTAATAGCTGCTTTAGCTAAATTAGTTTACTCATCAAAAAAAGGATTAAAAGCGGAAGTAAAAGAAAGAGATCTAGGAAAAGAAATCACACGTATGGGTTACGCTGAAGCCATATTCGTTTCTGACCATATCCCAGATAAAGAAGAGTTCAATGTTATAGGAGAGATAGATGACAGTGGAAAGATAGAGGTTGTAGGAGAAAATCAAGATTTTTCTCTTGGAAAAAATGAAATAAATAAAAAGATTGAAGGTTTAAATAAATATATGAGAGGTAATTAAAATTGTTAACAAAGAGAATAATACCCTGTTTAGATGTTAAATTAGATCAAGAAGGAGGAACAGTTGTAAAAGGCGTTGAATTCAAGGATCTAAATAAAGCTGGGGATCCGGTTGAGTTAGCTAAGAAATATAATAAACAAGGCGCTGACGAAATAGTCTTTCTAGATATAACGGCATCTTCAGAAGGTAGAGAAAATATGAAAGAGGTTATAAGAGAAACATCTGATCAGGTTTTCATCCCGTTTACGGTCGGAGGAGGGATAAGTTCGATAGAAGACATTAAAAAAACATTAAGAGCAGGTTCAGATAAAGTAAGTATAAATACTGCAGCAGTCGAGAATCCTGAACTAATAAACAAAGCATCAGAGATTTTTGGAAGCCAATGTATCGTAGTCGCAATTGATGCCAAAAGAAGAAAAGAGGAAGAAAAAGATAAAGAAATAGTTGAACTCGAAGACGGAACAAAGGGATGGTACGAAATAGCTATCTACGGAGGCAAAAAGTATACCGGAAAAGATGCCATAAAGTGGGCTAAAAAGGCAGAAGAGATGGGAGCTGGTGAAATACTGCTAACCAGCATCGATAGAGATGGCACAAAACAGGGCTACGACAATAGTTTAACAAGTAGAATATCAGAAGAAGTAAACATACCCGTTATAGCTTCCGGAGGAGCTGGTAAACCCGAACATATCTACGAAGGATTCACAAAGGGAAAAGCCGATGCTTGCCTAGCAGCAAGCATATTTCACTACGATGAGTACTCAATCCCTGAATTAAAGAGGTATTTAGAAAAAAAAGGAATAAATGTTAGGTATTAATCAATGAAAGTTGCAGTAGGCGGCACATTTTCACCTATCCATGATGGACATATAAGATTACTCAAAACAGCATTAAGTAAAGGAACTCATATTGTAATAGGATTAACATCTGATAAGATGGCTTCAGACAAAAAAGGAAAAATAGAGAATTTTGAAAAAAGAAAAAACAAATTAAAATCAAAATTAGAAGAGATAAAAACAAACACTAAATGGGATATAGTAAAAATAAACTCTCCGATAGGAGTTACATTGGATGAGAGATTTGATGCAATAGTGGTTACACCAGAAACAATACATAACGCAGAAAAAATCAATAAAAAAAGAAAAGAAAATGGATTAGAAGAATTAAAAATAATAAAAGTAGATTTAGTATTAGCTGAAGACGGTAAACCAATTTCTTCGACCAGAATACGACAAAATGAAATCGATAAACATGGAAATTTAGTGAAAAAAGAAAGAAGACCCTAACATTAGCATAAGAGATTAAAGGAAACTTATAACTTATCTCATTAGATAAATTCACTTGCAAAAAGGGACATTCTTATGGTAGATGATAACCCCGATTTTACTGGATCTGAGGAATTTCCGTTTGATGAAGAAGAACTTAGTGAAAAAGCCCCAAAAGATAGAGTTCCTACGGGTATAGAAGGTTTTGACGATCTATGTGCTGGAGGCCTACTAAAAGGAAGAAGCTATTTGCTTTCAGGGAATGCAGGAGCGGGAAAATCAATTTTTGCCACCCAATTTCTATACAATGGAGCCAAAAAATACGATGAACCAGGTATTTATGTGACAACGGAAGAAACACCCACAAACATAAGAGAAAACATGAAAAACTTTGGCGTGGACCTAAAAGAACTTGAAGAAGAAAATAAACTAGCAATAGTAGACGCATCAGCAGCAAAGATAGGTATACCAAGTGACGAAAAATATGTTGAAGTACAACCCTTCGACATGCAATCCCTAATTAACAAAATAATTGACATACAAGAAGAAATAGGAGCAGAAAGATGCATAATAGATTCAACAACATCACTAGCATTTAGTATTGAGGAAAACTCAGACTTAAGAATAGAACTACTTAAATTATCTTCAACACTCGGTGTATTAGGACTAACCAGCCTAATGATAGCCGAAGTATCAGACTCCAACGAAATAAGCAGATACGGCATAGAAGAATTCGTAACAGAAGGAGTAATAAGATTATATTACCAAAAGAAAGAAGGAATAAGAGTCAGAAGCGTAGAAATATACAAAATGAGAGGATCTGACCACAGTAAAAAAATACATCCTTTTGAAATCACAGAAAAAGGAATAAAAGTCCACCCAACAGAGGAAGTTTACTACTTCTAAACTGAAATCCTCCTTTCCCCTAAAGAAAGAGAATTTCTTGTAAGAAGTTCAAGGTTTATCTTGGTGGTTGAGAAGACCCCTTACTTAATCTCTTGATTAGGGAGGGGATGAATCAACCTATAAGGCTTAAGTGGCTCCGTGTTTTAGGTTTTGGTGTAAGCTAGGCAGGGGTTGTGGCCGAAGCCAAAAGCCCGTGGACAGATTGAGCCTCTGGTTACCAAGCTCGCTGGCTGAATCGGGAACCTCCCCAAAAAGCTTCTAGATAAGTCCGCCCGGGACTGAGATTGGATGACGGCGGTAGGAAGTGAACCCCTTTGACTCTGGAAGCATCCTTCCAAAATCTTTGATTTTGGTAGGGGAGGAAGTCACGACTAACCTAATCTCACCTTCAAATGTGCCACAAACACTTTGATCAGACCAATGGTGGAGCCTATGACATCCTTAAGTTCTTCACTACCATCTTTAGGGCAGTAAGCACTACTGCCCAGATTGTCCAATTTATTTTATCCTGTTTCTCTTTACTTTCCTTGACATAACATATATCCTTTTCAGGTATCCTGTGGGGTTGAAGTGACCTCTACCTAAATCAGGGATCTTGGAGGAGGTCTTCTCAGCCACTAGGATAAAAATTCACAAATTATCTGTATTGCCTGAACATTTGGTTTATCTTGGGGATTTTTAACCCTAATCCGGGTCTTTAATCTATAATTTGTTAGTTTAAGTGGATTTTTATCTCTGTTGACTTTCCTACATACTTCTTTATGTTGTTCAAGAGTTACCTCACTTGTAGTAGCAAGAAAATACTTAGGCAACCACAGAGATTATTGCTTCTTTAAGCTAATAAGGAAAGGTTATCACTCAGTTTTCTACTGTTAACACCTTCAAAGAAGTTAAAAACCTCTACCTTTTGGAAAAGTTGGTTGTAGAATTTTTCCCCTAAACAATATGTGATAAGGATATTGCCTAACCCACACTCTTTACTTTGTTCAAAATAGTGATTTACCAGCATCAAGCAATATCATATAGTCGTTCTTTCAATACTGTAGCTAAATCATCTAACAAAAGGCTTTTCCTATATTTTGTATAGAATATTAGGTGTTATATGGAGTGAATGTACACTATCGTCTTACTGGATATATACCATACTTTATAGGTTATTTTATATATTAATTTTATATATTAGTGTTTTGTTGTTTAGTGTTTCCTCTGCTATTGGACTATATCTTTTCCTCTAGAGAGAGGAGGTCTCTGTTCTGAATTAAAGAATAAAAAACACCGGAACTCGATGATTAATCTATAGAATAAGGTATCTAAAAATAATTAATTGGTCTCACCTAAAAGATCGATAAAATCAAAAGAAAAAGGTCTTTTAACAAACTAAAGCTAAAAAAAAGGAAAGAATAGTTAATCAAAAAGGAATAGAAATAAAAATTAGATTTTAACAATTAATTGTCTTTTCTCAATTCTTTTACTTTCTTGATGTTTTCTTTATGGCCTTTTTTATCGTCTTCGGGTGTTTCAAGTATAAATGGCAGATTCCTTAGTTTTTCGTGGTTTATTATTCTCTTCATTCCCTCTTCACCGATCTTACCTTCACCTATATGTTCATGTCTATCCTTATTTGAGCCTAAAGGAAATTTAGAGTCATTTAAATGAATTAATTTAAGTTTATTTAGTCCAATTTTTGCGTCAAACTCATTAGTAAATTCATCTAGACCGTTTTCGGTGGCTAGATCATAACCAGCAGAAAAAACATGACATGTATCAAGTGTAACTGCAGTCGGGACCTTCGAGTTTTCAATAATCTCTCTAATTTGGTCTAAATTATATCCTAGAGTAGTTCCACTACCTGATGTCATTTCTAAAAGTATTTCAATATCTTCAGTTTCTTTTAGCTTATTCAAGGAATCAGAAATCTTTTTTAAGCCTTTTTCTTCTCCTAGGCCCGTATGAGTTCCAGGATGAATATTAATATACTTAATGCCTAATCGCTTAGCAGTCTCAACCTCTTTTTCCATTGCATCCATTGACTTACGATAAAGATCATCCTTAGGCGTAGCTAAATTCGTTAAATAAGACTCGTGTATAACAATGGGATCGACATCACTACCCTTACGCCTATCCATGAAATCTCTTCCTTCCTCTTTTGAAGGAACATCAAACTTCCAGCCCCTAGGAGAATGTGAAAATATCTGACAGCAATTACCACCAAGCTTTTCGATCCTATCTATTGATTTGCTGAACCCTCCAGAAATAGAAACATGAGCACCAATCCTCAACAAAAATAACCACCAACCATTCTATCATAAATCTTACACGAACATAACATTTAGCTTTTCTTAAAAAACATGAGAATCCAGTAATCTATAGGCGTGGTTAGGAAGTGGTTTTTATGGATTGTTGTTAGATGTGTTTTTTTTATGTTTGCATGGTTTTTGTAGGTGGGTTGGGTGTATTTTTTGATGGTTTTGGTGGGTGTTTGTGTGTATTATGTTTATTTGTTTTTCTAATTGGGGTTGGTGTTGGTTTTTGGTTTGTTTGTGGGCTTTGAGATTATAGGGGTAGGGAAATTTCTGTGTTTAGTTTATTTTTTGTAGTCTTTTGATGGATTTGTAGTAGGTGTGGTCTATATATCTAGTTTTTTTTTGGCTTAATAGAGTTTAAAGTGAATAATATTGTATTTGAATTGGATTGAGTTTTGTAAATAGTTGTGGATGAGGATGTTGCTAAGATGTCTTTTAGGATATGGTTAAAATGTCTTTTTTTACCTTCAGAAAAAAGCTTTAGCTTAATTGTTTAGTAGTTTCCTTGTTCTAGAGCTGAAAATATGTCACATTAACATTAAATATCCAATATTAAAGAAAGCTAATACCAAGTAAAGCAGGTCGCCGATGAAGATGGCAACTAGGTATCCACCGAATATTGAAGCTATAAAGGGGATTTTTGGACTTATCCAAACATAATCTTTTTCTTTGAGTAATTTACTTCTGTTTTTAATGGAAGAGAATAATTTAGATTCCTTTAATATTTTATCTTTTTCGTTTACTTCCTTAACTGGTTTTTTGAGTCCGATAAACATTTTGGAAAGTTTATCAGTATCTCCTCTTATTAGGTTGAAGAGAAACAACGCTAATGGATAAATTAAGGAGATTATCAACGAATTTAGAAGAACAGTAAATGTAAAAACCGTTGCGTCACCATAAACTGGGTTGAAGTAATTTGGATAAACGGGAAAGAGAAGTGATAATACCATTAAGGCCTTGGCATCTGCTCCTCCAAAAAAATTAAAAAAGTAAAATAGATAGGACAAAGGAAAAATAAATCCAAAAGAGATTAATAAATAAGTTAGATAAGTTTTATTGAAATTAAGGAAAAGATAGAGAACAGAAAGAACTAAAAGAAACAACCAAAAATAATTTGAAGCTTTCCTAGTTTTTATGTCCTGCATAGATGCTAATAACAAAACAAATAAAGCTAATATGATCTTAATAAGATTTAAGTCCATAATCATCAACTATCCATAATAGATCTTCTATCCAGTCTATTTTTCAATTCGCTATCCCCTATAGGCTTGTCTACCCTTATCCTATGTGGACTACTCTCACTTACTCCTCGTTCAATTTCATAATTATGCCATCGACTATCGAAACTACCCGCATCATGCCAGCAGATCTTTAAAAACTTCTTACCCTCTAGAAACAAGGTCTCGATCAAAGTAGAAGCAGTAGATTGAACAAAGCTTAATTTCTCGGAACTAAGACTTTTTTCAACCGTTAAAAGAGTTAAATTGTTTTTAGATTTTTCTTCAGCCATTAACAACTGTAAAACATTATTAATTACATTAGGCTCTGCAAAATTAGCGATAGAATTAAAAGAATCAATAACGGTTCTACCTCCATCCCCTAACCTACATCTAGATTTATTATACAAATGAAGAAACTCATTCAAATTAGGGCCCTTTAAGTTCAATCTCTCTTCATCTAGAGATTCATTTAACCTCCATGAATAGCCATCAATCACTTCAATATCTTCTATATTAATCCCTCTTCTCTTAAAGCCCTTTGTTACTCTATCAATGGATCTACCTAAAGTAAAAAACAAACTAGACTCATTAGATCTTACACCCTCTTCAACAAAAGAAAAAGAAAACAACTCCTTCCGACTGCTGGGGCTACCAACAATAACAATAGTAGAAGAATCCAAAAAACCATCTCTCAGTAGACCATCAAGTTCCTCAATACCAAATTTTTTCATCTTACTCAATTAATATATTTAAACAAAACAACTATTATTTTGGGTGCCACAGAAACCCAAATAATTTATTAAAAACAAGTAACAAGGATATGTACTGAACTATAATATGCCGCGGTAGCTCAGTCTGGGAGAGCGCTGCCCTGAAGAGGCAGTTGTCCCTGGTTCAAATCCGGGCCGTGGCACTCCCCTGAGATAAAGATTTTGAAAAAGATAAGACCCTTCTGATAAGGAATCGAAAAAATTATATTTAAAAAGCGCCGATGGTCTAGTGGTATGACATGACCCTGCCACGGTCATAGCCCGGGTTCAAATCCCGGTCGGCGCATAAGCGGGTGTGGTCTAGTGGTAGGACCTGAGCCTTCCAAGCTCATGGCCCGGGTTCAAATCCCGGCACCCGCACTTACGATTATTTTAGTGCTTGAGAAGACCCCCTCCAATCTTTGATTTTGGTAGGGGAGGAAGTCACTATATACATTGGCTCTTTTGATCTTGTTTTTATTTTTAGTGTTCTAATTTTCAGGTCAATTTCTCATAATCTAATTTTTCTCTAAATAAAAATTCTGAAATCTTCAATTTGTATATAATTACAGTACCTTCATTACAATAAAGGGTTTAAGTTCTTTTAATCATGATAATAGCTCTGTATATACCTTAAATCAAATTGAAGGCAAAATACATCCTGTTGATACGAAAGTAATAATTAAAGATCTAGGTAACAACGACATATGGATCTATTGTAATCTATTCTACAAAGCAAAAGATCTAAAACAGGTAGAAGAAACTATAACATTCAAAGTTGGAAAAGACAAAAACCTTCCAAATCTCTCAGGTGAAGTAAAACTAATTCTGGGAAATACACTAGAAATTAAAATAATTGAAAAGTTATCTTGTGTGTTCATAAGCCGGCCAACAACTGGAATGGATTAATCAAACAATTATTCTAAATTGGGAGATTATTTCTAGAAGGTGGATTTGATTATCCAAGGTTGTTAAAAAAGAGAACAGATGGAGGTCTGTTTATGAGGTGGATTTTTCTAAAAACAAAGAATTAAAAATGATTAATTACTTAAATGATAACAGATGAAGAAAATTTATATCTTATTGTTGGTTTTTTTGTTATTGTTTTTTCTGTTAGCTTTGGTTTATCAACAGAATCCACAAAAATTCCATGAAAAACCAATAGAACAATATATCAACCAGACTAACGAAATTAAGGAGAAAATAGCATTGGTTATTCAAAAAACAATTAACATTTCTCGAAATTTAGCTAATAACTATTTAAACAATCAAATGAATAACCAAGATCCTTGTCTCTTTGAGACTTGGCCTTACAATAAAACGTATTATGAAAAAGCAGACTCTTATGTTGAAACGCATTACAAAACGAGATCAGAAAAGTCCTTGGATTCTTTATATCAATTATTAAAACAATTACAATTTAGAGAATACGAGAGAGATGTATTTGATTGTACTGAATCTTCCGCTAAACTGGAATGGATACTGGAAGGAGCTGATTACGATGCCGTGATCGCTTATTCTGAAAGTTTTCCTGCTTTTCAGTCTTCAATTGGACATTCTTGGGTTGTTATCGATTTAGGACAAAAAATAGTTGCAATAGAAGCAACAGAATTAACCAAAGACAATTATAGGCCACCAGGGATAGTGGTCAATCAACGGGGAGAGTATTTAGAGTATACAAACATCTATGAACGTTATATGGATTGGCTGGAAGAATATCCAGCTAGTGAATATCAAAGACCAAGCGACTTATCATTTGAAGAATGGACCAACCAATACCTCAATGAAGAATATGAGCCCTACTCAAATTATTACTATAACCCACAAAAAACCTATGAAACTCCATATAACGCTACTTTAGGCACTGAATATATTCCAGAAAGCGAATGGGATTGGTGGCAAAATAATTAGAAAAAAAGAACCTAATAAATGCCCACTATCCTTAATGCATTTTCCACTTTTTGTAGAGATGTATAACCTGGAAAAAAAATAAACCAAATTCAGTTATAAACCAGGTCAATTATTCCTAAAAAGCCATAAACCTGCTTATTTATTTTATTTAACTTTGATTTCTTTAAGAATAACTGGTTTATCTTAAATGTTGAGAAGACCCCTTCCAAAATCTTTGATTTTGGTAGGGGATGAATCAACTAGGAAGGGTTTAAGTGTTTTTGAGACTAATTAAGAGTAACTGGCAGTTGGTTGGGAGTCTGCCTCATCAAAAAGCAATCCCGTTGCCTACACGGAGCGTGTCCGTGGACTGACTTGGAAACGAGTCAAGTAACGAGTTGAAAAAAAATAGGTAAGCCCGAAACTTCGGGAGTAGGGTCTAGTGGTTGTGTGGAGCAACCAGAGTGAATAAGGGAGCCATTGTGTAGCTAATATATGGGCTTTGTGCCCTAATCCAATTCTTCACTCGGAGCAATAGTTCCCTGTTGACGGTGTGAATGAGACAAGTACCGTGGAAAAGCAAACTCCTCTTTGGATAAGGCTCACAGGGAAGCCCCTTCCTCACCGAACGAATGTGAGGTAAGGTAGGGGTCACTTCACTCTTTTATAAGTTCCATTTATTTGGGTTTTTTGAAATATTTATCAATAGTTATTTTGGTGTATTATTTACTAAGTAGGTGTAAGAGGGTTTTGAAAGAAGTAAGGGTTTGTTGCAGGAAAGAAAGGTTGGGGGTATTGGTTGGGGTAAACTAAATTTTGTTCTTTTCGTTAGTTACTTCAATAAGTGAAAGAAATTTTAACTTATTTGGTCTTAATCTCCTTCCTTTTTTTGATAGGATGGGAGGGGGAATCATTACAAGATATTTGTATTTGGGGAGCTTCAATAGGGGGGTTTTTGTTGGGAGGTTCTTAGCGTATAAGCCAAGTTTGAGTGGGCAAGCACTTGAGTGCAGGGCTCTATCGCAATAGATATGTGGTGGGGTTGGGAACGGGGCTCTGTGACCGAGCCTAGGACCAAGGTACATGATGGTGATGGACATGGGTGCCTGTCCTGGAAACCAGTATTTAAGTCCTTGTGGGACCTGCAAGATCCTGGCAGACCGTGTCTGCCTTTGCTAGATCATTCGGTAACAAGGCACCAAATCTTGGATACTGGTCCTGTGAATGGATGGAAGCACCTTCCTAAATCTTTGATTAGGTAGTTGAGGAGGTCACATGCGTGTCTTCCTCTTTATGTCAATAATTAATTACCTCTTTAATGAGTTAGGTGTGTTCTTGCCGTACTAGTTAGAAAAGTTATTTAAAGCTGGTTTAGTTTTTTGGGTGTTATTTGCTTTTCTGTCTGCCCATTTTCGAAATTTCTTATATTGGTTTATCTTGGTGGTTGAGAAGACCCCTTACTTAATCTCTTGATTAGGGAGGGGATGAATCAACCTATAAGGCTTAAGTGGCTCCGTGTTTTAGGTTTTGGTGTGAGCTAGGCAGGGGTTGTGGCCGAAGGCTAAAGCCCGTGGACAGATTGAGAGTTCTGGTTACCAAGCTCGCTGGATGAATCGGGAACCTCCCCATAGAAAGCTTCCTAGATAAGGGCCGCCCGGGACTGAGATTGGATGACGGCGGTAGGAAGTGAACCCCTTTGACTCTGGAAGCATCCTTCCAAAATCCCTTGATTTTGGTAGGGGAGGAAGTCACATCTTTCTTGTCGGTTATTCTAAATAAGAAAATATTGTTACATGGGGTATTGTCTTGAGTTTTTGGTTATTGTGGTAGAAAAATTGGTGGGTTTTTCTGGGTTTTTATGGTTTTTTTAAATTTTTTGGTTGATTTGTTTTTGTTTTTTTGTTTTTGGGTTTATTTGTTTTAAAGAGAAGTTTTTCAAATTGATTTGATTTTTTTATGAGTTATCTAAGTTTGTTAGGTTAGTGATGTATAGGGATTTAAATAGCATGTTATACATATGGGTTAATTGAGTGTATTGGAAATGGATGAATTAACCCCTAAAGAAAGAATATTTGGAATGGTAGAGGGCAAGGAAGTGGATAGACCTGGAATCGGTTCCTTTGCAATGGCTTTTATCTCAAAGCAAGTACATGGTCTATCTGTAAGAGATTGCTACACTGACTGGGAAAAGTTTCTCAAGTATTACCTAAAAGTGCAAAAGATGTACGGTTTTGATTCACCTCCATTGGTAGGTCACGCATCTATGGGAGCTGCTGAATTTGGTGGTGAATACAAATACCCAGAGGAAGGAAGCAACCTACAATCACCAGCCGTCAAAAAACATCCAGTGGATTCTGTGGACGATGTTTATGACCTTGAAATCCCGGATCCATCTGAAGCGGGTGAGATCCCTGAAATGCTGGGAGCTGCCGAATATGTAAAAGAAAACTATCCAAAAGGATATGATGCTGTTTCTGTAGTTGTAGGCAGTCCTTTTACCTGGGCCGGGAATATTGCAGATGTTAACAACCTAATGAAATGGACCGTTAGAGAACCTGATGCAGTTCACAAGCTACAGGAGAAAGTGGTCGATTTCTTAATAGAATATCTGAAGGTTCTATTAGAAACTGGAGGAGAAGTTGTTATGCCCTTTGATGGTGGTCCAACCGAGTCTAACGATCTACTCAGTCCAGATCAATTTGAGGAATTCGTTTTACCTCACTGGAAAGATTTTAGAGAAAGAGCACTAGATCTAGGTGTACCAGGGTTTTTATGCCATCCATGTGGAAATCAGACTAAAAATTTAAAGTTTTACAAGGAATTACCTGGTACATTAGCCGTAAACTTTGATTTTAGGACACCACTAAAGGATGTAGTAGAAGAACTTGGTGATCAAGCGATGATAGTAGGTAGTATAGAACCTGCTAAATTTTTAAGCAAAGATGATGAGTGGATATATGAAAGGAGTATGGAACAGTTAGAAATAGCTGCAGATGCTCCGCATGGTTACATGATTGGCCCTGGCTGTGAATTACCCGTTGATACGCCACCGCTAAACTTCCATGCGATGTGTCAGGCCGTTCGTGATTACGCAAAGGAGGATTAAAAATGTCTAAAGAAGAAATATTAAAAGACCTGCATGAGGGTATTATAGACCTAGATGAAGAAAAAATAAAACAAACATCACAAAAAGCATTAGATGAAGGAGTAGAACCTATAGATGCAATAATGGATGGATTGATTCCTGGTATATCTGAAATGGGAGAAAAATACGATGAGGGAGAGGTTTTTGTACCAGAAATAATGATCGCTTCGGAATGCCTATATGCTGGATTAGATATATTAAAGCCACATATAGACGAAGAAGACCTTGCAGCATCAGGTAAAATAATTATTGGAGTAGTTGAGGGAGATGTCCACGATATAGGTAAGAACTTGGTTAAGTTAATGCTTGAGGTAAAAGGATTTGACATAATTGATCTAGGTAAAGACGTCGAAAATGAGGAATTTAAAGAAGCACTAGAGCAGAATGATGCAGATATCATAGCCGTTTCAGCAATGATGACCTCCACTATGTCAGGAATAAAAGATATAGTAGAACTATCAAAAGGAAGTGGAGTTAAAATACTGGCAGGAGGAGCCCCCGTAACGAGAGAACAAGCAGAAGAACTAGGAGCAGATGGATTTGCACCTAAAGCAACAGGAGCAGCAGAAGAAGCATTAGAACTAATGAAGTAACTTAAACCCACCTACTATCTACTTTTTATTACTTATTTCTTTATTCAATATTAGAAAAATCTCTTTATTCAATATTAAAAAAGAGCAATATTTATACATAGTAGAGTAAGGGAGAGAACTTCAGGATTGGCCATGTGGATCACTTAACTCTTTAAGGTCCGAAGGTGATTTTAGTTCCTGAGTATTTTTTGGTACTTTTTTCTTAAGTTTTTAACTTATTTGGTGAGAAATCCCCTTCCTAAATCTCTGATTAGGTAGGGGTAGTTCACGTTGATTATGAGGGGATTGTATTATAGTGGAAATTATTAGTGAAAATAAAAAATAAGTATTAAATGGTTGTTTAGAGCATCTTAAATTGGTTTTTAATTTAATTTGAGGTTTTAGCTAATGGATTACTCTGAATTGGTAAAAAGTTATAAGAAACTTGAATCTACTCAGTCGACGTTAGAAAAAACTGAAATAATTTCAAAATTATTTATTAATTCGCCTAAAGAAGATTTAGATACATTAGCTCATTTAATTAGGGGTAAAGCTTTTTCCGAATGGAAAAATTTGGATTTGGGTATTGGTAAGAAACTTATAATAAAGGCAATTTCTAAAGCTACTGGAATAAAGGAAGAGAAGGTTAAAAAGGAATGGAAAAATAAAGGAGATTTAGGAGATGCAGTAGAGGTTATAGTAAAAAATAAAAAGCAACAAACTTTGACAACGAAAAAATTGACTTTAAGTTTGGTTCAGGAAAATCTAGAGAAAATAGCCGGAGCAGAGGGCAGTGGAAGTCAATCCAAAAAGATTTCCTTGATCGCTGAGTTGATTGGTTCGGCTGAGCCTGAGGAGGCAAAGTATATTGTCAGAACGGTTTTAGAGAATCTAAGAATAGGTGTTGGGGAAGGATTGGTTCGTGATGCTATAGTAAAGGCATTTTTTAGTGAATTAATTGGTTTAAGTGAACTTGATGGCTATGAGATTACTGGTCAACAGGTTGGAATAGACAAACAATTACTTGGATCTATCTCAGAATATAGATTGAACAAAGTTAAGGAAAAAACCGAGTTAATTGAAATAGATTTATCGGATGACGGAATAAGTAAGCTCTGGAAGAAAGAAGGAGCCGATGTTTTTATCACTGATAGGAAAAAGGAAATTGAGGATAGATTGAAGGGAATTGTACAACATGCTTACGATGTTTCAACTGATTTTGGAGAGGTTGCAGAGGTTGCAAGTAAGAAAGGAGTTCAAGGTCTTAGGGAAATGGATATAGAGTTATTTAGGCCGATAAGAGTTATGTTAGCTCAGAAATCAGATTCTATGGAAGATGCATTTGAAGCTGTCGGAAGCGAAGAAGGGTTAGCGGCTCTAGAATATAAGTATGATGGAATTAGGGTTCAGATCCATAAAGAAGGAAGTGATGTTAAAATATTTACTCGAAGATTAGAAGAGATAACAGATCAATTTCCAGAGATTGTTAATGCCATTAAAGATAGCATAGATGAAGAAGAAGTTATCGTTGAAGGCGAATTAGTGGGATTTGATCCTCAAAAGGGATATTTGCCCTTTCAAAAACTATCCAAGAGAATAAAGAGAAAGTATAATATACGAGAGATGATAGAAAAAATTCCCGTTACTGTTTACTTATTTGATTTAATCTATTGTAATGGTAACTCCCTAATCAGACAGAATCTTAGAATTAGGTGGAGTAAACTGAATTCATTAATAAATAAAATAGATAATTCAGTGGAACTAGCATCTCACCTAGAGACATCTGATCTAGATAAAGCCCAAAGCTTTTATCAAAAAGCGCTAGACGAAAACCAAGAAGGGATTATGTTAAAGAACCTAAGTAAGAGATATAAGCCGGGTTCCCGTGTTGGCTATATGGTAAAACTAAAGCCCGTGATGGAAACTCTTGATTTAGCTATAATTGGAGCTGAATGGGGGGAAGGAAGACGAAGAGATTGGTTAGGTAGCTATAAATTAGCTTGTATGAACAAAGAAACTGGAGAACTAAAGAGTATTGGAAAAATGGCTACAGGTTTTACGGACGAGCAATTAGAAGAACTTACAAATAAGCTAGAAGATATGATAATCCAAGAAGATGGACGATCAGTAAAATTAAAGCCGAAAGTAATTGTTGAAGTAGCTTACGAAGAGATACAGGAATCACCAAAATATGAAAGTGGCTACGCGCTTCGTTTTCCCAGGCTTGTAGCTGAAAGAGAAACATTGGGAACTGGAGATGTAGATACACTAGACAGGATAAGAGAACTTTACGGAAAACAGTCCTAACCTCACTTAGATTTAGATCTTTGATTTGGGTAAAAATAATTAAAAAAATAAAATAATCTATTATGAAATGTGTGAAATGCTTGCCGGTAGCTTTAATAAACCAATATCCCCCTCCTATCCACTTAAATACTTTGAAAAAAGAGATAAAGATAATCCGGACGGCTGGGGCCTAGGATACTTCCCAGATAACTCTGTAGAGTTGATAAAAGAACCAGTAAAAGCTGAAGAAAGTAAACTATACAGCTTTTTCTCAAATTACCAAGAAACTAGATCCAAGATATTTATTACTCATCTAAGAGGAGCAACAGTTGGAGAATTAAGCCATCAAAACACTCATCCATTTAAAAGAGAGCTAAATGGAAATGGATACATATTTGCTCACAACGGTACATTAAATGATATTAAAACAAAAAACTTAAAGAGATACTTTCCTATAGGCGATACAGATTCCGAATACGCCTTCTGTTATCTATTAGATCAATTAAAAGATAAATTAAGGAACCAGTACCTAAAAAACAACTTAGGTTTTTTAAGAAATTTATTTACAGAAATAAATAAATACGGCCAATTTAACTGCGTGATCTCTCAAGGCCAATACCTTTTCACATACCACGATATGAAAGGATACAAAGGACTTCACTATTTGGACCCAAAACAGATAAAACCAAATTTAAAAGAAAAAACCCTACCAAAGGAAATAAAAAGATATTTAAAAAACTTAAAAAAACTAAAAGGAAAAATAATAGCAACAAAACCCATACTAATGAAAGATAAATGGAAAAAATTTGATAAAGGAGAATATACAGTAATAAAAAAAGGAAAATTCATATTAAGAGAAAAATAACCCCTTAAAAAACCTTTTAGATAAAACCCATACAGTAATCTAAAATAAAAGGCTCTGTTGCAACCCTTCCCGGAACCTTCATGACCTCCCGGTAAAAAAGTGGGTTTGGGGATGGGATAATTGCAGTTGGAACTAGAGCTGGATGAGCTTCCGGAAACAGAGCTTTACAGATTCGTCAAAGAGATTAAACGTTTGGTAGCTAGGAAGGTTCCAAAGTATTCTTCCAAATACTCAAGAAAGGACTACACTTTAAGGCAGCAGCGCTGTCCTCATCTGCCTAAAAATAAAGAAAGAAGACACATACCGAGAGATCGCTGAAGAAGCCAGGGAGATGCCGAGAATAAGAAGCAAACTCGACTTAAATAAAGTTCCTCACCCTTCAACGCTCTGCAGAGCGTTCAACAAACTTTCGATGAAGAAATGGAGAAACCTCCTAAGGCTCTCAGTAAAGAAGCTGGACATCTCAGGAGTTGCAGGGATCGATGCCTCCGGGTTCGACAGAAGCCACGCATCACGCTATTACACCCAGAGGTCGGAGATGAAGCTGAGTTCATTGAAGACGACGCTCCTTGTAGATGCAAACGGGGCGATAGTCGACCTCCACGTAACGACAACCAGGAAGATATGACACAAAGATAGCTCCACAGATCGTTAGAAGGAACTCCAAACTTATAGACGTCCTATTAGGAGATAAGGGATACGACGACAAAAAACTTAGAGAACTATGCCTCGAGAAAGATGTAACACCCGTTATCAAACATAAAGAGTTCACAGAGAAGCATAAAAAACTCAACCAAGAGCTCGACGGCTACGAAAAAAGAAACATGAACGAGAGCCTTAACTCCTCGTTAAAGAGAAAGTATGGCTCCCACGTCTCTTCTAGAACCTGGTGGAAACAGTTCAGAGAAATAACGGTAAAATGCCTAGTGCAAAACATAGAAAAAACAGTAAATTATCTCGCGACCCTAACCCTTATGGTTCCAAGTAGTCTCAAAAGGGTTGCAACATAGCCATTTTTTTCTATTAGAGATTTAATTTAGCTGTTATTAGTTTTGTCTTAATTGGTATAGATGACTTTCTTCTTCACGAGTGAAGAAAAAAAGTAAATCAATGGGTTGTTTACTTGGTTTTATCAATCTTTAAAATAAGAGTAGGTCCCTTTTTTTGCATATTTACATCTTAAGCCCATTCTTTCTTCATCAACGGAGTAGGCTTCCATTCCCGGAACTATTACTTTTACTACTGGTATACCTATTTCTTCTCTAGTCAAATCATGTATGATAATTCTGTCAACGCCTATTTTCATCAAGTTTCTTGATATCTCTTCAATGTCGTCCAAAATGTCATCGTATCCGAATGATCTGTTTCTTATCTCACTAAATGAACATACATTTGATTTTGACTTGTTGAACCAGAATTTGTTTCTTTTTTTAAGGCTTTTGTAATCCTTTTTTATTTTTCCGTTAACAGAGTTTTCTTTCTTTTTTGAATTGTAGATTTGTAGTAATCTGCTCTGAGCTACTTCAGTAATAGCTCTCTTTAGAGCTACCTCTGAATTAGGATGGGATCCAAAACCAATAGTAAGTAAACTGGGATCTTTTTTCCTGAGATCTTCAGAAACAGCTGCAAATGTTGGAACATTGAGATCATGGGTTAAATCTCTCAGTATTATTGAAACATCGTTTTCCTTAAATTTGTTAATTAATTCATTTAGTTTATTGCTTTCTGGTTCAATAACTGGCCCAGTTTCTTTTTTTACCTTAGCTATAGACCAAGCATCTCTTTCAACGACTTCGGTTAAAGCATGAAGAACAGCTTCTTCTAATACATTACCAGAGGCTAAGCCATTTGTATTTGTTTTAAATAGTCCACCAGTGTATTCTATTGATAGTGGATGAAAAACAGCTTCTGCTGGAACATATATTTCTTCTCCTTCAATTAAATCATAGGATTTAACCCAAGGTAATCTTATATTCTCAAAATTACCTATGTGATCAGGTAGTATTAGTTTTCGAGGATTTAAAACTACATTATCTTCTTTAAGTTCATTAAAAGATGCTTTAACTAAGTCTCTGTCATGTAATTCAGCTGAATACCTTTCAATAGATTCCATAATTGCCGAAACCTTAGCTTCTGTTTTATTTAATCCTTTACCTTTATACAAAGAAATAGCTCCCTCATCTGCGCTAGGTCTTGATGCAGTAACGACTGGTAATCCAACTCGGTCTAATTCAGTTATATCTTCTATTTTCGATAAATTAATATTAGAACTATTATCTTGGATGTCTTTTAATGTTTCAGACGGTGATTTAACCCTATGGCTTCCGTTCTTATATTCTTTAATCCTCGACCTTAATCGCATAAATATCAAGAAAAAAATAGATATTCAATTACAAAAATTTTTGTACAAAAACATTTAATTTTTAAAAAAGAAAGAAGCAAGGAACTAAGATAATTTTTAAGACAAAAGAGCTTTCCTTTAATTGAAAGGAACTTATGAGTTTAGTAAGTTATAATGGCTGAAAAATCAACTTTAATGAAAAATATCCTGGTATAAATAGATATAATTAACCGTGGTTAGGGTATAAACAGGTTACTAAGTTTTTTTATATGGGCCTTAAATCTTGTCTTAATAGCTTAATCTGTTTGGTTCGTTAATATTAGTTATGTCCTTATAGGGAAAGATATATGGAAATTAAAATAAAATTTCGGTAAAGAAGGATTTTGGGGTTAGAAATTGAAGGAATTTGATAAAAAATTAGAGGAAAAGGCTTTAGAGCTTGGAGCGGATTATGTACAGTTTCTTGATATAGAAGATGTTGTAGTGGATCAAAGAGTAAGGTTAAAGTGCCAAGTTCCTATTTGCCCTCATTATAATAATAACCTAATGTGTCCACCTCATATTCCCTCTGTAGAAATGTTTAAGAAAGCTCTTAAAAACTATGAAAAAGCTTTCTTTGTACAAATTATTACATCAGTTAATTCACTTGATAATGGTAATAATATAGAAGATGATTGGGAAGAAAGAAGCAAGGATCACGAAGGATATAAGAAGGAACTTTTGGATATCATGAACGAGTTAGAGAGATTTGCTTTCAAGGAAGGTTATCATTTAGCTACTGGATTAATTGGTGGTAGCTGCCCACTCTGTGACAAATGCGTAATTGAAGAAGGTAGTACAGAGTGCAGACACCCCTACATGGCCCGACCTTCTATGGAGGGATTGGGGATAGATGTAATCGAAACCTGTAAAAACGCCGGAATCCAGATAAATTTATCATCCGAAGAAAAAGTTAGATGGAATGGACTTTTATTACTTTAAGAAAAAATTAAACTGTTTTAAAAAAAAATAAGAATCTTAAAATCTCTATTTAAATCTAAGAGATTTAAAGTTATTATTTTATCTATTTGGTCTTTTTAATTCTCTGCTTATTTTTCTCTTAATAGGTTTTTTAAATGAATTTTAGTTTTTTTATCTATAAATTTGTTATTTTTGTTTGTCTTTTGTCTTTTAGAGGTTTATTCTTCTTTTTAATCTGGTTGATTTGTTTAGTAATTTTATTTCTATTTCTTCTATTATTTCTTCTAGTGCTTGGGGTAATTTTTTAATTGATGGGCATTGGACATAGTAATCAAAGATATTCATTCTTTGGTATTCTGGTTCTTCTTCGTTGATGTTTATTTCGGCTATCTTTGAATTGTATTTTTTCTTTAGGGATCTTATTCTCTGGCTTGGTTTCTGCGTTCCTCTTTCTACTTTGGGATCGTATTCTGAGTCTGTGATGGTGATGATTACGGGATTAAGTTTATCGTTGAATTGGAGTATTTCTTCAATTTTTTTGTCGGCAACTTTTAATGCTTTCTCTGGATTTGTTCCTCCTCCTGCCCCTACTTCGTAACTAGGTTCTCCAAACCAATCTTTAATTACCTCGTATTCGGTGTCGAAGGCGATCGTACAAGCTTTTTCGTCAAGTTCTTCTAGAGCTTTTCTTATGCTCCAGCAACTTTTAAGCGCTCGTCGTATTAATTTCCCTGACATGCTTCCGCTTTTGTCTAATAATATAACAATTGCAAGGGAATTTTCTTTTTCTCTATTTGGATAGTATTTCTTAAAGATCTTTGATTTGCCTTCTCTTTTGGCTTTCATGGCAGATCTCAAATCGATTTTTCCTCTTCTTTCTTTCCTTCTCCACTGTTCTCTCATGTTTAATTTTATTTTTTTAAGTATTCTCTTGATTTGGTTCTTTCTGGTAATCATTTTTTGATCGAAGAATTCATCTAATGAGATTTCTTTTTCATTGGAATCTGTTGGGGAAGGAGACCATCCTCCTCCTTTTTTAATTAGTTTTGCTTCTTTTTGTATTTCAGTATCTAGTTCTTTTTTTGTCTCTTTTTCGTTTTTTCTGGAGGTTTCTTCTATTTGATAGCTATTAGTCTGTTTTTCTTTCATTAACTTGTCTATATGTAATTTAGAGAGTTCGTCTTTTTGAACTTTGTCTTTTATATCTACGTTTTTATCGAATTGTGTGGAGAAACTAAAACCTTGTATATTTCCATAGAGGGGTTTTATGTTTGGATAAAGTTTGGGGATTAGTTCATATGATGCTGACGCTTCGTTGATTCTTTCTTCAGAGTCATCTAAAAATATAAACCTATCCAAATGTTCTTTAAGTTCATCAAATTTTTTTCCATCGAAGTTGAGTTCTAGGTCATTGGTTTTAATTCCAACTTTCGTGTTTAAATTTCTTGAAACGCTTTTAGATAAATTTTTATTGTCTAGATCACCATTTAAGGAATTTATGATTAATTTTTTCCTAAAATCGTCTTCTAGAAATTTTCTACAGTAGGCATCTAAAAAGCCAACATTGTTATTTTGGGCTTCTTGGTATATTTTATTTTTAAAGTATTTTCTACTTAAAGGATAGATTTCTATGAATTTTTGTTCGACCCTTGCGTCCTCAATTTTTTTTATGAAATTTTTGATAGATAATCTTTTGATATCTTCGACTTTTTTTTGGATTTTCTCAGCAATTTCATTTGCCTTTAGGTCTGAGAACATGATATGAGCTAGGTTGTGGTAGTTTAGGGCCTTTATTTCTATTAGGTAATCTTCGTATTCTTCGAATTGATTAGATTTTTTCTCTAATGGGAGGTAAATTATGTGGTCATTTCTTAGATCTGCAGAATCTTTGCTAACCTTAATATCTTCTTTACCAAGTAGAATTCTGTCTATTTTTTGAAAAAATCTTTTTTCGGATTCGTAGTTTGCTTTAATCGTCATTTTCGATTAAATGCAACTTTGCGATTTCTTTAACGGCTCTTCTTTCTTCTTTTTTAAATTTATTTACCAGCATATTGAGAGCTAATTTCTCTCCGAAAACTTTTTTGTTTTCTTCGTATTGGATAAGCATTCTAGTGGAAACTGGTGTTCTGATATCTTTCGTTGGGTTGTTAGACATTTTTCTTAACTTGTTAGCCATTTTAATTAAGTCTTTATCTTTGATTACTCTATTTTCTACTTCTTCATCGTAGGGGTATTCGAGGATAACCTTGAATCTATCTCTAAGTGCTTCGTTTAATTCGCTGGTTCCTTTGTAATCGGGGTTCATTGTTGCTATAAACCAGAAATCCTTGTTAGCTTCTATAATTTCTCCATCTTTTTGTGTTAGGGTTATTTCCCTGAAGTCTAAGGCACTATGTAAAACAAATAAGATTTCGGGAGGTGCAGCGTTTATTTCGTCTACCATTAGTAAACCGCCGTTTTTCATTAATCTGGTTAGAACGCCATCCTCCCATTTAAAGTTTCCTCCTTGTTCGGGAACCCATTGTCCAACGAAGTCTTCAACGGTGGTCATTCTATTTAAGTTTACTCTAATTATCGGCATTTTAAGTTTTTCTGCTACTTTCTTGACTGCATGGGTCTTTCCAGCTCCAGTTGGTCCAATTAATAAAGTATTCTGTGGGTGTCCATTTGGTCTTTTTTTGAATGCTTTTTTGAGAACTTCTATATCGGTTTTATCACCAGGTAGTTTTCTTGGATGGTACTTTTTAACTTTCTTGGGAATCAATTTCTTGAGTTCCTGATCTGGAGTTCTTGCTGGTGCCTTCATTCTATTAGCCTAATTAAGTGGTTTGTGAGGTCTACTATAGGTTTAGCGTCTTCTTTTTTTCTTTCAACTACATCTTCAAAATGATATAAGCAAAATGGACAGTATGTAATCATTTCGTCGGATACTTGATCTGCTTTTTCTATGGAAAGCATGCCGATATCATCACTTATATCTGGATAAAGAGGTTTTACTCCAGCAGGAGCTCCACAGCAAATTATTTCTTCTGATAGTTCTTTTGAACCGTTATTGGTTTCTTCTAGTATTTCTCTTGGAGCTTCCGATGCATCTTTTCCATGACATCCATCCTTTATCGAGAGGTTTAAGTCATCATTTTTTAGAGTTAGTCTTTCTTCTTTGAGAAGTTTGTTAAAGAAATCCACTGATAGTTTAACTTCAAATTCAGGTTCTTCATATTGCTTAGCGTACTCATGTTTCATTTGACTATAGCATGAAGGACAAGATACAATTAATTTTTCTATTCCTTGAGATTTTATTTCGCCCATGTAATTTTTAGCGTATTCCTCAAATTCATCAACATGGCCGTTGTCTGTTACAAATAAGCCGCAGCATTTTTCTTGGTCTATTAGTTGTGGTTTAATGCCGGCTTTATTTAATATTTTTATTGTGTTTTGAGCAATTTCTGGATGTTTATATGAGATCCAGCATCCGGCCATGTAACCTATTTTTGAATTATCTGAAAACTCTAGCTCTTCATTAACCCAGTTTTTTCTTTCTGAAACTTCGTAGCCACCGGGATTATATTTTTCAAATATGTTATTAACTATGTGGCTTGTTTTTTTAGGTTCTTCACCTTTTTTAGCTATAATTTCTCTTTCTTTTTGTATTATATCTGAAATAGGTATATCTTCAGGGCAATAATCATCACATATTCCACATCTTGTGCAAAGGTATATGCTATCGTATTCCTTTTCTGTCAGTTTTTCGTTGTTTTTTAGTTTTTTAAGAAGTTGGGATTTAGATCTGGGTGAGTAAACCGGTTCTTCCCTAACTCTTGTTATTGGACAGATTTCTTTACATTTGCCGCATTCGGTACATTTTTCCAGTTCTTTTATGAAATCTACCATTTAGAATCACATTTATTTATATACTTTTAAGGCAAAAATAATATTTCTTTTTTTATTGTCTTTGTTCGGTTTTAGAGATATTTTTCAACACCTACTGATTACGTTTATTGTCTAATGGAAACCTTTATAAACAACGAATATAATGATTAATCATTAAGAAATAGGTGGTAAGCAATGGCAGGAAAAAAAGAACAACAAAAAATAAAACCAACACAGGAATTTAAGGAACAAGCCAACACCAAAGACAGAGTAGAATGCCAAAACTACCCACAGTGCTTCGAAAGATACGCAAACCTACTCGACTGGAAAGAAAACTGGGATAAAGTACTAGACGCAACCAACCCCCCCTTCTACAAATGGTTCGTAGGAGGAAAACTAAATGCATCCTATAACTGCATAGACAGACATTTAGAAGAAAGAAAAGACCAAACAGCAATAATTTGGGAAGGAGAAAAAGGAGAAAACCAAAGAATAGCATATCAAGACCTCTATAGAAAAACAAACGAACTAGCAGCAGTACTTAGAGATGAACTAGATATAGAAGAAGACGAAGTAATAACCCTACATCTTCCAATGTTACCAGCGCTACCAATAACCATGTTAGCATGTGCAAGAATAGGAGCACCACATAGCGAAGTATTTGCAGGATTCAGCGCAAAAGCAGTAGCAGAAAGAATGGACGATGCAAAAAGCAACATACTAATAACATGCGACGGCTACTACCGAAGAGGAAAATTCCTTAACCACAAAGAGAAAGCAGATAAAGCTGTAGAAGAAGCAGATATAGATGTCGATAAAGTACTAATATGGAAGAGAAACGACGAAATACACCCTGAAGTAGATCTAAAAGAAGACAGAGACCTCATTGTCCAAGACCTACTAGATAATAAAAAAGGCGAAAGAGTAGAACCAGTTCCCAGAAACTCAGAAGACCTACTATTTCTAATGTACACCTCAGGTACTACGGGAAAACCAAAGGGCTGCCAACACAGAACAGGAGGATACCTAGCTTACGTAGCAGGAACAAGCAGAGACATACATGACATCCATCCTGAAGACACATATTGGTGTATGGCAGACATAGGATGGATAACTGGGCATTCTTACATTGTATACGGGCCACTTGCCCTAGGAACTACGACAGTAATGTATGAAGGAGCTCCCGATTACCCAAATAAAGGAAGAACATGGGAAATTGCCGAAAAATACGATATAGACACACTAAACACTTCACCCACAGCGATAAGGATGTTTTCCAAATGGGGAAAAGAATACCCTGAACAATACGACTTCGATTTTAAGTTGCTAGGAACAGTCGGTGAACCAATACAAGAAGAAGCATGGGAATGGTACTATAAAAACATAGGAAAAAGAAAAGCTCCAGTAGTAGACAAATGGTGGCAGACAGAAACAGGAGGAAATTTAATAACAACATATCCTGCATCAGACGAAATGAAACCTGGAGCAGCTGGTAAACCAATAATGGGAATAGAAGCAGCAGTGTACGATGAAGAAGGAAAAGAAATAGATCCAGGAGAACAGGGAAGCATAGTTATAACCAAACCTTGGCCTGGAATGCTACAAACAATTTACGGAAACGATGAAAGATTTATCTCAGAATACTGGGAAAACTACTCAGACACAGAAAGCGACGAAATGGAAGACTGGGTCTATGAACCAGAAGACGAAGTAAGACTAGAAGAAGACGGATACTATAGGTTCTTAGGCAGAAAAGACGAAGTTATGAATGTAGCAGGCCACAGGCTAGGTACAGGAGAACTAGAAGATGCAATAACTGAGGTACCAGAAGTTGCAGAAGTTGCAGTAGCAGCACGAAAGCACGCTGAAAAGGGAGAAGTACCCGATGCCTATGTAATATTAAAGCAAGATACCGATGGATCTGATGAACTAAGGGAAAAAATAACAAAATCAGTTGAAACAGAAATAGGGCCTATCGCGAGACCATACAACATATTCTTTGTAGAAGATGTACCTAAGACCAGAAGTGGAAAAATAATGAGGAGATTACTAGAAGATATCAGCAACCAAGAACCTCTAGGTGATATAACTACACTAAAAGACCCTGAGGTACCAGAACAAATCAGAGAAAAAGTTAGAAGCATAGAATAGCACGGTGAAAATAAAATAAAAATAAAATTAAGTATAGGTTTTTACAGATGACCAAAACAAAGATATTATTAGCAACTGACGGATCAAAACCATCATTAACAGCAACTAAAAAAGCAATAGAAGAAGCAAAAGAAAAAAACGGAGTAGTATATGCTGTAACAATAAAAGAAATGGCACCTATGACTCCTCTAGAAAAAATGCAAGAAGACATAGCCGAAGAAAAATACCTCCAAGTTCGGTCAAGAGGAGCTGATGTAGCAGAAAAATACGGAGAAAAAGAAGGCGTAGAAGTAATAAAAAAAGAAGTAGAATCAGGTCCAGTATTAGCAGCCATATTAGATTATGCTGAAGAAATAGAGCCAGATCTAATAGTCTTAGGAAACACAGGTAGAAGTGGCCTTGAGAGGTTAGCACTAGGAAGCGTTGCAGAAGGAGTTGTCAGGAACACAAAATATCCAGTTCTCGTTACAAAAATAATGGACGACGAATACCTAAAGGATATAATAGAAATAGCCAAACAAATGCCAGCTCCAGAGATCCCTGAAGAAGAAATAAAGAAATTAGATCTCAGCCTAGAAGATCTCGAAATCAAAAAACAGCTAGGCCTAGCTTCAGCAACACTACTAGCCTTTTTAATACCATACTTTGGATATGGAGCAATGACATCCTTTTTGGGAAAACTATCCGTTACAGAGGTATTGCCAGGATTAAATGTAGCCATAATATGGGTTTTCCTCTTATTTCCGGCAGGATGGATAACTTCGCTGTTATTTAATCAGTACGCCAAAAAATACGATAGACCAAGGAGTGAATCAAAATGAACATAGTAGCTCTATTAATAGTTTTATTACTAATCTCAGTAACCTTAGGAGTTGCTTGGTACAGTAGGAGATGGACAAGAACAACATCAGAATTCTATGTTGCAGGACAAAAGATATCATGGATCCAAAATGCACTAGCACTAACTGGGGATTATCTAAGTGCTGCTAGTTTCCTAGGAGTAGCAGGTGCAATAGCAGTTTTAGGAATAGATAAAACCTGGGACGCTCTAGGTTACTTTGGAGGATACATAGTTCTCTTAGCACTATTAGCGGTACCATTAAGAAAAGTAGGAAAATATACTGCTCCAGAGATCCTGACCACTAGATTCAAAGGAAGTAAAGCTTTAAGAACTGGAGGAATGATGGGAAGCGTAGTCATATCAGCATTTTATGTAGTACCCCAAATGGTTGGAGCTGGAGCACTACTTCAACTATTGCTTGGATGGAACTATGTATTTGCAGAAATAGTAATTGGTACATTAGTTGTAGGCTATGTAACCCTTGGAGGAATGAGAGCTACAACATATAATCAAGTTATTCAAGCAGTAGTCCTCTGGGCAGCAATGCTTGTCATATTAATATTGGCAGCAGCTCTATACTTTGACTTTAACCTATTTGCGATCTTAGAGAAAGGAGAAAAAATGGTTCCTCCTCAATTAGTTCATGAACTAGTTCCAAAATCAGAGATACCAAATCTAGACAACCTAGGTTTCAAAGGAGCCGTTGACTACTTTAGTCAAAAACTAACAGGAGAAGCACACGCCCTAACACCAGGAACATTTGCACCAGACTGGATGAATATATTTGCTCTAGCTGCAGGATTAGTTTTTGGAACAGCAGGACTTCCCCATGTACTAAAAAGATACTATACCGTAGAAAAACCATCCGATGCAAGAACCAGTACAATAGGAGTACTATTTGCTATAGGCATATTCTACATAATGACAGTATTTGTAGGAATAGCAGCAATGTACTTACTCTATCCAGACATACTTAGCTACTTTTACAGCGGAAAAGCAGCTGTAGCCAAAAACATGGCAGTACCACTACTAGGTCAATTAGTAGGCGGAGACCTATTACTTGGAATAGCAATAGGAGGAGCATTTTGTGCAATATTAAGCACGGTAGCAGGATTACTAATAACTATAGGAACAACAGTAACCCATGACTACTATAAAGAAATAATAAATCCAAATGCCAGCGAAAAAAAGGAAGTATTTATAGCAAAACTTTCAATAGTAGCAACCGGAGCTATCTCAGTATTACTAGCTATAGGACTAGCGGATCAAAATGTCAGCTACCTTGTCACACTAGCATTTGGAATGGCAGCAAGCGTATTCTTCCCAGTACTCTTCATGTCAGTATGGTGGAAGAAATTCACTAGACAGGGAGCAGTTGCAACAATGGCAGCAGGACTCATAGTTTCAGTAATCTTCGTAGCAGCCAAATTAATAGGAATGACAGCTATAATAGGAATACCAGTACTCGTAAACCCTGCTCTCTACAGTATACCAGCAGCATTTGTAGCTGGAATAATAACAAGCCACTTAACAGATGACTATGGCCGTGTATCTGAATTTATGGCACTAGCCCACAGAAGAGAAGAATAAATACACTAAAAATCCCCAAACCCCTATCCAATTTTTATTTATTTTTATTTCTTAATCTACATCTCTCCATCGCGATATCTCCTAAGATCCTCTCTAACCTCATCCACCACTTGACAAATAGTCTCTGATAAATCGATAAATTCACCTGTAAAAGGAAAATTTCTACAAGCCACAGGTTTAATATCATTTATAGCACATTCATAGAAGCCATCGTCTCTTTCTATAAGAAAAGGACAACTTTCTAGTTTAGTACCATCCTCAGGATGATAAAAAAACCTATCATAGGTCTTCAAAGGAAAATCCTTAGATATGAACTTAATCCCCAAATACTCCCCAAATCGAGAAGGTAGCTTTCTATTACTTAATCTATCTATATCTTCCTTTCGCAGCCTAAACGTATTGAAGTAACTTTTACAGCATTCACCACATCTTTTACACTCAAAATTATCTCTAAATAATTTCTCAATCACCATCATACCAATACTTAAACTGTGAAGTGACTTCTAACTAATCAAGGATTTAGGGGAGAGTATCTTTTCTGTGTTCTCTTATCTCAAAGAGGAGTTTGGGTTCCGTTGAACTTGTCTTATTCACCTGATCAACAAGGGAACTCTTGCTCTGAAGGAAGTTTGGACTAGGGCAAACAAAAGCCCATGTATTAACTCGTATTGGTTCCGCTTATTCTCTCCAGTAGTTCCTACACCAGCCACATAAACTCTACCAAAACTCAAGCTTACCCAATACACCTTATTTGATGTAGAGATCTGAGGGCCTCTAGCCAATCCTCAAGGACAAAGGGGTTGCTTTTTGGTAGGGGAGACAAATTCAGCCAACTGCTAATTAAGTTTTAATTGTCAATGAAAACCACTTAATTATTGTGGTTGATTCATCCCCTTCCTAATCTGAGACTTAGAAAGGAGGGCTTCTCAACCCTAAAGATGAAATTAACTGAACAAAACAGAACAAATCTAAAAACTAAAGACTGTTTTAAAGGCCATAGATCTTATCGTATTTTTAGTAAAATGTATATATCTTTATCTTTAGATAAGATTGGTTTTCTTATTGTAACTATTATTTTCCAAAAGATTGAGAAAAAAACCCTTCTTACACTGAATATAGTGAGATAATTCCAAATAAATAGATCATAGCTCTTAAATTTTCATATTAAATTAGAATAAACTGGCAGCTAATTAGCGTATTTAATTTTTTAAAAAGCGATTTCATTGTCTTTTCCAGTTTGGTTAAATCCTTAAGTTCTAAATCAAATATATTGCGTGATAAAAAATGAACTTGAATTCTCTAGGAATAGAGTCTTATTGATTGATGTATTAATACGAGAAGAAATACTGAGAGGAACAAGTGACCTCCTCACCTACTAAAATCAAGATTTTGGAAGGTGCTTCTATCTATTCACAAGACCGGTATCCGAGATTAGTGCCTTGTTGCACGATAGTCTTCTAAGGCGAACACGGTTCGCCATTTCTTGCAGGTTCCCAGGGCTTACACTTGTTTTCAGGACTCATCACCTGTATCCATCACTATTTTCTGCCCGGGTTTGGGGTTCGGTCACTTGAACCCCGTTCCAAGTCTTCCCACGTATCCATTGCGGAAGAGCCTATTGCCCAAACACTCGGCTGTTCGGACTCGACATATAGACTTGGAACCTCTCTAAGCAATGGGATATTTTGTTTCTCTACTACATAAAACAACCCCAATTCATCACCCACCTAAATCAAAGATTTAGGAAGGTGACTTCTTGGTTAATAGGTTAAATATTAATATATAAAACTAACTGGATCTTGATCTAGGTTTTTTCTCTGAGAGTATATAATCCACCTTGTTTGTCGGCCTAGTAATAAAAAAAGTTTGTTGGGAGACCCTAAGTCCTTATAAGATAAGAAGAAGAGACCTCTACTGGGGAACCTCTCTTTTTCCATGTGAACAACTATGAGTTAGGGAGGGGTTGACTAGAATTTTTTAGCTTTTAGTTTTTGGGCAAATTAGTAAATTGTCTAGAGCTCTTCTTCTAGAATGAAGTGACTTAATAACTTTTTATGGTATTCAATTGCTTTATTTAATCTATCAAATTTTTTAGAGTATTTCTTAAACTCTTTATCTAAATTTATGTCGTAACTGTTTTTTATCCACGATTCTTGATCGCTCAATCCTCTATAAGCCTTTCCTTCAAAAACCCTAGTCTCATATTTATTCTCTTCAGACAGATCTTTTCCAGTGGTTGAGATCACTAAAACTTCATTTCCTTCTTCTGACTCTTTGTCAAATATTGGTATAAAGGATTTCATTTTAAATTTAAATAGGAATAAAAACGGAATTTATTTTTGGGTGATAAATTTGGGTGAACTAGGTTTAGAGAGTTCGGCCTTCAAAGATGGAGAAAAAATGCCAAGAAAGTATGGATATACAGAAGAGAACATAAGTCCTCCACTAAGTATCAAATCGGTACCTGAAGGAACTGAGTCTCTAGCATTGATCATGGATGATCCAGATGCAAAACCAGTAGCTGGTAAAATTTGGACTCACTGGTTAATTTGGGGCATAGACCCTGGGATAGGGGAAATTCCAGAGGACTGGAGTTCAACTGCAACTGAAGGAAAAAATGATTATGGGGAAAAAGGATACGGGGGACCGAATCCACCTGATAAAGCACATACCTACGAGTTCAAACTATACGCTCTAGATTCTGAAATCAACTTAAAAGAAAATAGTAAAAAGAAAGATGTTGAAAAGGCATTAAAAGGACATATAATAGATAAAACTAAACTAAGAGGAGTATTCGAGCCATAAACAAAAACACTTATTTTTTTATTAAACAATTAAATCTCTATCTAATTGAATTAAAAAAGATGAAGCAGCTCTACAAAGACAAATAAAATTAACTAGGAAATAAATTGGTCGAAGGAAAAAAAGAAATCTATGGCTAAAACAAATATTGGGCTTCATACTGAATGAATAATCAAATTTGAATAAATTAGTTTAAACAGTGCTTTAGATATGGCTTAAGGTATTAATTATTGGAAACAAGTTGGCGCCGTAATATCTTTTTCTTTATGAATGGAGAAGACTTTGATCTTGGTAACGTCTATTAAAATAATTAATTAGTTTAACGGAACTTATTTATATTAATTGATTTTCATTGGTAAATTTGTTATAAAGTCAACTACCCCTCCCTAAATCAGAGATTTTGGAGAGGGTCTTCTCGAAAATGAAAGATAAAAGATATTTGAGGTTGAAGGATGAAGGAAAACTACAGTGAGATCGTTGGCGGGGTCTCCACTAAAGAGAATGTAGCTTTGGTAAATGTACATGGTATAGGTTTTGTTGATGCCTCTGATGCAATTGCAGATGCGTTTAACGCAATTAAAGAGGAAGACATAAATGTTTTAATGATAACAAAGGGTTCATGCGAACCGACTATATCTATAGTAATAGAAGAAAAACATCTTTCAAAGGCTGTAAACGCTATAAGAGATAAATTTGGAAATGGTAATATACAAAAAATAAATAAAGAAAGAGATATAGCTATATTAACAGTTTTGAACATAAAAGGCCCAGGTAAACCAGGTATAGCTGGAAGAATTTTCCGCAAAATGGGAGAAAACAATATCAACATAAAAATGATTAGCCAAGATCCAAGTGAATTTGATATATCATTTGTAGTAAATAAAAAAAATATCGAAAAATCTATGGAAGTACTTAGAAAATTAGAATAATTCAATAAATTGAAGTTTTTAAATTTTTTAATTTTTTTATAGAGTTGAAAGCAGAAAATTTGTGTCCTTCAGGCCACGAAATGAATGCTGAAAACCTAAGAGAATTAAGTATTAGGAAAAAAGGAAATAGTTCTTAGCTAAAGTTTATCTGGGTTGTCTGCTTTTTTTGAACCAAAACCGATCACATCTTTTGTTTAAACGGAGCACTCAAATTCTTGTGAACTAGGCCTGGAAACAAAAGCCAAATATAAATAAGATGAGTGAGTGAACTACCCCTACCTAATCAAATGATTAGGAAGGGGATTTCAGGAGAAGTTTGAATTAGGCTCTCACTTATATCTGAGCCGCATCCTAACCCAAAGGGTTTCCTTATTCTCCTTGCTCCTTGGCGTGTCCACACCACCACTACACCCTACTCCCGAAGTTTCAGGCTTACCCATATCTATTTCTTTTAATCCTTTCTTAGCGATGTTTAAGGCTCCATTTATGTCGGCGTTTATTAAGGTTCCATCACCTGTTTTGAATAGTCCTCTCTTGGTTCTCTCTCCTATATATTCTCCGTAATGCTCTATAAGCTCATTATCGAAGAAACTGCACCTACTGGTGTATGCCTCATTCACTAAAACAAACTCAATTCCATAGAACTCTAACTTATGCTCAAGTTTTTGCTTAAACCAATCAAAAGGTATCTCCACAAAACCCTGGTTATTCCTATCACCAATATTAACCTCTTGCTTCCATCCCTTTCCATCCCCACAAAACACTTTCTCGATTTTATTTTCTTTACAGTAGTCAACGATTGCCTTGGTTGCTTTATTCAAGTAATCGTGTACGTAGTTGTTTCGGTCTCGGAATAACTTATTTATTCTCTTTGTGTTTCCCTTAATCCCTTGTTTATCCTTTATGGATTGTAACTTAATTTATCTACCTTTTTATTGAACCACTTGTTGTACGATTTGAGTGATCGCCCATCTAAGATGGATGAGTGTCCAAGGTGGTCAACACAAGCGGCGAGGTTATCTAATCCTAAATTGATACTTAACCAAGTGTTTTCTTTTGTATCGATTGGTTTTTTTTCTTCTTCGTAAGTTATTCTGTTTTCGAAGTATTGTGGTTTTTTTCTTGGAGTTATGTGTAGTTGTTTGTTGTTGATGTGGCTTTGTTTTAGTTTTTCGTAAGTGAAATCTATCTGGTTTTCTTTTTTGGTGTACTCATATTTTTCTTTGAAATTTTTTGGGACATCGATTCTTATGTGGTTTTTTTTGACTTGGAAGCTTTGGTTTGGATAGATTAGGGAGAAGTGTCCGTCTTTTTCTAGGTAGTTTGGTGGGTGTGCTTCGTTGTCGTATTTTCCTTCTCTTTTTTTCTTTGATTAAGTTAAAGAATGGTTTGAAGGCTTTGTCTACGTGTTTCATTGTTTGTTGAGTTATTTGTGGGGGTAAGACTTTGTAGTTTTCGCTTTCTCCTTTAAGTCGTTTCTTGGGCGTCGTAGTAACTTAGGTGTTCTCCGTTGTTGAAGAAGTATTGTCTTACTTTGTAGAGTGTTTCGTTGTGTAGGTCTTTGGATTTGTGGCTCATTTTTTTCAATATCTTGTATTCTTGTTTGGTTAGTCCTTGTAGGTTCTGTCTTAGTGACTTCTTCATTTTCCTAACATATAGCATATATTTTTGACTATGTTTAATGTTTTTCCAGAAGACTGGTTCATCACCTACCTAAATCAAAAGATTTAGGGAGCTGTCTTCCCAGTCAAAAGATAAATGGGTGAGGTTAGCTAGGAAACCTTTTCTTTGGTTAGTATGGTCCTAGTGGCTGGTGTAGGAGCAACCGAAACGAAAGTGAACTTACTGGAACTATCCTAAGAGTTAAGTTAGTATATGGTTTTTGTTTTTGCCCTAATACATTTCTTCACTCAAAAGAATAGTTTCTTTTGTTGGTTAAATGTATGAGGCAAGGTCAACGGAAACCCAAACTCCTCTTTGAGATAAGGATCACGTGGAAACTCACTTCCTGAAGAAAGTAAGTTACTTCACAGATAGATTCAGCATGTTTAGTTTTTTCTTAATGAAGAAAAGATATGATTCTATAAAATGAACTCATTTCAAAAATCTCAATAGTATTTGGATCTATACTATGTTGATGAATGCTTTGGATGGCTTTGGCCAGTCTTTCATGCCTAATTGTGGTTCTTTTGAAGGTTTTTAGCCAGACGAAGAATCTTTCAACCGACTTTCTATCCTTGTATGAGTCTTTATCGAACCTTGTCGGTCTTTCCTTTCTTTTTTGTCTTTCTGTTTCTCCCAGTTCCTGGGAATATTACTCTTTGATGTTTCTGTTTCTCAGATAGTTTTTTATCTTTTTTGGTGTTGTAGGGCTGAGTTGGCTAACATCTCTTTCGGTTTTGTCCTCGTACCAGGCTCCTGTTTTGATCTCTTATTTCTTTAACAGTTTTTTCGACTTGAATAGCTTTGAGTCATGTCTGTCGCCTTTTGATACCTTTATCGATAGAGGTAAGCCGTCCTTCGTGGTTACAGGCATGAACCTTGGATCCTTTTTTTGTGTTTGTAGCCGCTGGTATCCTACTTTCTGTCCCTCTTTTTTGCCTCCACCGCAGGTTGAATCTATATGCTGCCTTATTCGAGTTCAAGTTCTCCTTTTCTGTATGCTTTCTCCTGCAGCCTTTCGACTATCTTTTTCCAGATGCCTTCGTCTTGCCATCTTTTTAGGCGTCTCCATGCTGTAACATAGGATCCGTACTTTTCGGGCATATCCGACCACTTACAACCGGTTATCAGAACCTAAAGCAGTTCCATTGATAGTTTTTCTGTCATCTGCTCTTAGCCTACCAGTTTCCGAGGTGACTAGAATAGAACAGGGTCTATAAACCTCCATTGTTCGTCCTTTAACTCTTCAAACCTCAATCCCATCCCCACAAGCAACTTAAGAACACAAACTACTTAACACTTTTGAAATAAGTTCAAATGTTATAGAAGTTTTTTTTTGATTGGAAAATTTTTTAAAAGAATTCATCAATATAAAAAGATTGTATGAATATAAAAAAAGCCTTAATGAATTATTTTAGTGTAAAAGAGAACGATAGTGACTTTAGAACGGAAGTAATTGCGGGTATAACTACTTTTTTGACTATGTCATATATTGTAATAGTGAATCCTTCGATTTTAAGTGCTGCAATATCTTTACCTGGCTACACTAGTGATCAAGTACTACAGATGCTGGCTATAGTAACAATCCTGTCATCCGCAGTTTCAATATTTATAATGGCTTTTTATGCTAATCGTCCATTTGCTCTTGCTCCAGGCCTAGGATTAAATGCATTTTTTGCGTATACAGTTGTCTTAACTATGGGTATACCATGGCAAACAGCTCTAGCTGCAGTTTTCGTGGAAGGAATAATATTTATATTACTGACATTGGTTGGAGCGAGAAAATATATCATAAAAGCTTTTCCTGAACCGGTTAAATTTTCAGTTGGAACAGGAATTGGCTTTTTCTTAGGCTTGATAGGATTACAAAAAATCGGAATTGTGGTGAATGATGAAGCGACCTTAGTCACATTAGGAAATATAGCATCTGATCCAGTAGCATTACTGTCAATACTAGGACTATTCTTGACATATTACTTATATGCAAAGGGAATAAGAGGTTCAATAATACTTGGCATAATAGGCACCACTATAGCTGGTTACGCATTAACTTCTGTTGGAGTAGTGGATCCAGGTGTTTTAGCTCCCAAAAGCATACCAGCTCCCCAATATGATTTCACTCCACTAATAGGAGCATTCTTAGATGGATTTACTAATCTAGATGCTATAGGATTCGCGTTAGTTGTGTTTACATTTTTCTTCGTTGACTTCTTTGACACAGCAGGAACTCTAATAGGAGTCTCACAAGTTGCAGGTTTTTTAGATGAAAATGGAAACCTACCAGAAATGGAAAAACCTTTGCTAGCAGACGCTATTGGAACGACATTTGGTTCAATGATTGGAACTTCAACAGTTACCTCATACCTTGAATCAGCTGCAGGCGTTGAAGAAGGTGGTCGAACAGGATTAACTGCTCTAGTTGTTGGAATGCTATTTCTAATCTCACTAATATTTATACCTCTAGCAGCAGGAATCCCACAATATGCTTCACATCTTGCACTAGTAGTTGTAGCAGTTCTAATGATCCGTAACATAACCAAAGTAAACTGGGGGGATTTCACCCATGCAGTTCCAGCAGCAATGACTATAATAATTATGCCACTTACATACAACATAGGATACGGAATAGCAGCCGGAATAATCACATATCCAATAGTCAAAATAGGAACAGGAGAATGGAGAGACCTAAACATACCTCAAATAGTTCTAGCCTTACTGTTCGTGATTTACTTCTATGTTAGAACAGGAATGCTAGCATAAAAAACTAAATTCCTTTTTCTTTTTTTATATTTATATAAAATTAAATAACCAAAACTATATTGTTTAAATTAAAAATATCTCTATATAAATCAATTATTTTACATAAAAAATGTATCAATCATTTCTTTAATAAAACTAAGATAATCCACTTAACCAACACTATCTAATTAGAGGTTAAATTGGAGTCTTCAGCCAACTGGTAAGATAAAATAAATTCAACTAAAAAGAAGTTAATTGTCATTTCTTGTATTCCTCGAATTAAAAAGAGATATCATGTTCTTTGAAGTAATGGAATAAATGCCTCAAATCAAAAGTGAATAGAAAACTCTGAAACAATTTTTGATATTTATCCCTAAATTTAGATGTGGATTCCCGACAAAAGATAGAAATAACCACTTGATTAAGGTGAAGTGAGGCATTTTTTGAATCCTGATCTATGCCTTCTTCAAGGAACCAAGTAGTTCTGATATAGATCGAGTAGGTAGAGGCAAAATATTATATGTTTAGAGGAAACCTTAGAATAAAGAGAAGCTATATTGGAATTTCTCCAACTCTCACGACAGAAAAGCGAATAAAAAAGGGATCACTTTATATCAAGCCAAGACTGTAAAATTAGTCAAAAAATTTAAGTAAAAATAAGCATTTGAAAATATAACGATACTCAAAGAAACTTGAGTTATTTTAAATAACTTATTGGATCTTATTTAGATTAATAAAGCCTTTATGTAGATATGCGGGGGTTGCCGAGCTAGGAAAAGGCGCAGGACTTAGGATCCTGTCCCGTAGGGGTCCGAGGGTTCGAATCCCTCTCCCCGCATCTCTAGAATATCCTAAAGTATCTTTAAACATACCTAAACAAGATTAAGTTTTATCAATTTAATTTAGATTTTTAAAAAACCAAAAAAGATAGAGACATATCTAATCTATTCTATACATAAAAAATAAATGAAAATGTTTTTCGACCTTTAGGATTTTAGATTAAGTGAAGTGACCCCTTCCTAGATCAAATGATTTAGGAGGGGGTTCCCTGTGACCTTGTCCTCGAAAGAGGAGTTTGTTTTCCACGGTGCTTGTCTCATATACACCGTCAACAGGGAACTTGCGCTTTGAGGAAGGGTGGATTAGGGAACAGTTTCCCATATATTAGCTTCACAATGGCTCCCTTATTCTCTCCGGTTGCTCCACACAACCACTAGACCCTACTCCCGAAGTTTCGGGCTTACCCATCTACCTTACTACTTACCTAATACACCTCTTGATGCAGAGTCCGAGGCTTTAGCCATTACCTCAAGGGCATGGGATTGCTTTTTGGTAAGGCAGACTCCCAACCAACTGCCAGTTACTCTTAATTAGTCTTAGAAACACTTAAAATATCTGTAGTTGATTCATCACACTACCTAAATTAAAAATTTAGGAAGGTGTCTTCTCAACTATTTAGATAAAATAACGATTAACCAATTAATCCATGTAGCCTTGGTATGTATCCGGGTGCTTCTCGGGCTAGGCCTGATACGACTTCACCGAATCCTGGTCCAACGAGATCTAAGTGAGGAAATGCGGCTAATTCGACAGCTGGTAAGGTTCCGGTTGCGTATAGTCCAATTATCCCAAGTGTTCCCAGTGTAATTATTGATAGAGTTCTTTTTATTGCTTTCATTTCTTTCATATCCTTTTAATATTTTTATTTTTTAATTTTCTAGCTAACTTAATAGTTAAATCTTACCTAGCTAGATCTATTCTGCTTTTTTTAGTTTGATGTCACATAGTGAACATTTTCCGTCCTCTGTAATTTTTGGCTGTTCATCGACCTTTTTTCCACAAACTCCACATTTAGGCAATTTTTCTCACCTCTTCTTATCTGATTAATTATTAACATATAATAACTGTCATTATAACTATATAACTATTACTTTTTTTAATTAACAAATAACCAGTATAAAATATTTTAAACATATTAATAGCTAATAGATTATATCTAAAGTAAAGTGACTACACAGCAAAGCTGTGGGGCTTCCGTGTGAGCCTTATCTGGAGTGGGGTCTGCTTTTTTTATTTCAAGGGTTTTCTCTTACTGCATTTTGATCATTATGGGATTCTATGTTCTGGGAGAAGACTGGATCAGGACACAAGATAGTGTCTTATACTAGTCAAGTGGTTCCCTTAATTCTATCTTGGTTGTTCCTAGGTCAGCTACTAAGACTACCTCCACAAAGGCTTCAACAGGCTCGAATTTTTTAGTAATTAATGGATGGAGTTCAGAACTGTAATCTTTTTTAACTATTTTTGGATCTTTTATGCTGTATGTTGTTTTTGTTTTTTTGTTTGGTTTTATTGGAATCCAGATACCGCCACGTATTTTTTTTACTGGTGTTTTAGTTCAGTAATCTAATTTTTTGGTGTGCTTGTTTTTTTCAATCTTTGAATGTGTTGTTTCTCAAGAACAAGGGGATATTCTTTATTATTTTTTACTTTTTAGATGTTGATGTATTTGTCCATTACTTGTTTGGTTGCAGAGTATAGGTCAGTTGTTTCTCCACGGATATATCTTTGAGTTTTTTTGTATTCTTCTTGATTGCTTTGAGTTTGCCTTTGTTATGTCTGTTATTCTGTAAACGATGGTTTTTTCAGCTTTCACCTTTTTATCAACTTATCTAGTTTGTCCTGAACGAAGCGGGATAGGTTGGGGTTGATGGTGTTGAATCCACTCTTCTTGTTCTTCTTTGGTTGTTATTGACTTCTTCCTCATTATATTCTCTATATATATTGTATTTCTTTTTCTTCAAATTCTCTCCATTTTAGAGAGTCTGTGTATCCTTTACCTAAAGGAAAGAGACTTACTGCTTCCTCAAATTCTTACAAAAGTTAAATCATATATATAGATAGTTTAACAAAGAGGTAGCAATTTTTCAATTTATTAAAGATAAGCAAGGAATCGAGGGAAAAACAGAAAGAAGAAATAAATTATATTTGAATAGGGATAATTTACTCTTAGTTATTTGAATAAGGCAGTTCAATATATAACGGTATACTGTAAGGAGACGAGGAAATAGAAAGTTTTCTGTGAAAATGAAGGTAGACTGGGGTAGGGAATTAATTTGAGTGATTATAAAAATGAGAATTTAGTGAAAATACTGTTTGATGAGATTAAATAAAGTTTGAGGCATAAGTTAGGGTTTTATAGGATATGGTTGGAGTTGGTTGGTGGATTGTAACCAATCAAATGCAATTCATCAGCGGACAATATTGTAAGAAAAAATGAAGGCTTTGGGGGAAAATGAATCTGAAGAAAACTATACTAAGCAGGTGATGTGAAACTAATTAATGTTGATGTAGATTGGAGCTTTGAATGTTGTTGGGGGTAACTAGGAAATTGATGTAGGTATGTATTGTGGTGTGTATATGCTAAGGGGATAGATAAAACTATCTTGGTTTTAATTTTTTTTTAAAGTCCTTTTTTTGCCAGTTTAGGCGAGTTGGGCAAGGAGGGAGTTTAAATATAGAACCTTTGGGTGTTTGGAATGTCTGATAAGATCTCTGAAATGAAAGGAGCTACGACTTTGGTAGTTAAGAAAAGAAAGGAAGATAGAGTCACATTGAGTCGGGATCCGCTTTTGAGTTTATGTGCTAGGATTTTTAGAAATAAAAAAACTCAAAGAAGAGCCAAGGAATTTCTTTTGGATGTTATTGAAAGAAAAGAGGAGGGTGAACCAATTGCTTCTGGAGAGTGGAAAGATTATCTGGAGAAATGGGATATATCTAGGTCTTCATTTTACAGTATGAGGAATCAGTTGATTTCTGCTGGCTTATTGGAGCTAAGAAAGGGAGAATATCATCCCTCTACTAGATTCAGTATGGATTTAAAGGATATGGCAGAGTGGTGGGAAACCCAGGTACCATAAGATTTTTTCAATACTTCGTTATTTTTCCCTAATTTTGTTATTTTTATTATAATATTTTTATGATATACATTCTGTTTAGAATTTGTTGGGTTATTTGTTTTTTTCTGTCATGTTTTCTTTTTCTTCCATTATTTCTTTGATTTTTTCTTTTATTTTTGATATTTTTTCTTTTTCTTTGTTTTCTGCTTTTTTTTCTATTTTTTTAATTTCTCTTTTGTAAGGGCCTATTCTTTTTCCTATTCTTTGTGAGTCTTTTTTTGTTAAGCTGTTTTTGTTTTTAATTTCTTCTTTGTGTATCTGGTTTATCTTTTTTTGGATCTTTGATATTTTTTTGGTTATTTTACTTTTTTTATTGAATTTTTTCTCTGTTTTTTCGTTGTTGATTATTTCTTCGATGTTTTTAAGGACTTGTTTTCCTTGTTCTGTTATTTTTATTAATTTCTTCCTGCCTTTTGATTCTTGTTCAATTATTCCTATGTCTTCCATTCTTGAAAGCAATCTTATTACATAGGAGTAGCTTCCTTCTAGTTCATGGGTTATCTCTGTGGGGTAGGGTTTTTCCATCTCTTTTGTTTTTAAAAGAATTTTTAATGGGACTTCTTTAAAAAATAAATTTCTTATTTCGTCAGAATCCATTTTTTGACCCTTTGATTATTCTTATATATTTAAGTATTTTTGAGAGTTTTTTCTCTGCGTTTCTTTAATGTATTGTTGATTCTTATTACTTCATATAATAAAGTATCTTTGATTTGTATTTTATCTCATTTGCCTAAGAAGGCTTCTTCCTAGTCTTTGATTTAGGTAGGTGTGGATGTCACTTAGTTGATGTTATCTGCTTTTTATCTTAGTGGTTGGGTAAGACCTCTCCCTTTAGGGAGAGGATACACCCAGCCTAGCCTTTAAATAGCTAGAAAACAAATTTTGGGTAGCAGGTTCATGGCAAGTCTGTGATAAGACCTCTCTCCAAGTCTTTGCAGCCAAGTGTGGAGGCGTTAGGAGTTTCGAGGATTGAATCCCTCGTTAGCTATGAACAGGGGTACCTTGTGGCAGTGCCCTGAACTCCGTAGCGATGACCCATCCTCTCCCTGTTTTGGTGTAAGTTGGCGAGCGGAGGGGAACCGAGTTAGGATGACTATGAAGAGTCGGTGGCTCTTCACGTCACTTCCACGGTAACACCTCAACCTTGGATTGGAAGGGTGCGAATGGTGGAAGCTCCGTCCTTCAGGTCGGAGAGGATGTCACTTGGTTTTTCTTTCAGTTTGTTTATGTCTTTAGTTTTTTGAGGTTTGTGTTTTTCTTTGTCTAAATTAGATTGTTTCTTTGAATGGTTTATTAGGTTTATTTGTTTTTACTTTATTATTTTGGAATTTATGGTTTTATTTTTATTTGCTATTGGTTTAAGGGTATTTGGATTGGCAATTTTTGTTGGTCAAGTAAATTATTTTGTAAAAAATTTCTTTAAAAATGTGGACTAATTAGTTAGGAGATGAGTCTGCCTTCACTTCAGGATCTCAAGAAGTTAAGGAAAAAAATTGGTTTAACTCAGAATGATTTAGCGGAGAGGGCTGAGGTATCACAGCCTTTGATAGCTAGGATTGAATCTAAAGATGTGGATCCTAGATATTCTACTTTTAAGAAAATTTATGAGGCTTTGATTGAGGCTAAAAAAGAAAAGATGGTTGCTAGTGATGTGATGAGTTCTCCTGTTATATCTATTTCTTGTGAGGAGGAAGTTAGGAAGGCAATTGAGATTATGAGGGAAACGGATATTTCTCAGTTACCTGTTGTGGAAAATGATGTACCTGTTGGAAGTATCTCCGAGGAGAATATTGTACATCAATTGGAGAACTCAGCTACTAGGGATGTGAGCTCTAAAAAGGTTAATGAGGTTATGAATAGTAGTTTCCCAACTGTTTCTACTTCAACAGATGTAAATGCTATTATAGGTATGTTGGAGTATAGTCCAGCTGTTTTAGTTACGAAAAAAGGAAAACTAGTTGGTGTTATTACTAAGCAGGATATAATTAAGGTTGTGGAAGGTAGTTCTGAATGAAGAAGTTACAGATTGCTCTTGACTTGCTAAATTTTGATAGGGCAGTTGAGATATGTGAGGAAGCTGTTGAGGGTGGAGTTGATTGGATTGAGATCGGTACCCCTTTGATTAAGAGTGAAGGTAGAAAATCAATTAAAGAGATAAATAGTAGGTTTGATAAAACTATCGTTGCAGACATGAAAACAATGGATACTGGAAGTTTAGAGGTTGAAATTGCTACTAAAAGTGGAGCAGATGTAGTTGCAATTTTGGGAGCAGCTTCTGATTCTACAATAAAAGAAGCTGTTAGGTCGGGTAATGAATTTAATTGTAAGATTATGGCGGATCTTATAGGAGTAAGAGATTATCTGGAAAGAGCTAGGGAGCTTGAAGATTTGGGTGTGGATTTTATTCTTGTCCATACTGGAATTGATGAACAAATGGCCGGATCTGATCCTTTAGATAAATTAAAGGAAGTTGAGTCTTCTGTGGATCTACCAATAGCAGTAGCTGGTGGTATAGATAAATCTAAATCCATTAAAGCAGTTAAATCAGGTGCAGAGATAATTGTAGTTGGCGGATCTATAACCAGGTCAAAAGATGTTATGGATTCAACTAAAAAAATTAAGAAAGCGATTGAGAATGCTTCACAACTCAAAGGAAAGCCAACTAAACAAAGAACTAGAGATATAGTGGAAGAAATTTCAACAGCAAATTTATCGGATGCCCAACATAGAAAAGGAGTTATGAAGGGCCTTAAAAGAGTTAGTGGAAGTGAATCAGAGATATTTGGCAGAGCTTTGACGGTTAGGACAATATCTGGGGATTGGGCGAAACCGCTTGAAGCATTGGAAAGATCGGAAGAAGGCGATATATTAGTTGTTGACGCTGGTGGAGATGAATACGCAGCCTGGGGTGAATTAGCAAGTAATTCAGCAAAAATAAAAGGAATAAAAGCTTTGATAATTGATGGAGCAGTTAGAGATATAGATGAAATAAGAGAGCTAGATTTTTCAATTTGGGCTAGATCCATAAACCCCGAGGCAGGTAAACCAAAGGGATATGGTGAGATAGGTAACAAGATTCAGTGTGGAGGAGTAAATGTGAAGACAGGGGATTTTATCTTAGCTGATGAAGATGGAGTAGTAGTTGTTGACAAAAAAGATAAAGAAGAGATGCTTCAAAGAGCAAAAATGGTTAAAGAAAATGAAGATAGAATAAGAGAAGAAATTAAACAGGGGAAAACTCTTTCAGAGGTATTAAGTCTAAAAGAATGGGAAAAAGAAAGATAATATGTGGAGTGACCTCACAGCAAAGTTGTGGGGGTTTTTCTGCGGGTGATTCTGCCTTTTCATTGGGCTTCTTTCATTGCACCCCGGTGAGCAGGGAACTTGCGCTTCGGATGGGACCATATTGCATGTTCACACTACTTGACGCCACTCCCCTCCCAGCCTCTCAATTTCTTGTGAGGTGGAGCATGTAAAGCACCCAAAAACCCCCACTTTTAGAGGTAAAAAGATACTTTGTAGTAGTATTTATTTAAGTTTAACGGGATTCACCTCCCACGGCAAGCCGTGAGGTTCTCTCCGTCACTCTACTATAGATTTAAAAAACTAAATTTCTGGAAAAATTGTTTAATTTTAGAGAATTACAGATTTTCACCACTTGGGATTTGTCTAAAAATCCTAAAGCAGATGTTTGTAATTTATCTTAACTTAGGGCTAAGACCTTTCTTCTTTAGGAGAGAGATGATATAGTCTGGTAGTAGGAGGAAAATACTAATTAACAGGCATATAGGATCAAGACAAAGTTAGAGCAATGAACAGAAAACTCCACAGGTTTCATTACTATACTATATGGAAGATGCTTAAATACAAGTGTAATGATAGTGATATAGAGTGCAGAGAAGTGTCTGAGTCCTATACCTCTTAGCGGTGCTGTAAATGTGGTGGGAGGGTGTAAGGAAGAAGGAATTGTTTAGGTGTAATGGTCCTGAGATGAATGTTGATGTGAATGGTGCTTGGAATATTTTCAAGTGGGCGCTCGGTAAACCTGGGATAAGGTCAATACTTGGTGCAGGGGCATCTGTGGCTATGTCTGAACTCCCTAGCAATGACCCAGCCTCTGTAAAACAAGCTGGGTAAGCGGATGAGAACTCATGAAAGGATGGAAACCACGTCCCATAGGTCGGGGAGGATGTCACCGGTTAAGTTTTATGTTACTAGATTATAATTAATTTAGAAAAACTCGGAAAAAATTAGATTATACTTTTTTTGTTTGAAATAGGAGGAATTTTATGTTTAAAGTTGGAGAAGCACTAGTTGGAGAAGAACCGAATGTAGCCCATATTGACTTGGTAATAGGTAAAAAGAATGGTCCAGCGGGGAAATCTTTTCTAAATGGAATGACAAATCCGACTCAAGGACATACGCCGTTATTAGGTGTTATTAGACCAAATTTGCCTACCAAGCCATCTACGCTAATTGTACCTAAGGTAACTGTTCAGGATATGGAAGATTCTGAAAAAGTTTTTGGACCGGCGCAGATGGCTATCTCTAGAGCTATTGCAGATTCTATGGAAGAAGGAATAATAGATGAGGAGAAGGCTGAAGAGTATGTGGTAATAGTCAGTGTCTTTATACATCCTCAAGCCGAAGATTATCAGAAGATATATCGATATAACTATGGAGCAACAAAACTGGCACTTAAGAGAGCAATTCAAGAGTTCCCAGAATCAGATACAGTTTTAGAGGAAAAAGACAAAGGAGGTCATCCAGTGATGGGATCTAGATTAACTAAGTTATTTGATCCACCTTATTTACAGGTTGCATTAGATATACCTGACCTCGATCATGTGAAAAATGTTATTAGTTCTATACCAAAGAATGATCACATAATATACGAGGTAGGCACTCCTTTAGTCAAAAAATATGGCGTAGGGGTTGTCGAAGAACTTAGAAAAGTTAAAGAAGATGCATTTATAGTTGTAGATTTAAAAACATTGGATACTGGTAATTTAGAAGCTAGAATGGTTTCAGATGCAGGAGGAGACGGAGTAGTTATATCAGGTCTAGCACCAAATTCAACAATAGAGAAAAGCATTGAAGAAGCAGAAAAAACAGGGATATATTCGATAGTTGATACCCTAAATGTCGATAAACCACTTGAATTAATAGAAGATCTAGATCAGAAACCTAAAGTAGTTGAATTACATAGAGCTATTGATGTCGAAGGAGAAGAAGAACACGGATGGCAAAACATCGAATCAATCAAAAAACAACTAGATCCAGATGGATTAGTAGCGGTAGCAGGAGGAATAAGATCTCATAACATAAGAAACGCACTCAAATCAGGAGCAGATCTGCTCGTAGTAGGCAGAGCTATAACAAATGCGAAAGACCCACAAGGCGCAGTAAGAGAATTCATAGAACAGATGGAGAAACCAGATGTGGATCAATTTAGGGTAAAAACAGATTTCTGAGATAACAAAAGAGAAAAATGAAGAATAAATTATTAATAAACTTCAAAAACTACGCCCAAGGATACGGCTCCAGTGGTAAAAAAATAGCAAATACCGCAGATAACATAGCTAGAGAGACAGACAAAGAAGTGGAGATAGTAGTTTCTCCTCCAACTGCTGATTTGAGAATGATCTCTAATAATGTTAATATACCAGTCTACTGTCAACACATAGACCCCATAGATCCAGGAAGCCATACTGGAAGCACTTTAGCTGAATCAATTAAGGAAGCAGGCGCTGAAGGAGTTCTAATAAACCATAGTGAAAAAGAAATAAAACTCAATAATCTCGAATACATCTTGGATAGAGCGAATGAATTTGGATTGGAGAATATAGTCTGTGTAAATAACTTGAGGACTGCGAAGGTAGTAGATTCACTTGATCCTGATTATATAGCAATAGAGCCTCCTGAACTAATAGGAGGAGATACTTCAGTAACCTCTAGTGATCCTGAGATTATTGAAAAAACAGTTAAAAAAACAAAAACACCGATTCTATGTGGTGCAGGAGTTTCCTCATCTAAAGATGTTTCGAAAGCCCTGGAACTGGGTTCAAGAGGAGTACTAGTAGCTTCAGGCATAATAAAAAGTAAAAACCCTGAGATATCAATTAAAGAGTTACTAAAAGGATTCTAATAACTTTTTCTAGGACTCCATTCCTTTACATCCTTTTTTATTTTAGATTTCTTCTCTTCTGGCATTTCATCCCAGTTATTCTCTAGCTTAGAGACTCTCTTAATTAAATCTCTCTTAAGTCTCCTGTCCAGCACATTCTTTACGCTTTTTTCAACCTCTGATAAACCTTCTTCTTTTTCTTTTTCCAAAAGCTCATCCATCTCTCTTACCGTCTTAGTCTTTTCCTCTTCCTGTTTCATTAAAGCAATCTTAATAAAATCTACCATAAATCAACCACACTTAATATTATTTTTTAAATAAAAATATTTTTTTTCTTTTAGCAAAGAATTTCTATAAAAAAATTTATTAAAACAAAATTAGACAGAAAAAACATACCAAAACACTTCATATAAAATAAAAAATTTAAACATAAATTAATTCTACAAATATACTATTTAGAGGCCTGTAACAGAAGGAGAGATTTGTGACTACACAATATCAACCAGAATCATCTTACCCAATATAGTAGAGATCAGAGGAGGGGTGAAGAGGGATAGGAACTTAATGACTTCAGTTGTTGGAGTATGTCAGATCTACTATTTTCTTCCTAGGATTAGATTGGATTATGAGATAAAAATTTATGTAGGGTATTTGTTTTAGCTTCTAAGTTAATTTTAATAACGTGTAAAAAATATGGGATGTGTTATGATTATAGTTATTGATAATCATGGGCAGTTTACTCATCTTATTCATCGTTCTTTAAGAGAACTTGAAGTCGAAAATGATTTAATAGATAATGAGACCTCAGTAGAAGATATTAGGAATGTAGACCCATCTGGATTAATATTAAGTGGTGGCCCTGACATCAATAGAATTGGGAAAACTAAAAAATACATTAAAAAAATTAAAAAACCTATTTTGGGGATTTGCTTGGGTCATCAGGTTATTGCAAAAGAGTTTGATGGTAAGATAGGGTCAGGTAAGTCAGGAGGTTATGCAGAAGTAAAGACAGAGATAATATCGGAAGATGAATTGTTCAAAGGACTTGGACAAGAAATTAGCGTTTGGGCTTCCCATGCTGATGAGGTTAAAGAAGCTCCTGAGGATTTTGAGATATTAGCTAGATCTAAAGTATGTGAAATAGAAGCAATGAAGCATAGCAAAAAGCCCATTTTTGGTATACAGGGCCATCCTGAAGTTTCACATACTCCTAAGGGAAAAGAAATATTAAAGAATTTCATCAGTGTATGTGATGAATATTAACATCATTTTTATCTCTGCATTTTTCAATTAATTTCTTAGCCCACTGTAGTTTTTTGTACTTTCTATCTTTTGCATCTTTGTAATCAAATCCATAGAGGCTAATGTCTCTTGCGCCAAACTCTACTGCAAGAAAAACGGCTCTATCCCCATCTGTAAAACCACCAAAGTTATAAACCGCATTAAATGGCTTTGCCTGTGTTGTAGAAAGAAATTTATCTATCTTTGGGCACCACTTTTTTATTTTATCTATATTGTCTCCATGAGCATGAACAACCAAGACTGACCCCCTCTCATGAGCTTTTAAAATGCTTGTCATATCCCCATCAAGATCGGTTACTACTAAATCAGGTACAATTCCTTCATTTATTGCAACTTCCGTAGCACCATCTGCTGCGATTACGGTCTTATTAAATCTTACTCTATTAGTTAATTGTTTTTTTAAAATTGAAGCGTTTCCTAATATAATTACTTCATCATTTACTATCTCTCTAATATCTTTAAGGCTAACAGACTGATCTCTATAATCTGTTAGTATTCTAGCAGCTCGTTCATCCTGTTTTTTTTCAATAGAAAAGTCATCTAATATTTTTTTGTAAATTTTTCTCCATTCAGAGTATTTCATTCAACAAATAAATAAACTTGACATTTCCCTATATCTTCCGGACAAGATTATCGTAATGGTTGGATAAGATCTTATCCTTAAGAGTAAGGATTTATCCAATCCATAAATAATTTTTATACTATTTGCATATAACAGATTCATCGATAAATCTATGACAAAAACCTCTGTTCGAGTTTCTATAGCCAGGTGCAAAGTCTTTAATGGTTTTTAGGAAATGAATTCCTTTGTTAGCTAAGATCAGAGGTTCCTTGTGGAAGCTTCCACCGAACTCTGTAGCCTAAAACCTAACTTTTCCCGTCTGGTATAGGTTATCGAGATAGAAAGGTAACCAATTTAGATTAGCTAAAAAGAGCTGGTTCTTCGAGTTTATGTCACTTCCACAGTAACCCTCAATACTTAATTCAAAGGCTTTGAATGGTTGAAAATACGGTCTCTTTCGACCAGAGAGGATTTTATTCCTCTTTAGAGAGTTTTCCTTAACGTTATCACATTTCTCGTAAAAATAGGTCTCTGCTAGGTGATATGAATGCTACTGAGCTGCAAACCCATCTCCTTTAGAGGAGGGGATAGGCGCCACATCTTTTTTATTTAAGGTTAGAGAAAAGATTTAAATAAATTTAAATACTATATGCATAGAGTTTTGATTACTATTAGTGAAAAACAACATAATTGGATGAGAGAACGCTACCTCAACCACTCAGCTCTGGTAAGAGACAAAATAAAGAAAATGAAACAACAATATGATGACCAAAACTGAAACTGAAACTGAAACTGAAACCATAACTGTTGCATACCAAGTTTCAGTTTCCTCTAGAATCACTAGGCGAAAAACAACGATCTTGGAAGATATAATCAATAGGTTTCCGAAGATTGTGCAGTGGATCCTAACAATTTACTACAAAGAGAAAATGGATTTTAGCGAAGACTCAATTGCCCATAGTCGAAAACGAGTGAAAGAACTGGTTTATCCAAACAAAAACCGGGATACACAATATAACTGCAAGGGAGCTGTCCATGGCCATCATAGCCATTTCTACGACACCGCCATAACAGAATCTATACAAAAATGGAGTAGCTTCAGGGCATGGTAAGAGAAAAGAAAGAAAGTGGGAAGAGAAACAGGAAAACTTTTTCCGAATATCTCCTCTTACGTTCCCTTGTTCGACTCTACTATGTTCCCTCTAGACCTAGAAGACGAATGGATAACACTCTATACTGTCCGAGGGAAAGAAAATATCCATGTGCCTATCACTGTCCCAAACAAAAAGAGATATAAAGAGCTTGATGAGGAAAAAATCCACTCCATTAGGCTAAAAAGAAACAAGAACGATAAACTGGTTTTTATATTTAACCAAACTGTTATGTGTTCATCTTTCTCCTCATCTTTATCTTCTTTTCCATTTTCTTCTTCTCCTGAAGGTGATAACCTATCTCCTCCTGGTTTGGTGGAGGTGGATTTTGGGGAGTGTTTCTTGGCGTCGTCTGTGACGATAACGCCAAGAGATCAATTCCCCAGGATATAGGTAAAGAGGGTGAGATTCCACGACTCTTCCCAACTACGGGAGATAGGTAGAAAAGAAACGGAGGTTAATCTTTCTAAATATGTTAAATTAATCACCGTTTAGTTTGTTTAATCCTATTTCAATGTTTTTATCTTCGATTTCCCATTCTTTGACTAGGTTTCCTTTTGCTTCATTTAATTTTAAGTTTTTTGCTCTGGTTTCATGTGATATATAATTGTTCCATTCTCGGATAGCATTTTTGAGTTTTTGGTCATTAGTTTCTATGAATACATTTATGTCTTCTTCTATGTTTAAATTGAGTTCTTTTCTCATTTGTTGTATTCTTCTTGTTATTTCTCTAGCATAGCCCTCTAGTTGTATCTCCTTATCAATTTTAATGTTAACATAAACTTTTCCGCCATTAAAATTGGACTCCGATATGTATTCGGGGGTAGTTTTCTTGAATTCCACTAATTCATCAGTAATTGTGTATTTTTTACCTTCAACTTCGATTTCGTGCGGTAGGTTTCCTTTCAATTTGGTTCCGTCTGTTTCCTTGATTTTTTGCATGATCTTTTCAGCATTTGATTTGAATTTTGGGCCAATTTTTTCCATTTTAGGAGATGGTTTTGGAACTAGTTCGTTGAATTCTTCTTTAGGTCCTAGTAAATTGATTTTTTTAGTGTTGATTTGATCCTTTAGTATGCGATTTAATTTTTTGATTCTCTCTTTTTTGTCTTCTTGTTCGAAGGATACTGTAATTTCCTTCACAGGCCATCTCAGTTTCATTTCTTCTTTTTGTCTTGCATGGGAGGCAGATTCTACGATTTTTCTTGTTAAATCCATATCTTCTTCTAGTTCTGGATTATGTAGGTTGCTTTTATAACTTGGGAATTTTTCCATGTGTACAGATTCTAAGCTATCTTCAAAACCCTTTACTAAGTTGGAATACATTTCTTCGCTTAAAAAGGGAGTGAACGGTGATATTAGGATAATAGTTTCCTTTAAAACTTCGTATAGTGTTTCGTATGCTGTCAACTTGCTCTGGTCATGGGACTCGATCCAGGTTCTATCTCTGATTAGCCTAACATACCATCTTGATAGATCCTCTAATATAAAGTCACTTATTTTTCTAGTTGCATCGTGAATCTGGTAATTGTCTAGGTAGTCTGTTATATCTTGCTTTAGAGATTGAAGTCTTGAAAGTATCCACTTATCTTCGATTTTTAGTTTATCTATGTTATTCTGTGGCTCTTTCTCTGGAATAAAGTCGTCAATTGACATATAAGTGCATGCAAACTTGTAGACATTCCAAAAAACATTTAATGTTCTTCTTACATTTTCGCATTCGTTCCAACTAAACTTAAGATCCTCCCATGGTGCACAGGCGCTTAATAGATAAAGACGCATGGTATCGGAACCAAATCTATCTATAATCTCACCGGGCTGAACGACATTTCCGACACTTTTACTCATTTTTCTTCCATCTTCATCTAGGACGAAACCGTGCATTAAAACTGACTTGTAAGGTATTTGATCAAACGCAATTGTTCCTGCACCGAGCTGTGAATAGAACCATCCCCGGGTTTGGTCATGTCCCTCTGTTATAAAATCTGCTGGCCAAAGTTCCTCAAATTCGGTTTTTTCTCTTGGAAAGTTCAAGGTCGCCCAGCTTGCACATGCAGAATCCATCCAAACGTCCATTACATCCTTAACTCTTTCTTTTTGTCCACCGCATTCACAATTGAGTTTGACTTTGTCTACGTAAGGGCGATGTAATTCTAATTCATCAGGTGCTTCAATTGCTTTTGATTCTAGTTCCTTTTTACTTCCCAATACCTCTCTTTTTCCACATTCCTTGCATATCCAAACGGGAAGAGGGGTACCCCAAAATCTCTGTCTAGAAATACACCAGTCCTTTGCGTTTGATACCCAGTCTTTAAATCTTGATTCACCTGCCCAACTGGGCTTCCAGTCCACTGAGTCTACTTCTTCAACCATTTCTTCTTTTAATTCAGTGACATTAATGAACCATTGGCGAGTAGCGAGATATATGATCGGAGTATCACATCTCCAACAAAAACCATATCTATGCGTGATCTCGTCGCTTTTTAAGAGAAGCCCATTTTTATCTAAGTCATTTATTATATCTTGATTTGCATCTCTGACATAGGATGACTCGTATTTTCCGCTGCCATCGATATATCTACCACTTTCATTAACGAGCTTAATTAAAGGAAGATTTCTCTTTTTTCCAACTTTATAGTCTTCTTCACCATGTGAAGGTGCCATATGTACTAATCCAGTTTTTTCAACTGAAACAAAATCTTCTGCATAGACTTTATGGACTTTGTCATCTTCTAGATCTCTTTGCTTAGGGATTTCTTCTCTTAAGGGATGCAAATAACCCATACCTTCCAGTTCTCTTCCCTTCTTAGTTTCTTCAACTTCAAATTTACTATAATCAGTTTCTTCAAGAACTTTTTGATAAAGATCAGATGATAAAATAAGCTTCTCTGTTTCTCCGTTCTTTTTAGCTGAAAGTATAGAGTATTCATGGTCGGGATGGACTCCTACGGCTAGGTTCGATGGGATTGTCCAAGGAGTTGTAGTCCAAATAACTAGATAGGTATCCTCTTTGCCTTGGATAGGAAATTTAACATAGATTGATGGATCACTTATTTCATCGTATTCCACTTCACTATCTGCAATAGCTGTTTCACATCTTGGACACCAGTTATTTACTCTAACCCCTCTTTCCAGTAGATCTCTCTCCTCTGATCTCTTTAGAGTCCACCAAACAGATTCAATGTAATCATCGGTCATTGTCATGTAGGGATCTTTCCAATTAAACCATGAACCAAATTCCTTAAACTGTTCCGTCATCTGATCTTTGAAATCCCTAGCGAAGTTTTTACATTCATCCACAAAGTTTTCTAAACCAAACTCTTCAATCTCTCTCTTATCTTCAAAATCAAATTTTTTTTCAACTTTAACTTCTATAGGAAGACCATGCATATCCCATCCAGGAGTGTCACTCACTTGGTCTCCCTTAAGCGTTCTATATCTCAATACGGAATCTTTAATAATTTTATTCCAAGTAGTACCTAAATGGATCTTTCCAGTAGTATAAGGAGGACCATCAACGAAATAAAAATTATCTCCATCCCTGTCTTTCCTAGATTTCTTTCTAATATCGTTACTTTCCCAAAAATCCCTCACCTTAGCTTCAATCTCCTCTGGATTGTAATCTTCTGCTACTTTTTCAATCATGTTTTCATCCATCATTAATAGAAATTAGTATTTTTACTAGTAGCAATATTTTTTTGAATTAATTTAAATTTTTTTTCATCAAAAGTAAATAACTAAAAGTAAATACCAAGAAGTGATTAACTAATAATCTTCATGTTATTGTTATTCACTGCATATTTTAACCAATCTGAATTAATCTGTCCACTGAACTTAATCATTCTATTACCCTCTGATTCTTCAGCTTCTAATGATAGATCAACCAACTGTTTTAAAGTTTGTATAGTTTTTCTATCATGATCGCCTTCTTCCAATATATACAAAGCAACTGCATCTGTAGACCGAATTCTCCCTGAAAAAGTATGTAAAAACCTAAATACAGTTTTTACATTAGAATACATAAGAATAACTGATATAGTATCTATTATTAACCTAATCCCATCTAAATCATCACTCTTGTAAAAATCCTTTAAAAAGGAAGAGATCTTAACTCCTATATCAGTTAAATCCCCCGGATTAGATGCATACTTTATACTCTTACCCTTAATCTCTGATAACTCTTGGCTCTTAGTCACACAATCCACTATCCCAAAATGACCCTCAAATTCATCTAGATCAACTTCCTTATTCTCTTTAAACCACTTGAGTATTGAATTAGTTTCTTCGGTAGTAGTAACATATACACACCCTTCGTTATCTTTCAAACCCTGATAAAAAAAGTTCCTAGAAAAAGCATTCTTACCTGATAAAGGTGGAGCTGTAAATAGGATATTCGTTCCTTCTCTTACATCCTTGCCAAAGTTATCGATACCAAGCGAATACTCCTTCATTATTATGAAATCTTTATTTTTATTACTAATTAGTTGTTTCCTGTCAACTGTTCCTACCTAGAGGAGGGAACTTGTGTGTTGTACGACCAGACCAGATGGAGAATTTAATTGTCGATTGCCTCGGAAAAACTTTAGTTAAACACGTAGAGTTTTTCCACTCGTCCGCCACTGCCATCAAGGAGGCCAGTTGACCATTGGCCTCACCCGTCTCTGGGTTTGGACATGGTCGATAGGTTCTATCAACTCTTGCAAACACGCTTTTGCCCGAATCAGAAATGAGGGGGTCTATGAGCTTTTAACCGTAATAAAATCCTCCGAAAAAGCGGTTCTCTCTCTTTTAAGAGAGTGCCTTGAATCGGGAGCTGACCACTCAAACCCATTGACTTTAAATTACCAATGCTTCTTCTGAGGATTTAAATAATACTTCAATTCCTTTTGTGGTAGGAAGAGTCAACTAACCACTACCTAAGCAAGAGATTAGTAGAGGCTCTCCATGAAGTAATATAAAATGAAATCCTATTTATCTTAGTGGTTGAGAAGACCCCCTCCTTGAGTCTTTGATTTTGGTAGGAGGATGAATCAACCACACTTGAACAGTTTCAATACTATTGAATGTAATTGGCAGTTAATTGGCTTTTATCTGCCTGTCTTTTGAATAAAAAGAGATATTATGTTTTGGGGATTGGCTAAGCTAGATGCCCTGAGACCTACATCAAATAGGGGTTCTAGGGTAAGCTCGAAGTTTTGTAGGGTCTTGGTGGCTGGTGTGGATTTGGCCCGGAGAGAACATATGCGGAACCAATAAGAGTTAATATACGACTTTGTGTCCTATCCTAAGGGCTTCTTTTAAAGATAAGTTCCAGTGTTAGTCAGTGTGCAGTGAGAGAAGCTTTAAAAAAGCAAACTCCCCTTAGATAAGTTGGTCACACTGGAACCCCCTACCTACATAACAAGCGAGTATGATTAAGATAGAGTTCGCTTCACTGGCCTATTATAGGGCTGCTGTCTTTCTTGAATGGATTTTTCCTTAATGCAAGTGAGAAAAGATAAGGGTACTTTTCCTTTTGGTGTTCCATATAGTCTATCCATCTTTCGGTTATATCATTATAGGCCCGTTCTATATCCCCTTCGAGATGTTCGATGTCTTCTTCTGGTAACTCTGAAATATCCTTTCTAGCTTCTAGTTCTTCGGTTAAGTGATATGTGGCCCATAGGGTGTCTGTAAACGGTTCGTGTTCTAGTGTGTTCTGATTTTGGAGTACATTCACGAGTAAACCTTTATTTTCTGTTAGATATTTTTTCAGTTCTATTAATTCATGTTCTGTTACTTTGATATTTGAGTTATAAGTCTTTAGTTTTTCTTTAACCTTGCTGAATTCTTCTTCATTGAAGTCTTCCCTTATAGATAAGTCTTCACGGACTTCCTCAAAATTTCTATCATATTTTGAAAAAGTCGTAAGTAAATCGTTACCTAATTCACTAAAGAAGGATCCCACAAGCATATTTAAGTTCTCTCTGATCTTTCTCCTTTCTCTTCTCTCCAAAAGTTCATGAATAACTACAGTAACTAAGAGAACCTCAAGAGGTACGAAAGCAATGTCATGTATACCATATATCAATATGTGATGTAGGTCTTGGAAAATATAGTAGTGAAAGCCCCACAGCAATAGAGAAGCAACTATTAATATAACACTAAAATACAATCTCCATTTTTTTCTATCCATCATGATATAGATTTTTTGTAGAGCAAGTACTTATGATTTTTGAAAGAAAAAAGACTCTAAAGCTGTATCTATTTAATTTTGGGAAACTTTTTTTACTTCGTCTATTTGCATAAGAGGATAATCTTTACCTTCAATGTATTCTATTTCTCCTTTTGCTCTGGTTTCATTGTATAAAATTGAAATTTTTGCTTTGATCTGTTCTGGCTTAAGTGCATTATACTTTTTTCCAGCCTCGATATTTACTTTTACTGAATTAACAAATGGTTGGTTTGATATACTTTCCTCTATAGATTTTTCCAATGAATTTTTGGTTCTAGAACTTACTGGGGTACCTATAAACTGATGAAACAATGATCCTAGTTTAATACCTAATTCGAAAACTGCTTTTTCTCTATCTGATATACTATTCTCCAACTTATTCATACGAATCAGCTTTTTTATCTTTTAGGTTGGGAGGACATCTTCCTAAATCTTTTGATTTAGGTAGGGATAGTTGACTTCAGATAATGAACATGATGAAGCCAAAAGGGCTATTGAAGTTATTAAGATGAGAGAATCAGGCCATAGTTATGTCAAAATTGAAGAGGTGACAGGTATTAGTAGAATTACTTTGTATAAAATCTTCAATAAAAAAGAAATGTATATGGAGCTGGTCTGATATCTAAGATGGATTTGAAGCTTTATACCATATATTAAGAGAAAAAAAACTCCGTAAAAAAACCGAGTTTCCTAGGTTAAGTGAAATAAATGAACCAGAAAATTGTGATAATATCAATTGAAGAGTAAATAGAGGAGAATAAGATCCAGACACCTGTAACCATCAATTTATAGAAGAAAATGGAGAGAAATACAGTAGAAAATGTGTGTTAATCATAGCTGAGGGGATTCGATTTATCCCTATTATCTTTAAGGTTTGAAGTTATTTTTTCAGTAAGGTAAGTTTATTTAAGTTAAGGGTGTGTGGGGGGTTTCATTGTTTACTGGGAAAAAATTGCTTTTTTATTTGTTTTTTTGTTTTTAGTATTATCTTTAGGTGTTTCTGGTTTTGTAAATCAAGAAGAGAGTCAGGAAAAAGCTGAATTTGAAGTAATCAATTTAGAGGCCTCTCTTTCTGAGGTTACTCCTGGAGAAACTGTTAATATTTCTGTTCATGTGGAGAATGTAGTGGAAACGAAAGGAACAAAGACGGTGGGGTTTTCTATTGATGGGGAAATGTTAGCGAGGAATATTTCGCTCGAGGCCGGAAAAACCGATATTGTATCGGTTTCTCTTGATATAGCAGCGATACCAGTTGTGGAAGCACCAACAGGAACTTATAATGTGATTGTTGCCGGTATGAACAATAAATTTAATATCATAAAAAATAAAGAAGCAGATCTCGAAATCAACAACCTTCAAGTCAGTCCAAGGAAAATAGGTTCAAGTGAAACTGTATCTGTTTCAGTTGATATGAATGTTAGGAGAGAACAAGGAACACAAACTGTGTAGGTCTTTATTGGTGATGAAGCAAGCTACAGATAAAATTGCTTTTGAAGCACTCAAGTAATCCTTTTCTCTTGGGAGTGCAAAAATGTTTTCGAACCTCCTTTCAGTATTGTTTGGCGATCCATTTGCAGTAATGAATACGGTCGGTTTGATCGCATTCGCCTTTGTTGGGTCATCGAAGGCAATTAGGGAAGAATTCGATCTACTTGGAATTACTATTGTTGGAGTGGCAATGGCATTCGTTGGAGGAATGACACGCGATCTCCTTCTGATGCGGGTTCCATTAGCACTCCGATCTCCCATTGAAATTATCCTGGGGCTGTTTGGGGTGTGTTTGGCGATCACACTGAGCCTCGTTTTCACGGAACCGGAGACTCATCCCATCACGATTGTCTCGGATGCCATTGGCCTCGCTGCCTTTGCTACAACTGGTGCTATTGTCGCAACTGAGGCGGGTATCTCCGTTTTTGGTATCATTGCGATTGCTACGATCAACGCCGTCGGTGGTGGTTCTTTTGCGGATATTCTTCTTGACCGGTCTCCTTTTATTCTCTTCGAAGATTTCTATGCCAGTTGTGCCGTCTTAGGTGGGAGTGCATACTGGATAGTAGGAACGTTAAGTGCCGCTGAAGGCACTGGTGCGGTGGTGTGTGCGACTGTGACCGTTGTGACTCGGTTGGTTGCGGTTACTTTCAACTTGAATCTTCCGACAGTACAGGATATAAGGCGGTGAACGACCCTTGCCTCTTCGCTCACATTGACAAGGTTGCTTGTAGAGAAGACCGAGTTTTATTGAGAGGTCTTTCATTAACAAAAAATTGCTAAGGTCAATGTTGAATCTAATACAGCAGATTTGATTAGCTAACATGCTGTAACAATACGAATTCCGGTAGATCAGCTCAGGGGACTCGGCTTCAACTCACTTGAAGTCGATCTCAATATGCTTGACTGGATACAAGAAAATGATCTCAGTATCTCAGCAAAAATGCATTTCTAAGTACTTGGGTTTCCGAATTGTCGACAGCCCTGACAAAGCAAAGGAGATTAAGAAATTCAAAAACATGGGGAAAATAGTTTCTTTAGAAAAGATAAATTCAAAATTTTTAGCTTAGTTTTTAGCTTTGTAATAGTTTAATTAAACTAATAAACGAAGATTTAAGGTTATTTAATTGTATTAAATGTGGATTGGGGTTTGATTTAGTAGCTAGTGCAGCTATTAACATATTTTAGGGTGTATCAGGTAGTTTTGGAGTAAGGTCTTTGTTCTGTGCTGAAAGTTTTTTGCCAGTGCTTGGAGCCCAGGATATACTCTAGTCTATAGAACGCAAGCCTTTAGATTAGAAGCAGGACCCCCATCTCTATAACTTGCTTGGGTGGAGATCTAAACGCCTTTAGATGATTGAAGAGAGGAAGTTATCTGAAATTTGGTCGCTAAGACCTCTCTCTTTAGGAAGAGGATACTTTGGCCTCTGATTGGCTCTAAAAATTTAATAAGTAAAATATTTAGATTCTTAATACGCTAGGAATGAAATACGATGCTTAAACGGGAAGATGTTAGGTTTTTTCTCTCTGATATCATTTAGTGTTTTGTAAGAAGTATAGAAAGAATTTGTTGAATGAGGAGATTTTTGATGTGTTGGACAAGGAATCAGCAGGAGATTATATTTATATTCTTTTTAGAGCAAAGCTGACAATTAATCTTTTTAAAACGATAAATTCGGTAGGAGGGTGCAAAGAGTAGAATTTTGAGAAAGAACTTTTCAGAATTGAGAAAAGAGGCAAATTCTCTATTGTTTCCAGCATATTTCTTAGCGGCTGCTGAGGAGGTTACACTTGACCAATTGAAAGAGTATTTGAGGAGTCAAGAATGAAAAATACGGTTTAAAAGAGGAATAGTTAATCTTACAAGGATTAAGGAAGAAATTCTTAATGAAGAATATGAAAACCTGCAGAAGTATCTTCAAAGTGGTGAAGATGTCGAATTGCATTCTGCTAACAAACAATAAGCAAAAGGATACTATGACAAAATCAAGGATGAGAATGAGTATTCTTTCTCAATTTGGAAGGATTTGATAGATGTCTAGGAATGTGAATCTGATGTTTGTGTTTATTTTGTTGGGATCTCTGTAGCTAGTAGATATGTTGATTTGAAGGTTCCTGTTAATATTCATAGCGGTAACAGCGCGGAAACCCACCCGTTCACGGGTGGGAGGAGGCGCGTACACTCCGTGCGACAACCCACCGACTGCGACAAGGCCCATCCCTCAACACTTTTGAACTACTAAGCCTATATATGATATATGGAGAAGCGGCGTACTGTTCCCGTGAAACTTGATGTAGACAGTACCGACGCCGCACTCCTTGAAGACACCGTAGACGAGTTTCTGTGGGCGGTTAACTACGTGACACGCCATGCTTTCCAAGGCGAATATGTCACCACAAGCAAAACCACGCTCCACGACGACACCTACGAGGACGTGCGCGACGGGACGGCGTTGCACAGCAACCATGTCCAAGCCGTAGCGCGGAGTCCCCTTCCTCAACGAGCGAACGAAGGGAGCGAGTAGGGAGGGGAGGAGCGCGTTCGTATTGGTTACAAACACCAGCTTATAAGTAGCCTACAGATCACATTGAATATGTGGCAGACGACTACGTGCGTCGAACGGCAATCACCCGCCTCTCGGTAGATGGTGAGCAACGCGAGTTGCTCGAGGATACCATCTCCGAGTGGAAGCGTGGGTGCCAACTCGCCACCGACATGGCGTGGGGCAAGTGCAACGCCAAGAGTGACGTACAACCCCTCGCCTACGACACCGTGCGCGAGGAAACCAACCTCGGTAGTCAGCACGCAATTCTCGCCACTCACCAAGCCGCACAAGCCATCACCGGCTGTATCGAACGCCGGTCCAAAGGCAAGGAGGTGAGCAAGCCCACCTTCACTGCACCCACGGTGAAATACGACACCCGGACCATGACGCTGTTCGATGATGATACGGTGTCTCTCTCAACAACGGAGAGTCGCGTCCGGTGCGAACTTGCTCTCCCCGACGCCGACGATGGCTACCAACGGCAGTACATCGACTCCGACGAGTGGAGCGTCACGGAAAGTACACTCACCGCCCGCGACGGCGACTACTTCTTGCACATCGGTTTCCGCCGACACAAGAACGACACCGAACGGAACACCGCCGAGGACGGAACGGTCCTTGGGGTTGACCTCGGTATCGAAAATCTCGCCGTCACCAGTACCGCCTACTTCTTCAGCGGGCGGGAGCTAACCCACGACCTCCGCGAGTTCGAGAAGGTACGCGCCGGACTCCAACAGACAGGCACGCGAAGCGCCCACCGGACACTCGAACAGTCGAGTGGCCGTGAGCTTCGGTACGTCCGCGACGTACTCCATCGAGCGTCGAACGCCATCGTAGAGGAAGCACTCCGATACGGGTGCGACGTGATAGCGTTCGAGGACTTGACCGATATTCGTGACCGCACTGGTGCGTCGTGGGGTCACAAGTGGGCGTTCAACCGCTTGTACGCGTACGTCGAATACAAGGCCGCCGAGTATGGTATCGACGTACGCGTACAAGCGGTTGAAAGCCCACAGCTTTAGCCGTGGGTTAGCTTACATGGAGATTAAAGAAAATTGGGAAATTTGTGGATCCAAACTATTTAGAAAGAATAGCGGATTTTTTATCAATATCACGGTCGAGATAGGAGTTGAAGAGGCAGGGATACGATGGTGTTCTCGGAATCGACCTCGGGTTGAGAAACTCAGTAGTGTCGGTGGCACTACCTAACCAGAGGGTTGATTTTCGGGGACAGGAAGTAAAGCAGACACGATCTAAATACTTCTATCTCAGGTGACAATCCGAGACTGGTAGAGGATGGCACCGAAGAGTACAACAAGGTTTGGGACAAGTTGCCTAAATTAACGATGGAGATCATGAATTTTGCCGAAGAAAATGAATTAGTAGTTGCTGTTGGTGATTTGTTGGGGATTCAAGATGGTGACAAAGGAAGAAAGTTGAATCGAAAACTGCACCGATTCCCAAACTATTCGTTTAGGCAAATGCTGGAATACAAGTGTAGAAAAAGTGGAATTAAATATATTGAGGTCGATGTAGCATATACAAGCCAGGGATGTTCTAGATGTGGAGAATTTGGGGAAAGAAATAAAGGGGGAGTTCAAATGTGAAAATCGTAGTCTTGAAATTAATGCTGATGTGAACGGTGCCAGAAACATAGTTAGTCGGGCATTTGGCAAGTCTGAGATAAGATCTCTGGTAAGTGCAGAGGGTTCTATGACTGAGCCCAAAGCCCTGAGCGTTGATGCAACCTCTAAAACCTCTTCAGAGGTGATAAGTTGCTGAGCAATATGAGAACCCCTAGCTTTGGCTGAAAGCATCTCGGTTTATGGAGAAGAGGATATTACGTGATGTGATTTAGGTTTTCTATTATCTTTGAAGAAGCAAAGAATGGGCCTATTATTATGTAACCGGTTAATAGTCCTAGTATTATTGACATGAAAATTCCAAAGTAGTTCCCGGTCAAAAATACTGGAAAGGCCATTAGTATTCCTAGGGGCCAAGATACGCGGTCATCGAATTTTGGGTATTTTATTTTGCTGACCATTAGTGTAGATAGTATTAAAAATAATGTAGTTGTTAATATAGTATTTATTGTATTACTGAATAAAACAAGGTATATTGATAGAAGTAAGCCTGCAGAGGTAGTTGGAAGTCCTTTAAATCCTTTTTCGTTTGGATTTTTTGTATTGAATCTAGCTAATCTTAATATTGCAGCTATTAAGAAAATTGATGATATTAGTAAGAAGTAATTGTTTTTTGTTATCTTCCAGCCGAATAACGCTGTTACAACGCCGAAAGAAACGAGATCTGCCATTGAATCCAATTCTATACCAAATTTGGCTTCTTTTCTATTTGAGATTTTCCTTGCTATTAATCCATCTATTCCATCAAAAATTCCTGAGAGGAGAATAAATTTTGCTGCTAGTATGTAATTTTCTCTGGTTAAGAATGTGATAGCTATGAAACCAGATGTTAGATTTAATAAAGATGCAATGTCCGGTAGGGCTATTTCTCTATACATCTGCCTATTTTTCGACTAATTTTGTCTTTCCGGCTTTTATCTTTTCTCCTTCTTTTATGGAAAGGTCTTCTAGAGAATATTTTTCTGGTAACAGAAGATTTACTCTTGAACCAAAGGATATGAACCCAATTTTCTGTCCTTTCGCTAACTGATCACCTTTAGAACAATACATGAAGATTCTCCGTGCTATGAATCCGGCTATTAGTTCTATGGAATAGATATTGTTGGAATTGTCTCTTACTTTTGTTATATTTTTTTCGTTTTTATCAGATTCTTTTTTAAAAGCTGGTATTTTTTTACCCTTTTTATGTCTAACAGAAATAACTTCTCCTTTTAGTGGAGATCTAACTGCATGTACATTTAATATGCTTAAAAAGATGCTTATCTTTAATTTATTATTTTTTGTTTCCTTGATCTCTATGACTTTTCCGTCTGCAGGTGAAATTAATCCTTTTTGATTTAAATCACTGGTTCTATCTGGGTCTCTAAAGAAAAATATAAATAAGGCTGTCATAGCGATTGAGGCCAAAAAAATGATTTCAAGGTTTAAGAGGTAAAGTAAGACATTAATTACAACTGATCCTAGAATCCATTTATATCCTGGTTTAGCTATATTCAAATTAGTTCTTCCTCCTTGATCTTTTTGGGTAACTCGAATATGCTAAAAAAGATGTTTCTTAATCCTGGTAGAATTTTAAGAACAAAGTATGCTATTAAAAATATGGCAATAACTGATCCTGCTTTAGCGATAACATGGTGGCTTATTACAAAACTTCCTTCTAATCCAAAGAAATTTATAGCGCTAAACCATTTATTTCCGGTTGCATAGACCACGAATGTGTTTCTAAACAGATTTAATATGTATATTATTGGGCCTGTAGCAATTAGCGCTTTGACTTTGTTGGTTAATGAGTCTGGACTAGGTATAATAGCTCCATAAAACAAAGCGATACTCTCAATGCCAGTGCATGCAAAGACGATACTTACTTTTGTGATAGATTCTTCTGCAGAAAAGGTTAAGACACTTCCATTCTGTGAGATTGGAGCCCCTATCGTCTTTAATAGGAGGAAGGTATGTTCTGCAACTATATATTCAAGTGAAAAAGAAGAAAAGGAGGAAAGATTTCTTAGGGGAAAGTAAATTATAGTGGCTATAGCCGCTGCTTGTCCTAGATAGGTGATTATATCAATCTCTTTTTTCTCTAACAATAGTTTTGCTTCTATAAAAGCTAAGGCCCATGCTAGAAAAGACCCGGCTATGAATAATAAACCATTAAATAGATCTTCTTTTAGAAAGTAATATTTTGGTAAATTTATCCAATGAAATCCAATGAGCAACCAACCTATTCCAAATAATACATGCTTAACTCTACTTTCTTTGGTTAAATAAGATAGAGTTGTTGCTAAGACCAAGAAAGTGATTGCAATCCAGAGCAATAATTTCTGCATTTTATTAAAATAAAATAATCGATAAGGTTTAAATTACTGTTGGAGAAAACAAGATTTAGAAGATAGGTGGTGCTTAATATAAAGTGCATCTGTGATGGTGAGTATGAAATACCTGCTTTGGCAGTAGACATATTGATATGTGTGGATGATGAAATATTATTAGTAGAGAGAGGTAAGGATCCTTTTATTGGAAAATGGGCTTTACCTGGGGGTTTCGTTGAAAGAGGCGAGAAAGTCGAGGAAGCAGCAAAGAGAGAAGCAAGAGAAGAAACGGGAGTTCAAGTTGAGTTAGAGAAACTAATAGGAGTGTTTAGTGATCCTGATAGAGATCCTAGGGGCCATGTTGTTTCGATAGTTTATTCAGCCAGAACTTCAGATAAAGCTGAAGCAGGATCTGATGCCGCTGAAGTAGAATGGTTTAATATCTCTAATCTTCCTCCTTTAGCATTTGATCATGAAAAAATAATAAAAAAATATATAGGAGTTGGTTAAATGGAGTTTTGTCCTAAATGTGGAAGTATGATGATGCCTGAAGATGGTTATTTTAAATGTAAAGAATGTGATGTAGTTGTAGAAATAAAAGAGGATTATACTTCAACAGAAAATAAAGTAGAATCTGAGATTCCTGTTATAGAAGAGAAAAACCCAAATGTACTCCCAACAGCCGAAGTAAAATGTCCAGAGTGTGGACATAACAAAGCAGGATGGTGGATGAGACAATTAAGAAGCGCTGACGAATCAGAAACTAGATTCTACAGATGCTTGGAATGTGGACACACCTGGCGGGAATATGACTAAAAACATAGTAAGTAATAGTTGAGAAATAAATTGCCGGTAAAAAGGGTTAAATCGGTCTTTCAGTGACTTAAATTAAGTTGTTCCAGGGATTTGTTGTCTCTCAGAGAAAGAACAATAAAATATTAGTATTGTATTAAAGATGAACTAGTTGAATTCCTTTTTTGGTATGCTACTTGGGTCTCTTTGGGATCTTATTTCGGTAAGTTCAGTAGATCATGAGGAAAGACCTTGTGTGGTTGGAAGTAAATAAGAAAATAGGGTTTTAAATAGAAGTAAGCTAAGGTTTTAAATAGAAGGAAGCAAAAATCAACCAAGGAATATTTTGTTCGATAATATCAAGATCGGTTTGATAGTAAGATTATGAAATGATTAAATATTTTATTGAATAGGAAATAAGGTGTTACCATGTCTTTTGAAGGAAAGATAAAAGCTGGAGATTTTAAAAAGGTAATTGATTCCGTTTCTAGGTTAGTAGATGAAATAAAACTACAGATAACTGAAGATGGTGTTCAGACGAAGGCCTCTGATCCGGCAAATGTGGCTATGGTTATTTTATCAATAAATAAAGAGGGGTTTGATTCTTTTTCCCTAGATGAAGAAATGGAGATTGGCTTGGATCTGGATAAGTTAGAGGACATTCTAGGAGTAGCTTCGTCTTCTGACTTTGTTGAATTAAGTACCGAGGATGGTTCTACTCTAGATGTTGAAGTAGGAGGTTTTGAATATAATCTGTCATTGCTCGATCCTTCGACAATACAGGAACAACCAGAGATACCAAACCTAGATCTACCTTCTAAAATAATAATGGAGGGAAAAACTCTTAAAAAAGCAGTGAAGGCAGCTGAAAAGGTTAGCGACTACTTAATATTGGTGACTCAAGGTAAAAAGTTAACGATTAAAGCTGAAGGGGATAGTGACTCCGTTAAACTAGATCTAGAGGAGGAAGATTTGATCGAAATAGAATCAGAAAAGGATTCTAGGTCCTTGTTCTCGTTAGATTACTTATCAGATATGAGTAAATCACTAAGTAGTGCAGATAGAGTTGAAATGGAGTTAGGTAGTGATTACCCAATTAAATTGAAGTTCCCAATAGTTAACGAAGAAGGAAAGGTTGAGTATATGTTAGCTCCTAGAATAGAATCTGAATAATGGATAAACTCCTAATAGATTACCCTTTCTTAGACCAGGCTAGGGAATATGTTCAGGGCCTAGATGTAGAAATAGAAGAGATAATAGATAAAAAGTCATTTTCATCAGCTAGATCTAGGGCTAAAAATAGAGTCGTTCAAGCTATACAACAAGGCCAAGTCAAGCCTATTGAGTCAAAATTAAATAAACCAAAGTTTTTAAAGGAAATTTTTTCGTATCCAGTTGCTAGAATCATAGTTTCATGTATAGATAAGAATTATTTAATCAATAAATATGTACATGGGGAAACTGAGCTTTTCTACGATAGATTAATTAAAGAATCAGAGAAAAAAGTAAAAAAAATTATTGATGACCTAGAAATAGACTATAAGTTAATTAAAACAAATAAAAGAATGTATTCAATTCATTTTACTGATTATCTTTCTTTAACTAGGTCTTTGAAGGGAAAAGAATGGAAGCTCACAAACCAGAGACTTAAAGATGGCTATATTTCTCTAGAAGAAAAAAAATTCTATAGGATCCTTAAAGAAGGAATAAAAAATAAAATAAAAAAAGATCTACCTCTTGATGTAAGTGACGCATACTGTAGTAAGCTAAACAAATATATAGAGGAAATAAATGAGGTTTTAGAAGAACAAAGATCGAGATATCGCCATGAGTACAAAAAAGAAGGTATAATCGAGGAAAATTTGTTCCCCCCCTGTATAAAAGAACTAATTTCAGATATAAAACAGGGAAAAAATCTGTCTCATCCTGCTAGATTCACTTTGGTGTCATTTTTATCAAACATAGGGATGGAAAAAAATAGGATAAAACAAGTATTTGAATTGGCTCCTGACTACGAGCCAGAAAAGACTGAATATCAGATAGATCACATTTCAGGAGGTCTATCGGGAACGGAGTATACACCTCCTTCTTGTTCAACGATGAAGACATATGGGATCTGTAGAAATGAGGACTGGAGATGTAAGAAAGTTCAACATCCCTTAAGTTACTATGATTGGGCACTGAAATCCACGGAAAAGGAGAAATCAGAGGAAAAAGATGAGGAAGAGAACTAAAAATTTCATAGAGCAGAGTTTTGAGGAATACTACGATAAGAACCAGGTAGTAATCCCGCCTAAATTAGAGGATAGAGAATGGGGTTTTATCTTATTTAGCAAAAAATACCCCGAAGAAACGGTAATGAAGAGGCATAAGTCCTTTAAAAACCAGAGAGACTTAGATTCATATGTAAAAAATATGGTTCCCGCACACGCTTATTTTTCTTCTGCCTACTACAACGATCCAAGCACGAAAAAGATGGAAAAAAAAGGCTGGAAAAAAGCAGATCTAGTTTTTGATTTGGATGCAGATCACTTAGTTGGAGTAAAGGACCTAACATATCAAGAAATGCTTGCAAAAGTAAAAAAAGAAGCAATTAAATTATTAGAAGAATTTTTATTAACTGATTTTGGGATAAGTGAGGAGAATACTGAAATAGTATTTTCCGGTGGCCGAGGATACCATATTCATGTTAGAGAAGAAAAAACACAGGATCTAAGAAGTCCTGAGAGAAGAGAAATAATAGATTATATATTCGGAGTTGGGGCTGAGGAGATGATAGAAAAGAAAATAATCCAGGGAAGAGAAGTTATCAAACTCAGCGGACTTGAAAATAGATTTAAAAAAAATTTAAGCAAATGGATCTTTGATAACTACCTCAAGAAGATATCCAAGATGAAGAAAAAAGATGCGATAAAGGAATTAAAAAGATATGATCGAGTAGGTGAAGAATTAGCTAAGAGGATCTACAATTATTTGAAAGAGGATAAAAATCTTCAGAAAATAAAAAAAGGACATATAGATATCGTAGAAGGCCTACCAACAGATTTCTGGTTTCAACTAGTTTCGAAGGCAAAGCAGAATGTGAGAGGAGAAGCTGATGAACCGGTTACGAGCGATATACATAGGCTTATAAGGGTTCCTAGATCTCTTCATGGAGGAAGCAGCCTAGTTGTTGAGCCATTAGATAGAAATAGCATACGTGACTTTAAGCCATTAAGAGATGCCGTATACTTTGATGATGAACCAGTTAAAGTGAAGGGTAATCAAAGCTACGAAGTAGAATTAAAGGAGAAAAAATTTTCAATAAACAAAGATGAAGTAAAAAAACTACCTAGATATGCAGCTATTTTTTTAAGTTGCTCTGGTTATGTAGAGGTAGAAGGATGGTAAATTTAAGCGAACTGAGAAATACCTTGAGAAGAGAAAGAAACTCGGAAGAACTGGTAGATTTACAGGAAGATTTTTATTTCAATGTAAGAACATACCTAGATGAGCTTAGAGAAGAATTAGAAAAAGAAGAAACAGAAGAAGCAGAGTTAATGTTGAGAGATGAAATAGAAAGCACCAAAAATGTGGTCAAAAATATTTTTGTCCAAAGAATTGGTAAAATAATTCGGTTAGCTTCACTTCATCTAGAGGGTCTTGATGTTGAAACTGATAGCATGGTTGAACAAGAAAAAGAACTTTTTGAAAACATTCGAGATGACATTGAGAAAGGAAAGAAAATAATACTTGAAGATGCTATCTCAGAACCGGAAAAGGTAGATTCAGAAGAAAATTTTAATAATTCCAAAAACCCATTTATTGTAGCCAGAGTAAAAAAGGATTTTCCTAAATTTGTAGCATCAAATGATAGAATCCATCACTTCGAAGAAGAGGACATTGTTTGTTTACCAAAAAAAGACTCTGAGATCCTCATAAAAAGAAATGTAATAGAAGAAATTTGAGGTGGAAAAAATGAAAATGCCAAGAAGAATCAGAACCTATTGTCCGTATTGTAATGAACACAACGAACATGAAGTTGAAAAGGTTAGAAACAATCCTCCAAGCGAAATGAAATGGGGCCAAAGACAGTTCCGAAGAGTAACCAGTGGATACAGAGGATACCCCAGGCCATTGCCAACCGGAGGAAAACCAACTCAAAAAACAGACCTCAGGTTCAGGTGCAATGAATGTGGAAAAGCGCATAGTAGAAAAGGATTTAGAACCTCTAGACTCGAATTGGAGGGATAAGTTTGAACGAAGAAAGCCATTTTGTTAAAGTAAAATGTGAAGACTGTGAAAACGAGCAAGTAATTTTCAACAAAGCAAGTACAGAAATAAAATGTAGTATCTGTGGCCGTACCCTAGTAGTTCCAACTGGAGGTAGAGCAGAGATTAAATCCCAGGTGGTAGAAGAAATTGACTGAAGCCAAAACCTCTGAGTACCCGAACGAAGGAGAACTAGTAGTTTGCACTGTAACTGAAGTCGTAGACTTCGGAGCATTTGTTGAATTAGAGGAATACGATAAAAAAGAAGGACTAATACACATCTCAGAGTTAGCTTCAGGTTGGATAAAACATGTTAGAGACCATGTCCAAGAAGGACAAAAAGTAGTTTGTAAAGTTTTAGAGGTTCAACCGGAGAAAGAACAAATAAACTTATCACTTAAAGATGTAAACCAGCATCAAGAAAAGGAAAAAATCCAAGAATGGAAAAATGAACAAAAAGCAGAGAGATGGGCAGAATTTGTTGCAGAGAAGTTGGATAAAGATAAAGAAGCATTTTATGAAGAAGTAGGTTATGATTTAACAGAAGAATATGACGGATTATTATACCCTGCATTTGAAGAAGCAGCTTTAAGTGGAAAGAAACCTCTTCTTGAAAAAGGCGTAGAAGAAAAATGGGTTAAATCCCTTGTAGAAGTTGCAAACGAAAATGTAGAAATTCCCTATGTTGAAATTACGGGTTACCTAGAATTAAGATCTTACGATTCTAATGGAGTTAAAAAAATAAGGGAAACGCTTGAAGAGGCGTCCCAGGTAGAAACAAATAACTCCAAAGTAGAAATCAGCTATGTTGGTTCTCCTCATTATAGGATACATGTAAGAGCTCCTGGTTATAAAGAAGCTGAAAAAACGCTAAGCCGAGTATCCGAGGAAGCAATAGAATCAATCGAGGAAAAAGGAGGAGAAGGAGATTTTCATAGAGAAATAAAAGAAGGTGAATGATAAAATGAAAGAAATGGAAATAGAACAAATTAAGAGTTTAGATTTAAATGATCCTATACTAATTGAAGGATTACCTGGAGTAGGACACATAGGAAAACTAGCAGCCGAACACTTGATTGATGAATTAGATGCTGAAAAACTATACGAGATATACTCTCCCAAACTACCACCTCAGGTAATAGTAAGTAAAGAAGGCGTAGCAGAATTAGTCAATTTAGAGGTATACGCAGTTAAAAATGATGAAGAAGGAAGAGATATATTAATCGTTGTAGGAGATCACCAAAGCGTTGAAAACGAAGGTCATTACGAGATTACAGGACAGATACTAGACATAGCAGAAGAATATGGCGTAAAAGAAATAATTACCTTAGGTGGATTTGCTACGGGAGAAATAGTGGACGAACCTGATATATATGGAGCAGTTAACGAAGAGTCACTGGTAGAAGAACTAGAAGACCTAGGAGTAAAATTTGAAGAAGGAAAACCAGGAGGAGGAATAGTTGGAGCTTCTGGACTGCTTCTAGGACTAGGATCCCGTAGAGAGATACCAGCATCATGTCTAATGGGAGAGACCTCTGGCTATATAGTAGATCCAGTGGGAGCTCAAAGCATCCTCAAAATATTAGAACAAATACTAAACATAGAAGTAGATATGCAGGAATTAGAAGAAAGAGCAGATGAAATGGAAGATGTTGTCTCAAAAATAAGACAGAAAAAACAACAGGCTCAACAACAACAGCAGCAACAGCAACCACAGCCAACTCAAGATGACCTCAGATATATTGGATAAAACCTAAGATAATAATGGATATGAAAAACCAACTAGGGATAGATAACTGCCAGAGATGCGATCTATCAGATAACAGACAGAATATAGTTATAGGTGAAGGAAATCAAAATTCAGACGTAATGGTTATAGGAGAAGCTCCAGGTAAAAAAGAAGATGAATTAGGTCAACCTTTTGTTGGTAAAGCAGGATCAATTCTTGATTCAATATTAGAAGAAGCAGATCTCAGGCGGGAAGAAATTTACATAACCAATGTAGTTAAATGCAAGCCACCCTCAAACCGTGATCCCACAAAAGATGAAATGGAAAGCTGTGAAGAATACCTCTCTAATCAAGTGAATAAAATAGATCCAAGTATTCTGGTTAGCTTAGGAAAGGTTTCAGCTTCCTGGATGACAGGAAAGGAGGTAGTTCTAAAGGAAAAACACGGTGAAATAACCCAATCAAGACAAGAATTCAATTCAAAAAAACTATTCATAACTTATCACCCAGCAGCGTGTCTCTACTCAAACGGGATTAAAGAAAAAATCGTAAATGACTTTAAGGGCCTTAGAACATTTCTAGATATGATCCTATAAGCCCACTAATTTTATTTTATTTATTCAATTATTTTCAAATTGCTGGGGTTTTCTTAAATGGACTATGAAGTAATTAGAGGCACTAAGATACCAAAAATAGGGTTTGGAACATGGAAGATTAGAGGAGAAAAATGTACTGAGAGCGTAAAAGATGCTCTAGACATTGGATACAGGCATATTGATACTGCTCAGTTTTACAAAAACGAAGAAGAGGTTGGAAAAGCAATTAAAAAATCCAGTATAGATAGAAAAGAAATATTTCTAACCACTAAAGTATGGAGAACAAATTTAAGCTATAAAAAAGTCAAAGAAACAACAAATCGTAGTTTAGATAAATTAAAAACAAATTATGTCGATTTATTGCTAATACATTGGCCAAATAAATCTATACCTATTGAAGAAACAATGAACGCATTTATAGAGTTAGTTAACGAGGGAAAAGTTAAAAATATCGGAGTAAGCAATTACACCGCAGAATTACTAGAAAAATTGGTAAAAGAATGCAAATACCCAATCTTCTGCGATCAAGTAGAATTTCATCCTTATAACAGTCAAGAAAAATTACTAAACTTTTGTCAAAAAGAAGATATCCTATTAACAGCCTACAGCCCACTAGCCAGAGGAGATGTAGGAGAAAGCAATCTACTAAAAGAAATAGGAAAAAAATACGACAAAACACCCTATCAGATATCATTAAGGTTCTTAATTCAACACGAAAAAGTAGTGGCCTTACCAAAGGCCGAAAAAAGAGAACACAGATTAAGCAATATAGACATATTTGATTTTGAATTAAGTGAGAGCGAAATGGATAAAATTAAAACATTAGACAAAGGAAAGAGAAAAGTTTCTCCTAGCTTTTCTCCATGGAAATAAATTCCCACAAATAACTAAAACTTGAAAATAACTGCACTTAAAAGCATCAGAGAAATATTAACTAATTAGATTTTTAAAAATACTGTTATCTTATTTAATAAATTAAAAGACAGGAAATTCTAGGGTTAAATATTCATTTCAAAATATTTTATGGATCCGATCCCTTTAAATAAGTGTTAGTGCTTTCACTGGATCTTTTGGTTAGAAAAATTTTCGAACGTTTAAAAATCTAAGGCATAAGATTGATATATTTTCATATCCTACTTTCGTAGAAATGATTGAAGTAGATTCTGAAATGTGCGGACATTGTGGGGCTTGCGTTGGAGTTTGTCCTGAAAATGCGCTGGACCTAGTAGGTTACAATATTAAAGTGGTTGGTGAATGTATAAGCTGTGGAAACTGCGAGGAAGTATGTCCTGTTAACGCTATTACGAGGGATTGAAATGAACAAAAATGTAGAGTATGATTTGATAATTGTAGGTGGAGGACCTGCTGGTGCTTACACTGGGAAAATAGCTTCTAAGCTGGGTCTTGAGACATTAATAGTTGAAAAAAGACAAGAGATAGGGTCGCCAGTTAGATGTGCCGAAGGAGTCGGAAAAAAAATAGAGGAATATGTTAATGTGGCAGAAGAAGCTTTAGCTAAAGATGTAAAGGGAGCCAGGATATACTCACCGAGTAATAATTATATAGACATGTTAGAAGAGGATGCTGGAGCGGAAGTAGGCTATATTTTAAATAGAAAAGTATTTGACCAGAAATTAGTCGAAGAAGCAATAAAAGCGGGTGCTGATGTTAAGTTAAAGACTAGAGCATCTGAATTTGAACAAACTGAGGATGGTATTAGAGTCAAATTAGTAAATAACGGGGCCTCCATAACCCTAGAATCCAAGATTTTAATTGGAGCAGATGGAGTCGAGTCGCTAGTAGGAAAGAAAATGGATATCTATAATAACCTGAAATTAAATGAAATAGAGTCCTGTGCACAGTTTCTGATGACTGGAATTAATGGAATAGATCTAGATTACACCCATTTCTATGTCGGAAACGAAGTGGCTCCAGGAGGATACGCATGGATCTTTCCAAAAGGAGATAAAAAAGCAAATGTTGGAATAGGGATACTTCCAAATGGAACTGACAAATCTGCTTATCATTATCTAAAGAAGTTTGTAGAACAAAGAGAATACTTAAAAAATGCAAAGATACTTGAAGAGATCTATGGTGGTGTACCAGTTGCTTCTCCATTAGAGGAAGCCGTAGATGATAATGTTATGTTAGTTGGAGATTCGGCAAGACAATCAGATCCATTGACCGGAGGAGGAATACTAAACGCAATAAAAGCTGGAAAAATAGCGGGTGAAGTAGCAAAAGAAGCTATCGAATCAAATAACTGCAAAAAAGATTTCTTAAAAAGGTACGATGAGAGAAGGTTAGAAGAGATAGGCCAAAAAAACGAAAGAAATTATGATGCAAAGGAACTTTTCCAGAAATTGTCAGATGAAGAACTGAACTCTTTGATATCTTCATTGGAAGAAGTTTCATTTGAATCACTATCAGTAACAGAATTGGTTTCCGAGTTAATAAAAACAAATCCTTGGCTTTCAGACGAAATAGATGGTTTTATAGATTAAATAGATATATTAAGGTATAATGAAAGTTGTTGGAGTAGATGAAGCCGGAAAAGGCCCAGTAATAGGGCCAATGTTGTTATGCGCAGTAAAATGTGATTTTAAAGAAAAAGATCTAAAGAAAAAACCTCCTAGTTTAAAAAATATAAATGTTAAAGATTCCAAGAAAACTAGTTTTAAGGAACGAAAAAGCATTGCTAGGCAAATAAAACAAAGAAGTATAAAAATAGTGTCATTAAGAATAGATCCACCGCACATAGATGAATTAAGAAAAATAATGAATATGAATGAGATAATGGTTAATTCCTATTTAAGAATACTGGAAAAAGTGGAATTTGATAAAGCAATATTGGATGCTGCAGATGTTAACTCAGATAGATTCGGGGAAAGAATAAAAGAAAAACTAGGAAACAACAAGGAGATTATATCTAAGCATAAGGCAGATGAAAAGTTTCCCATTGTTTCAGCTGCCTCTATATTAGCTAAAGTCAAAAGAGATAAAAAAATAAACCAACTAGAAAAAAATTTCGATATAGAAATTGGAACCGGATACCCACATGACAAAAAAACCAGAAACTTTCTTAGGAACTACTTCGAGGGAAATGGATCATTTCCAATTTTCGTCCGAAGATCGTGGAATACCACAAAAAAAGTTAAAAAAGCCGTCCAACAGACTAATATATACGATTTCGATTAAAAAATAACTATTTAACTCCTAATTGTGATATTAATGGATGATATTCCAATTCTAGATAACCATATTCATTTAAAGGAACAGGGAAGTGGTTTAGAAGGTGCCAAGGAATTTGAAAAAGCTGGAGGCACCCACATGGTACTAGTAAATCTCCCATCCTGGAGTTACGGTATAAGTTTAACTGAGCCAGATGACTATCGAAAAGCATTCCAGAAAACAGTTTCTTTAGCCAAAAAAATAGAAAAGAACCTAGATTTAGATGTGTATCCAGTTGTTGGAGTCCATCCAGCTGAATTAACAAAGTGGATGGAAGCCGGAAGATCGCTCTCAAAAACAATTAAACTAATGAAAGAAGGACTAAGAATAGCCAGAAAATTTGTAGAGGAAAATAAAGCAGTTGCAATAGGAGAAATAGGAAGACCTCACTACTCCGTAGACCCAAAAATAATGAATAGATCAATGCAGATATTTAAATTTGCATTAGAACAGGCTAAGATCGCTGGATGTCCAGTACAGGTTCATATGGATAAACTAAACAGTGAAAATATAAAGGATCTAAAAGATCTCGTTGAAGAGGTTGGAATAGAAGAAAAGAAAGTCATCAAACATTTTGCAGAACCAGCTGAAATGGACCTGAAGGAATTCAATTACACAGCCTCCGTAACAGCGAGAAAACAAAACATAAATAAACTAGACCTATGCTCCAAAAAACCATTTATGTTTGAAACAGATTACCTCGATGACCCTAATAGACCAGGAGCAGTCTTAGGCCCAAAAACAGTTCCCCGAAGATTTAAATGGCTATTAAACCAAGACAAGATAGACAAATCTAAGATAATCGAAATAAACAAAAAACTACCAGAAAAAATATACAACATATCAATTGAACTCTGAATTAGTTAAAATTAAATTAAATTAAATTAAATTGGAACTGGGTATTATCTTTTTTGATATTTTTATGATTAAGTTGTTTTATTTAAACAAGTAAAGAGTTTTGATGTGAGTAACTAACAGCTGAAGTTTCTTTCTTTTATTTTAATAAAAGAGGAAATTGAGGGAAGTTTCTTTTAGATGTTAAGAGATAATATAAAGAAGAAGTAATGTTTTTTAGGGTTTTTGTGATAATTTATGTATTCATTTTTTACATTTTTTGGATAACATAATCTGCAAATTCTTGTGTACCTGCATCTCCGCCTAAATCGTATGTTAGTTTTTTTCCTTCTTTGATTGCTGATTTTACTGCTTGATATATTTTATTGGCTGTTTCTTCTTCATTTAGATGTTTTAACATAAGTACTGCTGTTAAGATCTCTGCAGTTGGGTTTACTTTGTTTTGGCCTGCATATTTTGGTGCGCTACCATGGATGGGCTCAAATACTGCAAGGTCGTCTCCAATGTTTCCTCCTGGTGCTACGCCGAGTCCTCCGATTAGTCCAGCACAGAGATCTGAGAGTATATCACCGAAGAGATTTGGTGTAACTAAGACATCATATCTTTCTGGTTTTTGAACTAGTTGCATAGCCATGTTATCTACGATTCTATCTTCAAATTCAATTTCTGGGTAGTTCTCTGATACTTCTTTAGCAGTATTTAGAAATAGTGATCCGGTGGTTTTCATGATGTTTGCCTTGTGAATGGCAGTTACCTTTTCCCTGTTATTTTCTTTAGCGTAGTCAAATGCAAATTTGGCTATTCTTTCACTAGCTTTTTTTGTTATTATACAATGTGTCTCAGCTGCTGTTTTGTCTTCATCACAGTAATGTTCAACTCCACTATAGAGTCCTTCAGTATTTTCTCTGACTGTAACTACATCACAGTTAGATCTTCCGATCCTTGGTAATGACTTCGTTGGTCTGACATTTGCGTAGAGTTTAAGTTTTTGTCTTATAGCTACATTTACGCTTCTAAAACCAGAGCCCACTGGAGTGGTTATTGGTCCTTTTAGAGCTACTTTATTTTTTCTAATAGTATCTAATACTTCTTCAGGTAATGGTGTTCCTTTTTTTTCTTGGGCTTCTTGGCCAGCAGTAACTTCTTCAAAATCGAATTTAAGATCTGTTGCTCTAAGAACTTTAACGGCCGCTTCAACCACTTCAGGTCCAATACCATCTCCTGGAATTAAAGTTATTTTGTATCCCATTCAAAACCACCATGTTTTTTTATGTAGTTTGATAAACCGCCAGATAATAGAACTTCTAGCATAGAGTCTGGCAAAGGTTCTGCTTTGTATTCCTCATCTTTGGTTAAATTAACTATTTTTCCTTCTTCAATGTCAACGCTTAAATTGTCTCCTTCTTCTACTTTATCTGATATACCTGGTACTTCTAGTATAGGTAGCCCTACATTAATCGAGTTTCTATAAAAAATTCTGGAAAAACCTTCGGCCAACACGCATGAGATACCAGAATGTTTTATAACTAATGGAGCTTGCTCCCGACTACTTCCGCATCCAAAGTTTTTTCCAGAAACTATTAGGTCTCCTTCTTCTATTTTATCGTAAAAGTTGGGATCGATTCCCTCCATTGTATGGCGAGCTAATTTATCCATGTCTAAGGTGTCAAATTTATACTTACCTGGTATAATAGCATCCGTGCTAACATCATCTCCAAACTTCCAAACATTTCCTTTAAAGTTCAATTTATTCCCTCCTTGGATCGGAGATCTTTCCTTTTATCCCGGAATAGGCTGCGGTTTCGGGTGAGGATAGGTATACTTCTGCTTCTGTACTACCCATTCTACCTTGAAAGTTTCTATTAGTTGTCGATATAGCTCGTTCTCCCGGTGCCAAAATACCCATATGTGTGCCTGGGCATGGCCCACACCCTGGATTACAGACTGTTGCACCGGCATTGATAAAGGTCTGAATAACTCCTTCTTCTATAGCTTTCTCATACACACTCTTTGATGCTGGAAAAACAAGGAACCTCGTTTGGTCACTAACTTCATTTCCCTCTAATACATCGGCTGCTCTCTTTAGATCTTCAAATCTCCCGTTAGTACACGAACCTAGAACCACTTGATCAATTTCTTTTCCTTCTACTTCACCTATGTCACTGACATTATCAACCTGATGCGGAACGGCAATTTGAGGTGATAACTCGCTCACATCTAAGTTAATATTTTCTATGTAATCTGCTTCCTCGTCTGAACTTAAATTAGTAGATGTTCCAGTGTATTCTTCTACTTTTTGATCTGGTTCGACTATACCCGTTTTAGCTCCTACCTCTATAGCCATATTGCATAAAGTAGCTCTAGATGCTATAGACATATCACGAATGGTTGAACCCCTAAATTCTAAAGCTTTATATATAGCTCCATCAGCTCCAATTTCACCGCATAGCTTTAGAATAACATCTTTAGCGCTTACATTTTCTGGTAATTCACCATTCACATTAATTTTTATGCTTTCAGGTACTTTAAACCAGAGTTCACCAGTTGCAAAAGCTGCTCCCATGTCTGTGGAGCCAACTCCGGTTGCAAAAGCTCCTAGAGCCCCGTAAGTACATGTATGTGAATCTGCACCTATTATTACCTTACCAGGATCAACATGGTTTTCTAGCATTAGTTGATGGCAGATTCCTTCACCTACATCATACAACTTAATCCCATACTCACTTGCAAAACTTCTCATCTTTTGATGTAATTCCGAAGCCCCCTCACTCTTGCTTGGAGAAATATGGTCAATAACTAAAGCTAATTTCTCGGGATTTTCAACATCCATATCCATCTCTTCAAAAGCTCTGATTGCTAAAGGAGCTGTACCATCTTGTGCCATAGCAAAGTCAACTTCAACGGATACTATATCACCAGATTTCACTTCACTTCCGGTTTTATTGCTAAATATTTTTTCTACTATAGTTTTTTCCAAAGTTCATCTACCTCCAGATTAAAATAATCATCCATCATTTCTACCAGTTCTTCGTCTAATATACATGAATCTCTTTTTCCTTTCTCGTAGATCTCTTGTATCTGCTTGTAAATTTTATTTATTCTTTGATCATTTTTATTAACTTGGATATCAGCTTCTATTTTATCTAAAATCTCATTAACTTTACTAGCTATTACTTCTTTACCCGAGGAGTCTCCTACCATTAGTTTTCTCTCTGCACCAACTTTTTCAGGGGGATACGGTTCGTAAGTCATCGGGTTCTTCAAAACGCCATCAGTGTGGATTCCGCTCTCGTGGGCAAAGACATTTTTACCTACTATTGCCTTGTTGTTTGGTACATGGTATTCAGCGCTTTCTTCAAAAAATTCGGCAAATTCCTTAAGATAACTTAGATCGTATTTTTCTATTCCAACTCTATCTTCTAAAAACAATAGTATCTTTTCGAGTTCTGCTACACCAGCTCTTTCTCCTAGACCCATAAACGTTAGGTTACCCCAATTAGCTCCGTGCCAGAAACCTGATAGAACATTAGCTACTCCCAGTCCATAATCATCGTGTATATGTAGTTCAATATCTTTAGCACCCATATCCCTTAATTTTTCAACAATATCGGGAACTGAGTATGGATCTGCGCCTTCAAAGGGTATACCAAAGTTTAGAGTATCACAGACTCTGATTATGGCTTCCGGAGATATAGATAAGATCTCTTCAATTAATGGAAACGCAAATTCATTCAAACTTGATCTTGTGAGATCCTCTATATGACACCTTGGTTTTAATCCGTGATCAACAACTTCTTGGATTACATCTAGGTAATGTTGTCTAGCTTCCTCATAGTCTTCAAAGCCAATTTTATCGAATAAATGAGTATCTGAAACAGAAACCAATACACCAGTTTCGTTTATTCTCTCGAAGTCATTTAATAATTCCACATCTTTTTTAGCTGCTCTAATCCAGCCAGTGACCTCTGGTTTATCGTAACCTAGATCTAACATCTTTTTTGTAACTTGTCTGTCTCTATCATTATATAAAAAATTCTCAACCTTTTCAATACCTATCTTATGAAGGTATTTGTATATTTCAAGTTTGTCTTTGCTTTTAATAACTACTCCAGGCATTTGGGCTCCTTCTCTCAATGTACCGTCGCTCAACTTAATCTCTCTGTCGTTTGGGATCTCTACCTCTGGTAGGTCTTCATATTTTCTGAACATTTCATTACCTCAATTTTTTCTCCTAGTTACATTAACGGTTATATAATAATTTAAGATATCAAAAACAATTAAAATGTAACTCTTTCTCACAAAATTTAATCCTCCAAAAAAATATAATTTCTTCCAGTTAAAATACAAAGAAGACTAAATTTTCATATGGGTTTTAACTTGATAATTTCGTTAAATTAAAAGAGGTGGGTTTTATCTCTGACAAAGAAATAACAGAAGAAGATGTAAAACATATAGCTAATTTAGCTAAGATCGACTTAGATGAAGTAGAAATTAAAAAATTCAAAAAACAGTTCAATGATATTTTAGATTACTTTAATAAGATAGATGAAGCTGAAACTGAAGGAGTCGAACCAACATACCATGGATTAAACTTGAAAAATGTAACCAGAGAGGACGAGGTAAAGGACGAACTAAGTCAAAAAGAGGCACTTGAAAATGCAAACGAGAGTGAGGACGGCTTCTTTAAGTCTCCAAGGGTGAAAGAATGAATGCTAAGGAGATTGTAAATGAAATAAAGAGAGGCGAGAAAACCGCGGCTGGTTTTCTATTTGAATGTAAGAATAAAATAGAAAAAAAGGAAGAAGAGATTAATGCATTTATATCTCTCGATCTGGAAAGATCAATTGAAAAAGCTAAAGAAATAGATAAAAAAATAAAAGAAGGTAAAGATGTAGGTAAGCTAGCTGGTCTACCAATTGCAGTAAAGGACTCTATAACTACAAGTAATTTTAAGACTACCTGTGGCTCCAAGATGCTTGAAGGCTACCATCCTCCTTACGATTCTACAGTGGTATCTAAGATAAAAGAAGAGGATGGGATCGTTATAGGTAAGGCCAATTGTGACGAATTCTGTATGGGTTCCTCAACCGAAACCAGTTACTTTGGGTCTACTAGAAACCCTGTTGATGAGGAGAGAGTGCCAGGAGGATCTTCAGGAGGAAGTGCGGCATCTGTAAAATATGGAGCGAATCCTCTCGCATTGGGCTCTGATACTGGAGGATCCGTCAGATGCCCTGCCTCTTTTTGTGGAGTATATGGCCTTAAGCCAACATATGGCCAAGTCTCTAGGTACGGTCTAATAGCGTATGCAAGCTCTTTAGATCAAATTGGCCCAATAGCTAATTCAATAGAAGGCATATCTCTTTTATTTAATGTAATCTCTGGTTCAAATGATATGGATTCAACAAAGGTAGAAGAAGAGAGAGGTGGATCCCAGATAGAATTAAGTTTGAATGATTTAAATATAGGAATTCCAAAAGAGTTCTATGGAGAAGGAGTAGATGAAGAGGTCGAAGAGAAAGTAAAAGAGAATTTAGACCAACTAAGAGATAAAGGAGCCAAGTTAAAAGAGATTAGTATTCCTAGTATGGAATACGCTTTATCAGCTTATTATATTGTAGCTATGAGTGAAGCGAGCAGTAATTTAGCGAGATTTGATGGTATACGATATGGATTTAAACAAAAAATGAATGATAACTGGGAAAAGGTGTTCTCACAGGTAAGAAAAACAGGTTTTGGAGAGGAAGTACGCAGAAGAATAATGTTAGGGACATACGCCCTGAGCACTGGTTACTACGAGAAATACTATGAAAAAGCACTTAAGGTCCGAACCCTCCTTAAAAGAGACTTTGAAAAGGCCTTTAAGGAAGTTGATTTTATAATAACTCCAACAATGCCATTTAGAGCATTCGAGATAGATGAAAAGATAGAGGATCCTCTATCTCTGTACATGGCAGATATATTGACCGTACCAGTAAACATGGCAGGCCTGCCATCTCTTTCAGTTCCCTGCGAAACAAATGGGTTACCAATCGGTTTACAGATAATCGGAGATTCATTTGAAGAAGACAGAATAATTGAGTTAGCAAGGAAAATAAAGGAGGAATAAATTATGGATATTGTAATAGGTCTAGAGGTTCATATTCAGCTTCAAACGAATACAAAACTATTCTGTGGATGTAGCACGAATTATAGAGATTCCAAACCAAATAAACATACTTGTCCAATTTGTTTAGGACTACCAGGAAGCCTTCCTAAATTAAATCAAAAAGCCCTAGAATATGGGATCAAAGCCGGATTAGCTCTTGACTGCAATATAGCTGATTCGATGCAGTTCCATAGGAAAAATTACTTTTATCCAGACCTACCTAAGGGATTCCAGATCTCACAGTATGATTCTCCTTTAGCGACCGAGGGAACTGTTGAATTAAGCAATGGAAAAAAGATTGAGATCAGAAGAATACATCTGGAGGAAGATCCCGGTAGATTGGAACATCCAGCTGGTAAAAAACAATCTTATGTCGATTACAATAGATCTGGGGTTCCACTGTTAGAGATCGTGACAGAACCCGATATGTCGAGTCCTCAAGAGGCAAGAGATTTCTTAAGAAAGATTAGAGAGATAATGGAGTATCTAAAGATCTTTGATGGAGGTCTAGAAGGATCATTAAGATGTGATGCGAATATCTCAATTGAAGGAGGCGGACGAGCAGAAGTAAAAAATATTTCTTCTTATAAAGGAGCAGAAAAAGCTCTTAATTACGAGATTACGAGACAAAAAAACCTAATGAGAAGAGGAAAAGAGGTCAAAAGAGAAACTCGACACTTCAATGAGGAACAAGGAATAACCAAACCATCTAGAGAGAAAGAAGAAGAACACGATTACCGTTACTTTCCTGAACCCGATCTACCTAGAGTAACTATATCAAAAGAAAAGATCAAAGAGATCGAGGAATCTCTACCCGAGTTACCTGACGAAAAAAGAGATAGATTCCAGAAGGAATACGGGCTTTCTCAGGATCAAGCTGAGTCATTGACAACTTCTTTATTTTTGGCCGACTTCTATGAAGAAATTGCGTGTCAAATAGATCCAGAACTAACTGCAACTTGGGTTGCTGATACTCTTAAGGGAGAACTTAGTTACCGAGGCATCAATTTGAAGGAATCTAATATAGAAAAAGAAGACTTGCTTTTCATCCTTAGATACTTAAAGGAAGACGAAATAACTGAAAAGGGAGCCATAAAGGTAATGAGATCTACCTTGGACGAAAATAAGAAACCAGAAAAAATTATAGAAGAAGAAAATTTAAGGAGTATTTCTTTGGATGAAATTAGTGAAATAGCTAAAAGAGTAATAAAAGAAAACCCAGAAGCGATTGAAGATTATAGACAGGGAAAAGAAAAGGCCGTAAATTACCTAGTTGGCCAAGTTATGAAAGAAACAAATGGAAGAGCGGATCCTGGAGAAACTAATAAATTAATTCAAAAACAACTGGAGGAAATTGATTGAAGAAATTAATAATAGCCGAAAAGGATAACACTGCAAAAAGAATAGCAGAAATATTATCAGAAGGAGATTTTGAAAAAGAAACTAAAAACAAGTTGTCTGTTTATTCCTTTAACGGAAGCCAAGACCAAGTTAAGGTAATGGGTCTCAGAGGACATATAATGAAACTAGATTTTATCGAAAAATACAGTGATTGGCAGGAAACAAATCCTGATGACCTAATAGATGCGGAAATAAAAAAAGATCCTCTTTATAAGAACATCTACGACCGCATTAAAGAAGAATCAAAGGACTCTGATAAAGTAATAATAGCAACAGACTACGATAGAGAAGGAGAACTAATAGGTAAAGACGCTTACGATATAGTAAACGAAGTAAATGGATCGGATATAAGAAGAGCAAGATTTAGTGCCTTAACAAAAGACGAAATAGACGAAGCTTTTGATAACCTGGGAACTTTAGACTTTAATCTATCAGATTCTGGTGAAGCCAGACAGATAATAGATTTAATATGGGGAGCATCCCTAACCAGATTTATTTCACTAAACTCGATGAGATTTGGTAATAATTTCTTATCCGTAGGAAGAGTGCAGACCCCAACATTAGCTATAATAGTAGATAAAGAAAAAGAAATAGAGCAGTTTGACCCTACCCCATACTGGGAGATATACGCAAAGTTTGATGAAGAAAACGAATTTGAGGCCAAACACATAGAAGATAGATTCTGGGATAAAGAGAAAGCAGAAAAGGCCATAGATCAAGTAACAAAAAAAGCAACGGTCAAAGAATCTGAAACGAAGAAGAAATACGAATCCCCTCCCATACCCTTTAATACTACACAGTTCCTAAGAGCTTCTTCTTCCATAGGACTTTCTCCTTCAGCTTCAATGAGTATAGCTGAAACATTATACACAGAAGGATATATAAGCTACCCTAGAACAGATAATACTGTTTATCCTGATTCACTAGACTTTAATGAAAAACTAGATATGCTTTCAAGTGTAAGCGAATTAAATGACCTAGCAAATTCATTATTAGGCAAAGAAAAATATTCTCCAACTAAAGGAGATAAATTTAGTACGGATCACCCTCCTATTCATCCAACTAGCCCAGTAAAAAAAGATAAGTTATCTAAAAAAGAATGGAAGGTCTACGAATTAATAGCAAGAAGATTTATGGCAACATTAGCAGATAAAGCAGTTAAAAGAAAAATTAAACTAAAAATAGAATCAAACGGTGAAGTATTTAAAACTACTGGCAAGAAATACATCAAACTAGGATGGAGACGATATTATCCTTATTACAAGAAAAAAGAAAGAGAACTACCAGCCCTTGAAGAAGGAAAAACGATTAAAGTAATTGAAAAAGACCTACATGAAAAGGAAACCAAGCCACCTAGGAGAATAGGAACAAATAGACTTATCTCTAAAATGGAAGACCTCAACCTTGGAACAAAAGCAACAAGACATAATATTTTATCAAAACTATACTCTAGGAACTACATCCATGGTGATCCACCAAAGCCCACTAAAACAGCTGAGACAGTTATAGAAACCTTGGAAGAATATGCCGAACATATAACTAAGCCAAAAATGACAGCCGAACTTGAAGAAGAAATGGAAAAAATAAAAGAAGGTAAAGTAAATAAGGACCTGGTAGTAGATGACTCCAGAAAAATGCTAAAAAAAGTATTCAAGGAATTAAAAGAAAACAAAGACCTAATCTCGGAATCAATGCGTAAAGGACTCAGAGAAGACAAGATTATAGGCAAATGCCCAGAATGCGGTGAAGACCTAATTATAAGAAGAAGCAAAAAGGGCTCCAGGTTTGTAGGATGTACAGGGTACCCAGACTGCGAGTTTTCACTTCCACTGCCAAAAAAAGGTACATTAATTAAAACAAAACAAATATGCGAAGACCATGGCCTAAACAAACTTAAAGTAAGTAAAAATAATAGCTCCCCTTGGTTCCTAGGTTGTCCTCAATGTAACTACGAAGAATGGAAAAAGAGTGAAGCGACCTCTACCTAAACCAGAGATTTTAAAAGGTATCTTCTCGACCACTATAAGATAAGTCAGAATCTAACGAGTGACATCCGTCCTCTCAATAAAGGAATAGGGCTTCCCTATCTGTACCCTTCTGGTCCAGGGTTAAGGTATTATTGAGTGGAAGTAGCCGTGAACGGCCACCAACCGTACATACCCATCTTTCGAGAATTCCCGCTCCATATCGCCGGCTTTCTACCTATCAACCTACCTATCAAAGAACCAAAAAGCTGATAGGGAGATGCCTTGGTCCTAGGCTCGGTCACAAGAGCCCCGTTCCCAACCTCACCATGTATTTATTGCGATGGAGACTTGCGCTTGAGTGCTTGGCCACTCGAACTTGGCTTATAAGCTGAGAATCTCTCAGCAAAAACCCTATTAGTCTCTCAGATACAAATACCTTGTAGTGATCCATCCCTTCTACCTAAAATCAGAGATTTGAGGAAAGAGGATTTCTCACCAAACACAGTTAAAGTTTTCTTCTAATAAAACCGTACAAATAATGTTTACTAGTATCTACAAATGATGTTTACTAGTATCCAGAGGTTGTATAGGCATATTGAATTAGTAAATGAAATAGTCTTGTTGAGAAGTTTTTTGTTGTGGTTTTTGCTCTGAATCTATTTTTTTCAACTTTATAGCTTGTTTCTGTTCTTCGTCTTTGTTTAAGGAGTTTAGTATATTTTTTAGCGTTCTTATTATTAGTTTCTATGTTGGTTATGAAGTAGGTTTTTGCTTCTTCTCTTAATTTGTTGGGGGGTATAAGGGGATTTGCTTTTTCTTTTCCAGTTGTTTTTCTTTTTTTTTTGCTTATTTGATGGTTTTTTGTAATTGTTTTTTTATTTTTGTTTTTTTCTAGTTTTTTTTTGTTTTTGTGGTCTTTTTTGTTTGTATAGTGAAGTTTGAATCAAGTTTTTTAAGCAAATTAACTACACGGACACAGTAAATTTCTCTATTTAAGTATACTCTCTTAGCATTTATTTTGTCTAAGCTATATTCTGAGAACTTTTTTAAGGATTTTATTTTCTTTGAATAGCTTTTTAATGATAAGGCTTTTAATATAAATCTTTTTTTGTCTTCTACTCTGAATACGGCTATAAACTTGTATGTGTGATGTGTTTCTTTTTTTGGTTGGGTTCTAAGAACTGTATCTGTGTCATTTTTTCCGTAGTATAGCTAGTCATGTATGTCTACTGTTATATCTGTGGGTTTTTTAAAATTTTTTATCTTTTTTAGTTTTTTCATATGTTTTTTCAAATACTGAATCTAATTGGGGCTCAGTTTCTTTTTTTTTAGGTTACTTAGGTGGTATAGCAATGTATTAGGCTGAAGGATGATTATTTTTCTTGACTAAGCTATATGTTTTTGAGCCATTATTTGCGAATTTTATTGAAGGAAACATTGGGGGTGTTTATGTGAAGTTTCCTAAAACATGGAAAGGTTCGGAAGAGGCAATAGCGATTATTAACTTCTTTAAAAATGTAAAAATTAAAACAGACAAGGAAAAATAAAAAAACAAATTATTTATCTATTTTTTTAATTTACTTTCCGAACTACTGTAAAGGACGGAGCCTATACTGCTTCCTTACAAACCCACAAGGAGATAAAAAAGATAAAAACACCTGAAAAATATAATAGAAGTAATAAAGTTAATAAAAAAAATTAGGAAAAAAACAATGTTAATTTCCTTAGCTTAGTTTCTTTTCTCTGGCTCAGTTTATATATCTAAAAAATTATCTATTTGACTGAGAGGACACCTTTCTAAATCTTTTGATTAGGCAGGGGTAGTTCACTTTTGGGTCCTTGATTTATTTAAAGATCTGTATTTCCTTGTTTTTGTTATCTGGTTTGTTGGCTTTGTTATAGATCATCCATCCGGTTGCTACATCCTGTACTGCGAGGCCAGTAGAGTCAAAGATTGTTACATCATTTGGTTCTTTTCTTCCCTTGGTTTTTCCAGTTACTAGTTCTCCTATATCTCCGTTTATGTCTTTTTCAGTTATAAGGTTCTCTGAGTAGGGTACATTTATCTCTCCACCGTGTTTAGCGGGTTCGAATTGATCTACATATATTTTTGATTTTTTTAGTATTTCTCCTTCTAATTCCTGTTTGCCTTTTGCGTCTGCTCCAATGGCATTGATGTGTAAACCGTCTTCAATCCATGACTCCTTTATTATTGGTTCTCTAACGGGTGTAGTAGTTACGAGTATATCAGTTCCTCTTGTTACCTCTTCTGCGTCCTCAAGTTCTATTGCTTCGATGCCTTGGTTCTGTATATAATCCCGTAGTTCTTTTCTCTTTTCTTCGTCTATGTCATAGATTTTAACATAGCTGATGTCTCTTACTTCATTTATTGCTTGAAATTGTTTTTTAGCTTGTACGCCACTTCCTATAAGTCCTAAAGTACTTGAATCTTTCTTGGATAGGTATTTAGTAGCTACTGCTCCTGCTGCACCTGTTCTATAAGATGTTAGCTCAGTTGCATCCATTAAACAAAATGGATAACCTGTTTTTGGATCGATCAGCAGTAAAGTGGCTAAAACTGTGGGCAGGTCTTCGTTGTCTGGATGAACATTAACTAACTTGCATCCTGCTACATCCTCTTCCTCGAGATAACCTAACATTGAACGGTAATCACCATTGTATTGATCAAAGAAAAGATAGGTCTTAGCAGGGATCTGCGTCTTACCCTCACCATATTCCTTAAAAGCTGATTCAACGGCTTCGATTACTTCTTCCATGGATAAAAGGTCACTTACTCTATTTCCATCTAAGAAAACTGTGTTATTATTTTTTACCATAAGGTTTTCCTCTTTAAGTTAGTGTAGAATCAACAGATTCTTTCTTTAAAGCTACTTACTGCATCTTTTATGTTATCTTTTGTTTCTATTGCAGTTCCTGTAACTATGAAGTCGGCTCCAGCTTTTGAAATTGCCTTAGCATGCTTAGGGTTTCTGATACCTCCGCCAACTATTAGGTTAGCATCAATGTTTTCTTTAACTGCTTTTACCATCTTTGGTGGAACAGGTTTGTTAGCTCCTGAGCCGGCTTCCAGATAGATGTAATCCATTCCCATGTATTGGCCAGCTAAGGAGTAAGCAACTGCGATTTCTGGTTTTTCTCTAGGAATTTCTTTTGCATCGCCGATGTAACCTACAGTACCTCCTGGCTCAACAATTAGATAGGCCATGGGTAGTACCTCTAAATCAAATTTTTTTATTAATGGAGCTCCTCTCATCTGAAATCCAGTTGTGTACATGGATTCCCTAGAGTTTAATAAACTCATGAAGAAAACTGCATCAGCTTTTGGGGTTAAACCTGAATGGTCTTGAGGGAAAAGTATTACTGGGAGTTCGGTAGTTTTCTTAATAGCCTCTACTGTTTTATCAAGTATGGATTCTCCCTTTACTAGGGATCCTCCTACCATAAAAGCGTCTGTTCCTCCTTTTTCTGCTTCACTAGCTATTTCCTTTACTTTTGAGGGGCTCTGTTCATCCGGATCTATCAGTGATAAATGCTGGGTTTTTTCTTTGTCGAGGAGTTCTTCTATGTTCATCCTCTCCCTTCTTTAGATTTCTCTCTTAATCCCTTGTATCCACATTTTCTGCATTTTTCTGCATCTGATGGGTTTCTTGCGTTGCATTTCATACAAATTTTGAATTCAAATAATTTTTTTTCTGCTTCTGGAAATCTTGCCATTTCTAACACCTTATTTCAGTTTTGATTTAAATTAAATCTTTTAGGAAATTAATTTTTTTAGGTTATAAAAAAATTGAGGTTTCTGTCTTACTTGATAACTTTTTTTACTTTTCCTACTCCTTTGCTTTTTCCTTCTCTAAAGATGAATTTTTGTCCTTCATATATGTAATGAGGGTTGAATTTGAATCTTAATCTGGCCTCCGAAGAGTCTCCTGCAACTATGAAATCTCCTTTTATTTCCATAAATTCTGCTGCTTCTGAAATTGTTTCTAAGTGTATTACAGGTTCGTAGCCTTCATGTATCTTTGTTGGATGGTTTAAGACCATTATGTCTGCTTTAAATTCTCTTACTGTTTCTGGGTTTACTTCAGTAGAAACTAATGTCATTCCTCTCTGTATATCCACATCTTCTATACCTTTAAGGGCGATACCAACTATCTGTCCTGATTCGGCTCTTTCTACTTTATGGTGATGCATTTCTATTGATTTAATCTTTACTGGTTTGTATTCCCCTGTTTTGGTAGGCCCTAAAAGTACTTCTTTTCCTTCTTTAACTTTGCCACTCATAACGGTTCCACTGACTACTTTTCCCACGCCTGTTACATCATATATTCTGTCTATGTACATCTTGAATGGCTTTTCTTTGTCCTCTTTCTTAGCTGGTAAGCTGTACAGTAACTTATCCAGAAGAGATATTCCTCTGAGGGAAACGGCTGAAGTCTTTAGTATAGGTATTAGTACATTGCTTTTGTTCTCTAGTACTGTATTTATGTCTTCTCTGCATTCGATCTTGTATGGAACCTTACCCACTTTTTTTAATAGCTTAGTAGTTTCTTGTAATGTTTTATTTAGTCTCTTTTCATCGGCTAAGTCTGTTTTGGTTATAGCAACTATAACCGGAAGATCCATTGCCAAAAGTATCCCTAAATGTTCTCTAGTTATGTGTGTGACACCTTCGTCTGCTGCAATAGCGAGTAAACCATAATCTAATTTCTGTCCTACTAGTCCTCTAATTGTAGTTCTTAGCCAAGGTTCATGGCCAACTGTATCAACGAAGGAAACTATTTTATTGCATTTTGATATTATTTTTCTTCTTTCCTGGCTGCTTAGTGGATTTCTTAATTTAACTGGTTCCCCATTTTTGTTAAAACCATATACGCCATAACTTAAGTCAGCGCTTAATCCTCTTTCGATTTCGTGTGGCTGTACATCGAAGTATGTCCTAGTTTTCCCGGTTCCGTTGTCAGCTTCTCCAGTTACTAAGGAACCTATTAGAGAACTTTTTCCATGATCCACATGTCCAGCAGTTCCTACTATTAGGTGCTCCGAGTCCTTTGATGTGGAATTAATTTTGATTAAACCAATTTTTTTGTTTTTACTTATCTTTTTTTCCTTTATGTCTATTATTTCTGCGTTTACTTCTTTGGAGATTTCTTTTATTACTTTTACAGTTTCCCTAAATTCGTCTTTTTCCAGTCCGATTTTATTTTTATCATCGTCCACTCCAATTAAATAGTTGGCTAAGCCTTTTCCTTCAAGTAACCTAAATTTGAGTTGACTTGCTAAACTAGATTTTTTATTTGTTTTTAGATGTAGGTCTTTCTTTAACTTTTCTTTAAACTCTAAATTTCCACATTCTCCTTTTTCTATAAGCTTCTTAAATTCGGTCATTTTAAGCAAACTTCTTTGGAATTAAGATCCAGTTTCTTCCATTTTTTAGGGCTTTGATGTTACTACCCTCACTTCTCTTTTTAATGAAATTTGGTCTTTTAAGACTTACATTTTTATGAGTATTTGGTTCAATTATCTGAACTTCGTTTTCAGTAACAAGTGAAATTACTGCAGATTCAAAATCATCTTGGCTTCCTATTTTCTCAACTTCTTCATCTTTAAATTTCTTCCACGGAATCTTTTCTTTTTTTCCAGTTCTTAAGTTTACAGCAGAAATAACCTTTCCAACATCTATTATGCCAAGAATTTTTTCTTTAAGTCTTACAACATCACCCACGGTGAAACTAGGTAGCCTAACCGAAAAGGAGATCCTATGCACTTCTTGTCCATCTTTCATACCTATAAGTGTACTTGATTTTGAGTAACTGCCACCAAATTTTTCTATTACATTGTTTGAGATCTTTCTAGCTAAATCAGTTGTACCTGTGAATATATCTAGTCCTCCATCCTTTTCGCTTATCTCGGATATGAAAGACATTCTATTTTCTTCGCTCAACGTATTCGTTAATTGGTTAATCATTTGACCGATTTTTTCTCTCTCTTTCTCACTTAGATCTCTATTCTTTCCTCTTAACTGTACTTTAGATTCAAAGTAACCGTTTTCTATTTTATTACATCTCTTGCAGGTGACTTTATTTAATTTAACATTGGTTTTTTCATCAAATCTAACTTTTTGTCCTCTTAGGACACCAAATATATGTAATATAACATCTATGTGATCATTTTTAGACCTAGAAGAAATTTTTATATCTAGGTCTTTAACCGACCTGTGAACCCTAAGATTAGACATAACAGCAGATTCAGCAGCAGCAGCTTTTGATGGTCCTTCAATCTTTTTCCAAGTGGATCCATCTTTGAATGATCCACATTTAGGACAAAACTCTACTTCAAGTTCATCTGGAAGGAAAACTAGATCTTCTTCCTCTATGAAGCAATCCAAACAAATTTTTCCTACAAACCTCTCTTTTTCTTTTCCACATTTTGGGCAGAATTTATTCATCCATTGAATCCTCTACTTAAACATTTTTTTTATATAACTATAAATTAAAGTAGAACCATTTGGGCGTGTGGAGTTCCGTTTATCTCAATTACATGATCCTTATCGATGAATCCATGTTTGATTCCGAGTTCAACGCTATTTTTTCCAACAAGATTTCCAATCGTTGCTTTTTTCATAGCTTCTTTTATTTCTTCTTGGCTAAATCCTTCTTTTCCATAGAACTCTCTTTTAATAGTTATCTCTATATCTTTTTCTCCAATGGTTTTTCCTAGTAATTTTTCATCACAAACTGCTACGATCGTCTCTTCTTTTTTCTCATGGATCCTCATATACATCAAACAATCTCCTCTTTTTAAAAAATAAATCGTGTCTAAAAACTGATTTAAGTGGTTCGAACAGTCTTACCGGCTTTAGGTTCTATAATATCTCCTTTTTCTCTAAGTTTCCTTAAACTTTCCTTAACTTCAGTTTTTTCTAATCCATGTTCACTTGCTTTTTCAAGTACTTCTTCAATTGGTGCTCCTTTAGATTTGCCTTTCTCCAATTGGTCGATTACACCTCTAATTATCTTGATTTTGTCTCTTTGGCTTTTAGTAGTTCCAGTAGCTAATACATCAATATCAAGTTCCCCAGTCTCAGGATCCATTCCGACCTCCTCCAGACATTGTCTAACTATTTTTATGGATCTCTCCGCATCTGTAGGAGTTATCTTATCGCTTAACCTAGTTCTTGCACTTGCCTCTGCCAACCTAATTAAGGCCTCCAACTGTCTTGCAGTAACGGGAACTGGAGAATCTTCCTCCTCACCTATCTCCCTTAGGTTTAAGTAATATTTCTTTATTTTTTCCTTAGCCTCATCAGTTAATATTGGTACAATTCTCTTTGAAAAAGCCACAAATTTTCTAAGTAACTCAGGCTTAATCTCTGGATCTATTTCTTCTTCCGTATCCTTCTCCTCATTATTGCTCTTTTCTTTATTAATAGGCTTCATTGTCTTTTCTCCCTTGTGATGAGTGGTGATTATGTGGTCGGCTATTTTTTTATCCCTGTTTTCATCCGGTTTATCAGTAAGCGTAAATATTAGGTCAAACCTAGATAACAAGGTAGGCTCTAGGTTTATTTGTTCAGCTACAGGCTCAAATTCATCAAACCTACCATATTTTGGATTAGCCGCTCCAAGTAATGCACATCTAGATTGTAAAGTAGCTGTAATACCAGCCTTAGCTATTGAAATAGTCTGTTGCTCCATAGATTCATGTAATGCGCTTCTATCTTTTTTATCCATTTTATCTATTTCATCGATAGTTGCAATACCTTTATCTGCTAAAACCAGGGCACCTGCCTCTAATGTCCATTTTCCATCTCCAAACTCGTCTCTAACTGCTGCTGCCGTTAAACCAGCTGAAGTTGAATTTTTACCTGATGCATAGACCCCTCTAGGAGCTAAATTTGATACATATCTAAGTATTTGACTATTATGAGAGAATATATCGTCAGTAATGTAGTTATGGTGGTTATTGATTTCAAGATCGTAGACCCAATCAAAACTAGGCTCAAAGTAATTTATTTCACTGACCTCGTAATCACAGATTTGATTGACCTCAAGAACCTCCCGGCTCGAGGCTGCAGGATCTTGGTGAATTTCTCTATTCCTATCTTTATGTTTTGAAGAGATTGGTTTGATTCCCTTTACTAACATTCCTTCATCAATGTGCCTTGCTTTTTTCCATCTGATTCCAGTCTCTTCTATAAGTAATGGATGACTGGGAGTTACCTTAATCGATTTACCACTAGTTGTCTTTATCTCTACCATTTCCTTTGGAGCCCTTCTTTTCCATACTCGATTTATCTCTCTTTCTGTTATCTTTTTTTTCTCCAAATTTAATGATTTCACCTTTAATCCATTTTCAACGGGTTGTTGGTAACCATCTTCAATTTCTTTTGCATCGTTGTCTAGGTAAGATTCAACTAGATCTAAGATCTGTATTTGTTGTCCAGAACCCAATGTTATCTTAGTTTCGGGTGAAACGCATTTTCCAATTCCAGGGTCTCCAACTAGTAGAGTATGTATATCTCCTCTTATTCTTGATCCATTTGGGAGTTTTTTAGGTATTCCAGAAAAGAGTTGTAGGGCCATTGCCTCTTTTACTTTTTCGTATCCATATATGGAAGGAGCTATTGAGTCCCTAATTTTATCATATACATTTTTGTCCTTCGAGAATTCTAGAATTTTTTCTTTTTCTGTGTCAGAGATTTCTAGTTCTTTAAATTCCTGTTCCTTTATTTCGATGGAATTGGCTTCAAGAAATACATCAAATAGAGTGGTCTTTTTTTTATTCTTTGTTTTCTGAAAAGATTTAAGGACTCCATTAAGAACTATACGATTTCCAGGAACGGCTATACCAGTTATATCATCACTTATATGGATGTTTAGCTCTTGTGGCTGTTCTCCTCCTCTTAGATCCTCAGGGGGTTCTTGTATTTGTAGCTTCTGCGAGTCAATAAAGACTGATTTTTCCTCTAATAAGTTAAAAGGGCCTTTTCGTTCGCAGCTCGTGCATTTATTGGGTTCCGTTAGATCTCGGTCATTTTGAACTACTTCGATCTCCTCTCCGCATCTCAGACATTTAAATGTAGCTTTTGTTAGTTTGGGCCTGACTTCTGTTGCTTTTCGTACTATTCCTTCAGTTGATATTAATTTACCAATATGTTTACTTCTTATATTACTAGCTAGAATTCTCTTTTCTTTAGGTAGATTTATTACTCTAAAATTAATTTGGTCAAATTTTTTGTCTATAGGTAAATCAATAGTTCTAATAGATTTTTTAGCTGCTTCTATAACCTCTTCAGGGTCTTTTAGTAATTTATCTTTTAGGTCTGAGTCAAATTTCTCTAAGTCGCTATACTCTATCCTCAAAGACTTATTTTCAGGATAAGATTTAGCTAAATTAAGAACTTCTTTACGGTAATATTTATTAAGAAATTCCTTAATCTTATCTATATAAGTAATATCTTCTAAGGATGTTTCCATTTTGTGCCTCTAATTAAATTAATTCTATATTGATAGTGTAATCCAAATTGACTTTATCTTGATAGTATAATTGAACAAGGAATACTTTCAACAATTTTTTTGTCAATATTTTCTGTTAAGGATAGTCTTTCTTCCTTCATGATGTCTCCTAGTACTATAATGTCAGTATTTCTTTCTTTACATGCACTCAAAGTGATCTTTTCTATTTTCCCTTCGATTATTTCTACGTCAGGGGTTACTGACAATTCTTTGCATTTATCTTTGAATTCATTGACGAAATCTTCAGCCCGATCCCTCATCTCTTTTCTAGTCAATTTACTTTCAACAATATTTTCTTTTTCATACTTGTAGTCTTTTTCTTTAGAGTAATCGAGTATGTAGGCTAGATCAACTGATTTTAGATCAAATTTCTTTATAAGTTCAAAAACAGTGTCATATGCGACTTCGTTTACCGTTAGATTAGAAGCGACTAGCATAAGTTTCATGCCTTCTTCTTTTTTGTACAACCATAGAGGAAGAGAACTACTCTGTATAACACTGTAATTTAAATACTTTCGGCCATGAAAACCAATTAAAATTAAATCTACTAATCCTTTATCGATAAAATGGCTAATAGAGTCACTAAAACAGCCAACTTCAATTGGCTCGATCTCTATGTCAACATCCTTTTCCTCAACAGCACTCTTAGTCTTTTTCAATATTACATCCTCAGCTACCTTAGTTCTTTCATTGATTATCTCCTCTTTTAGCTTTTTCTTGTCCTCTTCAGTCATCATAGTATCTGAGACATTATTTACATCTTCAAGCATTTTTTCCTCTATTATATAAAGGATATGTAACTTCCCATCCTCGTACTTCGATGCTAAGTCGGCTGCTCTCTCTATAGCTTCTTTAGAATACTCTTCAGATGAAACTGGAACTAAGATTTTACTGAACATGTGGATCTACCATGAATGTTATTAAATATATAAAGCTATCTTAATTAAAATTACACGACCCGGCACTTAAAAATATAAAAAGAAAATAATATAATGCTTTCTTTCCTGATTCCTAAATAATAAACTGGGAGGTAACTGGGAGGTGATCTTCTTTGGTTCACAAGTTTGTCAGTAATTCCATTAGAGAGGTTAATTATTTTAAGGTAATAGTGTTGTCAGTTGGTTTTTTATTTATATTAGCTGCTTTTACATTGCCTAATCCTGAAGGTCTTTCGAGAGATGGCCAAATAATGATTGGTGTATTACTTCTGGCAGCATTATTCTGGGCAACTGAACCGATTCCAATAGAGGTTACGGCTATACTTGTTATGGTTTTACCTCCACTTTTTGGTGTAATTTCATCAGAGAGTGTCTTTCAAGGATTTGGAAACAAAGCAGTTTTTTTCCTTCTAGGGGCTTTTATGCTTGCGGCTTCGATAGAAAAATATGGTCTTCATAAGATAGTTGCTCTTAAATTAATGGGTTTATTTGGATATAAGCCCAAGAGATTTATTTTAGGTCTCTTATTTGTTGGAGGATCCTTGTCTTTTGCTATGCCTGAACATGCAGTAGCTACATTACTTTATCCTATTGTCGTTAAGGTTCTTAGAACAATTGAATTAACCCCAAAAGAAAGTAATTTTGGTATAGCAGCTGCTCTTTCCCTTACATTTGGCACATCGGTAGGTAGTTGGGGAACGCTACTGGGAGGAGCTCGTAACCCACTCACAATTGGTTTTTTAGAAGAACAATATGGCCACCAGATATCATTTGTAGATTGGACGAAAATAACTCTCCCAGTTGTTTTGGTTTCTATACCAGTAGTTTGGTTTATTTTAACGCGTCTTTTTCCTCCTGAAATAACAGAAAAGGATATGAAGAAAGTTAAAGAAACTATAAATAAGGAAATAGAAGAAAAATCAGGATTAAACAGAAATGAGGTTATCACATTAGCTATTTTTACTTTTACTGTAATAATGTGGGTTTTGTTTTCAACAACTCTAGGAGTAGCAATAATCGCATTAATAGGAGCAATCTTATTGTTTGTATTCGGTGTAGTAGATTGGAGTGATATTGAAGAAAGAGTACCGTGGGGAATTATATTACTTTACGGAGGAGCAATAACGCTCGGAGTTAGCTTAAATAAAACTGGAGCCGCAAAATGGATAGCAGAGATAATAACTAAACTAGGAGCAGGTAATCAAATCTTAGTTATCTTGTTATTACTAATTGCTGGTTTCGCATTAACAAATTCAATGAGTAATACAGCAGCAGTAGCTCTACTACTTCCTATTGGTCTACAGATAGCTACAAATGTAGGCATATCTCCAATTATAGCCGGATTCGCAATAGCTCTATCAGGGGGAGGAGCCTTAATGCTAGTGGTTTCAACTCCTTCAGCGGCAATAGCGTACTCTACTGGATATTTTTCTACGAAAGATCTATTTAAAGCAGGATTTGTGACATTCTTAGCTCTATTAGCTATAATACTGTTGTTTTCTCTAACATATTGGCCATTTATTACAAGTTCATTAGCCTAAACTCTCTGTTAAAAGTTCCCTCAAAATCATTTAGCTATTAACAATAATCATATTATAGAATAAAAAATATTTAAAATATAAATCATATCTTCATTGAAATAAGTATTTAAGCTAGAATATGGGAGTTTTAAGGATATGACTAAGGTAATAAAAAGAAATGGAAGCGTAGAACCATTTATATATGAAAAAATTGTTACCAGTATACTTAAGGCAGGAGCAGATCTCGAGATCGCCCGCAAAGTAGCAGATAACATTCAGGCAGGTATAGAAGAAAGAGATGAAGTTAAAAGCGCTGAAATAAGAGAAATGGTACTCAGTAGATTAAAAGAAAAAAATAAGAAATGGCACGATAACTGGATTAAATACGATAGATTTGCAAAAGGCAAGTAAAATAATTAAACCATAAAAAAATAAATTGTTTCAATTAGAGCCTTTTTAGATAAATTAATCATAACATTAAAATATAGGTGAAGTGACCCCTTCCTAAATCAAATGATTTAGGAGGGGCTTCCCTGTGACCTTGTCCTCGAAAGAGGAGTTTGTTTTCCACGGTGCTTGTCTCATATACACCGTCAACAGGGAACTTGCGCTTTGAGGAAGGGTGGATTAGGGGCACAGTTCCCATATATTAGCTACACAATGGCTCCTCTTATTCTCTCCGGTTGCTCCACACAACCACTACACCCTACTCCCGAAGTTTCGGGCTTACCCATCTACCTTACTACTTACCTAATACACCTATTCGATGTAGAGTCCGAGGCTTTAGCCAGTTACCTCAAGGGCATGGGATTGCTTTTTGGTAAGGCAGACTCCCAACCAACTGCCAGTTACTCTTAATTAGTCTCAAAAACACTTAAAACATCTGTAGTTGATTCATCACCCACCTAAATTAAAAATTTAGGAAGGTGTCTTCTCAACTATTTAGATAATAAATTTCTTCTAAAAAAATAAAGATATTTTTAAAAATTAATTTATGGAAATGAATCTTTAATTGATTCTTTAGATTTCTTTTAAATTGTAATTTCTTTCTCCTAGACCGATTTCTTCTGCGTATTCTACTTGTCGCTCTGGATTCAACTTTTTGTCTAGGTTATTTTTTCCTACTAGATCCAAGCTGGCTTGATCGATTGAAACGATGTCATCCGAATAGAGTACACCAAGGTCATCGGTGGCCTTTTCTTGTTCTTGGTCCACACAATCACATCCTGGAGTGATACTATTTAATACATTTATGAAATATGTTTCTTTATCCTTGTCTGCTCCATATGCATACTCACATATTCTTTCTTGTAGTTGCACAGGTGTAGCATCATCCCAAGGTATTTTTATCGCTTCATTTGGACAAACTGCGATACATTTACCACAGCCAATGCATTTTTCTTCGTTTAGGTATGCTTTATCTTCTTGTATATCAATAGCATCGGCAGGGCACTCTTCAATGCATTCTCCACATCCTTTGCATTCGGATCTCTCTATTTCAAGGTTAAAAGCGTTATGCATTTCTAGTTTTCCACTTTTGCTGCCTAAACCCATTCCCATGTTTTTTAAAGCTGCTCCAAACCCAGTAACTTCGTGTCCCGTAAAGTGAGCTATAGAAAGTATCCCATCGTATTTTTTAAGTGAAGCTCCTAGCTTTACTCTATCAAAGTGATTAAGGTTTACTTCTCTTATCCACTCGTCCTCTCCTTTCTCCCCATCAGCAATTTCAATCTTTCCAAAATTAAATCCATTTTCTTTTGCTAATCTTATATGTGACGAACCTTTTGACCGTTCACTCTTATATAAGACATTGCAGTCAATTAAAACTAAATCTGAAACCACTTCATTTAATTTATTATAAATTTCTTCAACTAATTCTGGATCCAAATGAGTTTCGCTGTTTTTTTCACCAAAATGAAGTTTTACAGCTAAAGACTCGAGTCCACCAAATTTTTTGTCTAAATGTTCAAGCACATTATAACTAAATTTATCATAGTTCCTTCCATTTCTTGCTTCCTTAAAGTACCTAACTTCGCTCAAGATTAATACCTCACATTAACTTAAAAGTTAGAAACCAACATCCAGGTTAGCTATTTCTAGTAACTATTAATGTAATTCTGTAAGGAATGTGTATCTTGTGGTCGTCTTTAATTCTCTCCTCAGCTTTAACACCTCTGGCCTGTAGATAAAAACTTCTTCATCACTAACCTTCCACTCTTTATCCAATATCGATTTAACTACTTTCGTCGCTAGTTTCCCCTTAACTCTATATGTACCTCGATTAAATTTCCTACTAGCTTCAATGTATATAGGTAGCTTTAATCTATCATAAAATTCACTAGGAACAATTTTTTCTAATTTTTTTAGTTCCTCTTCATCTACTTTCTGTATAGAGTTATCCTTCCCCTCAAATTCGGGGTCATCTACTTCCATTAGTTCTTTTAAAGTCTTTCTTCCCTTTGGAAGATGTTTATTTAAATCCCTTAACTGCTTAATAAGTAGCTTTTTCTGTCTATCCGATAACCTATCATTAGTATCTTTTCTATTCATTTTTATCTAAATTCATCTATTCATTTAAATCAAACCAAGTAAATAAAAAACATCTAAATAAAATATATTTTTATCTCTACAATATCTTTTCCATCTCTCTAAAATAAAACATCCACTACAAAAACCTAAAGCAAGATTAATAAAACAAAATTCGGATTTAGAATTAGAATTAAGCTTTGAATTGATTTTGATTAGTTGGCTTTGAATTGATTTTAATTAGTTCTTTGTGGCTTAAACTTTTTTTAAGTAGATATTAAATTTGGTTCCACCATTTTTTGATTGTGCTAATTCAACTCTTCCCTCATATGTTTTTGCTATCCTTTTAACCAAATATAGGCCTAGACCAGTTCCTCCAGTTTCACCTTGTTTGAAGCCTTTTTGAAATATTTTGTCTTTTTTCTCTTCAGGTATTCCCTTTCCGTTATCTTCGATTGAAATTTTGCAAAACTCTTTGTTTTCGGTATAATTTACTTTGATTAAATTAGCATTAGAGTGCTTTATACTGTTCTCTATTATGTTATTAAACAGTTCCTTTAGTAGTTTTCCTCCTTTTACCCTACAATTAGAGTCATGATCATTCTCTTTAATCTTGATTCCTTTGTCGCGTGCCCTACTGCGGTTTTCCCTCAATACATCTTTTAATAAACTATTTATATCAATTTCTTTAATTTCCTCCTCTTCAATTTCCCTCAATGTTCTAACTTTTTCAATGATGTCTTCACTCTCCTTTGTAGCCTTCAGGCTTTTATCAATGTATTTTCGTGCTTCCTTAGGTAATTTCTTTTCTTTGAGTAGTTCTAGATAACCCTCAATAACTTGGTTCTTATTTTGTACATCATGTCTCAATAACGAATGTAAAAACTCCTCTCTTTGTTTTGCCTTTTCTCTTTCTGTAATATCCTCAAACATTATCAGTTTTCCTAGGTGCTCCTGACCTGCTGCAAAAGGACTTTGATTAACTTTATAGTACCTAGTTTCGTTATTTAATTCGATTTCAAGGATTTTTCTTTCTTTACCTAAAACTTCGCCCAAATTTGGTTCTATATCCCCCAAGCTTTTTCCGATTGAGTTGATATTCTCTAAATTTGAAAATAGTTCCTTGGCTCTATTATTGTATTCATGTATATTATTCTGTGGACCTAGTACGATAACTGGATTTTTGTAGCTTCCCGCGATTTTTACTTCATTAAATCTATTTAAATAAATTAAAACTACTCCTACAGCAAATAAAGCAACTCCAATTGGTTCATATGTTATATCTATCAAATAAGGGCTGGTATATCCAATTACATCGAATATAATCGGTAAAGCAGTTAGCCCAGCCAGAAAAATAAGGGATTTGCTCTTATAACTTACTCTATCAAATTTCTCTAAGAGCATGAAGTATCCGACAAGAGATAAGCCGTATGCTAATCCCATAGTAAAGAGGTGTAATATCTTGTTATCAACGGTTAGGTGAGGAAAAGGCAAAGAAGCAAATTCCATTGAAAAATATAGATGATGAACTGGATTTGATAACTTCACAACTGCTAGGATAACAAAAACAACTATAGCTAATTTCTTTATTTGGGGCTTTTTATGTAACACCCTATTTGTATACGCAGAACAAAAATAAAGCCAAGCACCAACTGCTATCAATCCAACCAACAAACCAATTTCATAAAAACCAACTTTTAGTAACCTACTTGGAGCTAATAGAAAACCTACATGAGAAGCACTCCATGCCCCACAGGATATTAGTAAAAAATATAGGCCTTGACGAGTATCCGAGCCTTTCACCTCATCTAATTGCGTAGAAACCCAAAAACAAACAACAGCAGCCGATGCAAAAATTAATACATAGATTAAGAATATTGGATTACTAAGATCCAAGTATATCATATTCAAATTAGATATTAGTTTCCACAAAACTTCAGATAACAATAAGTACATGGATTACATCATCAAATTATTTTATTTTAATCCTAATTCTTCGATTGTCTAATCGCCTTTATTCTCATAGATATCTGGCTTATCAGAGTTACAGTGACCTCCTCAACTACCTAATCAAAGATTTTGGAAGGTGCTTCCATCCATTTACAAGACCAGCACCTAGGATTTGGTGTCTTGTTACCGAATGGTCTAACGAAGGTAGGCACGGTCTGATAGGATATTGCAGGTCCTACAAGGACTTATGCTGTTTTCCAGGACAGGCACCCATGTCTGTCACTACTATGTGCCTTGGTTTTGGGCTCGGTCACAGAGCCCCGTTTCCAACCCCACCACGTATCTATTGCGATGGAGCCTTGTGCTCGAGTGCTTGGCCACTCAAACTTGGCTATTGGGCTAGGAACCTCTCAACAAAAACCTCATTGGCCCCCCAATACAAATACCTTGTGGTGATTCATCCCCTACTTATCAAAGAAAGGAAGAGAGTCTTCTCCGATGAATAGATAAAATCGAGGTTTTTTATATGTGATATAATGAATTTAAAACATTATTGATATAGTAATTGATATAATAAGACTTAGAAAATAAGACTTAGAAACTTAAAAAAAGAACTATTGGTGGGTAGAAGGGATTTTGTTATTTATGTAGATAAAAATTGTTGCAATTTGATGTTATTAGTTTGATTATGTGATTTAGTTTATTTGTTTATTGGAGCCAACTAAATCTTCTAAATGTAAACTGTTCTTCTTATACTGAAATAACTTAATTATTAGTTTATTGGTATTGTTTGAATTAATGGCTAAACTAGCCAACCCTTTCTACCCTTTACCAGTTCAATTAATACTTGTATTTTAATGCACTTAAATTTTATTGGTAAGCTATTCTTTTCTACTTTTTAATCCTAGATTTTTTTAACCAGAAATAGCAGTTGGTGGCAACCTCTTAGGCCTAAGAGGATGGGGCTTCTCTCTATTCCCGTCCTTTTAGTCCACGGTTAAAGACAGTACCGAGGGAAGTACCATGACAGGCCACTGACCTGTCATGTTATAGGCATTGTTGACTGTTCCCGGTCCATATCGCCGATTTCCCATCTATCAAGTGACCAAAAAGCCGATAGGGGGAGGCTTTTGGATCCTAGTTAAGGAGTTCCATTTTCCTAGCTTAGACTTTATTTGCTGGAGAGAAAGTCTAGAGGAAACTGGATGGCTCTGCCATAGGAGCCCTGTCATGCGACTTTCCGAAGGAATTCGATCCCCAAGAACTTCGTAGTGCGCCTTTCTCTCCGTGGCAGAGAGGACTCAGGGAATGGGGTTGTTCAAAGGGTTGTCACCACGACCCTACTTAATCTATGTTCGTTGAACTCACATTTAAGTTTGTTGGATACAAGAATCGCTGAATCCTCTGCCTAAAGGGCGGAGTCTTTAGTGACTTATTAAGATTAAATTTTTATTACAAAGTTTCTTTTTTTGGTTTATTTGGCTTATTTAGTGAGGAAACCTTCTTTCATTCTCTTTTGATTAAAAATCAAGTAAGAAAAGAGTGGTTTAAATGATTTTAAAGAGGCTAAATAATTTATTAAGGTTTTAATGTTTTTTAGGATTTTTACTGTTATAGGTGTTTGTGTTTGCTGTAATAATTGGTTTAAATTAGGGTTTGGACAAAGATAATTTTTTTACTTTTTTCTTTGGCATTTTTCTTAATATAGTTTTTAATTTGGTTACTGGCTTTAGGGACTTAGAACATAAATATGTACTGTTTATTGAAGAGTCTTCCTACTGTAATTAATATTACGGGTTTTTGATTGGTTTATTTGTTTTTTTGTGTTTTAATTTGATAGGGGAGATTCTTTTAGGTTTGAACTCTTTCATTTTGCTTTTACTAAATTTTGCCAGGAAAACTATCTGCTTTATTGGTAGGGTGAATGGTGAGCTATTGATGGAGAGATATGGTAAATTTGTATTTGGAGTTTTGAGTAAACTCCAAGGTTTTTGTGGATTATAACTGTAACTTTATTTCAGGGGACATTAGGAATTACATTGAACGCTGGTTTCAAACATTAAAGAGAAGAATAAACCAGTTTTACTGCTAATTTTTGAAAATTAAGTGCGTTAAACATGCAAAAGAGATGGCTAAAGATGTTTATCTTCTACCACAACCACATGAGAAAACACCAAGGATTGGACTGGCAGACACCAAAGGAGATGCTTAACTGAACAGTGGCACTAGTCACTAAATAAGGCATTAATAGCGAAGAAAGATTTAGGTTCCACAGAATAAGTTCTTTGAAGCTCCTACTTCACAAGCAAAGCAAGTTAGATAGGGGTAGTTTACTGTTAAGACGGTAATTTTTTTAGGATATAAGATTAGGTTTTTGTTATAGGTATTTGGGGTGAGCCAGATTAGGGATCTGTTTTTGTTTATTATTTTGGTAGCTTTTTTGGATTTATTTGTTCCTTTTGTTTTTTTGAAGGGGTTAGGTTCTTTCTTTGGAAGTTATCTATTTTGGGTTTTACTTACTCTTGTGGTATTAGTTTATGGTAGGTTTAAGATGAAGGGATGGGGTAGGGTAAGATGAAGCCGGTTATATTGTATTCTGGTCTATTGGTTTGGGTTTTTATTGCATTGGTGTTAACTGAGTTAGGTAGGCGGAGGATGGGTGAAGGTATTTTTAGTTTTGTTTTGGCTGATAGACGGCTGAGTGGGTTTATTTCGGCAATGACTTATAGTGCAACTACTTATAGTGCTTTTATGATGATTGGGTTGGTTGGTTTAACATATACGGCTGGTGTTGCAGCTTTGGGTTTTGAAATGACTTATCTTATATTTACGGTCTTACTTCTCATTGTTTTTGCTCCTAGGTTCTGGGTGGCTGGTCAAAGATTCGATCATTTGACTCCACCTGAGTTATTGAAGGATAGATATAGTAGTAGTTTAGTTGGGGCAACAGCTGCTGTAATTTGTTTGGTGATGTTAATACCTTATCTTTCTGTTCAATTGATGGGAAGCGGATATTTATTCGTTGAATTAACTAATGGACAAGTTTCTTATATGACCGGTGTTCTTATTATGGCTGTATTTGGTGCAGTAGTTACTTTAATTGCAGGTATGAGGGCGGTTTCGTTTACTGATGCATTTCAGGCTATAACTATGCTTATTACATCGATTATTTTATTATTTTACATTTTTTATGCCTTTTTTGGTTCTCCTATAGGGTTCTTTGATGTAATGTCTTCTAATTACTCGGAATTATTGAAAGTGAACTGGAGTTTTAAGAAATTTGTTGGGCTTTCATTGCCTTGGGCTTTTTTTGCTATGACAAATCCTCAGGTATCTCAAAGGATGTTTGTTTCTAGGGATGTTGGTAGTTTGAAGAAAATGATCTTGTATTTTTCGATTTTTGGTTTTATTTATACAATTATTACAACTCTCTTTGGGCTCTCAGCAGCCCATATTGTCCCTAATATAGCTCAACCTGATAAAGCTATGCCTATCTTATTAACGAAGGTTCCAGATATTTTAGCTTTGCTTGTGTTTTTAGGTATTTTTGCGGCTGCTACTTCGACACTGGGATCTATTTTCTTAACTTTAGGTTCTATAGCTTCAAGGGATATTGTTAAAACTCTTGATGTAGAAGTTTCTGAAAAAAGTGAGGTAAATTTAGCTAGATTTGTTATAACTCTTCTATTGGTTTTTACCATATTTTTTGCTCGGCTCAGACTAGATTTAATAGCTGTTTTATCAAGTATGGCTTCTGCAGGTCTTCTTGTTATGGCTCCATCGATAATTGGTTGCTTTTTCTGGAAGAGGGCAAATTCAAAGGCTGCTTTCTCTAGCATGGTTACTGGATCGATCCTTGTTTCGGCTTTATATTTTTTTAATATCTACATAGGGGGTTGGTGGCCTTCAGTTGTTGGTCTACTCGTAACTGTAATTGTCTTTGTTACTGTATCGTTCTTAACTGGAGAAAAAGAAGACGGCGGGTTTATTAAAGAGATAGAAGAAGGATTAATTGAATACAATTTTAAATGATTTAAGAGCATATATTGGGGTTTTGGCGTTTCTAATATTTTTAATTTTTAGGGTTAGATGGTTTAACAACACTTTTGAAATAGGTTCTTAATTTAATTAATGAGCTGCTTGATGTTTTCTAAGATATTTTTTAGCTTTTAATCTAGAAAAAAGTTTTTTGTCATTTGAAACGAAAAATTTTAGTTTTTTAGGCTTTTTTGAATCCTAAGTAGAATCCTGCGACAAATCCTCCTCCGAAAGGTGCTACGGCAAGAGCTGTGTTAAGTAATGATCCAGCATACCCTGCTGCTGCGCTTGATGTGCTATTTAAAAGTGATTCGAATGCTTCTTGATTGAATGAGATTACGCCTTTTTTAGATAAGTAGACTAAGCTACCGAAGTAAAGGCCTATGAATACAAGAAGTATTTTTAAGATGATTTTTGAGGCATAGCCTACTACTGCTCCTATAACTCCTCCAGTTCCCATGTCTACTAATAGGTTTGAGATCTCTATCATTTATCCTTAAATTGTTTTTCACTCTATATAAAATTAATTAAACCTTGAATACATTTTTTTGGCTTTTTTGATCCGAGGTTTGTGATCGACTATTGGTTGGGGGTAATCTTTTCCGATGTCTAGATCTATTTGTGATTGAATTTTTTTGGGTGTTTTGTGGGGTTCGTGTATGTAATCTGTGGGGACATCCTTGAGTTCGGATAACCATCTTTTTATGTATTTGCCCTTTGGGTCGTATTTTTTGCTTTGTTTAATAGGGTTAAAGACTCTAAAATAAGGTTGAGAGCTTGGGCCAATAGAATAACACCATTGTATTCCTCCGAGCATAGATGCGATCTCTGCATCTATAAAATGTTTTTTATAGAATTTGTGTAGTTTTTTCCAGTCTAAATATAAGTCCTTTGCTGCAAAGGATGTTATCAACATCCTTAATCTATTATGTATCCATCCCTGGTTCTTTAATTGTCTTATACCTGCGTCAATAACTGGATAACCGGTTTTAGCGTTTTTAAAGCTTTTCCATTTTTCTTTTTTGTTCCATTCTATTTTACTATATTTTTCTTTAAAAGCTCTTTTTCTTATTTCAGGATGATTATGTAGTATCTGGAAGTAAAAGTCCCTCCAAGCTAGTTGTCTTTGCCATTCCGTCACCCCTTCGGTTTTTTCAGTATTTTTTTGTTCTTCAGCTTTCCAGTAAGCCTCTCGGATAGAAATCTTTCCAAATTTGAGGTAAGGTGAGATCTTGGATGTAAATCCCTTGTTAGGATATTCTCCCTTTTCCTTGTATTCACCTATTTTGTCCATAAATTCATTTAATCTAGTTAATCCTTCTTTTCTTGTGGGCTTCCAGATTTCTATCTCTTTTTCAGTCTTTTCAATGTTTTCTAGTTGTTTTAATCTGGGTAAACTGCTGTTTTCTATGTTAGGGGTCTTAAAGGAACTAACTTTCTTTGGTTTTCTCTTATTTTTATCCAACCATTTTTTATAGTAATAAGAAAAAGCCTGGTACGGTTTGTCATTGCTATTTAATATCTCTTTTTTCTCTGATAGAACAATATCTTTAAATTCTTTGATTGGAATATCTAACTTATTTCTTACTTTTTGATCTCTTTTTTTAGCATAATGTGAATAATCTCGGTTAAAAAATATTTTTTCAAGTTCTTTTTTATCTACTTGTTTTTTTAGGATCTGAAGTGGATCACCTGTTTTGATTAACAGGTCTGCTCCATTATCCATCAATTGCCTTTTTAGGTCTTTTAGGGCTCTGTACCAAAATCTTATTCTTTTTTCATTTTCTGTTTTTTTTAGTATGTTCTTATCTATTATGTAAAGAGGAATTATTTCATCGAATTCATTTGATGCTTCGATTAAGGAGGTGTTGTCGTTTACTCTTAAACTTCTTCTTATCCACACTATGCAGGCCATATTTTTATTTTTAATTCTAATATTATTTTATGTTTTTCTTTAGCGATTAGTGTAATTTCTGAAATTTTTTGCTTGAATTGAGGTGATAGCTAGCTTAAGAGTTTTTTTCTAGTTTCTTTTCCAAATAAGATCACTACAGTTCCTCCAATTAAGAAGGATAAGCCTAGTGGTAAAGTTGCAGCTTTATAACTCTTTGAAACCAGTAGACCTGCAATTATTGGTCCTAGTACGCCAGCTATTTTTCCAATTCCACTTGCGTAGCCTAGTCCCATACTTCTTATTTTAGTTGGGAATAGTTCTGAAGTGTAAGCGTAAATTATGCCCCAAGAACCCACTGCGAAGAAACTTGCAGCTGTTAAAATAAGTTTTAGGTATAATAGGTTACTTTGAGTTATATTGTCTAGCTTAAGTGAGAAGATCAATATCAGTAAACCGGCGAGCAACATAAAAGATGATAGTGACTTTTTTCGTCCTAGCTTATCGATCAAATAAGCTGCAAAGAGATAACCTGGAACTTGGACTAGCGCAATTAATATTAGGTAAAGATAAACATTATCAAATAATTTTACGGCAGTTAAAGTATCTGGTAGCCAAATAAAAAACCCATAATATCCAAAATTAAGAGTAAACCATATCACGCCTAAGAAAATAGACCTTAATCTGTAGTCTTCACTAAATAATTTTTTAAATCCCGTACTAGATCCTTCATCCACATTTATTTCAGACAACTGTCCTTGAATGTCCTTTGTACTGAAGATTTTTTTGATCTTCTCTTTAGATTCTTCAAGTTTACCATTCTCTAAAAGATGATAGGGGCTTTTCCTTACTCTGCTTTTTATTGGAAAGATAATTAATATTGGTAAAAATGATAGTAGAAATAAAAAACGCCAATTATCAATTGCCCCAAGATACGGCAACGCTATGCTGCCTTGAAATGAAAAGTAGGATAAAATAAAAAATGAGGATAGCGCAGCTAATATGTTTCCAATTGGCCAAAAACCATCTAAATAAACTATAAATCTCCCTCTAGCTTCATTAGGAAGAGATTCTGTTACTAAAGAGGTTCCAACGATTAAAGCTCCACCTAAACCTAGTCCAGTTAGAAATCGGAGTATGAAACCAGAACTAAAACTAAAAGCAAAAGCCGTTAATCCTCCAAAAATAGAGTAATTTAAAACACAGTAAATAAAAGTATCTTTTCTTCCCCATCTATCAGAGATATTACCCCAAAAGAAGTTACCTATCATCATTCCAATAATACCAGCACTTCCAATCAATCCAGTTTGAAAACCTGACATATTCCAGGTTTTAGTAAGAATCGGTAAAACGAAACTTATTATCATTACTTCCATGCCATTCAGTGCTCTTTCAAGTCCGAATAGACCTAATAAATTGTAGTGGTAACCATTTATGGTAGCTGATTCAAGTATTTTTGAAAGCTTTTTGGTTCCATCAGCCATTTTTTCCTCCTTCGATTAAAGAATGTTTAGTCAAATACCCACTATTTAATCAAGGATTGGGAAGGGGTTGTGTGTGGCATAACTAGGCCATAGGGACGAATTTAATTGTCGGTTGACTCGGTAAACTATCCATATTTAGGCAGACGAGGTTCCCGGTTATCCCGGAACCAGAATTCGGGAACCAGTTGATCATTGGCCTCGTCCTTTTTCCACCTATGGGTTTGGACATGGTCGACAGTTTTTTCGGCCCTCTAAACCACGTTTTTGCCCAAATCGAAGACAAAAACCTTCAGATATTTGAACATGGCATCTCCCTCTGAAGAAACGGTTCTCTCTCTTTTAAGAGAGTGCCTTGAAACGGGAGCTAACCATTCAAACCCATTAACTCCAATTAATAGTGTCTCTTTTTCCCATTTAAATATTGCCTTAATTCCTCTTCTACTTAATCAAAGATCAGGAAGCAGTCTCCCTAAGATGGGAAGATAAATTCATCTAAATAAAGGGTTTTACAAAAATTATTTATATTCCAACTAAATATGGGATGTGAGGAAGCAAAAATGAGTTGGGGAGTCGAAAAAATCCTTTTGCCCACTGACGGGAGCAGTAATTCAATGCATTCAATTAGCTATGCAGTAGATTTAGCCCAAAAATATGACTCAGACCTTCATTTACTACATGTCATTGAAACAAATAGTTACAAGGGCGTTCTTCCCTATCCTGAAGGAGAATCATTAAAAAATCGAATAAACGATAATTTGAGAGCAAGAGGAAATGAAATATTAAAAGATATGGCTAAAGAAATTGAAGACCCCTCAATAGAAATTAAAAAGGTCTTAAGGGAAGGCACCCCAAGTAAGGAGATATTAGATTATATAGACGAAAATAAAATAGACATAGTGGTTATGTCTACCCATGGCAGAACAGGTACCAGTAAATTCTTAATGGGAAGCGTTGCAGAAAAAGTCGTCCGAAAATCAAACTCACCAGTTTTAACTATAAACACCAAAGAAGAAAAACTAAACAAATAAACCAGATAACTAATTAAAGAAACAAAAAATTATGCTTTAAATAAATATATTAGAGAGATTAAACACTTAAATTTCTTCAAATACTAAACTAAAAATATCTAGCTATTTATTTATTTATTTATTTAAAATTAGTTCTAAAAAAATAAATGGAATAAAAAATTGTTTTTCTAGGACTTAACCTTACTATTATTTTTTAACTAAACTTTATTACTTCGCTATCTATTCTTCTTCGAATATTACTTGGTGTCTTCGGTTATTTTTGGTTAGTAAATAGATTTAAGTAATATATACTGACATATTGGGTATTTTTTCATAAAAACCAGGCAATTTCATGGCTTCGACTATGGGTAGCTGACCTTTCTCTTATGTACTTAACTAATTATCTTTGGTTCTCTTTTTATAGCTTGGTTTATGAAGAGGTTGTTTTTTGGACCAAAGAACTCTTTTGGTTTGGTGAATAAAATTTCTTGAAATGCTTATATATGAAATTGTTTTTCGGTTGCTAGCTGGTGTTTTCTTAATTTTAGCTAATGGTTTTTTTGTTGCTATAGAGTTTGGTTTGACTAGGGCTAGGCAGTATAGTAAAGAGGTATTCGAGAAACCAGGGCTTAAGTTGGCTTGGAAGATGACGGAGGAGCTTGAAATTTATTTGACAACTTGTCAGGTTGGTATTACTGCAACCAGTATAGCTCTTGGTATTGTTGCTGAACCAGCTTTAGCGGTTATATTGGAGCCATTTTTTGCTGGAACATTTTTAGCTTCAATTGGATTAGGGTCAATCTTGGCTTTTTTGGTTCTAAATCTATTTCATTTAACTCACGGAGAGCAGACTCCAACCTATTTGGGCGTTGAAAAATCACTTTTTGTTTGTAGATATTTCTCTAAGCCATTATATTATTTTAATAAAATTGTTTATCCCTTAATCTGGATAGGTGACTCTGTTGCTAAGAAAACTTTAGCTTTATTTGGAGTAGAGATGAGCGGTGAATGGCTAAAAACCAACGAAGAGGTAATTGAGTCCAGAGCTGATCTAAGAAATGAACTTAATAAGATATTAAAAAAAGGAGACTTAACTAAAGAACGGAGAAGCGAAATAATGAAAGCACTAGAGATAGGAAACCAAAAAATAAAAAATATTATGGTACCCAGAGAAGACATTAAGTTTTTATCAACGGAAAATTCACTACAAGAAAATATTGAAGTAATAAAAAGAAACCCTCACACCAGATATCCTCTTGTTAAAGATGATTTAGATAGCTACCTTGGGGTTATATATTCCCCAGATATTATAGAAGAAGTAAAAGGAAAGAAAAATTTAGATTTAACCAAATATGCTGAAGAAGCTCTATGCCTTTCTCCAGACACCACAGTAAGCAAAGCAATAGATTTATTTCAAGAAAAAAAACAGGAATTAGGTTTAATCAAAGAAGAAGATAACATAAAAGGATTAATTACAATAACAGATACAGTCGAAGAAATACTGGGCGAATTCGAAGATCCAATGAAAAGACCAAAATCCTAAATAATCCAACTTTCGTGAGAAACTGAAAAATCAGTAATTCCTAACTTTTTTTACAGAGAAGTCAAACTCTTACCCCTCAAATCACCGTAGGTAGGGGAGGAGCCATCCAAAAAAAAGGGAGAAATTCCACCCTTATCAGAACGTACCTGATTGGATTCGGTCGGCCACTCCAAAAACTGGTTTACTTCTTTTATGGTGCCACAAGTAAATAGAAGGAATTGAAGTGACACCTATCTAGATCAGAGATTTTGGAGAGAGGTCTTCTCAACCATTAAGATAATTTCCCTAATCAACATTTAGATAGGTTTTGATGTCGCGATATCAACCATAAACTGCTATATGCCTTGTATCGGTCGGTTTATAGTTTTAAGTAATCGAAGACCCTGAGTTAATTTACTACATAAACGTATCTTATATTGAGGTATTGAGGGGATGTTGTATTCTTGGTTCAAGTTTGGATATCTACTGTAATAATTTTGATCTCAATAAGTTATTTAGTTTTTTGCGGTTTTATAATAAGTTTACCTAAAAAACTATCTTCAATTATTTTTCTTTGAGCCTCAGCTGCTTCTTCAAGCCTATATGATTTATTCAATATGGGTCTAACTTTGTTTTTGTCCATTAAACCCTTTAGTTCTCTTAAGATATCCCTGAAACTGGGTGTATTGAACATACTCATAAATGAGACATTTAGTTCTTTGTTCCTAGCGACTGCCGGGTTTTTGATCTCCACGTTATCTGTCTCTCCGATTCCAATTATTTTTCCAAAGTCTGAGACCAAATCGATATCTATTTCCAAGTATTTATCCAACATATGATCTAATATTAAATTAGGTCTCCTTGCCTCTATTATATCTTTCTTTAAAGTTTCTGAATTGTAATTAAAGACAAAATCTGCTCCTAGTTTTTCCATTTTTTCCTTGTATCTATCCGATCCTACTGTTGTAAGTACATCCGCTCCAATCGATTTAGCTAATTGAATGGCTACATGTCCAACTCCACCGTTTCCGCCATGGATAAGTACACTATCCTTAGGTTCTAGTTTTCCATGGCTTATTAGTGCGCGATAAGCTGTTACTCCTACTAATGCAATTCCGGCTCCTTCATTGAACAAGATGTTATCAGGTAACCTAGCTAACTTGGTTTGATCAACTGTTAAATATTCTGCGTAACTTCCATTGGGGCTTTTTCCTATACCGGTGCCAAATACCCTATCACCTTCTTTAAATTCATTTACTTTTTCTCCCGTTGATTTTACAATACCTGCAAAATCAGAACCTGGTTTTTTTGGTAGGCTATCAACTTTATATGTCCCCCTTCTGAAGTGAACGTCTACTGGGTTAACAGATGCGGACTTAACCTCTACTTGGACCTCATTAGACTCTGGAAGAGGTTCTCTAATCTCTTCTAATTCCAAGACTTCAGTACCACCATACTCATTAAATCTAATAGCTCTCATAGTTCTATTACTCATAAATAAAATAAATACAAAAACAAAAAACTGTTTCCGTTTTAGGTGGCGGCTTGCCTAGGAAAAAAAGTATTAAGTTTTTGAACTAGTATTTGAAAGAAATGATATGAGTGGGTTAAAGAAATAATTAAAAAAAGTTTCAAGAGGAAAAGGACCTGATTTAGTTGGTGTAGCGGATTTAAATGAAGTGAAGTGACCCCTGCCTAACCTCACATCTGTTCGGTGAGGAGAGAGGCTTCCCTGTGACCTTATCCTCGAAAGGGAGTTTGTTTTCCATGGTGCTTGTCTTATTTACACCGTCAGCAGGGAACCTATTGCTTTGAGGAAGAATTGGATTAGGGAACAGTTTTCCATATACTAACCCTAGATGGTTCCTCTTATTCACTTTCGGTTGCTCCACACAACTGCTAGACCCCTACTCCCAAGCTGTTTCGGGTTTACCCAGAGGTTTTTTATAGATGGGATTGCTTTTTGTTTGAAGGCAGACAAACCAACCAACTGCCTATTACCCTTAGTTAGTACTGGAGCTAAGTAAAGTGTTACGGTTGATTCATCACCTACCTAGACCACAGATTTAGGAAGGTGTATTCTCAACCATTTAGATATAAATTAAGAAAGCAGAAAAAAATAAAATAAAAAAAATACCAAGGTTTAGGGAAGGTTTACCTGAGTTTGATAAAAGTACGGGTGTACCATGAAATATAAAAACTTAGTTTTTTTCGTGATGTTGTCTATTGCTTGGGGAACAGCTTTTAATGCTATTAAAGTTGGTTTAAATTCTTTTCCTCCAGTTTTATTTGCTGGAATTCGTTATAGTTTGGCTGGAGCTATTATGTTATCATATGCGTATTTGGTTACTGATAGATTTTTTCCTAAAAGTAAAGAGGAATTTTTACAGGTTTTAGTAGCAGGTTTCTTTATGATAGCTTGTTACCATTCCTTTTTATTTGTTGGAGAGTTAAAGGTTACTAGTAGTGTTGCTTCGATAATAGTTAGTTTAAGTCCTGTATTAACAACTGGAACTTCAAAAATAATCTTGCCAGAAGAAAAAATAGATTTAAATTTAATAATTGGGTTACTTTTAGGTTTAATAGGTGTAATTATTCTATTCAATCCAGGCACACTTAATATATTAAAATTTGATTTTTATAGGTTTTTGATTTTTTTGGCAGCATTCTCATTTGCTATTGGAAGTACATTAACAAGATTTATAGATACAGATATGCCTCCTGAATCCCTGGAAGCTTGGGCAATGGTGACAGGAACACTCTTTATGTTAATAACAAGTCAAGTTTTCCTAGAGGAGAGTCTGATCCTTGATTTAAATGTGATCTCAGTAGGTTCACTGGTGTATCTTTCAATTATTTCAAGTGCCTTTGGATTTCTACTTTATTTTAATCTACTAAGAGAATTAGGGCCGATCGAAGTTAATCTGGTTTCCTATTCTGCCCCCATATTTGCAACATTACTAGGGATATTCTTATTAAAGGAAACTTTGAGTTTAAATACAATAATAGCATTTTTATTTATATTTATAGGTTTTATATCCCTAAAAAAAGATAGTATTAGAAGAGAAATAAGTAAATGGAGATAAACATCCCTGTTCCCATTTTCCTAAATGTATTTCAATTATTTTTACTATTCTTTTTGGTCCTAGGAGAGAAATATTTCGCTGTTAAAAAAATAAAACCAATATCCCCAGTCACGGAGAATCTTAGTTGAACCTTTTTTTATCTTATTTACTGATTAAGTAAGACTTCTCTTTCTTAGGAAGACGATACAACCAACACCTAAAAATATGTCAAATAGTACTTAAAAATATCAGATTCAACGTCCAATTCGTGACAAAGACCTATATATGACCCTCAACAGCCAAGAGTAAAAAGGGCATCAAATTTTTTGGAAGTTGAATTTCTTGATAGATAAGAACAGAGCAGTTTTCCTGTCGCCGAGTCTAGGACCAAAGCACATAATAGAGATGGACATTGCCGAAGTACTGGAAAGCAATGTAAGTCCCTGGAACCTGCAAGGAGTGGCGAACCGTGTTCACCTAGAAGACCATTTGATAGCAGGGCACAAAACCCCGTATACTGGTTCCATGAACAGATGGAAGCACCTTCCTAAATCTCTGATTTAGGTAGATGAGGAGGTCACTTACAGTACCTTGGCAATAGGATCATCTGCTTTAGCGATGGGATGGATGGCGAACTGTTAGTAGGAGTAGGGATAGATGTGTGTTTAGAGTTTTGGGTAAGTTTCTAGTCTTCAAGGCCGGTTGAGGGTGGTAGGACAGGATCTAATGAATCCCGTTCTTGGCAGCGAAGCCTCTATCCGAAAATCAGGAAGTAGCTACTGGCAGTGCTCTTTTCTTGAATCCCAAACCGTTGAATCTGTTCTCTGTAAATCCGCATTTGGGTGGGTCAAGTCGGTTTTTAAGGATCGGGGACCTGCAAAAACCCCTACCTGTTGCGTGAATGTTTTCGACCGGTAGCCCAAAAAACCGAATGATACAGGTGGATAGATGGAAACTCCACGAATTTATGTATGGGAGGATGTCAGTATTCTAAAGTTTTATTGAAATAATTTATTTTTAGAATTTTTTGAATTAATCTTTTTATCTCTAAGGTTCTATATTCGATCTTGAAAGTTTAGGGCCTTGTCTAAATTTTTTTAGTATTATGTTTTTGGTGAAATCTAATTCTTCAAGGGCTTTTGCGTAAGTTTTATTTCTTGACGGACAAATTTTCCTAAGGTTATTATCATGATTAGATTTACGTTACCCAATGGGGAAGTAGTTTTCTATTTTCCAGAGTCTGAAGGCAGTAAGGAATTAGCTTACATTTCAGAAGATGGATATATCTATTTCCTTAAAGAGGAAACCAAAATTGACTTAAGGAACCCTGATTTTTCAAGGGATCTGAGTGAAGCAAGTCTGGATGATTACGAGGATTTTTTCAATAAATTTGGTCTACCAAAACTAGGCATAAACTTCTTTGGTGAACTTAAAAGATTAAGCGATGAGGAGAGGTTAGATCAAAATAAGGAAATTGATACTCTTAAGGATCACTTTAGAGAGATTGATAAGCATATGACGAAGGCTCTTTCCCTCGTTGATGAAAAGGAAGAAAAAATAAATATACTTAAAGATATCTCTAACCGATGTAAATCAAATATAGAGAGAATAGAATCCAGCTAAAGAAACAGTATCTTTATCTTATCAATGGGTTGTAGACATTTTTCTTTATCTCTGATTGTATAGGGGTAGTTGACAAATTACATTTTCAAATTTTCTGGGATTAGATATAATTGTGTTAGTGAAAAAACCTCTATTAATGTTATCTTAGGCTGAAAGAATTTATGCTATTTGATAAATTTAGAATTAGCTTCTGTGAGGGGTTGATGAAGGCTGTGGGCCTTGTTTTTTTGGTTGTAATGGATGTTATAATGGAATGTAAAAATTTTTACAATTGCAATAACATATTTGTTTGTGTATCTTTTTACATTTTAGTTATTTGTAATTGTTTTCATAGATGGCTGGTTTTTTATGAATAATAGGATATCTGTGGATGATGAGGAGGGACTTAAAGAGGTAGTAGAGGAATTTTTAGATAGATATTATGATTCTCAGGGAACAGAGTTTACATTAAGAGATTTAATTGAATCTTATCCAGGTAGAAAACATTTGAGCATAGATTATAAAAGATTAGAGTTTTTTGATCCGGATTTAGCTGATCTCCTGTTGGTCGAACCATTGGTTATTGATGAACTTGAGAAAAAAGCTAGGGAGATGGCTTTAGAGAAGTATGACGCTAATCTGGATAAAGGGTTTAATGTTAGAGTTAAGAATCTGCCTGATGACATTTATTTACAGATCAGAAATATTAGACAGCATCATATTAACAGATTTTTTCCTATAGATGGGATTGTGCAGAAGGCTACTCAAGTGATGCCGCAAGCAACTTTAGCGGTATTTAAGTGTGAGGAATGCCATGAGATCATGGAGATTAGACAGAAAAGTGAAACTGAGTTTAAGTCTCCTCCAAAATGTTATAACGAAAAATGTGGTGCAGGTTCTAGTAAGATAGAGTTTTTAGAGAAGAAATCGGAATTTCGGGATTTTCAGAAAATAAAGATACAGGAACCACCTGAGCAGTTGACAGGAGGAGAAAAACCGGAGGATATTACAGTAAAGGCTAAGGATGATTTAGCGGGGAAAGTTACTCCAGGTAATAGGGTTACTGTAAATGGTTTCGTTAAGATTGAGAAGAGGGAAAATTCTAGAATATACGATCCATATGTCGAAGCTAATAACATCGAACTTGAGGAACAAGAGTTTCAGAGGATTGAAATCTCTTCGGGGGATGAGGAGAAAATAAGAAAACTTTCTGAAGATCCTCAGATCTATAGTAAAATAATTGAATCTATGGTTCCAGCCGTTTATGGTTATTCAAATATAAAGGAAGCTGTTGCCCTGCAGCTTTTTTCGGGTCAACCTAAAAAGAACCCTGATGGAACCCGAATAAGAGGAGATATACATACTTTATTGATTGGAGATCCTGGAACAGCGAAATCTCAGATACTTCGGTACATAAGTGATTTAGCTCCTAGAGGAGTCTATGCCTCAGGTAAATCAGTTTCAGCAGCTGGGTTAACGGCGGCAGCAGTTAAAGATGAATTTAGTGAGGGGGCCTTCACTTTAGAAGCGGGTGCCTTGGTTTTAAGCGATCAAGGTGTTTGTGCTATCGATGAATTTGATAAAATTGAAGCAGAGGATCTAAATGCACTTAACGATGCAATGGAACAGCAGGAGATAGCAGTCCATAAAGCTGGGATTGATAGTACATTGAAAACGAGGTGTGCGGTATTATCAGCAGCAAATCCAAAATATGGTAGGTTTGATGAATTTGAGCCAATTCCTGAGCAATTAAATATAGATCCCACCTTGTTATCTAGGTTTGATCTCATTTTTCCTATAACAGATAAACCAGATAGAGATAGGGATAATAGAATTGCAGAGCATATACTGAATACTAATCGATTAGGAGAGAAGAGAAAAAGGGAAGAGGTGATGGATAGAAATATTGTAGATGAAGGAGATGCTGAAGTAGTTAGAGTTAAATCGGAGATAGAACCTGATTTGCTAAGGAAATATGTAGCTAAAGCCAGGCAAATTTCTCCAGTAATGACACAAGAAGCTAGAGATAAGTTAAAGGAATTTTACATAGAATTAAGAAATGAAAGATGGGATAGTAGTTCTAGTGTAGATGAGGATCCTCTTCCCATCACTGCAAGAAACCTAGAAGCACTTATTAGATTAGGTGAAGCTAGTGCTAGAACTAGATTAAGCGATAAAGTAAAACTAAAGGATGCCGAAAGAGCAATTAGGATCGTAGATAATTGCCTAAGTAAAGTTAAGGAATCTTATTCTGAATCAAATGTAAGTTTAGACACTATCGAGGTAAAAAAGGAAGAAAACTTATCAATGACTGAGAAGGTATCTAATGTTTTAGATGTAATCGAAAAGGAATTTGAAGGAGAAGCAGAAGAAAATGAACTAATACATAAAATGAAAGAACTTATGGGTATTGAAGATACAGAAAAAGCCAAAAAATTGATTGAAAGAGCAAAAAAAGAAAACAGGATATACGAACCAAGAGATCAAGTTTACAAAATAGTATAAACACAGCTTAATTTAAATCTTTTTTTTCCCTCTATATTCGATTTGGTTTTTTCTTGTTCTTATTTTATTTATCTACAGCTGGCTCTGATTGGCTTTTGAGTTATTTTTGAATTGCTACATTTTCTTTTTAGTATCGATTGGTTTAAATCTTCATTTTCCTGTCTGATTTGTCGTCAAATGATCTGTTATTTATTAACTCATGTTTGTCTTCTAGGTTCTCTATTTTCTGGTTGAGTTTTCTGTTGTAAATTTTGAGTTCTCTTAAACCTTTTTCGGTTAATTCGTATTCCTTAATTCTTTTATCCTCATTGACGTGGTATTTGATTAATCCCTCATCTTTGAATTTTTTTATTACATTACTAACAGATTTTTTTGAGTAATTACTTTCTTTAATTATTTTTTTGAAACAGTTATTCCCCTCAAGTATTAAAAGCAATACTTCTATTTTTGAAGGAATTTTTATTTCACTATCAAAAGCAATACTTCTATTTTTGAAGGAATTTTTATTTCACTATCTTGATTTAAATTCATTTTCATATGTCTTTTTATGTAATGAAGTAACTTAAAACCTACTTTGTAGATTTAATAATATATTAATAACTTAAGTAAATGAACTAAACCTATTAATCTATTAAATCCTAAAATTAAGGAATATATCTTTTTTACAACGAAATAACCTTGTCTAAAAATTAATTAACAAAATCAGTTTATTCTAAGTAATTATATTAGATAAAAACAACAAACTTAAAATAGGATTTTAAAAAAATTGAGTAAAATTGGAAAAATACCACCAAATTAATTTATTTATACCTACCTTTAATCATATATTATAACCAACAAATAAAATTAACATAATAAATTTAGTTTAAAACTAGTCTTAAGCTTCTTCTTGTATAATAAATTTGTTGTCTAAATATGTAGCTATTGGTTCATAAGTTTTAGTTAGCCAGATCTCTTAAATAGAAAAACAAATAAAATCAAATTGCATCTAAATTACAGGGTCTTTAAACAAAGAACCTAATTCCTCGATTTTCTTTTCACTTATTAATATTAATGTGTAAACTATTATCACTCCCTAATCTTTTGAAAATAACCATAGACTCTATCTTTAATTTGTATCCAAAACTAGAGTTTCACTAACTTATCTTATTTTTATTTATTTTTATTTAAAATATATTTAAGTTTTATTTATTGTTAAATAGATTTAATAGGATTTTTATTTAAGTAAAATCTTGGAAATACCTAGGAATGGGGATTTCTTGGTAATTTATTCTGATAAAGTAGCTGAGAGCTTAAGGAATTCTGTCTAAAAATTAAAATATAAGCGAATCATGGCTTTCTTATGAAACAGATTTCTTGTCTCTTGAAGGCGAGTTTAATTTATTTGGGTGAAAGTTTCTTCTCTTTTTTTCAGTGGCAAATAGTTTTTAGTGTGGGAGAGAGGTTCATCTTTTCACCTCAAGGAGACTCCTTCCTAATCTCTGATTAGGTGGGAGAGGAATTGAGGTAATGCTTAAATGGCTAGAACACATATTTTTGGTCAAAGTCAATAGGTTTGAATGGTTGGCTCCTGGTTTAAGGCACTCTCTTAAAGGAGGGAAAACCGCTTCTTTGGGGAACGCTACCATGCTTGAGAACCTGAACTTTTCCGCTTCGGGCAAAAGCGTGCTCGCGAGAGCCGACGGGACCACTGACCATGTTCGGTTCCCAGAAGTGGATGGGTCACGGTCAACTGGCCCTTGGAATCGGTTCTAGATGAGCGAGAACCTCTCTGTGTGTAACGGAAGTTCTCCGAGGAAACCGATAATTAAATTGTACATGTGGTCTGGTCCTATCATACACAAGCCCCTTCCAAAATCTTTGATTTTGGTAGGGGTAGTTGACATGGAGTTGGATAAGTTAAATAAGAAGGGTTGGTATGTGAACAAAAACATATTCATAATTCAATTCCATTAATCTTTAGGTAGTTATGAATTCGTTGGAAGACCTGCAGGAAGAAGTGGATAGTTTTATAAATAACTATGAAGAGGGATATTGGCCTCCTCTCTCTATGTTGGCTGCTTTAGTTGAAGAAGTTGGGGAATTATCTCGGGAACTTAATGACGAGTTTGGGAGTAAGCCAAAAAAAGATTTAAAGGAAAAAGGTGACATAAGAAATGAGTTGGGAGATACTCTTTTTTCTTTGATCTGTATAGCAAATTATTTAGATATAGACTTGGAAAGCGCTCTCGAATCCACTATGGAGAAATACAGAGATCGGGATAGTGATAGGTGGACAGAAATTAAATGAGGTAAGTTTTACTAGTGGGAGTTGATTGAGGTATGGTGGTCTGTTTGGGTGTGTGTTTAAATGTGTGTATCGGTGGTTCAAAAGATTTATTAAAATATAAATAAACATTTCTTCTGACTTTTTAGGGTACTTGTATTTTTTGAGGAGATTTATATATGGCGGATTCTGAAGGATCTACTAAGGAAGTAGATAAGTTATTGGAGCTTAAGGAAGAGTTAGAAGAAAAAAAGGAAGAGTTAAATGTTGTTAAGGAAGAGTTAGAGGATAAAGAAGCTGAATTGGAGGAAAAAAGCGATAGAATTAGTGAGTTAGAGGATCTTGTAAAGAAGATACAGGCAGATTTTGAGAATTATAAAAAGAGAACTGAAAAAAAGATTAAATCAAAGATAAATAAATCTGAGAAGGAATATACTAAAGATCTTCTTGAGGTTCTAGATGCGTTTAAATCGGCTTTAGATACTGAAGCTGATATGAATAGTGATTTCCTAGAGGGAATTAGAAATACCCATGATCTATTGGTTGAAAAATTACGAGATAGAGGATTAAGAGAGATTGAAACTGAAGAATTTGATCCAAAGAAGCATCGTGCTATTTCTAAAGAACACTCTGAACAGCATGAAGATGGTGAAATTATAGAAGTCCTTCAGAGAGGTTATCTCTTTAAAAAACAAGTTTTAAGACCTGCTGTGGTTAAGGTTGCAAAATCAAGTAATAATTCTTCATAGTAATCAGTATTCGAATTCTTGAAATTAAGTATCTTGGTGATAAATATGTCAGAAAAAAAAGAGAAAATAGTTGGTATTGATTTAGGAACTACTAATTCAGCTATGGCTATATTAGAAGGTGGAGATCCGGAAATTATAGAGAATGCAGAGGGAGAACGGACAACTCCATCTGTAGTAGGTTTTAAAGATGACGAAAGGCTTGTTGGAAAACCAGCCAAAAATCAGCTCATTACTAATTCAGAGAATACGGTTAAATCAATTAAGAGACATATGGGAGAAGACTACAAGGTTGAATTAGAGGGAAAAGACTACACTCCTCAAGAGATATCGGCAATGATACTCCAAAAACTAAAAAGAGATGCTGAAGAATACCTAGGAGAAGAATTAGAAAAAGCCGTAATCACGGTTCCAGCATATTTCACTGATGCACAGAGACAGGCCACAAAGGATGCAGGAGAAATTGCAGGCTTCGAAGTTGAGAGAATAATTAATGAACCCACTGCTGCATCTCTAGCTTATGGCTTAAAGGATGAAGAAGAAAAAACTATCTTAGTATACGACTTAGGAGGCGGAACATTTGATGTCTCCATCTTAGAACTAGATGAAGGGGTCTTTGAGGTAGTTGCAACTAGTGGAAACAACCAACTTGGAGGAGATGACTTTGATGAAGAACTAATAGACTGGGTAGCCAATAAATTCGAAAAAGAACATAATGTCGATTTAAGAGAAGACCCACAGGCACTTCAAAGGATAAAAGAAGCAGCAGAAGAAGCAAAAAAAGAACTTTCCTCCAGGAAGCAGACCACGATAAACATACCATTTATATATCAAGATGACGATGGAGCAAAGAACATAGATTACAAGATAACTAGAGCAAAATTTGAGGAACTAATCAGGCCTCATGTAGAGAAGACCGAACAACCAACTAAAAGAGCTTTAAAAGATGCAGGAATCAATAAAAGTGATATAGATGATGTTATCCTAGTAGGTGGTTCTACAAGGGTGCCTTTGGTTAGGCAAAAAGTCGAAGAGCTAACAGGACAAGAACCTAATAAAAATGTAAACCCTGATGAGGTAGTAGCTCAAGGAGCAGCAATACAAGGAGGAGCTCTAGCAGGAGAAGTAGACGACCTATTATTGCTAGATGTTACGCCACTTTCATTAGGTGTGGAAACCAAAGGAGGCGTATTTACAAAACTAATAGAGAGAAACACAACCATACCAACGGAAGAACAAAAAACTTTTACAACAGCTGTAGACAATCAGACTGCCGTAACAGTGCATGTATTACAGGGTGAAAGAGCTATGGCTAAAGACAACAAATCATTAGGCCAATTTGTACTCGATGGAATCCCTCCAGCACCAGCTGGAACCCCACAGATCGAAGTTACATTTGAAATTGATGCAGATGGTATCCTACAGGTATCAGCGGAAGATAAAGGATCTGGAAAAGAACAATCGATTACCATACAGGACCAAGCAAGATTAGATGAAGACGAAATAGAAAGAATGAAACAGGAAGCCCAGGAACATGAAGAAGAGGACAAGAAAAAGAGAAAAAGAATCGAAAAAATTAACTCTGCAGAACAATTGATCCGTGGCACAAGAAAAACAATGGATGAAATTGATGAACAAATCGATGAAGACCTAAAAGAAGAAGTTGAAGATAAAATAAACGAGTTAGAAGAAGTATTAGATAAAGATAAACCATCTATTGAAGAATTAGATCAAAAAATGAACGAACTTCAAGAAAAAGCACAAGAGATAGGTCAAAAAGTCTACGGTCAACAGGCACAAGCACAAGCAAATCAATCTGCAGCCGGTTTTAACGCTGAAGATGTGAAACAGGGTGCACAACAAAGAAACCAAAGTCAAGACGAGGATGTAGTAGACGCGGACTACGAAGAAGTAAAAGACTAGAGTACAATCAAAAATTATTATTTATCTTAATTTAATCTAATTTAATCTAATTTAATTTATTTTTAAATGATATAATGGCAGAAGATTACTATGAGATTCTAGGAGTAGACAGGAACGCAAGCCAGGAAGAAATAAAAAAGGCATATAGAAAGAAGGCTAAAAAGTATCATCCGGACTCAAATTCAGATGAAGCGGATGAAGAAAAGTTTAAGGAGATCAATGAGGCCTATAAGGTTTTAAGTGATGAAGAGAAGCGGAAAAAATACGATCAATTTGGAAAAGCTGGAGTAGATGATAGCTATAAAAGAAGAGCAAGATCCGACTTCAGTGACTTTGAAGATATCTTTTCTTCTTTCTTTGGTGATATATTCAATCAGGGAAGAACTGGTAGAAGAAGAGAAAGAGGCCAAGATCTTAGAGCAAAAATAGATATTACCCTCAAAGAGGCCTATGAGGGCGGGGAAAAATCAATTGAACTAGAAAGATACACCAGGTGCTCACAATGTGATGGAACCGGAGCCGAAGACCAGTCAAGTGTAAAAAAATGTACTAAGTGCAACGGGAAAGGAAAAGTACAGCAGGTAAAAAGAGGAGCTTTCGGCCAGCAGGTCGTAATAACGGAATGTGATATGTGTGGAGGAACCGGTGAGGAGATCGGAGAGAAATGCAGTAACTGTAGTGGTGAAGGAAGAGTTAAAAAGACTGAGAAAATAAAATTTGAGATACCAGCTGGAGTTAAGAATGGACAAAAGGTGAGGGTTCAGGGAAAAGGCCATGCCGGAAAAAGAGGAAAAAAACCTGGCGATCTTTATGTTATAGTTGAAATAGAGGAAGATGATGTATTCGAAAGGAGAAATGAAAATCTATTCTACAATCTTAAGATGAGTTTCCCTGATGCTGCACTAGGAAGTAAAGCAGAAATACCAACCATGGATGGTGAAGTTGAATTAGATATACCAAAAGGAACCCAAAACGGGGACATATTTAGACTACAGGGAAAGGGAATGCCAAAGCTAAGAAGAAGAGGATATGGTGATCTCTATGTTAAAGCCGTAGTAGAAACACCGGAGAACCTAAACGAAGAAGAAAAAGAGCTACTGCAAAAACTCCGAGAACACGAATCACAGCACAAAGAACCAGACAAGGGATTCTTCGAGACAGTTAAAGAAAACATAAAAGACGCATTTTGAAGACAAAATACAAGAACCGAAACAAACCTATCCTTTACTTTTTTTATTGCAAGTTCTTTATTATTTAATAGATCATTTTTTCTGAGGTTAGTTCTTTTAGTTTTGTATTTAATCTAATGAATTAGTTAAATACAGTTTATTATATTTTTATTTGGTTTAATATGGGATTTAGTTTATTTGTTTTTGTTTTTATTTATTAAAAATCAATTTGTTAATGGATATATTAACATTTTTATTGAAAAGTTATAGGTTACGATTTCGTAACTTTTTTCTTTATCACCAGAGTATGTCAATAACATATTAGCGTGATAGTTTGAAGAATAGTTTAGAACTTTACTTTTTTGGAAAAGATGGCAAAAAACAGTTTTTTATAACCTCGAACAGGAGGGAAGGGGATTTTTGAAGATCTAAAACTAAGTAGAAGAAATTTTTTGAAAGCAACGGCAATGACGTCTGCTGCAGGACTAGCAAGCTATTATTCATCTAGAGAAATGGTAGAAGGCCCGATTGGTGAAGTAAATGCTTCCCCGGAGAGCGAAGAAAAGTTAGTTCCAACGATATGTTCTTTTTGTGCAATAGGATGTGGTTTTAAAGCCAGAGTAAAAGATGGCGAACTCGTGGGACAAGAACCCTGGTATGATAACCCAATAAACCAAGGAGGACAATGCTCAAAAGGACAAGCAAGTATACAAGAAGCAAAGAACGAGAAAAGAATAAAACACCCACTAAAGAAAGTAGACGGTGAATGGCAGCGAGTAACCTGGGACGAAGCACTAACTGAGATATCAAACCAATTACAAGATTATAGAGAAGAATCAGGTCCAGACTCAGTTTATTGGATGGGCTCAGCTAAGATGAGTAACGAAGAATCTTATATGTTCAGAAAATTAGCAGCATTCTGGGGAACAAACAATGTCGACCACCAAGCCAGGATTTGTCACTCCACAACAGTAGCAGGATTAGCTAACACATGGGGATACGGAGCACAAACGAACCACTCAAATGACATACAAAACACAGATTGTGCTTTCTTTATTGGATCAAACGCTGCCGAATGTCATCCAGCTCTAATGAAAAATGTACTAAAAGCAAAAGAAAATGGAGCAAAAGTAGTTGTAGCAGATCCAAGAAGAACTAAGACAGCATCAAAAGCAGATCTATATGTTCCATTTAGATCTGGTACAGATGTCCCATTACTGATGTATGTACTCAAAAGAGCTATTGAATCCGATTCCTACGACAAAAAAATGGTAGAAGAAAGAACATATGGCTTTGCAGCACTACAAGAAGCAGTTAAAGACTATGACCTTGAAACAGTTCACAACATCACTGGTACACCAAAAGACAAACTAAAAGAATTAGCTGAAGTTCTTATAAGTAACAGCGGTAGCGCAGGTCCAATGACCTTAATCTACTCAATGGGATCAACTCAACACAGCAATGGAGCCCAAAACACGAGATTATATTGTATACTTCAACTAGTTCTTGGAAATGCAGCAACTCCAGGAGGAGGAGTAAACGCCCTTAGAGGACATGATAATGTACAAGGCGCAACTGATATGTGTATTCTTTCACATACTTTACCAGCCTACTATGGCCTATCTGAAAGCGCTTGGAAACACTGGTGCCGTGTCTGGGATGTAGATTACGACTGGATGAAAAGTAGGTTTGAAAACCAAGAACTAATGGGTAAACCAGGTTTCACCGTAGCTCGTTGGTTTGAAGGAGTACTAAAGGATCCAGAGGAAATAGATCAACCTAATAACCTTAGAGCCATATTTGTATGGGGCCATAGCTTAAATAGTGTCTCTGAAATGGTCAGAGAGAAAAAAGCACTTGATGAAATAGATCTGGCTGTAGTAGTCGATCCATATCCATCAGCAGCAGCTGCACTCTCAGACAGAGATAACAACCTATATGTACTACCAGCAGCCACAAGATTTGAATCTGAAGGAAGTGTTACAAACAGTGGAAGGCAACAACAGTGGAGATTTAAACCGGTAGATCCTTACTACAACAGCAAAACCGACAAGGAAATAATGATAGAATTAGCCAAGAAACTAGGATTTGGAGATAAATTCACAAAAAACATTGATGGAGACTGGACAGAGCTACCGGAGGATATAACAAGAGAGATAAATAAAGGAGCAAGAACGATCCAGATGAGTGGAGGAACCCCAGAGATTCTAAAAGGACATATGAAAAACGCTGGAGACTTTGATACCACAACTCTAAGAGCTGAGGGAGGCCCATACGATGGAGATTATTGGGGTAAGCCGTGGCCATGTTGGAATGAAGACCACCCAGGAACACCTATTCTCTACAGAAACGATATTCCTGTAAGCGAAGGAGGCCACGATGTTAGAGTTAGATGGGGTCCAGAATCACCTGATAAGCAATCCATAGAAGAAGGATTAAACGACCAGATGAAAGACATAGTAGAGCCAGTGTCAAAGGAACTAGCAAACCAAACAATGCTCTCCGGCCAAAATGGACATGACCAATTAACGGAGAGATACAACAACAATCATTGGGCTTATGACTTAGAAACAGATTACAAACAGGCAGTTGAGAACAACTTAGTACCAAGCGGAAGAGGAAGAGCCAGAATATATGTTTGGTCCTGGGCAAACGATGGTGGAGACGGAGTACCAGTACATAGAGAACCAATAAACAGCCCAGAACCTGGATTAATTGAGGAATGGCCAACATACGAAGACTTAGATAACCAATATAGGGTTAAAACTGAATTTAAATCCGCTCAACAAGAAAGAAAAAATGATAGCGAAGATTATCCTTTTGTCTTAACTACTGGAAGAGTAGTTGAACACATGGGTGGCGGAGGAGCTACCAGACAAGAATGGTGGTTAGTTGAAAGAAGCCCAGAAGTATATGTTGAAATAAACCCAAGTGACGCAAACGACCTAGATATCGAAAACGATGACTGGGTATGGGTTAAGAGCAAAGAAGGAAAAGCAAAAGTAAAAGCAAAGGTCACTCCAAGACCAATGGAAGGCCTAGTTTTTATACCATACCACTGGTTTGGGTACTTCCAAGGAGAAGACAGAACAGACGAATACCCAGAAGGCAGCGTTCCATATGGTATAGGAGAACCAGCAAATGGCGTAACTAACTACGGATACGCTTGGACGACTCAAATGCAAGAAACCAAGGCAGGATTGTGTAGCGTGGAAAAAGCAAGCGATCAATCAGCTCCAGGAGAAAAAGGATTCTCTTGGGATGAAGAGAATAATCGCATAGGATAAAAAAGGAGGAAAACAAAATGGCCGATGTTAGATACAAATTTGGTTTTGATCAGGATCGATGCATAGACTGTGGAGGATGCGAAATAGCGTGCAAAAGAGAAAATGATGTTCCTCCAGGTGTTTTTAGGAGAAAAGTAGTCACTCTAAACGAAGGAGAACCCAATGAAGCTTATGTGAGCTTAGCCTGCATGCACTGCACCGACGCTCCATGCATACCAGCATGTCCAGTTGACGCTCTCTCTCAGAGAGATGATGGCATAGTCCTTGTTGACAAAGACAAATGCATAGGATGCGGTTACTGTCTCTGGGCTTGTCCATTTGGAGCACCACAGTTCCCGAAATCAGGGAAATTTGGAAGTAAGGGCCCAATGGATAAATGTGATTACTGTGTTGACCGGATAGATGAAGGAAAAAGACCAGCCTGTGAGCAATGTCCAACTGAAGCTCTTTTAGCAGGAGATGCATCCGAGATATCCAGAAAAATTAGGGAAAGAATTGGGACAGAGATGGATGGAGGTTACGTATCTCCTTAAATCCCTTTTTTTATATCGATGAAACCAAGGGAAGATAAAATGAATGTAAAAGACATATCTACGATTTCACTGATCGCAGGGATAGCAGCCATATTACTTGTCGTAGGATTTATAGGGCTAGGTGGAAAGGACCTCAATACGGAGATAAGTAGATTTCCAGGACAGGATTATATAGATGATAACGGGACCTCTGCAACTAATCCATTTTTAGGATCCAGTAATCCCACAAGTTACATACAATCAATTGAACAGTCACAAATGGTTAAAAAAGTTATGAAATTTGTTATAGTGCTAGGAGGAGCTATGATAGCTTTTTTAGCAGTTTTAGAGAAATTAGACTGGAGAAGACAAAATGTCAATTGAAGAAACAATAAAAAGATTTTCACCTCAACAAATAAGCGTCCACTTCCTTTACGGTACATCGGTTCTAATTCTGTACATTACGGGTTTACCAATATTCTTTTCTGAGGAACTATCGTGGATTCCTACATTACTTGGAGGCTACGAGGTCACAATGATCTTGCATAGGTTAGCAGCTATAGGCATGATAACATCAGTCTCCTATTACTTCGTATTCTCTTTAGTCTACGCTATTTCAATTGACTCAAAAGTATTTACAAATATACTTATAACAAAAAAAGACATCAAAAATTCAATAGAAGATATCAAAAACATATTTAAGGGAAAAAGTGAAGAAGTCAGCGAAGAAAAATACAGTTATAGACAGAAACTAGACGTCTGGATAATAGCTGCAGAAGCAGTTATTTTCATACTAACAGGACTAATGCTGTGGAAACCTACCTTTTTCATAGGGACGTTCTTCAAAAAGGAAGCAATGCTATCGATTAGATATATACATGGAGCTTTCGCTATATTAAGTCTAGCAGGACTGCTTTTCCACTACATGGAAACTCACTTATCCCCAAGCGAATATCCATTAGATAAAACAATTTTTACGGGAAAAGAATCAACAAAAGAACTTGAAGAAACCTAAACAACAAAAGAGGGATGCTTAAAAAATGAACGAGAACTTCAATAAGAATTTACTTAGGAAGCCATTAGTTTGGCTCCTAGTATTTTCAATAATATCACTCCTAGTTGGAGGTGCTGACATATACAGAGGCCTCATAATAGAGGTTGGAATAAATCTATCGATGATATTTGTATTTGTAGCTTTGATCTCAATGATATACGGGTTCGTTTCCAAATAACATAAAAACTTCTTTTATTTTTTTTTAATTCTACGTTTTAAGAGGTTAAATTAATGAAATCGGCCGTAATTTTGGCTGGAGGCGAGAGTTCTAGATTTGTTTCAGATAAAGCTTTTTACGAAGTAAAGGATAAACCAATGATCCAGTATGTAGTTGATAAGATCTCCAGTATAACGGATCAAGTTTTAATAGTAGCAGGAAACAGAAAAGAGGAATCAAGATTGCGTTCGAAAGTTAATGGAGTCGATATATTTACAAGAGATCCCGTAGAGGACTATGGCCCTGTAGCTGGAATATACTCTGGCCTAAAGAGATCAGATGGAGATTATACGGCACTCGTAGCGTGTGATATGCCATTTATTAAGCCAAAAATCTTTAAATTACTTTTTAATGAAATAGGCAGTTACGATGCAATTATTCCTATACACAAAAATGGATACACGGAAAACCTACATTCTGTATTAAAAACAGATATTGCAGTACAAGCTGTTGAAAAAACATATAAAAGAAATCAAAAACGAATAAAAGCAGTTGTAGATAAGATTAATACATTATATTATCCAGTTGAAGAAATAAAAATATATGATAAAGGATTAACTACTTTCACTAATATAAATTACACTACAGATCTAAAAAACAACTTGGAGGAGTTTAATTGAAAATAGGTCTTTTTTTGTGTAACTGTAAAAACCTAGTTGAAATCAAATATAAAGATATTAAGGGTATAGAAGGAATAGATGTAGTAGAATTATCCGAGAACCTTTGCTCGGAAGATGGAAAAAATACTGTTAAAAAGGATATAGAGAGAAACGACTTAGATCATGTAATTATTGGTTGTCCTTATCCAAAGGATGACTACAAAACTGAATTGGAATTAGAGCCAAATAAAATACATTTCCTTGATGTTAGAGATCTTACTCTAATACCCCATGGCGAAAAATCACATAAGACCACTAAGAAATTAGTTAGAGCGTATAAGAAGAAGCTAGAATTAACTGAACCGGATGAAGAGGTAGATGTAGAACTTGGAGATCGATTAATTTTTTATGCGACCTCTTCCTCAGATGTAGTACTAGCCGAGTTATTATCAGATTTATTTGAAGTTAAATTGGTTATTGGAAAAGATGTTGATGAAAAAATAATTGAATCTAGATTAGATGTATATAAGGGACAGATAAATAAAATAAACGGGGATTTAGGTGATTTCAGGGTCGAAATAAACCAAAATAGGAATATAGACTTTAATAAATGCAATGACTGTGGAAAATGTAAAATAATCTGTCCTCAGAACGCTATTTCTGATAATCTTTTTATTGGAGATGAATGTGATGATTGTGTTAAATGCCTAGAATCCTGTCCAACGAATGCGATTACCCTAGAGGATAAGAAAGTAACTTTAAGAGCAGATCAAGTGGTTGTAGGAGAAAAAACTGAGTATGAAACCAAGGATCAATTTGGTATCTACGACCTAGATAAACAGAACGCTTACAAAGTTATAAAAGAAGCTCTTTCGAAGAGAAATGGCTATAGTACACTAAATAAATTAGATATAAAGAGGGATAAGTGTGCTGCAATAGGTATGGGGGATTTAGAAGGATGCAGCCTCTGTATAGATGAATGCCCAGAAAATGCAATATCCATCTCCAGTGAGAATAAAATAGAATTTAACTTATTAGAATGTAATTACTGTGGCCTATGCCAGAGCCTATGTCCTCTCTCAGTGGTAGAGGTTAAAGGAAGTAATAACGAGATTGTATTAAGCCAGGTCGATGAAGTCTTAAAGGACAACACCGGGTTTTTCGGGAGTTCACTAAAAAAGAATGTCGTAATATTCAGCTCCCCTGATTACTACGAGGAACTAATCTCTTTAGGTAAAGAAACAAGAGATCTACCACCTGTAATTCCCTTAAAGACATCATCTAAAGCAATTACTAACTCAATGGTGCTTGGATCCATACTAAAAGGCATAGATAAGGTAATAGTAGCAGGTGAAGTCTCGAATAGGTTATTATTATCTAAAAAAATATTAGAAAAACTAGATCTCGAGGAACACCTCAAGATAATAGATAAACAAAACAAAGATAATTTGAGAGAGAAACTATGGGATATATATAACTCAGCACCTAAGAACAGCTTAAAAAACACTTCAAAAGAAATAAAATCCTTTGAAAATAGATCTTCTTTCATAAATTTCTCCCAGAAGCTCTCCAAGGAAACTGGAACAGACCTCGGAGAATTCGAGGAAATCGAACAACCATTCGCAGTGATCTCTATAGACGATGGATGCACTTTATGTGGAGCATGCGTCAATGTATGTCCCACAGAAGCTCTTAGAAAATACAAAAAGGAAATAAGCTTCAAACATGAAGACTGCATAAACTGTGGATTGTGTGAAAAGGCCTGTCCAGAAGACTGCCTAGAGATAGAACAAAAACTCGATTTCAATGACCTCAAAGAAAAAGAGATATGGAAAGCTGAAATGATTAGATGTAAAAACTGTGGTAAACCCTTTATGTCCAAATCTGCTTTTAAAAGAGTAAAAGATAAACTAAATGGAAAAAAAGGCGTATTTCAAGAAAACGAAAGATTAGAAGTTATGAAATACTGCGAAGAATGTAAATCAAAAGTAGCGTTAGAAAAAATATTGGGGGACAAAAAATGACAAATAAAAAAGAACTAAATTCATTTAGGAACCATTTTTATAGTTTTTTAAGCAGATTATACTTAGAAGAAATCAGCAAATCAATGGCTAAAGATATTGCAGAAAACAAATTCCCAATACCAGATCCCGAAGAAAACACCTGGATGAATAAAGACATGGAGAAAGGATTCGAGATTCTCCAGGAATATATAAAAAGCAACGAAGACCCAGAAAAAATAAAACACCAATTAGATGTAGAGTATACAAGCCTATTCCACGGACCGGTCTCAAAGGACCTATATCCCTACGAGTCATATTACATAGACAATGAATTAAGAAGCGACTCCTTACTAGAGGTTAAAGAATTCCTAAGAGAAATTAACTACGGAAAAAGCGATGACTTCCCAGAGCCGGAAGACTTTATCGCATTCGAACTAGAAATAATGCGGTTTTTAACCAATAAACCCGAATTCATCGAAGAAAAAGAAACAATCTATAAACAAAAAGAATTTCTAAGAGATCATTTAATCACTTGGATCCCAGATTTCTGTGACGATCTCTACGAAAAAACAGACTCAGATTTCTACAAGGCCACATCACTAATTACTAAAGGATTTTTAGAATTTGAAAAAGAATTCATCGGAAAGATAGAAAAGAGGAAATAAAATGGTAGAAGTTGGATGCCCCTCCTGTGGAACTGAACACCAACTAGAAAAAAAAGAGGAAAACGATCTTAATGTTATAGGAGAATGCTGTGAATGGTTTTTTGTTCAGATCAGCATCAGAGACGAAGAACGAATAATAGACCAGGAACCAAAGAAACAAAACTTAAGCAACTGCAAATTCTATATAATCTACTCAGGAGAAAGAAACGAGATATTAGCCGTTAACCAAAAAGACTACAATGAAAAAATTAATAGAGAAAACTAAAAGATAATTGGAAGAATCAGTTGGAAATGTCCTTAATAAAAGATCTATCAGAAATAAGAAAAGAATTCCCCGTTTTAGATAAAGTAGTTTATTTAGATAATGCAGCAACCAGTCTAACACCTGAACCCGTTCTAAAAGAATTAATAGAATACAATAGAAACTATAGAGCCAACATAGAAAGAGGAGTCCACCACCTATCAAAAATAGCTACGCACAGATACAAAGATGCACATCTCAAGGTAGCCGAACTCCTAGGAGCCGAAGAAGAAGAAATTGTATTTCTAAAAAACACTACAGAAGCAATCAACACAGTTGCAAGAGGCCTAGATATCAAAAAAGGCGAAAACATAGTATGTTCTTCAATGAGCCATCACTCGAATATACTCCCATGGCAAAGGATCCGGGATCAAAAAGACATAAACTTGAAATTTGCCAACCCTAAAAAAGGAACAGTAGATGAAAAAGAGATTAAAAAACTAATCAATGAAGATACCAAACTAGTAGCTATATCACACGCCTCCAATGTCACAGGCAGCCTGAATCCAATTAAATCAATCTCAAACTACTGTGAAGAAAAAGGTGCTTACTTCCTAATAGATGCAGCACAAACCGCAGCCCACACCCCAATTGATGTCAGCGAAATCAGATGTGATTTTTTGTGTGCATCCGGACACAAAATGCTGGCTCCAACGGGAACAGGATTACTATATGTAAAAAAAGAACATTACGATGAATTAGAGCCACTCTCACTGGGAGGCGGACATGTAAGGGAGGTAACCCTAAGTAATTATTCAACAAAAGATGGATACGAGGGCTTGGAAGCAGGAACACCTAACATTGGAGGCGGAATAGCGCTAGGAAAAGCAGCAGATTACCTTAGAGAAATAGGATTAAATAAAATCAGAGACCACGAAAAAAAGTTAACAAACTATTTGTTGAGACAGCTCACAGAAATAAACGAGATAGAAGTAGTCTACCCTGAAGTAGAGCGAGTAGGAGTTGTTTCTTTTTACATTGAAGAGATAGATGCCCATACTTTAGCTCAACTATTAGACCAAGAAAATGTAATAGTTAGATCAGGAGATCATTGCTCTCAACCACTTCTAAGGCAACTAGGATACGATAAATTAGTCAGAGTTTCATTATCATTTTATAACACATTAGAAGACATAAATAAATTAATTGGATCAATGGAAGATATTCTTAGAGGGTAAATATAGATGTGGAAACAGATAAAATGCCTTAAAGATAAGGAAGAACCTTTTATAGAACTACCAATCGAGAAACCCCTGAGAATCTACTTAAATGGAAGAAAACTAACTACTGCCATGGTCTCACCAACTAATGAAAAATCATTCGTGATAGGCCATCTCTTTTCAGAAGGAATTATCAGCGACTACGATGATATAGAATCAATAAGAATTGACGGTAAAGAATCAAGCGTCCTATCTGAAAAAGCATCTTTTAGAGAATCAGAAGGATTAATTGTTAGCGGTTGCGGATCAGGAAACGCATACAATATAGATACTCCAGAGGTTGAACCAAGATTAGAGATAAACATTAAACAGATAAGTGATGCAATGATAGAGCTATTAGAGAAATTCAAAAACGAGTCGGGAGGCGTTCACTCGGCTGGATTATTCAGTAAAGAAAAAAAATTCCTAGTAAGAGATATAGGAAGACACAACTGTATCGATAAAATAATAGGCATGGGCGTCAAAAACGAAATCGATTTCTCCCAAACCTTTGTAGTAAGCACAGGAAGACTTTCCTCAGACATGGTAAAAAAATGTGCAAATGTAGGTATACCCATAGCAGCATCACACAAATCATCAACATCTCTAGCCGTAGAAATAGCACAAAAATCAAAAATCTCATTAATAATAGATACAGGAACCAACAACTACATCCTAACAAACTTCGGACAAATAAAAAAGAATAAATAAAATTTAACCCAAAGATGTAGGGGTCAAACCGGTAAAACAATAAAATAGAATCGAAATAAAATTTCTTAATACAAATTAAAAAACAAAAAAAATTAAGGCCTATTTAAACCATTAACAGTTATTTAAAGCATTTAAGTTTCAAAATTTAAGCTGAAAAATTTTTTAAATAAGTTGATTAAAAACCTAGAAAATATTAATAATACATATTTTCCTAATTGAGCAATTAGTTTTCTTGGTTAAGCAACTAATGCTGATATAGGTTTTTTATTTTTGAAAATATGGTTCTCTTTTGTTGATAGCTTTTAGTAGGCTTTTTTCGATGTTTTCATTTATTTTTACATTTAGATCGTTTCTCATTAAGCAGGGCTTAAATTTCCCATCGCTTGTTACTCTCATTCTTGTACAGTTCTTACAGAATTCTGTGTTGTGCATGGGTTTAACTAATTCAATCTGAGCTCCATCGAAGAAATATTTGTATCTATGATGCATTTTTCTCTGTTTGATTTTTTCTGCTTTTTCGCGGAGATTTTTTTCTAATTCCTCGAAGCTGTAATGATAGTTGTGGTATGATTCTTGGTTTGATAGTGTATTAGTGTCATGGAATTCTATAAATTGCATGATAATATCTCTTTCTTTTGCGAATTCTATGAAATCGCTGATTTCATCATCGTTCACTCCATCTAGTAGGACAGTGTTTATTTTGATCGGATAGAGTGCAGATTTTTCAGCTGCGGTAATTCCATCTAGGACAGCTTTAAGTCTACCACCTGTAATTTTTTTGTATTTTTCAGGTTTTAATGAATCAAGGCTGATGTTTGCTCTATCAAGGCCTGCTGAAACTAATTCATCTATTTTATTAGTAAGAAGGCTTCCGTTTGTGGTAATTGAGACATCGTCTAGATAAGGAGAGATCTCTGATATTATTTCAGTTAAATCCTCTCTAACTAGAGGTTCACCACCGGTTATTTTGACTTTTCTAATCTCTTTGTCTTTACCTACTTTTACTATATCTTGGATCTTTTCTTTACTAATCTCGGTTTTTTGGGTATTTTCTCCTTCTTGATGACAATAAAAGCAATTTAAATTACATCTTTGGGTTATAGAGAACCTTATATTGGTTATCGGTCTACCATAATTATCTTTGATATGGGATACCATTACATTAAAATAAATATGTTACTGGATATTAATTTTGGTGGAAAATTTAGATTAAATATAAAAAAATCAACTACGATATTTAAGCCCTAGAGATTAGATGGATAGGATTTCGAATTTTTACTAAATCAATATCTTATTTGAAAAAATTAAAGAAAAGTAAATTTTTTTTGTGTAGTATTTAAGCTCTGTTTTCGAAATTGGTATTTTTTCTTTTTTGGTTTTTTATCGGGAGGTTGATTCTGGGTATTAAAGAAGATTAGAAGAAGTCAGGCAGATAACCCTTATGTCCTTTACGGCATGAAGGTGAATGCCGAAATCCTGAAAAGTTCAACTATCTGTACGAATACCTAGCAAAAGAAGACTATAAAGGAAGATATAAAGGACCACGAGATATGTTCATTATAACATAAATTATCATCTCGTATGGTTACCAAAATATGGAATGCTTTTTTAGCGGGTGATGTTAAAGAATACCTGAATCAAAAAATAAATGCTATAGTTAAAGACAAGGATGGGGTTGAGATTAAATCGATAGAGAATGCAGACAGATCACGTCTATTTATTTGTTTCGGCGAAACCACTTTATTCACCATCAAAGCTAGTTAACATCTTTAAGAGAGCTTCAAGTCGAAAACTACGGAACCAATCCCCAGAGCTAAAGGAGAGAGATAAGTTTTAGACAAGAACCTACCATGTGGGGACAGTAGGAAAAGTAAGCGAAAAAAAAAAACATCGCGAGATAAATAGAAGAATATAAATAAAGAAGACAATTAAAGCGAAGATACATAAGCCAACTAGGACAAAAAACAGAGGTTCACTTATTTATACAAGTAATGGAACAAAAATGTTCTGGATTACTTAGAAGGACGGAGTCACGAAGAAAGAAGAAACAAATACAACCTAAACACAGTTTATATACAGAAAGATAAGCAACTAAGGATAAAAGGCAACCTTGGAGAACAACCCATCTATATAATGAATCAAACTCTCAAGATAAAGAAAACCGATAATGAATTAGTTGATTACTTTGCAAGCATTCCTGTTCACTCATATGAAAGGGTTTAGTTACCGATTAAAATACTTGAGAAACATAAGCAAACAATTAAAGATTGAGAGATAATCTATGAACCTAAAGGTGTTTTAGCTATTGTTCTAGGAAGTAGGTGGATTGGAGTTGAGGTCTGTGGCTTCGACAACAAGCCACTGTTCATGGGAGAAAAGATACGAGAAACGAGAGCCAAATACCAATATCTAAGGAAACAGGTTCAAGAAAGAGGGATGGAGGGCAAATTCAAGAGAAAAGAATAGAATAAAGTCGATGACTTGATTCATAAGATAACGAAGTGGTTAGCTAAATTTGCAGGAAAAAACAAGTTAGCAATAGAAACAGGAGACATAAAAAGACATAAATAGAGAAACAGGAAAAGGAAAAGGAAAAGAATTTATTCGAAGAGTAAACACCATGCCCACTCATAAATTCAAGAAATATCTTAAATACAAATGTAATGAAAGAGGCGTTCCATTTGTTTTAGTTGATAAAGCATGTACTACACAACCCTGTAGTCGATGTAATGAGAGAGTTGGAAGACTAAATAATAAGGAATTCGAATACCCAAATTGTGGATTAAAAATCCACGCAGACCGTAATGGTGCTATAAATATTAAGGAACGAGGCTTGGACAAGCTTGATTTAGAGCCTCTGCCTATGCTATGGGCGTCCTTGACAACGCCTAAAACCCTGAACCCAGTATTAATTACGCTATAGCAAAATAGTGAATTGGGTACAATGGAATGTGTTTCCAGTAGGGGAAGGGGGTCTTAAACTTTCTTATAGGGAATTATTTTGCCTCTTAGGCTAATGGGAGGTTGTCAAATTTGTATCTGTTTTCCTGTTTTTTCATAGGCTTTTATGCCACTGTATTCTGATAGCTTGTTTTTGAATTTTTCAGTTCTTATTTTTTTAATTAGGGTTTTTACTATTGTTTTTGAGTAACTGTTTTTGTTTATTAAGAAATCATATTCTTCTGTATCTAGTTTAATGAAATCTAGGTTATTTTTTTCAGCAAAATATTTGATTCCTATTCCTGCATCGGCTTTTCCTAATTTAACGGCTGAACCGACTCCAGAGTGTGTTTTGGAAGAAGTGTTGTATCCTTTAATTTCTTTTTTTATTTCTTCTATGTCTTTTTTGTCTTTATTGGCTATTTTTTGAAGTTTTAGGTCAAGATACCGCCTTGTTCCGGATCCTTTGTTTCTGTTAATTAATCTTACATCTTTATTTATTAAATCTCTAAGGTTCTTGATGTTCTTGGGATTTCCTTTCTCAACTAATATGCCTTGTTCTCTTAGATAACCTTTTATGAGGATTGTATCCGTCATTTTATTTTTCTTTAATAGGGGTAGGTTGTATTCTCCTTCTTCTGATATATAATGAGCTCCTGCCACATCTGCAATATTTTTGGATATCATTCTGAATCCTCCTCGTGAACCTACATGGATAGACTTAACTGAGCCATTCAACATCTTTCTGATTAAGTCGATTCCGATGCAGTGGCTGCCGATAATAAGTATATCAGGTAGATCTATGTTCTTTGAAAACAATTGAACTTCTTTTTTAGCTCCAGCTTGAATGTAATTTTCTTCTTCAGGTATTTCTATAACTCCTTCAGCTTGTGAAAGAGATGAAATAGCACCGGAGCCTTTCTCTATGGGATAGACAAGAAACTTATTGTTTCTTTTTACGAGGCCAACTGGATGAAAATGTCTTCTACCACTGGTAGAACGGACTTTAACTGCTGTTTCTGCTTTTATTTTATTTGTCTCAGTTTTTTTACCTATTAATTGATGTATTAATGGAGCTATTAGTAAATTAAATATCGTTAAAGCTGATGTAGGATACCCAGGGAGACCTATTACTATTTTGTCTTCTAACTTAGCACAGATAGTAGGTTTACCTGGTTTAACGGCTACTCCATGGAAGATTATTTCCCCTTCTTTAAGGACATCGTGTAGTAAATCACTGGAACCTGCTGAAGTTGAACCTGAGGTCAATAATAGATCGCACTCGGAAATTCCTCTCTTTATTTTTTCTTCTATTTTTTCTCTATCGTCACCTACAATACCGTAAAATCTGGGTTTACCACCAGCTTCAATTATGGCGCTCTGTATCGAGTAGGAGTTGGTGTCAAAGATCTGGCCGTCTTTAATTTTATCTCCTGGATTTCTTAGCTCTTCTCCTATTGATAAAACCCCTACCTTCGGTTTAGAGTATACTTCGACCTCTTTTCTACCTATTGCACCTAAAACACCTATATCCCTGGGATTTAGTTTTTTATCCTTGGAAAGTACCTTCTCACCTGCCATCATGTCGCTACCTGCGTACATTATATTATCTGCAGGTGCAACAGATTTCCTTACCTTAATTCCTTCGTTATTATCTTCCTCATCTATGTATTCGATCATTACAACTGCATTTGCTCCATCTGGCATAACTGCTCCAGTAGCAACCTCAACAGCTTCTCCATTGTGTACGGATATATTTTTATTGTCTCCTGGAAAGATTTCTCCCTTTTTTTTAAGTGAAATAGGGTTATCCTCTCTAGCACTAAAAGTATCTGAAGCCTTAACTGCATAACCGTCTTTAGCTGCTCTATCAAAAGGAGGAACATCGACCTTGGTATAAATGTCTTCAGCTAACTTAAGGTTAGAGCATTCCTGTATATCTTTTAATTCTTTATTACGATCAAATTGGCTAAATAATTTTTTCTTAGCTTTTTCAAGAGATATAAGGTCTCTAAATTCTATTCTATTCAAAAAGAAATACCTCCACTTTTTGTCCTTTATCTAATCCTTCAGTTTCTTCATTAATAGAAACAAAACCATCTGAGGAAGTTAATGTAGATTGAATACCAGAACCTGAAGTCCTGATTGGAACTGCCTGTCTTCCTTCAATTGAGACACGAGTAAATGTCCTGAAACCTACCTTTGATTCTATTTTCCTAGATAAATACGCATCCGTAGAACGAAGACCTAGATCCTTTTTATTAGCTAACTTTAAGAGAGCAGGCCTCATAAAAAGCTGAGCTGAAATAAAACAAGCAACAGGATGACCAGGAAGACAAATAACGGGAATATCATCATACATTCCAAGTAAAGTAGGTTTACCTGGCTTAATCCCTATACCATGCGACGAAATTTCCCCATGTTCTTTAACAACCTTGGCAGTGTGATCTCTTTCACCAACTGATGTACCCCCACTAAAAACAACCAAATCAAATTTTTTTCCTTTCTTTAAAGCTTCATATAATCTCTTAGGGGTATCTCCAACAATATCGTGCTTAGAAACAAGAGCATCTAACCTCTCAGCTATAACCTTGATCACGAGAGAATTACTCTCTATAACCTCTCCTGGCCCAGGATCTCCATCTCTTGGAACAACTTCATTTCCAGTAGGAACAACCAGAACCCTTGGTCTTCTAAAAACCTCAACCTCTGGAACCTGAAGGCTTCTTAGCAACCCCAAATCAAATGGCCTTAACTCTTGGCCTTTTTGAAAAATCAATTCCCCTTCTTCCACATCCTCACCAACTAAGTCAACATTTTCGCTTGGAGATATAGCTTTAAAAACCTGCAGCCGTTTCCCATTTTTCTCTGTGTCCTCGATCTTTACTACAGCATCCGCTTCACTAGGGATAGCAGACCCAGTATGAACTTTTTCAGCTCCCTTATCACCAGGATCTTTATCCAGATCTAATGTAATAGGACTTGAACTTCCTCCACCATATGTATCTGATGCCTTAACGGCAAACCCATCCATAGCTGCTCTTTCAAAACTAGGAATAGGATTAGGAGAAGATAAATCAGAAGCTAATACCCTACTATCTGATTCTTCTAACCTAACCTCTTTTTTTTCATTAATTGATTTAATAGACTCTAAGAAATCTCTTTTTGCTTTTTTAAATTCTGTTAGTTTTTGAAAGCCATCTCTAATTTGCATCTAGAATAAACTATATGTTGTAATACAAAAAATAATCTTTCCAGGGACAAAATATGAAGATAGAATTAAAAATAGATGAAGAAAAAATTCCCCTGAACCGATTTGTAAGCAGCGTACTAAAAAATATATTAATAGGAGTAATTAAAGAACTTCACGGCATTGAAGAAAATTGGAAAAACATAGAAATAAATATAAAAAAAGAAGAAAAATAAAAATAAAAAATAAAATAAAAAAACAGCTTGGTTCTTTAAAACCAATTCAGAGCAATTTCAATTGAAATTAGGGTATACCGATAAATCTAGGGGTAATCCAAGTCAGTAAATAATAATTTACTGTTTGTAAGAGCAACAGAACCTATTTGGGTTAACTTGAAAGAGAAGCATCTTAACTTAATGAAAATTAGTGATTAAATGTATATAACGTGAATCACAAACAGGTTTGTTTGGATAATTGAAAGAGATACTTTTTCTATAATTTTTTTATATAAACGGTTTTTCGGGGAGTTTTAACTTTTTTTGGTGAGAAATCCCTGTCCTTAATCTTTGATTTAGGTTAGGGATGAATCACCACAAGATGTGTATAAGTAGTTGAATAATGTTTATATGGGAGATATATGTGGAAGACCCGACAACCATACAGATAGAAAAAGAAACACGGAAGAAACTCAAGGAGCTAAGGATAACAAGGAGAGAAATATATGACGAAATATTAAATAGGTTGATGAAAAATGCAACTAACTCAAAAAATAAAGATTGAGTTAACAGAAGAACAAGAAGAAGTTCTTACTTCTCTTTCTGAGATATGTAGGTTGCTCTATGATTTTTCACTCAAAGAAAGAATAGAGAACTGGAAAGAAAACAAGGACAAATCAAAAGAAGAAAGAAACTACATTACATATACAGATCAATAAAATAAGTTACCCAGATTAAGAGAAGGATATCCAAAATATAACTGGGTGTATTTAAAAGTCTTACAAATGGCTTTAAAGAAATTGGGCGCTAATTACAAGTCTTTCTTCTCTCTATGGAAGAAAGGAGACAATAAAGCGAAGCCACTAAGATTTAAAGGCAGTAAATACTTCACGAATTTATGCTATAACTAATCCGGGTTCAAAATAAAAAAAGGGGAAAATAAAGTTTTTTCACAATCATCCAGACAAGACAGAACTATTTTTTGATGTTCCAACCAAGTTTTATTTGGAAGATAAGGACATTAAATAAATCGAAATTTTCAGAGATGAAGTTAAGGAAGAATACTATGTCTTAATATCTTATGGGGTGGATATTCCAAGATACAAAGATAACGGAGAGTATCAAGCTTTCGATTTAGGAGTTGACAAACACATGGGAGTTGATATGGGTGGGAAGTTTGTTGGGTTCAGGAACCCAAGACCGGGTAAGTTTTGGCAATTGAAAATGGAAGAAGTTTAATCAAAATGAGACAGATGTAAAAAAGGAAGTAATGGATGGAGATGGTATAATAAGAAATTGCAACAGGTGAAAAGAAGACTTGCTAATTAAGTGAAGGATTGGCGACATAGATTAGGTTAAAAGATAGTTGAGAACATTAAAGCGAATATTATAGTAGTTGGAGTTTTAGATACTGAAGATATGGCATAGAGCAACAAGGATGTAGGGGGTTTGAACAGGAGTTTACAAAATACAGGCACCATAGGTGGATTTGTTAGGTTTCTAATCTACGAGGCAGAACTTGTAGGTAAGAAGGTAGTAGAAATCAACGAAGCAAGCACTACTAAAAGGTGCTGTGTCTGTGGGAAGAAACAGGATATGCCATTACATGAAAGAACTTATAAATGTGATTGTGGAAACGAAATTGACAGAGACAAAAACTCTGCTATCAATATAATGAATCGTTTCCTATCACAAGAACGCTCTGTGAACGAGCAATCTTCCTTTATGGAAGGTTTTCTGCGACAAACAGGTTTGGAATACGCCAACCAGCAAATGTCCAAACACTCGCAGGAAACCCCTTCCTCACGAACAACGTGAGCTAGGTAGGGGTAGTTCACCTTAGTGGTTAGAAAGCCATCTTCCTAATCAAAATAAGTGAATGTGATAGAGGTAGTTCACGTAGGGAACCAGATTTTTATCTTTCTACTGTGTGAACGGAACTAGCTTTGAAGCTTGCGTAAACTTTACGGCCTTTTTCGAGATCTAGTTCGCTAAGAGATTTTCTGGTAACATAGGCGATTAACTTTATGGAGTTACTTAGTTCTAGTCTAACTAATGAACCTTGATCTAGTATGTCATCAATTACTAGTTCGAGCTGGTTTCTGGCGCTTTTTGAATTCTTGTCTTTTTCTGTTCCTATAAAAATTTCTTCTGGGCGTATCATGATTCTAACATTTTTTCCTTCTGCAGTTTCTGTTATTACTTCAATATCCTTTTTACCGATATTTACCTTAGCTAAGTTATCATCTTTTTCAGTGATGGTTCCGTTGTATATATTTTCCACTCCAACGAATTCAGCTATTTGTTTATTGATTGGACCGTAAAAGATGTTTTCTGGTTCGCCGACCTGTACTATTTCTCCTTCCATCATTATGGCTATTCTATCGGCTAGAAACATAGCTTCAGCTTGGTTGTGGGTTACATAAATAGATGTTAAGTTCATCTGTTCGTGTATGTTCTTTATTTCTTTTCTCATTTTTTCCTGTATTCTCTCGTCTAGAGAGGAAAGTGGTTCATCAAATAACATGAGACCTGGTTCAGTTGCTAGAGCTCTGGCTAGAGTAACTCTCTGCTTTTCACCACCACTTAAAGTAAGCGGAGCTGCATCTAGAAGATGATCAATACCTAAAAATGAAGCAAGATCTTTAGCTCTTTTTTTAGAGTTCTCTTGGTCTTTTATCCCGAATTCAATGTTTTGCCTGACGGATAAATGAGGGAATAATGCAAAATCTTGGTAAACAAATCCGATGTCCCTATTTTCTGGAGAATAGCTGGTTATATCTTCTTTGGCTTTTAATATTTTACCCGAATCTGGAATAGTGAAACCTGCAATACTTTCTAATAATAAAGTTTTACCAGCTCCACTTGGTCCTAAGATAACTAAAAATTCTCCCTTCTCCACTTCTAGGTTAATATCCTTTAACCGGAATCTCCCCCAGTCATTGCTTAAGCTCTTAATCTTTAGCATATAGAGACCACCCTCTGGACAAGTAGCGAAGGATTACGAATATCAATATAGATACTAAGATCAATACTACGGCAATAGGTCTTGAAGCTCCTAATCCAAATGACCTGAAGCGCTCAAATATCAAGACTGGAGCGATCATTGGATAATATGTTATTAATATAACTGCCCCAAATTCACTTATTCCTCTTGCCCAAGACATTATACTGCCTGCCAAGACATCTCTGTACGCTAATGGAAGAGTTATCGTCCTAAAAGTCCCCCATTCACTTTCTCCTAGTGTTCTTGCTACATTTTCTAACTTAGGATCAATACTCTCAAAACCTTCTCTAACATGGTTTATGTAAAAAGGAATCGAAACAAACAACATCGCAACTACTATACCTGGAAAAGCATCAACAAATCTAATTCCTATTTCTTCTAATGGACTGCCAATAAGGCCATTGTATCCGAAAACAGATATCAAGGCTATTCCGGCTACAGTGTGTGGAATAATTACGGGAACATCGATTAAGCTTTCGATGAAGTTTTTTCCAGGAAAGTTTTTTCTAGCTAAAAAATAAGCTAAAGGAGTTCCAAATAAGAAAGCTATGGCCGTAGAAACAAAAGATGCTGAAAAACTTATCCAGATACTCTTTAAAACTGATGAATCCCACATCGTCTTCCATAAGGCGCCAGCATCTATAACTAGTTGAGAGATAATAAGGTTACCTATTGTTATCAGTAGATAAAGAATCAAGATCACTGAAAAAATTGAAAATAGGATCACCGTTTTATTTATCTCCGTCTTCACCTTGCTTCACCTCTCTTTTTAGGATCCAGTTGCTTCACCTTTTTTTAGGATCCAGTTTATGCCTCTGTTACTAAGTCACTTATTTCTTCAGGAACAGCTTCCATGTCATTTACTACCGCTGGGTTTATAGGTGGCTGTCCTGCATCACTCATAATCTGGTCTCCCTTGTCTGATAATATGAATTTAACTACATCAGCTGCAAGCTCTGGATTTTGTGAATTGTTTGGCATAGTTATTCCGTATACTATTGGTTTTCCGTAAACAGTGCTTCCTCCTGCTATTTTGACTCCTACTTTTCCGTATGTATCCGCGTAATCAACTGAACTCAGATCAATCTCAGTTGGTAATTCAATCATATTATGTTCATGTTGAGTAGCAACACTTCCATAGATGAATAGGTAATCGATCTCCCCTCCTTCTAAGCCAGAAAGTAGATCAACTTCCTTGCTTCTGAGCATTATTTTATCAGTATCGACCTCAATGTCTGATGTTGGCGGCATTTCCAGTATGTATTCATCATCCTGTTCCGTCATTTCAAAGTTGGAGTTTTGGCCAATTAAGTTTTCGTAGATCTCATTATTACCGTAGTAGTTTTCGGCTAATTGGATAACCATCTGAGACCTGTAACCGGCTGGATCTGCATTGGGGTTAGAAAAACCAAACCTTACGTCATCTCTTCCAAGAATCTCGTACCAATTTTCTGAATTAATTTCATCTGAATAACTGCTCTCGTCTGTATAAGCTATTGTGTATTTGTTTCTTGCGAATCTAGCGTACCAGTCAGTGTATTCGTTCAACATCATGTTAGGGATCAATGTATAGTCGGCTACGCCAACGATGTCTATTTTTTTGTCTAATTCTGTTACTTGTCTTACTGCATCTACGCTTCCGTGGGCTTCTCTCTGGATCTCAATATCCTGATTTTGTTCTTCATAAGCTTCTTTTATGTTGTTGAATGGATAAGCTAAACTACCTGCGTGGCTTATCTTTACAATTGATTTACCATTACCACTTAAACAACCACTAAACCCAATTGTTGCAGCTATTCCTGTAGCAGCTGCTGTTTTTATAAAACTCCTCCTAGTTATTCGTTGTGTCATAAATAACATAACCTCCTGTAATAAAGATAAAGAAACTAAAATATATAAAGTAATTGGATAACCACTAACCTAACTAAAACTTAATCAACTACACAACAAAAAACAGAATCAACCTAAGTAACTTCCTCCTCTACCTAAATCAAAGATTAGGAAGAGGTCTTCCTCAACCACTAAGATAAACCAAAAACAAACACTGTGAAGTGACCCCTACTTAAATCAGGGATTGGAGGGGGCTTTCCTGCGACCTTATCCTCTTCGAAGCAGAGGAGTTTGTTTTACCACCGAACTTGTCTCATGCATTCGGTTAACAGGGGACTTATGCTTTGAGGGAAGAATTGGATTAGGCAACTACGCCATATACTAACTTAACTTAACTCTTAGGGTGGTTTCTCTTATTCACTCTAGTAGCTCTACGCCAGCCACTAGACCTCCCTACTCCAAGAACCTTTCAGGCTTACCCAAGGATTTTGTCTTTATAGATGGGATTGCTTTTTGTTCAAGAGGCAGACAAACCAACCAACTGCCAATTTAGTTTTAATTAGTTTAAAAACTACTTAACTATTGTAGTTGATTCATCACCTACCTAAATCAAAAGATTTAGGAAGGTGTCTTCCCAATCAAAAGATAACTAATCAAAATGACAGAAACCGAAAAAGAAAAACCTACCATAAAACAAAAAAAAGCAGAATTTAAAAAAAGAGACCTAGAACTCCTAGAAGCTATAAACAAACATGGATCTATCAACAAAGCAGCCAAAAAACTGAACAGATCCTACTCCTATAGCCAAAAAAGAATAAGAAAACTAGAAAAAGAATTCGGAAAACTAATAGAAAGCAGTAAAGGAGGAAAGAAAGGAGGCGGCAGCCACCTAACAGAAAAAGCACATCACCTCATAAAAAGATACAAAAAACTACAAGTAGAATACGGAATTGCTTCCAAGATAAACATAACTACATGGAAAGGAAAAGTCAAAAAAGTAAAAGATTACTTTTGTATAGTAAAAACCACTATAGGGGATGTAAGAGCAACCGTAAACGACGAATTGAAAAAAGGAGACAAAGTAAACATACTCATAAGAGAAGACTCAGTAACACTCATAGCACACGAAGACAAACTAAAAAAAATAAAAACAAGCGCCAGAAACCAATTCAAAGGAAAAATAAAACAAATAAAAACCAACAAAGACAACGCAAAAATAGAAATAAAGATAAAAGACAAAATAATAAAATCAATAATAACCCAAAAAAGCCTCAAAAAAATGAAACTAAAAAAAGGAAAAAACATAATAGTCTCATTCAAAGCAACATCAGCAAGAACACTAAAAACCTAAAAAACCAAAATAACCAAATCAAACAAACCAAAAACCCACCAAAAAAACCAAAAATAGACTCAGGTAATTCCAAAATTAAATTTTGTAAGAGTTTGAGAGAGCAGCATAGTCCCCTCCGTTTACGGAAGGGATACATCGGACTTTCTCATCTATAATACTTTATGGGCAAGAGGCTAATAGCATTGCTATAGTTTCACGGTAACATCTAAGTCCCCAAGCTTGATAGAAGTGTTAGGAGCGGTGAGGGACAGAATCCTCCACCGAACAATGGCAAGCATCTACTGTGAACGAAGAGTCCTCTGTGGCAGGGCAGGGCTCAGAAGCCACTACCGTTGACCCAACCTCTGTGCCTTTTGGCAAAAAGCTGGCGAGGTAGGTAGGTAACCGTCAACAATGGCTATGAAGAGGACGTTCCTCTTCACGCCACTTCCACCGGTACCCCGCAGATGACACCGGTGAATGGATGGAAGCCTCTCCCTCTAGGAAGAGGAGGATGTCACAATCGACCAACCAGAAAGACAAAAAATAATTCAATAATAAATAAATAAATAGATATCCAATATCCAAATATAAGATAGATTTAGATTCAACCACCTGAGACTGGTGGAAAAATCACCAAGCTATCTCTGCTATTTACTTCAGTATCAAGTCCACTAAGCTGCTCTAACTTCTGATCGTTCAAAATCAGATTTACATACTCCCTAAGTTCACTTCCATCAAAAAACATTTCCTCCAACTCTGGATACTTCTCTACCAATATCTCAATGACATCTCTAACATCATCAATATCCTTACTCTTTACCTCAATCTTATCTTTACCTACTACCTCTCTAAAATTAGCGAAAAATCTAATCTCAACCATCAGAAAAAAATACGCCCAAGTAATAAATAAAATTTTACCACACCTAAGAACAAACCATCTATATTCTACTTGATTAACAAAATTAAAAAATGTGTTTTTCTCAACAAATAAGATAAAACAAAAACAGAAAACTTGGCCTAAAAAACCAACAGAAAACAAAGAAAAAAATAATAGATCTCTCTTATCCACGAAAAAGAACCAATCACTTTGTGAAGTGGGTCACTCTCTGAAGGTGGTGAGTTTCCTTGTGGGGTCTTATCCAAGTTGAGTCTGTGTTATCTACTGGGTTTGTCTTATACACTCAGTCATTAAGGGAACTTGTGCTTTGAGGAAGAACTGGATTGAGGAACAGTTTCCATATACTAACCCAATGAGGGTCCCTCTTATTTCCTTAGCGGCTGCTTCACATCAACCACTAGGAACCCCCTACTCCCAAGCTGTTTCGGGATTACCCAGAAATTTTTTTGGCCAATAGACATATAAATGGCCTGCATTTGTTAGATGAGGCAGAACGCCTAACTCCCAAAGCTTAACTCGGTTCCAAAATCATTTAAATGTTGTTGAAGTCATTCATCCCATGCCCCTTGAAGAACACGAGTCTTTTGCCTCCAACTCTATAACCTAATATATAGTAAAAGCCCTACAAAGTTTTTAAAATAACCTATATTAGTTTTTTTACCTTAAGAATTATTTATAGGTTTTTTTATTCTAGGTCATGGACCCAGTTTTCTCCTTCCACTAGAACTTCTTTCTTCCAAATAGGTACTTTACTCTTAACTAGATCTATAGCATCACTTAAACTTTTAAATAATTCTTCTCTGTGTTCAGAAGCTATTACAATGTAAACAATATCGTCCCCAACTTTTAATTTTCCTTTTTTGTGATGTATTCTAGCATCGACTATTCCATCTCTATTCTTTAGCTTGTTCTCTATCTGATTAATTTCATCCTCAGATTTTTCCTCAAATTTCTCAAAGAACAGGTATTCAACTTTTTTCTCCCCACGAAATCCTCTTACAATACCAGTAAAAGAACCAATAGCCCCAGCTTCTTTTATCTTATCACTGTCTTTAATTTCTCTTATAATTTCTTGCAAACTAACCTTTCTCAAACTCTTTTCTTTAATTTTTGTTAAAACGGTTTCTTTTATCTCATCGAAATCAGGTTTTTTATCTAGTCTGTATATAATCTCACCATTACACTCCTCTTCCACATCACTACCTAAAACTATCTTTGGGTAACTTGATTTCTTGAATCCCTCTAGTATAACATAGTCTGTTTCTCCCTCTAACTCTTCTATAGATTCCTCAAGAGGAAAATCACTTTTTTTGATTTTAATAGACCTGTTTTTAGAAACTGCTACTACATTATTGGATTCTCTTAGTAGCTTATCGGTGTCTTTTCCTTTCTTGTCAAATTCATGAACATGTTTTATCACCGAAACATTTCCCTCTAATGAATCCGAAATCTTCTTTATCAAAGTAGTCTTACCAGAATTAGAGTATCCCACAACAGAAAAAATCTTCATTTTATATTACCTCAAGGAGACCCTTTTCCTAATGTCTTTATTTATATACTGGATAGTTGACTCATATTCTACCAATAGGTTATGTGAAATATGTATCTTAGTGGTTGAGAAGACCACTCTCTCCAAGATCTCTAATCTAGGTAGGGATCACTTCACTTGCTCTACACAAACCAAAAGCACCGGTCATCATAACATCACCAAGAGGCCTAGCAGTTCTATATCCAATTTCTCTAGGAACTAAGTTCCTATTAGGTCCAGTAACAACGATCTCAGACGGATCCAAAGAATCCTTTACATAAGCTCCGTGACCTCCATCTTCGAAGACCTCTTCATTAGTAAGTTCACCATCTATCAATTTATTCAAGTACATTTTGATTTTGTCTCTAGATAACATACGAGTATGATGCTCAAACAAACCAACTATCTCTTCCCCGTCAACAGAGGCAGCCATAAAGTGACCGTTTCCAGAATCAACTATCACTCTTTTATCCTCTTCGATACAACCCAAAACTGAGGCCAACTTTGAGTCCATAACTAAGGGATCATAACCATTCTCTTTTAGGAACTCAATCACGCTATCTATTCTACTAAATCTACCAGTTTTTTCTTCAAAAATTAAATCACTAAATCCTCTATTTGATTCAATAGCTTCTTTAAAATAATCGAACCTAAACTTCCGATCCGAAACACCCTTCGGCGAAACACCATGATCCTGAACAGCAACTCCAACTCTACTAGGAAAATCAACTTCAATAGAACTAAGCAGTTCCTTAACATCAGGTAAACTATATAAATCACCTAAAGACAAACTTCTAATATCTCTACAATTTTTATCTTTAGAGACTTCACTATCCTTACTCTCTTTTAAAATAATTCCTTTATCCTCTACCTTGTCCAAGTCATCTGAAATGGTTCTAGCCGATCTTTCGGTCATGTAAACAGAATTCCTCTCAGCATGATCTACAATAGATTTAGAGAGAGGCCCTCCTCCCATCGTATAACCATCTATAAATAGATCACCTTTAATAGCTTCAACCCTTTTTTTAAGTAATTTAATCGGAGAGGGAAGAACAAACTTGTTGAATCCACCATCGACCTCAGGCTTCAAGATATCCTGCGTACCTAAACCAATATCAAATGCTATCATTTCTTTCAATTATGATCTCTCCATCTTTAGTTACATATATCCTGAAAGACTTTTTAACCATCCGATGATCCAAAAAATCATTAGCTTTTTCCTCTATCTCTTCAATTAATTCAATAGTCGCTAAATCAACTTTTATATCCTCAATATTCGCCTTTTCATAAACCCTTTCTGGAACATCTAATATATCAGTATCCTCTTCTACTCCAACTTCAACAGGAGCACTTATACTTTTCCACTCCTTCAAAGTCTCCTTAGACTTCAAAATATTCTTCCTAGCCCTCTTCTCAATTAAACTAACATTAGACCTAGAAGTCCCTAAAATCTCACTAACTTCCTCCTGAGTCTTACCTTCATCCCTCAACTTCAAGACCTTCTTCTGTCTCCCAGTCAAAAAAGAATCAACCATAACCAAAAAATAATAGCAGCCCAATAATATAAATAACTTAACTCCTAATACCAACCTAACCTAACCTAACCTAACCTAATCCAATTCAGTTCGATCCAATCAAACCTAAGCTCAAATCAAATAAACAAATCAACCAACTACCACCAAAAAAAAAGAAAAAACAAGCTCCCAATAAACTCCTAATAAACTAAACTAAGAAACCCATATATAAAAAAAGACATAAAATAAGCTTAACAGAAAAATATACTTACTTAAAAAATTAGCATACTCACTTAAAGAAATTAACCATTTTCGTTTATCAGTATGTATATCTTAGATAATTAAAAACTCTTTTCTCTTAAATTTTTATTTAAGTCTATTAGTCTGGTTTTTTTATAAAGTGGGGACTTTATAAAATAGAGAAATGGGTTGATCTCTGTGTCTTTGGATTTGTATCTGTGGTTGATCCCGTCTCTTGTGGCACAACCTCACACCTGTAGAGAGGGGATCCCCTCTTTGCTGTGATCTGTAAGTAATTATTTGCGAAAATTTTTTGTTTTGTTTTTAAATAAATTCAAAAGAAGAGGTTACAGAATGGAGGAAGATGGGCAGAAACTCCCTCCAGCAGGGATATTTGTAGTTTTGATTATTGTAGCTTTTGCTTTATTTACTATTCCTAACTCTAGCCCCCTACTTAGGTTTATAGGATTTTTAGCGTTAGTAGGAGCTTTAGGAGTTTCAGGGTACGCTTTTTTCCTAGCTAAGTCAGAAGGAACAAAAGACACAGTAAATTGGCTGACTACCATTAAAGAAAGCGACAAAGGATACTCAAGATCTAGAACTCCTAAAAAATTAAAGGAATGGATTAAGGAGAGAAGAGCAAACGGCAAATGCGAATACTGCGGCCAAAGCAACTACACCCTTGAAGCTCACCATATTCTACCTAAGTCCGAAGACGGAGCAGACGACCCAAGAAACCTGATTGCTCTATGCCCTAACTGCCATAGCAGAGCCGATAGAGGTGAAATACCTAAGAGTGAGTTAATGAAAATAGTAGAAAACAAAAAGGAGGAAAAACCAAAATGGGAGTAGTAAGAAGAATAAATGAATGGACATTAGAAAAAATAGAAGAAGGAAAATACGCAATAAAAAAGAGAAAAGAAAAGAAAGCAGAAATAATAACAAACGACTACATACCACCTAACAACCCATTAAACACACTCAACCCAATGATCGATAGAATAGAAGTAAACAATTTTAGTGAAGCCGAAAAAGAATTCAAAAAATACGCAAAAAACTACGACCAAAACCCACTAAAATTTTAAAAACCCCTAATCACCCAATATACAATTTCTTAAAACCTTCGACTTCTTTAAAATACCCTACAATAATTTAGCTAACCGTAGCCTATTTTTGCCTTTTTACCGTTATATAAGGTTATTTAGGCTGGATCTAAAGACCTACAGCTACGAATTTCCCGTTTGTTGTTCTGTGGTAAAATTCCATGTAGGGCCTTCTGCTATATCTACACCATCATCTATTTCGACATACCAACTATATTTATTATCTTTATCCAGTTTTTTCCAGGTAACTGTTGTTCTACTATTATTACTTACTCCCGTTTTTTCGGCAATCAAGCTATCATCTTCGGCATTATAGAAACTTACATTCATTGAATCTCCATCCGGATCAGAAACATTCACGCTAAGTGGTATATCCTTATTATTTCCTGATATTTTTACAGTTGATTCATTCTCTGGATCCGGATCAATTGGTTCATTTGGTGTTTGATTTTCTTCTTCGTTGCTTGATACTGTTATTGTTTTTTTGGTTGTGTCTGTTGCTCCATCATCATCTGTGACCTTGAGAGTTACTGTATATGTTCCTTTTCCATCGTAACTATGTGATGGGTTTTTAGCGGTTGAAGTTGCTCCATCTCCAAAGTCCCAGCTCCAACTAGCTATTGAACCATCTGGGTCATTTGATTGGTCAGTGAAATCAATTGTTTTATCAGTGGATGGATTTTTTGGTGAGTAATCGTAGTCAGCTGAAGGATTTGAATTTGTTTCTTTCGTTGTTGTTGTGAAGGTCCATGTGTTTGATTTATTGGTTTTTTGTCCGTCATCTGCTACTGCATACCAACTATATGTTTTTCCTTGTTGTAGGTTTAGATTGGATGTTATGGCTTTTGAACCTGTGTCCACATTATTAACTGATTCAATTAATGTATTGTTACTCCAGTAGAAGCTAGTGTTTATTTTATCGTTGTTTGGGTCGGTTACCTTTACAGCTAAGTCTGTATTAGTCGAAACATCTGTTTCTTTGTGGCTTGGGATTGGGTTTGTTGTTTTTGGTGGTTGGTTTTGGTGGTATTTGAATTTGTTGTTGGTGGCTTTGAGTATTGTGTTTGAGCTGTCTTCGACGATTATTATTTGTCCTGTTTCTGTGGAGTTGGTTACTTTGACTTTTAGTGTTTCTCCTGGATCCAGGTCTTGGTTATTTCCTGATACTGTTAATGTAGCGTTCTCGTTCAATTTTGAGTTTTGACAGTACAATATGAGGTTACTAGAAACATCAGCAATCGAATCCCCAGTCACATGCTCGACATAAAATATGTTATCCCTGTCATCAACACCTCTAATTGATAATTCAACTAATGGCGAGCTATTAGGTTCTTGAATCACTTCAAATACAAAACCAGCAACTATCGTTGCCATAATAACAGTAATAGCAACTAACAAAACAACACCAATAACAGGCGACACACCATCCCTATCCCCAAAAAAATCACTAAACCCCAAACCAAACCACCCCACAAAAACAAACCAATAAACAAAATAGGAATACCCCCAAAGAAACAAAAACCCATCCCACAAAAAACCCACAAAACAACCGCAAAACAAAAAAATCAGCCAACAAATCCCAAAAAAATACAGATAAACCAACCACAAAACACCAAAAACAAGACAAAACAAAAAACCATAAAACCCTTAACCAATACAATAGCACCAACCAACCAAAGTTAACCAAAAGTTAACAGAAACCAATTTAATTTAATTTAATACTTAACTCTACAATAAATTAGACCCAAATACAATTAAAATAGAAAACAAAAACCATTTTTACATAGAAAACCACCCCACCCAACAGATCAAATTAAAAGACGCAAATAACCTATGCCACATAAATCAACTAAGAAGAATCGAATCAGAACCAAAACCAGAAACACCAGCAGAATGAAGCAATTGAAATTACCAGAATAACTCCAACCCCCTCAAAAAATGTGGAAAAAATTGAATTAAAGACACTATTATTTATTACTAATTTGCCAGACAAACATTAACGGTTATTTGAATAAAAGTCTTCTTCTCTAAGTCTTCCAGCAACCTTAGGTGCAAAATGTTTTTTAATCCAAGGAAAACCCTTTCTTAACTTTAGAAAGCAAAATCTTTGATATTCTTCTTCAAATATCTTCCCAAAGACTCTATTATCTTCTCCTGAATCTGGTATTTCTTCATCCGATAAAACTAATTTAACAATTTCAGTAGAACTAAATTCTCTAATTTCATCATCCATTGTATTTCAGTATATTCAACTAAATCAAATATACTTTTCCAAAAATCAAGACAGTTAATCTTTTACGAAAACCTCCAATTATTCCTGAAAATATCATTAACCCTGCAGCAAGTCGTTTTCTTTTTATAGTGGTTCTACTGATTTGGCTTACAATGAACATGATTTGATTTCTCAGAAAACCTTTGAAAGAATAAAAACCATAAATAAGTTAAGGAGGTTTGGAAATCACCATAAAACAGGAAAAACCCTAAAGGAGGACGCTATTTTTGTATTAAACACAATAGACCAGACCTTAAAAGAACTTTTCTTATGAAGTGTTCTAAACTAATTTTTTCCTAAATTATACAAAGTTTGTTTTTATACCTTTGATTTGTGTTAAAAATGAAGTACAATGAACTTGCTAAAAGGGTTTCTGAAAAAGAAGAAGACATTGGCTTAATTGATTGTTGAAGCAATAAGGTTAATTTTGTTGAAAAATTCCTCTGACTATTTGAATTGCTCCACCTATTATAAACAATGTTCCTAGTAAAACAGATATAGCTGTAAATTCTGGCATGATTTCAGGTAAAGCTATGAAAAACATAATTGCTGAAACTAATATAACCACAATTCCTTCTCCTATTTTACCTAAAAGCATTTGGTAATTAATTTGTTAATTCTTTTAGTTTTTTTTGATTTGGTTAGAGGTCTTTGTAGGAATCTATTAGGGAATCTGTTTATAAAAATGCTTCTAAAACTAATAAACTTTAGATATATATCCTTTGATCGAAATAACCAATTAAACACAATATAATCCTAGGAACAGCGTTCCGGAGTTAACCTTATTAAACACCTTTTCCATAATAATGAATTGAGGAATATAGTTATGAAGAAGACAATATTGGCAGCAGCAGCCCTCTCAACAATACTAGTTCTAGCACTAGGAGCAGGAGTTGCAACAGCAAAACCAAGTCATGCAGGTCAACCAGCCGAAGCCAGCGATAGCAGTGTCGTCCATGTTACGGAAGGAGAAAGCATACAAGAAGCAATCGATGATGCTCGAGATGGAGCAACAATCTTCGTGCACGAAGGAACTTACGAAGAACTACTCACAATCGATGGCAAAGACATTAAGTTAGTAGCTGTTGGTGATGTAGTTATTAAAAATCCATCTCCAGACCAAACTATCTTAAACAGAAGAGATACTGTGATGGTTTCAAACTCTGAATGCACAATTAAGGGCTTCACAATAGATGTAAACAATGGATTTGGTGGTATTTACGCCTTCGGCGGCCCCTCTTATGGAACTGGGGAAGTTGAATTAACAGTAAGAGACTGTAAAGTAATGAATTACGATAGAAATGGTATAACAGCTAATGGAGAACTAGCTACAGGTCACTTTTTAAATAACAATATGTTTATCGGAGAGATGGACTCCAACTGGGCAAACAATGGTATACAAATAGGTTGGGGAGCTACTGGAATTATCAAAGGCAACACTATTAAGACCAATTACTGGATAGGAGAAGAATGGACTGCCACCGGTATATTGATCTTTGATGCTAAAAATGTCAAAGTAATCGGTAACACAGTAAAAGACTGTGAAACCGGAATCGGTGTATTAGGCGTAAACAACAAGGTAGTCAACAATGAACTAATATCAGAACTTGAAAAAGAAACATCCGGCATAGTGGTATGGGACACTGAGCCCTATCTTGATTGGGGATTAACTTACAAAGAATGCAAGAACAACAAGGTAATTCATAATACCTTTGACGGCTATGACACCAAAATAGTAGATTTAGGCGAAGATAGCAAAGTCCACGCAAATGTCCTCAAATAAATAAAACTTTTTTTTTCCTCTTTCTTTTTTTATTTCTCTTCTTCAGAGCCAAACTATTTATAATCGAGGCAAAAGACCTATGGCCTGATTCTAAAGATTACCGAAGAACAGAGAGAAGGAAAATACAGAAAATTAGAAAAATAAATTTCCATATAGAAGAAAAGGTAAGATAAAAAAAGTTTTAATTGCACTATAGAAGTATTGGAACTTGTTATATTATTTAAAATTTACCCCAAGACCTTCGCTCACGACACATAGCTACAAGGTATTCTTACCTACATAACATAGCTACGTGTGATGGGTATTCGTTTGTCTTTTTACTAAAAAAAATGAATAAAAAATAAAGAAAGCGAGTGTATGTGTATAGGTGTGGGTGTTTGGTTAGATCATTTCAAGGTGCTTTTTGTTTGGGGTTTATAAGTGAAAGGGTGTGTATAGCTGTATCATTTCTCGTTTGAGCTGAAATGTATACATTTAAGTACAAATTTGGTAGGAATTTGGTAGGAATGTGTATTATGTCATTATTGGTAGGCTTACTCGAGTTTTGCTCTGATTTCTTCGTGCAGTAACTCGGTTTCAAATGCCTCCTGATCCAGTTTGTCTATCCTTTCTTCAAGTTCATTTTTTACCAGTGACACTACTTCGTCAATAATTTTCTTCAGGAATTGGATCAGCGGCGAAAACAGAAAGAGGTAGCCGAAGTCTGTGGAGTAACCAATGCTACCATTAGGAATATAAGGCAAAAACTGAATAACTAAGTTAATAATTTAATAATGTCAGTTGTTAATAAATGCTGATTTAAATGGTGGTAAAATAATCTTGTTTTAATTTCTTTGTCTCTAGTTTAGTAAGGAATACTTCATCTTTTGTGTTTGAGAAGACCCCTTACTAGATCTTTGATTAGGCAGGGTTTGTTGACAAAGAGAAATAACTTGGAGATTTCAAGTTAGATTCTTGGAAGAAATCTTCTTTTTAGAACCTCTGGTAAATAAAGTATGGGTAGTTGACTGTGTTCTGATATGGTTAATATTAAGTAATTACTTTAGGGTGGGTGTGAAATAGGTTATTTGGGTGGTTTTGTTTGAATGATTTTAGTCATTTAGATGAAGAAGGAAAGGTTGAGATGGTTGACATAAGTGACAAAAAGGATTCTATTAGGGAGTCTACTGCAACTGGGTCTATAGAACTGAAGAATGAAACTGTTAAGTCAATAAAAGAAGATAAAATAAGTAAGGGAAATGTTTTAGCTACATCACGGGTAGCAGCTATAGAATCAGTTAAAAATACTTCAAGTGACATCCCCTTGTGTCATAATATTAAAATAACAGGTGTAGATATAGACTACGAAATTGAAGATGAGGCCATCAAGGCTAAAGTTACCGTAAAAACTACTGATAAAACAGGAGTCGAGATGGAAGCATTAAATGGAGTATCCACAGCACTATTAACTATATGGGACATGGTTAAATCAAAGGAAAAAGATAAAAACGGGCAGTATCCCTCAACTGAGATAAATTCAATAAAAGTGGATAAAAAAATAAAGAGAGAAATAAAATGACTCATAAACATCAAAAAGAAACAGAATGTAAGATAAAAATAATTACAGTAAGTGACACAAGAAATATAGAAAAGGACAAATCAGGAGATAAAATACAGGAAATCTTGAACGATAAAAAACATACGATAGATAGAACCATAATAAAAGACAACAAAACCCAGATAATTAACAAAATATCACAAAAATACGACTTAATAATATACTGCGGTGGAACAGGAATATCAAAAAGAGATGTAACCGTTGAGGCCATCAAACCACTTCTCGATAAAGAAATAACAGGATTCGCTCAATACTTTAGATCAAAAAGCTTTGAAGAAGTAGGATCCAGAGCTATACTAACCAGGGCAATTGGAGGAGTAATAAATAACACCTTAGTATTTGCACTTCCAGGATCAGTAAATGCAGCAAAAACCGGAGCAAAAATAATAAAAAAAGAACTAAACCACCTCATGTACCACATAAAACAATAGAAACCAACAAACCATCAAATTAATTCTAAAATAAAATCTTAGATAAAAAATCATAACTCAGACAACAAACTCAAAATTTATAACAGAAAATAAAAAAATAGAAAACAGAAAAAACACACTAAAGATAAAAATAACTAATAACCACCATCCTTCGTCCAACCAAAAAAAAAATAAATAAAATAATTAATGTAGCTCTTTAAGCTTTTTTCTCTTGAACACTTATTACACCACCTGAAACACTATCAATCACTCTAACCTCAATTTTATGGCCTTCAGTAATACCTCCATCACCATTATTAATAGTTTTCGAATCTGCAAAATCATTTAGCGGCAAAACACCGTATTTTATTCTTTCTCCTGCAGAAAATACGCCATCTTTATTGAGATCTTGTAATTGATTGAAGGTCCAAGTATCTCCATCTTCTAAGTCAGTGATTATGACTTTGGTATTACTAGTGTTTAGATCGTCTCCACCTTGATGTAACAAGGTAACAGTTCCATTGTGTTCGTTTTTGTTTTCTGGAACTATATTAGAGATAGTTATTGATGCTGTTGGTGTTGCTTGTGGTGTTTGGATGACGCCGAATACGAAGCCTGCTACGATAGCGGCCATAATAACTGTAATAGCTACCATTAAGATAACGCCAATAACCGGTGAAACTCCAGTTCTATTACACAAAAAATTAGGTTGCTTTTTCATATTTTATTTGAACCTCTTTTTTTTTACAAAATCTGAATTCATAAGTTATTAATGGAAGATAATAATTACCTTAAGTTGCAGGGGCTAGTCGAAGTAATCTTTTATTTTAGAGTGATGGATTAGGTCTTTGATATCCTCCTAAATGCCTAAGGGCATTGGGCTTCCATCCATTTGCACTCTTCTGGTCTGGGGTTGAGGTACATATAGATGGAAGTGACGTGGAAAGGTCACCGACCGTTCATGGCCATCTTTTGTGGGTTCTCGCTCTGATTGCTGACTTGTCAGCTGAAAAAGCTTTCAGAGGTCGGTTTGTAGCTATGGAGTTCCTCGTTCCCAGCTATAAAGTTTTTTGGTAGAGGCGTGTCCAGCTGAGGGCTGGAGGAGTCTGCCACAGGAGCTCCCTGTTCACGCCATAACGGGGGATTCAGTCCTCAAGAGCCCTATCACCCCTGAATCCGGCTTCAGAAGACCTTAAATTGAACAGAGGTTCTGTTTCAGGCATTTCGTAAACCTGCAGAGCTGAATAGAATTGGGAAAAAACTTAAAAGTTACAATGGCATTCATCTTATGTACTAAGGAACACGGTTTTTCTGTCTCAAACTTTATAAGTTTTGCTTTGTTAAGGTTGTTTAAGCAAAATACAAAAATTAATTTTCTACTAAAAATTGGTTTTCAGGGCAGGGTTTTTGTAGGTTAAAAATTTAACTTATTTAAAAAAAGCATCTAATATAATATACATGGTGGGAGGGTCAAAGAAAGGCCAAAGTAAGGGTGCTTGAGGCTTAGTTCAAATTAGTTTTTTCTGGATGAAGACAAGATAGTAAAGTAAATTTTATATTTATGCTGATTAATTAAATAAGAACCTGTTATTATTCAGAGATCTGTACTATATTTGATCTTGTAGAGTGGACTAGGTTTCGTTGGTTTTTGTTTTTTTGTATTTGATGTAGTTATATAAGGAGTTGATTTATATGGAATTTTGTCCAGAATGTGGAAACATAATGTCCCCGAAGGATGGAGTTTATTTCTGTAGTGAATGTGAAAAAGAAGTCAATATTGAAGAAGAGATTAAGAATAGATCTGAAGCCAAAGGTAGTGATGTAGTATTTGTAGACAATAAAAACGCTGGAAAAAATACTGTAAAAAAGCCATGTCCTGAATGTGATAATGATGAAGCGGTCAAAAAGGAAAGAACAGCAGGAATAGCTGGAGACGCAAAACAAGTACAATACTTCGAGTGCACAGAATGTGGTGCAACATGGCAATAATCTCAAAAAGAGGAGACATCAAATCCTAATAGTAACTCTATGAGGTTATTTTCCTCAATCTAAATTAATTAATTCTGCAGCAAAGGTAATTCACCTTGAGTAGAATGGGCTTCTATAAAAAATACAGAAACCTTATCTAATTATTTTTCTTTATATTTTAATAAACTACATATATAGCTTCTAGTTGTACTAGAATTTTCCAATAAAGGTGAACGACAAATCTTAAAAAATCTAGGGTTTAAAATAGTTCATTTAGTAATAGCTATTCTTTTACTTTAGCTTCTAGTTTTAATTTATTAATTTTTTTTTTGATTTTGATTTTGATTTTGGCTCTAGTTGGTTATTTTAGGTCGTCCCAGAGTTCTGCTAGATGGTCTTTTTCTTCTTTTTTGTTTTCTTCTAATTCTATTTCTATATCGTCGTTGTTGAGGTTTATTTTGATCTGGCTGACTTTGCTTCTGTATAATTTGACATCTCCTCCTTTTTCGGATAATGTTCTACCAACTTCTTCTACTAATCCAATCTCTTTTAGTTCATCAAATCTTCTATAACAAGTTGCAATAGGTATGTCAAGAGATTCTGTTACTTTTCCTACAGTTTTACGATCTTGAATCTCACTCAAGATCTCAATGTTATATTTATTTCCGATCTTTCTAACTAGACCAATATCGTCTGAAGAATCCATCTACAGAACCCTGGCAATAAAATACAAAGCATTGAATAAAAAATATTCCCACCTCCATTCATAAACTCCTTTATATTGACTTTAAAATCAAAGATAAGTGAAAACCAATCGAACAAAAACACTACTCTGAAATAAACTAAAATACTTCTTATATAAATTATATCTTTTAAAAAGATCCCTCTTATAAAAAGATAGCAATAGAGCTGGGTTTTTATCTACATTTATACACTATTTCGGCCTTAAACCTTTTATATCACATATAACAGAAATTGGAGGGAAAGTAATAGAAGGGAAAGGATAGAGCCAATGAACTTAATTTAATAAATAATAAAATTTTGGAGGACTAAATGAGAAAGAATAGGACAGGATTTTTATCTTAGTGGTTGAGAAGACGTCTCTCCAAAATCTCTAATTAGAGAGGGGTATTTGACGAAACTGTGGTTATTTATTTGTTTGAAACTGAATTTGATGATTTTTTAGTTGGGTATTGGTTTTTTTTGTGTTTTTTTGGTTTTTTTTGTTTGGTAGGGTTTGTTTTTGTTTTTGAGGTTTGTTTGTATTTGTTGTTTGTGGCTTGTTGTGGTTTAGGGCTTTATGGCTGTTTGTCTTGTTTTTTGAGTTTTTTTGGGGTTTTTGGTTTGGTTTTTTTTGGTTTTTAGAGGTAGCTGGTAGTTGGGGATTCTATTAAGACTTCTATGAGGGTTTTATCTGGGAATTTGGTGACTTCTTGTATTTTTGTGTTTTCTTTTTCTGCTAGTTTTCTATTTACCTTGTTTAGGTCTTCTAGGTCTGTGAATGCTAGTAGTAACGTTTCTTTTGCTCCAAATATTGTTGATTCTTTTAATCTATCTTCTGATCCTTTTATTTTCTCTAGTGCTTCTTTTACTTTTGTTTTTTCTATATCTAGTTCTTTTTGAGCTGTTTCTTGGTCTCTTATTATTCCTCGGAGTATGTTGAGGTGGCCTTTTTCTTCTGAGATTAAGTTTTCTATTTTCCTGTAATATTGTTTAGGGTCTTCTTCAAGCCAGTGTTCTTCAATTATGTCTTCTTCTATTTTATGCAATTCTGTATAGGTGTCCCTAGCTAATGTTTCTGTGTTAACAAGTTTTTCGTAAATAGTTCTGTCCTTCATTTGGTCGGCTTCCGGGAATTCTTTTTTTATGTCTATTCCTAGCATGTTACTTAGTTCTATTAATCGCTCTCGATGCTGAAATGATTCCTCAGAGATCTGTATTAGTTTTTCTTTAAATTTTTCTGTATTTAAACTAGCTTCCCAGGTTTTAGAGTTTTCTAAATAAGATTCAATTCCATAAGCCTCATTTAAAAGTTCTTTAAGTCTTTTAAACCCTAATTTTTCACCCATCATTACCACCTAACCAAATACCAATGCTCTAGTTATTGGCCTACTCAACCCTATTAACTATAACTTGGGTCAGGTTTAATTTTTAAAAATCTATATAATTCTTGGTTCTGTGAAGCGACCCCTGCCTAACTTTTCATCTGTTTGGTGAGGAAGAGAGGCTTCCCTGTGAGGCCTTATCCCAAGAGAGGGAGTTTGTTTTCCACGGTGCCTTGTCTCATCCACACCGTCAACAGGGAACCTATTGCTCTGAGGAAGAATTGGATTAGGCAACTACGCCATATACTAACCCTAGATGGTTCCTCTTATTCCTCAGCGGTTGCTCCACACCAACCACTATCTCCCTACTCCCAAGCTGTTTCGGGCTTACCTATCCATCCCAATACTTACCTATACACCTCTCGATGTAGAGTCTGAGGCTTTAGCCATTGCCTCAAGGACAATGGGATTGCTTTTTGTTTGAAGGCAGACAAATCAACCAACTGCCATTAACATAATATTAGTTTTTTTATTTTAAAAAACATCGGATTCATCTCCTACCTATAAAAAAAAGAAAGGAAGAGGGTCTTCCCCGATGAATAGATAAATTTAACCTAATCATACTTCTATTATTTTCTTTTTATTTTTTTCTCAAAGATTTTTTCAGTTTCAGATTCTTCAACCACGACTTTATGTACTACAATCTTTTTTCCTATATCTATTACATTAAAACTTGGTTTTTCTCTACCTTTTACCCTTCTAGTAGCTAAAGCTCCTGCATGTAAGATAGTTATACCTTCCAGATCCCAGAGCCAATGTATGTGTCTATGGCCTGACAAAACCAAATCGACATCAGCATCCACAAGTAATTTTAATACATCTCCTGAATCTACGGTAACAGATCTCTCTCTACCGGTTTTAGGCAAAGGAACCAGGTGATGATGCAATGCAAAAACGCTAAATTCAGCATCCTTTAAGTAATTATGTATGCGTCTATAGTTCTCTCTACCAATATGTCCATCATCTAGATCAGGTTGGCTTGAATCCGCACCAAATAACCTAATGCCGCCCTTTTCTAAAGTCTTCCATCTCTCGCCAAAGAATTCAGTAAAAACCTCAAAACCCACATTTCTGGCATCATGATTACCAGGAATTATTAATTTACTGTGGGTGCTTAAATTAGAGAAAAATTCCTTAGCTCTTTTAAATTCATCAATTAATCCCTCAACCGTTAAATCACCAGTACACACAATCAAATCAAGTTCAAGGTTATTTAATTTCCTCAAAGCTTTTCTAGCCAACTCCTCACTAAAAAAAGGACTCTCAAAATGCGGATCCGAAATATGAGCTATCCTCAGATCCAATCCATCTCCCAACTTATTTCACCCAAATAAAAATAACAAACGACAATCAATAAAATTAACCAAATAAAAATTTCACGAACTACCAAACTACAAAATTTCAAAAATAAAACCTCAAAAAGGAACTAAAACTACCTAATTCAACTTCCACAGATAACAAAAACGAAAATAAATAAAAAACCTCATAGAGACCAAAAAAACCTAATAAATTCACTAAATGTAAAACAAAAAATTAGGCCTTAAATAAACCAAAACCAGATCTGAATTAAATAATATAAAACTCTATTAAAAAAAAGAAATCACCAAATACAACTTCCATAACATAAAGATAAAATAAGCACCGATTTTAAATAAAATAATGACTGAGGTTTTTTGTTTTTTTAGGTATTAATGTTTCCTTTTCTTAGTTGATGGTGTTCTAGTACTGTCCGTATTCTCTTGCGGCTTTGACCATGGCATATAGGTTTGATGCCGGTGCTCTTGGTGGGAATTCGCATCCTGCTCCAAGCATATATCCATTGGATGAATCTCTTCCTGTCTCAATATTCTGTTTACATAGCTCCGTTACTTCGTCAAAGCTCCCGGTCTGCAATGTAGGTGGATCCACATTTCCGCATACGATATTTCTTTTTCCAAATCTTTCTTTTATGTCTCCTATGGTTATTTCGGGGCCAAAGTGGATTATTCCAGGATCCCCTAATGGTATATCCTCAATATGTCCAGCTTCTATGTTCTTTAAGTGATCTGAACAATAGTGTGTATACCACATCGGTACTCCTAAATCAAGTACCTTTTCGTGGACCTTTTTTGCCCTGGGCTTGACAATATCGCCAAAAACTTCAGCTCTAATAAGAATGTTAGCGTCTGTTGGAGTAGCGTCCATTGGAATCCATTCGGTTCCAAAATTATCTGCAAAATACTCAGCTAACTTAATAGCAAACTCAGCTGTTTTATCCAAAGCTATCTCACACAAATCGGGATCTGTTCTAGTCCACTTCATAAACTTCTCTAATTCAACTAACTGCGGAGCAGTATGTGAAACCCAACCTCCCTGTATCCAAACAATTGGAAAAAGATCCTCCTCTATTGCCGAACCCACCAATTCTACGAACCTAGGCATATCCTCCTCCGGATCAGGGACCTCTAGCTCTTCAAGTTCCTCCGCATTACTAGCAGCAGGTACAGTAGGGCTTGGAGCACTCATAGCCTCTCGATACGGCTCCTCAATCTCCGTTCCCCAAGCCTCTCCATAATAACCAGGATCCAATAGACAAACAGGTTGATCATAGCCAAAAAGCTCTTTCTCAATCTTCTGACACTTGAGCTGCACATCAGGTTTCGAATAATACTCCCCAAGAGTCTCATAACCCATAGTAGTTGCAGCATGACCAATAGCCCAAGGAAAAACCGGAACCCTGTCAACAGGATCACCATCCACTAAACTCCTCCATCTTTCCATCGATGTCATCTTGTCTTTCATTTGTTTATGCCTCCTTTTTCTTTTGTTTTAGTAGTTTTTCGGCTGTTTTTTTGGCTTGTGGTGCGTTTGGTGCGTAACCATCGGCTCCTATCTTTTCCGCATAATCTTCTGAGATTGGAGCTCCACCAACCATCACCTTTACTTTTTCTCTTAGTCCGGCTTTCTGTAAGTTTTCTATTATCTTAGGCATACCAGTCATCGAAGTAGTCATTAGCGCTGATAGTCCGAGTATGTCAGGTTTTTCTTTTTCAATGGTTTCTTGGAATTGTTCGGGTCTTACATCTCTTCCTAGGTCTATGACGTCGAAGCCGGCAGCATCAAAAATTGATTTTAGGACGTTTTTTCCTATGTCGTGTATGTCTCCTTCTACTACTCCTAGCAAAACCTTTCCTGATACTCCTGTATCTTCAACGTCGATGTGTGGTTTTAGTACATCCATTGCTTCGTAGAGAGCTTCAGCCGACAATAAAATATCCGGCACATAAGCCTCTCCCTCATCGTATCTGTCACTCATGATATTCATACCCTCAGCACACCCCTCCATCAACGCCTTATACGGATCAAGCCCCTCATCCAAAGCCTGCTCAGCCAAACCACGACACCGATCCTTATCACCAGCAACCACCGCATCCGTCAACTCACCAAACAAATCCTCTTCTTCCATTTTTACACCTGAATTAGCATATATAAAACAAAGCTTATAAAGTTGTGCACCTAACAAACCTACTCTAATGCCGATATAAAAAAACCAAAAACCAAAAAAACCTCAAACCAAAAACATTCAAAACAAAATGGAAGCCAAAATCAAAAAAACAAAAAAACCCAAAAAACAAACATGTAATAAATAAGAAACCCATAAAACAAACTAAAACGGAAGGATAATTCCAATTAATATAACCAATCGAAAATCAACTACCTTATTTTCCTTAAAAATAACCTAAACTAGGAGAAAACTGATTTACCTACTAGGAAAAAAGCGAATCTATCTATAATATATTTTCTATAAAAGATATAAATTTAATTTTTCTATAAAAGATATAAATTTAATAATTCTACAATGATTCTCTAATTAGTCCTTTAAATAAAATTAAATAAAATAAGATGGAGTCCTTGGTTTATTGAGCTTCTGCTGTTGATGCGCTTATCGCTCCACCAGATTTAGTGTGGATAACTCTTACCTCAAAATGATGTCCCTCAACAAAAGGATAAGCAAAGTTTCCGTCTGTAGCGCTTCCGCTCTCTTCAATTGTAATTCTCTCTCCAGCACTCCACATACCACCAACTTTGGTATCACTCAGATTGATTACCGTGCTCTTTCCAGAATTATCTAGATCAGTTATCACTATTTCAATTTCACTAGCATTTAAACTGTTTCCACTTTGATGCAAAAGAACCATTTTACTAGAACTATTTTCAAGAGAATCAATAGAAACCGAAGCAGTTGGAGTTGCTTGAGGAGATTGTATAACGCCAAACACGAACCCTGCTACGATAGCGGCCATAATAACCGTGATAGCAACCATTAAGATAACGCCAATAACTGGAGAAACGGCAGAATCCTTTTTTTTGTTATTTTTTTCTCAAAAACCTTACCAATATCAATCATCTATTTACTCCTTTTTTTAATTGTACTCCCAGAGAGGCTGAAAACCACCAAACATAATGAAATAAAAAACCTCTCATATACCACTGTTAGTATAATAGTATAAATCGTCACTTATTTAACTTACTGAAAGAAGAAAAGAAAAAACAAGATAAAATTATAATAAAATATTATAGTTTTTTAAAAATTATTTCTAAAAAGAAAAAAATAACCTCAAAAATAGGTAACAAAAATACAGGTAAAGATAAAGCTACAAATCAGATTGCGACCACAATGTTATACCACAAACTAACAGAGATGATCAAAAATAAGGCAGAGGAAAGATGAGTACAAGTATTAAAGGTAAAAGAAACAAATACATCTAAGACTTTTCATAAAGGCGATAGCTTTAATACAGTATATACAAAACCCAATGCAGATTTGATTGCCACAGTAGTGGATTAAGTGACCATAATACTGATTTGAATGGCATTAGAATCATTTTATATAGGGTTTCTTTGTCTAATTTGGTGAAGAATGGAGCCTCCGTAAACAGAGTTATAACCCAGGCATAATAACCAAGACACATACAGAAAAAAACAATACAGAGATCACAGAAATAAGTCCTTGGAAGCCCTCCTACTCTAACAGGCGAAAAACGAGTAAGTCAGGGAGTAGTTTATCTCTAGGTAATTCAGAATGGTTTTTCTTATATAGTATTCCTTTTCTTGGTTGAACTTGTATAGGTGATTATTTTTTTGTTATTTGTTCTCCTATTGCTGGTTCTGGGATGTCTTTGGATCTTTTTCTGTAAAACTCGGTTAAGTTCATTTTGTCTGTTTTTGTTTTTATTTTTTCGATTTCTGAGATCTTTATGTAATATATGTTGGATTCTTGGTCAAGTAGGTAATATTTGTGTGTGAGGTCATCTATTGTTTCCTTTTTCAGTATTATACAATTATTTAATTTTCTTTGTATCCATGTATCCTTTGTTTGTTTTTTGATTTTTTCTTTATGTGTTTTTATATTGGGTCTGTAATTTTCCTTTAAAGCCAATTCAATCAGTTCTTTGGAATCAAGAGATTTTATGTCCTTCTTTTTTTTCTTGTGAGGAGGATCAGAAAAGTATAAATCGTCAATTTGATTTATGAAGTAATTATAGCCATTGTGTTGCATGATCTTCTTGTCGTTTTTCTCTATTATCCGACGAAGATCATTGAGTTTGTCATTTGAATTCACTAGATAATAGTGGTTTAATTTTTCTTCAGGAGGCAATTCCTTAATCACATAAAAACTGTCTTCAACTAATAGAACCCGACTCATAAAGTTTTTCCTAACCTTCTTATTTAAAGGAACAGCTCTCTCAAACCTAAACTTTATCTCTTTCTTACTTATCTTAGTCTTTTTAAATCCATTTAATGTCCTATTCGAACACATAAACTCTATTTCGGTATCTCCATCAACTTTAATAGACCCATCAGAAATAACCTGATACCTATTATCTTTATCAACTATAACCTCGTTTCCGGATCTCAGCTTTTCACCGAGAAATCTCTCCAATATTTTATCTCCTGAAAAGGAAAACATATCAGGTTCTTCATAAATAACAGACAACCTAATTTTCTTAGAACCAGGCCCAAGCAACCCAAAACCAATTCCCCCTATAGAAGCAACTCCCAGTGAAACAAATGTCAAATCCATAAAAAACAAAAATTCAAAAATACCTCCAACCACTCCAAAAAACAAAAAACCAATACCAAACAACCTAAAATCTAATAAATCTGGTTTCAAATACCCAATCATACCACCAAAGACCAAACCAAAAACCAAAACAAAAAAACCAAAATAAAAAAACCTAACCAACCCAAAAATACCATAAACCGCAGCCCAAACCAAAATCAAAGAAAAAACCACCAAAAACATACTAACCAATCCATCAAATATATCTTCCCTTTTCATAAAACACCCATTCCCAACACAAACATATATAACAACATATAAAATAAAAACACTTTTACCTTTAGCCCAAAAATAACCAAAAACAAAAGCCAAATAAAAAACAATTAATTCAAAGCAAAAAAAAAATAACCAAATCAACCTAATCCCAAATTCTTTTCCCTACTCACTTACTTCTTTACAGAACCTAATTAAAAATCATCCATTCCCACAACCCCTTACCCAGTAACCCCTGATATTTTTCTACTAAACGAATATATTTCAAATAAAAAGCCACGAAAATTCTCATATAACTATCTCCAGAAAAAAAACTATTTAAGAACACTTCATAACTAAATAAATTCTACTACTACTCGGCCTCATATCAGCAAATTCATTAATTTAAAAACACCACTAAAGAACCAATCTGAAAAAGTAACCTCTATAAATTATCTCCAAACAACTTAAAAAAGACTAAAATAGAAAAATAGAATAAAAAAAATTCCTTTTTATCCAAGATTAAATCCTCAGTTATTTACCTGTTTAGTTTTCAAAGATCTTTCTTAATCAATTTTTCACCTAAAATAACTCCTGTCGAATCAATTTTAGCGTAACTATCTGTACCTTCCTAATCAGTTAAATTCTTATCTATAAAAGCATGCTCAATCATAACCTCAACCTCATCTTTTACATCTCATTCTAGAAAACATTCAAAATATTTTCCCCTATTACTAAATTAAAACTTTATCAACGCCAAAAAGATATAATCTTAGTTTTTCCATCTAATGGCGTCAATCAACTCAGAACATAAAAAACTCCTCACACAAGTCTACTACATCAAAAATAGTAGAATCCAACAAAATTTTAACCTAATTTCTAATACATTATTTATATCACTTTGAATGACAGCCGAAACAACTTTAACATCCTCTTCCACCTTATCAACAGAAACATAGGCCCTTAAAACATTAACAGCTGCTTTCATATCTCTAGTAGATCCAAGAAAATCCAGAACAAAAGACTCACTACTATTACACTAATTATTAAAAACACTTATACTTATCCCATCCTACATCCCTCTATTACAGCTCCTATTAGCATATATATAAATGAATCAATAGAATCTTCATTTCTTCTTACAACAGGTTCACAATCACTTTTAACAACCGCAACTTCAAATTCTAAAAACATTAGTACCCAAACAGCTAACTACAAGAAATTCTCTAATAACGAAAATAAAAAAACTGAAACAAAAAATTATCACCTAATACAACAAAAAACCAATAAAAATAAAAAAAATTAGACAAAAAAATTGGAAAAACCTAACAAACTCCATTTAAGTAAAACAAAAGATTAAAGTTCTATACATCAATTAATAATTCTAAAAAATTAAAAAAAAGTAATTTTTTTTAATCTGCTGTTGCTGTTGGAGCGCTAATTGTTCCGCCTGATGGAGTATGGACAATCCTAACCTCATAATCACTTCCTTTAATGTAATCTACATTATTGTCATTATTACAATAGAAGGTGATCCGTTCTCCAGTGGACCATGTTCCAGTATCACTACCTGTTGTTTGAATACTTGTGTTTGTGGCTGTATTTGTAGTGTTGCCCTTTTCTGTTATAACTACTTTAATATCGGAAACATTTAAGCTATCACCACTTTGATGTAAAACCGTTACAGAAACATTACTACTACTGTTAGAAATGTCATCTATTGTCATTGATGCTACTGGTGTTGCTTGTGGTGTTTGGATGACGCCGAATACGAAGCCTGCTACGATTGCGGCCATAATAACTGTGATGGCTACCATTAGGATTACGCCTATAACTGGTGAGACTCCTTCTTTTTCCTTTAAGATTTTTAATTTTTCTTTCATTTTGTTCCTCCTTATACTATTTTTTCTCTTTTGGGTTTGGGGCTAATTGGTTTGGTTTTTCTCTGTAGTTTATCAATCGTTTTTCTCTTTGATCTTTTTCATAGTTGATAAACGCCCCTAACATTTAATAGCCAATTTATTATATGTAGCTATTTTTTTTAAAGGTAACGATAGAAATATTTATAATTAATAAAGTTAAACCATTGAGAAGCAATAAAAATTAAAAATTTATACAAATTCAAAAAAAGAAAACATAATAAAAATAAATAATACAAATAAATACATTAAGACTTTTCTAGTTTTTAATAACTTAAAACTGAAGTTGTTTGATCAAATCATTTCAAGTCCAGATCGGATCTTTCGATTTATGGTTAAATGTATCATATAACTTAAAAAACTATTTTTTTATAAATTAAGTAGAATGAAACTCCTTAAAAAGTAATTAAGTTGTAAAATTTGGTTATTTTTATTTTTGATTCCTGTGGTTTTTTAAGTTTGACTTCCTTTTTTTAATATCCTATTGTTTATTATATTTCTCAATAAGTAAACTACTATTCTATCTATTCCATGGGTAAAAGCAGTTCCTCCTATCACATACAAGAATATACTAACTAGGTAATTAATTCTAAAGCTAAATCTAAAAACACCTTCAGTTAATAATAAAAACATAGAATGAAAAAAATAGTTTAAAGACACAGCAAACATATTTAAATTTGATTTAATTAAAATTAGCCCAATAAAAACTAAAAGGATGTAAAAAATTAATTTTAAAGTAGATATTGAATTATTTTTCACAAATCCTTTTATATTAGTTCCTTCAATATCATGAGGATTAGATTTAATTTGGTTCCTAGCTATAGAGATAATAGTAAATAGGAAAACAAACCAGAGAAAAAGAGCCCCACCTAATCTAATAAAAGAAGAACTTAAAAAATAAACATCTTCAACCATAACCTCAGTCAAAACACCAACAATAACCCAAGTAAAAATAAAAAACTCTAAAAAATCCTTGATTAAATTAAATCCTGGATAATAAAAATTGAGTCTATCATCCTTCATTAAATCTAACTCCAATCTATAATTTGAGCCTTTAATATATAAAATAACCAATAAACAAATTAAAGAAAACCTATCTGATTATATTACCTAAAACAAGCTACAAAAAGACTTTAAATAAAGAATAAGAAAATAACAAGATATAATAATAGTCATTTCTTGAAGATAAAGAAAAAGTTATAATGAAAAAAAGAAAAAAGATTAGGTTTTTATGCTGTTCCCGTAGGAGCACTAATTGTCCCACCAGAAGAAGTATCAATTATTCTAACCTCGTAGTCTTTACCAGCAGTTATATTTAAATTTTCCAATACTAGTCTTTCTCCTGTATCCCAACTACCATCACCACCAAGATCACCAGCTGTTTCACCATCATTAACGAGTGTATCTAAATTTTTACTTAACATTTGATCGCCATCAGTAGAGTTGTATACAACAATTTCTGTGTCATTTAAAACTAATGCATCTCCACTTTGATGAAGCAAAGTAATTTCTCCATCATTACCATTACCGGTTGTAAAGTCGTCGATTGTTATTGATGCTGTTGGTGTTGCTTGTGGTGTTTGGATGACGCCGAATACGAAGCCTGCTACGATTGCGGCCATAATAACTGTGATGGCTACCATTAGGATTACGCCTATAACTGGTGAGACTCCTTCTTTTTCCTTCAAAATTTTTGGTTGTTTCTTCATTTTTTTACCTCCTTTAAATTTTTTTGTTTGTCCTTTTTTGGGCTTTTTCAGGTTTTTAATGTAAAGATGTTTACTAGATCTATGATATAAGGAACTGTTTTATATCGTTTTTTTAACTTTTAGGTGTATTGAATTGTTTTCTTTTTGAATTGAAAAAGTCCAATGAACTAACGGCTTAATCATTACTATGAATCCTTAGGTATTAAGGTTTACGGTTTAAAAAATATTAAAAATGAAAGTTTGAACTTGAAATATATAAAAAAAGAAAAAACAAAAATATAAGAATGAAATAACTTTCTGACATGATTTTATAAAACTAAAATAAAAAAAAACAAATAGTTATTTCAAATTTGTTTCTAGCATATAATTAGTATACAATTTCTTAAAAAAAGTTTCCTATGTATTTAATTTTAGTTGATTTGATATTTATTTCAGGTTTTAATTTTTAATTTCGCTTAAAAATTTTCTAGGATTAAATTTTTTGTTTCCGTTTAGGAAGAGAATATATATGATGTATAGCGTATATGTTATAGGTTTTTTGTGGTTTTAGTAAGTTAGGGGATCTTTGTAGTTTATAAAAAATTGATTTTCTAGGTTTTTTGTGTGGTATCTGTTTTTTGCTGGGGGTTTTAGTTTGTGTGGAAAGGGTTAGGTTTGGGGATTTAGGTTTTTTTGGTTTGTTGGTTTTTTGAGCTTTTTGGATTTTTTGTTTTTGTTTTTGTTATTGTTTATTTTTGTTTTGTGGTTTTTTTGGTTTTTTTCTTGGTTGTTAGGTTTAGTTGTTGTTTTGTTGTTTAGTTGTTGTTTTGTTGGTTTGTTTTGTTTCTTTTTTTGTTTTTTGTATAGTTTTAGGATTTTTTTTGGGTTGTTGGTGGTTCTCATTTTGCTTTTTGGTATGGTTACGATTACTGTTGGTATGTCTAGTTTTTCATGTGTTGTTTCTGTTATTATTACTTTGAATCCTTTTGTTTTTAGGGTTTTTATGGTTTTTTGGATTTCTTTTTTGATGTTTTTATTTGAGTATGTTGGTAGTTCTTTGAATTTTTTCTTTTTTTGGTTTTTTGTTAGGTATTTGGCTTCTTTTAGTGTTTTGTAGCATGGGAAAACTGCTGCGTGGGATTGTTTTTCTTTTCTTCTTATTGAGTTGCTTCTTACTTCTATTATTTCTATTAGTGCTCTTATTAGTGCTATTTGTTTGTTGGGATGGGTTCCTGCTGTTGCTATGTTTTTGATTGCTTTTGAGTTTGTTTTAGTGTCGTGTGCGAGTATTCCTATGGTTGGGATGTTTAGATTTTGGGAGAAGTCTTTGATAAATAATTTTATATCTTCTTTTTTTATTTTGGATATTATTGTCTTGGCTATAGGGTTTTTAATTGAATTAGGTTCTATTGTTGGTGATTTTTTTTGGTTTTTTATGATTTTTGTTGATTGGTGTCTTTCGATTACTTCGCATATTCCTTGTAGAATTGCTTCTTCCTTAGAGTTTCCTGATGCGAATCCATTTGTTAATTGGAACATGTGGAAGAGTCTAAGTGGAAATAAGATCTTTTTGTTTTCTGTTAGCGAATAGGATTCAGTCCATTCTAAGGGGACTTCTTTAAATTCTTTGAGAATCTTGTTGTTTTTTCTGTGTTCTTCTGGTAGTGATAATTCAAGGTCTTCGAATATTCTCTTTGGTTTTTCTTGTTTATGTATTTCGTGGTGTGTTTTTATTTTGTAGTTATTTTTGTTTTGTAGGAAGCTGTAACAGCTGAATCTTTCTATTAGTTCCATTAGAGCACTAGCTTTGCTTTCTGAAGTATTAATTCCTTTTCCGCAGGATTCAGTTAGAGGAGGTTGGTAGTATCTTTTTGCTTCCTTAGTTAGTTTTCCGACGTACACTGGTATTTTTACCCTGTTATAGTGGTCTATTCTTTCCAAATTATCTAGTACTCTTGGTTTAAGTTTATTTAAAGCTCTTTTAGCATTTTCAATTGTTTCTTCGGGGGAAATAAGCTTATTTCTTCCTTCTGTATACCCCTTAATTCCATCCTTTAATTTTAAATTCATATTACACATTTTTTTAAATTTATTTTTGGCAATTTTTCTATCGTTTCACCTTTGATTTGTATGTATACTCTATTTTATTTGGATCTAGGTTTTTCTCTGGTTTGGAATTAATTAAAATAAAAGAATAGGTGGAGTGATTTGTTTTTATTTGGGGTTTTTAAGGTAGTTTGTTTGCTGCTTCTAGTCCGTCTGCTACATCGTTGAGTCCGAGTTCTTCTAGTTTGGTTTTTGTTGGCCATCCAGTTTCTTTGTCCCATCCTCTTTTTTCGTAGTATCTGTCCATGGCGGTTCGGAATTTACTGGGGTTTATTGTGTCTGGGCAGTTGTCGTCTGGCCACATATCTGGTTGTTGGAAGTAGTCGATTACGCATTCGTCGTTTTCTCGGGTTCTTCCTTGTAATACATGGATGGAGCGTCTTAGGTTTACTACTCTTTCGGCTGCTGTTTGTAGTTTTTCGTAGCTCCAGTCTGTTCCAACTATTGCATTGAATAATCTTACCTCTGCTTCGTAGTCTCCTGCTTTTGATTCGGTTTCCGTTGACCATGTCATTGGGTATACCCAATCGCATACTGGAATGCTGCATTTCATCATTCCCGTATGTTCGTGCCATATCGCAGGAATTTCCTTGTCCCTATATAGGTTTTCGGGTTTCTTCCATCCAGTAGCTGCGTATTTAGTTCCATAGACTTCTTTTCCCATTGAGAATAGGTCTTCGTAATCTATTGGGCCTCCACCCCATTGTTTAACGGCTCTGTGAAGAGATTGTCCGAAGCCGTGTGTGCCAACTGAACATGGGTCTCTAGCTGCAAAAGCCCAGATTAATCCATTTACTACCCAGAGAGGAGCACAAATAAAATGTAAGTATCTACCGTCCCAGTGCGGTGGGTATCCATGTTTTCCATGTGTTTTTTTGGCTATCTCCTGTATCCCCAGTTCTTCTGCAACTCTTCTTGCTCCTTCGGCAAACAGGTCACCGTCTTCTCCCTCTCTATAAGCTACTTTTTTTAGAAATTCGACTGCAAACCCTGGATCCATACCAGCGTTGCTTTCCGTGTCTGGGCCGACAGCTGGTCCATCTTCATTTAGGTCTAACTCATGTCCCATCAGTTCAGTGATTTCTCCTTCCTTGTAGGCGTTCTGGATGAACCAAGCGATTCCGGCAAATGCCTCCCATTGATCTATGCCTATCATGTCTGTGAGTTTGTTTATCTCAAAGCTCACTTCCTGCCACTTACCAGACCATTTGTTGTTTGTCATAAAGGGTGAACAGCTACCTACGCAGTGCATGACACCGGAGATTGAATCACTACCTGTGTAATGTTGGGGAACATCTTCGAAATAGGTTTGAGGAGATGCACAGTCACAGCACGAGGTACATCCTCCCTGTGTTCGTTTAGTGTAACGCCCGTTCCATCCCTCATTGATCAATGGCTTTTGAGGATCTAGAGGCCAACCTATACAGGTTCCGTTTTCCATTTCTTCGGTAATCTTTTTTGCTTCTTCTATTAACTTATCTGGTTTTGCCACACCTATTTCAGTGGTTCCAGGTTTAAATACATAGGCTTTCAGGTTCTTGGATCCCATTAGAGCTCCCATTCCTCCGTGACCGGCTGCGTTCTCGGTATGTGACTCTATAACTGACCATCTCACTAGATTTTCACCTGCGGGGCCGATAGTCATTACACCTGCGTCATCTCCATGTTTATCTAGTAACATATCCTGTGCCTTTAATGTGGTTAAACCCCACATATTGCTTGCATCTTTAATCTCTACTTCATCTTCACTTAAAACAAGATAAACAGGTTCATCTGCTTTTCCAGTTACCATTACAGCATCATAGCCTATGGATTTCATTTTCCAAGCGAGGTCTCCTCCAATCCCTGAGTGAGCAACCCAGGGCTCCGGATATCCCTTTGGTGAAAGCCCCACAAATTCTCCTCTTCCAGAGGAAGGAGCTGGAGTACCTGCTGCTGGGCCAGTACAGAAAACTAATGGATTTTCAGGATCATACTCAGTGGTTTCTTCGTTAATATTATCCCATACTAGTTTTAAGCCAACTCCAAATCCACCAATTAACTCAGGAACATAGTCCTCAGTATTTAATTCTTCAGTGGTACCATTACCAAGATCTATCTTTAATATTTTTCCAACATATCCATCCATTTCTATCACCTTTCCTCCTTAGGCACATAAACAAGAGCCTTTCCACCGCCTGTTTCTGAACAAGTTTCTACACAAGCTGGTTCTTCTCCCTCTTTTATCCTATCACTACAGAGATCACACTTTACCGCAACTTCTCTATTCGGGTCAAAACTAATTCTGGGCGGATCAAAAGGACAGGCCTCAATACATTCTTTACAACCAGTACACTTCTCTTCATCGATACACCTAGCTCCAGTTTCCTCATCAATATACATAGCTCCCTCTATCGGACAAGCATAATAACACTCTGGATAATCACACTGGTTACACAATAATGGTTCTCTCTCGTATCCATCTAAGTAATCTTCTTTCCATTTAATACAGGAGAGATGGAAAGCAACCTTTCCTTGTTTTTCAGTGCAGCAAGCAGTTACACATCTCTCTCCTCCGAAACATTGCTCTGGATTCCATTTGATAACTCCAGATTTAGGGATCTCCATTTCCTTCGCGTAATCAGGATGAGAACCTTCTATGTGGTCCTTCAGAGCAGATTCTGAATCAAATTCCTTGTCACAATAGGGACAAGCGTATTTAACTGTTCCTCCCTGAGTACATCCGGAAACCCCAACAGCTGCAACAGCACCACCAACAGCAACAGCCTTTAACAACTTTCTCCGAGTAAACTTAGAGCCAGTTTCCTTAAATCCCTCATTATCCATATTAGAAACATTTTCTTTATCCATTTTTACCAAAAAATCATATATAACCATATTTGATCTTTTATTTATCAAACTATACACTAAAACACTCAAACAACGATTCACTAAATAAAAATTAATAAAAAATCCTTTAAATAATCTCGTGTAAATTAAATCACTTGCATATCCAACCTAATGTAATGAAAAACTCTTACAAACGCCATTCTGAAACCCTAGAACCAAATACAAAAACAAAATATACCCATAAAAAAACCAAATAAAAACCCAAAAACCCCTAAAAACCAATTAAAACCATTAAAAAATAAAAAACAGCCAAAAAACAAATCAAAAAAACTTTAAATTGAAACAGGAAACAAAAAAATTCATAGAGATCCCATTACCCAAAAACTGGAAAAACAAAATAATTACCTCAAACCCAAAAACAAAACCCAAGCCCAAAAACCCATTAAAAATAACCTAAAACAGAATAAAATTACATTAATTTCATTCCTACAAAAAAATTATACCTAACCCCTACATTTTACGATAATCCAATTTTTAGTTTCAAAAAAAAATACCCAAAAACAACTCAAACATATCTTCATCTTATCAGTTGGATGAAGACACCCCCCTAAATCTTTTGATTTAGGTAGGTGATGAATCAACTACAATAGTTAAGTAGTTTTTAAACTAATTAAAACTAAATTGGCAGTTGGTTGGTTTGTCTGCCTCTTGAACAAAAAGCAATCCCATCTATAAAAAACTCCGGGTAAGCCTGAAACGGCCTGGAGTAGGGAGATCTAGTGGCTGGCGTGGAGCTACCAACGAGGAATAAGAGGAACCATTGAGAGTTAGTATATGGCGTAGTTGCCTAATCCAATTCTTCCCTCAAAGCAATAGTTCCCTGTTAACCGAATGCATGGGACAAGTTCGGTGATAAAACAAAATCCTCTGCTTCTAAGAGGATAAGGTCACAGGAAAGCCCCCTCCAATCCCTGATTTAGGTAGAAGTCACTTCACTTGTCAGTTATATTCTTGATTATCTATATAAATTGAAATAGATGAGTAAAATTTTGTTTTTATTTTGTCTTGGTTTTTTTGTGTTTGTTTTTTAGTTTGTTTTTGGTTTTTTGTGTCTGGTTGTGTGGATGTTTAGGTATTTTATTGTGTATATGAATGGTGTGTCTAGGGTTGCTACTATTAGTTTTATTATGTATTGTCCGGTTATTAGTGGGATTATTGGTTGTTGTCCGTAGAATGCGATTGTTATGAATATTATTGTGTCGATTCCTTGTGAGGACATTGTTGAGGCTAGGTTTCTTAGCCATAGGTGTTTTCCGTTTGTGTGTTTTTTTATCCTGTGGAATAGGTTTACGTCCCAGTTTTGTGAGACTATGTATGCTGTTAGGCTTGCTAGGACTATTCTCCATGTCATTCCTAGTGTTGTTTTGAAGGCTTCTTGTGCTTTCCAGAAGGGGGCTGATGGCCATTGGATAGCTATTTGTATGGATAGTACTAGTAGGATTGATCCTAGGAACCCGGACCATACTGCTTCTTTGGCTGTTTTTTTTCCGTGGAATTCGGCTAGTATGTCTGTTAGTAGGTAGGAGGTTGAGTAGACTAGGAATCCTGCTGGTACTGTGAACGTCCAGAAGCTTAGTAGTTTGTTTGCTAGGATTTGTGCGGTTACTACTAATGCTGCGAATGTTCCTATTATTATTCCTTTTCCGTATTTTTCTCCTAGATAAGCTATAGCTGTTGCAGCACCTAAGGTAACTAATATCCATATGAAAATTATCCAGTTCATAGTTTAATTTTCTCTTATTTGTTTTTTTGTGTATTTATTTGGTTATTTCTTTTATTGCTTGTTTTCTTTTTTTGCAGGCTGGGCATTCTCCGCAGGGCTTGTTGTCTATTGGATTGTAACATGATATTGTGTTTTTTAGTGGGATTTCTAGGTTTTTTGCTGTTTTTAGTATTTGTTTTTTTGTTTTGTCGATTAGTGGGGCTTTTATCTTGAATTGGTTTTTTTGTGTTGATTGGTTGATGGCTTTTTGTGCGTTTTTTAGGAATTTTGGTCTGCAGTCTGGGTAATGTTCTTTATCGTTTTTCTGAGCTCCAATGTATAAGTTAATCTCTTCGTCTCTGGTTTTTTGGTCCATTATTGCTGCTGCTGTAGTCAGGAAATATAGGTTTCTCATGTGAACATATCCAACGGATTGGCCGTGTTTGTCGGTGGTTTTATTTGAGTCATAGTTTTTATCTAGCATTGTTCCGGATTTGAAGTTATTGAATATATCTTCTAAGCTTACTACCTCTAGATGTACATCGTATTGTTCAGCTAATTTCATTGAATTCCTTTTTTCAATTTCTTCTGTCTGTTGTCCGTAGGAGAAGTGAATCGCATTTACATCTTTTATTTGATCTTTGGCTTTTTTTAGGGTTACTGCAGAGTCTATACCACCTGATAGTAGTACTGTTCCTTTCATTTATTCTTCCTCTTGGTTCTCTGTTAGATTTATTTTTCTGCCGTGTCTTTCATCGATTTCATCTAATAAATCAAGTAATTTTCTAATACCAGTTCTTATAGCATCTGATCGGTTAACGAATTTTTTTTCACTTCCAACATGGTCGTCTAAGTCATCTAATAGTTCTCGGGGTATTTCGATTGAAACCTTGGGCATATACCTCACCAAAAAATAAAACCAAGATATGCTACAGATATTATCTAGATAAGTTTAAAGGAAGAAACAAATAAAACTTACGCCAAAACAAAAACCAACAAAAACCAAGACCAAAAAAATAAAACATCCTCCTTCAACAAGAACAGGAAAACAAAAAACAAAAAACCAACTAATTAAAATACAAAAACCCAAAAATGTCCAACTAAGCGTATAGAAACCTCTTAATAAATAATTATGATTAAAAGTTCCTTCTTTTCTGTAGAAAGGTAGAAATTAGTGTATTTTAGTATGGTAAATGAAAAGTTGTTTAAGGGATTTTTTTACAGGGATAAAAGGGTAATATATGGGATCTATTAGTTTATTCTGTTATTTTTTCAGTTTTAGTTTTTTATTGAAAGTTATCTTATTTTGAATATTTTGTTTAATCATTTAATTTATTAGTTTCCTTTTTTAGTGTAATTGGGGTTTTTTGTTTGTTTGTGGTTTTTTTGTTTTGTGTTATCTATATTTATTTTTTTTGATGTGGTTTTTGGTTTTTTTGAATTGTTTTAAACTTTTTTAAACAAAATTAAACTTTTTTAAATTATATTAAACGAAATAAACAATAAATGGTTTTATATTACCTTAAAAATAAACTAAAAACAAGTTAAGGAGGTTTGAGTGTGAAAAAAATATGGATATTGGTTGTTTTGCTTACAATTGGGGCATTATTTGCAGTAGCACCACTAGTAAGCTCTACAACATCCAATAAGGAAACAATAGATATAACATTAGAAATAGACAAAGAAGAAAAACAAATAACAGTCAAAAAGAACCTAATAGACCAATTAAAACAAGAAATAATTCAAAAGACAGAGCTTTCCCTAGATCAAATAAATGAAAACCTCAAAATCGAAATAAAAGACGGAAAAGAAAACAAAGAAGATGAAGATAGGGATAAAGATGAAGAAGAAAGAGAAATTGAAATAGAAGTAGAAAAAGAAGGTGAAAGAATCATAGCAGAGATAGAGGTAAACGACTCAGAAGAAACTATACAAATAACAAATACTGATAAAAAAGCTATTATAGAGAAAATTAACCATAAGACACAACTAACCTTGGAGGAAGTAAGTGATAACATTGAGTTTGAGTTAGAAGACAGATCGATTGGTGGAGAGGAAATGGAGGATGATTTAGATGAATAAAAAATATTTGTACTCGATTTTAGTGGTTTCATTATTATTGGTGGCTGCTATAGGTTTTTCCGGTTGCTTGGAACAACAGGAAGCGGGAAACGGTAATTTTGAGTTATATATTAGTGATAGGAAAGCTGATATTGATGACTTTGATTCATTAGATGTTACTTTTGACCAAGCTAGGATATTCAACGCTAATGATTCTTTTGCAGTCTATGACTTAAATGAAACAGAAGTTGACTTAACAAAACTAAAGGGAGCTAATGCTACTGAAATCTTAAATACGACTCTAGATCCGGGTAATTACACGAAGATAGAACTCTATGTCACAGGAACTGAAGGTATCGTAAATGGAACAGAAGTTGGAGTAAAGGTTCCAAGTGAAAAACTACAGATACAATCAAACTTCACAATCGAAAGAGATGAGACAACGAGATTTGTCTTTGATATAACAGTAGTAGAAAAAGGAGCAACTGGAGAATACAACCTAATCCCAGTAATAAGCGAAAGCGGAGTAAATAAACAAGTAAACGCGAAATAAATTAGAAGAAAACTCGAGACCAAAAGCAGATAAAGGAAAATAAATCCAATAATTGGTTGAAAAGAAGAGCTTATAGATCTCTTATAGATAAAGAAACGACAAAAAATAGATTAAGAGGAAATTTTATTGGAAACATTAAGAAGTAACAAAAAACTTATCTCCCTCTTTTATTTTTTTAACTTTCAGGTTTTTTACTTGAGTATTTGGCATTTTCTCTGACTTAAGAGGTTAAAACCTTTGATCACTTTTTCAATGGTTACTATTTATTCCACTCTTGTTAGCAACCAATGCTCTTAGGGGCTGGGGCAATTGTAGTGGCTTTGGTAATTATCATGTTGCCTTTAGCACCAGAAGAGGGTTTTCAAACCTTTTTAAGGACTCATATATCTTTTTTTAGCGCACTGTTCCTTTTATTATCAGTTTCACATTTGTATCTACTCCTTTTTAAACTTTTTTTATGTCTATCTCTAGAGAATATAACCTTCTAGGGGCTGATACAAATCTATGTGTATGTTTTGTTATTTAGTTTTCTGAGGTGATTAGGAGGTGGAAACCTTTAAAGTAAACAAGGACATTCTTGAATTTTATTTTTATAAAAAGATAAATTTCTGGCTTTGGAAAAAATGCTTTATTTTAGTTAGATGAATATTTTAGTTGATAAGAGATGGAGAATGATTGTTTGTTTTAAATATAGTGGAGATTTAGGATTAGAATTGGTTAGGTATTGATTTGGGTTTTTTAAAAATATATGATGTGAGTGGATAATTTGAGGTAAAATTGTCTTCGTTTTTATTTAAAAAGGAAATAAAATTATTTAAAAGGCAAATAAAAGATTTTGAATTTACGTAGAATCTCTAGATATATTAAAAAGAAATAGAGAATGAAGAGGGAGAGTTATAGAGTATATTGTTAAGTTTGGTTTTCGTTTTTTTATTGCCGAATGGGTTGGCTATACCTTTTTTGTTTTCTTTTGTTGCTATAGGTTTATTTAATTTCGTTAGTTATTTAAAACTAAAAAATATAGGTTGTATTGATGTGATTGATACTCTTTTGGTTGATGATGATTTGGGTTTTTTGGATTTAGCTGAGGATTATTTGGAAAGAGAGGACGGTTCTTTTGTTGTTAGGACGCAGTCTTCTTCTGAGAGGGCGTTGGAGCAGATTGAGTCAAATAGTTTTGATTGTATAGTTTCTGACTATTATTTGCCAGAGTTAAGTGGCTTAGAATTACTTAAAAGTGTAAGAAAAGATCTGAATGAAGATATTCCTTTTATTATGTTTACTGGTAAGGGCGGGGAAGAGGTTGCAATGGAGGCGCTAAACAATGGAGCAGATCGTTATATTACGAAAGAGGATGATCTTAGGGAACAGTTTGAGTTATTGAGTGATTTGATACAACAGACTGTTAATCGCTATAGGGTTAAGAAGAGATTTAAATTAGCTTTTGAAGAGATGAATGAAGGGTTGGCGCTTCATGAAATAGTCTATGATGAAACCGGTGATCCAGTAGATTATGAGATATTAGATGTTAACCCTAGATTCTATGAGATAACTTCAATTAAAAGAGAAGATGCTGTTGGCAAAAAAGCAACCCAAGTATATAGAACAGATGAGGCACCTTATTTAGATAAATATTTAAAGGTAGCTGAAACAGGAGAACCAATTCAATTTGAGACATATTACTCTCCATTGGACAAATACTTCAAGATCTCAGTTTTTTCTATAAGAAAAGGAGAATTTGGAACAATTTTTGAAGATATAACAGAAAAAAAGAAATATGAAAAGGAACTAGAGAGGACTAAAAAAGAATATAAAGAATTAATTAATGGAATGAATGATACTACTTGGGTAATTAGTACTGATGGAGATTTTTTAGAAGTTAATGAGGCTGCCAGAGAAAAATTAGGGTATTCCAAAGAAAAATTACTTTCTTTAGGGCTTAATGCAATAGACGCTTATCTAGATACCGAAAAAATTAATGAACTAATAGAAAACCTACAAGAAGACGAAGCACAAGTTTTTGAAACAGTTCATGAAGCCAAAGATGGAACAAAGATCCCGGTTGAAATAAACTCAAGTTTGATTACCTATAGAGGAGAAGAAGCAATACTATCAATAGCAAGAGACATTTCCAAGAGGAAGCAAGCGGAAAAAAGAAGAAAAATATATGCTTCTTCACTAGATCAGGCTAGTTTGGAGGTCTACTGGGTAAAACCAAGTGGTAAATTTGCATATGCTAACCAAAAAGTTAGAAATAAACTAGGTTATACCAATAAAGAACTAAGAGACATGCACGTACGGGATATTGATCCTAACTATGGAAAAAAAGACAGAAAGGAAGTATGGAATAAACTAAAAGAAAAAGAAACAATAACCTTTGAATCAGAGCACCAGAAAAAAGATGGACAAATCTATCCAGTAGAAATAACCAGTTATTATGTCCAAATTGGAGAACAAGAATACGAGTTCTCATTTGCTAAAGATATAACTGAGATGAAGAAAGCTAGAGAAAGAGAAGATTTATTACATTCTCTTTTGAGGCATGATGTACAGAATAAGAACCAATTAATAATAGGGTACTTAGAACTTCTGGAAGAAGACCTTAATGAATCTAATGAATATCTAAAGAAGGCAAAACAAGCTTGTGAAACTAGTAAATATATTATAGAGAAAGTAAGGTATTTAAGAGAGGCTAAAAAAGAAGAAACAGAAGAAATTAATTTGGAACCTGTTTTAAAAGAAATTTTAGAAAAAAATAGGCCCAAAACCCAAGAAAACAGTTTTAAATTAATTAAAAACTTCAATATAGAAAACTGCGAGATAAAAGCTGGAAGATTACTAAAAGAATTGTTCAATAACCTGATCGAGAACGCAATCAAACACTCTAATGGAACCAAAATAAGAATAAATGCTAAAGAAAAAGAAGAAGAAGATAACTACTGTCTAATAACCATAGAGGATGACGGAGGGGGTATTCCTAGTGAAATAAAACAAGAGGTCTTTGAGAGAGGTTATAAGTTTGGTGATTCTGGGGAAACTGGTTTAGGCCTGTACATAGTAAAAGAGATAGCTGAAAGCTATGATGGCAAAGTCGAAGCCAAGGACTCTGAGCTAGGAGGAGCAAGATTCGATGTAACACTACAAAAACTATGAGATAATTTTCTATAGATATTCTTTGAGAAAAAAGTATTGTTATCTAAGTTTTCTTTAAGCAATTTTTTAGATAAGTAACTAGTTTTTGGCCCTAAATTTGGTTGTAAATAATCTTTGGGTTATATTTATTTCATTTTCTTTAGGTTTGCGATTTCTTTGATTAAGCCTCTATATATGTTGTTTAGGAATTGGTCTTGGTTTTTTATATTTAGGGTTTCTATGATAGTTTTGTCTATTTCTTTGCGGGGTTTAAAGGTTTTTCCTTGATATTTTCTGAAATCTGTGAATGCTTTTTCTATTTCTTTGATTTCATTTTTTTGTAGGTTTTCTTTTTTACAGTTCATGGCTAGTTGTTTCCAGAGTGCGGGGAATTTTTTTCTTTTTGTTTTGTTGAAGAGTTCTTCAAGTTTTTTGGTTTCTTTTTCTGTTATTTCTAGGAAATTTAGTGTTTTGAAGTTTTTGAGGGAGTATTTATCTAGGGCTATCCATGCTCCTTCTGTTTCTCTTCTTTTTAGTATTATCTGTAGGATACCTAAGCAGCTATTTATAAATAGGGATGATATTTTTGATCTTTGTTTTGTTAGGTTTTTTATGGCGGATATTCCGGCTCTTGACCAGGTTCTGGGTTTTTTTGTGTAATAGGAAACTATATTGGTTTTGTTGCTGCTGACTCTAAACCTAGTTGCTATACAGAGGTAGGATCTTCTATCTTTGAGATATTTCTGCCATTCGTCAAGGTTAATTTCTTTTTTGTCTGTTAGAGAGATAAAGTAATTAAAATCATTGAATTTTTCTTTTATAACGTATTCTTTTAAATTGGATTGATCTATTTTATTTCTAGCTGTTATACGCCTAAAACAAGGGTATAGGTATTTTTTTTTGATCTTAAATTCATCTTTGGAGTATCTGTTTCTGGCTTTAATATAATCATCGGCTTCTTTCTTTAATACCCAATGATCTCTTCTTAGGTTATCGCTTGGATGGTTTATACATAAGCTCTTGAAGTTACCGTTTCCTTTTGGGGGTTCGTTGCTGTGAGCTATTTGTACAGGAAAAGAACCGATTTCTTTGAGTTTTTCGTTATCTTTTATAGATTCCCAGAGATCTGTGATCTTGGGGTCTTTGAAAGCAAAGTCTTTGTACATATTGTTGTGATCAAGATTATCTTGGTCTCTCTTAATGATATTGAAGTTTTTTAGCTTGCGGAAATCTCCTGGATCCAGTTCTCTTCTTTTATCTTTAATTTCTGTGTGAGATACTTCTTTTAGATTCTTTATGGATATAAAAGCTGGATATCCTTTTTCTTTACTTTTTTTAGCAATGATCATTACTTCTCGAAAGCTTGTATCCTCCGAAAAATTAGGGTCTTTCTCTCTTATTATTGTATACTTTATTTTGTAGTTTTTTAGAAACCATTCTCGTAGGTTTCTTGCAAAGTATCCTCTCAGAAAGGTTACGGGTAAAACCGCTGCTATAGTTCCTTCATCCTTTAAGAATTTATCTGCTAAAAGAATAAACCAATAACAAAACTTCATTCTTTTATCTATTACACAGGAATAACTTGAAAGTCTATTAGATAATTTATCTTTGTATTTTTTACTAAAGTTGGCTATTGACTGTTGCTTAGTAAAGGGAGGATTCATAACCACTAAGTCAACGGATTCTAGTTTTATCTCTTGACCTGGCTCAGCGTCTAAGCCAATATCTCCTTTCCCAACTCCTTCAACTTCTTCACTTAAACCAATAAATGTACCCTGCTCCTCAGATCTAGATCTTTTGGAGAGAGAAGGGATAGTGTCTCCGGGAGATAACTTAGTAGAGTCCTCAACTCCAATTTTGGGTATATCACTTTGTTTTAATGGCTCTTGAAGAGTTAAATGTATAGTAGATAAGTGAGCAGCAAAAGGCATTATGTCAATACCAGTGATATCTTCTTCCAAAAACTTCGTATGGTCTTTTTCATTAAAACTCGTCTCTTTTTTCAATAAATTCTTTTTTCTTTTATATGAAGAAACTAAGAAGGTTCCACTACCACAAGCTGGATCCATTATCGTGGTATCAGCGTCATTGATAGCTAAATTAGTTAATAGGTCAGCTGGCCTATTCATCGTATAATAAGCAGCTACTTTTTTCCTAACGGATAAAGGAATAAGATTATGGAAGACTTTTCCAAGGACATCATGATCAATATATTCAGGACTAATTCCATGTATAACCTTGATAACCTCTTTAATTAATTGAATAGATTCTTTAGAAAAATCAGTTGCGACCTCTGGAGCAAAAACAGGAGAATAATCAATATCTTCCTGAACTACTCTAAAATACTTCTGTAATCCACCTGGCTCGTCTAATCCATCCGGATTTAATCTAGGTAAACCACTTATTTCTTCTGAAAGTATGCGATAAAAAGAGATCTGATTAACTAATAGGTAAGCAGCAGCATCTCTAACATCCCTCTTTAATTCATCTTCTTGCTCACTACCTATGATATTTCGAAATAAATCAGGAAACCGGCCTACATCTTCCAATTCTTCCGTTAATTTGCTAACAGTTACCTGAAGAATATCCACAACCCTATCCGGATCAGGTTCCGGACCCCTCTCCAGATAAATATTCTCCTTTAACCAACCAGGTAATTCATCCAAGGAGACTTTATCCATATCCGTGGCCCGATCCTGTCTCAAAAAAGCAACCCTGAACTCAAAATCCCCCAAAACATCTAACTGGCCTCTACCACCTCCATGTTGATCAAACTCATCTTTTAATTCTTCTTTTAGTTCATCTGGGTAAACGATCAAAAAAGAACCAGTGATCTCAGAGCTATTTATTAAATTATAAGCCTGTGACCATCCTCTGCCCTTATTTTTCTCCCACTCTGCCTTACCCATAAAAACTCCTGTTTCCTCTATAACTATATCTGGGTTTCTCTTTTCATCAGCGCCCAATTTTTTTGATAACTGAGATCCAACATCCAACCCATTTTTCCCTAAAAACTTGTTAACTCTATCAGTAATCGCGTCCTCAATTGCAGCCATAATTATTATAACCTATTTAACAAAAATCAATAAAAAACTTTTTCAACTCCAAAATTAAAGCTAAACCATCTATGAAGATTTAAAATAACTTTAACAAATTAACTAACGCTTTTCTAGATTATTAAGAGGTGAACTACCCCTATCTAATCAAAAGATTTAGGAAGGTGTCTTCTTAGTCAAATAGAAAAAAATAATTAAACTTTTTAAAAAATTCAACATGATATGATTGAATTTTTTTCTAAAAAAATCTTTTTTTTTTACTTATATATCCTTTAAGAATTTTGATTTAAGTTAGATTGGATAGTATAGATCTATTAGATAGTATCTATACGAAAAGGGATTTAGTAGGGGTTTTTGAGTTAGGAGGAAGTTTGAAATTTAGGATTGGGATTTGGAAGAGTAGTGTTAATATTTTTGGTGGATTTTATTTTATTTTATTTTATTTTATTTTATTTGGAAATATTTAGGTTAGTTTTGCGTGAGGTTTAATTTGATGTGTTTTATGTGTTTTTTCTAGAAGTTTGTAAATTGGTTTTGTTTTTTTTTCTTGGGTTATTTTTTTGTTTTTAGATGCAATTACAAGAGATAAAAATATTTTTGCTGGTTTAAAGTTATTAAATTGCTTTTTTTTGTTATAAATAGTTAAGTTTATATAATATTAGAAACTAGTATTCTATAGGTAGTTTTGATGTGTTTTAGGTTTATATTAATGGATGTGAAATAAATGAATGTTGGAAAAGAGTTGTTGGATGTTCCTCTGCCTGATATGGTGGCAAAATTGGGTATTGGGGTAGCTGAAGCTCAACATGCACTAGATGAAAATTCTATAGAAATAGCAAAGATATTAGCAGATACTGAAATAGAAATCGTTCCAGCGATAACCAGAACTATAAAAGAGGATACTGTAGAGTACTCAGCTGCTGAACCTATTGAAACCTCTTTACTTCAAGTAGGACTAAATCCGGCCTTTTATCAATTCAGTGAGGCTACTATAGAAGTAGAGATGGATATTAAAACAACTAGTGAAAAAGAGACAGAAGTATCAGTTGGAACGAAAGGAAAAGTTGGATTTGGCCTATGGAGTTCTAGTATTTCCGTAGATGTTAAACACAACCGAAAATTTGGAAAAGAAGTTCACGGCACGAGCAAACTAAAAACGAAAATGGTGCCTGTTCCGCCGCCCCCTTACCTCCTACCAGAAGTAGAAACAATAGATCTAAGAACCCCAAGTACCGAAGAGGAAGGCGAAGAATAATAGAAAACACAAGTAATAATGACCTAAATTATACTCCCTGTCTTAATAATTTAGGCCAACTTAAGATTATTCAATAGCCATAAATCCATCTATTCAATTGATTTAATTCGAATCAAGGAAAATATAGGGATTTAACTTAACTAATTGATTTCAGATCAATAGAGGAAGAACATAAGTAAAAATGTCTAAGAAAAATTTAAATTTAAGTAAACGAAAAAATAACATAGGATATCCGATTAAAAAAGAAATAGTGACTTTCAGGTATTTAATTGAGCTAATTGGAAATAGCATACTCCAAGCACAGGCTAAACTAGATCTAAATACATTTAAAAAAGATAGATCAAGTAGAAACATTTTTTCTGAAAACGAAAAAACATCAGAACAAAAAAATATTTCTTATAGGTACATGTTCAAAGAATCAGATTTAGAGCTAAAATTCGATTTAATTACATCAAACAAATTAGAAAATAACCATAAATCTAAAAACGACTTCGAAAATTTCAATAAATCTAGTGAAAGCCAATATGAAACATCAAATCTATTTGTTGATCCCTTACAGACAAAATATCGGAGAAAACACCTAGGAAGAAAAGCCAGCAATGCAAAGATAGAAACAAAACTGAGCTTAAGTCCGCCATCAAGTGTTTCTAGTGAATCTAGTAAGGAAAACTCGGTAAATGAACAAGTAAAGAAACCTGGGAAATAAAAGGATTTTATGGATATTTTGGGAGATATGTGGTTTATATGGTTAATAAGGAAATGATTAGTAGACCTCTAAAGGAAATTATTAGAGAAATAGCGATAGCTGTGGCTGAAGGCCAAGAAAGCTTAGATAGAAGATCAATTGAAACACAAAAAGAAATTGACAGGGCTATTAGAGAAGGAGAGATCGATCATGACTTAGATGCTGCTTGGTTACGTTTTTCGGATGTTGACGTGGATCTAAATGTAGCTTTTTCTTTAGAAGGAAAGAAAGAAATAGACAGAAAAGGGAAAGGCAGAAGTCTTTATAGGCTAAGAATTGGCGCAGCCCCTATTAATCCATCTATAACAGAGACCACGGAGTATGACCTAGAGGCATCGAGTAAAGTAAAATTTAATATTGTTCCAGTCCCACCGGAGAGGATTGTAAATGAATAAAAGAAACAAGAGAAAAAAAGATATTTCAAATTTTAAAAAACTAAATATCGATAAATTAAATGAAAAAGAAAAAAGAGAAATAGAAAAGGTTATTCAACAGAAAGAAAACATTATAAACCAAAAAGAGGATATAATCAAAGATTTAAATACAGATATAATCGAATTAGAATCTAAAAGAAATCTTCTGGAAAGCAGAATCGAAAAACTAGAATCTGAAAAAAATAACCTTAAAAATAGGTTATCTGAAATTGATAAAACTGAAACTAAAATAAACCCCTCAGATCTACTTAAAGAAGTGAGTTCAGCACTAACTAATGCTCAAGAAGAACTTAAAGATAAAAATTTAATAATTGATGATTACGAAGTCGAATTAAAAACTAACCTCATATATACCGATGAAGGAGTTAAAATGTATTTACCGACTCTAACTGAAGAATTTGCATCAAAAAATCTTAGTAATATAAAATTTAAAGTTGGAAAAACCCAAGAAGATGACAAAATAGAATATTTAGAAATACCCGATTTCAGATCTATGAAAAAGGAAGAAGCTAAAGAAAAAATAAAAACAAATCGATTTAAAACAGGAGATATCGATTACATCCAAAAAGGCAGACCAGGCATCGTCCAAAACCAATACCCAGAACCATTTACATTAGCTCCACCTCAAACCGAAATCGATCTAACCATATCCAAAGAATCTACCAAAGACAAAGAGAACAAGAATAAAGACCATGAATGAAAAAATATATAAAGAAGAAATAGATTAAAAAAAGTTATCACCCTAGAAAAAGCAGATAAGAATCGAATAAAAATAAATTTCTCATCATTAGCTTTTGATAAGGAACACATATCTCCAATACAAAAAACACAAAAAATTATTTAAACTCATCTAATAGACCTAATATAGATTAAATAATCTAAAAAACTTATATTTATAAAAAGATAAACAATAAACTTAGAAAACTCTCCTAAATGAATTGAATACAAGATTCTAATACAGGAGATAATATAAAAATTTAATTTAAGCTAGTATCAGTCATAAAATACCAATAATAAATAAATTAGATTAGTAGATAGTGAAAAGACTAAAGAAGCTAAATGGATATTAAAAATCAGTTTGACGCTGAAGTAGAGATTAAAAAAAGTAGAGAAAAAGCTTATTACTTAGTTAAGAAAAAAAGATCTGTTAAATATCCAGATTTTATAAATTCTCTGTTTAGTTATATAACAAAAGATGAACTTATTATCAAACATCCTGTAGGAATAGCAATTCTTGTAATATCTCACGAGAAAGCAGATCTACTAAGAAAACAAAGTAATATAGAGAAAATCGGCCCCATCCATATAAACACAGAAATCTTATCTCAATGGATTATAAAATAGAAATTAACAACTTCTTCAAAGAGTAAAGTAAATGTGAAGTGACCCCTACCTAAAAAAGAGGGCTTCCCTGTAAACCGTATCCCAGGACAGGGGTTTTGTTTTACCATCAGGTTTCTCTTACTCACCTGGTCAACAGGGAACTTGCGCTTCGAGAGAAGGTTAGGCTTAAATAGTTTGGCGACATAGCTCAAAAAGTGGTTAGCTCCTGCATCCACTCTGTTGACATGTCTAGCAAGTGTTCCACCAACATATGTCACCCAAGTCCTTAAGCACTCTTATTCTCACCAGTTGCTCCACGCAACCACTAGACCCTGCATAGTATTTCAGGCTTACCCTAATGAGGTTTTTTGACCAAATTGAACAATCTAAATAGCCCTGTTTGTTTGTTCAAGGCAGAAAACCTAACCACCAAAGCTTAACTAGTGTTAGAGTCATTTAAAGAGTCATTTAACATTTATGGTGTAAGGAAGTCCGTGTATCCCCCGCCCTAAAGAGCAGAGTCTATGCTGCTTCCTTACAAACCCACAACAGGATAAGATCTTTTAAATAGGATATTTAAGAATCTTTTAGGCCATGGAATCAATAACTAAAGCTGTTTTCATCTTTTTTATTTAGTTCAACTTCCTCTTTTATTAATTTAAAAAGCCAGAAATATATTCGAAGAAAAGAATCAATGGCATAAGATCGTCTTTTTTTTGTAAAAGTTTCCAGGATCTCTTCTATCTTCAACCATTTAATACCGCTTAGTCTTTGATATAAAAAAACTGGGTTTTATGGAAAAAAAGTAACCTAAGACCTCATGAGCTTTGAAGAATTATTCAATACGCCCGAGCCGGGATTTGAACCCGGGTCGTAGCCTCGACAGGGCTACATGATAGGCCACTACACTACTCGGGCAGTACTAGAGAAGCTTAGAGGAGTTATTATTTTGTGAAGTTAATAAAAATTTTGGTTTACATCTGGTTTTTTCTATCTTTTTTATTTAGTTTTTATAAGTTTGTGGATGGATTGATTTTCCGTTTTTTATTTTTATTTTGATTCTTGTTTTGTTTTGGGGGTTGTTTTATTTGGGTTTGCTATTATTTGTAATTGGGGGGATGTTTGTATGGTTGATGCTATTCCTTTTCTTGAGGGTGTTTTTGGTGATTATGCTGTTGCTATGACTCAGGTTATCTATTTTATTGTTTCTTTTTTGGTGATTTATCTTGTTGGTAAGGTTGTTATTAATCAGGTTATTGAAAGATTGCTTAAGTCTAAGGGATTAGATGAGCATACTAGGAAACCTATTGAGAAAATTTTAGGTTGGGCTGTTATTTTTGGTGCTTTTGCGTTGGCTTTTGGTTTTGCAGGTTATGGTAACTTTTTGTTGGCTTTGACTACTGTAGCTGCTGCAGCTACCTTAGCTATTGGTTTTGCTATGCAGGATATTATTAAAAACTTTTTTAGTGGGATCTTTATCTATGTGGAGAAACCGTTTAAGATCGGTGACTGGATTCAATGGGATGGCAATTCTGGAGTGGTTGAAGATATCAGCTTGAGAGTAAGCAGGGTTAGAAGCTTTGATAACGAATTAATGACCGTCCCAAATTCATTACTAACTGATGATGTTGTTACTAATCCTGTTGCTAAGGATAAACTTAGACTTAAATTTATTTTCGGAATAGGATATGAGGATGATATCAAAAAAGCTACCAAAATCATCAATGAAGAAGCAAATAAGCATCCAGAGATCTTAGATAACCCGGAGCCTAGTGTTAGGTTAACTGAATTAGCCGATTCATATGTTGGCCTACAATCCAGGTTTTGGATCGCCCATCCTGACAGAAGTGACTTCATTAAAGTTAAATCAGAATATGTAGAGAACGTGAAACAAAGATTTGACGAAGAAGACATAGAGATACCATACCCACAAGTAGATCTCTCAGGAAAAATACAAACCCAATAAAAAAACAAACCCATCGAACCAAGTTAAAACCTTATTTTTTATTTTTTTTAATTTAAATCTGTTTTTTCCGGTTTTAGTTCTATTTTTTGTTTATTTGTTTATTTATTTGTTTGTTTATTTGTTTGTTTTTTTAGTATTTTTATGTCTTTTTTGTTGTTTTTTTTGGTCTTTTCCTTTTCCTATTGAGGTTAGTTCGTATTTTCCTGCTATAGATAAGACGATTGCGTCTATTATATCGTCTTTTTTTCCTTGGGTTTTTCGGATTGCTTTTTGAATTTCTTTTTCTTTTAGAATTGTATTTTTTGTTATTGTCTGTATTCTTTTTTTGAGGCCTTTTTTGGTGTGTTTTGAGGGTTTGATTACTTTGTTTCCACCTAGTTGTTTGAATATGATCTCTGGATGAGATTCATGTAGCTTAATTAACTTGTTTTGGCTGAGAAACTGGTCTACTTCTCTTATTTTTGGAACTATGTTCCAAGTCTGTTTTGATATTCGTTTCCCTGTTTTTTCTTCTTGGATCCTACATGCTTGTTCATAGTCTTCAGCGTAGACTGCTTTTCTGATCGGAGTATTAAATATGCTGTAGTGTCTATAAGGAGATAGTATTTTCCTCGCTTTTTTGTCTGATTCCCTAATCTCTTGCTCTGGAAGACCTATAGGCATATCAATTAATGCTCTCTTAATATCCAACTCAGATACCTGATCAATAAACTTAATGTTGAGCACCTGATCCCGGTAATTTGCCACTATCCAACCCTTCCGGGTACCATCTATACCAAACATCTTAACCTATCCAAGCCCTCAAAATAGAAAAAGATATTAATATAAGAAAAAAGATTGGCCTCTTCAATACCATTTCTATCAATGTGAAGTGACCCTCACAGCAAGCTGTGGGGTTTTCTGCCTCAGCCTTCTATAAAAACAAAGGTAAACAATGTGACTTCCTCCTCTTCCTGAAGGAAGAGGCTTCCGACTGTTTTCATAGGTTACCACCTACTTTTGGAACTTGGTGTACAGAGGTTCCTTCATCGGTAGTGGCTTTGAGCCCAGTCACAAGGCTCCCAGTACCAGGAGAGGTCTCTAACAACTTTCCAGTGCCTCGAGTGGCTATGTTATGAGCACCATTCTTATCGCTATCAGTTTCCAAACCACAGTTACTGCACTTGAATCTTCCTCTATGTCTACTGCCTATTTCTCCGCATCTTGAGCATCTTTGGCTTGTGTATGCTTCATCTACTTCCATTACTGCTATTTCTTCCCATTTTGCTTTGTATTTAATGTAGTTTCTTAGTTTCCAGTGTGGGAAGTTGTGTAGTTTTCTATTCATTTTCCGTCCTTTGTCTTGGTTCTGTATTCCTTCTAAATTACCTATCACTATCGCTAGGTTGTTTTTTTGGCTTTGTCTACTATCTTTCTACTAATCTGATGATATATATCTTCAATCTTGTTGCTATCTTTATTGTCCCATTTTCTTCTGACGTATTCGTTGCTACAGTTTCTTCTGAGGTGGAAGTATTTTGCTTGTATGTCTTCTATGTGGGTGCCGTGGCATTGGGTTTGTCGGTCGGGCAGTGAGACGCTCACCGCAAGTTTACACAAACCCAAGTCAACGCCAACAACACCTTCATAGTCTTTGATTGGTTTTACTTCCTTGGAAACTGATAAATGTAACTCAAAACCATAAGATTTCTTTACAACCTTACTATCCTTGATTTCGTATTCTTCTTTTATTTCTTCATGTGGCTTGATTGGAACTGTTATTTTCCCTTAGGTACTTGCTACTGGTATTCTTGCCCAGTAGTCAAATTTATTTGTATTTTCAGCTTTCTCAATAGAGAATGTATCGTTCCTCAAGTGAAGAGGATATTCTCTGTCTTCCTTTATCTTATCTATATATTTATTCATCGCTTGTTTGGAAGCAGAGTAAAGCTCCGTATCTTTTCAACGAATGTAGTCCTGAGCGTTAGAGTACTCTTCTCTAAGCTTCTCTAACTTACCCTTATTCGCTTGGGTTATTCTACACACTATTGTTTTCTCAGCTTCTATCATCAATCAACTCATCCAGTTTGTCTTGGATGAATCGAGATAGATTCAGGTGGTTCTTCTGAATCCATTCTTCTTGTTTTTCTTTTATTGTTATTGTCTTCTTCTTCATACTTACTATACATATTATACTTATTTTCCTTTATATATCTTTTCCTTTGAGAGAGACCGTGTATCCCTTCCCTAAAAAAGGGGACTTACTGCTCTCTCAAACTCACACCTTAGTTAAAGAAATCTATCAATCTAATCTAATTTAATTTAATTAAATTTTAGATTTGAGGTGTATTTGATTATATTATTCTTGTTTTTTTGGCTCTTGTTTTTTGGAAGAATTAGAGTTTGAATGAAGTTGAAGTTGAGGGTGTAGTTTAGGTTTTGGTGGGGGTGGATAAGGGAGGGTTTTGAGGTCCCGCCTCTCCGATTTGAACGGAGGACCAGTCGGTTTCTGTATTGTATTGAATTTGGGTACTACAGCCGACCGCTCTACCAAACTGAGCTAAGGCGGGATATATTTAGATCAAATTAATTGTTGGATCTTGTGGGTTTGTAGTGTGGATAAGATATGATGTAATGTGTTGTTTTTTATTATTTTGGGTTATTAAATAATTTTTCCAATGTTGTTTGGTTGTTGTTTTAGAGGTTTTCTTCACCTACTTTTTCTCGGATTTTTTCTTCTATGAATTCTTCGGCTGTTAAGCAGATTTCGCATTCTTTTTTTAGGGAACAGTCTCTGCAGTATTTTTCGTAGGTTTCTTGTATTATATCTTCTCTGTTAGATATGAATTCTAGTTTTAAATCGTTTAGTTTTTCGTTGATGGAATTTTTAATTTTTTCTTTGATTTCTGATTCCATTGGACTTATTTTTTATTTGGTTTGTTTTTTGTTTACTTCAACTATACCTATCATCATTTTTCATTTGTTTTTTTCCACTTTGTTGAGTTGGGTTTGGTTTTGTCATGGTTGGTTTTTTCTTGTTTTTAGTTAATTTGTTTTTTTCTATTTCGTTGTTTTGTTTCGGGTTTTGTTGGTTTAGAAGTGGTCTACTTCTTCGAATTTTCTTATTTGTCTGTGTTCTCTGTTTGTTCTTGAGATTAGTTCTTGTTTGTATTCTTCTTCGCCTTTTTCTGTTATGTAGTAGTAGGTGTTTTCTGTTTTTTCTTTTCTTTCTACTATTTTTCTTTTTAATAGGTTGTTGAGGTTGTTGTTCATTATTTGGTAGGAGTATCCTGTGGTGTTCATTATTTCTGAGTATCGGTGTGGTCTTTTTTTCAACAGTTCTAGAATCCTTAACTGTTCTTTATTTAGTCTCACATAAGAAAAATATGTAATGACGGGTTATGTTTTTTTCGTTTTTATGTTTTTTGGTTTTTTGTTTAATTTTGTTTTTCTAGTATCCAGTAGTTTACTGTTGAGAGTTTTTTGCCTAGTTGGTTTTTTGATATTTTTTCATCTAGGTTTTTGATTGGTTTGATGGTGAAGTCGGGTGCGTATCGGTAAAATCCGAAGGGCATTGTGAAGCTGTCGATTTTGTTTTTTACTTTTAGATCTAAATTTTTTGCGATTTTTTGGATGTCTTTTTTCTTGTATAGGGTGCTTCCCATTGGAAGCATTTTGTTGTATAGTACTCTTAGACTTAAGAGACTGAATGTGTCGAATATTATTCTTTTCTGGGTAACTCTTTTCATTTCCTTTAGGAATAGTTGGGGTTCGTTTACGAGGTGCATGAATCTGATTGCCATCACCATTTCGAATTCTTCATCGCGGAAGGGAAGGTTTTCTGCATCCATTTTTATGAAATCTAGTTCTTCAATGAGGTCTTTTCTTTTTGCCTTGTTTTTTGCTATTTCTAGCATTGGAAGTGATATGTCTCCTGCTGTTACATTTCCTCCTTCTTCTGCAGCCATTATGGAAAACCTACCTGTTCCTGTAGCGACATCTAAAATCTTTTTGTTTTTTATGTTGCCTAGAGCTTTTTTTACTGATTTTTTTTCTCTATAGTTTATGTACTTTCCTCCAAGCCCCTTAAATCTCTTTGGTTCGTATTCTTCTGCTATGTCCTCTTTCCTGTACCATTTCTTTCCCTTCATGTTTTTATTTCCAGAAAGACTTATCTCTTAAAGAAGTTTCGATAGCTTCTGTAAACTCGAAGATTCAAGATCTCTAATTATTGTTATACCTTTTACTTTTATGCTTATTTTGTATCCTTTATTGGTTACCATATCTAATACTTTGTCTATTCCCGTGGTATCTTCACTTGATTCACTAGCTTCTTCTTCGCTTGGCTCTGATTTTTCCTCTTTGTCTTTTCCTATTATTTTTATTATACCTAAGATCTTTTTCAGGCCCTTTATTTTCCTAATATTTAATATAACTTTTTTTTCTTTAACTGTTACATCTATTACTGTTTTCTTATCTAATTTTAGCCCTAAGTTACCATTTAGTTCGAGTTTCATTCTTCCACTTCTACGCTAACATCGAGATTACCTTCAATCTTCAGTGTTTTTCCATTTACCTTTAGTTCAACATCCTTTACAGTTACACCAAGTTCCTCGGTTTCAGATAACTCATCCAATATTTGTTCTATTTTATCCATCATTGTGTTAATTAAATTAAACTTTACTGCTTATCTAATTTTTTGACCATATATAAAGCGCTATCCTTATCTGGATAGTAGTTTTCAATCTTATCCCAGGTTTGGAAACCAAATTTACTATAAAGAGAAATAGCCCTGTTATTTCCTTCACGCACAGTCAAAGTAACTACCTCTATATCCTCTTTATTAAATTCCTCAAGAGCTTTTCTCAACAAAATACTCCCAAATCCCTCTGATTGATGCCTAGGAACCACAGCCAAAGAAGCTAACTTACACAACCTATCAAAAACCCTATACCCTAATATATACCCAACTAAATCACCACAAAGATCCAAAACATAAAAAAAATCACTAACCTCACTGAATTCCAAAAAAGTAAAAGGAGAATAAGCAGTTTTATCAAAAGCCTTCGATTCAATCCTCAAGACATCAAACAAATCATCTTCACTAAACCTTCTAACCTCAAAACCATTTCCACATTTCAAAACAAAACCCTACATTAGTGAACTACCCCTACCTAATCAAAAGATTTAGGAAGGTGTCTTCTCAGTCAAATAGATAACCAAGTGAAGTGACCCCTACCTTACCTCACATTTGTTCGGTGAGGAAGGGGCTTCCCTGTGAGGCCTTATCCCAAGAAAGGGAGTTTGTTTTCCACGGTACTTGTCTCATACACACCGTCAACAGGGAACTTGCGCTCTGAGTGAAGAATTGGATTAGGGCACAAAGCCCCTATATTAGCTACACAATGGCTCCCTTATTCACTCTGGTTGCTCCACACAACCACTAGACCCTACTCCAAGACCTGTTTCGGGCTTACCTATTTTTTTTCAACTCGTTACTTGACTCGTTTCCAAGTCAGTCCACGGACACGCCCCGTGTAGGCAACGGGATTGCTTTTTGATGAGGCAGACTCCCAACCAACTGCCAGTTACTCTTAATTAGTCTCAAAAACACTTAAACCCTTCCTAGTTGATTCATCCCCTACCAAAATCAAAGATTTTGGAAAGGGTCTTCTCAACATTTAAGATAAAATCTATCCAACAAAGATCAAATACCAAAACAATCTAATCAATATACACTAAAAAAATAACTCTATACTTAATTTAATTTTCCTAAAATAAATAAAAAAATATAATAAAATAATAGATTCAATACCCCAAAAAATAGAGAAGGGGTAGTTCCAATGAAGTCAGAACTAGATCTAGTAGCCGAATATATAGTAAAAGAATATAATGACGCAAATAAAATCGTTGAGATAGGTATAGGCAACGAAAAAAGAGTATATACCACATTATCAAAATTACTGGATTCTAAGTTACTAGCAGTAGACTTGTACAAAAATTATGAATTTGTAAAAAAAGACGATGTTTTCGACCCAGACCTCGATTTATACCAAGGAACTAACCTAATCTACGCAATAAGACCTCCAATCGAAATACAAAAACCAATCTCAGAAATATGTAAAAAAGTTCAATCCCATCTATTAATAAAACCAATACAAAACGAGATCCAAGACCTAAGTCAATTTTTCCAACAATTCCACCTAAAAAACATAAAGAAAACAGCAGTCTACCTCGGTAAAAACCCAAAAACCTAAAAACAAACCAATACAACAAAAACCCAAAAAACCAAAAAATAACCAATAAAAAAACCTCTTCCAAAAAACTAAAAACAACAAAACTAAAAACAAAGAAAAATACTCACTTTTTTAACTTTAGTGACGAGAAATCACCTTCCTTTTTTTTTTGATAGGATGGAGGATGAATCATTACAAGATATTTGTACTTGGAGGGGCCTAATAGAGGGGTTTTTGTTGAGAGGTTCCTAGCATATAAAACAAGTTTGAGTGGGCAAGCACTCGAGCACAAGGCTCCACCGTAATAAATACGTTGTGGGGTTGGGAACGGGGCTCTGTGGCCGAGCCCAAAACCAAGGCACATAGTAGTGATGGACATGGCCATAAGTACTGGAAACCAGTATTTAAGTCCTTGTGGGCCTGCAATATCTTGGCAGACCGTGTCTGCCTCTGTTAGACCATTCGGTAACAGGACACCAAATCCTGGATACTGGTCCTGTGAATGGATGAAAGCACCATCCTAATCCTTGATTAGATAGGTAAGGAGGTCACAAATTTATATATTTTAAAAAATAGTTAAGAAAAGTTTTTCCACAAAAAGACTTCGAATAAACTGAAAAATAATCCTTGTCCTATAACCACAGATAGGCTTTAACCTAGCTTTAAAAAAACCAGTAACGAAAATTAATCCATGAAACAAAAAAATACCTAAAAAATAGAAACAAATACATGTATAGGGAATTCTAATAGATATAGGTCATAGTTTATTGGTTATTGGTTGTAGGTGCAGGGTTTATATTTTGTTGTGTTTGGTTCTGAGTGGATTGATTGTGTTAGTTTTGTTGTTTTTTGTTTTATATGAGGTTGGGTTGGTTGGATTAATTGGGGGTATGGGTTAAAGTTTTTGGTTTTTGTTTTGGTTTTTGTTTTTGTTTCAGTGAGGTGTTTGTGGTTTTTTGTTTTTTGTTTGGTTGTTTAGGTCTGTTATGTAAGTAGTTTTCTTATTGGAGGAGTTATTATTTATTTAATTGAGTGGTGTTTTTTGTGGTTAAGTTAAAGAAGCTGCATGAGTTTGCTATTGAGGAAGGTAAGAAAGAGGATCCTAGGGGATCTGATCAGATTAGTAAGTTGTTAGATAAGAGGGAAGACGAGTATGAGGATCTTGAAGGAGTTAAAAAAGAGAAATATGATGAAGATAAGTTAAATAATCCTTTTGATGACTCTAAGTTGATTTTTGGTGCGGATAGAGAAGTTGAAAAACTAGCTGTTGGGATAGATATTGAAACTCAGGATCTTTTACTCTTAGATCGTTTGAGAGAAAAGGGTGAGGATATTGATGGAGCTATAGCCCATCACCCAGTAGGTAGAGCTCTTGCGAACCTACATGAAGTATTAAAGTTACAGGTAGATACTTTAGTTAATGTGGATGTACCAGTTTCCCAAGCAGAGAGTTTTGTTAAAAAGAGATCAAAGGATGTAATGAATGGAACACATGGTGGAAATCATCCTAGAGCTCCTAAAACAGCTGAATTATTAAATATACCATTGATGTCATTGCATACAGCCGCAGATAACCATGCCCATCAATTTATCAAAGATTACCTGGAAGAAAAAGATCCATACAAGATCTCAGACCTAATGGATGTTCTTCTCGAAATACCGGAGTATAAGTGGGCTCTAGAATATGACATGGGTCCAACCATATTCAATGGAGACGAAGACAACCGAGTAGGTAAATTGGCTTATGATTACACAGGTGGAACAGAGCTAGGTAAAGAAAGATTAGAGAAAATGGCCCAATCAGGAGTTAATACTATCGTAGCAATGCACATGTCCAAAGACCAGATCGAAGAAGCCCAAGAACAAAACATAAATGTAGTGGCATCAGGACACATGTCCTCAGACTCAATAGGACTAAACATACTCTTAGACAAAGCTAAAAAAGAATTCGGTATAGATATAGTAGAGTTCTCTGGATTCAAAAGAGTATCAAGACTATAAAAAAGCAAACAACATAGCACCTGTAACTAAAAGGTTTTATAACTTAACTTAAAACCCATATTCTTATCTTATTTTCCTTTATTTAATCATATACCTAGTAGTTTAAGCACCTAACTAACTAAGCCTAAGAAATCAACAAAGTCTAAAGGTGATCTGGGGTATGGTAATTAGATATTGTGGTTTAATTGTTTTTTAGGGTTTTTACTTTTCCTCCTAGAACTTCTTCGATATGGTTTAATGCAAAATTGTGTGATTCTTTATCTAAAGCTGCAACACATTCTTTTGGGACTATTACATCGTAGTTTCGCATTCTTGCACCTGCTGCCGTATGTAATATACATATATCTGTCAATATCCCGGTTAAGATTAGTTCATCTACATTCTTTTCCCTTAAAGTTAGATCTAAGTCAGTTCTAAAAAACCCTGAAAATCGTCTTTTTTCAATTAAAGTATCTTCTTCTTTTGGTTCTAGTTCATCAATTATTTCAGCTCCCTCTGTTCCTTTAATAGCATGAGAAGGATAATCTTCAAATTCACTGTCATCTGGTCTGTGTCTATCTGCAACATAAATTATCTCGTCTCCATTTTCCCTCTTGTCATCAACTAAATCCTTTATGTCATCTATGATATCTCTGGATTTGGGTACTTCAAGAGGAGAACCTTCCTCTACAAAATCTTTCAACATATCTATAACTAGGACAGCCATCATCTTCACATTTGTAAAAAAAGCTCTAAAAGCTATTAAATCTATTTAAAAAACCATTAAATACTAAAATTATCCAAAATTAATCCAAAAAATTAAAGATCCTAAAAAACTAAAAGACAATGTTAAAATATTATTTAATTACTTTTATTACTATCTTTTCATTAATTATCAGCCAATATTATTTTCTTATCCTAAGAAAAGTTAATATTATTTTTTTGAGTTTTTAGGTTAGTCCCTATTAGGTTAAACCCTTTAAACTTAGTCAAAGTTAAAATCATAAGCATTTCAAATTGATATTAAGCCGACTGAAAAGAATGAAATAAATTCAATCGCATTTTTGGGTTAATTCAAAGCCGAAAAGTGAAAAATTGAAAATATAAGGATTTTAGAAGAATTGATAATGTTAGTGCATAGCCCATATTTTTTACTGAATAAGAAATTTAATGAAAACCAGAGAGAAAAAACGACAACAAAACATAAACTACTGTTAAATTTGGTAGTGAAAAACTTAGGATCTCTGTAAACAGAATTAAATTTGATGAAATCTCCTTAAAATGTATAATAAACTAGCAATTGGTTTAGCAAATTAAAGCATACAGCTCTACTAAAAATTGGGTTAAATCAGAGAAGACCACAACAGGACTAGATATAACCTTTTCTATATCTATGGGTTGGGAAAGCTAATTCGGCGCAAGAAAAAGTCGTAATCAAGGCTTTTGGCCTATATTAAAGCAAATGCTACAATTGAACTTGAATCAATAATTTTAATGGCTAAGGTTAACAAAAAATTTTTTTGGTCTATGATATCATTAATCGAAGGCGTAGCAGAATTAAGTATACTAAGTTTTCATCAAGATGAACTACTTCTAGCGGTAGAAGAATAATTAACAGATATATTTTATAGAAAAATCGGTTCTAGATCTACTTAAAATATAAAAACCATAAAAAAGCCAGTAGAAAGCCTATATTTTTTCTTAACCTGATCTAATCTTGCTTGAGTAACAGTTTAGGTTAAAATAAGTGGGATATACTCTATTGTATTAAAATGTTTGATTTTTTATTATATTAAAATGGTTGGTTTTTATTGTTTTTTTTTTTGGATGAATGATATGTTTTTAACTTTGTTGATTTAGTTTTTAGTTTTTTTATTCTTAAAAGAAGAAAAAATATAAATGTTTTGGATAGATTATAGTTAAGTTGATCAGTAATGACAGAATTAAGGAATATTAAGGAGTATTTACGAAGAAGAACTGAAACTGATTATTTAATGCCTATCTGGTTACCTTTTCTCCCCTTCATATTGATTATAGTAGGATTATTCGGTTTTTTAGGAACAACTTTAATGGGTCAAGAATCAGTGCTACTCGGTGGCTGGCTCATGATGATGCTCCTAATACTCTCCGGAGCAATCATTAATCTATATGTTTTATATAAATGGCTAAAAAGAAGAAACGGCCATTTTAATAGACGACTAATGCTACACGACTCATTCCTAGACTACCTAAAAGAACTCTCACACAAAAAGGACATAGATATAACTGAGACAGTCTCAGACGCTAAAAGAGAAATAAGAGAAGCCCAAAGAGAAGAAACCGAAAAAAACGCAGTACTATACCTAGCACTATACCTTGTCTTCCCACCAGTACTATTTTACATGTACCACTTCCTAAATAAAGATTTCCTAAAACACGCAAGAAGAGAAGAAACAATCATAGAGAAATTCAACGTAGCTCTTAACAAACTAGAAATAGACGAGCAAATCGAAAACTTCCAAAGAGACTACAACTACCCAGACAGAAACACAATAATCTACCTAGTACTAACACTAGTAACAGCAGGCCTATTTGGACTATACTGGATATATACACTAACAATGGACCCAAACAATCACTTTGAACAACACCAAAAAATCGAAACAAATATGATAGAAACACTAAAAAACATCGAATAAAAAAACAAAAAAAGAAAAATACATTATCAAATAAAAAACATTGGCGTAAAAAGACAAAGAACCAAATCAAAAAAACCAAGAAGCCACTAAAAACCCCTTTTCTTATATATTAAATTAGATAAAATTAGATTGGATTAAATTAGATTTTGGGGGAGTTTTCTTTTGTTTTGCTATGTTTTTTTTATTGGATGTGATTAGTGGTAATTATTTGATTTCTTGTTTTTTAAGAGATTATGGGTTGTTTTTTCTGTAAATACCTTTGGATGGTAGAATTTTATTGGCTTGATTGGTTTAATTTATGTGTTTTGGAGTGTGGTTAATTGCTGTTTTGGGGTTTGGTTAATTTTTTATTTTTTGGTTTTTTGGTTGGTTGTGGTAAATGGATGTTGTTTTTATTTTTTTGGTGGTTTTGTTGTTTTTTTTTTGGAGTAATGTTTTAGAGTACATATGGATTTAGATTTATATGAATATAGGTTGAAGAGTTATGTCTCAGAGCAAAAGTGAAACTGAAAAAGAAACCAAAAATATAAAGAGAACTTAGTTTCTTCGAAAAATACCTGTCCATATAGGTAGCAGCATGAATAATCGCCGGAGTCACTTTAGGGAGAATGATTCCCGCCATACCAAATACCCTCGGAAAACTTGAGTACGCACACATCAACATACCCATCGCAGTTCTGATCTGGTTCATGATCTATCCTACAATGGCCGAAATAAACTTCAAAAGCATCATAGAAGTAAAAAAAGACCCCAAGGCCTCATAGTAACCTGGACCTCCAACTGGCTCATAAAGCCATTCCTAATGTATGGAATCTTCAGGTTCTTCATGACAATAGCATTTAATGCCCTAACCTCACCGCAACTACAACTCCAGTACCTAGCAGGCGCAGAACTACTAGGATCAGCACCATGTACAACAATGGCCTTCGTATGGAGCTATCTATTAGACGGGGACGCAGCGTACACACTTGTACAGGTCGCCACCAACGACCTAATCCTATTATTCGCTTATGTCCCACTAGTCACAATACTTCTCGGAATAGGAGGAATCACCGTCCCCTATAAAACACTAATCTTCTCAGTATTGCTCTATGTCTAGGTTCCTCTAACAGCCGGATACATCTCCAGAACATATCTAATATCCAAAAAAGGAAAAGATTGGTTAGAAAATATCTACTTAAAAAAATTGGGAATTTAACAATCATAGGATTACTACTTACTCTCATCCTACTCTTCTCGTTCCAAGGAGACATCATACTCAACAATCCTCCTCATATTCTGCTGATTGCAATACCCTTAACATTACTGACCTTCACCATCTTCTCCATAGCCTACTGCTGGTTATACCTCTCGAACCTAGATTACAAAATCGCAGCTCCAGCAGCAGAAATAGGAGCAAGCAACTTCTTCGAACTCGCAGTATCTGTCGCAATCTCAGTCTTAGGAATAAACTCCGGAGCTGCCCTAACAACCGTAGTCGGAGTCCCAGTAGAAGTACCCCTAATGCTAACCCTAGTCGCCATAACAAATAAGACCAAAAAACACTTCTAGATACAATATCAGAGGAAGAATTAAAATGGACAAAATAGAAGAAGACGAAATATAACTCCTCAAATGCGTCAGCAACGGAATCCGATACAAGATCCTCCCGCTAGTAAAAACAGAAGAAAAATGCGTAAGCGAAGTCATAGAAACCTTAGACCAAGAACAATCCTTAATCTCCCACCACCTCCAAAGCCTACACGAATGTGGACTAGTAAACAAAGAAAAAAAGGCAGAAATATGATCTACAAAATAAACGACCCAAATGTCCTAGAATTCATGAAAAAAGTTAAAGAACTCTCCAAAACAAAATGCAAAGAAGATAAAAACTAACTACACGATCCCTATATTTTAATCAAGTAAGTATTTATTAAGCTTTTTATTTAAGTAATATTTAGTTTAACAGAAATAAAACCCATTAATTCATAAAGTTAATCTATGCATCACTTAAACAGATTACTTAAATACCTAAACTATGCAAAGCGAAGTCCCCTCCTCCCTTAATAAAATAGATCTTACCTAACCACTGAGATCTAAGATAATACTAACTTGCTTTAATGCCTAAATAAGTAACTAAAAGAAAAAAACCTAGAAAATTACTATTTAACAGATTCTGTAATCGGTATTTACTGTTAATAAGTTTTTAATCCATTGAATCTAAAAAACTTAATTTAAAAAACTTAAAAACCCGTTTTGTCTTCAATCAAATATAACTAAATAGAGTATTTCACTTTCCAGATGCGATATAATTATTTTAGCCGATATCACTCTTATAGAAAGTTAATAGTGGTCTTTATTTTGCCTTTACCGTAAAGAAAAAAATTTAGCAAAAAATTATCTCTAAAGATGTAATCTTGGAGAATAATATAAATATTTGAATTTATTGTATTTTCTTAGGTTATCTTGACTTGGTTGTTTTATAACTGGTTCTACTGGTTTAATTAGTTGTCTTTGTTTAGGTTTTTTGTTTTTTGGTTTTTTGTTGTTCAGTCGATATAGATTTTTCCTAGTTTTTTTATTTTTATTTGTAGTCGTCTGTTTTGTCTTTCTGTGGATATTAGGCCATCTTTTTCTAGGTTTTTGATTCTGTATTGGATTGTAGATCTTTTTGTTTCTTTTTGGGTTCTTTCTTCTAGTTTATTTTTTAGTTCTGATATTGATTTAGCTTCCTTGTTTTTAAGGACTTTGAGTATTTTTTTGTCTATTTCTTTTATGTTTTTTATTGGGAAGACTGGGATCTCTTCATATCCTGTTTTTCCCTTGGCAAATCCATGTTCTAGAAATTCGTTTTTTATTTTTTCAATATCTCCGTCATCTGTTATTTGTTTTAGCATTTTTGGGAGAAGGTATTCTTGTGGCTTTAAGTAAAAGATTTCCATATTTTTTCTTTTGTTTAGGTATGCTGCAGATATCATTGCCACTAAAGATAGTTTTGGAGCCGTTGAAATGTTAATGTATATGGGTTGGTTTTGGTTTTCTTGGATTATTTGTGCTGTTTCTTCGAAGACTTCTTGGAAATTATATATGTCTAGTTCTTTTGTTTGAACTTCTACTCTTAGTTCTTCCTTGATTTTTTGGACAAAGTGTTTGGCTAATTTATTTCCGCCGCTGTATTTTGTCTGGTTTGCTCCTAGAATGTACATTTTCTCTATAGGATAGTCATATATTGGTTCTATTGCTCTGTCTAATTCGAAGCCTTCTGCTACTATGTGGATCCCTTTTTCTTTTGTCATTTTAGTTTATTTAAGATTTGTTGGAATTAACTTTTTTGTATCAAACAAAACTTTTAAGTAATAATTAAAATTAATTAGTAACAAAATAATTTGTTATAAAATAAGTAGTTTTAACAATAAACAAAAATTACCTGGAAAACAGGTTAGCTAAAATACATTAAATTGGAACTAGAGACCGAGGGTGCAATTCCCTCATCCAATTTCAGCGGTTAAAAACCGCAAGAGGTAGAAAAAATGGATATAATAAAAAAACTAACTAAAAAAAGAAAAGGAATACCCGCAGCACTAGCACTACTACTAATAATAGGAATAGTGACATCAGGCGCAGCAGCATACACAATAACCACATACGCAACACAAACACAAGATGTAACCTACAAACAAGCTGTCGTCTTTGATGACGGCTCAATAGAGAAAAAACATGAACTTAGTTTAGTAGGAGGAGAAACAGCAATCAGCTCACTTATTATAAAGAACAAAAACACTGAGAAACCAGCACCATTTGCTCTGAGTACATCTTATTCAGATGGCTCTGGATTAGATACTACTTATAATGTGGGCAAAGAAATGACAGTCAATTTCCAAGAAACAGGTGGAGATGAAGATCCTAAATTCAAGAGTTGGACTTTAAGCACTGAGTTAAGTGGTCAATCAATTTTGTATAAGATGGATTTCCCAAGACCCTTTGATGAATCAATTGTTGCAGATAATGTCGACTTAGAGATTGACTTAGAAAGTGATGGAGTAGCTGATTTCCATGTCAAATACAAGCCAAGCAAAGCAGGAGATACTGGCTTCAATAGCGATGGTTGGACAGTTAAGTTATACAACGAAGACGGAACAGGAATAACTGAAAACAAAGAACCAAGTGAAGTTACCGAAGTCAAATACGTCTCAGCAAACGATGGATTAGTGAAGATTAAGGTAGCTGGACTCAATCAACAATTCGAGATAAGAGGAGCAATGGGAAACGACGATGATGGACAAAACGACTTCTTCACTTATCCAAGTGATGATATGGAGTACTTCGGTAACTGTGATGCTGACCCTCTCCAACCAATAACAGAAGGAACTCTTCAACCCGGTGAGTCTATGACGATAGTCAAGAAGACAACGTCAAAAGTAAACTTAGGTCCTGATGATTACACAATTAAGACACAGATAAACCAAAATTAAGTATAGGTGTTGTTTAAACAAATTAGAGATTTTATGGGGTTCGGAGTGGTTGAAGAATTGATTACAGTCCTTTTTTTCCCTTTTATTTTTTTTGGGGGATGGGGGTGTGTTTGATTATTAGAGATTATTATTTGACTCCTCAAAAGATGAATCTTAATGAAGATTTGAAAGAGTTGCTTGAAGAGGTTGTCAGTGAATCAGATAAGTTTAATTCATCATCTGAAGCACTAAATTATGCTGTCAGAGAATTTTTAACCAAAGAACAGATTGAAAAATATAAAGAAGACGGCAAAATAAAACTAAAACAACCAAGAAAAAAATAAACTATTAAAGAACAGGGTAAGGCAACTAAAAAGGTTTTTCCTTTTTATTTGATTTAATAGACTAAATTCAGTCTTTTATTCCTTTTTTTTATTTATTTAAAAAATTAAATCTGAGTAGTTTTCGTTAAGTTTTATCATCGGCTTAAGCTAGTTTTCTGTCAATAAGATGAAATAAGATAAGATAGGATAAGATAGGTGATGGAAAATTATTTTGGGTTGATTAAAGTAGAAAGAGAGAAATAGTTTGGTTATTTTTTAAGGTATGTTGTGTGTTGGGTTTTGGTGGTTTGGTTTTGTTTTGGTTTTTTAGTAAAGTGTTTTAGGTTGTGGGGTGTGTGGAGTGAAAGTGTTTTTTGGGTTGATTTGGTTTTTATTTTTTTGTTTGTTTTGGTGTTTTTATTTTGCATTTTAGGTTTGAGATGTATTTTTTTAGTTGGTTTGGTCTTTCTGTGTGGACTGGTATTAGTTTTTTTGGTTGTATTTGTTTTATTGTGTTTTTTAGTTGGCATGGGCCTATGTGTCCTGAGGCGTGTGCTTGGTATTGTGGTAGTCCCATGTGTTCACACCAGTTTAGTAGGCGTTTGTGTTGGATTTCTCCTTCTTCGTCGAAGGCTTCGGATTGGGATGATATGAAGGTGCTGCCTGGTTGGGGGTTTATTTTCATTATTTCATTCATGTCGTAGTAGGAAGCGACTAGGACCGTTTGTTCCTGTATTTTGTTTAACTCTTTTCCGTTGTATGTTTTGGTTTTTTCGTGGATTTCTTGTTCCCATGCTTGGGTTCTTTTTCGGTTTTTGCTGAAGACTAGGATGTTGTCGTTTGTTATGTCGAATATGTCTAGGTGTTTGTCTTTGGTTATTTCTTGTAGTAAGAATGCTTGTTTTGTTGAGATAACTAGTTTTCTGCCATTTATTTTAGCTGCTTTGTAGGCGGTTCTCAAGCGATCTATGTCTCTGTTATTGAAGTTAGTTATTACTAGGCCATTTGTTTCGCCAATTATTTGGGTTAAATCTTTTCGTACGTCTTTTTCTGTTCGGGTGTCTGCTCCTACAATGTTTGTTGCTTCAGTGATTAATGTATCGATTTCTGCTGACTTGGCTCTGTAAATAAAGTCTTCTGTTAGGTCTGATCTTGGGCCATGTAGGCGATAATCTCCTGTGTATGCGATTGTTTCTTTTGGTGTATGGATTATGTAAGCGTAGGCACCTGGAATAGAATGGTCTACGTGGATAGGTTCAATAGATAAATCGTCAAACTCTATTTTGTCTCCTGTCCTGAATGTCTGAAAATCTCTGTAAACTTTTCTGCCTTTGCTTTTGGTTAGATTGCCGATGTAATATTTCTTTGAGGGAGCACAGCTACCTGAATATTCGTAGTTTAATATCATGTCCTTGGTTGTTTCGCCGCAGTACAGTGGAATATCGTTATCTAGGTAACAACAATATCCCCAGTGGTCCAGATGTGGATGGGTTATCATAACTCCATCGATCTCTGGTTCTTCATCGTTTTTGTATAGAGAGGAAATGTCTGGTAGGAGACCTAGTTCTTGCAGTTGCTCTGGATCTCTGGGCGTTAGATAGGGGTTATCGTAGTATTGTTTTTCTCCTCCGAAGCTACGGCCAAAATCTAAGAAAAGAGATGTATCTTCCGTTTTTAGATGAATCTTGTTTCCACCTATCTCTCCAGCTCCTCCATAAACTTTAATCGAAGCCATCTTATCTCCACTCAAACCTTTTGATATATAGTTCGCCTAGTCTCTCTATTTTGATCTTTGTTTCTCTGTTTTCTCTCTTTGTTCTTATGAGGTTTTTTTCTTTGAGTTTGTTTAGCCTGTATTGTATACTGGTCCTTTTAACCTCTTCTTCGGTTTCCTCAAGATTTTTTATTAATTTGCTTATTGATTTAATTTCTTTTCTTTCGTTCAGTACTTTCAGTATCTTTTTGTCGATATCTTTTATTTTTTCAACAGGGAACATTGGTATCTGTTCAAGGGAATTTATGCCTTTTCCAAAGCCTGAATCTTTGAATTTAGTCATAAGTTCATTTAACTCTTTGATAACTGTTTTTTCTTCTTTTTTATGGGCTTCATCTAGTTTTACTAGCATCTTTGGAAGCAGGTATTCTTTGGGAGATGCATAAAATATTTCAACATCAGAGTTATTTGAGAGAAAGGCTGCAGATATCATAGCTACTAAGGCAAGTTTGGGGGCGGAGGAGATGTTTAGGTAAACGGGTTTTTCTGTTGCTGAATGTTCTTCTATTGATTCGAGTGTTTTTTTAAAAACCTCTTCAAAGTCGTATATATCAATTTCTTCAATAACTACTTCTTTTTTGACATTTTTCTCTAGTTTCTTAGTGAAGTGGTCTGCTAGTTTTTGAGGTTCTTTGTAGTCGGAAACTCCTCTTAGAATAACAAGGTTATCAATGGGATAGTCTCCAAACATGGGTTCAAATAATCTATCATATTCCAGTCCTCCAGCTATGATATGGGTTCCAGCTTGTTTTTGGGGCATATTACAAATTCCCTATAACATTTTATAAATATTTCTGTTATTAACAAAATTATCCGTTACATTTTTAACTGTCCAAAATAAACTGAATTATTAACAAAAAATTCTGTTATATAACGGAGAAAAATAACATGAACTTTTTTATGATAAACCACTTCAGAAACCAGTTTCTACCTAAAGAAATAGAGATCTCTGATGTATCTCTAGAAAACCTGGAAAATGTTAAAAGAAGAAACATGTTTTTTTTCGGGAAAACTAAATAGAGAGATAAACTGTTTAATTGGCTCAGAAATTTAAATTATAAGACATAAATGAATTAGTTGGGAGTAAAAGAATTTAGGGTATTTTGGTGGAAATAAATGAATAATGATGTATTAGAAGAACTTGTGAAGGATTTGAATGATAGTCTAAAGGTTGAGGATGTGGGAGACCCTCAGTTCCGTGATGATAGATACCATGAGAAGCCACTTGAGGAAGATAACTTTAACTCTATTCCAAAAGGTTCTGAGGATAGAACTGTTTCTTATATAGATGGCGGGAACAAGGAGCTTTATTCTTCTCCAACATTTTCAATTCATCTTGTGAGAGTTTATTTTAATTTATTTGAAAGCGGGAACCGTAAAGATCCTGTACAGATCCCTCAGAAAATCGATTTTTATACTTTGGCCAAGGCTTATCGAAAGAATGATGAGATATATTATAAAGGAAAAATATATCCTTTAAAGGAAGAAGAAGAGAGATTTTTACCTAGTGAAGAGGATTTAGACTTTAATTCATTTGATAAGAGCTTCAGGAGTGGGATTTATAGAGGACCTATTAATAAATTGTGTAGGTCTGCGAGGAGGTTTGCAGAGTGGAAGATTGCAGGGGAAATTGCAGAAAAGGAGTTGAGTGAAGGCGATATGGTTGTGGGTGATGGGATTCTTCATACTTCGGTTCCGAATGAAGCTATATATGCAAGTGAAGCTTACGAGAAAGGAATGGAAAACGGGGTTGTTGTTTCAAAACTAGCTAAAACTACTAAACTTTACACAACCACCGGAAAAAACCTAGTAAAAGCTATTAAAGACCTGGGAGATAATTTTCTACCTGAACAAGAATGGTATTATTATCCAGTAGCTGAAAACGAGCATCCTAGCCATAAAGCTGAAATCTATTTTGTTAAGCTTTACAAGAATTCTGATTATGTGTTTAGATACGAAATTTATAGGGATTGGGCCAGAGAAGCTAATAAAAAAGAAATAGAGTCTGTTATAAGTTCGATTTCAGAGAACTCAAAGGACATAAAGTTCCCTGGTTATCCCTATGGCCTTGTTGACGCTGATAAGATGGCAAGTATTTCGGAAAAAGAGGCAGAAAGATATAGAGCCATGCTAAAAGCACATGCTTCAGGGAATAAATACTGGGAAGAAATAGAAAAACATCTTACTACCACGAACGCTCACGAAAAACTAGATAAATTTAAATAAAGGTGCTTTAAGATGTCAAATATAATTGGAAGAATAGTTAGTGGAGATTTTGAAGACATATTAATTAGACAGAAGGTAGATGAAGAAATAGAGATGGGAGACCTGTTAGTAGCTGAAGCAGAAGAATCATATTCCCTTCTACAGGTTTTCGACTTAACATATGGATCCCAGATCTCAGATAAAGAAAAAAACCTAATAGCTGGCATGAAACTAGAAGGACATGGAGAAGAGCTAGATTTCACCGAACCCGAACTAAGCAACTACATAATAGGACACGCGAAAAACCTAGTCACGGTAAAAGACCAAAATAATAATGAAACACCTTATTCGCCAAAGAAACTTCCTGGGTTCTTCTCAGAGCTCCGAAGAATCAAGGAAGAGGACCTTAAGTTCATGGAAAATCAAGATAGAGCCGAAAAAAACGATAGAGCTCTTACAACTGGTAAGATTAGGTCTGGGTCAAAGGTATTGGATGTAGATGTTAACTTACCTGGAGAGGATGTGCTGCGCCATCATATCTTGATCCCAGCTTCAACTGGAAAGGGTAAATCAAATCTAGTCAAAGTTATGATTCACGATCTACTAGATGAAGACTATTGTGGTTTCCTTGTGATCGACCCGCACGGAGAGTATTACGGTGAAGAGAGCAGCAACCCAGGTCTTTCAGATCACCCAAAATCTGCTGACTACCTGAGCCTTTACTCCCCTGATCCACCGGCAGGAGAGTCTAGTCTTATAATAAATATCAACCAGCTAAGGCCCAGCGATTTAAGGAATGTCATGGACCTTTCAGATGCTCAGAACGAAGCAATAGCCGCTTACTTCCAAGATGATGAAGAGAACTGGCTCGAAAACCTAGTTACAGGAAAGGATATTAAGGGAGTTAGAGATAGCACTCTGTCCGCACTTCAAAGAAAAATATATGTTTACTTAAGTGTCTCAAAGGAAAACGGCGACCTAAACTGTGAGGGAATGTTCAGATCAGAAGGCGGCGAATCCACGATAGACGATATTTTGAGCGATTTAGAGGATAGCAAAGCAGTTGTTCTGGATACTTCTAACCTAGAGGACCGGGTCGAGTTATTGGTTGGCTCAATGGTAGCCAACCGCATCTTCAATCAGTACAAAAACTACAAGAATTCTGGAGACCTAGACGAAAACCCCGTGATTTCCACCGTTCTTGAAGAAGCACCAAGGGTAATAGGGGAAAATTCGATGATAAGATCAGGAAATGTCTTTGAAAAAATAGCTAGAGAAGGCAGAAAATTCAAAATAGGTTTAACAGCTATAACCCAGCTACCAAGCGTCATCCCAAAAGAAATACTCGCAAACATGAATACCAAAATACTTTTGGGCATGGAAATGAACACGGAAAGAAAATCTCTAGTGGACAGCGCATCCCAAGACCTCTCAAAAGACGAAAGAAACATAGCAAGCCTCGATATAGGAGAAGCTATCATCACTTCAACATTCACAAACTTTGCAGTACCAATCAAGATCCCCTTATTCGAAGAAACCATAACAGAAAGTGACAATGATGAAGATAAATATAGAGATGAAGATAAGGGAGAGGAGGTTCGAACTGAGCATTTAGGGATTAATATGGAGGATTAATAGGAAAATGAAGTTTGCTCATATGGCTGATACGCATCTGGGAGCTTGGAGTTCGCAAGAGATGAAGAAACTGGTATCAAAGGCCTTTGAAAAGGCAATAGATAGATGTATTGGAAATAACGTGGACTTTATATTAATCTCTGGTGATTTGCTTGAAACTAGTAGACCATCTACTGGTGCTTTGTCCACTGCTGCTAAAAAACTGAGAGAAGTGAATGATGCAGGGATTGATGTTTATTTGGTTCCTGGGTCTCATGATTTTTCGCCTTCCGGAAACACGATGCTAAATGTTCTTCAATCTGCTGATTTAATAGAAAATGTGGTAAGAGGAAAACCAACAGACGATGGCAAACTCTTGTTGAAGTTTACTAGGGCCAGGGAAGAAGTAAAGATAACTGGAATGCCTGGGAGAAAAAGGTCCCTAGAATCTAAAAGCTACGAAGAACTAGATAGAGAGGGATTAGAGAAGGAGGATGGTTTTAAGGTCTTTATGTTTCATTCTGCATTGGATGAATATAAGCCCGAAATATACAAAGAAATGGACTCTTTACCTCTTTCACTATTACCAAAAAACTTTGATTACTATGCTGGAGGACATGTCCATAAGAAAGGTGTCTTCGAAGAAGACAGATACCCGAAGATAGTTTTTCCAGGATCTCTTTTCCCAGTTAACTTCAAAGAACTCGAGGAATTTGAAAACGGTGGATTTTACATAGTGGAGGTAAACAATGGCGAATTAGATATAAGTAGAGAAGAGATTGAAGTCTGTGATATAGTCTCAAAAAAGTTTGATGCACAAAATAAGAGCCCTGAAGAAATAAACAACCAGATAAAGAACACGATGAAGGATCTAGATGTCAGAGGAAAGGTTGTCACTATAAGAGTTAAGGGGACTTTAAAATCTGGTAGAACAACCGAACTAAACTTAGGTAAAATAAAAAGTATATTAATAGATAGAGGCGCAGTTTCAGTTAAATCTAATACTCGTAAGCTTTCAACCAAGGAATATGAAGAGGTAAAGGTAAAAGCAGACGACAAAAATGAACTGGAGGACAAATTAATAAAAGAAAATATCGGTCAATTTGAACTCGAGGATTATTCAAAACAGGAAAAAGTTGAACTCGCCAAGAATCTGTATCAAGAGCTATCGGATGAGAGAAATGAAGGAGAGAAGAAAAAGGACTACAGAAGCAGGGTCGCCGAAAATGTGATCCAGACATTAGACCTCAAACAAAAGATGGAGCAAATACTATGAAGGTAAACTGGATACAACTCAAGAACATAAGAAGCTACGATGAAGAAAGAGTACAGTTCCCAAATGGCCCTGTTTTACTCTCCGGAGATGTTGGACACGGCAAGTCTTCCCTATTGATGGGTTTAGAGTTTGCGTTATTCGGTCTAAGAGGAAAACAATTAACCAGTGAAGATCTTCTAAGAGAAGGAGAGAAAAGAGCAGAAGTTAAAGCAAATTTTTCAGTAAACGACAAAAACTATACAATAAAAAGAGGATTGAAGAGAGGAAATAAGAGAATAAGCCAAGTAACTGGATACATAAAAACCGAAGGAACTAAGAAAGAACTCTCTCCTAGGGATTTAAAAAGAGAAATATTTAAGATTCTAGGATACCCAATGGAGATGGTCGCAAAAAGAAAATCTTTGATCTACAGATACACCGTGTATACGCCGCAGGAAGAAATGAAAGAAATTGTCAAAGCTGATGCAGATGACAGATTAAACACGCTTAGAAAAGTAATCGGAATCAACAAATACAAGAGAATCAGAGAAAACATATCAGAAATTAAAAATACATTAAGAGATCCCAAGAAAAAACTATCAGGCATATATAACGACCTAGAACAAAAAAAGGAAAACAAACAGGAACTCGAAAACGAAGTAAAAAACCTAAAAAATAAACTAAAAAACCTAAGAGAAAAAAGAGATAACAAAAATAAAAAACTCGATGAATGGAAAGAGAAAAAAGAAGAAATCGAAGAAAAAATCGAAGCATTTCACAAGCTTGACAAACAAAAAAATAACCTAAAAAACGAAATCAAAAACAAAGAAAATAAAATCAAGGAATTAGAGAAAAAAGAAAAAACCCTAAAAAAAGAAGTCGATGAATTTAAAAAACTCGACCGCCCAACCTCCAAAAAACTAGATGAAATAAAAGAAAAAATCAAAGAACTCGAAGAAAAGAAAGAAAACTACCTAAAATCAAAAAAAGACATATCAGAAAAAATAAATAACCTATTAAGAAATAAAAAAGAACTCGAAGAAGAAATAAAAGATATTAAAAAAGAAATTGACGAAAAAATAGCAGAAAAAAAGACAATAAGAAAAAACCTAAATGACCTAAAAGAAGCACAATCAGAATGCCCCGTATGTGGCCACACACTCACCAAACAACACAGAAAAAACGAGATAAAACAAAAGAAAAAACAAATCAAAAACCTCCAAAAAGACCAAAAACAACTAAAAAACAAAAAAGAAAACAAAAACACCCAAAAACAAGAAATTCAAACCAAAATAAAAGAAAAACAACAAAAAGCAATAAAAGAAACCAAAAAACAAATAAAAACACTAAAAAAAGAAAAAGAAAACCTAAGAAAATACAAAGAAAAGAAAAAAACAGCCCAAGACAAAAAAGAAAAAATCAAAGAAAACAAACAAAAAACAAAAAACCTAAAAAAAGAAAAACAAAAAGTAACCAAAAAACTACAAGAAACAAAAGAAAAACTCCAAGAACTAAAAGATATAAAAGAAAAACAAGAAAAAATCAACAAAAAACTAGAAAAAACCAGAGAAGAACTAAAAAACATAGAAAAAGACATAAGCTCCAAAAAAAGCGAACACAAAACAAAAACAAAAACCCTAAAAAAACACAAAAAAGAAATAAAAGAAAAAGAAAAAGCCAAATCCCTAGAAAAAGAAATCAACAAAAAAGAAGAATGGCTCAAAAACCTAGGAACACTATCATCCACCATAGAAAGCCAATTCATGCTAAAACTACAAAAACAATTCAATTCAATATTCAACAACTGGTTCAACACACTAGTAGAAGAAGACGAACTCGATGTTAGAGTAAACGAAAAATTCACCCCCATCATCGAAAGAAGAGGAGAAGACACAAAATACAGAAAACTATCAGGAGGAGAAAGAACATCAGTAGCCCTCGCATACAGACTAGCCCTAAACAGCGTAATAAACTCACTAATAGAAGACATAAACACACAAAACTTCATCATCCTAGACGAACCAACAGACGGATTCAGCACCGAACAACTAGACAAAATAAGAGACATAATAAACCAACTAAAAATGAACCAAATAATAATAGTCTCCCACGAACCAAAAATCGAAAGCTACGTAGACAACGTAATCAACATCTACAAACAAAACGGAACCTCAACCACAAAACAACAAAAAAACCTCTAACAACCCCCAAACAACAAAAACAAACCAACAACAACCAAAAACTTACACCCCCAATCAAAACAAAACAGAAACCAAAACCACACAAACCAAAAACACAAAACACTTCAAAAAACACATCCTCTTCAAAAACTTCTCTTCACTCATTTAAGATGACCCCAACAAAAAGAGAAACTAATAAAAATAAGTGCAAAACTAATTCTTTTCTTATCTTATTCTTCTACGATATGTCATCAGAATTTTTCTAAAAATGATACATTACGTTTTGTTTATTTACCATATTTATTAATAATCCCTCCCATTTTTGAGTTGCTACTTTTTATTTATTCTCTGTTTTCTATGCTTTTTTTCAACTAATGGTTTTTTTGATTTGAAGATTAATGTTTACAGCCTCTAATTCCACTTAAAACTATTATAAACTGCTTTCTATTAGTAAAAATTAGGTGTAAAGAAATATAATAGTTTAAATAGTTATGAAAGTTGAATTAGTTGAAGAAATTAATGGTGGTAGGCTCACACCAGCTGCTGAGCATGAGCTGGTAACTTCCTTTGCCAAAAACTTAAAAGATATCTTGCAAAGATTTCACCGAGATGAGACTGACAAAATGAATAAGAGATTTACTGAGTTCATTTTGATCGAGTCCGTGAGAGCGCTTCTAGGTCTTCCTCCGATAACTTTTTACAATTTTTTACGAAGTAACAAGAAATAGAGAAGCACTATATGCTTAAGGCATTTGAAGAGATTGGAAAGCTGTATGGACTTTAACAGAGAAGCGTAAAAGGCTCTTCTGTTCAATCCAAAGATGTTCCTAATTCGAAACTTTGACGGTAAATCGGGACGAAGTCTATGCACTAGGGCAACTATTAAGATCGAAGTGGACCTAAACAAGAAGTAGGAGTGGGAAAAAGATTAAACAAGAGGGTTTTGACGCCAAATTCCAACACTCGACGACTAAAGGCACTATTTAGGTTTCAAGCTACTCTAGCTAATTAATCTCTCCAAATTCTCCCTACAGAAGCTAGAAATATACTTTGCCGGATACTGATATAAAGAATATTTGGGATGAGATGATTCTAGGGCACCTTAGGAACAAACAGGAAAGACAAGAAGAACGTTATCGCCGATGGAGGGTTTTTCTCACCACGATAACTACCTCAACCTCATGAGACAAAGGATTGTTTCGATAATCAATCCACGGTCCGGATTGGAGGAAAAGGTGAAAGAGAAACTTGAAAAAGCTTCTGTAAATATTAAATGGTTCGACTCACAAAACTCAAAACAGTTTGAGGAATTACTGAAAGAGTTTGAGGAAAGTAGTGGATGGAAGCTATCAAAAAACCCTAAACTACGACGATTTCAAACTGAAGAGATCAAAGATAAAGCATATATTCAAAGTAGCTAAGGAGATATCTTGGAATGAAGGATCTACATATCTATAGTGAGAAAACCGGCTTCTATGGAAAGCGATTGCAAGCAGTATTGTGTTTCCACGCTCTCTTTACCAATTCCTAGGGCGAAATAAAATCAATCCACATAGAGCGATAGGGCTTTTAAGCCATAAAAAGGACACATGGTGAATCCCTCACCCCAAGAAAACCCCCCTAACCAAAAACAAAACAAAAAACCCATCAAACAACTAAAAGACAAAACCAAAAATGGGAAGGGTTATTACTATTAAGAAATCGTTGCCCAGAGTGTAACTCCAAAATAAAACTTTTTCTTCTTTTTTTAAAAAATTAGGCTCTTTTGCAATCCTTCTCGGAACCTTCTTAACTTTTCGGTAAAAAGGGGTTTTGGGGATGGGATAGCTGCAGTTGGAGATAGATCTAGATGAGTTCCCGGAGACAGAGCTTAATGGATTCGTTAAAGAGATCGAACTTTTGGTAGCTAGGGAGGAGCCAAGGTATTTATACAAGTATTATAGGAATGAATATAGCTTAAGGTAGCATTAATGTTCTTGTATGCCTGAAGGTAAAGAAAAAAGACACATACAGAGAGATCATTGACGAGGCTGTGGATATGGTGCGTATTAGAAGAGGAACTCAACCTAAGCAAAGCCCCCTCACCTCTTCGACACTTTGTAGAGCGTCCACAAGCTTTCGATAGGGGGTTTAGAGGTCTCTCTTAAAATTCTCCATCAAAATAGCTGGATATCACCGGATTTGCAGGCAATTGATACTCTTAAGGGTTAGTGAGGAGCCTGCGCATCACGCTAATTACACAAAGAGAAGTAGAAATGAAGTTGAGTTCGTTGAAGACAACATTACTCGTAGATGCAAGTGGAGCGATAGTCGACCTTCATATAACCACAACCAGGAAGATATGACACAAAGATATCTCCACAAATCGTTAGAAGGAACTTAAAACACCTCAACGCACTCTTAGGAGACAAAAAATACGATAACCAAAATTTAAGGAGTTATACTTCAAGAGAGACATAAAGCCAATAATCGGGTATAAAGAGGTTACTGAGGACCATAATAAACTTAATCAAGGGCTTTGGGGGCTAGGAGAAGAGAAACATGAACGAGAGCCTTAATCCCTCATTGAAGAGGAAGTACAGCTCTCACGTCTCTTCTAGGGGCTTGGTGGAAACAGTTCAGAGAAATAACAGTAAAATGCCTAGTACAAAATGTAGTAAAAAAATAAATTGAATTATTTCGCCCTGTTAAACCTTAAGACGTTAATTAGGTTCAAGAGAACTGCAGTGTAGCCGATAATTTAAAAGGAGTAAAGGAAAAAGTGTTCTTATTCAGTGAGTTCACCGAGTTTTTCTTCTACCGACTCTAGCCTCTTTTCTAGTTCCTCGAAATAAGCTTTTAGATCTTCGATTTCGTCTTCTTTAGTATAATCCCTATAGTAGGGGTCCTCTCTTTTATATGTACTTGATCTTCCATAAACTGGTGCGGACCTTTGAACTGGAACTCTTCTTACTGGCACTCTTCTAAATTCTTGACCTATTTTTCCCTCTAAAACCTCTCGCAAGGCCTATACCAATGTTGCGGCCATATCCTCTTGCGAGCGTGTGACCGCCTGCTTTAGTGTAACCGGGGTTGGATAACCTGTACGGTATCTTAGAGTTCTTCCTGTCATTGAACCTAAACCTTTAGGACCTTTTTCATCCTCTTTTAGCATATTATTACATTTATATTTATACCTATATAGGAATAAGTATTTAAAGTCTTTTTTACCAGTGTGTAAAAATTTATCTAGTCCAATTAACCCAAATTGATTTATTTATACATTATTCAACGCAATGACTGTTCATGAGTGTTTTAGGATTATATCTCCTTCTTCTGCGTCTAGTTTTTCAGCAATAATCGAGCATTTAGCCATTAAAAGAAAGAAAATATCTGATATCTCACTTAGTCCTTCGTAGTTGCCCTGTCCTTTACTGATTATGACATCACCTTTATTTAGGATTCTTTTTAACTCTTCGCTACCTCTTTCTGGTCCGGTACGGGGTTCTCCGTTACTGACTTCGAAAAATTCTACAGGATCCAACTTGTCTAAACCGACATACAGGGCATCTTCTTTGGTAGCGTCGTTTATTATTGGTCCGCCTTTAACTCCTATCGATATTTTTTTTATATCGAACATTTGAAGAATAGTTTCTAGGAATAATTTATCGAGAACAATCTCTCCGCAGTTATCAACCAAATAAACTATTGTACTGCCTTTTTCCAATTTTTGTCGCAGCTTCTTCGAATCATCGATCGAAAATTTCTGTTCCAGTACTTCATCGATGGTTTCGTCTAGATCAAAATCTTCATTAGCTCCAAAATCGATTATATTTCCGGCTATAGCCAGTCTAACTGCAGTCTCGAAAGAATCATTAGCTTCTTCAATTAAATTCTTCAAATCATCGTATTTTTCCATCGCAATATCATTGTCTCGCTTTTTCACCTTGCTGTAAGGATCGTTGGAATCTACTTTTTCTCTAACTATACTGTGCACGGCGAGTGACATCTTGGGAGGATCTGTATTCCATTCGGTGCTCATTAGTTCTGACATGACTTCTCTGAGTATCTCCTCCTGGGTACACTCATCTTTGGTGATGAACCTAGCTGCTTGGAGCGCCTGCCTCTGAAAACACGGTATACAATCTAAATTAACTTCCATATAATCTTCTCCTAGATACTTATCCAGGTGTATCTCAATATTTTGAGGAAAAAATACAGTATTTAGTTTAGTTTTTACCTATTTTCTAGTCATTTTAGTTCTGCATCCAGGACATTCCATTTCATAACATGGCTGTCCTCTTTGATGATTGACTTAATAGCCACAGTTCGGGCAAACACATTTACCACTGGAACCTAGACCTCGTCCACCGGGCTGTTTGCTTCGTCCGCAGCTTTGACCTGAACCTCGTCCAGAACCTCTACCTTGACTTTTACCATTAGCCATATTTCCACCTTATTTTCTTTTCATTTACTCAAATGAGTAAAAAATATATGCTACAACCACAAGAAATAGATCACCCCCATTGATAAAAGTGTCTAGGGGAACAGTCATAATTCAAATCTGTTCGAGGAGACAGTGGAGAAAAATAAGGGATCAAAACAGGAGCCTGGTCCAAGGACAAAACCGAGGAAAATGTTAGCCAACTCAACATACGATACAAAGGAGATAAGGGATTATTTGTGAAGAAGAGGCATAAGAGAGCAACATTCCAAAGAACAAAAGAAACAGGAAAGATAGAGACAGGGAAAAGCCAACCAGATCCGACTCAAATTCCTACAAAGACAGAAGATCGGTCGAGAGATTCTTCGCCTGGCTGAGAAGCTTCAAGAGGATAGCATTAAGATATGAAAGACTGGTAAAAGTCTTCAAAGCATTCATCCACTTGACATGCTTCCTCATACTATAGAGGGTTTTGAAGTGAGTTCAATAAAATAAAATAAAATAAAATCTTTACATAGCTAATTATTGTGGCTTTTTCTATATGCTATATTAAATTTAATTTAACTTATGAAGTGGTTTTGGGGGAATTTTTTTTTATGATAATGTCTTAATGGATTTAATTGATATGGTAGATGAAAAACAACTAAAAATAGCTAACAAATCTGGATCCATCCTATTTTGGTTAATTACATTTATTCTTGCCATAGGATCAGGGTATTTCCTATCTATTTTTTTTCGTTTCTTCTTCACTCCAATTATTTATGAGGTCACTGGTTCATTTGGAATGGGTTTAGCATTTCTTTTTTTAGTACCCTCTCTATTAATTATTAGTGTAGGTTTGATCTTTCTCTTCTTTTTTATCTATTACAAGGGTTCTATGTTTTTAAAGAAAAAATTTAGTCAAAAAAACACCAAAAAAGAAGATACAGATCAATTAACTCTAAACAAATACCTAGGAATCGTCTTGATCATAGTACTAGTAGCAACATCTATAGGAACAGCACTAAGATTGTATACTTATCAACCACCACCTCAAGGAACTGACAAATACAGCTTAGAAGTAGAATCAAATGACCATACAACGGTTTACGCCCCAATACCAAAGAAAAATGGGTCAGCGATAAACCAAGAACACATAGAAATAGTAGATGGAAATGGATCCACACAAGTAATCCATACTAAATATGGAGAAATGCTAAAAGTAAAAACACCCAACAAAATCAAAATCAAAATACACAAAGGATACAAAGAAACAAAATATGCATCTAAGTTCTTTTCCGCTCCCCTAACCACTTCAAACATAAGAATAGATTCTCATGGAAGCAATTCAGGTTCTCTTATGTTTTATAGAAAACCCAATTCTCCAGAAACACAAATAACACTAAACTTCAAAAGAAAAAGTTATTCCTGGGTAACAATGGATCCCCTTAGCTTAGAACTAGATAAAGGGTGGAACCAAATAAACACAACCTACACCTTCATGCATGTTGACTAGAGATATTCCTCTGATTAGGTTTAAGAAATGAATGAGAGATATGAGAAGATACTAGAAAGGACAGGAACGGCCTTATTCTGGCTATTTACACTTATATTAACTGTTATCATCTTAATAGCAACATACCTTATTTCTTCTATATCTATATTAATAATAATAATAATAATACATCCTCTACCTAATTTTATTTCTACTATTGGAGCTATCATCTTAATACTTGTTATTCTAATAGTTATGTCTTTGATTGCTTATCGGATATTTATTGCATATTATGAGGGATCTATGTTTTTGAAGAAAAAATTCACAGAAATAATACCTAAAAAAGAATACTCAAAAAACAAAAATCTCACTAAATTTTTAAAGATAGTTGGTGCTCTAGCAGCGATAATAATATTAACCATAGTTTCTGTGATTACATTAGTATAATAATATTAACCATAGTTTCTGTGCTGTGATTACATTAATAATACATATCTAATTAAACCTAACAAAAGATGGTCCAAAGTAAGAATAATCAGGTTTTTTCATTCTTTTTCCAAATCAACTATGACTTGATAATCACTTACTCTTAGAACCCGTTTCAAAGCCATTGAGATAGGGTATTTCCTAACTCCCACTCTGGGAATAAGAGGGCAGGTAAAGTTGGAGGTGCTTTTGTCTTTTGGAATGAGTACTTAGGTAGGTATTATATATTGAATTTAGATATGTTTCCTACTTTTCGAAATTATTTTTTAATGATTACTTTATTTTAGTTGTTTAGAAGTGAGGAATCTGTTTAAAACTTGGTTATGCCAGAATACTGGGTTTAGAAGATATATTTTATTATTGTTTTGGTTTTATTAATTTAAAGGGAAATGATAGGATACTTTTTTTAAAATAGATATTAAGTGGATAGTTTTTAAGTTGGATCTCTTTATAATATTTTTTTATGACTTTATCTATTTGACTGAGAAGACACCTTGCTAAATCTTTTGATTTGGGTGGTGTGGTGGTTCAGTCTTCTATGAAAACTTTTAGATATACTAGTAAGCATTAGGTATAATAGGATATAGTAGGATGAAGAAGTCGGTGAGACAGAATCCTACGTGGACTAACCAAAAAAGAATACGAAATACTAAAGAAGATGAGCCATAAATCCAAAGACCTATACAACGAAACACTCTACGAAAAGAGACAAATACTTCTTCAACAATGAAGAATACCTCAACTACTACAATGCCTACAAACGCCTAAAAAATGAAAGCGAAAACTACGAAGTCCTGCCCTCACAAGCATAACAACAAACGATGAACCACGTAGACAAAGCTTTCCAAAGCTTCTTCAAACCAATAGAGAAAAAAGAAAAGAGAAGGAAAATACGATGGCGAAACAAGTCCACACCGATACTTAGAAAAAGACGGACACTTTTCATTGATATTTCCTAAGTCAAAGCTTTCAGGTTAAAGAAGACCACATAAGAGTTGGTGCCCCAAGAAGTTTCAGAGAAAAATATGGGTACACCAAAAAAGAAATAAGGATTGATTTCACTTACGAGAAACTAAAACAGAGCCACATAGACATTAAGCAATTACATATAATTCCAGGGGCAAAAGCACAGTATTTTGAGTATAGGGTTGTTTATGAGGAGGAGAAGGAACCAGTTGAGACAAAGGAAGGTACTTGGTTAAGTATTGACTTGGGATTAGATAATTTAGCTACTTGTGTTGGCCATCTTGGACGCTCATTCATTTTAGATGGGCGATTACTCATAATCGTACAACAGGTGGTGGAACAAAGAAATAGCTAAATTAAGTTACAATCCATTAAAGACAAACAAGGGATTAAGGGGAACACAAAGAGAATAAATAAGTTATTCCGGGACCGAAAAAACTACGTGTATGATTACTTAGATAAGGCAACCAAGGCAATCGTTGACTACTGCAAAGAAAACAAAATCGAGAAAGTGTTCTGTGGTGATGGAAAGGGACTGGAAACAAGGAATAAGCTTAGGGGATAACAACAACCAGAATTTTGTGAAATTACCATTTGATAGGTTCAAGCAAAAACTCAAACACAAACTAGAATATTATAGCATTGAATTCATGTTAGTTAATGAAGCATACACAAGCAAATGCAACGCATTAGCCAACACTGAAGTAAAGAAAAAACCAAGTTATAGAGGAAAAAAAACAGAAAGAGGACTATACAAAACAAATAATGGCACACTAATCAATGCTGACTTAAATGGAGCTTTGAACATAGCTAAAAAGGGTATGTCCAAAACCAATTTAGAGTTGGGAGTAGGAAGTAGTAGCGGTGTGGACACGCCAAAAAGAATAAGGAAACCCCTTGGGTTAAGATGCGGCTCAGATATAAAAGTGAGAGCCTAATTCAAACTTCTCCTGAACCCCCTACCTAATCATTTGATTAGATAGGGGTAGTTCACATCTTATTCCAGTTTCTGTGATCCTATGCTTTTCCAGCACCAGCTTTTTCGTTCCATTAACTAGAACTAAATCATGTCTTCTTGGTGGCGTTTCTTCCTTAGAGAGTTTTTTAAAAATTTCTTCAGCATCCAATATTTTTCACCTCACCTAATGCTCCTCTACTCTACTATACCAGATGCTTTGGTTCGTCCCTCTTTAACATCTCTGAGAATCCGGTAATCTGCAGGGAAATCTGATTCATGTATTTCCTCGCATTTTTCTAGGAGATTTCTTTGATGCCTGGTTGTATCGTTGAGTTGACCTATCTCATGGTTACTGTTTCTAGACTTTATCAAATACTCTTTGTCATCTTTTTTGGTATCCTCTTTATTCTCTTCGCTAGTATAGTAGTCTGACTCAACAAAGAGGTGTCTTGGATTTCTAAACTCTTTTTCTCCTCTGATTCTTTTGTTCTTGGGTAGAGCTCCAAAAAACCTTTTAACTATAAGAACCCCATATTCTCCATCTAAAAATGACTTTGCAACTATCGAAAACTTAAAATCCTCGTCATAAGTGGGATTATACTTTGTGCTTAGGACATAAGGATTATTCCTTTGCATCTTTTCTCCCTCCTACCTACCTTCATCTTAATTTATAAAAGAAAAATATTCTGAAGCTATTTCACAAAATTCCTCAAATGAATCAAACCTTTCCGCCTCTTTCAATGCCTTTTCTCCTTGTATCCTATATCCTTGGTTTTCTTCAGACAAGTACCATGAACCTTTGGATTCTTTATTCTTATATTTATCGATTTTGTTTGGCGGGTTTTGTTGTTTCGTTAATTTTTTAAATCTGAGTTATAATATTAAAACGTTATGTTGGATATTCTTTTAATTGATGATGATTTGGGTTTTTTGGATTTAGCTGAGGATTATTTGGAAAGAGAAGATGGTTCTTTTGTTGTTAGGACGCAGTCTTCTTCTGAGAGAGCATTGGAGCAGATTGAGTCAAATAGTTTTGATTGTGTTGTTTGTGATTATCAGATGCCTAGCTTAAATGGTTTGGAGGTATTGAAGAGGGTTAGAGGGGATGTTGGTAAGGGTGTTCCTTTTATTATGTTTACTGGTAAGGGCCGGGAAGAGGTTGCGATGGAGGCATTAAACAATGGGGCGGATCGTTATATAAAGAAAGGTGGTGATCCTAAGACTCAGTTTAAGGTTTTGGCTCAGGCTGTTAGGCAAGAGGTTAAGTATTATAGGTCGGAAAAGAAGTTTAAGGAACTTCAATCTTTGAGAAATACGATTTTAGAGATTAATCAGGAGCTTATTAGTGTTAATGATTTGGAGGATGCGTGTAGGGAAACTGTTAAGTCGTTGGTGGATACTGAGGGATATTTAGAGGCTTCGATTTCCTTGGTTAGGGATCAGGAATTTGAGGATGTATTTGCGCATGGGGATCATGAGAGAGAAAGCTGGGTAATTGATTTAGAGGGTTTAAGTGTGGATGCAGGGTATTTAGGTGGTTTAAAGGATCAAGAGTCTCCTGATTGTTTTAAGGAGGTTCTTAGTTCAAAAGATGAGGTTATAATTGAGAGTAAGGATGAATCAAATTTGTGTAGTGGCTGTGATTATTGTAGTTATAGTGAGGATCATCAGTCGGTTAAGGTTCCTATTGGTAGTGACTTTTTAGATAACAGTTTCAAATTGAATGGTGTTCTCAGTATTTGTATGAGGAAGGATAGGGATATGGGTAATGATCTCCAATTGGTTAGAGAATTAGCACAGGATTTAAAACAGGAATTCGATAAAATAAGAGCTGAAAATGAGGTTTACAGGATAAAAGAAAGGTATAAAAATATATTTGAAAGATATAATGATGGAGTAGGGATTATTTCTTTGGAAGATGGGTTTGGGGAAATACTTGATGCAAATGAGACTTTTGCTGAGATGTTGGATTGTGAAACAAAGGAATTAATTGGTATGGATATTCATAGCTTCACAATAGAAGAAGAGGATAAAGACCCAAGAAATGAAAGATATAAAGAGGAACTTAAGGATAGGGAAACTGTTAGGTTTATTGAAAGAAAGGAAACAGAGGCTGGGGACAGAATTTGGACAGAAGTGGTAGCGTCACCAATTCGATATGATGATAAAAAAGCTTTTTTAGAAATAAATAGAGATATCACTGATCGAAAACAGAAGAAAGAGGATCTTCAGAAAGAACAGGAACGGAGGAAAGTTCTTCTTGATAATCTTCCTGGTTCTGCTTTGATCCTTAAGAAGGATACAAGGGAAATTGTTGCTTCAAATGAATTTGCGAAGAAAGCGGCGGGTGCTGTTCCTGGGGAAACCTGTTATGAAGCTGTTGCAGAAAGGAGTGATCCTTGTCCTTTTTGTTTAGCCCCAGAGCTCTGGGAAACTGAAGAACCTCAGGACCTTGAAGTTGAGTATAGAGGAAAACACTATCATGGGATATGGGTGCCATATACTGAAGATCTGTATGCACATTACATATTTGATATAACTGAACAGAAAGAGGCTGAAAAAGCTTATAGAGAAATGTTTGATAATGTTGCAGATGCAATAGCAGTTCATGACCCAAAAACAGGTGAAATAGTTAATGTCAACGAAGCTGGATGTGAACTGTGGGGGTACTCTAGGGAAGAGTTAATAGGATCGAGTGTTGGCGAAATTGCACATACTAGATCTCCTTTTACTAAGGAAAAAGCTAGGAAACTAATTAAAAAGGCAGCCAATGGAGATCCTCAGGTCTTTGAATGGAAAAACGAGAAAAAAGATGGTTCAGTATTCTGGGCTGAGGTTAGTCTAAAATTAGCTAAAGTAAGAGAAAAGGATAGAATAATAGCTTCAGTTAGAGATATCAGCGGAAGAAAGAAAAGGGAAAAAGAAATTCAAAGGGAGAGAAAAAGATTCAGAGAAATCTTCAACAATGCAAATGATGCAATCTACTTACATGAATTAACAGAAGACAATGAATTAGGTAGTTTTATAGAAGTGAATGAGGTAGCCACACAGATGCTTGGCTACTCTAAAGAGGAATTACTAGAAAAGAATCCAAAAGAGATAAGTATCGGAAAAAAACTTGATAAAGTTTCTGAAATTATGCAGAAGTTAGTTGAGGAAGGAGATGTTCGTTTTGAGATGACCCATCAATCAAGAGATGGAACGAAGATCCCTGTTGAAATACATAGCCATTTATTTGAATTAGAGGGAAAAAAAAGGATTTTATCAATAGCAAGAGATATTACAGAGAAGAAAAGAGCTGAAAATGAAAAAGAATTACTTCTTGATAATATGGAAGATCATGTATGGTATTTAAAGGATCCAGAAACTTATGGTAAGGCCAACAAAACTCATGCAAACTTCTTTGGATTTGGACCAGAAGAGATGGAAGGTATGAGCCTTTATGAGATAACAAGCTCTGAAGAAGAAGCCGAGCTATGTATCAAAGGTAATAAAGAGGTTTTTGAGAATAAAGAAACCATTCGAACAGAAGAATGGGTCAAGAATGATGAAAACGAGGAGAGGCTTCTTTCAATAACAAAAGCCCCTAAAATAGATAACGGAGAAGTCAATTATGTAGTTTGTTCGGCCAAAGACGTTACCGACCGAAAAAAAGCCGAAGAAAGAGAGGAATTCCTACATTCATTACTAAGACACGATGTCCTAAACAAGAACCAGATAGTGAAAGGATATCTAGATCTCTTAGATAACGAACTAGATAAATCCAATAAATACTTAGAGAAGGCAAAACAAGCTTGTAAAACCAGTAAAGAAATTATTAAAAAAGTAAGAGATCTAAGAAAAGTGGAAAACGAAACTATAAAAGAATTTGAACTAAAACCAATTATCCAAGAAGTTTCAAAAGAAAAAAAGAGTAAAGCCAAGAAAAATGGCTTTAAATTAATAGAAAACTGTAAAATAGGAAAAAGCAGAGTAAAAGCAGGAAAACTACTAAAAGAATTATTCAATAACCTGATCGAGAATGCGATAAAACATTCCAATGGAGACAAAATAAAAATCAGCGCAAAACAAAAGAACGAACAAATAATCTGTTCTATCGAAGACAACGGGAATGGAATTTCAGAAAAAATAAAACCAAAAATCTTTGAAAAAGGATATAAACACGGCGGAACAGGGGAAACCGGACTAGGATTATACTTAGTAAAACAGATAGCTGAAAACTACGAAGCAAGAATAGAAGCCAAAGACTCAGAGCTAGGAGGAGCAAGATTCGATATCAAACTCCAAAAACCATAAAAATAGAAATATAACCAAAATTCTCGTTATTAAGCCACCGAATTTTTCATATAACGACACCTAAATAGAATAAGTATCCTATTTTTATAAAATAAGTATGACACTTTACTAAAATAAGTATAATAGACAAAACCACCTAAAAACATCAACCTCTTTCACTTGTAAATAAAATAACCCTCTAAAGAATAGAAAAAAATAAAAAACTCCCTAAGAAAAACTTAAGCATCTTAATTTATCTAGATATGTTGGTATAGAGATATTACAATCTATTTAATTGATGGTTTTTAAAGGAATTTAGGAAAAACAAAGGAAGGATCTTCTATTGTAGAAATTAAGAAATCAAACAAAAGAAATAAGACGAATTAAGATAATTTTAACTAAAAAACCCTTAAACTACTACTTAATTTATGTTTTAATCTTTCTTGTATTTCTTGTAGTGTAAAACTAATATATAATTAATTTTGTTTTTTTAGAGGTTTTGTGTTATGATTGGGGCTAGAAAGAAATCGAGGAAAATAAAGAAGCAGGGGATGGCGTTATCTACAATAGGGTTTTTTGTTTGTTTGGCTGGTTATTTTTTTGATTTTCTTTGGTTTTTTCCGGTTGGTTTGCTTGGTTTTTTGTATGGTTTTTATTGGTATAAGAGATCTAAAACTTGGAGTATTGGTGCCAGAGGAGAAGAAAAAGTTATATAGGAGTTAAATGAGCTAAATAGTGATTACTGTGTTCTAAATGATTTAAAGATGATTGATGAAAAACAGAATATTGATCATGTAGTTGTTTCGAGGAGAGGAATTTGGGCGCTTGAGACAAAAAATATAGATGGTGTGATAACTTGTGAAGGTGATCAATGGAATAGAACAAGGATAGGAAGTAAAGGAGAAGAGTATGAGGGTTATATTGGTTCTCCTAGTAAACAGGCCAAGTCAAATGCTATTAAAATAAAAAATTATTTGGAAAGACAATTACCAGATACATTCAAATCCCTAAAACTATATGTGGAACCAATAGTTATTATTGCAAACGAAGAAGCAGAACTAAACATAAAAAACCCCTCAACAGACATATACACTCACAAAGAAATAAAAAAACAAATAAAAAATAAAAACAACAATAAAAAAGAAATCTTCAACAAAAAAGAAATAAAAAACATCATAAAAGAACTAAAAAAACTAAAATAACCATAACCACCATAACAATAAACATTATCCAAACAATCTTCAAAATCATATTTAAAGCGAATAAGATCTTTTAGTTTTTACATCAATCTTCTACTAACCTAAATGTATTTTAGTGCATGTGACAAACATTAAACTACCATCCCATGTATTCTAGTTATAGCTAGGGCTGGAGAGGTTAGAATTTACCTAAAACTTCTTTAATCTTTTTTTAAAGAGTTATAAAAGTCTTTTTTTGGGTTCTATAGCCAATAAAGTAGAAAAATATAGCTTCTTAGTATACCTTTATTTCAAAATTAAATTGGAAATCTCTTTTATCTCTTAGTTAATTACTTTAAGGTTATTTAGTTCTCTTGTTTATATACTATGATACTTAAACAGATATATTAAGATATTATTGATTTAATAAATTACTTAATCCTAAAAAAAGTATTAAAGTCTTTTAAATTGACTTATGTGATTAATAGTGTAGATTATTTTTTTATTTTGTTCTATTTTAGTTTGGTTCATTTTGGTTTAGGTTTTTTATTTTTAGTTTGAGTTGGTTAGGGTGTTGGTCTTTTATTTTTTTTCTTGGAGTAGGATCTATTTTATTTTGTTTTATCTTAGTGTTTGAGAAGACCCCTTACTTAATCTCTGAGTAGGGAAAAAGGAAGAAGTCACATATAGAGTTGTAGTCATAATCTCGTGCCTCTTAAGAGTAGTGGCTCTAAGTTTGGTGATGAGTTGTCTGCTAACACGCCAACTCAGCTCACGTTTACTGAATTAGTCTGCGTTTAATGTGGAGAAGTTAGAGAATTCAGAGAAAAAGACAACGAGATCACAATAAACAAAAAATAAAGAAACCAATAAAAACCATAAATCACATCTAAGTAGATTCAAAAACCACCTAAATCCTTACCCTTTATTTTTTCTTATTTTATTTATCTAAATGGTTGAGAAGACACCTTCCTAAATCTGTGGTTTAGGTAGGTGATGAATCAACCGTAACACTTTATTTAGCTCCAGTACTAACTAAGGGTAATGGGCAGTTGGTTGGGAGTCTGCCTTTTTTTAAACAAAAAGCAGTCCCATCTATAAAAATCTCTGGGTAAGCCTGAAACAGTTCTTGGATTAGGGGGTTTTAGTGGTTGGTGTGGAGCAGCCTTTGAGGAATAAGAGGAACCATCTAGGGTTAGTATATGGGAAAACTGTTCCTTAATCCAGACTTCACTCGGAGCAATAGGTTCCCTGTTGACGGTGTGAATGAGACAAGGCACCGTGGAAAACAAACTCCCTTTCGAGGATAAGGCCTCACAGGGAAGCCTCTCTCCTCACCGAATGGATATGAGGTTAGGCAGGGGTCACTTCACAGTGTGAGGTATATAGTTAATTGTCTTTGGTTTGGTGTTGGTTTGTTGGGTGTTTGGTGTTGTTTTAGGTTTTTTTGGGGGTTGGTTTGTTGGTTTTTGTTTGTGGTGTTGGTTTTTTCTTTGTTTGAGGTGGTTTTGTGGATATTGGTGATCTTGCTGAGAGTATTAAAGAGAGGTTGGGTGTTGATAGGGAGGTTGTTGATGATGAGGAAGAGGCTTCTATTAGGTCTTCGAAGGTTGTTAGGGGTGATTTGTGTGATGCTAGGGAGTTGAGGGATCGTTTGGTTGATGAGTATTGTGGTTGTGATTTGGAGGAGGTTTTTGGTTGTAGTTTGGTTGAGAATGGTTATGGGGAGTTTTTTCATAAGGAGGAGGTGGTTGATAGTTGTTTGTGTTGTCCTAGTTGTAGTGTGGAGGATGTTTTGTGTGATTTGAAGTTGGTTTATGGTATTGGTGTGTCTAGGGAACGTGAGTTGAAGGAGGAGGGTTATGAGTCGATACGGGAGTTGATTGATCATGATAGGTGGGGTGGAAGAGCTAGGGAGACTTTGGAGAAGTTTGATTCTGGTGGTTTGGATAGTGGTTTGGATGTTATTTCTAGGTGGAAGTCTTCTTCTGATCCGTTGTTTTTGAAGTATTCTGGGTTTTATGATGTGGGGGATTTTGGTATTTTGGATATTGAGACGATGGGGTTAGGGGCTCAGCCTGTAATCTTAATTGGTTTGGGTTTGCCGATGGATGGGTGTATTGAGTTTCATCAGTTTCTTCTTAAGGATTTTGATCAGGAGTTAGCAGCTTTGAAGTCTTTTTATGATAAGATTAGGGATAGGAAAGCGGTTTTAACTTTTAATGGTAAGAGCTTTGATGTTCCGTTTCTTGAGAGGAGGTTTAGTTTTTATGGCGAAGATTGGTCATTGGATCAATCTCATTTTGATTTGTATCATTTTTCTAAGAGAGCTTTTGGAGATGAATTACCGAATTATAAATTAAATACAATTGAACGAGAGGTTTTGGGAATTGAGAGGGATATAGATGTACCGAGTTCTATGGTTCCAGAGTTCTATAAGACTTATAGAGAAGAAGATAATCCAGGGCCACTAATTCCTATTCTTAGACACAATAAACAAGATATATTAACTCTGAATAGTTTGTTAAGTGAATTAAAAGAGGAATTAGTTGATGAATAAGGTTCAGCAGACGGATAAAATAATGGATGCTATCGAGGGGGTTAGAGGTAGTGGTTGGTATCGGGAGCAGATCGAGGAAATAAGAGAATTACCTGGTGAAGAACCAGAGTTTGAAGAAGTAGAGCTGAAAGATGAGATCAGAGAGTATCTCGATAGAAATGGGATTGATCTGTACACTCATCAAGCTAGGTGTATTGAGGAGGTTCGTGGTGGTAAGGATGTTGTTTTGTCTACTCCTACTGCTTCTGGTAAGACTCTAGCTTTTAATATCCCTGTTTTTGAGGACTTGATTGAGGACAAGGATGCTAGGGCTCTTTATATCTATCCTACTAAGGCCTTATCTAATGATCAACTTGAGAGCATCAAAGAGATGGATGATGAACTTGGTTTGGATGTTGACCCCGGTGTCTATGATGGGGATACATCTCGAGGTGCTAAGAGAAAGATCCGTGAGAGTTCTAGGGTTATTTTGACTAATCCTTATGGCTTGCATCACTATCTACCTTGGCATAATAAGTGGAAAAATGTGTTTAAAAACTTAGAGTACATAGTTCTAGATGAGGTCCATCAATATAGAGGAGTTTTCGGTTCTAATATCGCTTTTTTAGTTAGACGATTAAAGAGAGTTGTAGAACACTATGGTGGAAGCCCTCAGTTTATTCTGTCTTCTGCCACTATAGCTAATCCAGGCGAGTTCTCGAAGAAACTAGTTGGAAGAGATTTTGAAGTAGTTTCTAGGGATGGTTCTGGATCTGGAAAAAAGTATTTTGTTTTCTGGAATCCCCTAGAATACGAAGATCAATCGATTCATGTTCAAACAAGTAACTTGTTGTCTTACATGGTTGATGGTGGACTGCAGACACTTTGTTTCACGGTTTCTAGGAAGATGGCTGAGTTAATCTCGAAGTGGAGTGATGAAAGCAGTGATAAAAAGATAATGGCCTATAGAGCTGGTTACAAACCAAGGGAGCGAAGAATAATTGAACAGGGCCTTAGAGAGGGAGAGGTCAGAGGAGTAGCTTCTACTAATGCGCTGGAGGTTGGTGTTGATATTGGTGGCTTGGATGTTGTCTTGATGTCAGGGTATCCTGGGACTATGATTTCGACCTGGCAGCAGGCAGGAAGAGCAGGCAGAGGAAACGATGCTTCAGCGGCTTTCTTAATAGCGTTTGAAAACCCCTTAGACCAATATTACATGAATCACCCGGATAGGTTCTTTGAAAAATCACATGAACATGCAATAATAGACTTAGACAACTCTAACATAGCAATAGGTCACTTACTCTGCGCAGCATCAGAATTACCACTAAAAGAAAACGAATGGCTAACACAAAACAACCAAGAAGAATTAAACCACCTAAAAAATGAAGATATACTACATGAAACCCCGAACGGTGTTGTATATGGCGGTGAAAAAAGACCAGCAGAGATCGTTGAATTAAACAACATCAGCCAAGACATCATAAAAATAATATTAAATGGTAAACTGCTTGGTACAATGGATAGAGCACAAGCGTATAGAGAAGCACACGAAAACGCTGTATACATGCACCAAGGAGAAACATATGTAGTCCAAGAACTAGACCTCGATGACAAAGTAGCATATGTCAAAAAAAGAGAAGTAGACTACTACACGGAACCCCAATCCCAGACAGACATCAAAATAAACGAAAAACAAGAAACAAAAACACACAAAAACCTAAAAATCAACCTGGGCAATGTAGAAGTCTCAGAATTCTACTTAAAATACAAAATAATGGAAAACGACAAAGTAATCGCAACTGAACCACTAGACCTGCCTCCAATAAACTTCAAAACCGAATCAACCTGGATAACAATACCAAAAGAAACAATAAGAGAACTAGAAGAAAAAGACATGGACATCGAAGGAGGCCTACACGCAATAGAACACGCAATGATCGCAATGGCCCCATACCACGCCATGTGCGACAGATGGGACCTAGGCGGAGTATCCACCAAAAACCACACAGACACACAAAAACCCACAATATTCCTATACGACGCATATGAAGGAGGAATAGGAATAACCGAAAAATGCTACCAACTAATCAACGAACTACTACAAACAACCTACGAACTAATAAAAGACTGCGACTGCGAAAACGGCTGCCCATCCTGCATATACTCGCCAAAATGCGGAAACGACAACGAACCACTAGACAAACAAACAGCACTAACAATACTAAAAAAACTAACCAAAAACCAAAACAAAAAAACTACCTAAAGAAAAATAAATTTATTCTTTAGATTACTGATTTATTTTAATTAGTCACTTTTTTATTTTATCACTAATGCTTTTAATTAGCTACCTTAACTTTAGTTGTTTGGAAACTGCGAAAACCTATGTGTAGGTTTTTTATTTACTGAAACTAGATTTTTTTATGGGAGAGATATTGAGTGATAATCTTCCAAATAACCTTGTTATAGGGTTTATAGCGTTAGTTATATTGGTTATAGTTGTTGTTGGAGTTTTTTTCATACTTCCAGGTGATAATGGAGAACCAGACGGAAATAATGGAATCGGTGAGATAAGCAGTGTTGATCTTGAGATGAGGGGATTTGAAGGTGGTATGCTTGGAGGGGAACTTCGTTGCAGGGTTAAGGATGCTGGTACCGATGAGATTAAAATAAGGTTCGACAAGATAGGAGCCGAGGATGTTTTGATTTTCAACAATGAAGAAAATGCTGAATACGCCTATGATGGGGATTCCTGGATGAAAATCCCACTAGACCAAAACACATCATATTACAAGATGCCTTTCGAGGAATGGGCTAAAAAAGGACCTGGAACCTATACATTCAGTTATCAAGAATTCAGTCTAGAAGTAACAATCAAAGAAGTAAACCCAGATCTATCAGACACCCTATTCAAGCCCCCAAAAAACGCTTCAATCCACGAATTAGAAAAAACAAATTAACCAAAACCAATCCAAAGAAAAAAAAGAAATAAAAATCTATCGGTGAATGCAATCCCTACATCAATTCTTTAAAATCGCTTTAATCAATAACTTAAAAACCATTCTTTAATATATTTAAATAAATCCCTGGAAATCAACGATTATACAAAAATTTCCTATATTAGACTCTATTCCATAGGCCTTAATAGCTTTTTTAATTAATCTCATAAATGTTCTAATATGCCTATTCTAAATAAAATTTAAAATGGATGGATTTTGATGGGCTTTGCTGGTTTTAGATCTGAGCGGGAGAAAATGTGGGAGGAGGTTCTTTCTGATCTTGAGGTTGAGGGATGTAAGGTTATCGATGTAGGTGTGGGTGAGTCTACGGAGAAATTAGTTGAGGCTGGTGCTCAGGTGGTTGGTGTTGATACAGATATTGAGAAGTTGAAGGGATGTGAGTTGGATGTGCCATTAATTAAATGCGATATACTTAATTTTCCTTTCGAAAGACGGATAGCTGATCTTACTTTCTTTAATTTTATTCTTCATGAAATTAATCCTCAGAAACATTCGGAGGCTATACGTTTGGCATCGCATATATCTCCTGAGATAGCTGTGATTGAACCTTCACCAGAGGTTGGTTCAGTATATCAGAGATTCAATGAATTACAACAGGAGATAATCGAAAGTCTTGGTGGGTATGAAGAATATTGATCTCTTTCTTATTGGAAGGATTTAGTAAGAACTGGGGGATTTGAGATAACAACTGCAAAGAAAATAGAACCAAAAACTAGGATTCCTTCATCAGTTATTGAAGATATAAAACAGGATAAGATTAAAGATTTGAAGGAGAAGGATGTTGAAAGGGAATATATTCAAGAGATGAAAGAGATCCTGGAAGAAGCTGAAGAAAAAGGGATGCAGTGGTTTCCACGGCTAGTAGTTTTAGGAAAATACCCACATTAAAAAAATAAAAAGTTTTTAACTTTACTGACTTTAAAAAAATTATATATTGACCCTTTTTTTAGATTATGTCACTAATTAAAGCTCTTGAAAAGACTAAATAGTTTTTACTTTATTTTTTCTTCGGTTAATTACTTTATTTTTGGTAAATTAGTTTATTTTGATCTATTTTTAATCGATTAAAATAGTTTTTTCATGTAAAATTTATTGTAAACTATTAACTTTTTTAAAGGGTTCAGTAGTTTATTTTATTTGATCTTGTTTTCTATGTGTTTCTTTGTTTTCGGGTTTTTTAATGGAATTTGTATTGTTATTTGAAAATGGATTTATTTGGGTTTTTTAACCTATTAACCAAGAAGTCACCTTCCTGAATCTTTGATTTAGGTGGGTGATGAATTGGGGTTGTTTTATGTAGTAGAGAAACAAAATATTCTATTGCTTAGAGAGGTTCCAGGTCTATATGTCGAGTTTGAACGGCCGAGTGTTTGGGCAATAGGCTCTTCCGCAATGGATACGTGGGAAGACTTGGAACGGGGTTCAAGTGACCGAACCCTAAACCCGGGCAGAAAATAGTGATGGATATAGGTGATGAGTCCTGAAAATAAGTGTAAGCCTTGGGAACCTGCAAGGAATGGCGAACCGTGTTCGCCTTGGAAGACTATCGTGCAACAAGGCACTAATCTCGGATGCCGGTCTTGTGAATGGATAGAAGCACCTTCCAAAATCTTGATTTTAGTAGGTGAGGAGGTCACACAAAAGTAGGTATTTTGGCTTCTTTTTTTGATTTGGTGTTTTTTCTATTTTTTTAATTTAAGTGATTTTGTTGGTTTAGTTGTTTTATTGTTGTTTTCTTGGAATTTTTCGGTTTTTTTTGGGTGTTTGTTTTCTTTTGTTTTTTGGTGTTTTGGTGTGGGGTTTTTGTTTTGTTTTTGGTTTTGTGGGTTTTTTTTGGGGGGTCTTTGTTTTTTTGGTTTTTGTTATTTTCGGATGGGTGTCTCACTTTTTGTTGGTTTTGGTTTGGTGGTAATCTTTTTTTTATTTCAATTTTTTATATGTTTTTTATTATATGTAATTTATTAATAATAATTATTTACATGTAATAAAATTATAGTAATTAATTACATGTTTTATTTTATAGGTAATATTTTACAAGTTTATCTGTGGTTCTTGGAAATTTGAAAAGTTATTTTTAGGTTAAGAAATTTGTATTATGCTAACTTAGTTGGGGGTTGTTTTTGTGGGTTTTTGGTGCTTTTAGGTATGGGGTTTTGACCGGTGATTGCCTAAAAACGCATACCTTATTTTGGGGATTTTAGGTGGGTTTTTTGGGGAATATTTGGGTTATTTCATTTTTGTTGTAATGGTTTTGTTTTTGGTGGATTTTTGTTCGTTTGTGGTAGTACATCTATTCCAACTTTATTATGAATATGGGGGTTGTTGTGTGTTTAGTGGGGATTAAACCCAAAAACCATTAAAAAAACACAGAACCCATAAACAACACACACCTCATTACACCAATATTGTAACAAAAACCAATCCCCTCCCAAACATCAACTACCAAAAAACAAAAAACCAAAAACCCACCAAAACAAAAACACCAAAAACAAACAAAAACAAAAAAACAAAAAAACCAGAAGCAAACACACCTCCACCACACCATCTACCCTTACCTAACACCAGATATATAGATAACAACAGATACTAAATAAATTCCATTAACCATCTATAGATACATCACCCTATCTATCAGAGATAAAACCAAAACCCCAATAAAACAGAAAAACCACACCTGGTAAATAACAAAAATAAAAAAGTGAGGGGGTAGACCGAAAATAGAGAACAAACCAATTAAAAAAGCACAAAACACAGACAAAAACCAAAAAATCAAACCACTTATATAACAATTAAAACTACTTATATACCCAATGTAAAACAAAAAAATCTCTTATAAACCACGAACTTATAAATAACAAGATCCCAAAAAACAAACTTAAATTCTTAAAAAATTTTAAAAAAATAACCAAATATTAAAAAGCACTAAAAAAGGTTTTTTAACACTATTTTTTAACCAAAACAAAATATATCTAGTTAAATAACTTCTCTAACTAAAAAAATAGATATCATTAAACTAAGTGTATAACTGGATATTTCCTGTTTCTAAAGTTTTTTTCTGTATTCCCCACCTAAAGAAAAGATATCTTAGAAGAATGAACAATATAAAAAAACCTAATCAATTAATCATAGAACTCATATCAAAAGTGTAAAGTAGCCCATGTTCTTAAGTTGTTTGTGGGGGATGGAATTGAGGTTTGAAGAGTTAAAAGATGAAAAATGGAAGTTTATATACATGTTCTTCCTGATCAGCCATAAACCAGTAGAACCATAACCAAAAACAGGAAAACGAAACAATCAATAGAATACTTTACGTTCTACTAATTGGATATAAATGGAGCAAATGTGCCTAAGAAGTACGAATCATACGTCACAGCATATAGACTCCCTAAAAGAGATGGCAAAAGGAAGACATCTTGAAACAGATAGTAAAAAAGCTTCAGGAAAAAACATACAGAGAAGGAGAAATAAAACTCGATAAGGCAGCATATAGAATCAACAACCATGGAGACAAAAAAGCGGACAAAAAGTAGGGTATCAGCGGATACAAAAACAGGAAAGGATCCAAAATTCACGCCGTAACCACAAAGAAAAGGCTGCCCTTATCAATAAAAGTATCCAAGGGTAACAAGCATGACTCAAACCTGTTCAAACAAACATTAGAGAACATAGAGATCAGAACAGGATCCTAGGTCTAGAACCCGACCAGGCGAGGAGCTAGCAAATTCATCTAAGACAAAAAAGATAAGAAAGTATTTGAAAAATAGAAGCATTAAGAGTAATCTTCCTAAAAATAAGAAGAACAAGAAAGATAGAGTACCACATTTTTAAAAGCTTTAATATCTATATATGGCGATGCAAAGTTATTAATAGTTTTGACAAAAATGTTTTGAAATAAAAAATTAGACCTTTCTTACAACATTATAAACCAATAATTCATTTATAACGATTTTAAAAATTTCAGAAAATAACCTAAGCCAATATTAGAAGTTCGAATATATCAACACACCTAAACATACAAGAAATTAGATTTGGAAAATATCTTTTTTCTCTAAATCAAACTGAACTCCTGTTTGTTCATCATAGAAACCAGATTCAGCATCCAAACAGATAATTCCATTACACTCTACTGTACCTATATTTTGATCTGATTCAACACCTACCTTTGATTTAAAATCAACTAATTCTTGTTTGGAATTAACCTTTAAAGTCACAACTTGCCTATTAAAATCCTTTTTAATCTTAGAAAACTCTTTTTTTCTTTCTAAATAATCTTCAAAAGACCCAATACCCCTACTAAAGATATCAATATATCTCTCCCACAAATTCCTACTTTTGGTATCATCTAAAACAAAAATTGATACCTCAGGAAGATTATCTTCGATTAATTTGAAGTGATTTTCAATAGTCCTATAATTTAAATTTTTAATTTCTTGATTTAAATCTATTTCATTTCCCGAAGTGGTTGTTTTAACTCCTTGAGCCTTATCATCAACAACTTCTCCAAAATAATTAGGCAAATATTCCTCAACAAGCTCTCTCTCACTAAACTCGTTTTTCTTTTTCAAAAATTTCCGAGTCTTCTCCAATAATATCTCACCATAGATGTATTTACTAAAAGGATAATCATTATTTTCTTTATCGACTAAATTGAGGATATGAATTTCTGAAAAATCTTTTTCGTTGTTCCTATTAGTTCTACCGGCTGTTTGAACTAGATTATCTAAAGGAGCTAAATCTCTGTAAATTTTGTCCACAGATATATCTACACCAGCCTCTATTAACTGTGTAGTAATTAAAATAAATTTTTTATTATTTCCTATGTAGTCTTTAGCTTTTTTTATTCTCTCTAATCGCTCACCAGGAGGTATATTAGTTGACAAATAGATAATTTCGAAACCATTAAAGTCATTTTTTTTATTAAATTTAGAAAAAAGCTTTTTGGTGCTGTCAATAGTGTTTAATACAACCATTAAGTTATCAAAACCACTATCGTGGTTTATTAAATCATAAAGTTCTTCTAGATTTGTTTTTTCGTTTATCAAGTTTGTCTTTACCTTATACCTATTGAAGAATTTGTTTATCTTTTTATTTGAAAGAGATGAATAATCTCTTGGAGAAAATAGTTTTGTAGAATCTAATCTTTTTTCTTTTTGTTCATTAGTTGAATTCAATTTAGGTTGTGTAGCAGTTGCTAAAATGATATAAGAATCGAATTTTTCAGTCAAAATTTTAAAACAATCTCGAATTGGTGTGATTAAACTTGGGGGAATAGCTTGAATCTCATCTATTAAAATGATAGAGTTTGTTAACTTGTTATATTTTTTTAACAAATGGTTTTTGTTAGTAAAAATTGATTTAAAGACTTGAAAAAAAGTTGTAACAACAATATCAGAATACCAATTTTCAATTAAAAATGAACTCTTATCGTAACCAAGTTCTTCTCCGTCTTTATTAAATACCTCATTCGATAGGTGATGATGTTCTAATAATTTATTATTATCAATTTCATCATATCTGGTATTAAGAACATTTTTAAAAACTTCATAGTTCTGTTCGATTATAGATATATATGGTAAAGCATAGATTATACTCGGTTCTTTGTTTTCACTTTCTTTTAAGTGGTTTCTTAATTTTAAAGCGTTGCCTAATAAAGTCAGTGTTTTCCCAGAGCCAGTTGGGGCATCAATTTCAAAAAATCTATCATTGGATTCTTTTAGAGCTGCTTCTAAATTTTCAGCGGTTTCTTGATATATCGCTTCTCTAACTTTGTTGAATTCATCTGTTTGATCAAATCCTTTCTTGTAAGATTCCAACATCTCTATTGGATAAGAATAATCTTCTTTTGTCTTTTCTACTTCGCTAGCGCTTTTTTTGTCAGATTCTAATAATATAGAATAAACTAGATTAAATAAATAAAAATAAAAAATATCATCATTAAACTCGGTGAACCTAACTAAACCAGGAATAATAATCTCATTATCCTTTTTTTGGGCGGTTATTTTTCCCAGGTAATCTTTAAATTCTTCAAGGTAGTCAATATCTTTAGTTTCTAATAACAGGTTATAGATTTTATTTACTCTAGGTTTATGTTTTTCAATATTTTCGTAGATTTTTCTAGTGTCCTTATAAGAACTCTCTTTAGAATCGGTTTCGTATTTAATTGTTTTTTCTAAATTTTCAAGATCACCATGATGATGCTTTATCGAATTAAAAACAACAGCATTCACAAAACCCCTCTCAATTTCATCAAATTCAAATCTTTCGGCTAGGAATAATCCAAATAAAGAAGATATTAATCCATGTCTTTCGTATTTTTCTTCTGAAGAATTATTCCTAATTTTCTTTTGGAAGTAATCAGAAAATTTTCCGAAATCATGAGAAACAGAAACTATTTTTATCACTCTTTCAAGGTCTTCTTTTTTAGATATGTCCAAGTTATCAATTATCGAAAATGAATTGGATTTAACTTCTTCTAGATGATCTTTTAATTTTTTGTTCTCGTGAGATAAGAATCTAGAATAAGACAATTTGACTTCCTCTCGTAGTTTCACCACTTAGATACTTCGAGTTATCTTTAATTTTTAATGGACTATCTTTAGAGATTGCTATCGATTTAAATTTTGGAGAAGACCTATCTTCTTCCATTTTAACAGGTAAGCGTTCATTATATATTTTTCCTTCTATCTCAGATCCATCAATTATCTCTGCAGGTGCAGCGGTTTCCGAATAACCGACTTCTTTTTCATTAAGCTCGGTTTTATAAAAATCACCAAAATTTGCAAACAAATTCACTTGACCCAAATATGGTGGAAAGACACACTTATTTTTCCTCAAAAAATCACCTAATTCCCTTTTTATTTTTTTGTCTTTTAGGTATAGGTAAATTCTGTACTCTGGGTTCCTTATGAACTCTAATCTAGTGGGAGATAGCGCTCCTTTCCCACTGGGGTTTCTATAAGGATTTGATAGATCTTTTGTTTTTTTATCTAAGTTTTTTCCATGCATAAAGTTGTATCCATGCAGCTCTTTTCCACCAAAACTTTTTAGATTAATTCCTGTTTTTATTTCATCAAAACCGAGTTCTTCTAAATATTCTTCTTTCCCATAGCCTAATATCGATCCGATTAGGCCAAACAAAGATGTTTTTGGAGGAATTAAATAGGATTGCTGTTCTCTATTACACCAAGGCTTTGTATAAAGAGCATAATCCCCCCAAAGTCTAAAAGACAAGATTTCTTTTGACATACTAGAAACCTAATTTTTCGATTCTTACTTCATTAACATCCTTTAGTTTATTGATAAACTCAAGTGTGTTTTCATAATCTTGGGTTTCATCGATTTTGTATTCGATTGAATCAAGCTTATCACTATTTTTGTTAACTGCCTCTACCAAGGGATTAAAGTCTAAGTCTTCTTCAATTTCACTGAATTCTCGATAATCCTGTTCTTCATTTGAATCTACTTTAACCAATTTTTCGATATCACTCATTTTGGAAACGCCATCGCTGTAATTAATTTTTAACAATAATCTAGAGGTTTGACCAGCTTTTGATCGAGTATTTATTAAATTAATTTTGTTCCATAGTGCTTCTAGCATTAAATAAATGTCTTTTTGCTTGGTTCCATTAATTTCTGCTGTTTTTGGATTAATGTATCCTATCGTTGAGAACAATGCATATGGAACTTGACTATTAGTTGCTATTGCTCCTTGTGTTTTTTCTTCTCCTGATTTCATAACACTCGTGTTTTGGAGAGGATTTAGTTCAACTTTATTTATGCTTCTATTCATGTTCTTGAACTGAACCGTTCCCGTAAGATCAATATTATTACCTTCTTCTGCTAAAACACAACCAAACAATCGAATATCAATACATTTCTCTAATAAATCCGTAGAATCATCCTTGTCGACGATTTCGCTAAGACTCTCTCTTCTCTGGCCCACTGTCTGAGTGTCACCTTTTGAAGAATAAAACACTATCTTAGACTTATTTTCAGTATCTGAGTCCTCATCACTTTCGTATTCATCTATATAGTCCCTAATATATCTCTTTAATCTTACATCTGATACCATTGCTTTTTGAGTGTTTTCATCAAACCTAGGTTCTCCAGTGAAAGGATCGCCATTAGGATCACAGTCCTTAGCATCGTATAAAAACAATATCTCTGATCTATTCACTATATCCGTTTCTAGATTTTTCGTTTCATTCATTATTATTCCCTCCTGAGGAAGTATCCGGGTTAGTAAATTTGTCTGATAAAGAATAACCAATAAACATTCCGAAAATAAAATCGTTCTCTGAGAAATTTTCTTTTTCTAATAGTTCTCCAATATTATTGAATAGTGAGGAAACTATGGGTTGATTTGATATCTCATGTATTGTTGCTTTTTCCTCAACTTCGTTTATAAATTTTCTTAAGCTATCTTTATCATTGATTCTTTTTCTAGCATATCCCAACATTCTTTTTTCATAATTATTTATTTCGTAGGATAGCCTTGCGATAGTAACTCCTAGGGGAATTCCCGTTCTGATTTCTGGTGTCTCTGCAAAGAATTTGTTTTCTGAAATAAAGTTCTCCATTTTTTCTAAACCGCTTTCTCCTTTGATTTCTTCATTAAATTTATTCATAACTATATCCGCTCCGTTTTCTTCAAAATTAATGGAAATTAAATTTGAGAAGAGATTACAATTTAACTTAGAAAGTAATTCTAAAAACCGAATATGGTTCTTAGTAAAATTAGAAGCATTAGAAGCTTCGTATTCATTAGGACCTTGGTTTCTAAGCTTGTAAGATATTTTATTAATAAATCTTTCCTGTAAGTGATCATAGTTTATTGGTGTATCAAGAAGTATTTTTTCAAGCAAACCTATTCTTTGTTTTATTAATAAGTCATAGTCCTCGCTCCTATTTGAGCTAAATAGTTCAATTAAATAACCATTAAAACTAAAACCGGTTATTTCTTCATTTTTCTCAAGTAATTCTAATATACGATTTGGATAAATGTCTTTGATAAATTTAACAACTCTAATTCCATTATCATATACATAAAAAAATAAATCCACTCCAATTTTTTCTTGATTACCTAAGTTTGCTAAATCCATTAACAGATAATAACGGTCATTGAGCCTTTTTCTAAGTTCTTTTAGTTCTTCACTGGAGTAAATTTTAGAGAAGTTCTGATTTTTGAAAGATTCTAGTAATTTATCATAGTTCTTATTTTCATTAAAATTGAGTAGAGAGAAATATTTGACTCCAAGAATCTTTTTTTGTAGATAACTTTCTATAAATTTTTTTCCTTTATTAAAATCGCCAAAGCAATCGTCACAAATAATTAATTGTTTTTTTATGTTATCCTCGTTTAGTCCATAAAATCCAGTTTTTTGGTCAAAGGTAAATGAATAATAAAAAGTTGCTTTAGTTGGGGAAAATAAGTTTTCTTCTTTACCACAGAAAGAACAACTAGATAAATCATTATTTACAGAAATGGAAGTTTCAGAAGGTATAAATTTTTTAAAAACTTCTAGTGTTTCTTTAATCTCTCCAAGGTAATAGTAATCCTTTTCCAGATTTACATTTAAATTGAATCTATCTATTATGTTGAATCCAATTTTGAAAACAAATATTAGGTCTCTTAAATCGCTCTTAGATAAATCAATTAAATGACTCTTCTTTTCCTCATAGATCTCTTCGATAAATTTTGATTCATCTTTTAAAACAAAAGAATAAAATTTTTCTAAATATTCCTTTGTGGATTTTTTTAGGTCAAGATTTAGATAAAAATCTTTAGTATTGTTAAAATTTCTATGTATTTTTTCGTTTTCGATTTTATTGTTTTTGCCTATTGCTGATCCTCCTAAAGTAAAATCATGTGGGTAATAATGACGGTTTTTACCACTATTAATTGTTTTAGTGGGCTGGATATAGAATAGGTCTCTTTCTCCGGCTTCAACTAAATTAACATCGGATAAATAAAAATTATTGTTTTCATCGAGATTAAGTTCCATTTCTAATATTTTTTGGCTTTTTGATACATCTTGGCTAAAAGGAACAATTTCTGTGTTTCGTCCCAATTTAATTAGGTTACTAATCATATTTTATCACTCTATTAATTTGATATGGCTTTTAGGCATCCGAATCCTTGGTTGTTTCTTTCACCCAAACCAGTATAGTAAATAAATCGGTTTATTTGTTCAGTTGCGTTGATTTCGAATTTCATTTGTGTGCTCATCTGCCAAGTGTCCTTTATCTTTAATCTCTTTGGCTTAGAATCTATAAATCTAAAATCTAATTCATTTAGGTCTTTTTTAGGTTCTTTGTCATAGTAGTCTTTGTATCTGTTGATTAGGTTTTGGAAGAGGTTGTCGTAAAATTTTTTGGAGTTTGGTCTTAGATCTATGGTTTTTAGTTCTCCATCACCGTTTTTTGTTTGTGTTCTGACTGCGATTGGTGTTATTGTTTCAAAAACCATTTTTTCTTCAAATTTTGGTTCTTCAAGGGATTGTATCGAATCTAATTTGAATTTAATATCTTTTTGTTTTTTTATTGTGAGTTCTGGGTTTTCTAGGAAGCCTTCTACAAAAGATTTAGTTAATTCCTTTTTTGGTGAGGAGAAATAGTAATTTGCTTTACTGTTTTTTGGGGTAATTCCATGTTTATCAGTTTTTTTAACATCCACATTAATCCAAGAAAGATTATATGGCTTATATTTTGGCTTCTCATGATATTTATATGCTAAATCTGGCGAAACCTCTCCAATCTTATTTAAAGAAGCACTCATTAATTCAAACAAATGATTATATGGTACCTTACTTATTTCCTCAAATCTTAAATTTGCTTTAACCCTCATACACCTAATAACCTAAATTTCTTAATAAACTGATTTTCCTAAACTTAGTTAATTAATTAAAGTACATAAAACTTAGCCCCAAACCTCAATCCTATTTTAGTCTGATTAAGACCTACGTAAGCTCTTTCTGTTATCACTTCTGTTGAATATTTCAATCCTATTTTAGTCTGATTAAGACAATACTCTTATATCTGTTTCATTATCTATGTGAACATATTTCAATCCTATTTTAGTCTGATTAAGACCCAACTGGTGACTACGGAGGCAGTATCCTAAGAGAATTTCAATCCTATTTTAGTCTGATTAAGACGGAGATCCGGCGACAGCTATATACCTTAGAGGGTAGTCATTTCAATCCTATTTTAGTCTGATTAAGACATGGGACGCAACAGGGAGAATATAAGGCAACTGCAAGTGAATTTCAATCCTATTTTAGTCTGATTAAGACCACTCACTAATCGGTCGTTGTTGTCGTAAGCTGTTTCATTTCAATCCTATTTTAGTCTGATTAAGACTTGGCAAGACCTCCATAACTACGACTTAATGTGTCTATTTCAATCCTATTTTAGTCTGATTAAGACGGCGGATGAATTGGACTCTAAACCACCTCATCTATTTCAAGAGTGAACTTATTTCAATCCTATTTTAGTCTGATTAAGACTAACAGGATCCTGAATTAACAGGGCCTCAGGTGTATATTTCAATCCTATTTTAGTCTGATTAAGACCGAAGAGAGAATGATTTACTTGATAGGTTGCAGGAAGATTTCAATCCTATTTTAGTCTGATTAAGACCTCATGATACCCTAAATCATTTTTTTCTATGTACTCGATATTTCAATCCTATTTTAGTCTGATTAAGACAGTTAAGCATGTAGAGGGTTTTGACCGTTTGTTTTTATTTCAATCCTATTTTAGTCTGATTAAGACAAATTAGTAAATCTAACACCTCACCCAGTAAAGGTGTATTTCAATCCTATTTTAGTCTGATTAAGACGGTAGATATAGTCTATTCGAGGCTATAGGGAATCAATATTTCAATCCTATTTTAGTCTGATTAAGACTTGAGTTGATGAGATCTAAGAACAAGATCAAGGAAGTTCGATTTCAATCCTATTTTAGTCTGATTAAGACATAAACCATTCTTCGCAAATTATCCCTAGATAAAACCATTTCAATCCTATTTTAGTCTGATTAAGACTTATATTAAGAAATGCGTTATGGGCAACATCTATAAATTTCAATCCTATTTTAGTCTGATTAAGACACATCTAACTGATCAATCTGACTAAGATCCCGTGATATTTCAATCCTATTTTAGTCTGATTAAGACATTGGTTTGGGGATGTTTTTGTTGAGTGGAGTAGGGCATTTCAATCCTATTTTAGTCTGATTAAGACCACACAAATCCCCTCGTAAAACAACTTTAATATCCGCATTTCAATCCTATTTTAGTCTGATTAAGACAGGAGGGTTATATTGGTTTATTGTGTCTTTTTTTGTATTAAATTGTTGCATTTTGGGGTTGTTTTCTGGGATCCCCGATAATGAATCTCTTTTATATAGATGTACAATCTGGTTTTTGTGGTTTTTTGTTTTTGTGGGTTTTGTTTTGGATGTTTTTTTATGGTTGGTGTGTTTTTTGTTTTCGATTTTGTTTTTTTGGTGATTAGGTTGTTTTATTGTTGGTTTTGAGTGGTTTTTGGTTTTTGGTTTTGTTTGATCTTTTTGTTGATTTTGGTGGTGTACGAGTTGCTATACTGAATTTTTTTAAGAAATAGAGAGTTTTTGGTTTTTTATTTTATAAATTGGCGTTTTTTTGTGTGGATTTTCATAGTAGGGTAAGGTAGAAAACCCTACGGCTTTTTGTGAGGATGAATGTATTACCACTTAAATAATAGTTTCTATATTTTTTGGAAGTTAAACTGTAGTTGGTTGGCTTTTGTCGGCCTTTTTTGAACAAAAAGCGATCTCGGGTCTTAGAGATATCTGGTTAAAGGTTCCAGATCCCTATATCGAAGGTGTATGATGCTAGCTAAAAAAGTAATTTCTTTGGTTAGAGAGGGTTCTAGTGGTTGGTGGAGGAGTATATCAAAACGAATATGAATAAGCGGTTGAATTGTATGTTAGTATATGGCTAGATCCTGTTCCAATTTCTCCTCTCGGAGCTTGAGTTCCATGTCGACTGGCTGCATGCGAGAAGTCCATTGTATAAGCCGAGAATCTTTTTTTTTTTGGTTTGGGGTAGGGGTTCTATTGTAGGTTCCTTAGCTTCTATGGGGGTTGTTACTTCAAATTATGTTGTCTGTTTTTTCTTTTTCTTGTCCGATTGTGGTTTTTTCTAGGGCTTTTTTGTTTCTGAGTTTATAGATTATTATTGAGTCGTGTGATTGGTTTATGATTTTTTTGATTCCTTGTTTGACTTCTTTTAGTTCACTTTTGGTTAGGTTTCCTTCGAATACACTGTTTTGTATCCAGTTGAGGTATTTTCGGAGGAATTTTTTTACTTTGTTTACTCTTTTTACTCCTACATCGTAGACTATTATGAAATACAACTTTTACCACCATATCTGAAATGGTTCGTATTCTTGTTGTTCTAGTATATGTTTTACTATTTTATAGCACTCTAGTCTTATTAAACGTTGGTATGAGACATTTTTTTTGGATTTCTCGGTGTTTGATTGTTCTATTTAGTGTTTTCTCGTATCTTTTTTCGAATTTTTTTCTTCCTTCTTCATTTAGTAGGCATTTATTGAGATCGTCGTCGAAGTGTTTTTTGTCTAACATTCCTTTGTTAGTTAGGTAAAAGATTGTTCTATCTACTATTAGTGGTTTAAATACATCTGCTATATCTAATGCTAGGGAAAATCTTCTTTCTCTTGGTTCGTGGAGGTAAGATATTGTTGGATCTAGTTGGGAGTTGTATATTTCACTTATTGTAGTTGAATATAGTAGTGAGTTTCCAAAACTTAGCAGACAGTTGACCATGTTTTTAGGTGGTTGGCGGCTTCTAGAGGTATATTTAAACTTTTCTGGTAGTATTTCATCGAAGGATTTGTAGTAAGTGCTTCTGCATCTTCCTTCTATGTTCATAACTTCTGTTACTTTTTGAGTATCTTTTAGTTCATTTTTGATATCTTCGATAACTTCTAGTTTTTTATTTTTATTGTATCTTTTTAGGTTGCTCTTGATGTTTTCGATACTTCCTTTTACGAATTTTTTAGCTAGTTCAAGTCTTTTTTCTTGTTTTAAGTAATGTTCAGCTTGGTTAACAGTTACTTTTCCTGATAGATAGGTTTCTTTAGGATAAAATGAGCCATCATAGTATCCGTAGTAATTAAAGAAGTGAATTGGGACTCCTTCTTTAGCTAATAAGTGGGTACACTGGGATGTATATGTCAGAGACCCGTATGAGTAAATAGAATAAATTTTTTCAATGGGGATCGGTTTTTGATCTCCATCTTCATTTATATGATAGACTGTGTTTTCTTTTCTTCTTAATTTTCCATCACTGTTTATATAGAAATTCCTTTTCATATCTTCTAAAAATATTTTTCTTGGTCATGTAAGAAATATCCTTTGTTTTTTAGATTAGTTAAAATAGGTTAGCTAAAGCAGAATTCGCGGTATGCACATTTTTTGCAGATCTTTTTCCAGTTTGGACTAGGAAAAGTGTCCTTATTGAGAATTTCTCTTATTTCTTTGATTAGTGTTTTTATTTCTTTTTTGTCAGAGTCAGTTAATTTGATTTTTTCTTTTTCTTTTATTTTTGGATACTCTAAGATACCATGAGCTTTTATTCCTAATTGATCAAGGTAGTAAAGATAATATAATATTTGATACTTATGTGATTTTTTCATCTTTTTTGATTTTTTGACTTCATGAATCTCTAAACATTCTTTTCTTTTCACAAAATCAAATTTAATTGGACCTAAATTAACTTCTTTTTCTTCTCTATTGTAAGAACTTTGATGAGTTAATTTACCCAACTTAACTAATTCAGATTCCTCTTCCATCTTGATATAATTAGAAAACAACCATAATTTAGTCTTGCAAATAAAGTAATAATTTACTTGCACACCTGTAATATCCAAATTATCGACATATATCTCATTCATAGTACCCTTCCAGTAAAATTCACTAAGAAATAATACAAAATAAAACTTATCTATTAAAATAGAACCAGTAAACATAATGATCAATCCCGAGACTATACATTTCTAAAGATTAAATAAATAAGTAAAAAAAAGAAATTTGATTCCTTTAATTAATTATACTATAATTATTTTTTTCACCTTTGAATAGACTAGCCTTAAGAGATGTTAAAAAATATGTCTTTAATTGGTATTTATCTTACCTTATTTAGTTTTACTTAGATGTTTATTATTTTATTAAGTTTTATGTTTTAATTGAATATTAGTTTTTGTAGAAGTTAAGAATCTTTTATAGTTTTTTCTTGTTTTCATTTATTTTTATGTCATTAATTCTGGTTCTAGTTGGGTTTAAGACTTTGATTTTTAGGTTTATTTGAATTTAGATTTTTTTGTTTTTTGGTTTTTGATAAGTTGAGTATGTTGGTTTTTTGTTTAGTTTTTGTTGTCTGATTTTTGTTGTTTTTTGTTTTTTTGTTGTGGTTTTGTTGGGTAACTTTTAAGTGTTTGTTTATAGGATTATGTGGAGATATTATTAGGTTGAAAATGATGTTTAAGGTTGTATTGAGGAAGTTTTTTGGGTTGTTTTCTGTAAATTGGTTGTGTAGGGGTGTTAGTTTTTGATTTTGGTGGTTTTGGTTTTTGTTTCGGCTGTGTTTATGTCTTTGTCGATCGGTTCTTCTTCTATTCCTCCTGCTTTTGGCCCGGTTAGTTTCTCGAGGGAGATTGGGGTTTTAAGGTCAGCTTTTTTTGGTGGTTTAGCTGGTTTATTGGGAGCTTTTTTACAGGGTTCTTCCGTTAGTTCTACGGTTGGTTCAGGTATGGTTGTTGGAGAGCTTGTTATCTTACAGGCTTTTATCATTTTGTTTGTTTCTTCAACATTGGTTATTGTTAGTAATATCCTGAAGTATCCTATGCCAACAGCGTTCACTGTTATTGGAGCAGTTTTAGGGACTGGAACTAGCTTTAATCCAGGTATTTTATGGAGTAATGTGAATAATGTTCTTTTCTATTGGTCAATTATTCCATTTCTAGCAATAACCATTGCATTTAGCCTTTCTAAGATCTTAACTTTTATTATTCCATCTGACTACCATAAAAACAAAATTAATTATTTAAACTTTGGAATAGGTTTATTTGTAGCCTATACAGCAGGTGCAAACTCTGTTGGATTAGCTATTGGACCACTTTATTCACTTGGATATAATTTAAACTACTTATTGCTTTTAGGTGGTTTTTCTATTTTACTTGGGGCTTGGTTACTTTCTCCTAGAATTATCCACACGGTTTCATTTGAATACTCAAATATAGGTCCAAGGAGATCGATCTCCGCTCTAGGTACCCCAGCAATATTAGCACAGATCGGTATACATTTTGGAATACCTATATCATTCAGTGAAGCAATAATTTTCTCAATGATTGGAAGTGGATTGGTTTTAGGAAAAAGCAACATTGGTAAAAAAAAGTTAGCTTACACCATAGGAGCTTGGATATTCGCTTTCGCACTATCAATAAGTATCTCCTTCCTCCTATCCGAAATCACTAGAGGAATCCTGTAAAATGACTACACAGCAAAGCTGTGGGACTTCCATGTGAGCCTTATCTGGAGTGGGGTCTGCTTTTTTCCATCCGGGGGGTTTTTCTCTTACTGCATCCTAATCGTCATCGGGATTCTTTGCTCCAAGAGAAGAATAGGATCAGGGCAAACACAAAAACCCATATATTAACTTAACTCTTAGGATGGTTCCCTTAATTCATCCTTGGTTGCTCCTACATCAGCCACTAGGACTCACCCACAAAGGTTTCGAGTTCCCCAAATACACCTTATTCGATTTAGTGTCTTGGGGCTTTTAACTTAGCCATAATACCTCAAGAGACATGGAAATCGCTTTTTGATAGAGCAACCAATCCAACCAACTTCCAATTACCCCCAACCAGTTAATAATACCCTTTAAGTGTTATTTAAGGCATTCACCCCAAAAGGAAGAGCCGCGAGGATCTTCTGCCATACCCTACTATAAAAGTCTATTCATGTAGGTGACCTCCTCCCTTACCAAAATCAAGATTTTGGAAGGTGCTTCTATCCATTCACGAGACCGGTATCCGAGATTAGTGCCTTGTTGCATGATAGTCTTCTAAGGCGAACACGGTTCGCCATTCCTTGCAGGTTCCCAGGGCTTACACTTGTTTTCAGGACTCATCACCTATATCCATCACTATTTTCTGCCCGGGTTTAGGGTTCGGTCACTTGAACCCCGTTCCAAGTCTTCCCACGTATCCCTTTGCTGAAGAGCCTATTGCCCAAACACTCGGCTGTTCGGACTCGACATATAGACTTGGAACCTCTCTAAGCAATAGAATATTTTGTTTCTCTACTACATAAAACAACCCCAATTCATCACCCACCTAAATCAAAGATTTAGGAAGGTGACTTCTTGGTTAATAGGTTAAATTAAATGCAAGTCAATTAAATAGAGATATCGTACTACCTCATGGTTATTAATTAATTGAATTTGAAATTAGAGAGATATCACTCAAATAAAATTTTATAGGTTTGAATAGGTTTAAGGTAGATTAAATTATTGTATGTGTTGCTTATGATAGAGGAGAAACCCTAGTTTTTCGTTTAAAGTTGAATATAGTTGTTTTAAAATAAATAAATTAATCTATATGTGGCGTATTCTGGGATCTAGTATTGGTTCTTGTATAATATATTAGATTATTTTTTTGTTCTTATTTAGTTTTGTAATATTTAGTTTTGTTATATTTATTTTTGAGGGTTTTTTGTTTTCTTATGGGGTTTTTTGTGTGTTTTTTGTTTATTTTGAACTGGATTAGGTTTTTTTGGGTTTTTTTGATGTAAGGCTTTTGTGGTTTTGGGTTTAATGTTTTGTTATAGAGGTTGATTTAATGGATTTTAAAAAAATTTCTGTTGCTTTGTTGGTGACTGGTTTGTTATTAATCTCTCTTGGTTGTACGACAACTGATAACCAAGCTGAGGTTTCTGCCGGGGAGTTAGAGAGTAAGGTTGTTTCTGCGTCTAGTAATGTTTCGTCTTACGAGTTCGTGATGAATACTGATGTTTCGATGGCTGCTAATGGGATGAATATGACTGTTTCCATTGGTGGGGATGGTGTTGTTTCGGTTGAGGACAAGGAAATGCATTTTAATATGGAAACAGGGGAGAACGAGTTTGAAGCATATTTAGTAGATGGATTATTGTATGAAAATGTGGAATTTGGAAATACTTCAAAGTGGATTAAAATAAATTTGAGTGAAAATTACTCAGATCAATGGAGTTCAAGTAATCAATTAGATCAAATGAGAAAACTGATAGAGTCCTCTGATATTGAGGTAGTTGGAACCGAAGAAATAGATGGAACTGAATGTTATAAAGTAGAGGTATATCCTAGTTTAGAAGAGTATTGGAGTATATTGGAGAATACATCGAGCCTTGGTTCAAGCCAGCAATCTCTTACTGGTGAATTAAATGTTTCGGCTATGGAGGATGCAATAGAGGAGTTTAACGCTACATACTGGATATCAAAAGACAGCTATTTACCACAGAAGACTACGTTGGAAATGGATATGTCAATTAATCAGGAGCAGTTAGATATTAACTACAACATGTCTATTATATCATCAGTTTCCTTTGAATCTTATAATCAACCGGTTGATGTAGTTCTGTCGGAGGATGCGGAAAACGCAGTTCCTCTAGAAAATTTCACAATAAATGGATCTGGAAGCTAAGAGAAGAAAAAACTTAAAAATATTTTTTTATTTCTATTTTTTTATTTAAATTTAATTTTGATGTTTCAATTTCTTTTTTGGTTTTTTAATGAAGTGGAATTTTGGTTTTTAGTTATTTCTCCATTTTTGCATTATTTCTATTACTTCTTGGTCTGTTACATCATGCCAGTTTTGGTAGACTTGTGCTACTGCTCTAAAACGATCCGGGGTCTCTAGGATATGGACATCGTCTACGAGGTCTTCGAATTCTCGTTTAGCCTCTGAGCTTGAGACTGGAGAGGTGACTACTATTTTTTTTGGGTTATTTTTCTTACAGTATTGAACTGCTGCTTTCATAGTTGAACCTGTTGCAATACCATCGTCAACCAATATAACCGTTTTGTCTTCTAATTTTGGAATTGGGCTATCTCTTAATTTTTTTAATCTTCTTTTGATCTCTTCTCTTTGTTTTTCTTTGATTTCGTTGATCTTATTTTGAGAAAAGGGGCCTTGAACCAATACCTCGGTTCCGTCTTCTGCTATAGCTCCGAAACCGGCCTCAGGGTTATAGGGAAAAGGCAGCTTTCTAATAACTAAAATAGAGAAATCAGCTTTTAGAGCTTTAGCTATTTCGTAACCTACTCTGGTCCCACCTTTAGCTATAGCCAAAACTACTACATCACCATCTTCTTCTCTGTATTCTTCTAGTTTCTTTGCAAGGGTTTTACCTGCATGTTCTCTATCTTTAAACATCATAAATAAATTAGAAGCATTCAAATATATACTTTAATCATTCGGTAATTAAAATCAATTGAAAAATGAAAAGTGTTTACATTTATTCTGAAAAACAAGTAGGGTTCAAGTTATGTAGAAATGTTTTATGCTTTAATTATTTTAAATAAATTTATAAATAATTACTTAAATCAAGGTGTTTTTATTTAATCTGGGTTGATTTATGCCGAGAATTAGTTTTTATTTTTTTTTAATTTTGTATATATCTTGTTCAATAAAATTAAAAATATTTTTTAGGGAATTAAATTTTTAGAAAAAATTAAAGTTGTTTCTATATTTTTATTTTGTGTATTTTTGTTTTTAAGTGTTTATATTTGGATTTTTTAGGTTTTGTTCTGGGTTTAGTGGTTGATTATTTTGGTTATTGGTTTTATTAAGTTGTTTTACTTTTTTGTGTTCTTAGCGTTCTTAGTTCTAATAATTAAACCTTTCTTTTTTAAGGTAACAATGTTTTTTGTTATTTGGAGTTGGTTAGATTGAAAGAAAAAAATCCCATTTTACATTAAATTAAATAACATAACATAATCAGATTCCTACTCAGGTAAAAGAAAAGTATAGTGGCATTGAAATCTTTTTTATCAATAACTTTTACATTAATCTTAGTTTCCTTTCTTTATTATTTAAGTAATAAATCTATTAGAAACATAATAATGGTTATTGCTATTAGTATGGGAGAAGTAACAAAAATAAATCCATTGCTTCTGTAAACATAAATTAACCAACTCGGTATATTTTCAAGAGAAATTAAATTCCCTATAACTGGCAAAATAACAAAAATTAAGCCCAATATTATTAACAAAAAACCGATATAGGTCATTGACCTCACTTTTATCCGTCACTCCTAACCTAAATAGTATCTATGATCTTTATCAAATTAAAAATTTTAGATTTAAATCCAGAATATACAAAAAACCAAGAAATATTAAAAACCATATAAAGCGTTGAACTCAATTAATTAAGAAGTGAATTCCTCCCCTACCAAAACTAGAGATCTTGGAAGGAGGGTTCCAGAGTTCAGGGAGTTTTACTTCTTGCCACCGTCAAATCATCTCCGTTCAGGGCCAGGGTTATCCAAGAAGCTTTATTCGGGGAGGTTCCCTGGCTCAGCCAAGGAAATATACACCCAAAAACGGGTACAGAGGCTTCAATCTGTCCACGGGCTATTGGTTCGGTTACAACCCCTGGCTACATCAAAAACTTGGAGCATTGAGCCATTTAAGCATTATAGGTTGATTCATTTCTCTATCAAAATCAAAGATTTTAGGAGGGGTCTTCTTTACTCAAAAAGGATAAAAGATAGGTTTGATTTAGAGAAATTAACTGTTCGTACTCCTATGTTATTTGATAATCTATTAGTTGGTTTATTGGATTCAGATGAAGAGTTTGTTTCGTTAGGGGTTTTAGAGAAAATTGATTTAATGGATTTTGAGGCTGAAATTAGATTACCAAGTTTTTCAGATGACTTTAAAATTATTCAGTCTGGTCGATTAGAGTAAGTAGAGATGGAAGGGAGCTTGAAAAGGTTAAGATTACTTAGCGAGGAAAGTCCAACTGATTTTATCTTATATTTTTGAAACTGGATTCGGTTACTGACAGGTAAAGGATTAATGATTTGTTTTAGATTAGTTTTAGATTATTTTTTTCTTGTTTCTTTTATTCCTTTGATCCAGCTGTTTATTATTTGTATGAGTATTTCTGCGAATCCTGTTTCTTTACTCCAGAATGCTACTTCTCTTTGGTTGCTTTCTTTTTTGTTTATGTTTATTAGGACAGTTTTGTTGTCTGATATTACTATTCTTTTTTTGTACCCTTTTTGGGGTATTTCTTCTAGATCTAGAGCTTCTTTAGGATGTATTTTTTTGGCTTCTTCGATTAATTCGATGTTTTTTTGGTTTGTTAGGTTTTTAAATTCTTTTTCTGTGTTTTCCCATGGTATTATTTTGGTTTTTACTTGTCTTTGGGCTGCTTTTTTTATTGCATCTTGTATTTCATTGTTTAGGTAATCTATGCTTGGTGTTCCTAGTATCAGTTTGTCTTCTGAATCTAATATGAGTTGTTTTATTCTTCTGTTAATTGCTTGTTTTCCCTTTATTGTCCAGATTTCTTCTTTTTCTATTTCTTGGGTTTTTTCTGTTTTTATTTTTTTTAGGTTTTTGAATGCAGTTTTTTCTTTAGTTTTGATTCTCTTTTTTAGGATTTCTCGGCACTCTTTTAGTGATGTTGCTCTGTATTTTATTGGATTGGATTTTTGGATTTCGATTAATCCTTTTTCCTTTAGTTTTTCTGCTGTTCCATATATTTGTGATCGGGGTATATTTGATATGTTGCTAATTTCTCTTACTTTTGCTTTTCCGAGTTTTTGGATTCCTATTAAAACCTTTGCTTCGTATTCAGATAGCCCGAGATACATTAGTGAGTCTATTATCTCGTTTTCTCTTTTTTCCTGTTCTTTTTTTTGTTTCTCCATTGAAAACTATTTTCTTCCTTTTACCTTAAAATATTTAAGTGTTAGTATGTAAATAACAACAAGTTCGTGGTATTAATGAATTCAACTAAAAAAACAATTATATTAACGCTGATCTTAGCTTCAATATTCTTAGTTGTAATATCACCTCAAGCTAAAGCTGCAGCCTATGAAGTTGCTGGAAATCCAGAAATAAAAGTTTATGCACCTGAAAACAATTTTTCAGCTGGTAAAACACTTGGATTACAAGTTTATTTAAATAATGAGGGAGAAATAACCGATGATGGAGTTCAAGAATACGAACAAATAGTTAAAACAGCAGAAAACCCCGTAGTTAATCTAAAATCAGGTGATGCCCCAGTAATAGTTCATACCGATAAAATGCCCATACAAGATATAAGACCAGGATTAAATCAACCAATATCCTTTAAGATTACGTTAAAGGAAAATGCCAAACCAGGCCAATACCAATTACCCCTTATAATAGATTACAGCCACAAAGAAAAAGTCTACTACGGCTCAAATCAGATACCTGGCAGAAGTTTCACTGTTAAGGAAAGTAGAGATGTATCAGCAAAAAAAATGGTAGATATTACGATAAGAGAAGAAGCTAATTTTAAGGTCGTTGATGTATCTAATGATATACCAATTGGTGATAGTGGACAAGTAAACCTAAAAATAAAGAATATTGGAACTGAAAAAGCTCTAAATTCGACTATAGATATTCGATCAAGTGATCCAGCGTTTTCATTAGGTAAATCATTAAGTACTAACTTTCATATAAAAAGCTGGGATGTAAATGAAACTAAGACTCTGAGTTTTAAGGCTTACTTCAGTGAAGATGCAATATTAAGAGAATACCCTATTTCAGCTAATATTTTATTCGAAGACATAAACCACATAAAAAGGTCTTCAAAAGAATTAAAAACACATATAATCCCTAAAAAAGAGCAGAGATTCAATTTAGAGACTCTTAGTAGTTCACTCAGAGTTGGAGAAGAAGGAAGCATACATGCAGCGATAACAAATAATGGTCCTCTAGATACGGAAAACTGCGTGATTTTGTTTAATTCACAGAACCCTAACCTTACTCCGAAAGAAACTCAGGCCTATATAGGAGATCTAGGACAAAATAAAACAAAGGAATTTAATTTTACAATAGATGTTAGTAGTAACAGCCAAAGAGGAATACATCAAATCACCTTCAACCTTAAATATGAGAAGCCTTCAGGGGACCAAAGATTAGAGAAAAACCTCAATCTAGATGCTGTCTTTAAGGAAAAACAGACTGAGTTTAGTATCGAACCCGTAGAGAATCAAGTAAGAATCAATGATGAAGCAATGCTAAAACTAAAAATAACCAACAACATGGATCAGGTCATAAGTAATGTTCAACCGATGGTATACACTGATAGTCCTCTATCAAGTGACAACGACAATGCCTTTATAGAGAAGATGGAACCGGGTGAATCAGAGGTAGTGACTATGGATATCAGTGCAGATTCTACGGCAATAGATAAAAAATATCCTGTAACTATAGATATCTCTTACGAAGAAGAAGACGGCGACACAAAGCTCTCAGATCTTTATAGGTTCCCGGTAGATGTACAGCCAAAGAAACCGTTCTTTATAACAGAGTTTTTCAATAACATCTTAGACAAGATAAATTCCATATTTTAGAGACACAAATAAAGAATTTAGAAAAATGAAATGGTGAAATAGGTAATATGGCTTCTTTAAAAGAAAAGATCATTGAATTCACTGTTTCGGAGCCCAAAAAGGTAATACTAATTTTCGGGGTTGTTACTCTATTATTAGCTCCGGGAGCTCTTGGACTAAAAATGGAGTCAGGCATGGGACAGTACGCAGAGGGAATCGATGAGTATCAGACCTGGATATCAGTCAACAATAAGTTTTCGATGGATACAAGAACACAGACCGAGGTAACTCAGCTAATACAGACAGGGAATAATGTATTATCCAAAAAGAGTTTACTGAATATCCTTGAGGTACAGGAAAAGATTAAGGAAAGAGAAACACTAAAAGCAGATTCAACTAGTAGTGCAGCATCTTTTATAGCCAAAACAATTGATCCAACCGCAGAAACAATAGAAGAACAAATAAACGCTATAAAAGGATCATCATCAACAAAAATCAAAGAAGCTATCAAAAAAGCAGCTGAATTCGAAGGCTTCAGGTCAATGCTGAGCCGTGATTTCTCTAAAAAAGAAGCATCGGCAACAGCAACTATAGCTACCATAGGACATAACTTCCCTAGGGAAGAACCAAGCTTATCAGGAGGAAGTCGTCCTACCCTAACAGATATCCAGACAAAAATAAAAACAATAACCCAAACCTCAGAAGGAAATATACAGGTCTTTGGAACTGGAATAATCTCCGAAGAATTCAATACAATAATAATTGATACACTTAAAATAGTAGTTCCTGCAGCAATCCTATTTACACTATTCTTTTTAATATTAGCCTATAGAGATCCAATCGATCTCTTCCTCTCCTTAGCCTGCCTATCATTAATCCTAATATGGACCTTTGGAGTACTAGGATGGCTAAACATATCATTCACACAGATGCTAATAACAGTTCCAGTACTACTCGTAGCAGTCGGAATAGACTTCGGAATACATGTAACCAATAGATACCGAGAAGAAGACCCATGCGAAAAGATACAAGAATCAATGAGAACCACATTAAATCAACTAATAATTGCCTTCTTTTTAGTTACATCTACTACAATAATAGGGTTTATAGCAAATTTAATAAGCCCAGTAGGACCAATAAAGGACTTCGGACTCGCAGCAGGAATTGGAGTAATATTTACATTCTTCATCTTTGGTATACTTTTCCCAGCGCTTAAAATATGCTTAGACAATATAAGAAAAAAAAGAAACATCCCCAGATTTTGCGTTAAACCACTCGGAACAGAACAATCCTACCTCGGAAAAACTCTAATATTCGGCGAAAAATTAACTACAAAATTCCCTATAATATTCCTAATAATCTTATTACTCTCTTCAGCATACCTAGGTTACCAATCAAAGGACATGAAAGGAACATTCGAACAAGAAGACTTTCTCCCACCCGAAAACCTACCAAAATACGTAGACTATTTACCAGAATTCCTCAAACCAAACGAATACACCATAACAAAGATAACAAATTTCCTAGAGCAAAAATTCCAATCTGCAACCGACCAAATAACCATAATTGTACATGGAAACCTGGAAAGAAATTATGCACTAGAGATGATAGACCGCACTAACCAAAACCCACCCGAATCCTTCGTAAAAATAGACAACAAAGCAGAAACACAAAGCATCTTAACCCTAATAGAAACAGCCAAAGAAAAATCCCCCAAAATAAACCAATTAATCGAAAAAAACGACCCAGACAACGATGGAATACCAGAAAGAGATCTAGAAACAATATACGACACCCTTTTAACCTCAAGATTCGAAGACCAAACAAAAAGATACCTAACCGAAACAAGGAGACACACCCAGATAATCTACACGGTAAAAGAAGATGTATCTAATACAAAAGTAAGAGAAGACGCAAAAAAACTAGCACAAAACTACAGATACAACGCAGACTCAACAGGTTCAATAATAGTAACACAAGCAGTCTCAGACCTCATAATAAACTCAGCAATAAAAAGCCTAATCTTAGCATTAACCCTCGCAGGATTATTCCTAATAATAGCCTATAAATTCATAGAAAAAAACCTAGCAATGGGCATAATCAACCTAATACCAATAGCAATAGCAGTAGCCTTCGTCGTAGGAACAATGAAAGCAATAAACATGTCATTCAACCCAGCAACAGCAACAATACTATCACTAACAATAGGCCTAGGAGTAGACTACACAGTTCACACCACACATAGATTTATAGACGAATACAAAAAAGACCAAAACATCAAAAAAAGCACCAGAAAAATGCTAATGGGAACTGGAGGAGCCCTAACCGGAAGCATGCTAACAACAACACTAGGAATAGGAACACTAATACTATCAATAACACCCGTCCTAAAAGACTTCGGAATAATCATGGCAATAAGCATCTTCTACTGCTACCTAAGCTCAATACTAGTACTACCAACAACAATAGCAGTATGGGAAAAAATAACAAAAAAATAAAAAACCAAAACAAACCAAATAAAAAAGCCAACAAAAAAACATAAACCAAAAGGTAACACAAACCAAACAAAGAAAACCTCAAAAAAACCTACTTCCTCCATTAACTTCAATATTCAAGAACCAAAAAAACAACTTTAAACTAAATTCTTCTCTTAATAAATAATTTAATCAATCTTAATAAATAATTCAATCAATTATCTAATATCTATATCAATTCCTTTATTTTATTTTTTTAATCATGGAGATTTAACTTCGGTAATTTATTTCCTTGATTGTTTTTTCTTTTTAATTCTTTTATCTGATCTAAGATCTGTTTTCTTTAAATAGAAAAGGTTAAGCTAGGTTTATTATTGCCATTGATATAATTCCAGTTAAAACTGTTTTTATTAGGCTTTCTGTTTTTATTGCTACTAATATAGTTGGTAAAGCGGCTAATATCATCTTGTTGTTTAAGTTATAGCTATTTTGGCCGTAGACTACCATATTAAGTGTTAATAGAGCTGTTAAGATTGCTATTGGGATATTATTTAACCAAGATTCGAGATAATTTGGTAAATCTATTTTTGATATAACTACTAGAGGAATCATTCTAGGGATGTAGGTTACTAAAGACATTCCAATTATTATTGCGATTATGTCTTTCATCTTTTTATCACGGCTCCTATAGTGGCTGCGAAGATTGTAGTAACAATTAATGTTAATTCACTTCCTAGGTAAGGTAATAATGTAAGTATAGTTATCATTGAGGTTATGGCTACTGTTATGTCATTTTTATCTGTTATCTGAATTATTATTAAGGCTAGAAACATAGCTGGTAGTGCAAAATTTAGGCCCAATGCATTTGGATTTGTTACATAGTTTCCTAGATACGCTCCAATAGCTGTTGATGAAACCCATGCTATGTACGCTGTTAAATGTACGCCTGCTATGTAATAGTGGTTTTTTGTTTGATCTTCTTTTAGTTCGACGCTATTCAACGCAAATGTTTCATCCGTAATCCCGAAGGATAGTAGACTCGATTTCCATGAGTTTATTTTCTGGAAATAAGGAGAAAGAGAGGCACTCATTAGTATGTGCCTACTGTTAACTAGAAAAGTTGTCAAGATAATTGAAAATGTAGTTATTCCTTTTTCAATTAATCCAATTGCTATGAATTGGCTTGCTCCAGCAAAAACCAATAAAGACATCAATAAGGAATTTACTGGAGAAATTCCTGCATTATTAGCTAAGACTCCGAAAGCCAATCCAATCGGCAGGTATCCTAATAGTATAGGAATTGAATTTTGACATCCCTCAGTAAACTGGTTTAATTGTATTTTTTGTTTTTCATTCATATGATTCACTTACCTCAATTATCTATGACATGGAAAATTACTTTCCTTATGGATCAAATCACTTGTAGGCCCTAGATAATTTTAAATTAGTTGATTTAGATAAAATATTATGAGGACTAAGGAAGAAATAAATCCACTAGTAGCCGTAATTGATATATTTCCTATATTTAGTGGAGCTTTAAATGTTTTTTCTCTATCTATTTTTTTGAATCTTAACTTTAGTAGCGATAGATTTATTATTGCAAAGACTATTAATAGAAAAAAGTTTGCTAATCCTGCTACCAAACCAATATCACCAAGCAAAACAAAGAAAATGGTTAAAGCACAAGTTCCCGCTACGGCTCGATAAGGTGTTTTTCTATTGGAGTGAATTTTAGAGAAGAAACTGGGAAATGACTTATATTCTTTCTTTGAAACTCCATAGAGTAATCTAGATGTCGATATTAGTATAATTAAAACTGTATTTGTTATAGCAAAAAGAGCTATTAACGAAATTGCAAAGGTTCCAGTTTCTCCCAAAACTCTACCTACAACTAAAGAAAGAGGAGATGTAGATTTACCGAGAACCTGCCAATCTACTATTGAAACAGAAGAAAAAGCTACTAAAATATAAAAAAAAGTTGTAATCAGTAAGGAAACAACTATTGCCTTTGGGATATTTTTATTAGCTTCTTTTGTTTCTTCGGATACATTAACAATAGATTCAAATCCAATATATGAAAAAAATATCAAAAACAATGATTTAACCAAACCAAGTGAACCAAAAGGAGTCTCAGTAATATCTACACTACCCCAATAACCCACACCCACAGAAATAACTATAACCAATCCAGCTAACTCAATTAAAGTAAATCCAATATTAATTTTACTAGACAAATTTATACCAAAGTAATTAACGATAGAAAAAACCAAAACAACTCCAATCGCCACTGGTATCTCCGGAACCTCAATAAAAGTTGATAGGTAACCGGGAAAAGATAATGCAACCGCTGCAGAAGAGATAACTCCAACTAAGATACGAAAAAGAGCAGTTATTTCAGCTAATTTTTTACTTTCAAATGCTCTTCTAACATAAATATACTCAGCCTCTCCTCTCGGATAAATTGAAGACAACTCAGCGTAACTTAACCCAGTCAAAGCCGCTAATAAAGCTGCAAAAATAAAAGCAAAAACAAGACTCGGCCCCGTTAAACCAGCAGCCTCACCTAAAATAACATAAATACCAGCACCCAAAATCAAACCAATACCATAAAAACAAACATCAAAAAAATCTAGTTCCTTCTTTAATTCAGCCAAAAAAACCCTCCCTTCAGGATCACATAAACCCAAAACCCACCCAAACTACTACATAAATATTAACCATCCAAAAATAATAAAATCAGGTCACACCTAACCTAACCTAACCTAATCAGTGAACCACCCCTACCTAAATCAAAGATTTTGGAAGAGGTTTTCTCAACCACTAAGATAAAACCAATAAAATAATTTAAAAAACTAAAAAACACCAAATCATTTCTATCCCATATAATTAAATCACATACAAAAATAAAAGAGAACAAAAGAACCATAACACAAACTTAGTTTTTTTAACTTTAGTGCCGAGAAATCACCTTCCTTTCTTTGATAGGATGGAGGATGAATCATTACAAGATATTTGTACTTGGACGGGCCTAATAGGAGGAGTTTTTGTTGAGAGGTTCCTAACATATAAACCAAGTTTGAGTGGCCAAGCACTTGAACACAAGGCTCCACCGCAATAAATACGTGGTAGGGTTGGAAACGGGGCTCTGTGACCGAGCCCAAAACCAAGGCACATAGTAGTGACAGACATGGGTGCCTGTCCTGAAAAACAGCATAAGTCCTTGTAGGACCTGCAATATCCTGGCAGACCGTATCTGCCTCTGCTAGACCATCCGGTAACAAGACACCAAACCCTGGATCCCGGTCCTGTGAATAGAAGAAAGCACCAACCTAATCCTAGATTAAATAGTTAAGAAGGTCAAAACAGACTCTAATCCCTTAAAACAGATTTAAATATTTAAATTCCAATAGAAACCTTATTATTCCCTATCTATATAGATTCATTTTGTTTTTGCTTTGATTTGATTTAATCCGCTTTGTTTTGTTTTGGTTTGGTTTAGTAGGTTTATGGTATTAGGGTAGTAATGTATTGTTGTAACCAAATATGAGGTATGGTTTAGAATCTTCCTTGCATTCAGTGTATAGCTTAGATTATCATTTGGTATTGGTAGTTAAATATAGAAGGAAAGGTATTCACGAACAAAGAGATAATAAATGAATTAAGGCAAAGAACGAGAAGGTATAGCAAAAAACTATGACATAGAAATAGTTAACCAAGAAGTTGACAAAGACCACATACGTATATTGTTTTCTTCAAAACCAACAACCAACCTAACAAAATTTATTAATGGATTAAAAACAGGAACAAGCAAGTCAATAAGAAATAGACTTGATGTTGAAGACAAACTCTGGAAAAATGTATTTTGGTCAAATAGTTATTGCCTAATAACAACANTTTAACTTTTGTGAGAGTTTGAGAGAGCAGTAAGTCTTCTTCCTTTAGGTAGGGGGATGCACGGACTCTTTCAACCAAAACTATTTATGTAAAAAATAATATTATTTATGTAAACAATGAAAACCAAGTCTATAACTATTAGAGAAGACCAAATCGAGTGGTTGGAAAAAAACCACATCAATCTATCAAGCCTAGTTAGAGAAAAAATAGACGAAGAAATGAAGAATGAAGGCTGAAAAAACCATCATCTGCAGGATAACTGAACCTACAAAAAGAAAAAAAGCATTACTAATCAAAGAACTATCTAATGCTAACGGATACATACGTGGAATAACAAATGACTTGTATTCAGCGACCAAACAAGCAATGGACAAATACATACAAAAAGACAAGATAAAGGAACAACATACCTATCCACTGTTCCTAAGAAATGACACATTTAGGGTTGAAGAAGCGAAAAATACCAAAGAATTCGATTATTGGGCCAAGATACCAATATCTAACGTTTATGGTGGTATTTGGGTTCCAATAAAACCACATGAACCAATAAAAGAAGAACACGAAATAAAGGATTCTAAGGTTGTATGGAAACCTTATGGTTTCGAATTACATTTATCAATTAGTTTTGAAGTAAAGCCACAATCTCCCAAAAACATCCTTGCCATCGACTTGGGTGAAAGGGTTATGGCTGCGACCGTGTCCACAGCCGACAACGGGAACCCAAGCCTATATGGCAGAGATGTTAGAGGAATCAGAAGACACTACGCATACCTAAGAAAAAAACTACAAGAGAAATCAAAATCCAAAGTAAAAGAAGTCAAAGACAAAGAAAGTAGAATTATTGAAGATAGATTACACAACATATCCAGAGAAATCATAGAGAAAGCAGACAAACAAGATGCGTTGATTGTTTTAGGCGACCTCAAAGGCCTAGGTAACAAAGACACAGGCAAAGGAGCTAGAATTAATCGGATAGCGAACACAATGCCTTTTCACAAACTAACTAAGATGATTACATACAAAGCCAAAGAACGTGGAATAAGAGTAATTAAGGTAAGTGAGCGACTTAGTTCGGTGACTTGTCATCGCTGTGGGAGCGAGAACACAGATAGACCAACACAAGCTAGATTCGATTGCAATACCTGTGGCTTAAAGAACTATAATGCTGACCTAAATGGAGCCAAAAACATACTATATAGGTCTCTCGCCTACATGGCTGGAGACGGGGCTGTCGTGAACCAGCCCAAAACCAAGGCATCAATAACGAAACAAGATTACGACACAGAAAAAGTCCTTGGAAACTCCTCCCTAAATTCTTGATTTAGATAGGAGTAGTTCACATAGGCCTTGATATATTGGCTTTCTCCACTACCAAAATCAGTGATTTTGGAGGGGTCTTCTCAACTACTAAGATAAAACTGGCTTTTGGCTTATGGCAAATAAAATGAAGAATAGGCTTTGAAGACTCTTTATATAAGCCTCGGGCGGGATTTGAACCCGCGGTAAATGGCTTTTCCTCTTTTTGATACGAAGCCATCGCTTTGGCCAAGCTAAGCTACCGAGGCTTTATAGTTATTTTTCTTTAATCCAGAATCTTTTTTTGGATTCTTTTAGAGCTTCTAGTCCGGGTAGACCTGTTCCTGAGAAAAATTTCATTAGTGCTCCTCCGCCTGTGCTGACATGGTCGAAGGATAGTTTTAGGCCTGCTTCTTCTGCGGCTGTACATATGTGTCCTCCTCCTATTATGTTAAATGCATCTGATTCGGCCGCTGATCTTAGTAATTCGTCTGTTCCAGTTCTGAATTTTTCTTTTTCGAAGACGCCTGCTGGGCCGTTCATGATTATTTTGTCTGCTTTGTTGAATTTACTTGAGAAATCTGCTATGGTTTCTATTCCGATGTCTTGTATTAGTGCTTTTTTTGGTATTTTATCTATTTTAATGTCTTTTCTGTCGTTTTCTTTTAGTATTGCGATGTCTTTTGGTAGTTCAATTTTTTCTTTGTATTTTTTATATATTTTTTTGGCTTCTGGGAGTTTGTCTTTGTATCCTAGGTCTTTGATCACTTTTAGGCTTTTTTCTCCTATTTCTTTTCCATTTGCTCGTAGGAATATGTTGGCTAGGATCCCTGTTGCGAAGACTTTGTCTGCTATATTGTTTTTTAATAGATTTTGGGTTACATAAAGAGAGTCATCGACTTTTGCTCCTCCAAGGACAAAATAAGTGGTTCCTTCTTCTTTATTTGCTCCTTTCAATATATCTATTTCCTTTTCCATTAATTTGCCTGAGATACCTGGTAGTACTAGGGGAAATCCAACGATTGAGGGGTGTCGTCTGTGGCTGGCTGCAAAGGCATCGTTTACGTAGAAATCGAATAGTGGACCTAGTTCATCGACTAAAAAAGTATCTTTTTGTTTTTCTCTGTCTCTTTCGATGGTTTCTTCGGAATAGAATCTGACGTTTTCTAGGAAAAGTATGTCTCCGTTTCTCATTTTTCTGATTTCTTCTTTTGCTCTTGAACCGAAAATATCATCAATGTACTTGACATCTCTTTTTAGTATTTCGGAAAGTTTTTCGGCATGTTTCTCAGTTTTAGTGAAGTCTTTTTTACCTGGACGGCTCTGATGAGCTAATATAACAGTCTTTGAATCATTAAGTGATCTGAATGTCTTTAAATGAGATCTAAACCTGTTATCATCTAATATTCTCTTCGTTGACGGATCTATAGGAGAGTTTACATCAATCCTAATTAAGATAGATTTGTTTTTTAGTTTTACATCGTCTAAAGTAAGAAAATCCTTTTTATTATCCAATCTATCCCCTCTTCTAAATTACCTAGATACACCTTAAAGCATTGAATAGATATCGAACAACTAAAACATATATTCAAACTATAAATAACTCCCTAGTTAAACTAATGTCTTTTTACTCAGCATCCAATTACAGATCCCAGAAACTACAAATTTGTTTAAGGATTTTATTAATTAAATTAATTTCGCTTATGACTAATACTCACAACTAAATATCTATCTAAGATCAAATAAAAAGACCTACCCTAAAACTTCAAAAAACCTGAGCCAATAAATTAATTTAAAACAAAGATCAAGAAATGTAGTAACTCAAGATATTAATCAACGATCCAAATAGATCAAGATTAACAAACTACAAGTAAATGTCACTAAGCGAGGGCGTTTCGAAGAAAAACCTTTTTTTACCTGACTAAGTTATGATGGATGTAGAATATGAAGACAAAATCACTGGAAGAAACATTTGATGAAATAAGAGAAGAGAGTGAAGGAACCAATCAATCGAAGAAGTGGTGGGCTGGGACAGACTCACAGAAGCTAAGTAACGACCTATTTTTAGGTCACTCAGATGTAGGATTATACCAGATCAAAAGTTACATGAAAAATTCCTTAGAATCAAAAGGAATAGGCGCAAAAATAACATCAAACCTCGATGAAGAAATAGAACAGGAATTCAAAAAGTCACCAGATTCAATGTTTGGCGTACTACCCAGAAAAGTAGGCAAAAGACAAAAAAAGAACCTTAAAGGTCTTTTGGAGAACAAGGATTTTTCTAATGAAAAAGACTTCTTCGACCAAGTGATGAAAGCTCTAGAAGTAAACATCAAGGGCTCACTAACCCATTCCAACCAAAAGAAAAAAGGACCGATCAAGGAACTAAGAAGTAAGTTTGAAGAGGAACAAAAAGAATTAAACGAAGAGTTCGAAAAGATAGTTAACGAAGACCAGGTCTACAAATCCTATTTATAAAAAACTCTCCAAAAAAATTATATAAAACAAAGAATATCCAATTGTAGCATTTTAGTTGAACTTGCCCTAATGCTCCGATAGTGTAGTCCGGCCAATCATCTCGGCCTTTCGAGCCGAGGACCGGGGTTCAAATCCCCGTCGGAGCACTAGATTTGCCCGTAAATAATTTATGTAGTTGCAACTAATTCTTTACTGAGAAATAAAATGGGTAAAACTGATTCTATAAAACAAAGAAGAGTAGACGTCTACCTAGACTCACTAGAAAGAAAAAAGAAATGGAAAAAAATAGCCGAAAACCAAGACGATTCCTTATCAAAATTCATCCAAAAAGCCGTACAATACGCAATAGACCACGGAGGACCAAACTTCAAAGAACTAGGAAACAAAGCCAAACAAATACAAGAACTACAAAACCAAATCAACGAACTCAAAGAAGAAGTTAAACAAAAGGACATGGTTATAGATAAACTCGAAGAAGAAATAGAACAATACAGAACCCAAAAATTCACAAACCAAACCTTCAGCGGCAAAAGAAAACACAAAAAACAACTAATAGACCTACTAAAAAACCACAAAAAACTAAATGGCGATGAAATCCTACAAAAACTCAACATAGACCCAACAAACACAGAAGTAGTTGAAGGAATCAACAAACAACTACAGAACCTAGAACAATACGGCCTAATCGAAGACACAGGAAACGGCTGGAGGTGGACACAATAAAAACACAAACAAACCAACAAAAAACAACCAAAAACAACAAAGAAATACTAAACGAATTCATAAGAGACGCCAAACTCCAAGGCCTACAAAAAAGAACACTCGAAACATACAAATCAAACCTACAATACTACCTAAACTACATCGAGAAAAAACCCTGGCAAGCAAACAAAAAAGACCTAAAAAACTTCCTACATCACCTAAAAAACCAAAAACAAGGAAGAAGAGGTAAAGGTTTGTCACCAAGCACCATCAACTCATATTTTAGTGCGTTAAACACCTTCTACGATTACCTAAAGTATGAAGAAATTATCCAAGAAAACCCAGTCAAAGAAATAAGACAACGCTACATCCAGAACAAACAAGACAAAAACAAACGAAAAAGACAACTCCTATCTGTAAAACAAATGGCTTCATTAATAAAAGCAACCCTAGACACAAGAGACCGAGCAATAATAACCCTATTAGCAAAAACAGGAATAAGAAGAAACGAACTAATAAACATCGACCTAAAAGACATAAATTGGCAAAAAAACAAAATAGAACTAAAACCAACAGCCAAAAGAACAAACACAACCGTATTCTTCGACGACGAATGCGCAAGAACACTAAAAAGATGGACAAAAACAAGAAACAAACAAGAACCCAAAACACAAGCACTATTCACAAACCAAAGCCAAAACAGACTAAAAAGACACGGAATCTACCACGCAGTAACCAAACACGCACAAAAACTAGGCCACCACAATCCCAACTCAAACAACTTAGAAGAAAGATTCACTCCACACTGCTGCAGGCACTGGTTCACCACACACCTAAGAAGAAACGGAATGAGAAGAGAATACATAAAAGAACTAAGAGGAGACACAAGAAACCAAGCAATCGACATATACGACCACATAGACAAACAAAAACTCAAAAGATCATACATGGCACACATACCAACACTAGGAATATAAAACAAAAGATAACTTTCTTAAGAAAAAAATGGAACTCAGAACCAAGAATAGATTACAAAAAACGATGGAGTTATCAGACTGTTTTTGATAAAAGGATTAATGAAGATTCTCTTCCCGAGTTAGCTAATTTATATGAAAAAAATAACCAAAAAAACACATCTTTTCCTTCTTTTTAGCTCTATTCCCCTAAACTTAGAACTAACTCCCTACCCCAGACTAGGTTGAAGTTTTTTTGGTCCATTCCCCTTACTTTACAGTTATTTACAAATAAGTCCACAAGTAACCCTTAACTAGGGCGTTTTTTATCCCTTATGTAGAGAAGGGTGTTTTTGCCCTATATAGGGTTTACTTGTGCACCTAATTGTGATTTTTTACAGATAAGGGAATAGTGATTCTTATTAACTTACAAACAAACGTGATTCGCCATACTTCTCCAGCAAAATAACCCAAAAAACCACAGAAAAATAAAATAAAAAAAATAGACCAAAAAAACAATTACGCTTAAATCAAAGAACCTAAAACAAATAAAATAAATAAAATAGACATTTAAAAATCAAATATAGTATTTAAGTGTTATTTCATTATTTATTTTTATTAAAAAGCTTTTTAAAGTCAAGTAAAATAAAGGAGTTAGAGAAAGTATACAACGCCATTATAATGATTTAAACAAAACAAAGAACTTACCTAAGATAACAAAAGAAATGAAAAAAATTAATTCATAACTAACCTAAAAGACTCCAAAAAGAAATAAATCAAAAGTAGTTTCTTTCACTAAAGCAACTTCCTATCCCTGTCAAATTCCATGTATACTTTTCCCTCAACAAACAAAAGTATACAATCATCCAAAGAGAAATAAACAATCAAACAACAAAACACAGTTCTCAAGTTAACTAATAAAACTAAATAATCAATTATTAAAAAAATTATTGTTAATTTAAGATACAAAAGAGACTTAATGCTAAAAGAAAAACATCTATGATTTAAATAGCTCTATAATTAATTTTTGTGCTTCTATACTATTTATTGAATTATTTTTTGTTTTCTTTGAGATCACTTAAACTATCTATTATGTCTTTTTAAACCAAGGTTTCCCTCTAATCATTTTTTTGATTGATTTAGCTTCTTTTTCTTCCAAACAATTTTTTAATAGGTCTTCCATTGGTAGGGCAATGTATTTTTTATTTAATTTCTCTAATTTAGACATTTTTTCTCTGGCTTCAGATCTGTTCTCAAAGTTTGAAACTTTGATGACTGAGCTATACAGGGTTTTATATCTTTATTTAGATTTAGCCATTCTGAGATTTTTTTGCCTTTCTTTGTTTTTTTGTAACTTTTTCCAACTTCATTATCTTTGGATCTAGTGATGAGTTCTTCTTTTTTTAACCAATTTATGTTCCTGGATATATGCGATTTTAAACCTCCAGTTTTTTAGGTCTCTTAAAGTATTCAATTAGGTTTTCCAGGTCTATTATAACATAGTTTGACTTCAATAACCCTATTTCACTTATATCTATAGCTTTTAAACCTACAACATAATCTTTTATAAGTTTTTCAATATCTAAATCCCTTATTCCTAATATAGTGTTAATTCCGTTTTTTCTTACCATATCCTCCAATACTTTCCCTTCTAGAGTGCTAAATTCGATGGGTTCTAAAGTTATTGCAGACATTAAGGAATTTTTTATTTGATTATATTTTTTATTAAATTCAGTAGATGGTTTTATCTCTCTTTTATACTTTTTAGCTTCTTTTTTTGTTATATTAGTTTCCTGAAATAGTTTAGTAATATTATTTACCGACGTAAACCTCAACTAATCACTTTGGGACATTTAAAAACCATAACAAACCTGCAATCACACTTACCACTAAGAGAGGGACTATTATACTACCAATATCAGTTGGAGGTAAATGCTTAGTAGAAAAATAAGAAACAACTGCTTTAAATGTCTTACCTTCAACCAAATACTTATAAAAAAACAATAAAGCCAAGATGCCGGAACCAAACTTCAACATAGGACCAGGATTCTTAATCAGGCTTTTCAGTACGGGTTTGTGACACCAATGTATGTCCACTCTTTCATTACCCAAGCAAACAATTTCTTTAGAAACTTAAGCATAGGTTCCACCTCTAAAATAAAATAAAGAGTGGTGTTTATTGTTTCTTCGGGTATCAGTCAAAAAGAGATAGAAGTAAAGAGATCACCAATGCTTGGTGGAAATTATTTTTCTATGATACCAAACATATAAAAGTTTTCAATAACCCCTATTTTTGTGAAATAAAATAAGAAATGAAATCTTTTTTGAAATCTTTCTTGTTACGATTAACAGAAATCGTGTTAAAAAGATTTCATTTCCCTTATAAACACCCACACCCCGTGTGAAATATTAAAAAGACAAAAAATAGTGCATCAAAGAATCAAAATTTAAGCAAAAATTGCTTAATTTTATTAAAATACTTTATGGAAAAAATTGGCTTACAGAATTATAAGTTTTGTATCTTTTATAAATGTTTTGTATTTTTTTTTAAAGTTTTCTTTAATTCTTACAAGTTTAGTTGAAAAAAAAGATTTCAAAAAGATTTCAAATATCACCAAAATCTCGCAACTATTACACTATTTTGAAAGATTTTAAAATTTCATACGGGGTGTGGGTGTTTATAAGGGAAATGAAATCTTTTTTCTAAACCAGTAAAACCAATACAAAAACCAAAACTAATAAAGATTTCATATAACACACACCAACACCACTCTAATGAAAAAATAAATAAATTAAACAATTGGAGCTAAAAAACAAGATTTTTTTAAAATCACTCCTATATATTTAGCTCCTCTAAGCCAAAAAAAATTATCCGGTTGGAGTTAAGAAATATCCATCTTTTCCTTCTCTTAGCTCTATCTCATCAAATTCTGAACAAGTTCTTTTTGCAAACTCAGTTGAGTTACCAACAAAATTAAATTCCTCTGAAATACTGGAAACAGTAACTACTCCTCTATCTTTAACTAGTTGTTGTAATTTCTCTAATTGGTTTCTCTCAAATCTATTAAATTCTAATACCTCTTTCTCTGGCAAATTCTTTCTTATCCAATAACCGATATCTATTAATATGTTTCTTAGGTCACTTTTTCCTCTGTCACTAGGTGATATCTTTTTCTGTAATGTTTTAATTAAATCAAAAACCTCTTGTTTTTTCTCTTCCTCTATTTCATCAACTGTATCAATTTCTTTTTTTAACTTAACTAATTGAACATCCAAGTCTCTTCCACGATGATATTGGTTATCATCTCTGTTTGGATTTACTTTTCCACAAACTGGACAAAGCATTGGTGGAGGCATCCTCCAATCAGTTCTTCTTGTTTCTTTACCTGTTGTTGGATCTGTTATTGTGCTTGGTTCAACAAAGCAATGTTTTTTTAGGTTATTACTAAGAATCTCTAGATCCTTTGTTGTTCCATCACAATCGTCTTTGAAGCATCCATCTATTTCTCCTTCTATTTCTACAAACTTAGTGCCACATTCAGTGCATCTAATTAATTTGTTTTTACAGTTGCTACATTCAATAAAACTGCAAGTGAAATGGCAGTCACTACAATAATATCTTTGCCATTTTTCGTTTATTATCTTTAATGCTGTACATATTTAATTAAACCAATCAAATAACCCATTTAAAATCCCAAACAAACATTATGTCTACTAAAACTAATTTTTTTTCCAATAAAAAGTTAGAGTTTTATTCAATTATCTGGTAACTTTACTTCTATATCTAAGTCACTAATGAATTTCTTAAATTGCCTTGGTCGCTCAGTGTGAACTGGATAAACAGTTTCTGGATCAATTTCCTGTATAGCGTTTTTTAGTTGATTTGGACCAACATGACCAGATGCATGGGCATGGTATTGTGGTAAACCCATGTGTTCACACCAATTAAGTAAGCGCTCATGTTGGATTTCGCCTTCCTCGTCAAATGCTTCAGATTGTGACAAAATAAACACACTACCTGGTTGTGGTCTTATCTTCATTACTTCATTCATGTCATAATAAGAAGCAACTAAAACCACTTCCTCCTGAATCTCGTTCAAATCACTTCCACTATAAGTTTTTACTTCCCCTATAACTTCTTCTTCCCAAGCCTGACTATAACTCTTTTCTTTCCTAAAAACCAAAACATCATCATCCCTAATATCAAAAATATCCAAGTGCTTATCTTGTCTCAACCTCTGTAACAAGAATGCTTGTTTTGTTGAGATTGCTAGTTTTCTGTCATTTATTTTTGCTGCTTTGTATGCGGTTCTTAAGCGATCAATGTCCCTGTTACTGAAATTAGTTATCACTAAGCCAGTTGCTTCAGATATTATTTTTGTTAAGTCCTGTCTTACGTCTTCTTCTGTTCGGACATCAGCACCAACTACGTTGGTTGCTTCGGTGATTAATGTGTCTATGTCAGCTGCTTTGGCTCGATAAATAAATTCCTCCGTCATTTCTGACTTAGGTCCATGTAGGCGGAAATCACCAGTGTATGCAATTGTTTTCCCTGGTGCGTGGATGATGTAGGCATAGGCACCTGGAATCGAATGATCCACATGCACAGGCTCAACACTTAAATCATCAAACTCTAATTGGTCACCAGTTCTAAATGTCTGGAAATCTTTGTATACTTCTCTCCCATTTTTCTTAGTTAAGTTAGCTAAATAATAGTCCTTTGAAGGACCACAACTACCACAATATTCATAATTAAGTATCATGTCTCGGGTGGCTTCACCACAATATAAGGGAATTTCGTTGTCTAGGTAGCAACTGTAGCCCCAATGATCTAAATGAGGATGCGTAACCAAAACGCCATCAACACCTGGCTCCAGGGAGTTCTTGTATAGGTTCTCTATTTGAGGCAATAGTCCTAGTTCCTTGAGTTGTCTAGGTTTTCTTGGTGATAAATATGGATCATCATAGTATTGTTTTTCTCCTCCAAAACTACGGCCAAAATCTAAAAAAAGAGATGTTTCTTCTGTATTTAATCGTATCTTGTTTCCACCTATTTCCTCAACCCCGCCAAAGAAATCTAAATCAGGCATCAATTAATGAATTTTTAATTATCTACCAAAATCCTTTGGTCTAAAAACCTGATAGAATTTAGATTTTCTCTTTTTTGAATAGTTTTTTGTATATTGATTAAAAATGGGTTATTAATTATGTCAGAAGAAGATGAAACAGTAGGAATTATTTTTCCTTTATATAACGAAATAATTGAAAGAGCACTTGAAGAAAACAAAGATGTTTTCGCTAAATACAGTAGAAGAAAACTAGAACAAGGAGATACACTCTACCTATACAGTTCAGGACCTAGTGGTTTAAAGAATATAACTGCTAAAGCAAAGATAGAAGAAACAACTAAATTAAAACCAAATAAGGTATGGGAAAGATACAGAGATAGGTTATTCCAAAACAAAAAAGAATTTAACGATTACACAAAAGATAGAAAAAACAAAAAAATGCTGGTCCTAGAACTAACAGATATAAAAGAACTAAAAGAAACCGTTGAGGCTCCAGGAAACATGACAGTAGCAGGTCTATATGTTGACAAAAACATGAAACAAAAAATAGAAGAAAAAACCTAGGATATAAGAAAGGGATATAGTTGCTGGTTATCGGTGTTCTTTAGGCTTAATAATGTTATTTGTACCATTTTCTTTAAAACCTAATTGCGTATTTTTGTATTCTTCTTCATCCATTTTTTTCTTAACTATTTCAACCCCATCTTCTTCTGAAAAAGCTATCAAGTCCGAGGTCATTATGTCTTTAACACAAACAGTCATATCTATACCTAAAATCTTTTTATTCAAGCTTTAATAAACCTACACTAAAAAGAAGTAAATACACTTAATATTAAATTCAAGTAATTAACTCAAGTCATTGAAATCTATTCTATTCTCTGTGATTAATTTATTTTGTTAGGAGAAATATATTTGTTTTTATGGATCTCTAGATAAAGAATCTTCCTCCTCAAATACTCTTCAATTTAGAGATTTTAACTCTCTTGATAATTGGTTATTCTGTTGAAAGGTATTATACAAGCAGAATCAGTTTATTTTCTAATGTCATAGCATTAAATATTTTTTTTATGGAAGTAGAAACTAAAGTAAGTTTATTTTATTTATATTCAAATATTGGGGCTCTAACGGCTATTATAGCTCTTTTATCTTATTTATTTAATAAGAGCTTACAGAATTGGTTTTATAGATACAGTTATTATTTTTATTCTTCAATTACAGTAGGTGTCTTTATTTTTTTAACAAAAACTTCTTTAATTCCTGATCCATTTATTAAGCTCTTTGTTTCCATAGATATCGGTTATTTGAGTTACGGAAAAAGAAAAAAACATTGAGTCAAAGGCCAAATCAACTATAACCCCTTATTTTAAGTCTTTTTTTTGGCATTATAGTACCTTTATATATGTATTACACGATGAATTATTGATTTAGTTTTTTTATCTTTACCTTTTCACCGATACTTGTATCGATTTCGTTTCTTAGGTATCCATCTATTCTTATATTGTCTTTTTCGTCGTTGGGGTAAGCTGGTAATGCTTTTGCAACTGTTTCTTCGTTTCCCTTGATTTTAATTAAGTCACCTTCTTTGATTTCAAGTTCTTTCATTTTTTCTTTACTTATTCTAGCTATGTCTTGTTTTATGTCTTGGTGCCTAGCTTCCCTAACAATTAACTCAAGGACCATGGACTCATTCATCATACAATAAGTATTTTTTAAAAACATCCATTATTATTCCTTCCCTAAGAAAAAAACAAAAAAATCCATTAGTCACTCAATACCCAGTACCACTTGAAAAAATATAATCGAAGAAGAACATTTGGTGTCTAAAAAATCTTTTTGAATAAATGAGGTTTTTAAATTAAATAAATTAGTTAAATTTTACCTAAAAGAAGATAATTGGGGCTGATACGTATCAAAAAACCTGTAATAGTTTATTTTGTTAAATAAGAAACCCTCTGTAGTGTATGTGTGCCTTTAAGTCCTTGTTCAGTACCAGTGTTTTTTGTTTTCTTCTTGGTTCTCTAGTTCATTTATTTCTTGATATACGGATATTGGTTCTTGATATACGGATGTTGGTATTAGTTCTTCTTTTGAGTCATCTAATTCTTCTTTCCGCTCTGTTTCTGGTAAATCTTCAAGGTCTTTGACTTCTACGCTTGGATCCTCTAATTGTCCTCTGAGATTGTATCCCGATACCTCAATAATTGTATCATTCGGGGTTTTTTTATTAGCTTCTTGTACAGCTTCTTTAAATCCATTTTTGTATCCTTTTTCACGTGTTTCTATTTTTATTTCTTTTTTTCCTTCTTTATAGCCTTCTTTGTATCCTTCTTCTTTTCCTTCTTTTTTTCCTTGCCTGTAACCAAGTTCTTTTCCTTCTTCGAATGCGTCAACGTTTTTTTCAATTACTTCTCCAATCCATTCCTTTTTCGCCTTTTCTATTTCATTTAAATAATCCATCAATTTTTCTTTCTCTTCTCTCGGAACCCTAAAACTCACCACAGGATTCTTTCTGTCATATTCCTTTTCTTTATCCGTTTTTTCATAAGTCATAACTTAATAAACAATAAATTATTGTCTCTAATAAAGTTTTTTATTTGATACGTATCAAAAAACAAACAAATACAAAAAATAAACCCCAAAAACACTCATTCACTTATAAAAAGTTCTTATAAATAAGTAATGTTATTTTTGGTTATTTAGATCTTTTCAAATTCACTTATAAAGGTTTCGGATAGATAACATTTATTATTTTACAAATAGTGTTTTTTTTGATATATATGTTACCTGAATTGAACAAAACAGCAATTAACAGCAAAAATAAACTTGATATAGAAGAAAAAACAACAAGAAAACCAAAAAAATCTATTAACAAAAAAACCTCTAATATAGATTATATATAGCTTAGTTTTTTGTTTTTGAATTTTCTTATACCCTAGAAAATTAAATCAAAATACAATCCACTTATAAAGTTTTTATCTAACTAATCATACTTATTTATGAGAACATTGTGGGAAACCTTTTTAAAGTATGTGGGAAATATTTTTAAAGTAGTGGGATATTATTGTTATGTGAGGTTTTGGGGTAACAACTTAAAATCTCTTGTAGGGGCAAGTAAACGGGTAAATTCAGAGTAACTTAACTAGGTGATGAACACCTGAATGGGTGCGGTTCCGACCAAGATCCCATAGGGTTACGCCTCAAGAAGCAACACCTCAAAGGAAAAACCCGAAATATTGGAAAAAACTTTGAGATAGAGATGACCTAGTAAGAGTTATCAAAAAAACACAATAGTCAAATGCTATTGTGTGAGTTGATTTTGATATACATCAAATTTGATACATATCAATTTCAAGACCCAATTGAAAGCCAAAAATTTCGATTAGGTAGATCCAGCAGTTAAGAGAGATTATGGAAATAACCACTCTTTTAGAAAGTGGGAATATACAGAACCCTCATTATTTGGTGGACTTCTATATGTGGAATAATCACCCTCAAGAAAAATTTAACCCATATAGAAGAATGAAGCCAAACCCATAGGTCAGTGGGTAAAAGGAAATGGAAATTTTCCCATAAAACCTACTGAGTAGGAAATAGAGGGGCTTGGATCACATCAAAACAACAAAAAACGGCTTTGGGTGAGATGCCTTGAATGAAAGAATAAGCACAAAAGAAGCAAAAGAAGATAACAAGATACCAATAAAACCAGAAACCGAGAAAGGTCAAATAAAATTGGAAATAGACAAAGCAAAGGACAAATTCGATGAAATACCAGAAATGACCGTTGAAACGATAGTTTTACACGAACAAAGACAAAAATTTTTCCAGAAACTAAGAGAAAACGGATTTAAGCACTTAGCGTGGACACCAGGAATTAGAGATGTATTTTACCACGAAGAAAAAGACATATTAGTTGTTAATCTTGAAGGCGACATTAAGATATACACAAACAATACTTTCGAAGACATAGAAAAAGAAATACAGGAATACCCAAAACCAGAAGTTAGTTTAGGCGAAAATTACGACAGACGATTCGAGAAAGGAAAAGAACACTACAAAAAACAAAAAAACAACTAAAATTTCTTCTTTTCTCTTATTTTAATGAACACCTTGAAGGAACAAGATCCAAAACCAGCGAAACTAGATAAAAAAACCACAAAAAACAGAGAAAACAGAAAACACTAAAACAACAAAAAATAACGATACAAAAAGACATAGTTTTTCTCCAAAAACAAGATGAAAGTTGAATTAGTAACTCAAAGACAAATAACCAAATTAATTAATCTAAGAATAAAGAAACTGAAAGCACAGGAACATGAGATAACTGAAAAAGATAAGAGAGACAAAAAAAGCACTTGAAGAAACATTTTTTAGACAAAATAAAGCTATATAACTCCTATATTTATTTAGAGAACGCAGATAAACTAGAAGCACAGAAAAAATTTAATAGAGCAATTAAATTTCATAAAAAAGCAGTAGCACTAAACAATAGACTTAAACCAATAATAACACACTAAAATACTTTTTTTGGGTGAAACCCAATGGTTGAAGCACAAACCGAAGCCAAAACAAAAACCGAAGATGAAGAAACAGAAGTGGAGGAAAAAAAAGAAGAGGTGGAAGAAGAGAGGAATCAGACAATTGGAAATGCAAAAACAGAAGCAAAAACAAGCTACGGTGAATTAGAGGCAAAAATCAAGAAGAAAACAATTAACCGATTGATTAAGTCAATAGCAGGAATAATTGATGAAGCGAGAATAGAGGTAAGTAAAGACAAAATAACTTCAACGATGGCTGATCCATCTAATGTCTGTATGTATAACCTAGAGCTAAAAGACAGCGAATTTGAAGAATACGGATTAAATGAAGGCGAAGATGAAGATAGAGGATTTGAAACAGGCATAGACCTAAATAGGTGGAAGAAGGTCTTAAAGATGTTTGATGACCGCAAAATAGAGATCGAATTAACTCCAGAAGAAACCAAGTTCATAGGAGATAAAAGAGAAGTTGTTTTAGACAATTACGATCCAAGCACAATACAACAAGAACCAAAGGTTCCTGACCTAGAATTACCTAGAAAATTCGAAGTAGACGAAACTGACTTCAAAGAAGCAATAAGTAATTCCGCCGAAATAAATGACAATGTAGAACTAAAAGCAGATGAAGAAGAAGGAGAACACTTTGTTATCGAAGCAAATGGTGACGCAGGAAGTTACAAAGACCAAATAGAAATAGAAGAAGACATAGAAAACGAGGGAACAGCAAAGTCAACATATAGTCTTGATTACTTAACAGACATAGCTAAGGCAAGTAGATTATTATCTGGCAAACCAGATAACTTAGAGATTGAATTAGGCACAGATTATCCCACTGTTCTAAGATACGATTACTTAACATTTCTGTTAGCTCCAAGAATAGAAAGCGAATAAAATTCCTCCACTTTCCTTTTTTCCTTTTCTCTTTTTCTTTTCTCTTTTTGGGTGAGAATATGGAGCCACTAACTGAAAAATATCGACCTAAGGCACTAGATGAAGTGGTTGGGCAACCAGAGAATATTGAAACTATTAAGAAACTACTAGAGAAGAGAGAGTCACAGCAAATTCCTTCTTTGTTGTTGTATGGTGGAGCAGGGTTAGGTAAGTCAGCTACAGCAGAAGCAATAGCAAACGAAATAAACGCAGAATTATCCAAATTCAACGCATCCAGCGAAGGAAAAAAGGAAACAGCAAAAGAAAAAATAGTTCCAGCATTACGAAATGCTTGGCGACCAAAGGTTGTTGTAATAGAAGAAGCCGACGGATTAAGCGGACACGCACAAATGAGTTTGAAAGAAGATATAAGCCAAAACCAATCCACAAAAGCAATCCTAATACTAATAACTAATCACATAGACAAAATCGTTGATCCAATCAAATCAAGATGCATGCCTTTTGAATACGAACCAATTGAAACAAAACAAATCAAACAACACCTAGAACATATAGCAAAAAAAGAAGACCTAGACAGCGACCTTAATGGAGAAATACAAAAAATAGCTAAAAGAGCTGATGGCGACATAAGAAAAGCAATTAACCAATTAGATAGAGAAACACTAATAGATGATGACAAAACCAAAGAAACAGCAAAACAAATATTTGGTGAATAAAATGGGCGGTTTCACTAATAAGAAACTAATCAAAGACTACGAAGAGCTACTAGAAAACAAGAGAGATATGGTTAACTATTGGTATCCAAAATATAATCCAAAAGTCAGCCAAATGGAGCAAACCAAGAAAGCATTATTATTAACAGTTGGTTCTATGGGCGACAGATACGGTGACAGAGGCAGAGTCCACACCCTATTAGCAGGTGAGCCTGGAACAGCCAAATCCAAACTAGGTATATGGACCGCACACCAACTAGATGGAAGAATGTGTGGAAAACGAACCACAGATGTAGGACTAACAGGAAGCTACGACAAAAAAACAGGAGAGATTGAACCTGGTGCGTTGCCACAGGCACATGGAAACGCCATCTTTATTGATGAATTAGATGAGTTTGCTGAAAAAGACAGACAGGGATTGCTGGAGGCGATGAGTGATGGAAAAGTGAATATAGAAGTAGGAGGAGACAAAAAACAATTCGAGGCACAGTGCCGAGTAATTGCTTCAGTAAATGATACAAGTGTTCTAAGCCCTGAATTAAAAGACAGATTTGACTTTGTTTTTGAATTAGAAACACCAAACAAAGACGAGCAACAGGAAATAATGAATGACCGAATAAGTGATTTCATGAAAGAAACTGAAGGATACGAAGGAAGTGAACTAAGAGGATATTTAGATTACATCAAGAGTTTTCAACCAGAGATCACACGAGAAACGAGAGAAAGACTAAAAGACATAGTGAACTTCTACATAAGTGCAGTTGATGAAGGAGAAACAGGGATACGGCACAAAGAATCAATCATCCGAATAGGAATAGGAATCGCCAAACTCAATATGCGTGACCTAGATCCAAGTGATGTAGTAAGAGCCACCCTACTACAAGATCCAAGCAACTCAAAGAATTGGAGAACAGCACAAAACATGGCGAACAAAACAATAAAACAAATAATACACAAAGCACTAGAAATAGAAGGATACACATAACCAAAATCCAACCACTTTTACTTATTTATTTTTTTTTTTGGATGAGATAAAAATGGTAGATGTCCATACTTGGAGTGGTGGCTAGAGATGGAGAAGGGAGAAAAAGAAATTGAGGAATATATCGAAGACAGGTTCCAGGACGAAATCGTTGTTGATTGTAAAAAAAGAAACAATCACCTAACACTCCTGGCAGAAGCCAAAGAACAATACAGCGACAAATACACTAAACAAGGGTTTTGTAGATATGGAAACCAAGAAACAATCTATGAATTAATTGATGAGTTAAGGGAAGCACGAAACGGTGAACCAATTAAAGAAGTTACTGAAAAAATGGGCGACGCAATAAGTTACAAAGAAGCAGCACAAAGACTAGGTTTCAAGGTATGATTGTTCTTTGTTTTTCTGTTTTCTATCTTCTATTTTATATTTTATTTTTTTTTAGTTCTAAAAAACTATAGTGATTTCATAGTATATAAAAAAAATTTTGACAAATAAAACAAAGACACCTAATAATTTTTAAAGAGAAACACTCAATCTCGATAATATTTCTTTCCCACATTTTCATAAATAATACCCACATATCTATGGGTTGAGGTTGAATAAATGGTTAAAATAGAAGTAAGTAGTGATAAAATAATAAGAAAAAAAACCGATAACCGAGGAAGACTAACACTTGGATCAGAATACAAAAATCAAAAAGTAGAGATAGCGATACTAGATACAAAAAAGATTAAAAAACAAAGAATTGAAAAAATGAAAAATAAATTCGAAGAAAACATCGAAGAAATAACAAAAAAACTATGGAAAGGAAAAGGAGAAATATGGTTACGCCTAGACAAACAAAACAAACTACACATTAACTTAGTTAATCAAAAAACATCTCCAAATCCATCAAATTACGAAAAAGATGAATTATTAGTTACAATAAAAACTTGGAACGACATAAAAGACTTGGAAAAAAAAGATCTAGAAGAAAAAAGAATTTTCGAGATATTAAAAAACAACTTGATGCTCAACAAAGACAAATACATAAACAAAACAACAGCCAGAATCTTCTAGCCCATCTCCATATCATCCCTAAAAAAAAATAAAAAAGGATTCCCCCTCCCTAATCAATGAATCACCCTTTATAAAGTCATTTCAAAAGTGTTAAGTAACTTCTATTTCTAGGTTATAGGAAAGGAATGGATTTGAGGTTTGAAGAGTTAACGGACGAAGAATGGAGGTTTATAGAGCCTATTTTTCCTAGTCAACCTGAAAAACCAATATATTCACATATTATGAAAAAAAAATCCATACAACTACTTTATCCAAAGATAATAGACATAAAATCCATAAAAAAACAGAAACAACTTATATACAATCTATATAAAAACAGGTTCTTAATTAGAAAAAATCACAAAAAACAAAAACAGAAATAGCAAAGCAAAAGTAATCCCAAAATATGACCTACTTAATTTACAATAGCGTCCTTGTATAAGGTTTGTTTTAATTATATTATTCAATTAAAGCTATATAGGGAATATTTAGTAGTCACCAATTTCTTGATGGTTTAGTACAAGAAAAAACAAACAATAATTTCCTTTAACTCTTATTTTTATATATAGGATTACGGTCTTTGAGAGCTCTAAGACTCTAACCCACGGGTAAAGAGGCATAGATCCAGGAAATACACGGATCAGTTTAGTCTTTTTTATTAGATCCGTCATTTAGTAATTCCTTTTTGCACCCACAGCACTGGAACCGAGTCATTTTTTGTGTCAATATATTTTTGCTCTAATGCTGCTTCGGCTTATTTATTTCAATTTCTTATGAGTTTTCTAATGTACTGAGAGTATTTCAATTCAGAATACAAATAATCTTTTTCGTTTCAATCTCTTATGAGTTTTCTAATGTACTTAGAGTCCAGGGCCAAAATCGTTCAAAATCCAAAATAACTCTTATAGTCCTCTCATTAGAGAACCTTTTTTCATGAACCCCTGCTATACATAGGGTTTATAATAGTCCATGAAAACCAAGTTAAATTAAATAATATTTGATGACTTTCCGCTAGTATCTTCACCAAGATCCTTGATATTATCTGCACACTTTTTACATAAGGAGTATATCCTGATTTTATCCCCTGTTTCAAGATGTTTCTGTAGTTCATCTTCGAGTTTTACTCTCTCGGTTTTAGTTACTTCTAATTCAAAAACACTGTATTGTTTCCAAGCACCATATTTTCTTAAAGTTTTGTATACTTTTCTCCTATTCTTATCATCGCTTATATCATAGGCAATTGCGAGATGTTCAGTTTCGCTCAAGATATCATCTCTTAAATTTTAGTGCATGATATTCGTCCATCTCACCAGTAATCCGTTTTCGAAGTAATACTGATTGCATTCTAATAGACTTTCTTTTAGACACCTTATAATCGAAATGAGGATGTTTAAATTCTTCTTTCATGTAACTATCGAATTTTTCTAAATAAGTTTTAAATTTTTCATCTTTGAGGTGGTTGTTCTTCTTAAAATCATCATGAGTTATAGTTCCTCTATTCACCAGTCTTGTTGTGAATGCATCACAGAATATTGGCCGAAATTCTTCAAGTAAGTCGAGGGCTAGAGAAGGTCTTCCGTGTCTATCCGTGTGCATTATTCCAAGGAATGGATCAAGGTTATATTGTCTGAGAGCGCTTATCACCTCATTCTTCATCATGACATAGGTTAAAGACATTAAAGAATTTATATGATCCTTTGGTGGATTCTTAGTTCTTTTTGTAAAGGCCCAGTCTCCTACGAGTGCTCCATCTAGGAGTCTGAAGTATTCTTCGGTTGCAACTCCTTCGTATCCTCTTAGTTCTTTCATTTTTTCGGATTCCTCTATTCTGCTTTGAATATCCTTAATTTTTCCTAGCCCTTTAACTCCTTTTCTTTTTAGGAAAGTTCGAGAATTCTTGATTTTAGCTTTTATCATGGATTTAGCTATCTCTAATTCTTCATCTCCCGTAATTCCATATTGTTTTCTTCTAACTTCTGCTATAGTATTCTTTTTTGGTATAAAAGATCCTTTATATTTCCCGTTTTGAGTGAAGTAGTTGAGAACTATCCCATAATCGTTAGCTCTTTTAACAAAAGGCGTAGTAAAGTTAATATTTCCAAAAACATTTATTGTATCCAACTTCTTTACTGGAAAAGACCCTAATTCCCCCTCATCCCCATCTACATCCCAGATCACTATCCTACCTTCATCAACTCTAACCTGAGTACCTTGTTTAGTAACATAAACAACAGAATCATCAAATATCTGTTCAGAAGCTTTCATAGACATATTAATCTAATCTTCTCCTAACTTCTTAGATTCTTCAGGCATACAATACTCACGAGCAGAACATTTTCTACATTTACTAGGATTTTCATTAAATTTAGGAGGATTATCTGGTTTCATATTCTTAATATCCTTAGTTACTTCTTTAACTTTGTTTCTATGCCATTCAGTTATCTTTATCTCAAACCTCTGGTCTGTTCCAAATAGATATATGATTCCACTATCGATTCTCTCATTTATATTCTTTTCTAACAACATACAGTATCCAGCTAACTGTATTTCATCATTTGTATAGTAATCAGTTCCTCTTTTCCTCTCCACTGGAGTTATATTATCTTCTAAAATATCAATTTTCCCCTTAAGACCCAGTTCCTTTGACTCGAAGTATCTTTCTTTAGTCCAACCGCCCCTCCTAGATTGATTCTTATGTTTTGTTTTCCCATCAATTCGATAATAATTAGATCCTTGAGTATTATAAAAAAGAATATACCAAAACCTACGAGGACAATAAAGATACTGATTAAGCATGGAAACATTAACTAGTCTATTCATTCTAGATCAAAAGTAGAATCAAGTTTCAAAGCATTTTGACCAAATGATAATTTATAATCTTTACTACTTCCGATCTTCAGATCATAAGTTCGGAATAAATGAGGTATTAATCCTCTATTATCTTTATAAGTTCCTTCATCTAAAACATAGATCAAAAGATCCTTTTTAGAGAGCTTTTCTTCGATAAAATGTATAATTCTTGAATCCAAGTTATCTCCAGTGATCTTAAACTTAAAGCCTGCCTCATTTGGATACTTAATTAATCCAAGTTCTGGTTCATTATATCTAGTTGTTGTGAAACAGACATCCTTTGACTCTCTCTGAGGTCTTTCAGAAAAAAATAAGATAGGATCTATTACTTTTCTCTCTATATAATCAATTTTAACTGGAGATTTCCGTTTATTCTCTTCCTTAGTAATAAAATCTTCTCTTGAAACAAGGCTCTTAACTTCTTGAGTCTCAAGAAAATTAATTATATTTTGGAAATTAATCCTATTTTTTTCACTGACAGCTACCTGAGGGACTCCCGGATCCCTAAACGACATTAAATACTCTTCATATCTAGAATCACTTCTCGGAGACTTATGATATATTCGGTTACTTACTCCTATAACTTTTCCCTTAAGTGCAGGCTTAAAATCTTTCTTCATATTCCCTAACTCTAAAGGCCCATACTTGGTAATGAAACCTCTAAGATCATTTCTTTGTCTCATGTTCTTCAATACATCTCGTTCAAACTGTTTCCTGTCCATATAACTATCTTTCATCTCTTCAAGATCAAATGAGTACTCAGAGGTATAACAAATTGCCTTCGATCCCTTCCCTCTTCTACCAGTTCTCCCAAGCTTTTGAAGAAAATCTCTAGCCCTATAAGACTCAAAAAATAGATTTCTTGTCTCGAAATCTATTCCAACTGATAAAGTCCTAGTTCCAATCTGTAAACGAACTTCAGGTTCAGTTATACTGAGATCACTCGATAAATGACCTGTGTTGTAAGCCATTAAATCCTTCAGACTTGGGTATTCATTTTTAAGGAGTTCCACAAGATCTAAAGTCCGTTTCTCTGACTCAAAGATGGCTGTGATCTCTTTTGACTTCCCCTCAATTAAGCTCAATACATTCTCTTCATTCTTATTAATAAAGAAAGAGGGAGCATTCCATTTCTTACCAAACACAATTTCAAGATCAAGATCCCCTGCTATAGTCTTACTTCCCCCATTAGATCTAGACTGATCATCTTTAAACACACTAATCCCATTCTCCGAGATCGCCTTTAGCCTTTTTTTGAAATCATCATCTGGAGTTGCCGATGAAAACACTATGGACCGACTTATACCCTTATTCTGATGGATCAATAGTGATAAGTTTAGAATAGAAGTCTCCTGACTAACATCATACATATGGAACTCATCAAAAACAAAATAGGATATACCCCCGATAGCATTCTCTATAGCTCTATCCATAGGCTCAGAGAATCCAGAACTACTCCAGTATTTCCCAGTCAATACATTATAGAGAGTATCTGGATTAGTTAAAAAAACATGAGCCCGAGAATGATCGGCCATTGCATTTCCAAACTTATCATACAGAATATCAGGAATGTTCTTATCTTTATTCATTCTTTCGTTCTGTAAGTATCCAGAGTTTATTTTCTCTATATTAATCTTATCTTGGAACCCAAACTCCTCTGAGTCCTCTTTAATTGAATTATACTGGTCCTCTATCAAGGCATTAGTAGGATAAGAAAGTATTATATTAGATCTTTTTTCCAATGCAGGCATTATATTAGCTATTGTCTTCCCTGAACCAGTCATTGACTCAAGAAAAAAAAGTTTAGAATTATTGTTATCCAAGGCATGTATCATAGAACGAAAAAAATCAGCCTGATGAGGGAATAAACTAATGTCTCCAGTGCTATGAGGCTGCTCTTCAGAATATTGAAACTTAACTGGATCAATCTTAATCCTTTTTCTTTTTGAGGTACCCGACATTAAGAGGTAGCACCCCTCCTTCCTCAGTTACTATCATATCCCCATTAAAAACAGCTGATGTTATCAATGGAGTGGGTCTCATTCTCTTAATTTTAATCTTCTTAGTATTTTGCTCAAACTCTTCTGACAAATCAAAAGCATTAAGAACACTTGTTAACTTTTTTTCAGTATTAGTATTTTCTCTCTCAAAATCCCGATCTACTGTTTTCAATCTTACCTTGCTCATAAACTTACCAAGACGAGTTCTCGAAGGAAAATCGAACTCTTCTCTCGATAAAATAAAAGTTTCGAACTTAGATCCAATATCTATTCTTTGTAATTTATGACTTGTGAAAAATCTCTTTCCTCTCCTTGCTGTAACTTCTTCGTGGTATTCCTCACTAGTAGTATTAACTATTTCTGTACTAAAGTTGATATCAACCGGTTTTGCCGGAAATACGTAGAAATTCAATCTTCTCAAATCCTCTTTGTATTTGGGGCCTTCACCGGAAGGTTTTTCCCATTTTTTTGTGTACTCTGTTAACTTAGAAAAGTTTCCAGACGCATTTAAAATGGAATAAGTAAGGGCGTAATTATGAAGATAACGCCCTGAAGACACTCTCTTATTCATCTCCTTTCCACTGAAATATACTGGATCTTTTACCTCAATAGTAGCTTTCTTAACACTAATAGACATTTTAATCTCTCAATTGACTCCCATAGAGTTTCTCTAAGAAATTAATTTCATTAGATTCAAATCTACTTTTAATATCATCTTTGATGTCATCTATATCGACCTTACTATTAGGTAATGTCTCTTTCATAGCTTTTCTAACGGTTTGAACTGATAGATCATTAAGAGATCCATTATTGTTCTCAATCTCTTTAGTTACTTCTTTAGTAAGTTCTAAATTGGAAATAGTTTCCTTAGTATCAAACCATATTGAAACAATCTGATTATCAATGTATCCAGTTCGACTAGTCTCAGCCCCATACCTAGTAGTGCTCTCTATCAGATGAATCAACCAGTATAGCTCCCTCCAAGTGAAATCTCGAATAGTTACTATCGATGGGAAAAAGGTTTCTGGCTGGGTATGGGCTGTAGAGTTAAGGGCTGTAGATGCCTCAGATTCGTTTTCCTCACTTTGTGCATTGAAAGTAATGTCCTCACGCTGGTTTAAGCCTCTTACTGAAAAGGCTGAGTCAGTTAGAATCCTTGAGTGTCTGGAGCCATCTTTTTCCTCTGCATTAGCGAATCCATAGAGTTTACAGTCTATACATTTTCCTCCGAGGTTATCATGTAACCTACATAAGTCCTCATCCTCATTGAAATTTCCGAAGGCTTCCTCCTTTTCTATGTCATCAGAATTATTTTTGTATAGTCCTCGGAGTATTTCCTTTCCTTTTCTTCTCTCTGATGCTACTTGTTTTCTCTTAAACATAACTATTCTCTGAATTTTTTCTTCAGATTCAGGCTTTTTTGAAGTAGAAGCCAAGTTCAGTTCAGAGCCCTCCGTAGTAAATATGTTGTAAGAATCGGTTTTTCTTAGAACTCCAATATGTGCCATTCTCCCTGTTTTTGTTTTAGGAACTTTTTCGTATATATAATCCTCTATTTCTTGGAGGATATCAGGAAATTCAGAACTTTCACTCATTCTTATCACCCTTCTTTTGAACATTAAAGTAAAAAGCGTCTAAAATATCATTTTTTTGATTTGCAAGTCTTATTTTGTCTTCATTCAACATATCTTCATAAATTTCCTCGTAAAAAGACTTGCATCCCTTTTCTATCCTTTGATCCTGGCCCTCGTTTTCCTCAGTTGAGATATATACGTTACTTTCTCCCCATTTTCTCTCTACTCGCCTATAAATTGAGCCAGCAGCTTCCTCGATTATTTCTTCTTTAGTTTTGTTATCAGAATCCAATATCTTGTTTATCATTTTTCTCAATGGTAATTGAATCTCATGTGTTGACGCATCTGGACTTGCAGATATCTTGAATTCTTTTACCACATTTTCTATCCTATTCACATTCAAAACCTCCTTTTCTTGACTTAAATCCTCTTTGAGGAGGATCTTAGATTTCCAATAGTTAATAGAATCACAAACAGGAATTACATTATCTCTTATTCTGTAGTATGGGGCACTTGAGTTAGCTTCTCTTTCACCTGCCCGATAAAATCTAGCTCCTGGAAACATAGATCTCTTAAATTCTCCGTATATACCGTTCAGATCTGGTATCGAGCTGTATTGATCAAAATTTAGTACATAAGTTAGATTAGTAAGTCCATCCAAGTATCCATCAATATTTTTGTATTTAATCTCCTCATCGAAAACTGAAGATATCTGAGAAGGGGGATTCACGATCTTAACTCCTGAAACATCTGGGTAAGGTTTATCCACTAACATCTCTGGATTACTCTCTATCCTGACATTGACATTATGCATCCTATATAGAAGTAAAGCCCTTTGAATAGCCTTAAGCCAGTTAAGAGTAATCTGTTTAGTTTCATTATTAGTCTTATCTTCAATAGCAAGGAAGAAATAGTTCTCAGAACTTATAAGTAAACTTATATTTTCAATATTCATTACTTTATCTAAATTAATTTGATAATCTTCTTGAAAAGGGTAATATGGGTTATCGGAATCATTTTCTATTATCGGATATAATGTATCAGAATCATTTTCTATTTCATATTCCTTTTCTGTTGCTAAATATTTCTCAGAATCTTTTTTAACGTTATTAAAACTTTCATTCAAATTAGCTCTAAGAAGTTTTATCTGACTCGTATTTAAGTACCTGTTAGGCATGACCTTTAAGAACAAAGTGTTCTCCATATCTGAGATACTGTTAGATCTGCTAATAAGGGATCTCATTAATGCATTATCAAGGAAACAGGTTGTACAAAGTTTCCAGTCTGAAGACAGATCTTTTCCTGTGACTCCTCTAGTCATGTACGAGGCACTGTATTCTGAATACTCTCCCCTACCAGAAGTTCTATAATCGAAATCACTTTCCTTCCCACACAGAATACAGGCTTCATCATAATTTAGATCACTTTTTATCTCATTTGGAATGCTAGATCCGGTTATATTCTCCTCTTCTTCATTTTTATACCAGTTAATAGTTAATATCTCATCTAAATATTCACTTAAATAATCTAACTTAAGTGCTGAGCCCTTATCTTCACCTAGTAAATTTTTGCCAGCATTTCCTAACTTCTTTAGAATCTTTTTAACCGCATCAAATTCTGTTTTCTGATAACAATAATTGCCTACAATCATTGCTAAATGAGTCTGTTGTGTTCTCCAATTAATATCCTGAAACCTATCCAGATCCACATTAACATCGAAAACTTTTTTAGAAAGCCCCTCAATCACTTTTATTCTTGGAATATTTTCCTGAGAATTGAGTTCCTTAGTTAGTTTCTTAAAAGTATCTCCGACTAGGTAACCTTTCTGAGTTACTGGAACACTAGTCAGCACGCTTTCATTCTCTTTATCTATATCTACTAGATCGGAACCCTCATTTACAATAGAATACTCTTTTAAATCTTCTACTTCAAATAATTTACTTGTAAGATTCCTATACTGATCATCTAAGTTATCTTGACCTTTTTCAGCATTCAGATCTTCTATCTTATTTTGAATTAAAGTCTCTATATTTATCTCCGCCCCATAAACACTGCTTCTGATCTTATCAGGAACTCCAGACACTATACTCTTCTCTTTGAATTCACTTACAATATTATTAGCTATTTCTGACTTAAGATCCTTCGTATCAAGTTCCCTAGGTAATAAGTAAATTGTAGCATCAATTCGAGAACCAACTGGTATACTGCCCCTTTCTTTCAATGTTTTTCTTGTCATTTGGTGAATAAGCGCCCCTAAGGCAGGCTTGACTTCTGACAGTTGATGATAACCAAGACAGTAATCCTGGTCAAGGAACTGGTTTAGTCTCTCTACCTGTCTAGTCTTTTTCCTATTCCCAGTTTGATAAAGACTATCAAGGTTCTCAGTTGAAGCTATTCCATCAGACAGCCTTATCACTTGCAAAACCCTAAATAAATCTTTATTCGAGTTGACTCTAATCTTAGAAGAACTCGAACCATGATAAGAATGAATACTCTTAAGTAGATCTGTAAACTCTTGTAGAGAGAAGTTTCCTAGTGCCTTATCCTTAACACCCCATTTATCTAGAAGAGATTTAACCTCTTCCTCGCTCATTGTCTCTGTTCCACCGATATTATCGATTTTATGAAGATCATGAAAAAAAGCAGCTGTTATAAAATCTTTTAAAGAATATTCAACCTTTAGATCTAGTTCAGATGCTAAATTATAGGTTATCTGAACCACATCTAATGAGTGAGACAATAAATCCAATTCGTTCTGACTATTCGTTCCCTTACCTCGTATTAAGTGCCAATTATTATTCAGAGCTTTTTTTCTTAAGTCCTCGATATATTGCATTAGTTCTGCCATCGTTTTCATCCTTAAGACCTATTAACAATCCTAATACCCACACTCCCACATCCTCTGCTCACAGAACTTCCAATACCACCAAATTCAGAGAATAAAGAAAGAGCAGTTACAGCCATCTTAAAATCTTGATCTGTTTTCTTAGAGAAAAAATACTTGCATTTCCCAGTAAACCCTTGTCTAAATATTGGCCTCTTATGGCCCTTGTTCTCATCATCCACCCGATCCACCATAACACTATGAAACTCCAGGGATCGGTTATCTGGCTTTTCTATAATGTTACGTCCAATTTCCTCCTGTGATATATCTATTTCAAATCCATTAGGTACTACACCATTCCATTTAGATAAAATTGATGAGAACACTGCTTTTCGATGTGGAAACATTTCCGTTACCTTTGAGTCCTTGAATTGGATGCAAGTTGGGGTTTCGAATTGAACTAGGATTTCAGGATCTTCATATTCATTTGCTTCTTTGAATATTTCTTCAAAGCTCACTTTCGAGCTTTCAAATTCTTCAACTCTTAGCGATCCATCCTCAAATTCTATGAATCCTTCATTGAGTATAAGGGGTTCTACCAAACTTTGAAAGATTTCGGCTTCTTTCGGATCCGTTACACCTATTTTGAATTCATATTCTTCACTAGGCAGGACACTCTTTCGGTGTTTCCTATTGGTTTTTGGCTTACTGAACTTTCCATCTAGATTAGAAACATTGATGGATGAAAACTCTGTATCGTGGACGTGTGAACTTATTTCATTGTCAGATTCATTAATTTTATTTAAAAGTGCTGAGTAGAGCATATACCCATCACTATCAGGTAAGTCAAATCTATTCTTAGGGCCTGCCGTGATTTTAATTTTCCTAGGCATTTTACGCATGTACAGTATATATCTTATTTGGGAACTAAAAAAACCCTTAATCCATGGTTTTGAATTAAGTTAAAGCTTATGCGTCTTTTCTTTCTGTTCTTCCTAGATCTTCCTCGTTATCTATATAATAAGGTATGTGTCATAATTTGGTTTGACGCCTATATCAAATAATTCTTCTCTCCTAGGACTCTCCGTTTCACCGCCTTTACCCATCTCCGACCTAGATACCACAAGTGGTCTATACTTCTCTTTCACATAGCATAATATAGCCAACCATAGTCTATTCTTATTGTAGAAGTAAAAAAAACACTAATCTAAAAACTATTATTTATTATTTATTTGGTAAACAAAAATCAAGAATATAATAATGAATAGACCAGCTTATTTATTAACTAATTTAGGTATTGAGGACACTGATGAAGAAATATTAGATCAAACTTGTGGTAGTGGAACCTTTTTAGTTTCTTCATATAAGAGAAAAATGAGTAAATAGAGAAAAAGGAAAAACATCATCAACAGTTTTTAGAAGAAGATATCACTGGTACTGACATAATGCCTTTTACTGCACAACTTAGCTACTATTCACTTAGCTCTTCAAGAAACTCCGAAGCAAACGGATAAAATTAAGATAGAGATTGAAGATTCTACTAAATTCTCTCTTGGTAGTAATATTCTTTATCTTTCTAGGATTATTCCTGAATCAGTGAAACAAAGAACTTTCAAAGATTTCAAAGAAGAAAAAGAATTTGAGGAGGTTGAGAATGGTTTAGTAGGGTTAAATGCTGAACCTAGTCAAGAGATAGATTTAAAACCTGTTGATTCAGTTATTATGAACCTTCCATTTACTAGAAAGGAATCAATAGCTAAGTTTAGTAAAAAGTATATAAGGTATTAATAATCTTTAAAGAGATAATTAGAGGAACTAATTTGAATAAAAAAGTGATCTCTCAACTAATGTTTAAGAGTTTTTGTAGATACCTGAAGTTTCATACAATATTATATAGATAAGGTGAACTGGCTATGTTTTATACTCCTTTTTATTCTATTTTAATAAGAACCAAAAAAAATTTAATAAAAAAATAAAAAGTTTTTAGTTTAAATTTGGTCTTAATATTGTCCGTATTCTCTGGCGGCTTTAATCATGGCGTAGGTGTTAATTGGGGGTGCAAATGGAGGTAATTCACAGCCACAGCCAAGTAAATATCCTTTATCAGCCTCAATACCCTTCTTTATATTTTCTTTGCAAAGTTTCATTACTTCTTTAAACGATTTTTTTTGGATAGAAGGTGGACTAACATTTCCTAAGATAACGCTTTTATCACCAAACCTTTCAACAACTTTTGCTACATCTACTTCTGGACCAAAATGAATTATTCCGGGATCTCCCATTGGAATCTTATCTATATGACCTGCTTCTATATTTCCATTATGATCTGAACACCAATGAGTGTAGATCATAGGCAACCCAAGATCCAATAAAAACTCATGATGCTCCTGGACTCTTGGTAAAATTAATTCTCCAAATGTATCAGGAGAAATCAAAATATTGGCATCATTAGGAAAAGATGTCCAGGGAATAAACGAATCAGCACCAAATTCATTTACTAACTCTTCCGTAACAAGCTGAACAAACTCCGTTGCCTTGTCCAAAGCCACTTCACACAAACTTGGTTCTTTCCGAAGCCACATCATAAACTTTTCAGTACCAACAATAACAGGAGCAGTAGCAGTTATACCAGTTGTTAGATAAACAAAAGGTTTTACCTCACCTTTTTCTATCACCATCTCGACCATATCAAAAAATTCTTCCATATACTTTCCTTCCCTAGGATCCGGGATCTCCAACTCCTCAAGCTCCTCAGCCGTTTCAACAACAGGTTCATGAACAGCTATTGATCCCATCGCCTCCCTATAAGGATGTTCTATCTCAGAACCCCAGACCGCAGCATGTTTGTAACTAGTAGGAAACGCTATCAATGGCTGACCATATCCAAACATCTCCTTAGCCCTAAGCTGACATTTCACATGCACCTCAGGCTTTGAATAAAAATCACCTAAATTCTCGTAACCACAAACCAAAGCACTCTGCCCCAAAACAAGTGGCATAACCGGAACCCTATCAACTGGATCACCTTTCAAAAGTGCCTTCCATCTCTCCTCAGAAGACAATTCCTCTTTCATTTGTTTATGCCTCCTTTTTCTTTTGTTTTAGTAGTTTTTCGGCTGTTTTTTTGGCTTGTGGTGCGTTTGGTGCGTAACCATCGGCTCCTATCTTTTCCGCATAATCCTCTGAAATTGGAGCTCCACCAACCATCACCTTTACTCTCTTCCTCAACCCAGCTTTCTGTAAGTTTTCTATTATCTTAGGCATACCAGTCATCGAAGTAGTCATCAAAGCCGATAAACCAAGAATATCAGGTTTCTCCTTTTCAATAGATTCCTGGAACTGTTCAGGCCTTACATCCCTTCCTAAATCTATGACGTCGAAGCCGGCAGCATCAAAAATCGATTTCAAGACATTCTTTCCTATGTCGTGTATGTCTCCTTCTACTACTCCTAGCAAAACCTTCCCTGATACTCCTGTATCCTCAACATCGATATGCGGTTTTAGTACATCCATTGCTTCGTAGAGAGCTTCAGCCGACAACAAAATATCCGGCACATAAGCCTCCCCCTCATCGTATCTGTCACTCATAATATTCATACCCTCAGCACACCCCTCCATCAACGCCCTATACGGATCAACACCCTCATCCAAAGCCTGCTCAGCCAAACCACGACACCGATCCTTATCACCAGCAACCACCGCATCCGTCAACTCACCAAACAAATCCTCACTCATTTAGATCCAACCACAACTAAACTTAAATTAATCACCGTTAATAAAGGTAACCCAACTAACTAAAACTATAATCAAAGTTAGAAAAATTTATTTTGTCTTTTTTATTTCTAAATTAGCCTTTTTTAGTAAACTTCAATTCTGTCTCTTATATGTGTCTCTTGCTGTTTTTGGTATGTGTTTTCTTTGCCATCGCACCGGATACAATAAATATAAACTATAAAAAAATAGGTTTAAAGTAATAAATAAAAGATCGAGTTCTCTATTCTTACCTGCTACCGTTATCGAAGGCTTTGTTGGTTAGCTGTATCCGATAAACCGACATCGTCAGTTACTGAAACATTAACTGTAAATGGTTTTTTGTTACTAGGAAGTCCTCCTATTATTACTGTTTTTGTTTCGCCACTTGAACTTAATTTACCTTCGTCAGTTTCTTTGAGTTTATCCTTTTTGTTGTACACTTTTATTGTATAGTTATCTAGGTTATTATCCAGATCAGAGGCAGTAAAATTAACTTCCACCTCTTCATTGTTATTCTGATAAATTGCACTGTTTATTGTTACATTTGGCGCTGTGTTATCTCCTCCGTCTGTGTCTTGAACTGTTATGGTTGCTGTGTCTGTGTCTGTTGCTCTATCATTGTCAGTAACCCTAACTTTCACAGTATAAGTTCCGTTATCAGGATAACTATGTTCTACTGTTCCATCTGTATTTCCAGTCACCTCATAAGTTCCATCATTAGTGAAATCAAAGGCATACTCCTCTACTGAACCATCTGGGTCACTACTTCCAGTAGCATCCATCAAAGAGTCCTCATCTGTCAAGACTGGTGATTCTACACTCAAAGAGGCTGAAGGATTACGGTTTTCCACTGTTACTGTTTCGGTATAGGTATCGGTTACACCGTCGTCGTCTGTTACTCTTAATGTAACATCGTAATTTCCGTCATCTGGGTAAGAATGACTAGGATTAGAACCAGTTGATTCATAGGTGCCATCACTTGTCCAGTCCCACTCGTAAGTGCTTATGCTACCATCGCTATCACTACTCAGGGTTCCGTCAAAACTTATGCTTTCATCAGTCAATGGGTCAGTTGGTGAGTAATCGTAGTCAGCTGAAGGATTTGAATTTGTTTCTTTCGTTGTTGTTGTGAAGGTCCATGTGTTTGATTTATTGGTTTTTTGTCCGTCATCTGCTACTGCATACCAACTATATGTTTTTCCTTGTTGTAGGTTTAGATTGGATGTTATGGCTTTTGAACCTGTGTCCACATTATTAACTGATTCAATTAATGTATTGTTACTCCAGTAGAAGCTAGTGTTTATTTTATCGTTGTTTGGGTCGGTTACCTTTACAGCTAAGTCTGTATTAGTCGAAACATCTGTTTCTTTGTGGCTTGGGATTGGGTTTGTTGTTTTTGGTGGTTGGTTTTGGTGGTATTTGAATTTGTTGTTGGTGGCTTTGAGTATTGTGTTTGAGCTGTCTTCGACGATTATTATTTGTCCTGTTTCTGTGGAGTTGGTTACTTTGACTTTTAGTGTTTCTCCTGGATCCAGGTCTTGGTTATTTCCTGATACTGTTAATGTAGCGTTCTCGTTCAATTTTGAGTTTTGACAGTACAATATGAGGTTACTAGAAACATCAGCAATCGAATCCCCAGTCACATGCTCGACATAAAATATGTTATCCCTGTCATCAACACCTCTAATTGATAATTCAACTAATGGCGAGCTATTAGGTTCTTGAATCACTTCAAATACAAAACCAGCAACTATCGTTGCCATAATAACAGTAATAGCAACTAACAAAACAACACCAATAACAGGCGACACACCATCCCTATCCCCAAAAAAATCACTAAACCCCAAACCAAACCACCCCACAAAAACAAACCAATAAACAAAATAGGAATACCCCCAAAGAAACAAAAAACCCATCCCACAAAAAACCCACAAAACAACCGCAAAACAAAAAAATCAGCCAACAAATCCCAAAAAAATACAGATAAACCAACCACAAAACACCAAAAACAAGACAAAACAAAAAACCATAAAACCCTTAACCAATACAATAGCACCAACCAACCAAAGTTAACCAAAAGTTAACAGAAACCAATTTAATTTAATTTAATACTTAACTCTACAATAAATTAGACCCAAATACAATTAAAATAGAAAACAAAAACCATTTTTACATAGAAAACCACCCACCCAACAGATCAAATTAAAAGACGCAAATAACCTATGCCACATAAATCAACTAAGAAGAATCGAATCAGAACCAAAACCAGAAACACCAGCAGAATGAAGCAATTGAAATTACCAGAATAACTCCAACCCCCTTAAAAAATGTGGAAAAAATTGAATTAAAGACACTATTATTTATTACTAATTTGCCATACAAACATTAACGGTTATTATAGTAATTTTATCTTTGCTCTTCTCATTTAAGATTTCTTTTAGGATTGTAAAAAGCTTTGAATCACTTATAACCGCTTTAGGATTACAGATTATATCATTATTAATTTTAATTAGCTATTTATATTCGATAAATGTTAATTCTTATCTTGATAAATTAATAATTAAATTGGAAGGTATTAGAGATAATTTTGAAAAGTATAAGGAGAAAAAATTTGGTGAAGAAGATGGATTCGATAAAAAGGACTTCTTAAGCTCTCTACTTGATTATGGAGTATTAATAATGAATAATCCATTATTTGGACTGGTTCCTTTTTATCTCTTAGTGCCTAAAGAAGTATTTGGAAAAATATTAGATTAATTCTTAATTCTAAATCCGGCTTTATCGTATATTTCTTTCAAATCTTCTGCACTTTGTCGATCATAGTTCCTTAAATCTACGTTTCCAAAATAAACTAACAACATCTCTTTAATAGAAGTTGGTAGGCCTTCACGGTCCCATTGTTGGCTAAAATATTTCCTACAATGCTTTAACTTAACATCCGGTTTATTGTCCATCTTTTTTGTTAGACCGTAGATGGTTTTAGTGCTAAATGGTTGCTCCTCAAACAACTCCTTTAATTTAACCAAATGATCTTGTGCTTACTCATTAAAGACAACGATTCTCTCGTGTTTTGTTTTCGTTTTTTCAGCAGGTAACTCAACTACCCTTTCATCAATATCTAGGTTTACTAGTAAATTGGCGTGGTAATCCCGTCCCCCGCATAATTGATTAAATTTGTTTTTTGATTAGAAGAGGAGTTTAATTTAGTCCTAGCCTCTGAGAACTGGTTTTCTACGAACTTTGAGAGATTTAATCCGTATTCTTTTGCCCATTGATGCAATTCTTCATCTATATGGACAGTGGTTGTTTTCTTACTCATACCTAAACCCACATATCGAATTATTTCAAATAAAATAAATGTATTTCGCTGGAGAATTATTCCATAAATTTAAACTTCTTCACAAAAATCGGGTATATAGTGGTTTTTAGGAAAAAAAATCCTCTCCAAGAGATTTAGGCGATTCACGGTTTCTGGTGCTTTTAGTGCTTTAACCCACACGATTAAAGACGGTGAAAAACCCAAAAACCGGGAATTAATCTTTAGTATGTTTAATATTAGTTTTATTTCCTATTTTTTTTATTTTTTTGGTGATGAAAAAGTTTTAAGTAATATTTCAAAAACATTTTAGATGTAGTTATTTCAAATAAACTTAAAATATAAAGGGGGGCTTCAATTGGAAAAAAGAATCATTTGGAGTGTTAAGGAGGTATAAACTTGAATAAGAAAACAATAATAATTTTATTTGTTTTAATTGTAGTGGCTCTAGCAGGGATATATTATATAAATAACACAACATTTAATTTTTCCTCTAGTTGGGCTAAAAACAGTATGGAAGAAGCGGAAACTGTCTATAATGGTTCTATTTCAGTTAAAGAGAGTCGAAAAATGCCCGGAGTGAAAATAAATGTTAACGCCACTAATAGGATAATAATAGATACTCAACGGCCTAGTGGGGGAAAAAGAGGTTTTGTAGGTGTAACAGCAACTACTCCAGGAATAGGTCGGGGAGGTTTGTTCTTGAACCCTGTTAGTAGAATGAATAATAGTGAAAGGATTACTTATTTTTGGGAAAACTTGTTTAGAGATATTCCTACGGAACCGCTAGAGGAATCAGTATGGAAAGCGGGGATTATCCCCAAGGACTGGCTTAATGTAGCTGATGTCCATAACCTAGAGTTGACTAAAATTTCGAAGATTAAGGAAGTAGAGTTTGGTGAAGAGGAAATATCGCCTCAAAAAATTCATGTATTCGAGTGCCGTTTTGAATTAAGAGGAGTTAAAGAAGATATATTAGTGTCAATGGGGAAAACAAATCACCAAGGCGATATAATTATTGGAGTAACACTCACAAAACCCTTAGGGGACTATAATATATCAAGACAATTCGATGGGTTCATATTTGAACATCCAATCGAGAAACCGGAATAGGAAAAAGAAAGACAAAAATTACAAATATAAATTATAAACCCAGGAATTAAAGATCAGAATCTCGTTAAATAACAAAATTTCAATTTTAAATAAAATGAGTGGTTTTTTTCACTTTTTAGATGGTTTCATGTTTTTTCCTTTCATTTATTTTAATTATTTTTCTTTATTGGTGCTGTTGGTCTTGTATTGTTTTGATGTTTTTTAGAGTTTTTTTGCCTTTTTTTGTTATCTTGTAGATTGAGAATTTTCCTTCTTTTTTGTTGGTTATTAGGTCTTTTTTTTGTAGTTTTTTTAGGTGATAAGACATTTTTGAGTAGTCTAAGTTCATTACTTTGATGAGAACGCAAACACATAGCTCTTGGTCTCTGAGGATTTTAAGTATTTTTATTCTGTTGTGGTTTGATAAGGTTTTTAAAATTGAGGTGACCTCATTGTAGTCTTTTTTAGCTATTTTTTTGTATTTTTTTATTTTTTCTTTGGATATTCTGTAGTCGCTGGGTATTTCTTTCATTTTTTGTTATTGAGTTTTTGTATTTTATTTTAATATACTTTTTTGTATTGTACTCTTGAGGTATTAGGAAAGTTTTAAGTATTATTTCAATAATATTTGAAATAAGAATATTTCAAAAAGATTTGAAATAAAAGGGTTGTGGTAAAATAGACTGGATAAATATATCAATAAAGATTCTTGAAGCAGGAATCGACGAAGTACTGAGTTACTTAACTCTTCATGTTTTAACTTGTTTGGTGCCTGCCTTTTTTATAGCAGGTGGAATAGATTCAGTTATACCACGGAATTCAATTGTTAAGTATTTGGGTGCTGGAACTAAGAAATGGGTTTCTTACTCTATTGCTTCTGTGTCTGGAATGGCTCTTGCCGTCTGTAGTTGCACGATTTTACCAATGTTTGCAAGCATATACAAAAAAGGTGCTGGGATAGGTCCAGCGTCTGCTTTTCTTTTTTCAGGACCAGCAATTAATTTACTAGCAATAGTGTTCACAGCGAGAGTACTAGGACTTGATTTAGGTGCTGCCAGGGCTTTTTTTGCAGTATTTGCAGCAATAGTGATTGGAATAATAATGGCTTTCTTTTTCCAAAAAAATGATTCAGAGTCTAGTTTTGAGAACCAGGGCTTTTCAACAGGAGTCGAAAAAGAAGGTAAGTCTAAATGGGTTTTAGTTGCTTTTTTCGGTTTACAAGTGGCAATACTGTTAGTTGCAGCTTCCCCTATTCTAGGTGAATTAATTAGATATTTTGGATCATTAATTTTGATATTAGTGCTTGCAATAGTGTTAAAGAAATATTTCACAAGTAAAGAAGTCAAGAAATGGTTTGAGAAGACCTGGTGGTTTGTTAAGTTAATTTTTCCAGTTTTAATAGCTGGTACTTTTGTTATTGGAGTAATTGGTGGATCTGCAGCTATATTTCAGGGCATGGATCCATTTGAACCTGTAAATATTGGTGAAAAGACATTTATGGCCTATAAAGTCTCTATTGGTCAATACACCCAACAACTCTTCGGCCAAAATACATTACTATCTAACTTAGTGGCTTCAGTGATAGGTGCAGTTCTGTATATGCCAACTTTATTAGAGGTCCCTATAGTTGGAGACTTCTTCGGTTACCTACATGGAATGATGGATGCCGGCCCAGCTCTAGCAATATTACTAGCCGGTCCTTCAATGAGCCTACCCAACATGATCGTTATATGGAGAGTCATGAAAACCAAAAGAACATTATTGTATATTTCCCTTGTAGCAATAGTTTCAACCCTCATAGGATTACTATGGGGCTTTTTGGTCTAATATTAGATAAGGAGGTAATTATGTATGAAAATAGAGGTCTTAGGAACAGGTTGTCCAAAATGCAAGAAAACATATAAAAACGCAAAAAAAGCAATAAAAGAACTAGAAGTAGATGGAGAAGTGACAAAGGTATATGAGACAGCAGAGATAGCGAAACGAGGAGTCATGTCAACCCCAGCCCTATCAATAAATGGTGAAATAAAGATTTCAGGAGAAGTACCAGGTGTGGAAGAAATAAAAGACCTAATAGAGGGAATCAATTAAAAAATTGAAATTAGTTATGTTATATGGTTTAAGCAAATAGCGTCAACTACCCACGACTAAAGTCGTGGGTTCCCTTGAGGTAACCTATGAAACAAAAAAAGTAATTAAAAAAAGGAGATTCTTTATGGTTGTTAAAGCATCAATTGATACACCCTTATGTGATCAAAAACATGAGGTAACCGTAAACAAAATCGAAGATAGCGTAGAAATCACAATAGAAACATCCTGCGAAAACATAGGAGAAAAAATTAACCTAACAAAAATGGAACTATTAAAACCCGACACCTACCATAAAAAAATGAAAAAATTCATGAGACCAGGTTCCATCCGCCACTGTTTCATACCAACCATAATAGCCAACCTAGCAGAAGCCGAAATAGGATTAGACACCAAATCAAGACTAGACAAAATAACCAATACAGAAATAAAAATCAAAGAAAACAAATAAAACCCATTAAAACCATAAATTTTTTATTTTTATACTTTTTTAAGCTAGTTAATTTAAATAGTTAATTTAAAAAAAGTTATTATAAATTACAAGTGTCTTAATTCACTAATTAAAAATAGATCCGACTTAGGCATCAAGGGAAGAATATGGACTTAAGAAAAAAATTATAGAAAAGGCAGATAGAGAAAAAGAAGACGAAGAAAATGAGGAGATGGAATTAGGTGCCGAGCCAAAGGAGCCTAGAGGTGGACCTGGTCAACTACCCACGGCTAAAGCCGTGGGCTTGTCAGTGAGCTCCACCTCAAACCCATTTAATTTGGGTAAGAGTAATAATCTCCATTCGGTTTCAACACTCCTGACTTTAGGGCAAGTTGACCGTTACCCATCCCTTGACTGGGACATTTGCCCGCCAAAGATAGTTTTAAATCCAATATTCTTTGAAGCATTATAATCACTATCAACTCTATAACCACAGTCCATGCACTCGAAGTGTTGATTCCTTCGATTCTGTTTTAATGTAGTTCCACATCGCGAACAGCGTTGACTAGTGTATTTTGGATTAACATACTTTACCTCTATATCTTTTTCTTTGGCTTTGTATTCGATGTATTTTTGTAGTTTCCTAAACGCCCATGTCTGGAATTTCTTGTTATCTGAGATGTTTTGTCTTATTTCTTTTAGTTCTTCCATAACTATTACATCAACATCCTTAGATAATGCTTCTTCTACGATTTTTTTGGAGATGCGGTGAAGCGTGTCACAGGCGAAGCGGTTCTCCCGCCCACTCATCGATTTTAAAGTTAAATGAGCAGAACGGGTGCCTTCTGCCTGTAGCTTTCCACGCAACTCCTCATAGCGTTCTCTCCTACTAAAAAACTCAGTTCCAGAAAAAAACTCCCCAGTAGAAGTAACAGCCAAGTTCTCTATTCCTAAATCAATTCCCATTATTGTTGGATTAATTGATTTGTTTTTTTGTATTTCTTTTTCTAATCCAAGATGCAAATACAATGGTTCACCATCTTCATAACTATGTTTCTCTATCGTGGATTGGGTAATTTCCCAGCCGTCGTTTAAGTATTTGTCGTAGTAGTCGTTGAGTTCGTTTGGTAAATCGAAACCAACTTCTATTCTATCATCAATTGTTGCAATAGAACAACTTTCCTCATCTAACCAAACTGTTAGTGTCCTTTTATCATAGGCTATTGAATCAGATTTGAAAATTGGTTTACTAGCTTTCTCATCGTTTTTGAGTTTCTCTACACAACCTTTGATTGCTTCTGATGCTCTATCCCTTGCTCTAATCACTAAATTAGCTGGTAAATCAGTATCTTCCCGTATTTTGTCGTAAGTGGCTTTATGTAGCTTGTTCTTTTGATAGGTCTTTAAGCCATCTTCGTTCCATCCATAATCAACCACTTTCTGGCAAGCCTGCTTAAATTGCTCTATCGTTTCTTGTAATAGTTTCTGTTGATTTTGGTCTAGGCCTAGTTTGATTTTAACTGTTCTCCGCATACTTAATTATTCATTAAATTACCTAAACTAATTAAATCCTGCCACATATAAGAACATGTATTGGTCTCTATACCTCAATTCCTCCCACGACTAAAGTCGTGGGTTTCCTTGAGGTAACCTATGAAGAGTTTTTCAAACACTCCCTCTCAAATGTCCACACAGGATTAGATGAAAAAGTAAGGTGGAAAAAGATTGGAAGGAGACTGAGAGAGCTATACGGTCAGAAACTCGGTTTCATAATCTTCCAAGTACCAACCCATCTAGCGGGTGACTTTAGGGAAAGGTTAAAGGAGGAGACAGGAACTAAAAGGATACAGGTAATTGAGATTAAACCTAAAATCGCTGGAAAAAAAAATATTAACTGAAAATAAGGCCATAAACCCGTTAAATGTAAAAAATAGGCTTGCCAGCGCATTATGAGGGTATACACTCGAAGATTTGGACTTAACTGAAAAAGAAACCTTTGACGAGTTTTTCTCACTAGGCGAAGAAGAATTTAGAAGCAAACTCAAGGAATATGAAAACAAGCCTATAAGGGGTCAGGACAAAAAGAGAAGTGTTACACATCTCGTTAATAGAAGCCTGAACTTGAAGATGGCCCCGAAAGAAATGAAACACCTCTCCACTATAGTCTAAAGGCTTACGTGACCAGATATTTGATAGAAACTAAAAAATTTAGTTTTGATTCCGTTGACACCGAAGAAGATACAGCCATTGCAACAGACACCAACGGCAGAGTTATACCGGACATCCAAGCTGGAAACAGGGTCTATGAAGTTGAAACCCTCTACAGCTCAGGCAAACCACTAAGCAAGATTAAAGGAACCATAGAAAAGTACAAAGAAGAAGGCCTGAACCCTGAAATCAACATCGTATTAAAGAATCTCGATGCTTTTTTCAGATATAAAGAATTGAAGGATCTACAGAGAGATATAAAGGAAGACTGGAGCTTGGATATAAAGTTTAAAGTTCCCCACCTACCTGAAAAAAGATTAGTTTCGGTCAATACTATTGCCGATATTACAACAAATTTCTGATGAATTTCTCTGAACCAAAAACTCATTTAATAACTTATCTGATATCAGTTATTTACTAGTAAATTGGCGTGGGAATCCCGTTTCTCGAACATTGTAGTTAAAGATTACTTAGAAAATTATAAAAACAATTTTTTGCATTCATTACTTAAACCAACTAAATGAATTGACTTGGGAGAAGGCCCAGGAGAATGCATTCAAGAATCCCTATTTAATAATTTACGGGCAAAACTCGAACCTAAACCCCCGTCGGAGCATTTAACCGAAGGCTTTAACTCCCTTACCTAATCCCCAAAAAACCATAAATGGTTTGAACGCCTCTTTTATCCGCAAAACACCAAAAACCCAATAACAAAACAAAGAATTTTTCTCTTTTTTCCTTTGCTGAATCTATAATCGTAAGATTGCTGTGTAATTTTTATACCTTATTATAAACTAATTATTGATAAGTAGGATGATTAGGATTCTTTTGGTTGATGATGAGTCTGCTTTTTTAGAGCAGGCCGAGATCTTTCTCGAGAAAGAGGATGAGGAGCTAGATGTTGAGACAGTTAGTTCTGCTGGAAAAGCTCTCGAATCGTTAAGTAATTCTGAATACGATGTCGTTGTCTCGGATTATCAAATGCCTATAACGGATGGTCTCGAGTTCTTAGAAACTTTGAGAGAAGAAAGAGGCAGTGATATACCCTTTATAATCTTTACGGGGAAAGGAAGAAAAGAAGTAGCTATAGAAGCTCTCAATCTGGGTGCAGACAGATACATCCAGAAAGGAGGAGACCCTAAATCACAGTTTGGTGTTTTAAGTGATGCAATTAAACAAGAGGTTGAACATTATCAGAGAAAAAGGGAGTTATTGGAGAGTGAGGAGCGGTATAGGCGTTTGTTTGAAACTGCTTATGATGGTATGCTTATCTTAGATGCTGAATCTGGAAAAATAAAGGATGCAAACCCACATATTCAGGACTTAACTGGTTATTCAAAAGAAGAACTTGTCGGAAAAGAACTTTGGGAGATTGGTACCTTCGAAGATATTTTTGAAAACAAGAAGAGATTTAATGAGTTAGTTAATGAAGGATATATTCGCTATAAAGATTTACCGCTCAAAACAAAAGAAGGGAAAGAGAAAACAGTTGAGTTCCTTAGCAACACATATGAGGCTGGTGGAGAAAAAGTAGTTCAATGCAATATCAGAGACGTTTCCGAACGGAAGAAGAAGAAAGAAGAACTTCAAAAGGAGAGGAAACGGTTTCGAGAAATATTCAATAATGTGAATGATGCGATTTACTTGCATGATTTGACTGAGGAGGGAATGCCAGGCAAGTTTATAGAGGTTAATGATGTTGCTTGTAAGATGCTTGGGTATTCGAGAAAAGAATTTTTGGAAATGAGTCCCAGAGACATAGATTCTTCGGAAAAAGCTGATGAAGTTCCTGAAGTTATGAGGGAATTGCTAGAAGAAGAGGATATTCGTTTTGAGATGAAGCATCAAGCCAAAGACGGTACCGAAATACCAGTGGAGATCCATTCTCATCTCTTCGAACTCGAAGGAGAAGAAAGAGTTCTCTCCGTAGCTAGAGACATTACCGAAAGAAAACAAAAAGAAAAAGAACTTGAAAGGAAGAGGGATAGAGCTCAGAGATACTTGGAAACTGCAGAAGTTATGATGGTTAGTATAAATCGGCAGGGAGAGGTTATAGAAGCTAATAGAAAAGCTTCTGAAGTCTTGGGTTATGACAAAGAAGAAATAGTAGGAAAAAACTGGTTCCAGAACTTCGTTCCCAAAGAAAATAGAAAAGAATTGAGAAAGGTTCATCAAAAAGTCGGAGAAAGTGAGTATCCTGAGTATTATGAGAACCCTGTTTTAACTAAATCCGGTGATGAAAGAACCAATTTATGGTACAACTCAGCCCTAAAAGATGAAGAAGGAGACATCAAGGGAACTCTAAGCTCAGGAATAGACATCACTGAACGAAAAAAGACAGAAGAAAGGCTTGAAAGTTTTGTTAATGCCATACCAGACCTAGTTGTTGTATTAGATGAAGAAGGATATTATGAGAAGATTCTAACTTCCCAACACAAATTATTGTACGAACCTAAAGAGGATTTACTAGGTAAACGGGTCGACGAAGTTATGCCCGAGGACCTAGGAACCCGTATGTTGAATTTTGTACAAAGAACAATTGAATCCGATGAAGTTCAAAAAATTGAATATCCCCTAGATTTTGACGGACAGAAACACTGGTTCGAAGCGAGAGCTATCTCTCTCCAAATGAAAGAAAAAGATCCTAGAAAAATAATCACGGTTATTAGAGATATCACTAAGCGAAAAAAGGCTAGAGAAAAACTTAGAGAAAACAAAGAGAGATTATCTCGAATTGTTCAAGGAATTTCGATTCCGGCTTTCGTTTTAGATGAAGAACACAATGTGGTTCACTGGAACAAAGCATGTGAAAAATTAACAGGAATACCCGAAAAAGAGATTAAAGGAACAGATAATCAATGGAAAGCGTTTTATGAAAAAGAAAGACCAATGCTCGCAGACTTAGTACTAGAACAAGCATCAGAAGAAAAAATAGAGGAATACTATGGCGGAAAATACGAAAAATCACCTCTACTAGAAGACACCTACGAGGTTGAAGACTTTTACCCAAACCTTGGAGAAAAGGGAAAATGGCTCTACTTCACAGCAACACCCATAAAAAACAGAAAAGGAGACATTAAGGGAGCTATAGAGACATTTCAAGACTTCACCGAACGAAAAAAGGTTGAGGAAAAAAAAGATTTTCTTAATTCATTGTTCACTCATGATTTAAGAAACAAGATGCAAGTAACCAAAGGTTACTTAGAACTAATAAAAGAAGAACTAAGCGAAAAACAAAAAGAAAAAATCAGAAAAGCAATAACTTCAATCGAAAAAACTCTTAGTTTAGCAGATAAATTAAGAAAAACAACTTCCATTAAAAAAGCAGGAATAAGAGAAGTTAGTGCAGAAAATTTCAAAACATACATAACCAATACAATAAAAGACAAAAAACCTCTAGCAGAAGAAAAAGACATAGAAATAATACAAGATATCCAAGGAATAAAAGTAAGAGCCAATTCATTAATAGAAGATGTCATAAGAAACTTATTAGAAAACGCTATCATTCACGCAAACTGCCAAAAAATAAAAATAACAACTAAAGAACAAAACAAGGAAGCAAAAATAATCGTAGAAGACGATGGAAAAGGAATACCAGACGAAGAAAAAAACAAAATATTCAACAGAGAATACACTGAAAAACCTAGCACTGGAGGACTAGGACTACTTCTAATCAAAAAAATAATAGAAACCTACAATGGAAAAATCAAGGTAAAAGACTCAGAACTTGGAGGAACCAGATTCGACATCTATCTCAAAAAAGAATAAGAACAAAAACCGTACCTTATCAATAGAAAAATAAAAAAATAAAAACAAAAAACTCCTAAAGAAAAAAAAGAATTATTTAAATAAAATAGATAAAAAATAAAGAAACAATAATAATAATAATAATAATAATAATAATAATAAATAAACCTAGGATTAAGTGTTTTAAATCAGAGAAACCAAAAAATTGTTTCCAGAAAAAAATATTAGCTCTAAATAGTTTTAGAGACACAAGGGAAGTAATATATACATGATATATGTCTTTAAGAACTTCATACCTATACTATTATTGTTTACTGGCTTCTCCATCATCTTTTTCTCTGTTTATTTATACAAAAAGAGTCAAAGCAACTTAAAAAAAACCTTCCTCATATTTATTGCTTCTGCAGAGATCTGGGTATTCTGTCACTTATTAGAACTAATTTCCCAGCCAACATCCTTGACCTTATTATGGGGAAAACTAAAATATATAGGAATCGTTACCCTCCCAACCATATGGCTAAACTTCGCCCTACAATACACAGGAAAAAAAATACGTTAACTGGAAAAACACTACACTCTTATCCCTAATTCCAATAATTGTTTTATTTAGTTTATGGACCAATGGACACCATCACTTATTTTACAAAAACATTATAATAAAGGAATTAGGCGGAATCACTTATTTCTCAGCGACACTAGGACCATTCTTCTGGCTAAACGCCATATATATCTATTCCTTATTCCTAACGGGAGTCGCCATAATCCTTCATGCTCTAGCAAACTTACATAAATATTATTGGAAACAAGCAACTCTCATAGCCACTGGAATACTAATTCCCTTAATAGGAAACATAATCTATGTTACTTCTTCTCCTCGCCCCGAACTCGATATCACTCCCTTCTTATTCTTACCTACACTCCTTTGCTTAGCCCTTGGAATAAAAAACTTTAATTTCCTAGATGCATTGGTTATAGGCAGAAAAACAGTTTTCGAAGAAGTTAACAACCCTATAATAGTATTAGACAAGGGTGAAAAAATAATTGACATAAATAAATCAGGAGAAAAACTAATAAAACAACTCAAAAACATCAACAAAGTAATTGGAAAAAACATCACTGAAGTTTCTCCAGAAAAATTTAACTTCCTTAAAGAAGTTAACGCCCAAGAAAAATCCATCCATGAATTTAAAGCCAAAATAGACGAAGAAACCAGATATTTCGAATCACAACTCCACCCACTAAAAGACAACAAAAAAAACCAAATAGGGTGGACAATAATAACCACAGACATAACCAGAAGAAAGGAAATGCAGAAACAGGAAGAATTTCTCCATTCATTACTAAGACACGATGTCAGAAACAAGAACCAAATAACAAAAGGATATCTCCAACTACTAAAAGAAAAAGACCTAAATAAAGAGATTAGAGGAAAAGTCGATAAGGCCATAGATGCTTTATCAGAGAGTGAAGACATAATAAAAAAAGTCAGAACCTTAAAAGAAATTCAAGAACAAAAAATCAAAGAAATAGATCTAGAAAACGTTATCCAAGAAGTTATAGAAGAAAACCAATCCAGAATAAAAGAAAAAAACATCGAAATCATAAAAAACCCCAAAAAATTCAAAACTAAAGTAAAAGGAGGACCTCTTCTCAAAGAATTATTCGATAACCTAATAAATAACAGCATAAAACACTCTGGAGGAAACAAAATAAGAATAAATTGCAGAAAAAAACCAAAAAAAGTTATATGTTCTATAGAAGATGACGGAAAAGGAATACCTAAAGAAGTAAAGGACAAGATCTTTGAAAGAGGCTACAAACAAGGTGAAACAGGAAAAACAGGAATAGGACTCTACTTAGTAAAAGAAATTATTGAAAAATACAATGGAAAAATTGAAGTTAAGGACTCTGAACTAGGAGGAGCCAGATTCGACGTAACATTAAAGAAAACTTGAAAAAGCCATAGAAATTTTTAATACACTATCTCACACGTAAAAAAATTTTTTACTAGTAAATTGGCGTGGGAATCCCGTTTCTCGAACATTGTAGTTAAAGATTACTTAGAAAATTATAAAAACAATTTTTTGCATTCATTCCTTAAACCAACTAAATGAATTGACTTGGGAGAAGGCCCAGGAGAATGCATTCAAGAATCCCTATTTAATAATTTACGGGCAAAACTCGAACCCAAATCCCCGTCGGAGCATTTAACCAAAGGCTTTAACTCTCTTACTCAGCCCAAATATCAACAGATTAGACTTAGAAAAATTCAAATTTATATTTATATAGTAGTGGAGTGTGGTTTTTTTAGAAAAATGTGTCGGAGATTTAATTATCACGCCAACTTACTAGTAAATTATTTGGTTTACAGAGAAATTATGAAAAAAATTAAAAGTCTGGATCAAGAAGAGTGTTGAAGAAAAAATATACAGAAAGAATATTAACTAATATTAAATACTTAAGGGATTTTTAACAATTCTTTTGAGAGAGTTCTTTGACTTTTTCAATAAATTCATGGACTGAAGGATCAGTTATCTTATAGTAGCTTTTTCTTCCTTTTTTTTCTTTTTCTACGAGACCACATTTATGTAATCTCCAGAGGTGATGGGATATGAGTGTTTGCTCTTCATTCAGACTTTCTATGATTTCGGTTACATATTTTTCGTTTTCTTCTAATAATCGAAGGATCCTGTATCGGATTTCGTTTCCAACGCATTTGAGGAGTTCAATTTCTTCTTCTCTTGCTTTTTCCATTTCCAATTACCCTCCGACTCAAATTAGAAATGTTTTCTTGTTCGGTTTGCTATCCATACTAATGAAAGCATTACTGGGACTTCTACTAAAACACCTACTACTGTTGCTAATGCCGCTCCTGAGGTGACTCCAAAGACGGATATTGCTACTGCTACTGCTAATTCAAAGAAGTTGCTTGCCCCTATTTCTGCTGCAGGTGCGGCTACTTTGTGTTCAATTCCCCAGAGATAAGCCCAACTGTAAGCAATTGAAAAAATTGTATATGTGTATATCACTAAGGGAATTGCAATTAAGGCGATATGTAATGGATTATTTAGTATTATGTTTTCCTTGGAAAGAAAATAAGAGTATTAATGTAAATAATAGGCCTATGATAGTCAGGTTTCCAATCTTTTCGAGATAAACATTTTCGAACCAGTTTTGTCCCTTTTTTTTGATTAAATAAATCCTAGATAGGTAACCTATGGCTAGTGGAATTCCTACATATAAAATTACAGAGAGGATTAAAGTGTCGTAAGGAACTGAGATACCTCCTATTCCAAGTAAAAGAGTAACTAATGGTACATAAGCGAAGAGTAATATTATGTCGTTTGTAGCGACTTGTACCAGCGTGTAAGCTGGATCCCCATCTGATAAGTAACTCCATACAAAAACCATGGCTGTACAAGGAGCGCTTCCTAAAAGTACAGCTCCGGCTATATATTGTGTCTGGAGTTCTGGAGTTATGAATTTTTTAAATATAACTGTCATAAATAACCAAAATAGACCATACATTACGAATGGCTTGATTAACCAATTAGTTGTCCAAGTAACTACTAGGCCCTTAGGTTTCTTCTTTACTCCTAATATGCTTTTAAAGTCTATTTCAGCCATTCCTGGGTAAATCATGAACCATATCAAAATTGCTATCGGTATATTTACTTGAGCATACTCAAATTTACCTAAAGTATTTGGGATAATAGGGATAAATCTACCTAAAGCAACTCCTATTAAAATACATAAGGCTACCCAAATTGAGAGATACTTTTCAAAGAAACTAAGTCCTCTTCCAAGATCCTCTGCTTCCTTCCTACTTTCTGATTTTTCAGACATTTTTCCTCTAATTTTTTCCTTTTAATTCTTTTTTAATAAAATTTTTTTCATATGAAATAAATTTTATATTTTGTAAAATTTTCGATCTAATTCATTTTAAATCAAAGAAGTAGAGACCAATACCGCTGCAGCAAAACACATAAAATAAATTTTGTATTTTTCAACTAACCCCTTATGATGAATAATAGCTAAAAATACCCAACCCATTACCCAATAAAGAAACAACTGTAAAAACAGCTATCCACTCAAAACCACCTAAATTAACCATTCTCGCCTCCAAATTATATTGTAATCTTTTTCTATTTACGATTTCTTCTACATCTCAATCAAAAGATACAACTCTATAAAATCTGTTTTACATCTCCCCTAATACCTTTACGTTATATCTATATCGAGAACGGTTACATCATAATAATCTAAATTCAGCCCAGTTAAATAGATTTCCCTCCTAACAGACGGCACTGTTCAGTTAAGCACCTCTATTTACTTGGTTAGGTGTTTTTCATTCCAGGCCTTGGTGTTTTCTTAGGTTGTTGTGGGAGAGGGTAAACACCTTTAGCCATCTCTTTTGCATGTTGAACGTTTTTGATCTCTGGGAATAACATTAAAAGTTCTGTATTCTTCTTTTCAATGTTTGGAACCATCTCTTGATATAGTTTCTGATGCTTTCCTGAGACAACCCTCCTCTTTATTCCGAGCTTCTCAATGATCTTGTACTATGGATGCTCTGTCCACGATAGCTTTTCTAGGCTTTTCCCCGTATTTCTTCATCATCTTTTGGAAGAAGCTCTTTGTCGTTAGGTAATTTCTGGAGGGATAGGCCAACAGCATAGGGCGATTCTCCTGGTCTTTTGGGTGAATGTTGCTGCATAAATAAGGGTACTAGTGGTCACTACCTACCTTCACTACTGTCTCGTCTACAACTACTTTTGAGGTAGTTCTCCTTTCCAGATTTCCTGTTCCCTCAGCTTCTGCAGTCCAGTAATATAACTCCCTTATAGGTCAAATCTTCGTTTAAGTAGCTTAACAGTTCTTTTGACCTTTTTTAAGCTATTTACCTGATGGTACAACAGTATTGACAAAGCTATAGCCTTAGGTTCTCTTTTTTCCCTCTCAACAAAACCTTTAAAGTCTAAGGTAAACTTATCTAAAATTGCTTCTAGCTCTAGCACATCCATCCCCTCCAATAGGGAATGGATCCCTCTACTATTTAACTCTTAACTGAACAGTACCAATTTAAAGCATCATTTACATTGGCATTAATTAGTTTATAGTAGGGTAAGGTAGAAAATCCTACGGCTTGCCGTGAGGATTAACCTATTAACCAAGAAGTCACCTTCCTGAATCTTTGATTTAGGTGGGTGATGAATTGGGGTTGTTTTATGTAGTAGAGAAACAAAGTATTCTATTGCTTAGAGAGGTTCCAGGTCTATATGTGGAGTCCGAACAGCCGAGTGTTTGGGCAATAGGCTCTTCTGCAATGGATACGTGGGAAGACTTGGAACGGGGTTCAAGTGACCGAACCCTAAACCCGGGCAGAAAATAGTGATGGATATAGGTGATGAGTCCTGAAAATAAGTGTAAGCCCTGGGAACCTGCAAGGAATGGCGAACCGTGTTCGCCTTGGAAGACTATCGTGCAACAAGGCACTAATCTCGGATACCGGTCTTGTGAATGGATAGAAGCACCTTCCAAAATCTTGATTTTGGTAGGTGAGGAGGTCACTGCCATAACAATTCAACAGCTCCAATATTAGTTAAAGTTAAACTGGTAATTGGTTGGCTTTTGTCTGCCTTTTTTTTAAACAAAAAGCGATTTCGTACATGGGGCACTCAAAATTTCTGGACCAAACTTGGAGACAAGCTAAGTATGGTATAAAAGAGATAAGTGGGTGAGTGGTAAGCTAGGAAAGCCATTTTTCTTTGGTTGGTATGGTACTAGTGGCTGGTGTGGAGCAACCGAAAGTGGATAGGGGACTTCATCGTGTAATTAGTATGTAGCGGGAGCCTAATCCATTTTTTCACTTGGAACAATAGTATTCCTTGTTAGTAATGAATGAGGTAAGTTCAATGGTAAGCCAAAATTCTTTTCTTTGGGATAAGGGCTGTTTGGAAGTTTTCTCTCTTTTGGGAGCGAGTCACTTTGCTGGAGGTTTTTAAGGAAAATATATTGGTCTTTTCTAAGTTTTTTTTGTTCTAGTTTTGTTATTTTGGTTAATTTGATACTTAATCAAGTTTTTATCTGATATGAATAAATTTTAGAGATCTTAAAAAATTGAGATAGATGTTTTTTCTTGGATTTTGCTTAATTTCTGTTCTCTTTGATTAAATAGTAAACTGGAGTATAAATGCTAAATTTTTTTAAGTGTAGGAGTATTTTGGTATAGTCTTAAAATGAATTTGAGTTTTTTTAAATAAAAAAAGGTAGTTTTTGTTTTTGTATTTGGTGTTAATTTGTTAGGATGAACCTAGGAGGTCTTTTTCTTCTAGTTTGTCTGCTACATCATTGAGATCTAGTTCTTCGAGTTTTGATCTTGTTGGTCTACCAGTTTCGGTGTCCCAGCCTAGTTTTTCATAGAATCTAGTTAGTAATTTTTTCCATTCTGTGGCGTCTTTACTGATGTGTGTTCTCCATGATTTTTCTTTTTCTGGCCATTTAAAGTGATTGATTACGTATTCGTCTATTTCACGTTTTCTTTTATGGTTTTTGACTTGGATAGCTCTTTCGAGGTTTACAATTCTTTCGGCTTTAGGGCTTTCCATTTCGTTGTTTGATATATCTAGGCCTGTACAGGTGCTGTATAGTTTGGATTCTGCTTCTAGCATACCTGGGCCAAGTGAATCTGCGTTTGCTTTTTCATCCCAGTTTTTGAAGTTCTTTCTTAACATGGGGAATGTCCAATCACAGGCTGGAGCACAGTCTTTTATAACGGAACGAAGTTTGTGATAATATGCTGCGAGTTCAACTCCTTCGTAGTTAGGATAAACAGTTTTTTCGGATCCATAAATATCTTTAGATAGTTTTGCTAGTCTTTCTGGGGGTTTACATTCTTCTCTGGGTACTTCTTGGCTTTTTTCTGCATAACCAGCCTCTCCTGTAAGGAAAAAGAATTCGTGGTGATTTGGAGTAGGGTCTCTTGAGGCAATTGCGTAGATCAAGGAACTGTATACCCAAAATGGTATAGGATGAGGCTCCATTGATCTTCCTTCTCTGTGCCAGGCATGGCCTCTACTTCCCTTTGATTCAATAAAATCAGCTAATTCTGGATCTATTTCATATTTATCGGAGAATCTAGCTAATCCTTCTGCCATGTCATCTCCAATACCTTTCCTATAAGAAACTTTATTTATCCAGTCATCCCAAAAATCAGTTTTGTCTGGCTCTAATCTATATCCGTCAATTTCATCAATTCCCTGCTTTTTTAGTCCCTTGAAGTAACGATACCATGTGTCGTATGACCAACTTGTGATTCCCATATACTCTGCTTTAGCAACTAGATCCTCGCCTGGTTCACCTAAACCTGGTGGGCGAGGAACATCGAGTTCTCTATTATTTTCATCTTCTAAAAAATACCCTTGGTAATCAGGATGTCCTCCTCCAACCCATGCACCATCAACGCATGTTTTCATATTCCAGCCGTATCCACCAGTGGTTCTTCCTAAACTAGTGTAGCATACAACATCACAGGCATGGCTGCAGCCCACGCTATCTGGAAAAGTTTGATCCTCATTTAAGGATCCGACTCTTGAAATTCCTCCTTTCGCTTCTTCCCAAACCTCATTTACAGCATCCATAAATTTTTCTGGTTCGGCTACATCGACTCCATTAGTTCCTCTTACAGCAATAGCTTTAAGATTTTTAGACCCCATTACTCCGCCAAAACCAGCGTTACCTACTGCATTAGCTAATCTACTTGTAATACAAGCAAAACGCACTTCATTTTCTCCTGCTGGACCAATAGCGGAAACCTCATATTCACCTTCGTGTCTATCATTTATCCATCTCTGAGCAGAATAAACATCTTTTCCCCAAACTTCACTTCCATCTTCTATGCTGACTTTATCATCATTTATTTGGATATAACAGGGTTTATCGGATTTTCCTTCAATTATGATTTGATCATATCCTGCAAACTTAATCTCCGGAGGAAAGTCACCACCCATACCTGATCTTTGATACATTGGCTCTGGATATCCTCTGGGGGCTATTGTAGCCCAGTCAGATCTACCAGATGTAGGAGAATGCGTTCCAGTTAGAGGACCAACAGAAATCATTAGCTTGTTACCTTCGTCATAGGCACTAACATCAGAACCTATTTCTTCAAAGCCTACTTTGGCGTTCCAACCTCTGGGCCCTAAGTACTTATCAGGATCAGGAGTATCCTCAACAGATGTTACACCCGAACTGAGATCAACTCTAAGAACCTTTCCAGTAAAACCTCCACTATACATTGTTATAAACCCTCATAATTTTCTCTTTCATCTTTTTCAACTAATTTTAAAGCAGAACCAGACAAAGGACAAGCTTCTAAACATGCTGGATCACCGTCTTTGTCTTTGCATAAGTCACATTTGAAGGCTACTTTTTTGTCTACATCCATTTTGATGGGTGATGGGTTAAAGGGACAGGCTTCTACACAGTCTCCGCATCCTGTGCATTTTTCAGAGTCTATGCACCTAGCTCCAGTTTCTTCATCGATGTACATAGCTCCCTCTATCGGACAAGCATAATAACACTCCGGAGAATCACATTGCTTACAGGTTAAGCCCTCGATAAGGTCACCAGAATCAAATGGATCCCATTTAACATTCATTCTACTTAAATCTGGATTAGCTTCGCCTTCCTTATGAATAGAACAAGCAACTTCACAAACTCTACAACCATGGCAGTTTTCTTTGCCAGTCCAAACTAATGCTGCCGATCTAGATATTTGTCCTGCTTCTTGAGAATGTGCCTCATTTATGTGATCTCGAAGTTCACTTTCATCTTCAAACTCTTTGTCGCAGTAAGGGCAGGCGTATTTGGTGGTGGTTCCTTGTTGTTGTTGTGTGCAGCCGGATACTCCTACTGTTGCTGCTGCTCCACCAGCAGCAATCACCTTTAACAAATTTCTACGACTTAACTTAGATTCACCTTCTTCATTTTCTCCTTCAACTATATCTTTTCCCTTCATTTTAATAAAAATCAATTATTCATATTTTTAATCTAATAATTAGCTAACTATACGAATTTTGACCTAATCTGATTTTACTACTATTAAAAATCTATTAAACCTGATATAAAAACTCTGCGTAATTAAAAATAATAACAAAAACTACACTATGTAATCAAAAAAGATTAATATGCTGAATTAAAGATAAAAAACTAACTCTAGTGAAAGATTTATTTTAGTTGTTTTTCAATTTTCATTTTATTAGTTGGCAGGAGACTCTCTCCCTAAACTCTGATTTTATAGAATTAGTAGACTATTGTGGTAAATAAGAACAAATTAGGGTTAGTCAAAGTAGGTTTGATTGCCATAATTGTGTTTTTGGAGAATTATAATGTTGATTTGAATGATGCCAAGAAGAAGATGCATCTTTTTTACCTTATTTGGTGAGAAAGTATTTAAATAATCAGAAAATATTTTCCTAAGAGTAAATTAGTTCCTTTGTCTCTTGACTATTGGATAAATATCTTTTACTGGTTTGGAGGTAGGGATGTTATGAAGGTATTGTTTGTGGATGACGATCCTTCAATTTGTGAGCAAGCGGAGACTTTTCTTGAAAGAGAAAATGAGTTTCTTGATATTGAAGACGAAGAACTAGAAGTTGAGTCTGTTTCTTCTGCAAAAGAAGCTTTAAATATTATTGATGATATGGAATATGATTGTATCGTTTCTGATTATCATATGCCTGAAATAGATGGACTTGAGTTTCTCGATTTTTTGAGGGTAGTAAAAGAGGAGAAAAGTGAAGAACTGCTTTTTATAATATTCACAGGAAAGGGATGTGAGGACGTAGCAATGGAAGCCTTAAATAATGGAGCAGACCGATACCTCAAAAAAGAAGGGGATCCTCTTTCTCAATATGGTCTTTTAGCTGAAGCAATAATTGAAGAAACGAAGAAAAACCAAACTAAGGAATAAAACCTATCTAATTTAGAATTAAGTCTTTAAATTATTTAACTTATATGAAAATTTTTTATGCAACGCTTTTTTATTTAGTTAGCAGGTTTTTCCTTTATAGGCATAGGTAGGCAAGATAAACAAGCACATTGTAAGTAATGAAACGGAAAATTTGTTTCTTCAAGTGTAATGAGATGAATGACAATTTGATAAAAAATTTAGGTGTTAAGAGGGAAAAAAGATACAACCTTTTTTGAGTCTCTGAAACCGAATGTGGAGGTATTGGATTGGGATCTATAGGACTAAAGTCTTCTTTGAGCTGTGAACAGGGGAGACTATTGGGTTTTTTTTGTTTTACTAGCTATGTTTTGGTCTCTGGGTAATTGCCTTTGAACAATGTGAGAAGAGATCGTCAACATTGACTATGAAGGGTTTAACTTTTTTTGGTGAGAAATCCCTGTCTTTAATCTTTGATTTAGGTTGGGGATGAATTACCACAAGATGTGTATAAGTAGTTGAATAATGTTTATGTAGGAGGTATGTGTGGGAGACCCGGCAACTATACAGGTAGGAAAAGAAACACGGAAGAAACTCAAGGAGCTAAGGATAACAAGGAGAGGAACATATGACGAAATATTAAATAGGTTGATGAAAAATGCAACTGACTCAAAAAATAAAGATTGAGTTAACAGAAGAATAAGAAGAAGTTTTTACTTCTCTTTTTGAGATATGTAGGTTGCTTTATGATTTTTCACTCAAGGAAAGTATAGAGGACTGGAAAGAAAACAAGGACAAATTAAAAGAGGAAAGAAATTACATTACATATACAGATCAATAAAATAAGTTATTCAAATTAAGAGAAGGATACTCAAAATATAACTGGGTGTATTTAAAAGTCTTACAAATGATTTTAAAGAAACTGGACGCCGATTACAAGTTTTTATTCTCTTTATGGAAGAAAGGGAGACAATAAAGCGAAGCCACCAAGATTTAAAGGCAGTAAATACTTCACGAATTTATGCTATAACTAATTTGGGTTTAAAATAAAAAAAGGGGGGAATAAAGTTTTTTCACAATCATCCAGACAAGACAGAACTATTTTTTGATATTTCAACCAAGTTTTATTTGGAAGATAAGGACATTAAATAAATTGAAATTTTCAGAGATGAAGTTAAGGAAGAATACTATGTCTTAATATCTTATGGGGTAGATATTCCAAGATACAAAGATAACGGAGAGTATCAAGCTTTCGATTTAGGAGTTGACAAACACATGGGAGTTGATATGAGTGGGAAGTTTGTTGGGTTCAAGAACCCAAGACCAGGCAAGTTTTGGCAATTGAAAATGGAAGAAGTTTAATCAAAATGAGACAGATGTAAAAAAAGGAAGTAATGGATGGAGATGGTATAATAAGAAATTGCAACAGGTGAAAAGAAGACTTGCTAATTAAGTGAAGGATTGGCGACATAGATTAGGTTAAAAGATAGTTGAGAACATTAAAGCGAATATTATAGTAGTTGGAGTTTTAGATACTGAAGATATGGCACAGAGCAACAAGAATGTAGGGGGTTTGAACAGGAGTTTACAAAACATAGGCACTATAAGTAGATTTGTTAGGTTTCTAATCTACGAGGCAGAACTTGTAGGTAAGAAGGTAGTAGAAATCAACGAAGCAAACACTACTAAAAGGTGCTGTGTCTGTGGAAAGAAACAGGATATGCCATTACATAAAAGAACTTATAAATGTGATTGTGGAAACGAAATTGACAGAGACAAAAACTCTGCTATCAATATAATGAATCGTTTCCTATCACAAGAACGCTCTGTGAACGAGCAATCTTCCTTTATGGAAGGTTTTCTGCGACAAACAGGTTTGGAATACGCCAACCAGCAAATGTCCAAACACTCGCAGGAAACCCCTTCCTCACGAACAACGTGAGCTAGGTAGGGGTAGTTCACTATAAATGCTATTGAGCCGCAAATCTATCTCTTTTAGGGGGATGGGTAAGGCACTAGATGTTTTTTCGAGCTTTAGTTTTGGTTTTTTCAGTAGAAAATATTTTTTTGGAGAAATATACTTTTTCTTTTCCATCATGGTTTTTAGGAGTAAGTTGGGGGTTTTTGGTAGTTGGTTGGGTTTGTTTGTTTTATTTAAAAGTTGTTTTATGTTTTTTGGGGTGTTTTGGCTGTGTTAAGGGCTTTGAGGCTCTTTATTGTATAAGGTGTGTTTTGGGGGGTTTTGAAGCTTTTTGGGGTAGGGTTTTAGTGGTTTGGTGTAGGAGTTACTGGGAGGAGGATATGTGGGGGCTTTTCTGAGGGTTAGGTTGATATGTGGGTTTTTGTGTTTGTCCTGATCTAAGTCTTCTTCTAGGAGTAAAGGGTTTTAGGTGTTGATTTAGGTGTATTGAGAGAAGCTTCCTCTCCTGGGATGGAAGAAAGAAGACTTCACTCTGGATAAGGATTACATGGTTACATGGAAGCTTGGTTTCTAAGTCTCTGATTTGGGTAGGGGTACTTCATTCTTCTATTTTTTCGTACCATTTTTCGTGTTTTTGTTTGACTTCTTTTTTTGGCATCCATCCTGTGGCCATTGATTTGATGAAGGGCCAGGAAGAAGGGATTATTGCTGCTGTTATTATGTGAACTATTAGTAGGGCTATTCCTATTAGTGCAAAGGTATCGTGCATTAGGTTGCTCCAGTATAACATAATGTTTGTCCATGTGGGTGGAGTAGGCCCTGAGAACCATATGTGGCTAGAGACTTTTATGAGGCCGGATATAATTAGTATTATTACAATTAAGGACCAAGCTAGGTATTCTAGTCTTTCTACGGCTTCGTATTTGTCTTCTTTTGGTATTTCTGATAGGCCTAGTAGATGTAGTGTTTCTTTAATTGCTTTTGAAGGATCGCCCTTTTTTGGGAGAATCTTGTTACTTTTTTTCTTTAGGTGGTAGCTTATGTGGTAGGAAATGGCAAAGACAAAAAATAGGATCCCTAGGAAATGTAGGTTAAAGAGAAATGTTGTTATTTCATTAGTTTGTACTAGGCGGGGGATGAATAGGTAATTTATGGGGAAATTGCTTAAAAGATAGCTTCGAAATCCGAGTAGAATTCCTGAGACAGCTAGTACCACGAATCCAGTGGCATGGGTCCAGTGATCAATGAAACTGCCTATTGGATGTCTTAGGATTTTACCTTTTTTTTCTATAGGGTTTTTGTCTTCTCTTAAGTAACTGAAGATTACTCCTTCTAGGGCAACTAGGATAATTAGCCAATTTGCTGATGTATTGTAGAGCAATAAATTTTGCTTGGATAAAAAATGAACCCAATTTAATCCAGCTAATAAAAAAACTAACAATCCTGTTGCTATAACTATTCTATTGAAGATTTCTTTACTAACCATAGGGGACACCTCTATTTTTATCTATTTTGATCTATCTCTAACTTCTTGAATTGATCAAGTTTTTTTAGTCTTTAATCCGACATAATTTGAGATTTCGGATAATAAGTTTTCCAGCTTGCTCTTAGAAAGATTTCTTGTTTCCATGACTAGATGTTTTGCATCGTATTTAGACCAATCGTCTGTTAATATATTGATACCTAGTTCTTCGGCTTTTTTTCTGTATTTTGTTCCAGGAAAAGGTGATGTGCATGATAAAAGTATCTTTGCTCCTTTTTCTGATAACTTCTTCATGTAATCTTTTGTTTCTCGTATTGTTTCTTCATTATCGTATGGATGAGGAAACATAAAGCTACAAGCTACATTGATTCCAAGATCTAATGCGAAATCTATCTTATTAAGAGCTATTTCTTTGCTTATTCCATTTTTTACTTCATTTAGTACGCTTTGTGATCCTGTTTCCATCCCGAATTGAATAGAAGAGCAACCTGATTTTCTCATTTTTTCAAGTAGTTCCTTGTCTACTAAATCGATTCTAGTTGAACAACCCCAGTTAAAGGGTTGGTCTATTTTATTTAATTCATTTAATAGATTAATAGTCCATTCTCTGCTAAGAGTGAGAGTGTCGTCTACCATGAAAACAAATCTGATTCTTTCTTTATTTAAAAGGTATTTTATTTCTTTAGCTATATCGCTGGGTTTTCTATATCTCTTTTTATTCTTCCAGATCTCGGATACAGAGCAGAAGGGGCATTCGAAGGGACATCCCCCTCTAGAGGTTAATACAGTCCATGGTTGATCGTAGAATTTGAGCGGAAATAGATTTCTAGCAGGCCAAGGCAGGTTACTGGGGTCAAGAGGATCTCTTCTCTCGTTTAAGCAAAAATTTCCTTTATTACTATAAGCTAATCCTTTTATTTCCTCTAAATTATTTTCTTGATTATCTATGTGTTTTAATAGCTCTAAAATTGTTTTTTCCCCTTCTCCAACCACAACATAGTCAACATATTCATTTGAAAGTACTTCTTTAGGTTTTAATGTTGGATGAGGTCCTCCTAGAGCTATATCTATTCCTTTGTCGATATCTTTGATTTTATCTGCTATTTTAAGCGCATTAGGTAAACTTTCAGTTTGTGCAGAAATACCAACGAGATCAGGATTCTTTTTTGCAAATCTTTTAATTCTTTTTTCGTTGTATCCACTTAGATTCATGTCAATAGCTTTTACATTGCATCCTTCCTTTATCAGGTAAGAACCTATATAAGCAAGGCCTAAAGGAGGATTTAACTTTGAATGGGTTGTAGATGTTGGCGTTGGAGCATTGATTAAACCGACATTCAATATAGAGTCCTCCTCTTGTGATATAAAATAAAAAAAAGAGAGTAAATCAGTTTTCGCTAATTAATTCTCTGCTCTGTTTGATCCTTTTCTCTATTAGCTTTCTAATGGTTTTTGCCTGTTTTCTGTAGTCGTCTTCTTTATCTATGTTTTTTTCTATTTTTTTAGCTAATTCACTGTCACCTAGAACTTCTTTTATCCAACTTGAGAGTGCATTAGGGTCTATGTAGTTTACTGAACTGGTTTGCCCTTTTATTAGTTTGCCTGGGGCTTTTGCTTTTAAGAAGTTATCAACTTCTCTTAAGCTTCCTAGTGGTTCCTTGGTATTACCAGCCATTGCATGCATTCTTACGCCAGCTATTTTATCTCCATATCCAACTTCAGATAGAATCTTTTTTGCCTGTTCCTCTGAGGGCTTTGAGAGATTAAAATCTTTTTCCTTTTTCTTGTCTTTTTCCAACATTTTAACCCTTTATTCTATTTTGTTTTTCTGCTCTAATTCATCGGCGACTTTACCTAGTCCCAAGTTTTCTAGAGTTTCTCTTTTAGGTCTACCAGTTTCTGTGTTCCATCCCTCTAGTTCGTAGAATTTAGTTTTCCATTCATTGAATTTTTCTTTGTCTAATGATCTGCTGGCGACATTTTTGTATTTCCATTCTCCGTCTTCTTTAACTGGCATGTAGTAAGGTACTTCGTAATTTGCATGGGGGCTTATTTCTGGTCCCCATGAAGCAACATCGTAGGTGTATCCTGCAAACTCTTCTTGATCCCGATGCCTACCTTGTAATGCCCATATCGATCTATCGAGGTTCCAGATCTTTCTGCCGATCTCCATTCCTTCCTTAAACGAGATATCTTTTCCTGTAACTGCGTTGAAGAACCTAGTTTCTCCTTCAGGAGTTATTCCTCTGGTTTCAGGCCCATAAGGATTTAAGAAATCTGCATAAGCCCAATCACAATATTGTAGTGATTGCTTCCAAAATCGAGTATAATGTCTGTGCCAAGCAACAAGTTTAGCCATATTCTTTGAATAAATACCTTCATTACTGTAGTTTGGGACTGCATTATAAGGAATAGTTTTATCCTTGATTATTTTCGCTAATTTTTCGGCCTTTACAGGAGGATTTCTGCCAAATAATTTTGCTAGGCTTACCTGCCAATAAACTACCCAGTTAAAGTCATGTTCGTTGATATCTCTTTCACCTAATATTGAACCGTATCCCCATTCAACTTCGGTTCTGGCATCATAATGCTGAGGATAACCCCAGTATTGTAGACCCAGCAAACCAGAATTGAGGTCCTGTTCTAGTCTTCCCCACTTCTTAGCGGCTCTAGGTAAACCCATAGCAAGATCTTCTCCTATACCCTCCTTATTAGAGACCTTGTAGATAAGTTCTTTTGCAAAACTAGCATTTCCTAGTTCATCCCAAGGTAAACTGGCCTCAATCTCTTTACCTTCACCTAAAATCCCTCTTTCATGCAGGTGTTTAAGGTAATTTATTCCTTCTTCAAGGAAATAAACATTTATTCCATATCTTTGAGACAAATCACCAGCTTTAGCAGTTTCTTTGGTAGGGCCACCATGCTTTTGTTCATCATGAACATCATAAAATAAGAAGTCCACGCATCCACTTTCATTACCATGACCACTTTCTGTTCTCTTACGAGTGCATCTATGACACGAAACACAGCCTTGAGGCCTTACCTGTTCCTCTGCAATATTTCCAAATCCTTCAGCTCCCGGGACTCCTCCAAATGCACCTACACCGGAGCCCCAATTTGGTTTAGGATCGGATTCTTGGTTGTTATAGTTGTCTTCAGCCCACTCCCTAGATTTCAATAAGGCACTTGGATTAGCTACTTCCACACTTTTTGTACCCAATACACTAATAGCTTTCAGGTTCTTAGAACCCCAAACTGAACCAAAAGCAGCATTACCAGCTCCATTACCAGCATCATGTATTATGGCCCCGCTTCGAGTTTTGTTTTCTCCTGCAGCACCTATTGTTGCAACAGCCGGTTTTTGTGTTGTTCTACCTTCATCCCTACCTCTCTCAGTTTGATACCATTCTCTTTCGTCTACGGAAGTAGAGTTACCACTCACATCAGTCCAAATTTCCTCCTGAGTCTCCCAAGCATCCAGACCCCACAGGGATTCTGCATCCTTGAACTCAACATCTTCGTTTACAATGTTGATCCAGGTTGGTTTGTCTGCTTTTCCTTCTATTACGATTCCATCGTATCCGGCGTACTTCAACATCGCCGAAAATCTACCACCAAAATTACTTCTAGAATACCACTCAGTCGGATAAGGCTGAGGACTAATACCATTCAGCTCAATCCTACCCGTCGCTGGAGCCAATGTCCCACACAAAGGAGATGTCATCATAGTTATAACATTGTCCGGATGAAAAGCACTTATCGTCTTATCCTTAACTGCATCAAAAAAGATAGCAGAACCTAAACCATGTCCTCCAACGAATTCCTCATATTCACTGGTATTAATTTCCTTAGTATTTAGATTAGTTAAATCCAATCTTAAAATCTTACCCATATGTCCTTTCATGTCATTAAACACCTCTATTCAGATGGAAAACCTAGTTTTTCCCAATTTTTCCCTCTTAGATTGACTTTGTATCCTTTTTGTCCGATTTGTACGGGTATTTGGTCTGTTGTTTTTATTGCGTTTACTGGGCAGATTTCTACGCATGCTTGTTTGCCGTCTGGTCCTCCGTTTTCTTCCCAGTGTGGTGTGTCTATGCATAGGTCGCATTTTAGGCTGTATTCGTCTTCGTGGTTCCATGCTGCTCTGGCTGGGTTATTTATTTGATCGCACGCCTCTATACATCTCTGACATCCAATACACTTTTCCTCATCAACCAACCTAACATTACCATTAACCTCATCAACAGACAAAGCACCAGTAGGACAAGCAGCAACACACTCCGGATACTGACACTGCCTACACTGCTCCTGCACCAAATCATCAGGAAAACCAGCCAACGGATCTTCAAAAACCTGGATCCGGGAGAGGGAGAGGTTTTCCTTGCCCTCATGAGCTAAAGAACAGGCGAGCATGCAGCTTCTACATCCTGCACACTTTTCTCTATCAACCAATAGATAAGCCTCTGACGGTGGAGTCTCTACCATTGTTTTTATTTCTTCGAAGCTTCTGCCTTCGGCTTTTTCTATTGTATCAGTAAGAGACCCTAAAGCAAACCCTGCTACTGCTGCTCCAGCACCTCCTGCAATTCCCTTTAAAAAATCTCTTCTATTAACCATTTTAAACTGAAACCCCTTTCACTATCCTAATTCATTGTTTTAAATAAATCTATTGCCCAATTAAACAACTTCAATACCTTTAATTTTTAAACAAATAAATAAAAAAACTTAAAAAATTAAACCAAACCAAAATTTTTTGAAAAAAATTAAAACAAAAATACTAAAATCTAAAAAAAAATAAAATAATCTTATAGCCCACAGGATTCTTCACTCCCTCTAGAACAAAACCCTAGAAAACCACAAATCAACAAAAAATTAAAAAACCGAAAAACCAATCACCATCACTGTCTTCCAAGACTAAAAACCTTCAAAACTACATAATATAACATAAATAACCAATAAATTGGCTTTTCACTTTAATCAGAAACTTAAAGTACTTTATATAGCTTTCAATTTATTTTTTTATTTCTAGGTGAAAAAATAGATTAATCGTACTTTTCAAATTGCATTATGGCTTATATAAGAAGAAATGGTAGTTGATCATCTCTATTTTGTCTTATCATCTTCTATATTTCAAAAAACTATTTCCTGATTTTCGAGTTTGTCGGGTGAACTACCCCTACCTTACTCGCTTGCGCTCGTGTGGGGGGGACTTCTTACCAAATAAGTTAAATCCTTCAGACCGACATCTAGTGTTGGTTATTTTCGAGTTTTGGTATAGTCTTTATATTTTTTTTGCGGAAAGCTTTTTTGGGGGCCAGAAAAAACCGTGGAGAGCTTCTAGCTGCCTTTGGTTTTGCTTGATCTAGGTCTTTTTCTGGAGCGAATAGTTTCAATCTCGGTTGAGTTCATTGGACGAAGTCCGATATAAAAAGCAATCTTTCTCTTAGGATAAGAATACTTTTATTTCAAGTCCTTATTCTTATGTGAGAAAATTGATTTGGTTAGAAGTTTTCTTCTTTACTGGTTAATTTGGTTTGTGGTTATTTTGGGTTTTAGATTGTTTTTTATTTGGTTATATTTTTTTTATGGCTATCTCTATTGCTTTCCTTAGGCTAGCTTTGGGCATGATTGTTACGACTGGTATATTTATTATTTTTTCTATTGTTGAACTGACTATTGGTGCACATATTAGGGCGGAAGCTCCGTCTCTTTCTGCTCTTATTGAGGATATTATTACTTCGTCCATTGATGTTGCTGCATATTCCTCTATTTGGATTTTTTGGTCGTTTTTTTCTATGTATTTTTTTTCGATTTTGTCTAGTACTGGTCTGGTACCTATTATAGCTATGAATTTGTTTTTTTTCTTTTCTCCTGTAAGTTCTCTAACTGTATTGATTATTTTTCGGACGGTTTTTAGATTTGGTTCTCTTTCGCTTGATACTATTTTGTATAGTGTGCTTGCTGGTATATTGGCTGCTTTGCTGAAGTTTGATATGTTGGTTTTTAGTTCTTCTGTTATTGTTGTCTTTAGTGTTTTTGCGAATTCTTTATTTGATTTTAAGGCTGCTTTAATTAATTTTCTCTCAGCCCTCATGTTTGCCTCCTTTTGTTAATTATATTGGATAATATTGTTAAAATATACATTAATTTTTCCTTTTTATACAATTATTCTATGTTTTAGTAAAAAAATTTAATATGGGGAAAGAGGGATTGTAAAAAAGAAACATGAAAAGCGAGATCAAAACCACATTATCAATAGGATTAATAGTGGCATTACTATTGGTGTCATTTGGATGTTTACAAAATAACGAAAACAACCAAGATCAACCTATTCAATTAGTAAGACGTGGAGGACAACAGATGGTTGATTCTCTATCTGAAGGAAGTATCTCTGCTTTTATAGGCTGGGAGCCTTACAACGCCCAGGCAGTAGTAAACAATGATGCAAAAATCCTGATGAACAGCAGTGAAATATGGAATCATCATCCCTGTTGTGTTGTAGCATATGATAGCAACTGGTACCAAGAAGTCGGAGAAGAAAAAGCAGATAATATACTTAAAAGATACCTTTGGGCACATGTAAAGGCGACAGAGTGGGTTCACGAGGCAAAATCAAGTAATTCGGATAACCATAAAAGATTAATAGATATTTCGGAATCTTACACGAAAAGAAGTGAAGATGTAGTAGAATTTGGACTTGGTAATGTAGACTATGACTACAAACTGGACAAGGAGGGAGTCAATACATATATCTCAAAATTAAGGGAATACGGGCTATTCCAAGAAGGCAAATGGAATCAAGCTGGATTTGAGTCTGCAGAAGATTACACAGATAACTTAATCCAAGAAAAATACCTTAAATGGGCGATCGAACATAAAAATAGTAGTGCAGAAGAGATAAAAGAACTAACCGGGGGATCAGATTATTCAATTGAAGTAGGAATCTTGGTTGAAGATCTACACGAAGTAGCATTTATGGCAGCCAGAGACTTAGGGCTATTTGAAGAAGTAGGCCTAAATGTCAAAATCCCCGATGAAGCTCCCTATGATAATGGAGCCAACGAAATGTTATCAGGTTTCAAGGAAAATGACATCGATATAGGGAATTTAGGAATAGCACCAGCTTCAATCCACAGAATAAATAGCAATAACTTCGATACAAATGACACTAAAATAAATGTCATTAGCGCCATAAATTACAATGGATCTGCAATCGTAGTAAACGATGAAATTAATTCTCTAAGAGATCTTCAAGGTAAAACTATGGCCTATCCAGGTGAAGGAACCGTCCAGATGTTCTTGACATACATGGCTGCAGAAAAGGCAAATATCTCAGTTAGATAAAATAAAGTGGATAAAGAAGAGATAAAGCCAAGGCAAGATTACCATGGATATCCCAGATCTACCTAAAAAGTACCGCAGCACTATTCGTAGAATCTCTTCTATTTTATTATTTATAGTAATCTGGCATATATTAGTTGTATCTGCAGACAAAGGAATATACACTATACCTGGGTTAGAGTTTGGAAGTATACCAACGCCTATAGAAACTTGGAACGGATTCATTGAATCTATAGGTACAACTAGAACGGGTCCAGTAGTCAGATATGGAATAGAATACCACATACTATATAGCCTAAGAAGAGTACTAATAGCATTCATTTTTTCACTAATTGTTGGAATACCAATCGGACTAGGCATAGGATACTCAAAAACTATTAGAGATCTATTTGAACCAATAATAGAATTATCAAGACATGTACCACCAATAGCCTGGATTCCACTAACATTATTTATAATCTCTATAGGATGGTTTAGGCCAGTTTTCATAGTTTTTATTGGAATAGTATTTCCATTAGTCCTAAATACAGTCTATGGAGTCCAAAATACAAACGAAAGATTTGTAGAAATAGCAAAAACTCTAGGAGCAAATAAATACCAAGTATTACTAAAGGTAGTTATCCCAGCTTCTATTCCATCCATCATGACAGGCGCTAGAGTAGGCCTAGGAATAGGCTGGATGACTATAGTAGCGGCGGAAATGATTATAGAATCTAGAATCGGAATAGGTTACATGATATGGCAAACCGGCGAAATAGGCCATTACCCCAGCATGATCGCCGCAATGATAGTAACAGGCATAGTCGGATTCTCAATGGATAGAGGAATCAGATTACTCAAATCAAAAATCTGGACCTAAAAACAACAAAACCTAATTTTTCCCTACAAATAAAAGAAAAAGAAAAAAATTTAGGGAATAAAATAAAAGAAGAACTGAGAGGCCTCTGATTTCTGTTTTCCTCTTAAGAGTTTTATCTTAATGGGTCGCTAAAGGCCCTCGCCCTTTAGGACGGGGATACAGCGACCTAAACTCAACGAACTTTAAGTGTGGGCTCAAAGAACATGGATGTAGGTTCTAAAACAGAGGCAGAACCTAAGAGGTATGACTTAACAGCGGGAGTTCCTACTTAGTTACTTTCTCCGATATCATCTTATCTTTTGTACGAGATACCGTAAACCTTTTCTAGAGAACGGGGTAGCAGAGATATTAGAGGAATAAGTAGATAGAGTTTTAAAGAAGAGAGATATTGAGGTACTCAACAAAGAGACAAGCACCAACCACACCTACATCCCCTTCAGAACCAAACCCAGCCACAGACCTATCGAAAACCGTTAAAATACTCAAGGGAATGACAAGCAGGAAACTACGGAACGAATACAGTCACCCCCAGAAACAGGACGCTCTCTGGTAACTAACATACAATCTCGCAACTACAGGGGAAGTCACCCCTTAACCAACTTAAAGGACATGTCGAAGGCCAAAGGTGAGGAATATTGCAGAAAACTATGCAGGCTGGAATTATTAGCCTTACTAACATCAAAGGAAGAACAGCTTGAAAAGGAATACGAGAATTTCCAGGATTACCTATACAACGATTCTGACGTAGAACTTTATTTTGCGAATAAGCAGCGAGCAAATAGATACTAAGACACAATCAAAGATGGTAAAGAGTACCCAATTTCAATATGAAATGACCTGATAGAAGCACGAGGATGTGATTTGGATGTGGGGGATTACTTTGTGGAGATTCCGATAGCACAGCGTTATGGAGGATTAAAGGTTCCTGTCAAAACTCATACTAGGATTCCAGAAGGTTCTGAGTCCATTGAATCCAAACTTTACCGTTAAGAAACCCAGTTCTATATCAATATTACCCTTTCCTATGAGGAACTTGAACAATTTGAGGATGATAGAGTGATTGGTATTGACTTTGGTTTGGAGCGTCTTGTTGTTGGAGTAACTTTGTTAGTGGCAGATGAAAGGGGTGTAGGATGTGTTCTTTGAAGGAGATGAGGTTAAGGAGACTCAGTGTTAGTATGTCTATTTCCGTAGAAGCTCTTCAGAAGGCAAGAAGTGGAAGTACAAGGAGTACGATAAGGTTAGGGATCAGCTCCATGTGATCACCATAGCCATTGCAGAAAAGGCAGAGGAAGAGAATCTTGCTGTAGCAGCGGGAGACCTAGAAGATATCCAGGACCAAGGTAATGGGAAGACAATGAACTGGAGGCTCCATAGCTTCCCACTACAAATTTAGGAAGTTATTGGGGGATAAGTGTCGGGAGCGGAGCGTCCAGTATATAGAGGTTAGTGAAGCTTACACATCGCAGACATGTTATAAGTGTGGAAGAGTAAGCTGGTAGGGTTACTTAAGATCATGTTTTTTGTGGTGGCTCCAAGCTTGAATAGGGATTTGGCTGGAGCTGCTAACATCGCAAAACTGGCTGTGTCCAAGCTTGGGACAAAGCCTTTGGAAACAGTAGGGGCATAGTGGCAATACCCCTCCCCTCTTACTAAAATGGACTTTCCTCAGCGAATAAGGTCTAAGCTGAGGGAAATGGAACTTCCTAGCCATGACCTAGGGCTCTTCCTATCGAATTTTTGGTTTCCGGTAGGAGGAAGTCGGCGAGTGAAGCAGGAACCTCAAAAACCCAAAACTCAAAACTTCAATGAATCTCTGCCCTTTAAGGCGGAGAGAATGTCACCTCTTGGATTAAGGTTTTATTTTAGTGGTTGAGAAGTCCCTTTATTAAATCTTTGATTTTGGTAGAGTGATGAATCAATCACTAAGTGTTAAGTGGTTCTAAGACCGATCAAGGGTTGGTAGTTGGTTGGGGGTCTGCCTTGAACAAAAAGCAATCCCTTTTTAAAGACAAGTTTATAGGGTAAGCCTGAAACGGTTTTGGAGTAGGGGTCCAGGTGGTTAGTGTGGAGCAGCCATTGAGGAATAAGAGGAGCCATTGAGGCTAATATATGGGCTCTTGTATCTGCCCTAATCCGGGTCTTCCTCAGAGCAATAGTTCCCTTGCTGACTGGGTGTATGAGACAAGCCCAGTGAACAAGGCAAACTTCAATTTGGATAAGGCCCATAAGGAAGCCCGCTTCCTCACCGAACAAATGTGAAGTTGGGTAGGGGTCACTTCACTATTCCTAAAGATTATAAAATTATTACTTAGATATTCTCTTCGTGGAATGGATTATCTATGTTCGATGAAATTGAATCGGTTAAGCAGAATTATAGGTATATTTTGTTGATGTTAGTGTTCTTAGTTGCTATAATAATTGCATATAGGTATCTAAGTCCTTTTTTAGATTTTTTCTATGATATTGATAGTCTAAGGGAATTTATTCGTGGCTTTGGTGTTTTTTCTCCTATTTTGTTTATTGGCGTAATGATATTCCAGATTTTGGCTGCTCCTATACCAGGTCATGTGATTTATTTAGCTGGTGGTTACCTTTTTTCTCCAATTCCGGGTATTATATATAGCTTAATTGGGCTGTTCATAGGTAGTTTTATAGCTATATATTTAAGTAGGTGTTTAGGTAGGCCTTTTGTAGAAAGGATGGTTAGTGCTGAACACTTGGAGAAATTTGATCAACTCTCTTCGGGTTACGGTTTACCGGCTATCTTTTTTATTTTTTTATTACCTGGTTTTCCTGATGATGCTTTATGTTTTATCTCAGGGTTAACCAACCTTAGATTGAGAGGCTTATTAATAGCTGTAATGATGGGTCGAGCACCTAGTTTAATTTTAATGGTGATAGCAGGTCGAAATTTGGCTGAGGCAGAATGGATGATGTTTTTTTTGATTATCTTAGTGATATCTATAGTTAGTTTAATAGCTTTAAAATATCGTAAAAGGATTTTTAATTATGGAAACAGCACACAAAAGTAATAAATAAATAGAGTACTCTAATGGTTTTTCTCTAATTTATTTGGTGAGAACTTTTCCTTTCTTATGAATGTAAGCGAGTAAGATGAGAGTTTTTCTTTAGAGGATTGCTGAGATAAAAGATCTTAGTTCTGTCCATAGAGTTATTCTTGCTAGAATTAGGAAAGTGATTGAGGTTATAAGTAGGTTTAGTTTAATTTTTTTCATCCAATTAGGGTATTTTTCACAGTTTTTAGCTATATAGGAGAGGTAATCGCTTATTGCTAATATGGATGCTATTAAGATAAGCCATAGTATGGCTTCAGCTAAAAGTGATGCGTTTATGACTAGAGCAAAAAGCACGATAAATTGGAGGTTTATTACTATCTTACCTGGGATTCTAGATTTGATTTTACTTAGTTCAGGGATACCCGTGTAAAGAGATAGTAGTGCTAGTATTACTATGAAGATATCTTTTGCAAAAAATATAAGTAGATAGTCGTATGTCAGTCCTTGTGTGTCGCCGTACTCTATCATGTAGTGTACAAAGCCAAATAACAATATCACTAGGACTACTTTGTCTACGATAGGATCAAATATACTGCCAAAATTGGTTTTCATGTCATATTTTCTAGCTATGTAGCCATCTAATCCATCGGTAGCTACTAAGATAAAAAACAAAGGTAATTTGATTGATGATTCTATATAAAATAATATCAAAAAGGCAAGAGGAATTCGAGAAGCGGTAATTAAGTTTGGTAGATTAAGCAATTTTTTTATTTTGGATGACATTATGGATTTATTTCGGTTATAAGAGCATTATGATCGGAAACTCTTTTAGGTAACTGTTCGTATCTTGATACATCTAAGTTAGGAGAATGAATCAATAGATCGTATCTAGGTTCATTGAAGATATATCTGTCTAAGTTTGCTTCTGGAATAGTCTTCTTAGGATCTCGAGCTTGTAAGTTAAACTCGGTTAATAAATCTTCTATTTCTTCTAAACCCCCTAAGAGATTAAAATCTCCTATAATAGCTACTTTATTGAGTCTTTTAGTAAGATAAAAAAGTTCTTTAAGTTGTTCTCTTCTCATATTAGAAGAAAGAGGTAAGTGAACTGTGAAAACAGAGAAAGATTCATCAATATTTACTTCGATCGCGAGGTTTTTTAATCCCTTCGAAAAGTAGTGAGGCCTAACTTCCCAATTATGTTTAAATAAAACCGAATTAGATAAATGCCTAAGCAACGGGATCTTATTAGCCTTATTCCCATACTTATTATAGCTTTTACAGCTGTAATCCCTAAGCGAAAAATCCTTTCTGATCTTTTTAGTGTGGCCAGGAGTCCTAGTCCTAATAGAACCTTCATCAACCTCCTGAAACGCCACTAAATCAGGTTCTTCCTCTTCGATGAGATTAAGCGCTTCATCGATCTTTCCATGCTCTAATTCTTGGTTACAGCCCAATATAGCTCTATATGGCTTCTTCAAGTAATCTAAAGTACTTCCATTGTAACCTAAGAAATATCCAACATTCCAACTAAGAATCTTCATCCAACCTAAATTAATCTTGAAAAGTTAAACTTTTTTTGTAACAGAAATTAAGAAATAGGGACTAGGGACTAGAGGAAATAACGTGAAGTGACCCCATAGCAAGCTGTGGGGGTTCTCTGCGGGTGATTCTGCCTCTTCATCGGGCTTCTCTCATTCACCTCGGTCAGCAGAGAACTTGCGCTTTGGACGGGACCATATTGTATGGGTGGCAGGGTGATTTTGGTCGCCCCTAGTATACTAGGTGCTGTTACAGGTTCTCTGTAGCTTCACACTACTCGACGCCACCCCCTCTCAACTTCTCGATTTCTTGAGAGGTGGAGCATGTAAAGCACTCAAAAACCCCCACTTTTAGGGGTAAAAGATACTTAGTAGTATTATAATTTAAGTTTAACGGGATTCACTCCTCCCCACGACAAGCCGTGAGGTTCTCTCCCTCTCCCTACTATAGATCTCAAAAACTTAGATAGAGACATATATTGCTTTTCTTATAGCAAACTCTTTTTTACCGAGCCTAATTTATTATTAAAAATTATTATAATTATTTTTCATTTTATAGAACTTTTTATATACCAGATACATCAAATGATACAATGAAAGGTGATAAAAATGAAAGATAATAAATTAGAAAGAAAAAAGAAAGTAGACCAAGATAAATGTTGCCTAGAGATCCACGACTCATTAGAAGCCAGAATAGAAAGAATAAACAGAAGAAACCTATAAAAACAATATACTCTTAATTATATCTCAATAAAATCCTCCTCCTAGCAAAATACTACAACTAGACCCAGATATAAAACTAACCTCAAAAAAGATTCTCTTGATTCTTCCTAACTCTTTTTCATTTAACAATAACTTGAACCAAAGAGGTGACTTCCTCTCCTACCTAAAATCAAAGGATTTTGGAAGGAGTTTTCTCAACCATTAGGAATAAAAAATAAATCAAAATAAATATTCTTTAATAAAATCTAAATAAATGATTAAAAAGTTTTTAGGTTCGGATATTTTCTATTCTCTTTTGGATAATAGGATCTTAATTATAGCCAATTTTCTTTAAAAGTTCTTCAACCTCTTTTTTTCGTTTTTTAAGTTCTTCAGCAAAAGCCTTTTTTCCTTCCTCTGTTATGTAATAAACTTTATCCTTTTCTTGTTTTACATATCCTCCTTCTTTCAGTTTCTCCAGATTCTCTTTAGCTTTTTTATCATCAATACCTCTTGATTCAGCGACATCCATTAAAGATAACTCATCTTTATCTAAAAACACCTTTAGGATTTGCCTGACTTCATAGTTTTTTAAGACTTTTTTATCCAACAAATCAATCACCCTTAGCATATTATAATAGTCGATCCAACACATAAAAACTATATGGAAAAAATGACTAACCAGAACTCAAAGATCACTCACCTAATCTTTGATTAAGAAGGAAACTTCTTGGCACATAAGTTAAATTAGATAAAAAGTTAAAAATTATTTTTTTTAACTAAATCCATTATTAAAACAATTAAGAAACTAAATACTCCATCTAAAATAATTAAAAAACCTAAAAAACTCCAAGAAGGAGTAATAATAAGTTCAACACTTCTTTTAATTCCTCTTAATTCAAAAAATACAGCAAAAAACCAAGTAAGAAATGTAACAAATCCAATGAAAAAAATAATTAATATAAACAAATAAAGATACCTTATCACAAAATACTCACTATCTTTATTTTCATTACTACCTCTAACAGGTTTTGAAGGAAGTTTCATATTAACGATTCAATAACCTATAAAATATTATTAAGATAACCTTTCATATATATCTATTAAATTGAATAAAAACCTTGGCTAGCAAATTACTTAACCCAGCTCCTCGACATTACCAACTAATTTTCGTCTTATATTTCTTAAAGTTGCCGAAGACACTTCACAAGATTCAGGTAATTTATTCTACAGTCGTTTCAACACCATCTCTAAATCCCTAACTTATACATTAAAGGCAAAAGACTTGTGTCCTTATAGAGCATGGGATGAATGCTTTAGTAGTACTTATGTAATCTTAGGAACTGGTTAGAGGTGATCTGGGAGTTAGGTGTTCTGCTTCATTAAAATATGTGGCCACTTCATTTATTGGCCAAAAGATCGGATGGCCTTGAAGCTTTTTGGAGTAAGGAGAGTTTAGGTGGCTGATGTGGACCAACCAGTTAGAATAAAAGGTCAAAGTAAGTTGGGATGACATATGCTGGTGGAACACCTGCAAGACACGCCAATGGAGTGGATGCAAAAAGCTAACTACTTCTGGCTATGTCACCAGGAACTGAGTCTATATCTTTCCATGGAGCGAATAGTTCTCCCTGTTGATCGGATGCATGAGAAAATCCCGATGCAAAAAAGCAAATTCCATTTGAATAAGGTGTGCAGAGAAGCTCACGCCTTTAGAAAGTGAGTTAATTCATAGATAGTGAATTCCTCTCCTACCAAAATCAGAGATTTTGGGGAGTGTCCTTCTCAACCATTAAGCCTAAGACGGTTTACCGATTTTCATCAGAAGGCCCACTTGCTTTAGCGGTGGGATGGATGGTAGGTTATTATTAAAAGCAAGAATGAAGTTATATTCAGGGTTTCGGGTAGGCTTCGAGTCCTTGAAGCTGGTTGAGGGCGGTAGGACTGGGCGGAATGAGTTTCGTCTTGGTGCTAAAGCCTCTATTCGGAAATCAGGGAGCACTGCTGGCGGTGCTCTGGACTCCGGATCGTTGAATACTGTCCTCTGTATATCAAGACGGTTTTTAGGTATCGGAGAACCTGCAAAAAGACCCGTCTGTGGCAGGATGATTTCATCGGTAACTCGAAACCCGGATGATACGGGTGAATGGATGAAACCCCACGAATTTATTCATGGGAGGACGTCAGAATCCCTTAGTGGATCCATTGTTCAATCATTTTTCTTCAAAGGGTTTTTTGAGCTTTCCTTCAATTCCTTAATTAGATTAAATTCGCTACAAAACCTAGTAATAAACCTATTAGCATCTATTTTTGATTTAACTTGATTTGATTTGGCTTAAACTTGATATAAGCCAAATAACTCTTTATTATTTTTGAAATGCCATAATCTCGGAATCAATCAAAGCCTACAGTACTTCAGGTGTATTGTCACGTATACAGCAAAAATACAATTAACAATTAGTAGTCAAAAAACCGGTAACCGATACTTTAACAGCAAGATCAGCGAACTAATAGACTAGCATAGGTTTTTTAACTTATTTGGTGAGAGATTCTCTTCTTAAGTCTCTGATTAGGAGGGTAGATCACAGAGCAATCACTGAATGAGGATTAGGTGGATCAGATCCGTTCACCTTTTTTTATATCAGATTTGTTTCTCCTTTTTTTTTATCTTAGTGGTTGAGATGACCTATTACTAAGTCTCTAATTAGGTAGGGGTAGTTCACTTGAATATATTAGTGTATTTACCGTAGCCTTTTTCTTCTAGTTTTTCTTTAGGTATAAATTCTAGTGCAGCAGAGTTAATACAGTATCTTAGGCCAGTGGGGTCTGGTCCATCTTTAAACAAGTGGCCAAGGTGTGAATCTGCCTTAGCACTTCTAACCTCTGTTCTACCTAAATTATCGATTTCTTTGACTATATTATCTTCTTCTAGAGCTTTATTGAAACTAGGCCACCCAGAACCGGATTTAAATTTACTTTTAGAACTAAAAAGTGGTTCACCTGAAACTATATCTACATAAATCCCCTCTTTATCGTTATTCCAATACTCGTTATTAAATGGTTCTTCAGTTCCGTCTTCCTGCGTCACTTCATATTCTATATTAGACAAATCTTCAGTCTCTTTCTCAAAATCTTTATCCTCTTCTTTTTCAACATCATTTTTTTCAACCATCACTAACACTTACCGCACAAATAAAGCTGTTTTTATCTAAATAATTAAGTATCTCCTTAGGTTTTTAACTATATCTTCTTGTTTTTTAACATTATTTTTTTCTATTCCTTGATAAATATAGTTTTTCAGAACTGGGTTACTGTTAGTGACTTCCTTCCTTACCAAAATCAAGGGATTTTGGAGGGGGCTTCCAGAATCAAGGGGGTTTTCTTCCTTCCGCCGTCATCCAATTTCAGTCCTGGGCGGCGCTTATCTAGGAAGGTTTTTAGGGAGGTTCACTGGCCCAAGCCAGCGAGCTTGGTAACCAGAGGCTACATCTGTCCACGGGCTTTTGGCTTCGGCCACAACCCCTGCCTAGCTCACACCAAAACCTAAGACACGGAGCCATTTAAGCCTTATAGGTTGATTCATCTCGCTACCAAAATCAGAGATTAAGTAAGGGGTCTTCTCAACCACCAAGATAAATTGCTTATTTGAGGTTCTTTTAAAAAATTGTATTGGTCTACTAAGACTGGATTTCGCTGTTTTCCTATTTTTTATCTTAGTGGTTGAGAAGACTTCTTCCCCTTATTTCTGATTAGGTGGGGGTGTTCCCTAAATGATTTGGGACTTCACTTGATTAACATAGTTGTCTGCGTTTCGGATAGGTTCAGGTAGCTTATGGTTCTTTATAAAATACTTGGATATTTTAAGGGATGTTTTTTTGCTTATTTTGTGGCCTGGGGAGATGTAAATTGGGTTACATTCGCTCTTCGACTTAAAACAATAACCAACAGTTTCTTTATCTATCTTGACTTTGGAATATTCTCCAACTTTTTTAACATTTCTCTCTTTTTCTCCACAAAATGGATTCTTAATAACGCCTATCGTGGGTTTGTTTAGATTTAAGCCTATATGAGTAGCTAAACCAGCCTTTCTGGGGTGTAGGATACCAGATCCATCTAAAATAACTAAATCAGGGTCAATCTTTAATTTCTTTATTGACTCTAAAACTGAGTTTCCCTCTCTAAAAGCTAAAAAACCACTAATATATGGAAAGTTAATATCCCTGGTTACATAATTTTTGTCTATAACACTAAAATCACAGTTTAAAACAACTGAACCTGATATAATCTTTTTTTCTTCTATAAATGCTTGATCGACTCCAGCGACTGAGTTTATCTCATTGACTTCAAATTTGTCTTCAATTATGCTTTTTTCTTTAATCTCTTCTTGAATTTCTCTCATATCTTCCTTATCTATGGAAGTTGGAATCATTACCAGTCCATTAAATAAAGGAACAATTAGATATAAATAATTTTCAGTAAATAAACTTATTTGGATAAAAATGATGTAAAGAGGTATATGTCAGCTACCCCTATCTAATCAAGGATTTAGGAGGGGTTCTTCTTGAGGTGAGAAGATGAAAGAGCAGGACCCCCTTAATGAGGAATGGGATAACTTAATCATATTAGATGCCTGCCGTTACGATTTCTTCAAGAGAAACTACCAGGACTATCTTTCAGGTGAACTTGAGAAAAGAAAAAGTAAAGCCTCTAATACAGGAGAATGGTTAACTAAAAACTTCAAGGAAAAATACGATATAACCTATATTTCAGCAAATCCCTATGTTAATAACTTTGGGATCCCCTTAAACAAATGTCATCCAAAGTTTGAATACGAGTGGAAGGCTACGGACCACTTTAAGCAGATAATAAATGTTTGGGCCACAAGTTGGGATCGAGATCTAGGGACGGTCCATCCTAGGGAGGTCAATATGCAGTTCTTCAGAACTAAAATCCAAGGAAACAAAAAAATTCTGCATTACCTACAACCCCATATGCCTCATCTCTCTGAAACCTCTGTAGGATCCTGGGCGAACACTATAAATAGAGTGAAAAAAGGAGATAAACTAGAATCGTTCCAAAATTGGCTAAGACCAAGATTAAGAAAGAGAATAGGTAAACTAAATTATTGGAAAATAAGAAAACTACTAAACCTTGAACCCAGAAATCCATTTGAAGTAGCTTGGAGAAAAAAAGATCCCACTGAAATAAAGGAAAAATACGAAGATAACTTAATTAAAGTATTGGATACAGTTTCCAACCTAATAGAAGAAATAAACGGAAAAACTATAGTAACAGCAGACCACGGAGAAGCCTTCGGCGAAAAAGGAATATGGGAACACCCCCCAAAAACACATATACCAGAATTAACAACAGTACCATGGCTAAAAACGAAATAAAACCAAAAAAAACAAATTAAAATAAAAGAAAAACACTTAAAAACTACTAAAAATAAAACAAAATAAGGAAATAATAGAAAAAAATAAATAAAATAAAAAAGAGATATAAAAAAATAGAGTAAAAGAAAACAATTAAATAAATATAAATAAAAACTCATAACAAAAAATAAGAAATAACACTATTGGCTAGAATAAGCTAGGAATTAGGTGCCTTTATCTATTTGACTGAGAAGGCACCTTTCCTAAGTCTTTTGATTTGGGTGGTGTGATGGTTCAGTCTACTGGAAAATCTTTAGATATACTGGTAAGCATTAGGTATGATCGGATATAGTAGGATGAAGAAGTGTTTGAGGCAGAATCTTCGTGGACTAACTAAACAAGAATACGAGATATTGAAAAAAATGAGCCATAAATCCAAGGACCTATACAACGCAACTCTCTACAAGAAGGAGACAATACTTCTTTGACAATGGGGAATACTTTAACTACTACAACACTTACAAATGTTTAAAAGTTGAAAGTGAGAGCTATAGAGTTTTGGCCTCTCAGGTCGCTCGGTAAGCGATGAAGCATGTAGACAAAGCTTTTAAATCTTTTTTTAAGTTAGTAGAGAAAAAGAGAAAAGAGAGGAGAGGGTAGGTATGATGGTGAAGCTAGTCCACCCCGTTACTTAGAAAAGGATGGATACTTTTCGTTGATATTTCCTAAGTCAGAGTTTCCAGGTTAAAGAAGACCACATAAGAGTTGGTGTTCCAAAAGGTTTCAGGGAAAAATATGAGTATGATAAAAGAGAAGTCCAGATTGATTTCTCTTATGAGAAACTAAAACAAAGCCACATAGATATCAAACAACTGCATCTTATTATTAGGGCAAAGGCGGAGTATTTTGAGTATAGGGTTGTTTATGAGGAGGAGAAGGAACCAGTTGAGGCAAAGGGAGGGTTCTTGGTTAGGTATTGATTTGGGGTTAGATAATTTAGCTACTTGTGTTGACCACTTTGGACGCTCATTTATCTAGGATGGGCGATTACTTATAATTGTATAACAGGTGGTTTGATAAGGAGGTAGTTAAGTTAGGTTGCAGTCTATAAAGGATGGGCAAGGATTTGAGGGGTGCATAGAGAGAATAAACAAATTATTTTGGAATCGAGATAATTACATCCATGATTACTTGAATAAGGTGATTAGGGCAATTGTTGACTATTATAAAGAAAATAGGATAGAGAGGGTGTTTTGTGGTGATGGAAAGGGTTGGAAGCAGGAGGTAGATTTAGGTGACGGCAATAATGAAGGATTTGTGGAGGTTCCGTTTGATTGGTTTAAGCAAAAGCTCAAGCACAAACTAGGGTATTATGGTATTATTTAGGGTATTATGGTATTGAATTTGTGTTAGTGGATGAATCTTACACAAGTAAATGTGATGCTTTAGCTAATGCTGAGGTGAGGAGGAAACCAAGTTATAGGGGAAAGAGAATTGAGAGAGGATTATACGAAACAAGTGATGGCGCATTAATTAATGCTGACTTAGATGGTGCTTTGAATATTGCTAAGAAAGGGTATGTCTGAAACTAATTTGGAGTTGGGAGTAGGAGGTAGTGGTGGTGTGGACACGCCAAGGAGAATAAGGAAACCTCTTTGGGTTAGGATGCGGCTCAGATATAAGTGAGAGCCTAATTCAAACTTCTCCTGAAGCCTCTTCCTAATCCTCGATCAGGTAGGGGTAGTTCACTTTAATTATTTCCTGAAGGCAATTGAAGATTCAAGATAAACTAGTGTAATTGATAGGTCTTATTTAGTTTACATTGATTGATAAAATAAATTTGACTTTTCCTATGGCTAGTGTAGGTAGGGGTTTCTGGCGGGTTTTTTGTAACTGGGCAAGATTGAAGTAAAAATAAAATTATCATCTATAGAGAATAGCGGGGGTAGCCGAGCCAGGCCAAAGGCGCAGGACTTAAGATCCTGTCCCGTAGGGGTCCGAGGGTTCGAATCCCTCCCCCCGCATGAGTCACTTAATTGCTTGTACCTGTTTTCTAATTCATTCGTTAAATGCTTTAATGTCTTTTCTCAGGTCTTGAGGATATTCAAGCCGTTTTTCATAGCTTTTTCAACTACTTTTGAGTCTATTCTTAGTGTTACCTTCTTTTTCTCTGGCATGCATCTAAGTTAGTCTGCCAATAGGATAAGAATTCATATTAATTTAATAAAATGAGTGAATTAAGGTTTTCACTGGATTTTAAATTTTGGAATTATTATATATGTCCTTCGTATACTGTAACTTATGTGTATTTGTTGTATCTTTGGGATTTTTTGAAATTTAGATAAACAATTTTAGTGGCTTAAGACCAATAAATTATTTATTAAATCTATATTATTGTATTCATTTAATTTGAAATAGTTTTATAAGGTTTTCTATATTTACCTGTTTTTTCGAGTTATTTCTGCATGTATATTTTTTTGGCCATGTTTCTGCCTATTGTTAGTTTGCAGGATCCGTTTTCTATGACTACGGGGCCGTGAGGTTGTTTTGCTATAACTCGAACCTCTTTACCCACCATTACTCCTCTTTTTTTCAGGCGTCTTTGAAACTCCTTTCCCCCTCTAAGTTCAACAATCTTTCCTTTCTCACCAGTTTTAAAAGACTTAAGTGTTTTTTTCATCATTAACCCACTAAATTAAATTTCTAAAATTTATTATTCGATCTATTTTATTTAATTTCATTTAGAACCAGTTTATTTTTAAGATTTTTTTTTAATTAATTAAATTCACTTTCTCAATAGAAATAACCCAAGAGTTCTACACCTCTCTTCAAGGTAATTTAAGCTCTATCATAGAAAAAGACATAAATTAAATAACAATCTAATATAGTAGATGAATATGTAAAAAGGTTTCTTATGTTACGTTTAATATGTGATAGATATTAAGATATTTCAGGGGATTTTTTGATTTCTTTTAAAATTGGAGTCCAGTTTTTCTAGATAAAAAACATAATGAGGTTCTTTGAGAATATAGCGTATTGATTTAGATAAATAACTTGAGAGGTGGTTCTTATAAGGAATCAGAGAATAGGGGAGTTAGAGGTCAATAAGATTTATAATATGGATTGTATTGAAGGGATGAAGAAGTTACCGGAGAATAGTGTTGATGTTGTCGTAACTTCTCCTCCGTATGATGATCTGCGTGCATATGAGAATGAAGAATATTCAGAGTCTATTGATTTGCATGACCTTGGAGAGGGAGTTTATAGGGTTCTTAAGGATGGTGCTGTTGCTGTAATGGTGATACAGGATCAGACTGAGAATTGGGGGAAGACGTTGACATCTTTTAAAACTATAATTGATTGGTGTGATAATATTGGGTTTAAGCTTTTTGAAACTGTTATTTATCAAAAACATGGTGTGGAAGGTGCTTGGTGGAAGAAAAGATTCCGGGTGGACCATGAATATATGCCTATATTTCTAAAAGGAGAGAAACCAAAATATTTCAACAAAGAACCATTAAAAATCCCATCTAAGCATGGGGGAGAAGTTTTGACTGGTAGTGGTAACAGAAAAACTAATGGTGAGACAACTGACACTGTTACAAGAGAGATAAATGAAAAAAAATGTAGGGGAACTATTTGGCCTTATCTAAAAGCTGGAGACAAAAACGAATTAAAAAGAGAGCATCCTGCAACTTTTCAGGATGATATACCCAAAGATTTTATCCAGTGCTTTTGCCCTGAAGATGGCGTGGTTTTAGATCCTATGATAGGAAGCGGATCCACAGCTGTAGCGGCCAAAAAATTAGGAAGGAAATACATAGGATTTGATATCGTAGAAAAATATATTCAAATAGCTAGAAAAAGAGCTAAGAAAACTGATTTATCTTTAGATAGGTTCAATAAGAACTCCAAAGAATAATTCATTTTAAATTCATATGTGAAGTGATCTCTACCTTATTTGCTTACGTCGTGAGGAAATGGGCTTCCATGTGGGCTTTATCTGGAGTGGGGTTTGCTTTTTTCCATCCGAGGGGTTCTCTCACTGCACCTTGATCGTCATCGGGATTCTTTGCTCCGTGGGAGAAGAATTGGATTAGGACAAATACAAGAGCCCATATATTAACTTAACTTTTAGGGTGGTTCTCTTAATTCTCTCTTGGTAGCTCCTACATCAGCCATTAGGACTCACCCACAAAGGTTTTGAGTTTACCTAAAACCTATTCGATTTAGGGTTTTGGGGCATTTAACTTAGCTAGAATGCTTCAGGAGACATGGAATCTCTTTTTGTTCAAAAGAAAGGTCAGAAAAGCAAATTAACTGCCAGCTCCTTTTAACTAGTTTTCGATATCTCTTAAATAGTACTGAAGGCATTCATCTTTATGGCAGGGCCGTGGAGTTTTCTTTCTTACACTTTTATGGATTATCTATTTGACTGAGAAGACATCCTCCTATATCTCTGATTTAGGTGGGTGATGAATGAGTCTTCTGGAAAAACATTAAATATAATCAGAAATATATGCTATATGTTAGGAAAATGAAGAAGTCTTTGAGACAGAATCTACGAGGACTAACTAAACAAGAATATGAGATATTGAAGAAGATGAGTCATAAGTCCAAGGATCTCTACAACGAAACACTCTATGAGGTAAGACAATTTTTCTTCAACAATGGAGAATACCTAAGTTACTACGACGCTTATGAACGGCTTAAAGGTGAAAGCGAGAACTACAGAGTCTTACCTTCTCAAATGGCTCAACAAACAATGAAGCATGTGGATAAGGCGTTCAAATCATTTTTTAATTTAATTAAAAAGAAAAGGGAAGGTAAATACGATGCTGAAGCACATCCACCCCGTTACTTAGATAAAGATGGGTACTTTTCACTAATCTATCCAAACCAGAGCTTCCAAGTCAAAGAAGACCACATAAGAATCGGTGTTCCAAAAAATTTCAGGGAAAAATATGGGTATGACAAAAAAGAAATAAGGATAGATTTCACTTATGAGAAACTAAAACAAAGCCACATAGACATCAAACAACTACACATAATTCCAAGAGCAAAAGCACAATACTTCGAATACAGAATAATTTACGAAGAAGAAAAAAAAACCAATCGATACCAAGGAGGGTACTTGGTTAAGTATCGATTTGGGGTTAGATAATTTGGCTACTTGTGTTGACCATCTTGGACGCTCATTTATCTTGGATGGGCGATTACTCAAATCGTACAACAAGTGGTGGAACAAAGAAGTAGCTAAATTAAGTTACAATCTATAAAGGATAAGCAAGGTATTGAAGGCAATACTAGGAGAATAAATAGATTGTTTCGGGATCGAGATAACTATGTACACGATTATTTGAATAAAGCAACCAAGGCAATTGTTGACTATTGTAAGGAAAATAAGATTGAGAAAGTGTTTTGTGGGGATGGAAAGGGTTGGAAACGAGGAATTAATTTAGGTGGTAGCAACAATGAGAAATTTGTTCAAATATCTTTTGATAAGTTCAAGCAGAAACTTAAGCATAAGTTAGAGTTCTATGGTATAGAGTTTGAGTTAGTTGATGAATCTTACACTAGTAAGTGCAGTTTCTTTGATAGCGAGTCTATAGAACATCACGAAGAGTACGTTGGTTCAAGGGTGGAAAGAGGCTTATTTAAAACAAGTGATGGAGTTTTAATAAATGCTGATGTAAATGGAGCGTTAAATATCGCTAAGAAAGGATTAAAAGAAATAGATATGGGTAAGCCTGAAACTTTGGGAGTAGGGTGTAGTGGTGGTGTGGACACGCCAAGGAGAATAAGGAAACCTCTTTGGGTTAGGATGCGGCTCAGATATAAGTGAGAGCCTAGTTCAAACTTCTCCTGAACCCCCTTCCTAATCTTTTGATTAGGTAGGGGTAGTTCACAATAACTACAAAATATACAAAAAATTAAATAAATATTCAGTCAATCAAAAAAATAAATACTAAGGTTAAATAGAGATGTGAAGTGACCCATAGCAAGCGGTGGGGGTCTCTCCCTCTCTACTATAGAAAAAACTAGATAAAATCAGAGATATCAAAGAAATTAAATTAAAAAAATAACTCTAGTGTACTTGATCACTCAGCTAATCAATTTAAAACAGCTTATAAATTAATAAATCTATAAAAAAGCAATAAAAAACTTTTTTTATAAAAAATAGTTTTTATGAAATGAAAACAATAATTTTGGGTTCTAAGTAACAGGGATATATGGTTTAAAGGATGGAAACTACTTTATTTATCTGAAGATTACTGGTTTCTTAATCTTGGATCATTTTTTGGTTAATCATATCCCACTTTTGATCCAAATTTGCTTTTATTACTTCCCCGTTTTCCACTGTTATGTGAGCTGTATGAGGAGTAATTACTTGTGTTACTGGTTCACCAGTTCTGTCTCCATATCCTCCATGGGTCGATTTGAATTCAAAGACAAATGTATACAAGTTTGTTTTATTCGCTATCTCGGGATAAAGCGTTTCTACATGAGTCAGGTTCTGTCCATCAAAGTTATAAGTAGGTGAATTAAGGACAAATTTTCTAGCTACCTCTAAGCTTTCTTCTTCTGTGAGCTCGCTATTTTGACTTCCTTTATTCCAGATCATGTATAATCCGGAGAAGATAAGGATTAAAGATATAAACACAACAATTAAGTTCTTATATTTAATCTCCATATAACAAGATTTTCACTTACAGCATAATTAATTTTACATTATGAATCTTTTAGGCTTAAATAATTCAAGTTCTATTAGTTTTTGGAGAAAAGATAAATATGGTTTGTGCACTAACATTTCTTTAGAGTTTTCGAGTTTTGTTCAACTTGAGTTTATTGGGATTTTGTTAGGTGATTTGATGGACGAAATTGATAGGGATATTTTGAAGATATTGCAGGATGATGGCAAGACCCCTGTAGAGGATATTGCTGAGATGGTTGATCTAGATGTGGGAGAGGTGAAAGAGAGAATTAGGGATCTGGAAGAGGATGATGTGATTAGAAAATATAAGGCAGTGATAGATTGGGATAAAGCTAAGGCTGGTCTGGTTTATGCTTCTATAGATTTGAAGGTAGAATTAAATAGAGAAAAAGGATATGATAAGATCTGTGAGAGAATAGCTGGTTTTAATGAGGTAAGAACGATTAGGTTGATCTCGGGTGAGTCGGATATTCGTGTTTTGGTTCAGGAAAAATCGATGGAGGATGTGTACTCTTTTGTTTCCAAGAAAATTTCTACATTGGAGAGTGTAAGGGATACGGTCACGCACTTTGTTCTGAGGACCTACAAGGAAGATGGGGAGATCTTTTTTGAATCAGAAACTAATCATAGGCTATCAATTTCACCTTAAAAAATGAAGGTTTCAGAAAAAGTTAAAGAGGTCCCTCCTTCAGGGATAAGGGAATTTTTTGACCTCGTTTTACAGATGGATGATGTAGTTTCTTTAGGTGTTGGGGAACCTGATTTCGTTACTCCTTGGAGGATAAGGGAAGCAGGGATATATTCGTTGGAGAGTGGTTACACATCGTACACCTCAAATAAGGGATTACCTGAATTAAGGAAATTAATCAGTGATGAACTAGAAAACAAGTATTCCGTAAAATACAATCCAGAAAAAGAGATTCTAATAACATCAGGTGTTAGCGAAGCGTACGACCTAGCGATAAGATCATTAGTTGAGCAAGGTGATAAGGTAGCAGTTTTTGAACCATCATATGTTTCTTATAGCCCATGCATAAAGTTTGCAGGAGGGGATGTAGTAAAAATTGATACATCCTTTGATTCTGGATTTAAGCCCTCAACGGATAAAATTAAAAGAGTATTAAAAAATAGAGACATTAAGGTATTGGTTTTGAATAACCCGAATAACCCAACGGGAGTCTGTCTTGAAGAAGAAAAGGTTAGAGAAATATCAGAGATCTGTAAAGAAGAGGATACATCTTTAATTTCTGATGAAATATACAGCAAGCTAGTTTACGATAGAGGTTATTTTTCTCCATTACAAGTAAAAGGAATGAAAGAGAGATCTATTTTATTAGATGGTTTCTCGAAGTCCTATGCTATGACTGGTTGGAGAATAGGATATGTTGCAGGTCCAGAACATGTAATTAATGCTATGAATAAGATACATCAATATACTATGCTTTGTGCTCCTATTATGTCGCAAAAGGCAGCTGTAGAAGCAATAAAAAGCAAAAAAGAAATTAAAGACATGAAAGAGGAGTACAATAGAAGAAGAAAGCTGACATTGAGTAGATTAACTGAGATGGGGTTGAAATGCGTGGAACCAGAGGGTGCTTTTTATGTTTTTCCATCGATAAAGGAAACAGGTTTGTCCAGTAAAGAATTTGCCAAAAAATTGGTTAAAGAAAAAAAGGTTGCCGTTGTCCCAGGAACTGCCTTTGGCGAATCTGGAGAAGGATACATTAGATGTTCATACGCAAATTCAAGGGAAAACCTTAAAATAGCATTTAAAAGAATGAAAGAATTTATAAATGAAATAAAATAAAGAAAAATAAAATTAATTTGTTAAAATGAACTAAATAAACGGATCTTATTGTTTTTGGCAGATTGGATAAATGAATCTGCTTGGGATGTGTTATGTAGTTTTTCTTATTTTTTGGCTTTGAATTAATGGTGGGGTTTGCCTTTTCGCTTTCTTCTGACAATGAGGTAAATTGAGAGCAGGATAGCGGTCATAATAATAAAGAAACAACAGGTTGTAACGAAACAGTTGCATATGAAACAGTAAATTATTAATGTGTATTGAAGTCCTACAGCTAATAATAATATGTAGAATGGTAATCCAGCTATAATTAATTTAGTTATATTTCTAGATTCGGCTCCTTTTTCTTTTTCTTGTGCTGGAGAATTAGATAAGTTAGTAAACAAACACATCACCTCAATTGTAAATAAGATCGCATGCTATAAATAACTGCTTATTATTTACAACAAGTCTAATACCTTATATTATAGAGTATATATAATATTATATAGCTAAAATTCTATTGTCTCTCTGTGGGTTTGTAATGAAGCAGCATAGACCTCTTCCTTTAGAGAGGGGATACACGGCACTTCTCTTATACAGAACGACACTAAAACACTTAAGTGTGAGCTCCAACAAACTTAGATGTATCGGGTTGTGGCGACAAGCCTGGGACAAGCCCGTTTCTTGGTTTCTCTCTGCCACGGAGAGAGAGAAGGGCGCACCAAACGAAGTTCTTTAGAACTGAATTCTCCAAGAAGTTGTGCGACAGGTTTCTTGTGGTAGAGCCCTCCAGTTTCTAACTGGGCCTCTCCTAGCGAACAATATATAAGCTAGGAGGAGAGAAACTCCCTAGCAAGGAACCAAGGCCTCTTCCTATCGGCTTTTTGGTTCGATAGGTATGAAGTCGACGAGCGGAGGAGAACCGTCAACAATGGCTATGAAGAGCTAATGGCTTTTCACGCCACTACCCTCAGTACTACCTTAACTGTGGACTAAAAGGGCGGGAATGGAGAGAAGCTCTGCCCTTTAGAGCGGAGAGGATGTTACTTCAGACCAAGCACCCTTAAGCTAGTGGATTGTATGAAACAGGTTCAATATACAAAAAATTCTATTTTTAGATAATGCCTACATGGCAATATTTTTTCTCTCTAGAAAGAAGTTAATTTAGGTGTAATAGTAATTATTGGTCTTTTTCTGTTTTCTATCTAGGTTTGATCCTGCTTTATTTATTCTAGGTCTATTTGTGTCTTCATCTCTTCTAAAGGTTATGTCTAGATCTCTTAAAAAGATATTCATGCCTTTTTTCATTTTGAATGGTCCTTTAGCTTTTCCTTTTTTTCCGGGTTCTCCTTCGAAAACCAGTAGTCTGTCGCTGAGCAGGTCAATCATGTATATATCGTGGTCAACTACCATTGCGGTTTTGTTAGCTTGAGAAGTTTCTCTTTTTATAGTTTTTGTGGCTAATGCTCTTTGTTCGACATCTAAATGAGCTGAAGGCTCGTCTAATATATATAGGTCTGCTTCTCGGCTTAGGCATGCTGCTATTGCTACTCTCTGTAACTCTCCACCACTTAAATCAGTTATTTTTTGGCCTAAAATATTTGAAAGGGAAAGTGGCTTTAGTATTCTGGTTTTGTAATAAGAGCTACCAAATTTGTCTGTGATGGTGCTAAGAAATGTTTCGACTTTGCCTTCAAAATCGGCTTCAATATACTGTGGTTTGTAAGATATATCAAGATCTAGGTTTATTTTTCCCGAAGTTGGTTTACTCTTTCCTGCGAAAACTTTTACCATAGTACTTTTACCTATCGCATTGGGTCCGACTATTCCTATAGTTTCTCCTTCGTAGAGTTTACCTGATTCCACATTTAAAACAAAGTCTTCATATCTTTTTTCAAAACTGGAGTATTCGCCTAATGTTTTTCCAAATTCTTTATTAATGACTGTAGAATTTTTAAATCCTATTTTGTCTTTTCTGATTCTAATATTTTCTTCAGGTAGAAATCCTTCTAGATATTGGTTAATTCCTCTTCTTGTTCCTTTAGGCTTAGTAAGCACCCCGTATCCTCCAGGTTCCCCATAAGCTAGATGAATATTTTCTGAAATAAGATCCAGGATTGCTAGATCGTGTTCTACAACTAAAATAGTTTTTTCCTCCGAGATCTCTTTTACCAATTTCGCCACTCTTTTTCTCTGGTAGATATCTAGATAGGGAGTAACTTCGTCTAAGAAATATAGGTCTGCTTCTCGGCTTAGGCATGCTGCTATTGCCACTCTCTGTAACTCTCCACCACTTAAGACATCTATGTCTCTGTTTAGTATTCCTCTTAGGCCTAGAAACTCGGTTATATTGTCTAATTCATTTCTTTCGTCTACGCTCTCCAGTAAATCATTAACCTCTCCCTCGTGGACACTTGGAAGATGATTAATGTATTGAGGCTTATATGAAACATCAATTTCATCTTTATGAATTTTTTTGAAATGCCGCTGGAGCACGGAACCCGAAAATCGATCAATAATCTCTTCCCAACTAGGTTCTTCTTCTCTTCCAAGATTTGGCTTGAGTTCTCCCGCTAATATATTGACTGCAGTAGTTTTACCAATTCCATTTGAACCTAGAATACCTGTAACCGATTCTTCAATTGGTATAGGTAACTTATATAAAGCAAATCCGTTTTTACCGTATCTATGTACTGGGTTTTCTTCTAATTCTTCAGGTAAATTAATTATCTTAATAGCATCAAATGGACATTTTCTAACACATATATTACATCCACTACATAACTCTTCGTTAATTATAGGCTTGTCTCTTCCTCTCTCAAATTTTATAGTTTCATCACCACTTCGGACTCTTGGACAGAAATTATAGCATTCCTTAGAGCATTTCTTAGGCTGACATTTTTCCTCATCTAAAACAGCGATCCTCATTTAAGATCCCTAATATACACTGTTTAAAATTAAAGTCCAAACGATAAATCCAAAGGACAATGTCATCAAGCCAAGATAAGCCCAATCTTTCCCAGAGAAATCTCCTGGATCTATATCAATCATAGGATATATACTTTGCTGTATCCAGATGAAAAACACTATAACTATAAAACCAAAAAAATCCCGCTGTAAAGGTCCTTCCGGTCCTTTAGAAATGAAAAATGCAACAAACCCTGCAACTATCCCTAATAAACTCGATAATGCTGTCTTCTTCAGAGATTCCACATACTTCGAATCACTCAAATTAAGACCCCACTTAATCTAATGAAAATCTTGTGTATCTAATATCCCTTATTTTACTTTAACTTATTCGTCAAAGCCCCAACAAAGATAAATTTTCTACTAGTACAAAATAATGAAACAACAACCCATAAACCAAAATAGATAAAAAATAACACTCCAAAGACAAAAAGATAAATTTAAACTAATTAAATTAACTTTAATCTTTCTAAACAATTTTATCCCAATTCTTTAATATAATAAAGAGATTTCATGGCATAAATTCCTCGTATATCTTTTAATGGAGTAAAATCTTAGTATAGCACGAACTCGTTCAAAAATATTAACTTCTATGAGATTTTAAAAGAGCTGTAGACCCTTTCTCATTTCAGGAGAGAACTTAAAACTTCCTCAATAAGATCTATATCAAAGGTGTGACTTCCTCCCTTACCAAAATCAAGGGATTTTGGAGGGGGCTTCCAGAGTCAAAGGGGTTCACTTCCTTCCGCTGTCATCCAATCTCAGTCCTGGGCGGCGCTTATCTAGGAAGCTTTTTGGGGAGGTTCCCTGGCCCAAGCCAGCGAGCTTGGTAACCAGAACTCTCAAATTGTCCACGGGCTTTTGGCTTTGGCCACAAACTCTGCCTAGCTTACACCAAAACCTAAGACAAGGAGCCATTTAAGCCTTATAGGTTGATTCATCCCTTTCCTAATCAAGAGATTAGGAAGGGGTCTTCTCAACCACCAAGATAAATATAAAATGTATTGATGGAGAAAAAAATATCACAATAAGAGAGCACCAAGCCAAGTGGTTATCTTAGTGGTTGGGTAGGATGCGTTTTTTGGGGGAGGATACACTTAACTTAGCTTTTAGGTAGTTTTGATGTTAGTAAGGAGTATTGGGTTTATGGTAAGGTTTGTGGTGGAGTTTTTCTTCTAGTTTTTGGAGTTGGGTGTGGGGGATGTTATGGGTTTTTGGGGATTCGATTTTTTGTTAGCTGTGGACGGTGGAGAGGGTGTTTGTGGGAGTGCTAACTGAGCTTCGGTTGACATAAGACTCAATTCTTCCTATTTTTGGATGGAAGTCGGTGATATGCGGAGGGAGAACTCATGAAAATGGCATATAAGGGGTTGATGGCTTTTTGCGTTACTTTTATGGTAATATCTCAACCTTGGAGCTTGGTGGGTGTGAATGGATGTAAGCTCCATCCTTCTAAGGCGGATAGCATGTCACAACAGAATCATCTCAAAATATTTCGTTTCGTTTAAGACAAATTAAATGAACTGATAGGGGGAAGAAGGCGGAAAGAAACTATTGTCTTTGAAATAAGTGAATTTAACATAGCTAAACGGGTGCTTGAAAGGTTTGAAAGTTTATCTTCTGAGCTTGGAGTACCGTGGCAGTGTACGCAGTTATTGCTGTTGAATAAACCATTGGATACTCCTCTATAGAGGAATAAGTTGTTGAAGTAGGTGGTAGCCCTTGTAGTTGGTCAGAAGCTCTGTCTTTTTAGGTCGGAGAGGATGTTATGTGTATGCCAAGAAATAATAATTTAAGGAACTAATTTTTGTTGATATGAAGGAGAGGTTGACTAGCGTTGATGTAGCAGCTTTGCAGGAAGAATTAAATCAATTGAAGGGTGCAAAGATTGAAAAAACTTATCAATTGACCAGAGATGAGATTCTAATAAAGATGTATCACTATGATCAGGGTAATGTAAATTTAATAATAGAATCGGGTAAAAGAATGCATTTAACTGATTATCCTAGACCAGCACCAGAGAGACCACCTGATTTTCCGATGGTAGTAAGAAAACATACTAAAGGCGGGACATTGAAGGAATTTAAGCAATTTGATTTTGATAGGATTACTGTAATTGAGATAGAAAGAGGGGAAGAGGAATTTAAGCTAATATCAGAATTGTTTGGTAAAGGAAATGTTATTTTAACGAGGAGAGATGGGGCTATAATAAATTCATTAAGAAGAGAGGAAAGAAAGAAGAGGAAAATCAAAAAAGGACAAAAGTATGAATTTCCTTCTTCTAAGGATAATCCTCTTCAGGTCGAAAAAGAGAGATTTAGAAAGGTATTGAAGTCTTCAGATAGCGATGTAGTTAGGACTCTGGCTACTAGGTTAAACATCGGTGGAACCTATGCAGAGGAGATATGTGAAAGGTCAGGTATTGATAAAAATAAAGAGATTGATGAATTAACGGAAGAAGAGATGGCTTTACTCTTCGATGTGATGAAGGAACTCTTTAATCCTATAAAAGAAGGCAAAACACATCCGAGGATCGTGGAAGAAGGTAACGAGATGATAGATGTTACTCCACTAAAATTAGAGGTATATAGTGATAAAAAACAAACTGAATTTGATAGCTTAAACAAAGCCCTAGATGAATATTTTAATGTAAAAGAAGTAGATAAAGTAGAAGAAAAAAAAGAAAGTAAATTTAATGAAGAGTTGAAGGCACTTGAAGGTAGAAAACACTCCCAGTTAAGTACAGCGAGGGAATACGAGGAAAAATACGAGGAAGGTATAGAAAAAGGAGACTTGATCTATGGCTACTTCAATAAATTAGAGAAATTATTAGATATAGTAAGGAAGGCTCAGGATAAATACGGTTGGGAAGAAGTAAAAGAAAAAATTGAGGAAGGAAAAAAGAAGAACCTAGATTTAGCCAATATGGTTGAAGAGATAAAAGAAAATAAGGGAGAAATTGAAGTTAAATTGGATGAAAAAATTGTTAGTTTGGATATAACCAAATCAATTCCTGAGAATGCAAAAGAGACATATGAAAAAGCTAAAAAATTAAAAAGAAAGTCTAAAGGAGCAAGAAAAGCTGCCAAAGATACTGAAAAAAAGATAAAAGAACTTAAAGAAAAAGGAAAGAAATCAATTGATGTAAGAGAAACTCCTCAAAGAAAAATAAACCAGAAAAGCTCTTGGTATGATAAATATAGGTGGTTTAAGTCTACAGATGGCTTTTTGGTAATAGGAGGAAGAAACGCAGACCAAAACGAAGAAATAGTCAAAAAACATATGCAGAGCCAAGATCTATTTTTCCATACTGAAATGGAGGGAGCTCCAGCAGTTATACTTAAAACAGAAGGTAAAGACGTTCATGAAAGAAATTTAAGAGAAGCTGCAAAATTTGCCGGATCTACTTCTCAGGCTTGGAAAAAATTCTATTCCACCGATGTGTATTATGTTAACCCTGATCAGGTAACCAAAAACCCAGAAAGTGGGGAGTTCATAAAAAAAGGAAGCTTCGTGATCAGAGGAAATAGAAACTACTTCAATAACATGGAGCTAGAACATTCGGTAGGCCTAGAAATAGATGAATACACCAGAGTTATAGGAGGTCCACCAGAAGCAATAAAATCAAATTCAAAATACCAAGTCGAATTGGAACCAGGAGATGAAGAAAGAAGCCAAGTAGCCAAAAAGATAAAAGAAATATTTGAAGAGAGATCAGAGCCAGAGGAGAAGAAGATAATGGAAAAGGTAGCTACCACGGATGAAATAGAAAGATTCTTCCCTCCAGGAAAACTAAGGATAAAAGAAAAAAATTAAAAGATTATACAAGTAAACAAGGTTCTTTCACCAGAGGATACTAAGAATGAAGATTAAAGAAAGAGATAAGGATGAACAAAGAATATCTCTAATTCCAGAGAACGAAGACGACTTCTGGACCCTATATCAAGTAATAGAAAGAGGGGATCAAGTCAAAGCACTTACATTTAGAAGTCCAGAAGATTCTTCAGATAAAATAAGGCCTGAAGAAAGAGAAAAAGAAGCTATAAAGTTAAGAATAGAGGTACAAGATATCGAATACCAGGATTTTTCCGGAAGACTGAGAGTAAGTGGAGTTATAAAAGAGGGAAAAGAGGACTACATAGGAAGATACCACACAATAAATCTAGAGGAGAACAAGGATGTCGATATCTGGAAAAATGAATGGAAGAAAGATCAATTAGATCGATTAAATTCCGCTGTAAAAGAGACTGATAAACCAAAAACACTTATAGTTTCAATTGAAGAGGGAAAATCCGCTATTTCAGTTGTTAAAAGACATGGCCTTAGCGAAGTCAACGAAATTAACTCCGGGTCTGGAAAAACTCTTGGAGACGGCGTAAACAAGAGAAAGGAATTCTTTGGAAGAACATATTCTATGATAAAAAGAATTGTGAAATCAAAGGGAGTTGACGAAATAATACTAGCAGGCCCTGGATTCACCAAGAAGGACTTCCAGAAATTCGTTAAAGAAAAGAACTCCGATATATCAGAAAAAATACATGTGGAGGACACATCAACAGGAGGAGAAAGAGGGATAAAAGAGGCTATAAACAGAGGAGCCGTTCAAAGAATATGGAAAGAATCAAGGATTACAACCGAGTCTAAATTAATTGAAAGATTACTGGAAGAAATAGCAAAAGAAGGTAAAGCTACCTATGGAAAAGAAAGTGTAAAAAAAGCTATTAAACTAGGAGCAGTAAAAAAACTATTAATCAATGAAAAAACACTAAAAAAACATAGAGAAGAGGGAATAGAGGAAATAGAACACATAATAGAAGAAACAAGAAATAAAGGTGGAAAAACAAAAATAATAAGCAGTGAATACGAACCAGGAGAAAAACTAGAAGCTCTAGGAGGAATAGCAGCACTACTAAGATTCAAAATAAGCTAAATTAAATCAAACCCAACTTTAAGACTAAAATAAGAAATTAAAAAAAATATCAGAAATAATCCTTAAAATCCTTTAAATCCTTTATCTCTTCTGAATCCTTTCCCGCATCTTCTATTACTTCTTTTTCCATTAAAATCTCTGAACCAGTCCTAGCAGCAATAGCTATACAATCACTTGGCCTAGAATCAATTTTTATAGATCTCTCCTTTTTCTCTAAGATCAACTGTGCAAAAAAAACGCCATTCTCTAGTTCATCAATAACTATCTTATTAACATCGATCTCAAGTTCATCAAGAAACTTCTCAATCAAGTCATGCGTGAAAGGTCTAGCCGGTTCTCCATCCTCTAAACCTCTTTGAGCTGAAAGAGCTTCTCCAAGGCCAACATATATAGGTATAAAATCATCTTCACTGGTCTTTAAAACCACAACTGGAGCAATACCCTTAGATGTCTCGGAAACAAATATACCATACAGCTCTACAGGAACCTGATTTCTATTTTCTTCCATAACCTAAACCACTCATCTTCTTAATTTAACTAATCTTTAAATATTCCTTTCTCTCCTAGAGAAAACCTCAACCAAATCCAGTAGTTCACTAAAAGGGATCAGGATCGGGGATCTCTCTTTCATCATCCGGGTTAGTATACTCTCTACAATCCAAACAGTGCTTTGTCCTCACCTTACCACGAAGAGAACAATAAACTATAGAATAACTTCCAGCATTCACATGTTTAATAAAATACTTACAGTCAGATGTCTCTAAATCACTATCGTGATCGAACAACCCTTGATCAATATCGTCTCCAGGAAACCTCTTATCATCATCCCCAAGAGATGGCGAATCTGGCATATCAATTAAATAATAGTATTCATTATACTTAATAACAACTCCATCTTAGACTACACCGCCTTTATATTAGTGATGGAGAAAAAACCCCTTCCTCACAAACGAAAAACTAGTAAAGTAAGAGGTAGGGACATGGGTAGAGGTGGTTTACCCTTGGTTAGGTGGTTCTGGTTGTGGTTCTGATTGATTTTTCAACCAAACATCTCTTTGAGGGAAAGGTATAGTGATACCTTCTTCTTTTAGCCTCTTATTAACCTCAAAATTAAGCTGGCTCTTCACCTTCCATTTTTTGAGAGGAGCAAGGATCCAACACTTTAGTTTAAACTGTAAAGCCGAATCACCGAATTCCGAAAAAAACACCTCAGGTTCAGGGTAGTTCAATACTGTATCATTATCCCTAGCTATCTCAAGTAGAATCTCTTTCACTTTTTCAACATTTGTACCATATTTTACTCCAACGGAAGTACTAATTCTGATTTTTTCATCTTTGTACGAATAATTAACAAAGGGCTTAGAAAATAACTCTTGATTAGGGACTATAATATGTAGGTTATCAATAGTTTTTACTGTGGTAGACCTTACTCCAGTATCAGTAACTTTTCCTAATTTGTTATCAAACTCAACGATATCACCAATCCTCACCGTCCGATCACCCATTAATATCAAACCAGAAATCATGTTGCTTGTAATAGACTGAAGCCCAAAACCTATGATTATACCAGCAACACCAGCAGCAGCTAAAACACCAGTTAAAGGCACTCCAATAGAGTTAAACCCAATGTAAATACCAATAACAACTATAAAATAATGAATTAGCTTTAAAATAGGATTTGCAGCTTCATCCTTAAAACCACTTCGGTCAAGAGCCGCTCTAACCACCTTTCTAACCCATCTAGAAACCAAAAAGGTACCTACCAAAATTATAACTAAAACGAACAAATCACCCACAGTAATTGTATTCTCCGAGATCGACAACAACTTAATCTTAGAGATCTCACCTATCAAACTTATAAAATCCATAATACCCCTCTATGAAGACGATAATTAGCTCATATAATCTAAATTAACTATCTAGTTTCAACATACACCAAATACACATTAAAACCAAATTAATAAATAATCGATAATATAATATACATTTTAACTTATTTGGTGATAAACCTCTCTTCTTCACAAGTGAAAAACTAGTAATCTTCTTCACTGCCCAAAAACTAGTAAGGTAAGGGTAGTTCACAGCTAAGAAAAATAAAAATAAGAAAAAGTATTATAAAAACTAAGCGATATGATGAAAACAGTTAATGGATTGGTTTTTATACAGGAATATTAATTCTATTCCTGTAGAACTAATAAAGGTGACAAACTATGAAAGGAAGGAAATTTAAGGCTAAGAGAGGCCATTACATTAAAAAAGATGAAGTAGAAGAAGCTATTAAAGATATTTTTGAGGAATATGAGAAGAATGATAATTTATTTAAAGTTAGAAATTACTTATCTTTCGAATTACTCGAGATAGAAGTACTCGAACATAAGAACAAGAAGAATAGGCTTAGAGTATATACTGAAGCAGATCTATCAAAATCAGATAAAGCATTGGATAGCAAAAGAGACCTAAATAAATTCTTAAAGAAAATTACTGGTTACACGGCAAAGGAAAGGATGAAGAGAATGAAAAAAGAAGTCGAAGACTAGTCAATTATTTCAATTTTGTATCTTTTGACTAAGTTACCAGTCTTTAGGTAAGCATACTCCTTATCGATATCGAGGTATTTTTTTTTATCCTCTAGTTCACTAGGAACAAGTATATCGTCCGGTGATAAGTTTCTCTCGAACTTGAATTCAATTTTAAATTCACCTATTTTTGTTTCGACTTTTTCTATCCATTTATCACCGATCTCACCATCCAGATAATCTCCAAATAATGGCTCTCTTATTTCTTTATCTCTTTCTTTGTCTCTTTCGAATTCTCTTAGTTCCTTTAGGATTTTCTTAATGTCTTCTGGAAGAATATCAATAAACTCTTCCTCAATCTCATCGTCGGCTATATCATTAATCTCTCTGATATTTTTACTGATCTCAATAATTACTTCCTTTAATTTATCTTCAGTGAAATAACCTTTTTCTAAAGCGTAGAAAAAAGTTGAACCTGCCCTAATTACTTTATCTTCGAAAGCGCTTTTGGCGTTAGAGAAGTCGCTGGCTGAATATTCCTTATCTATAAATGGAAATAGCTGTGGTAGCTTTTCACCGGCCTCAGTCATAGGAACTCTTCCAGTTTCTTCCTCCCTGAACTCCAAGATAGCCTCTGAAATCATCCATTCTCTTGTAGTCAACAAAGAACGATCTTTCAAGAATTTATTTATTGATCCATAACTATCTTTATCTACCTTCTGGAATTTACTAAACCTATCCATTTAGTTAAAAATTAATTCACACCTATAATATTTTTTTTATGCATAAATTACCGAAATAGACGAAATATTTAAGTGGAGAAAGAACAACATGGAAAAACCAAGACAAGAGTTAAGGGTGTTGATCCCCTCTTCAGTTACATCAGAGCTTGGTGATAAGAAGATAAAAACAGTGAAATTAGGGCATATAGCAAGGTCCTTATCGATATTTAGGGTGCAGAATGTAACAGTCTACAGGACTAAAAGAGACAGTGAGTTAGATTTCATTAAAAAGGTTCTACAGTATGCGGAAACCCCACCATACTTAAAGAAGAAGTTGTTCGGTTTATCGGATGACTTAAGGTATGTCGGCGTGATTCCGCCTCTGCAAACTCCTCACCACAATGTAACGAAAGAAATAAGTGAAGGAGAATATAGAGAGGGGATGGTTGTTGATACTGACCTCGAAGATCAAGTAGGTTCTGATTACTGCGCGAGGGCTTATATTGGCTTAGACGAGCCAGCCCTTCTCGCTAAATGTGGAAACATAAGCGAGAATAAGCGCATAACTGTCAGAACTGTTTCGTGTGGAGATCAAGTTGTAGTGAAAAGAACCTCAAAAGATGAGGTTCCATACTATTGGGGCTACGAGACAAAGGTATCAAATCACCTAGATAATGAGTTAATAAGGCTAAAAGAAAAAGGTTGGAGAATAGTCTCAACCTCCGTCTACGGAGAAATAGTAGATAAGAACAGCCTAGAGGATCATCTATCCAAAAAAACAGCAATCATATTTGGATCCCCTAACAAAGGGGTAAGAGAGTATCTAGAAGACCCCTCTATAGTAGATGAGGAAATCAATACGGTACCCAACCAAGGAACCGAAACCGTAAGGACGGAGGAAGCAATACAGTCCACATTATCAATATTTAATTTAGTTAGAAAATAAGGTGAAAGAATGGTTGATAAAAATAGACCTAGAAAAGGGTCACTAGCTTTTAGCCCAAGAAAAAGAGCTGAAAGTGAAATACCTAGGATAAGATCATATCCAGACAAAGATACAGCTAAGCTTCTCGGTTTCCTAGGATACAAGGCAGGAATGACCGATATAGTCGTAGTTGATGACAAACCCAATTCAGTGACAGAAGGATCTGAGATCACAGTACCCGTGACAGTGATTGAGGTTCCTAGGATCTCAATAATCGGAATCAGAGGGTACAAAGAAACTCCATATGGATTAAGGCCCTTTACTGAAACCGACGGATCAAAAGATAAACTAGAAGAATTCAAGGAAATGGTAGAAAAAGAAAAATTAGATGAAATTAGATTAAAGATTAAAACTTCACCTAACAGAGTATCCTCAATACCTAAAAAAGAATCCGAGATAACTGAAATGCCTATCGGAGGAGAATTAAAAGATCAATTAGATCTAGCAGAGGAATTACTAGGTGAAAAGGTTGGTCTTAATGAGGTATATGATGAAGGAGAATTTGTAGATGTTTCCGCCGTTACAAAAGGAAAAGGAACCGAAGGCCCCGTAAAGAGATGGGGAGTCAAGATACAAGACAGAAAAGCTCAGAGAAAAGGAAAAGGAAGACATATAGGTAACCTAGGTCCTTGGCATCCTACACATGTAAGATGGCAGGTTCCTCAGATGGGCCAAACCGGCTACCACCAGAGAACGGAGTTAAACAAGAGAATAATGAAAATTGGCTCAGATCCGTCTGAAGTAAATCCTGAAGGAGGATTCCTAAAATACGGAGAAGTAAGTAATAACTATGCACTTCTAAAAGGCAGCGTTCCAGGGCCATCAAAGAGACTAGTAAGAATGAGAGACGCAATAAGGCCTAAAGGCATAGAAGGAAAGCCCGAGATAAAATATATCTCAACTGAAAGCAAGCAAGGGGTGTAATCAATGACAAAGGTTAAAAATGTATATGGAGAAGATAAGGAAGAAATAAAATTACCTGAAGTATTTAACACGGAATTTAGGCCTGATTTAATAAAAAAATCTGTTATAGCTGCACAAAATAACAGAAAACAGCCATATGGTTCAGACGAAAGAGCCGGAAAAAGAACTACAGCCGAATCTTGGGGAGCTGGACAGGGAGCAGCTATGGTACCAAGAGTAAAAGACGGAAGAAGAGCAGCATTAGTTCCGCAAACAGTTGGAGGTAGAAGAGCTCATCCACCTAAATCACAGAAAGACCAAGAAAAAGCTATAAATAAAAAAGAAAGAAGAAAAGCGCTTAAGAGCGCTATAGGCGCTACTAAGGATCTAGATTTAATCGAAAAAAGAGGACACGAATTCGAAGAAGCACCGATCATAGTTGAAAACGAGTTCCAGGCTCTGAATAAAACTAGCGAAGTCAAGGATTTCCTTGAATCAGTAGGAGCCTACAGAGATATAAAGAGATCAAAGAAAGGAAGAAAAAGGAAGAAGAGAGGGGGATACAGAACACCAAAGAGCATATTAGTAATCTATGGTGAAGACGAAGGAATAGAAAGAGGAGCAAGGAACCTACCAGGAGTAGATATAGTGGAAGCTACTGAATTAAGCACAGAATTACTTGCTCCAGGCGCAGAACCAGGTAGATTAACAGTTTGGACAGTTTCAGCATTAGATAAGGTGGAGGAGGTTTACGAATGACTTTAATTAAAAACCCGTTGGTCACCGAAAAAACAACTAGGTTAATGGAAGAAAATAATACCTTAACCTTCGTAGTAGATATAGACTCTAAAAAACCACAAATAAAAAACGCAATAGAAGAAACCTACGATGTAAAAGTTGAAAAAGTAAACAGCATGATCACCTCAAAGGGTAAGAAAAAAGTATATGTTAAACTTGCTCCTGAATTTGATGCTGAAGAAATAGCAGGAAGAATAGGTATATTCTAAAAAATAGGTATATTCTAAAAAAAAATATGAAGGTGTTAATTTATGGGAAAAAGATTAAGACAACAAAGAAGTGGAAAAGGAGGAAACTACTCCTCACCTTCACATAAATATAAAGAAGATCTTAAACATCCATCAACGGACGAAACTATTACCGGAAAAGTAACGGGCATAGAACATGACCCATCCAGAAACGCTCCAATAGCAAGAGTTAAATTCGAAACAGGCGAAGAAAGACTCGTCTTGGTTCAAGAAGGAATAAAAACAGGTGACGAAATAAAATGCGGGGTAGATGTTGAAATTGAACCAGGAAACACCACCCAATTAGCAGAAATACCTGAAGGAACACCGGTGAGTAATATAGAAAATAAGCCAGGAGATGGAGGCCAGTTCGCCAGATCCTCTGGAACATACGGAATACTGATAGCACACGATGTAGGAAAAGCCATAGTCCAGTTACCGTCAGGAGAACTGAAACAACTAAACCCAGAGTGTAGAGCAACCATCGGAGTAGTAGCCGGAGGCGGCAGAAAAGAAAAACCATACATCAAGGCAGGAAACAAGTACCACAAGATGAAGTCCAAGGGCGGAAAGTATCCAAAAGTGAGAGGAGTAGCAATGAACGCAGTAGATCATCCATTCGGTGGAGAAGGAAGACAACATCCAGGAAAACCGAAAACCTCTGGAGGAAGTGAATCGCCAGGAAGAAAAGTTGGTAGTATAAGAGCAAGCAGAACAGGTAAGGAGTGATAAAATATGCCAGAAGAAGACTTCACGTATAGAGGATATGACATAGAAGAACTCCAAAAAATGAGTATAAACGAATTCAAGGAAGTAGCTGGCTCTAGAGTCAGACGAAAAATAGATAGAGGATTTGACGAACAGGAAAAGAAACTCATGGAGAAGGCTGAAGAAGTCAAAGGAAAAGGAACAGACACCGTCATTAAAACACATCTCCGAGATATGGTGATATTACCCGATTTTGTTGGACTAAAATTTGGAATACATAAAGGAAACGACTTTGAAGTAGTTAAAATCCAACCAGAAATGATCGGACACTACTTAGGGGAGTTCACAATGACTAGAAAGAAAGTAGAGCATGGAGGACCTGGTATAGGTGCAACAAGATCATCAAAATATGTTCCACTCAAATAAGGTGTAAAAATGGGAGACTTAGGTTACTCAATAGATCCGGATCCAAAAAAGACTTCAAAGGCTATGGGAAGAGAACTACATATATCCCCAAAGGACTCAGTAGAAATATGCGATAAAATAAGAGGAAAAGACCTAGACAGAGCCAAAAATATACTAGAAGATGTAATAAATGGAGAAAAACCTATTCCATTCAAAAAACATAATAAAAAGAAAGGCCACAGAAGCAACCTAGAAAACTGGGATTCAGGAGGATACCCCAAGAAAGCCGCTTCAGAGATATTAAAAACAATAGAAAACGCAGAAAACAACGCCGAATACAAGGGACTAGATACCGAAAAACTAAAAATTAAGCACATAGCAGCTCACAGAGGCCAAGAGATAGAGGGAATGACACCTAGAGCATTTGGAAGAGCAACACCAAGCAACACTTCGACAACCCATATAGAGGTAGTATTGGAGGAGAAATAATGCCAATAGAAGAAAGATTCATAGAAGAAGGATTAAGAAAAGCCGAAATTGATGAATTCCTTAGAAATGAACTAGAAAGAGAAGGATACGGTGGAATAGAAATAAATAGAACGCCAACAGGGACACAGATAATTCTCTACGTCGAAAAACCCGGCATGGTCATAGGTAAGGGCGGAAAAAGAATCAACGAACTTACAAACAAATTCGAGGAAGAAATCGATGTAGAAGACCCATCAATCGAGGTCAAAGAAGTAGACAACCCAAACAAAAACGCTCAAGTAGTAGCACAGAGATTAGCAAACGCACTAGAAAGAGGATGGTACTTCAGAAAGGCAGGTTATTCAACACTTAGAGACATAATGGATGCCGGAGCACTAGGAGCACAGATAGTGCTCTCAGGAAAACTAACCGGATCTAGATCCAGGGTAGAGAAATTCACTGAAGGATACATAAAATACAGCGGACAACCAGCCAAAGACATAGTAGACGAAGGACAAGCAGTAGCCAAAAAACAACTAGGCACCATAGGAGTAACAGTCAGAATAATAAATGAAAATGCAACACTTCCAGACGAAGTAGAAATCGTTGAACCCGAAGAAATAGAGGAAGAAGAGTTCGAAATAAAAGAAGAAGCAGAAGACGAAGAAAAAACCAAAGAAGCAGAAGACGAAGAAGAAGAAGAAGAAGCCAAGGAAGAGGTAGAAGCCGAAGAAGAAAAGGAAAAACCAGAAGATGACGAGCATGTAGTCTGTAGGGAATGTGGCGAAGAATTTAAAGCAATTACTGCAAGCCATCTCGGAACTCACGATATGACAATGGAAGAGTACAAGGAAAAGTACCCAGATGCCCCAACTCAAGGAGGTAGCTAACAATGGCTATACTGAAACCCGATGATATAAGAGAAATGTCAACGGAAGAAAGAAAAAATGAGCTGTTGGATCTAGAGACGGAACTAGTCAATGAAAGAGCAGTAGCAGCAGCCGGAGGACAGCCAGAAAACCCAGGTAGGATAAAAGAGATAAGAAAAACTATAGCTAGAATTAAGACAATCATGAGGGAGGAAAATGAAGAGATCCCCGAGTAACATAAAGAGACACGAGTTAATTGGACTCGAAGCAGAAGTCTCCGAAAGCACGAACTTAGACCACGAAGGAATTAGAGGCGAAGTAATAGACGAAACCAAAAAAACTATAAACATCTCAGGAAAAATTATCCCGAAAGAAGACTGCAACTTTATTTTTACGCTACCTGAACATAAAGTAAAGATTAATGGAAATATCATTAATTCTTCACCTGAAGAAAGAATAAAAAACTAAAAAATTAATGTAGAGGAATCTTAATGTCAACAAAAAATATTGGACTTGATGTGGAGCCACCTGAAAAAGAATGTGAAGATGAGTATTGTCCATTTCACGGTAAATTACCAGTAAGAGGTCAGACTCTAGAAGGCGAGGTAAAGTCGATAGTAGATGAAAAAACCGTAGTTATCGAAAGAGAATATGCGGAAAAGGCATTAAAATACGAGAGATATGAAAAAAGAAGGTCAGGAAAAACAGTCCACCGGCCTCCCTGCATCGATTTAGAAAAAGGAGACGAAGTCCTTGTAGCAGAGTGTAGACCTATTAGCAAAACAAAATCCTTTGTTGTAGTAGAGAAGAGGTGAAAAGACATGAGAGGAATAAAAGCAAGTGTAACAAAGGGAATACAGACAGGGACAAAATTGAATTGTGCAGACAACACTGGAGCTAGAGTATTGGAATTTGTTTCAGCGAAAGAATACAATAGCGTTAGAAGAAGACAACCAAAGGCAGGAATATCTGACAAAATAGTGGTTTCAGTAAAAGAAGGCGATCCCGAGATGAAGAAACAAGTTCTAGATGCCGTTATAATTAGACAAAAAAAGGAGTACCGAAGACCAGATGGCCTAAGAGTACAGTTTGAAGACAATGCAGCAGTACTAGTAGACGAAGCAGAAGAAACAAAAGGAACAGAGATAAAAGGTCCAGTTGCCAAAGAAGCAGCGGAGAGATTTCCTAAAGTAGCTAGCGCAGCTACAATGATAATCTAAAGAGGTGATAAAAATGACTGAAAAACCCGAAAAACAAAGAAAAAAACAAGCTCAAGCAGATCTACACGAAAAACAAAAGAAAATGGCATCCATGTTATCAAAGGAACTAAGAGAAGATTACGAAAAAAGAAGAATACCAGTCAGAGCAGGAGATAAAGTAGAGGTAATGAGAGGAGATGCAAAAGGAGAAACTGGAGAAGTAAGTGAAGTAGATCTGACAAGAGAAAAAGTTACCGTAGAGGGAGTTATAGTCGAAAAACCCGATGGATCGGAAGTACCAAAACCACTTGACCCCTCAAACTTAAAAATAATTGATTTAGATACTTCAGATAGAGAAAGAATAAAATTACTTGGGAGATAAATTATGCATCAAAAAAGAATATCAGCTCCTAGATCTTGGAAGGTTTCAAATAAGGAAGATTTCTGGGTGTCATCACCAAATACACCTCATCCAAAAGAAAGGTCTATGCCATTAAATGTCGTTTTAAGAGATGTTATAGGGATAGTTGATAACACGAGAGAAGTTAAGAGAATACTTTCAAGAGAAGATCTAAAGATAGACGGAAGAGTAGTGAAAGACCACGAGTTTGGAGTCGGTCTCTTTGACGTGATAAGTATACCTAAATCTGACTTTTATGTTAGAGTCTCCATGGACTCTAAAAACAAATTGTCATTCATCGAAATAACCGAAGAAGAATCCAAGTACAAAGTCTGTAAGATCACAGATAAAAAACATGTTCCTGGAGGAAACATCCAACTAAACCTCCATGACGGAAAGAACATTAGATTAGAAGAAACAGAGCTTAAACCTAAGAACTCGGTTAAAATAAAGCTACCTAGCCAAGAAATAGAAAAATCAATCAGCTTCGAAGAAGGAAAACTAGCCTTTGTTTTTGCTGGACAACATTCAGGTGAACTAGCAGAGATAAAAGCATACGAGGTAATGAAAGGATCCAAGTCAAATACTGTAATTCTAGAAAACGAAAAAGAATTCTCAACTATAGAGGATTACATAATAATCGTAGGAGATCAAGAACCAGAGGTGACAGTAAGTGACTAAAACCAAAAACGAGATGAAGGAACCAGAGATAGAGAAAGTCACAGTAAATATAGGAGTCGGAAGCAGTGGAGAAGATCTAATAAATGCAGAGAACCTATTAGATGAAATCACTGGACAGGAACCAGTAAGAACGAGATCTAAACAAAATAACCCTACATTTGAGATAAAAGAAGGAGAACCAATAGGGTGTAAGGTAACCTTAAGAGGTAAAAAAGCCGTAGAATTCTTAGAAAAGGCCTTAGAGGTAATAGGCAACGAAATTCCTGAAAAATCAATCGACGAATACGGAAACTTTGCTTTTGGCATAGAGGAACACACCAACTTCCCCGAAATGGAATACGACCCCAGCGTCGGAATATTTGGCATGGATATATCGGTGACGATGGAGAGACCTGGATACAGAGTAAAGAAGAGATCAGTTGAACAAAAAAAGATCCCAGAAGAACACACCCTCGACCCTGAAGACACTATAAAATACCTAAAAGAACAGTTTGAAACGGAGGTCACGCAAAATGAGTGAAACGGAATCAGAAACAGAAACTGAAAGAAGCACCTGCCGTAGGTGCGGAAGAAAACAAGGTCTGATTAGTAAGTACAACATCTATTTGTGTAGGCAATGTTTTAGAGAAATAGCAGAAAATATGGGTTTCGAAAAGTATAGGTGATAAAAATGCAGATGAATCCATTATCAGATTCTTTATCCACAATAGATAATGCCGAAAAATCTGGAAAACTAAAGTGTACCGTAGAACCAGCTTCAAAGCTGATAGGGAATGTCCTTAATGTAATGCAGGAAAATGACTACATAGGAGGATACGAGTTAGTAGAAGACAATAAAGGCGGTAAATTCGAAGTAACTTTAAATGGGAACATAAATAAGTGCAAATCGATAAAACCTCAGTTTTCAACAAGAAAGGACGAATTCGAAAAATGGGAAAAAAGATTTCTACCAGGAAGAGATTTTGGAGTTTTAATATTAACCACCTCAAAGGGAGTAAGATCCCATAGAGAAGCCCGAAAAGATGGAATAGGTGGTAAACTTTTAGCTTATGTGTACTAGGTGAATGAAGATGGCTAGGAAGGAAGTTAAATTACCAGAAGATGTAGAAGCAGAGATAGAAGACGACGAAGTAACAATCAAAAGAGGAGACAGAGAGGTTAGTAGAGAACTGACCTCGCCAAAAATTGAGATAAAGAAGAAAGATAAAAAAATAACCCTAAAATCAAAGACAGACAGAAAAAAAGATAAGGCTCTCTTAGGAACCTTCACATCCCACATAAAGAACATGGTTAAAGGCGTCCAAAAGGACTATGTATACAAAATAAAGGTTCTTTATTCTCACTTTCCTATCAAGGTAGAAACAAACGAAAATCACTTAATAATTAGGAATTTTTTAGGCGAAAATAATCCAAGAAAAGTTGAAGTAATAGGCGAACAAACCGAACTCGAGGTTTCAGAGGAAGAAGTAAAGATAAGAGGACCAGATAAAGAAGCTGTATCACAGACAGCAGCAAAGATACAACAAGAAACAAACATAAAAGGAAAAGATCCAAGGATATTCCAAGATGGAATGTACATCGTCGAGGAGGAATAAAATATGACAAAAAAGTTTAGAAGACAAGAAAGCCAAAAGCATAAGAAGGTTAAAAATAAGTGGAGAAGGCCAAAAGGACTTCAAAGTAATCAAAGGAAAGAGACTGCAGGAGCACCACCAAAACCAAAGGTAGGCAGAAAAAAACCCGAGGATAAAAGAGGGCTACATCCATCAGGATACGAGGAAAAACTAGTTCACAACGCAAAAAACCTCGAAGAAATCGATACTGAAAAAGAAGCCATCAAGATATCCAGTAAAGTAGGTCAACGAAAAAGAAAACGTATACAAAAAAAAGCCAAAGAACTAGGAATAAAAATACTAAACCCAAAGAAAATTGAGGGATAAAAATGTCAGATCTAAGACCACAAAAGAGAATGGCTTCAGACATACTAGATGTCGGAGAAAACAAAATATGGCTAGATCCCTCTAGACAAGAAGACATATCCTCAGCAATAACCAGGGAAGATGTTAAAGAACTAATAGATGAAGGCGCAATAACTTCTAAAAAAGAAAAAGGCAACAGTAGAGGCAGAATCAGAGAAAGACAAGACAAGAAAAAAAGAAGCCAGAAAAAAGGCCAAGGAAAAAGAAAAGGCACAAAGACCGCAAGAAACCCAAGGAAAAAGGAATGGATGAATAAAATTAGAGCTCAAAGAGAGATCCTGAAAGAGTACCGAGATGAAGGTAAGATATCGAGAAACACGTACAGAAAATACTATAAAAAGAGTAAAGGCGGGGAATTTGAGGATATTAGACACCTTAAAACGGCATTAGAAGAAGAAATAGAGGAGGTAAAAGAATGAACTCTAGAGAAAGAATTCCACCTAAAAGAAGAAGAGAAGGAAAGACAGATTATTCACAAAGACTTGATTTACTTAAATCAGGAAAACCTAGATTAGTAGTTAGAAAAACAAACAAACACTTTAGAGCACAACTAGTAATTCCATCAGAAGAAGGAGACAATGTAATAACCCAGGCACACACCAAGAATCTAGAAGAATATGGATGGAAAGCTTCAACATCTAACACACCAGCAGCTTACCTAGTAGGTTACTTGGCTGGGAAAAAAATAAAATCAAGAGATATAACAGAAGTAATTCCAGATATTGGATTAGACCCAATAACAAAAGGATCCTCTCTATTTGCAGTAATAGAAGGAGTAAGAGATGCAGGAATAAGTGCACCTGTAAGCGAGAAAATAATACCCTCCAAAGATAGAATAAGAGGCGAACACATAGCCTCATACGCCGAAAGTAAAGAAAAAGAATTTAATTCATACGAAATTGATCCTTCAAAATTACCAGATCACTTTGAAGAAATTAAAAATAACATAAATCAAGATTTTGGTGAATAAAAATGTCTACTTCATCTGAAGAATCTGAAATTTGGGAACCAAAAACCAAGTTAGGAAGACTTGTCGCCTCTGGTGAGATAAATTCCATGGAAAAGGCTCTAAACACGGGTCTACCACTAAAAGAGGTAGAAATAGTCGACCAATTACTCAGCCTAGATGACGAGGTACTAGATGTCAACATGGTTCAGAGAATGACTGATTCCGGTAGAAGAGTAAAATACAGAACCCAGGTAGTAGTCGGAAACAGAGGAGGTTTCGTTGGTATCGGACAAGCAAGAGACGAAGAAGTAGGACCCGCAATCAGAAAGGCAATAGAAAACGCCAAATTGAACATAACTAAAGTAAGAAGAGGATGTGGTTCCTGGGAATGTGGATGTGGAGAAGAACACTCACTTCCACTTAAGATAACAGGCAGATCCGGAAGCGCAAGAGTCACTGTGATACCAGCACCAAAAGGAATAGGACTAGCAGCAGGAGACAACGCAAAAAAAGTACTAGAACTAGCAGGGATCAGAGACGCTTGGTCGTTTACCAAGGGAGAAACTAGGACCACGATTAATTTCGGAGAAGCCACATTTAACGCACTAAAAAAGACTTCTGAAGTCAGATTCCCTAAGAGGAAATAAAATGTACGCCGTAATCAGAATAAGAGGGACTATAGGAGTAAAAGAAGATATTAAAGACACAATGAAGCTACTGAATTTAGAAAAAACAAATCACTGCGTTCTACTAGAAGAAAAAAAGGAAAATGAAGGCATGCTACAGAAAGCAAAAGACTACTTGACTTGGGGAGAAGTAAACAAAAAAGGCCTAAAAACTTTGCTAAAAAGAGCAGACCCCAATGAACAAGATTTAGATTCAATAAAAGAAGAATATGGTTCCTTAGAACAAATCTCAGAACAAATACTAGAAAATAACAAGACCTTACAGGATCTAGGACTAAAAAAGGTTATAAGACTTCATCCACCCCGAAAAGGATTCAAAAACAAAAAAAGAGACTACAAAGAAGGCGGAAGCCTAGGATATAGAGGAAAAGAAATAAACAAACTAATAAAAAGAATGAGGTGAACTAAATGACTAAAAAAGGAAGAGGAACAAATACACATGGTGGAGGATCAGGAAAAGAAAACAGAGGAGCAGGACACAGAGGAGGCAGAGGAAAAGCCGGAGGCCAAAAACACGAAAAATACCCACAACAAAAATGGGGAAAACAAGGCTTCAAAAGACCACAAAAACTAACAAAAGAAAAAGAAACCATAAACATAGGCGAAATAGACCAGATCGCAGAACATCTAGTTGAACAGGGAAAAGCAGAACAAAAAGACCAAGAGATAAAAATAGATGTAAAAGAACTAGGAGCAGAAAAAGTACTAGGAAGAGGAAAAGTCAAAAACCAACTTAAGGTAATAGCAGAAGACTTCTCAAACTCAGCCAAGGAAAAGATAAGAGAAGCTGGCGGCGAAGCGGAGGAAAAAAATGAGTGAGGTCATAGTTCTAACAGGTTCACCAGGAGTAGGAAAGACAACGGTAACAGACAAAGCACTCGAATCCACAGAAAAAACCTACCAAATGGTAAACTACGGAGACAAGATGCTTGAAGTAGCAAAAGACCAAGGACTAGTAGAAGACAGAGATCAAATGAGGAAACTAGAACCAAGCCAACAAAAGAACTTACAGAAAAAAGCAGGAGAAGAAATATCAAAAATGGCCGAAGAAAAACCAGTAATAGTTGACACCCATAGCACAATAAAGACCCCAAGAGGATACCTACCAGGGATGCCTGAATGGGTTCTAAAGCCACTTAACCCAGATCTAATAATCGTAATAGAAGCAGACCCACAAGAAATCATAAGTAGAAGAAAAAAAGACCAAGAAGAAAGAGAAAGAGATCTAGAAACAGAAGAAGACCTAGCAGAACACCAATCCATGAACAGATCCGCAGCAATGGCATACTCAGTTTTCACAGGAGCAACCGTAAAAATAATACAAAACCACGATGGAAAACTCGAGGAGGCCGCACAAAAACTATCGAGGGTATTTGATGAGGGATAAATTTAAGGATCTAATAGAAAAAATCCTGCTCTTTCTATCCATAGGATTAATGATTGCCATATTCCTAGATCCAACATTCTTCAGGACACTAGGAGAAATTGCACACACATATGTTCTATGGCCCGTATCATATCTACCGGTAGAATACGCTATACTTATAGTAGCAGCAATAACAGGTTTTTTGAGTACACTATCACAGAAATACGGAATGAACACAGAACAACAAAAAGAAAAACAAGCTAGAATGAAGGAAATAACAAACGAACTTAAAGAAGCAAAGATGTCGGGAAACGAAGAAAAAGTCGAAGAACTAAAAGAAGAAAGAGCCAAAATGACGCAAGAAATGATGGGAAACCTAACCCAACAATTTAAACCAATGGCATACATCTTACTAGCCACAATTCCAATGTTCGCCTGGATAAGATTCATAACAGATCCAACTAGCCAAGTTTACCAAGCCACTGGACTAATAATACCGCTCTTAGGAGAGGTAAAATTCGATGCAAGGATACTAATAATTCCAGGATGGATCGTTTGGTACTTCATCTGCTCGATACCAATGAGCCAGATTTCGAGGAAAGCACTAGATGTCGGGATATAATGAGAATAGCAATAGGCGGTCCCGCAGGAGCAGGAACAAGCACAACATCCAAGATGCTAGCAGAAAAAACAAACCTCGATTACATCTGCGCTGGCGACATATTTAGGAAAAAAGCCAAAGAAAAAGACCTAACCCTCGCTGAATTCGGTGAACTAGCAGAAGAAAACCCCGAGATCGACAAAGAAATAGACAAAGAACAAAAAAGAATAGGAAAAGAAAGAGACGACATCATAATTGAAGGAAGGCTATCCGGATGGATGGTGGAAGACGCAGACATAAAAATATGGCTCAAAGCACCCATTGAGTTAAGAGCCAGAAGAATATCACAAAGAGAAGACATAACCCAAGAAGAAGCTCTAAAAAACATAGTATCTAGAGAAAGATCCGAAAAACAGAGATATGAGAGCTATTACGACATAAATATTGAAGATCTTTCAATATATGACTTGGTTATAGAAACATCAAAATGGCCGAAGGAAGCAGTTGTTAACATAGCTGAAGAGGCCATAAATAGCTATAAGCCATAAATTTTACATCACTTAAAAACAAATTCTCAACGATTTTGAAGCCGGGATGGCTGAGTGGAAAAGCGCATGCCTGGAGAGCCAGATAACCTATAAAGCATGTGGGGCTTTCGCCCCTCGAGGGTTCGAATCCCTCTCCCGGCGTTACAATTAAACTGATTGAAATAAAGGGATAAGATGTCAGAAGAAGTTAAACACATAGTGAGAATTAAAAACACTAACCTTGAAGGAAGCAAAAAAGTAGATCACGGTCTTACCGGAATAAAAGGAATAGGATTCCGGACGGCCCAAGCTATAGCAGAAATCAGCGGAGTAGACCAACAAAAAAGACTGGGAGAGTTATCGGAAGAAGAAGTAAATAACCTAGAACAAGCAGTAGACGAACTACAAGAAGAAGCACCCGGATGGTTTCTAAACAGAACAAAAGATGTAGAAACCGGAGAAGACGAATATCTAACCGGATCGGATGTCGTAGTAATCAGAAAACAAGACATAGACAGAATGAAAAAAATCAGCTCCTACAAAGGAGTTAGACACAAAAGAGGACAAAAAGTCAGAGGACAAAAAACAAGATCAACTGGAAGAACCGACAGCACCGTAGGAGTAAAAAGAGCAGAACTCAAGAAAGCAGCAGAAGAAGAAAAAGAAGAGGAGGAATAAAAAATGCCAAGAGGATCAGGAAAGCAATACGAGACCCCACCACGCCCCTGGCAACAGGACAGAATGGAAAGTGAGTCACGATTAATAGAAAACTACGGCCTAAAAAACAAAAAAGAACTATGGAGAGCAGAAAGCAAACTAAGAAAATACAGAAGAGAAGCTAGAAATCTACTAGCAGAAATAGGAAGATCAGGAAAAAGGGCACAAAAAGCAGAAAAAGAAAAAGAAGAGTTCCTAACAAAACTAAAAAAATATGGCTTGGTTACTGAAGACGCAAGCCTAGACGATGTACTAGCCCTAGATACAAGAAGACTACTACAAAGAAGACTACAAACCCAAGTCCACAAAAAAGGACTAGCAACCTCAATAAAACAAGCAAGACAGTTCATAGTACATGGCCATATAGCAGTAGACGGAAAAAAAGTCACAATTCCAAGCTACAAGATTAAAAAAGACCAAGAACAAAAAATAGAATACTACACAAACTCACCCCTAAATAACGAACAACACCCTGAAAAACCAGAGAAAGTAAAGGAGGAGTAAAAAATGCCAGAAGAAAGATGGGCAGTAGCCCATGTATACGCAAGCTTTAACAACACCTTAGTAACTATAACCGATTTAAGCGGAGCAGAAACAATAGCAAAAAGCAGCGGCGGAATGGTAGTAAAATCAGACCGAAACGAAAGCTCACCATACGCAGCAATGCAAGCAGCAGAAGAAGCAGCAGAAGAAGCAAAAGAAAAAGGAATAACAGGAGTCCATGTAAAAATAAGAGCACCAGGAGGAAACCTACAAAAAAACCCAGGCCCAGGAGCAGGATCCTGTATAAGAGCATTCGCAAGAGCAGGACTACAAATAGGTAGAATCGAAGATGTAACCCCAATACCACACGATGGAACAAGATCACCAGGCGGCAAAAGAGGTAGGAGAGTATAAAAAACATGAAAACTGAAATAAGAGAAACCTCCTCCCAAAACACAGAATTCCTACTAAAAGAAGCAAACCAAGCAAAAGCAAACGCACTAAGAAGAACACTAATCTCAGAAGTCCCATCACTAGCAATAGAAGATGTAAAAGTCTACGAAAACAGCAGCGTACTATTCGACGAAATACTAGCACTAAGACTAGGACTAATACCACTAAAAACAGAACTAAATGAATTCAAATTACCAGAAGAATGTCAATGCAATGGAGAAGGATGCTCAGCATGCCAAACAACAATCAGCCTAGGCGGAGAAGGAGAAAACATCCTATACTCATCAGACCTACAAACAGGAGAAGGAATCGAAGTACCAATAAAAGACATACCAATCGTAAAACTAGTAGAAGGCCAAGAAGTAATATTAGAAGCAAAAGCACAATTAGGAACCGGAAAAAAACACTCAAAGTGGCAACCAGTAGTAGCATGCAGCTACAAAACCTATCCAATACAAGAAATATCAGAACAATGCAACCAATGCGGAGAATGCGTAGAAACATGCCCAAGAAATGTATACAAAATAGAAGACAACGAACTAAAAACCCCAAACCAAGAAAAATGCATGCAATGCGAACAATGTGTAGAAGAATGTCCACAAAACGCAATAACAATAACCGACGACAAGACAAAATACATATTCACATTTGAAACAGACCAATCACTAACACCAAAACAGATCCTACAACAAGGAACAAAACAAATAAAACAAAAACTCCAAGAATTCAAACAAAAACTCAACCAACAAACATAAAAAACAAGAAAAAACAAATTCACCCACTACTTCTAAAAACCAAACAAAAAACCTCAACACCTAAAGACAAAAACCAAGACAAAAATAACCTAAAAAAACAAAATAAGAGAAATAAATAGATTTAGACTAACAAAAAATTACTTAAATGGGAGAAGCACTCCCAAGTAGCGGGGGTTACCGAGTCAGGCCAAAGGTGCAGCGTTGAGGGCGCTGTCCCGTAGGGGTCCGAGGGTTCAAATCCCTCCTCCCGCATGAATCACTTTTAATTGGCTTTATCTACCTTTTATATATCAAAAAGTGGTCTAATTGTCTTTTCTAGGTTGGCTAAGGCCTTGGGCTTCTGCATCGAATAGGTTCTAGGGTAAGCTTGAAAACGTCTTTGATTAAATATAGTTTAGTGGTTTGAGTGGATTTGGCAAGGAGAGAACAGGGAGGAAACAAATTAGGTTAGTATCTAGCAATTTTTTGTGGCCTGTTCTGATCTTCTCTCTGGGAACAAATAATTCTCTGTGTTGATTTGGGTGTCCGTGGGATAAATCCGGATGTTTAAGGCAACTTCCTCTGGATAAGGAGCTACATGGAAAACCTTCTTTTCTCACGAACGGAACTGGGTAAGGTAAGAGAGGGCTTTACAGGGTGAGACTGGCCATCATTATGAGCATTCCTAAGAAGAGGCCTATGTTTGATATGTGTTCGTTTCCGTATTCTTGGGAGATAGGTAAGAGTTCGTCGAAGCTTATGAATACCATTATTCCGGCAACTGTTGCAAGTATTATGTTTAGGATTTGTTTATTAAGGTAGGGTGCTAGTATGAGGTAGCTGGAGGCCGCTCCTATTGGTTCGGCTATACCTGAGAACATTGAGTATGTGAAAGCTTTTTTTTCGCTTCCTGTAGCATAATAGATAGGTACGGAGACTGCTATGCCTTCTGGAATATTGTGAATAGCTATTGCAATAGCAATAGGAAATCCAAGTTCAAGTGATTCTAATGAGACAGTAAATACCGCTATGCCCTCTGGGAAATTGTGTAAAGTGAGACCTATAGCAACGAGAATCCCGGTATTTGCTAGTTTTTTATTAATAGATGATTCGTGGAATGAATCTAATTTTGCGTCTAAATGTGCATGAGGAATAAATATATCTAATAGAAAAAAGAATCCTACGCCACTAAAAAAAGCTATATTCGCTGTTAAAAAACCAATATATTGGATAGCATTACCAAGTAATTCAACGAAGGAAACATAAATCATTACACCAGCGGAAAAACCCATTAAAAAAGAAAGATGGCTAAATCTAGGTTCCTTAATAAAATAACCTATAAGAGCACCTATTCCTGTGGATAATCCCGCGAGAACACTGAGCATAAAACTAGTGACAGCAGGCTCCAAAACAAAATCACCTTTTTAAGGAAAAATATGATTGATTAAATTAAAAACCTTTATCTTAGTGGTTGAGAAGACTCTCTTCCTAGTCTCTGATTTTGGATAGTAGGATGAGTAAACTGTAAAACTTAGATAGTTCTGATAGTGATTAAGGTATAAATGGCAGTTTATTTGGCTTTTGTCTGTTTTATATCCATCAAAAAGTGAATTTAATGTGTTTGATAAACTGTACACCCGTCAAACTAACATTTTGCCCATGCATGTAGTGTTAGGGGTAATACTGTGATGGCGGCTAGATAGGAGTAAAAAGTGCTTAAAGCGGTTAGTAATCCGAATTGAGCTAGTATTGGTGAGGCTGCGAGGGTTGTACATAATGCACTGCCTGCTGTTGTTAATATGCTTGCTGTGACTCCGCCGCCTGTTCCTCCTAGAGTAATCAAGAGTGATTCGTGTACTTTTTCTTGTTTTTTGTATTCGTCAATGAATCTATGTGTTATGTGTACTGAGTAAGCTACTCCTAGGCCTACCGTTATTGCAAGTATAGTTGCAGTTAGAGCGTTGAAGGCGATTCCTAGTATTGGCATTGATCCTACTAATAGGATAAGAGCTACTGTGATTGGTGCCATGTTTATTAATCCAAGGGACCAGTATCCTTCAAGTAATCCAAAGGTGATTGATAAAAAGATTGCAGTTAAGAAGAATGCCACTAAGAAACTTTTTATCGCTGATGCAGTTAGTGCTTCTGTTAGAGCTCTGAAAACTATTATGTCACCTGTTGCAGTGGAATCAAATCTAAATCTTTCAGTAAAACTTTTTGCATCTACTGTTACTTCTTTGTCTGTTTTATCTGCTTTTACTTGGTAGTCTATTCTCATGGATCTCATGTCTTCAGTTATATATTCTAGTGCCTGGTTCCTATAGGTGGAATGAAGAAGTTCTTGATAAATTGTTTTAAGGTTTCTGTCTGGAACTCCGTTACCTGAAAGGTCATTTTTATCCAAAAGTTCGGCGAATTCTGGATCTTGTTGGGCATATTCGTGCATAATGTCTATAATGCTCTGGGATACTGTTCTACCATTTTTAGTGACGAATGAGGTTGGTGGATCCTGTCCTCTTCGATATATTGATTCAAGTGAGTGGTCTTTCTTGAGATTGCCTTCGACGTAGATGGTCACGATCTCTGACTGTGTTGTTTCAAATGAATCTCGGATGTAATTGGCAGTAGCTGTGATTTCGTATTCTTGGGGAGCAAATCTATCTGGGATTATTTCAATCTGCCACGGAAGATCATCGTATGGCAAAAAATCCTCATCTTCGAATTCGGATTTGACATTTGTAGCTGAGTAAAATGCTCCTGCGGTTATGATTAATATTATTGTTATTAGAATCAGTGGTCGGCTGTTTGCTAATTTTTCGCTGAATCGTAGTATTTTGCCTAAAATGGATCCTTTTCCTCCTAGTGGAGTGAGGCTGAATTGGGGGATATTATATTTTTTTCTGAGTTTATCTATATGAAACTTTAAGGTAGGTAAAAAGATACCAAACAATAAGAAAGTAAAAAACATTCCTATAGAAACTACTGCACCAAATTCTCTAATAGGCTCTAAATCTGCTGTTAAATTACTTGAAAACCCTATTATGTTTGTTACTGTAACTATAAAGAAAGCTATTAGTAATTGGCTATTGGAGATCCACATGCTTTTGGTGATTGGCTTGTTAGAGGTTCGTTCCTCCCTGTATCTATTAATTGCGTGAATTCCAAAGTCTATGCCTACTCCAAGAACTAGTACTGGAACTGCTATCATAACTAAGCTAAAAGGAATTCCAAAATATCCCATAAAACCAAAAGTCCAGATTAGAGCTAAGATCAATGACAATAAACCAAGTAAAAGATCGATTGGATCACGATAAGCTATAACGAGAAAAACAAAAACCAAGATAGTTACACTAGGAACTACAAGTGAAAGGGATTCAAAGATTGCAACATCAAATTTAGCGTTCTTTAGGGCTGAACCATACACCCTAAACTCTCCATCCATAGTTGAGGTAATATCTCTGATCTTCTTTTGGATTCTTTCGAGATCAGTGCTATCTTCTTCAATTGAATGAGAGATAATCAACATAGTATCAGATGCTCTAGGTTGATTAGGGTTAAGGTCTTTACTTAGGATTCTTTGGGTCTCTGACCTGGTTTCTATTAGTTCTTGGCCTGCTTTAAGAACCTCTAAATTGGTAGAAGATTTAATAACTTGGATCTGATCTGAAATATCGGTCGCCAGAGGATCGATCATTCTGGCTACACCCGAAGCAACTCCAGTTACCTTGTCAACCCTAAGCGAAGGATCCTGTTGCACCTCTTTCTGTAACTCTAGTAATTTTAAAATAGAACGCTTTGAAAAAATATTATCACTAGAATAAATAATTTCAGTAGTTGATTTATCAATTTTAAAGCTTTGTCCAAATTTATTATTAATATATTGCTGAGTATCATGCTCTGGAACACTTTCAAAGAATCTTTCCGTTCCTGCATCTATACCAATCTTTGGTAAACCAGCGGCAAGGATCAATGTGACAACAAAAAACACCAATAAAACCTTCTTCGAATGTTCGATAATCTGGTGATTAAGAGGATCCGTTAATTCATCAGGATCGATCGAAATTTTTTTACTAAACATTGTCATTGACCTCCTCCTCTGCCTAAAGACGGAGTTATTCGTGCGTTAGTTTTTTTTCATTCTTCTGAAGGATCCTGTTGTTTGGAGCTGAGTTGACTAAAATCTCCTTTGTACCATGCCATTGAAGTTATTCCTATTACAAAGCATAATATAGGAATAAATAAACTCATGCTAATTATTGAATCAGGTTTGGTTACTTTAATCGGTACTCTATAAGTATCTGAGAGATGGCTATCACCTTGACCCCCGTCATATCTGAAGTCAATAGATACAGGATAGGTTTTTTGCATAGCTGAGCCTTCGACAGATAATTTAAAACTCAAATTTTTCGATTCATTCGGTTTAAGTTCTTTGATGAAAGCTTCTTCATCTTCAGTATCCAAAGGGATACTAGTAAAGAGCTTAGCCTGGATATTTCGAAGAGATTCATTTTTGTTGTTGGTTATATTAAGAACAAGTTCACCAGAATCACCTGCTTCAAACTCTGTTTTATTTCCTTTAACGATAAATGAATCTCTTTCAGGAGCAATATTTATCTCTAAGTCTCTTGTATCACTTTCTTTGATGTTGTTGTAAGGATCCCTGTATCTAGCTGAGAATTCAAAGATCCTTGGACCATATTCTGCTTCCTCTGTTACGCTAATCCGATGCCTAAAATCGCGAGTTTCCCCGGGATCTAGGTCTCCAACAGTGTATCTAGTGTTTCTCAAATGAATATTTTCTCTCTCACTTTTTGCGATCACTACTACATTTTTAACCGATCTATTTCCTGTATTAGTGATCTCGCCCAAAAGATCACCTTCTTCACCAATATAAAGATCACTTTCAATTTTTTTGAAGTTAAACTCCTGTATTGGAAGTGGCTCAAGGCCTATAGAATAAGATTGGCTAGGCATTTCATTTCCTGCACTATTCTTGTAATCTATACTGACATCTATCGAATAATTACGTTTGATCGCAGTATCTTCAAATCCAGCTCTAATAATTAATGTCTTATTTTCTCCAACACTCCAATTTCCAATAAAAGTCTCAGATGTAGGGGTACTTGGATCAGGTTTCTTAATGGAAAAACCACTAGGAAATCCGCTAGGAGCCTCTATCTGTTCCGAAGTCCCTCCAGAACCAAAGAATAATGCATCAGAACTTGAAGAAAAGGTTATAGAGGTTTCAGTTGCATTTAGAGGACCATTATTAGTTAAATTTAATTTAATTCTTCCAGTTCCACCTATTGGTATATCGTGGCGAACTGATTCGACAGGAAAACTAGGTTCATTATGAGGATTAAATTTAAGATAATCGGTTATAGTGTTCTCATTATCGTCTTTATCCGTAAATTTGAAATCTAATTGTATAGGATAAGCTCTATCTACGGAGCCAGAAGTAGTTCCAACTCTAAATTTAGTTAATTTTTCTTCTCCCGGATCCCATTTACCAAAAAAGGCTTCTGCGGATCTTGATTCCTCAGAACCAAGATATATCTCGGATTCTTGGGTTGAAGCACTAATAGAAACATTTGAAACTCTTTCATCACCTGTATAATTAAATTTAACCTTAATAATCCCTTCTCCATCTAAAGGAACATTATGACTAGTACTATTTATCCTAAATCTAGGCTTCTCTTGTGGAGTTATACCAAATGAATTTGTTTCAGAATCCTGTTGGTTTTCACTATCAGTGAACTCTATTGTAGCATCGATTGGATATGGTCGCTTAACAGCACTATCAGATGTTCCTGCACGAAACTTGAATTCCTTAGTTTCACCAACAAACCATTTTCCTGCCATAGCTTCAGAACTTGTAGACCTTGAACCAAAATAAAAATCCGAATCAGATGAAGTTACAGATAATGTAGAATCTTCAACATCTTCATCACCGGTGTTCATTACTTTTAGAGTCACTGTTCCTTCTCCACCTAAAGGAACATCGTGTTTTATCTCCTTTATATCAAAACGAGCTTCCGGCTCAATTACAACTGTAATATATCCTATTTCTTCTTTGGACACAACCGTTTCGTTATACTCTAAATCCCCGGTTTTTGTTTCATTATATCTAACAGTCTCAGCATGTCGATACTTCATTGTAACCTCGACTTTGTATGTTCCAGAATCAGCATCCTCGTTAACGATGACATCAAAGTTATGTGGGCCACTAGCTTCTCCATTTTGTATTGTTCCAATAGATCTTTGACCAGTTTTAACTGTTATTGGAGCTTCTCTGGTATCTGTTATATTAAGTCTAACAGATCTAGCTTCTCCAGCTTTAGTTCTAGCTTCTTCTGGATGGGTTTGGCCTTCATCCTCTATATCTGCATTATTAGTAACAGTTATCCCGACCGTTCCTTGTTGACCTGGATCGAGTCTTGCATTTGGTGCAGATAAGTTAAGGTCTGGATATCCTCTTACAGTCCCACTGCTATTCTCTGCTTTAACATCTTGGATCATTATTGGAGAAAATAAGATACCTAAAATAAGTATAAGGAAAGAAATTATATGTATTAATCGCCTTTTTTCATTAAATCTATATTTTATTAATCTGCTATAAGTATAGGAAACCTTACTAAATAAAATATTATTGGCTTTATTCTTTTTATTTTTTATTTTCTGTTTGAGGCCGTTTTTTCCACCAATATTGTTCTTTTTTTCCCTTTTAATTTTTTTCTTCAAAGGTTTCACCTTTTTAAATTTTTTTTATAAAAATTTATTTGTTTTAAAAAACTGGGTAATCGTACTTTTTTTAATTAAATAGTTTTAGGACAATTCAAATACCTATTTATTATAATCATAATAAATTTAATATTTACTTTATTAATAAATTTTATGAAAAAAATACAAATATAAATAAAACTTAAAAATAATAAAAAATAAAAAATATTAAAAACAAAAATATAAAAAGAATTAGACTATTTCATTCGATTTGAAAAAAAGCTAAAGATCAAAAAAGGTAATAAAATTACCATTTCTTATTTTTGTAAAAAGATGATAAAATGAAGGGAGACAAAAAATACGAAACAGCGCGCCAAAATTTTATAAGAGCATTTACAGAAGCAATTGATAATGTTTATGACGATCCTTTGTTTGGAAGAATTATGGGGATACTTGTTTTTGAAAACAAACCACTAAGCGTAGCTGAACTAGCCGAAGAAACTGGATACTCTAAATCCCATATCAACAACATAATCAGAAAACTAAAAACAGATGACCTAATTAAGGCAAAAAGGAAACCTGGGAGCAAAAAAAACTACTACGAGTTAGAAAACATCAACGAATGGATGCTAACCGAAGCTGAAAAAATAAAAAAAAGCTCTAAACAAATCATAGAAGCAACTAAATATTCTATCAATGATATAAATGACAAAGAAAAAACCCAATATCTAAAAAAAGTATTAGAGACACATAAAATGGTCCATAAGAGTATGGAACTACTACAAAAATTAGAAAGAGAAGAATTAGAAAGATTATTACAAAAATATAATATCTAAGAACCTTAGAAAAATAAAATAAGGGGTCTTGATTTTAATAAAATAAAAAAAGGTTTTTTTCTTTTTTTATTTTTTTTATTCTCTTAGTAGTTTTAGGGCTTCTTTTTTGGCTTGTACTGCGTTTGGTGCCCATCCGTCTGCTCCGAAGTTTTCGGCGGTTTCTTTGGTTATAGGGGCTCCTCCACACATTACTTTTACATTTTTGCCTAGTTGTTTGTTGGCTATGTCTACTAGTTTGTCTATTCCTTCCATTGTTGAGGTCATCATTGCAGATACGGCGATCATATCGGCTTTTTCTTTCTCGGCTGTATCTACTATTTTTTCTAGGGGGACATCTTTTCCTAGGTCTATTACTTCCATGCCACCTAGGTCGATCATTAGTTTTACTAGGTTTTTGCCTATGTCGTGGACATCTCCTTCTGATACGGCCATTATGATTTTTCCTTCTCCGTGCATTTCTTCTTCGTCGATGTGTGGTTTGAGCACATCTAAAGCGGAGTATAGAGCTTCAGAAGCCATCATGATCTCGGGGACAAACATTTCGCCTTCATCGTATAGGTCTCCGACTTCTGCTATTCCTTTTACCAGTCCCTCCATTATTGCATCTAAAGGGTCTACTCCTTCGTCTAGTGCTTTTTCTGCGGCTTCTACGGCCCTATCTTCATCCATATCCACAACAGCCTCATGTAGTTCTTCAAAAATTTCTTTTTCTGTCATTTTTATATACCTCCTTCTTTCTTAGTTTTATTCATATTCTCCATGGTCTTTAGCTGCTCTAACCATTGCCTCAACATTAGTAATAGATGCATTTGGTGGTGTTTCACAGGCTGGGCCGAGCATGAAGCCTTTTGGACTGTCTTTAGCTTTTTTGACCTGTTCCTTGGATGCTTCATATACTTCTTTTGGTGAACCGTATCTTAGTAAAGTAGTATCTACATTACCCATTATTATGTGGTCGTCTCCGTAGTAATCTACAACTTCCTTGATGTCTGCTGGGTCATCTCCATCGTATGCTACATGCATAATTGATGCTTCGGTTGATGGAACTATGTCGTGAGCTTTCCAGTCGTTTGAGTGGTCTCCACATAGATGATACCATACGAAAGGACCAGCACCGTTGTTCAGTGATTTTTCTACCATCTCTTTTAGATACTTGATATTAAATTCTAGGTTTTGTTCTTTGGATAAGACATCGCTGGATCCTAGGATTGATCCTGTTGCTATGAATGTTGGTCCTCCGTATTTTTCGGCTACGATTGTGTTTACATTTATTGCATGTTGTGTGTATTTTTCTAGTAGAGTGTGGACTAGGCTTGGGTCTTTTCTTACCCATAGTGTTAGTTTGTTTGGATCTACTAGGTTTCCTGCGACCGTAAACATTCCGTATGGAAATGACCAAGGAATGAAGGCATCTCCAAGTATTTTTTTGGCTTCGTCTAGGGCTTTCCAGTGTTGTTGCATTGTTGGGCCCTCTGCAAGGTCTTCCGGTGCCATAACTTCAAATTCTTCAACTTCTTCTTTAGTTTCAAATGCGGGTTCTTTGGCTGAGGGTGCCTGTGAGTATTCTGATGTTGGCCAGGAAAGTTTTCCACCGTAATCTTCTATCCAGTAGTCTGCATAGAGCCACATGGGGAACATCATTGTGTCATAGATGTAATGGGCTTGTACGAGAGAACGAACTCCCCATCTTGGGTTTTTATAGAATTGCATTAGGTCTTCGTTGAAGAGTTGCTTGGCTGGTTGACCGAGCATTATAGGGTTTACTGGTACTCTAGAGGGGGTTTCTCCTTGTAGTAATTTTCCAGATTCCATTGCCCTTTTTAGTATGGATTCTTTTTTTAAGGGCGCAAAATCTTTTACCATTTGACTTAAGTACCTCCAATGAGTAAGTAACCTCACATAATATTTATATCCCTGGGTAAATACGCCTACACTTGCCATATAAAAATAAGAATTCAATTAATTTTCACTTAACGATGTTAAGAAAGTTTTTTTAGCCATCTAGCGACCCAACATAATTAAAATTTAAAAATTCAAACAAAGACTACAAATTAAAACACCCTAAAAGCAAAAACAACAAATAATACCTATATATTTAAACAAAAAACCAATACCATCAATTTATCTCCTTGTGGATTTTTAAGGGAGCAGTATATGTCCCAGTCCTTTTAGAGCGGAGAATACATGGCCCTCTCTAATACAGAATGATTCAATTTTAGCACTTAAATGATTGTTAAGAACAATTAAGAGTAACTGGTAGTTGGTTGGATTTATCTGCTCTATCAAAAAACGATTTACATGTCTCTTGAGGTATTATGGCTAATTTAAAAGCCCCAAGACACTAAATCGAATAAGGTGTATTTGGGGAACTCGAAACCTCTGTGGGTGAGTCCTAGTGGCTGGTGTAGGAGCTACCAAGGGAGAACAACCGGGGCCATCCTAAGAGTTAAGTTAATATATGGGTTTTTGTATTTGTCCTGATCCAAGTCTTCTTTCACGGAGCAAAGAATTCCGATGACGATCAAGGTGCAGTGAGAGAACCCCTCGAATGGAAAAAAGCAAACTCCGCTCCGGATAAGGCTTACTATGTAAGCTTCTTTCTAAGTCTATGATTTAGGTAGGGGTCACTTCACTTCCAGAAAGTGTTTTTGCTTTAATTTGTAGAAACTTTTTGCCTATAATCAAGATTTTTTCACTCCTCAATCTATCTTGGTCGAGTCAATAATTGATTTAATTATCTAGAATACATTAAAAACATTAAAAATAAATTAATATCTTATTGTATCTAATTATTGTCTCTAATATTAATAATTAATATAATATAATATAATATAATATAATATTGATCTTGATTTTAAAACTAACTTCCTGTTCTTTGGTTTGTCAACTTTGAGGGGGTTTGATGGAACTGTAAGGGTTTTCTCTTTAGGGTGCGGGTGGGTTCACGGACTCTTTCATAATTTTTATGTATTTTGAACTCTGGTTTAGGGGTGATGGGTTTAGTGGTAAGACTAGAGTTTTCTAGGTGTATGGAAGTGTATTTGGGTAGTAGGGATTGAATTCCTCATTAAACATAGGTAGTAAGCATCTATTATAAGCTTAGAGTTCTCTGTGGCAGGATTCAAATCCACCTAATGTGCTGTTGATCTGGGTCTCTGGAGGCTTTTGCCGACAAGTCTGTGGTGGTTAGGGTAGGGTGGTAGGATGTCGTGAAGTGACTCCTTCCTAAATCAAATGATTTAGGAGGGGGCTTCCCTGTGACCTTGTTTTCGAAAGAGGAGTTTGTTTTCCACGGTGCTTGTCTCATATACACCGTCAACAGGGAACTTGCGCTTTGAGGAAGGGTGGATTAGGGGCACAGTTCCCATATATTAGCTATACAATGGCTCCTCTTATTCTCTCCGGTTGCTCCACACAACCACTACACCCTACTCCCGAAGTTTCGGGCTTACCCATCTACCTTACTACTTATCATACACCTCTCGATGCAGAGTCCGAGGCTTTAGCCAGATGCCTCAAGGCATGGGATTGCTTTTTGGTAATGCAGACTCCCAACCAACTGCCAGTTACTCTTAATTAGTCTTAAAAACACTTAAAACATCTTTAGTTGATTCATCACCCACCTAAATTAAAAATTTAGGAAGGTGTCTTCTCAACTATTTAGATAAAAAGTGAGTGTTTTGTCCCGTTCCGAAGTGTCTCTAGGAAGCTTTTTCAGTAGGTAAGCTGAAAACAGATGAGAATACAAGGTTGAATGGTTAGAGAGTTCCTTTCTCTTAGTTTGGAGAGGATGTTATGGTTTAAGATCTGGTTTTATTTGTTTCTTTTTTATTGGTTGTCTGTTTTTTCTTTTTTAAATTTGCATAATTTATTTATTTTCTTAGATTAATAGTTTTTATGTAGATAAATGACTTTAAGTTGCTCTATTTTTCAATTAAATGATTTACATGGTTATTTGGAGCCTCATCAGGAGTTATTTTGGAAAGATGGTGATGAAGTATACAGGGAGACAGGTGGTCTTGCACGGATTAGTTCATTTATCGAGAATAAATTTGAAAGTAGTTCTAGAGCTGTTTTTTTGGATAATGGAGATACATTTCATGGAACATATGTTCCAGTAAAGAATAAAGGCATACGAATGGCTGAAGTTATGAACGAGTTAGGTATTGATGCAATGACTCTTCATTGGGAGTTTGCCTACGGACCAGAGAGAGTTAAGGAGTTAGAAGATGAACTAAGTTACCCAATTCTAGCGATAAACTGTTATAGGGAAGAAGATGAAGAGAGGTTATTTGATCCTTACAAAATTATTGAGAGAAATGGCCTAAAGATAGGTATAATCGGTATTGCTGCTACTATAGTAGATAAAACTATGCCAAAAGAATTTAGTGAAGGCATATACTTTACATTAGGAGATCAAGAGTTACCTTACTTCATTAATCTTCTCAAAGAAGAAGAAAACGTTGATTTGATCTTGGTTCTGTCTCATCTTGGTTTTCCACAAGAAGCAAGATTAGCCAAGGAAGTTGATGGAATAGATGTATTGCTGAGCGGACACACACATAATCGATTATACGAAGCTTCAGAGATTAACAACACTATTATATATCAGTCTGGATGCCATGGCTCGTTTATAGGAGAACTAAATTTAAAAATGAAAGATAACAAGATAAAAGATTACAGGCATATCTTAAATATAATCGACAAATCAATTGAGGAAGATAAAGAAATTACTGAAACTATAAATAAGATAAAGGAACCCTATAAAGATTACTTATCAAAAAAAGTAGGTAAATCTATTGATGGCCTTCACAGGTATAATGTAATGGAATCTAAGATGGACAACTTATTGCTTAAATCTATCAGAGATTTTAAGAATACTCAATTAGCTTTTTCAAATGGATGGCGCTACGGTTCACCAATACCCCCAGATTCAGAAATTACTGTGGAAAACCTCTGGCAAATAGTTCCAGCCAATCCACCAGTTTCAACATGCGATTTAAAGGGAAAAGAAATCTGGGATATGATGGAAGAAAATCTAGAGAAAACATTCTCTAGAAATCCCTATAACCAGATGGGTGGCTATATCAAACGATGTATTGGCCTAAACATCTACTTTAAGGTAGAAAACCCTAAAAACGAAAGAATACAAGAAATATATATAGGAGATAACAAAATACAGGAAGAAAAATACTACTCAACAACTTATCTAAGCACTCAAGCCGTACCAAGAAAATATGGAAAAAATAGAAAAACGCATCAAATAAACGCAATAGAAGCATTAAAAAGATACATCAAAAATAATTCACCAATAAAAATCGGAAAAACTAATTCGATTGTACCAATATAAACTAAAGAAAAAAGAGATCCATCTACCTCTAATCATGATGGAGACTCATTTATTCATTACTAGAGGCATTTTTAAGCTCTTTTAGATATCTTTTATTCCTTTTTGTTTTTTAGTACTTCTGAATATGTAATGTATTCTACAACTAAAAGTGAGAGAGGAAAAAGGAAAGATAGCAGTATCTGAGTATCTAAGCCAATAACCTTTTTTCCAGAGATTTCGTTGAAGAATTGAAACATTAGAAAAATAATCGCTCCTAAAGTTGCATTTTGTAGTAAAGCAAATATCCAAAAAGATTTTTTACTGGTCATTAATCTAATTTAAATAATAAACTAATTTTAAGTTTTCTATTGTGAGCTAGAACGTAGATAAAAATAAAGTTTTTGAATAGTATATTAAAATTAAAACTTAAGGGTTTATCAGAAATTTTATTTTAGTAGTTGAGAATCCTCTTTTTTCTTGTGGGCTTCAATTGGGTAAGATTGGGTTATTTCCTATGGTTTTTGATTTTTTGAGATGTTTGGTTTTTGATTTTCTTTTTATAGTAGAGAAAGGCAGATAACCTCTCGGCTCTGCTGTGGGGATGAATGCAATAACTTAAATGGTCCAACACCAATTAAAAGCTGGTAGTTAGGCGTTCTGCTTCATCAAATTACGCGGTCTCATCATTCATTGGCCAAAGAAAATTGGGTGGCCATGAAACTTTTTGAATTAGGGGGTCTAGGTGGCTGATGTGGAGCAGCTGGTGGGAATGAGAGGCCTAGCACCTAGGTGACATATGCTGGTGGAACATTTGCGGGGCACGCCAGCGGAGTGGATGCAAAGAGCTAACTAATTTTTGCTGTTTTGCCAAAAATTGAGCCTGTCTCTTTCCACGGGGCGCAGGTTTCTCCTGTTGGCTGGATGTATGAGATAAGTCCAGCGGAGATGCAAAACTTCTTCCATGGATAAGGCTCACAGGGTATGCTCACAGTTTTGCTTTGGGGGCACTTTACATATGCTATTCTTAAGATTATTTTTGTGTTATTATTGTTTATTTGATTTTGTTATTTTGCTTTATTTTCTGGTTTCTAGTTTTAGATCTGAGTGTTTAAGTTTTTTATGTGTGCTTGATGGTTTTTGAATTTTTTAGAGTCTATTTAACTAGTTTTATTAATATTTAGTTGTTTTTAGTATTTTTTAGGTATATATAGGTTTATTTATTTTTTATTTTGGTTTATAAGTTATTAGAAATCTTTATAGTTTAGTAAAATAAATTATTGTTTATATGGAATAAGGAGAGGTTGTCCTTGGATCTAAAAAAGGCTTTGAAGGGGTTGAAGCAGCGAATAATAGATGTTGATATTCAAAAGGTTAAAGATAAGATAATTGAAATCAACCATTTCTTTTCGAGAATATTTAGAAAAATCATTATTATTGACCATGATGTTTTGGCTTTCTTGTCTGTAGTTTTTTTAATAACTGGATCCTTAGTTGGTTTTGGTATATGTACAATGAGGCAAGAAGATGGACGAACTGGGTATCATGGAGATCCAGATGCTATGATTTTAGAGTTGGAGACGGAGTTATCCAGTGTTCGGAGGATGCTAGAGGTTAAGGATTCGAAAATAGAGGCCCTTGAGAGTAGTCTTAGTACCTTGAGAAAGGAGGATGAAAAACCTAGGATAATTGCTGTGGAAATGAATTCAACGACAGGTAATGTTAGTGTTTGCGTTGATTTTTTTGATCCTCAAGTTAATCAGCTTGGTTTAATTGCAATAGGTGTTAAAAGCGTTGAATCGGAGTCCGAATGGTATTACCAGGATCCAATTGCAGGAGATATAACATCAACGAAGATTGCATACTATTGGCTGAAAGAAAATGTAGAGGCCCCACAGGATTTCTTAGAAACTGATACTTGGTATAGAGTAGCTGTATGGTATTTTGGAGGTTACGATGAAGTTATAGTAAATTCTTCTGAAGGATATTACGAAAATGATATACAGGTGAAGTGACCCTACTTTACTCATATACGTTTGTGAGAGAGTAGTTCCGATGTGGGCTTTGGGTCCTGAAGGGAGGTTATTTTAATTTCAGGATTATCTCAGATACCTGGTTTAACATTAGAACTATTCCCCTGGAAGAAGCCCTTGAAATAAAGCGGAAAGAGAATCCATATGTTAGATCTTTGGATATTTTTTTTAACCTGTTAACCAAGAAGTTACCTTTCTAGATCTTTTGGTTTAGGTGGGTGGTGAATTGGTTTTTTATTTGGATTAGAGAGGTATATAGGCTTTCCAACTAAGAATTGTTTATGTAGAAAATGTTATGGATATTATTTGGGGATGGGGATAAAGGAAGTGTTTCTATGAAAAATAAAGCTATAACTATTAGAGAAGATTAAGTTGAGTGGTTGGAAGAAAATCACATAAATTTTTCAAGTTTAGTTAGAGAAAAATTAGATGAAGAAATGAAGAGTGAAAGTTGAAAAAACCATCGTTTGCAGGATATTGGAACCTACAACAGAGAAAAAAGGATTAGTAGTCAAAGAATTATCTAGTGTTAATGGGTACATTCGAGGGGGAACAGGTGACTTGTATTCAGCGACTAAGCAGGCTATGGGTAAATATATACAAAAAGATAAGCTAAAGGAACAATATACTTATCCTTTGTTCCTAAGAAATGATACATTTAGGGTTGAAGAAGCGAAAATATACCAATGAATTTAGTTATTGGGCTAAGATACCTGTTTCTGGTGTTTGGGGTGGGATTTGGGTTCCAATATAAACCACATGGACCAATAAAAGAAGAATATGAAATAAGTGATTCTAAGGTTGTGTGGAAACCTTATGGTTTTGAGTTGCATCTTTCAGTTGGTTTTGGAGTAGAGCCACAGTCTCCTAAAAACATTCTTGCCATTGACTTGGGGGAAAGGGTTGTGGGTGTGACCGTGTCCACTTCTGATAACGGGAACCCTAAGTCTATATGGCAGGGATGTTAGAGGGATTAGAGGACATTACGCTTACTTAAGAAAAAAACTACAAGAGAAATCAAAGTCTAAAGTAAAAGAGGTTAAAGACAAAGAAAGTAGAGTAGGGTTGTTGAAGATAGATTGCACAACGTATCTAGAGAAATCGTAGGGAAGGCAGATGAAGAGGGTGCGTTGGTTGTTTTGGGTGGTCTCAAAGGGCCTAGGTAACAGAGATACGGGTAAGGGGAAGCGAATGAATTGGATATCGAATACAATGCCTTATTACAAACTAACTAAGATGATTACTTATAAAGCCAAGGAAAAAGGAATAAGAGTAATCAAGATAAGTGAACGCTTTAGTTCAAAGACCTGTCACAAGTGTGGTAGCGAGAACACAGATAGACCAACACAAGCTAGATTCGATTGCAATACCTGTGGCTTAAAGAACTATAATGCTGACCTAAATGGAGCCAAAAACATACTATATAGGTCTTTCGCCTACATGGCTGGAGACGGGGCTGTCGTGAACCAGCCCAAAACCAAGGCATCAATAACGAAACAAGATTATGACACAGAAAAAGTCCTTGGAAACTCCTTCCTAATCTAAGATTAGGCAGGAGTAGTTCACTGTTCCTCTTTGGCCGACTCTAAACCAGTCACCAAGACTATATTTAACCAAGGAAATTGTTTTTCTAGGTTACCTTTTACGCCTATTTGTTGTTAGAGTCTGAGGATTCATCCAAATTAGATAGACAGTGGGATTGTTTTTTTTATTTAGAAGTCAGATTAAAGCCAATACCCTGTTTTTTTCTTTTATTTAAGTTATTAGAACTATTTAGGTGTTATGGTTGATTTATTTTTCTATCTGAAGTCAGAAATTTGTGAAGAAGTTTTTTTTAATTTTTAAGATATATAAATGGTTGAGTAAATGTCAGATAATGAAAGTAGACTAAGGAATTTTTTATAATTGATGAAGTAGAAGATTTATGTCTTTTAGTTGTAATGGGGTGGGGCATTCTGTGAGAGATTTAGGTTTAAAGGGATTGGGGGTTATTAATGTTGTTTTTGATTGAAACTGGTTGTTTTTTTGGGTTTTGTCTGATTTTTTGGCCAGTTGCAATATCCTTTTTGTTTGCATGAGGTGTATTTGTTGTTCTGCATAGGGGGTTGTGTTGTGAAGGCAAGTCGATGTAGGGTGATGTGAGTAGTTATGGGTAGGTGGGTTAGCGTGAAAAATTTAGGATAGGGTGTATGGGTGTGATGTTGTGGACTTGTTGAGGGATGATAAGAGTGATTTCTTTGAGGTTGATGTGTGGTTTTGGTAAGAGCTTGTTTTTAGGTTTTTCTTTGGAATTTCTTTTTTTTTGGGTGAAAATTAGTTTATTTACTTTAGTTTTGGGTTTTTATTAGGTTTTTTTGTTTTTGTTTTATTGTTTTTGTTTTGGTTGGCTGGTTTGTTTGGTTAATTTTTGGGTTTGTTGTGGTTTCTGATCTGTTTTTTGGGTGGGTTTTTATTTTTGTTTTTTTATCTGATGGGATATGTTTTAAGTAGCATAACGATAATGTTACACATATGTTTGATTTTAGCGTGGTTTGATAAAATGGAGAAAACCCAAAAAATTTTTTCAATATTTGTTATATTAGCGGTAGTTTTAGCTGGTGGTGTTGTTCTTTGGAATCAATCAAGCCAAGATCAACAGTCACTTTATGTCTACTGTGGAGCAGGACTAAGAGAACCAATGGAAGAAGTAGCACAAAAATTCGAAGAAAAACACGATATAAAAGTAAACTTTAATTTTGCCGGTTCCAATACATTACTCAGTCAAATAGAATTAAACCAAGAGGGAGACGTCTACATGCCAGGAGCTAAATATTACATTGAACAAGCTGATAAAAAAGGGTTTATCGAAAAAAGTGAACTAGTTATATACCATACACCGGTTATAACAGTTCCAGAGGGAAATCCAGAGGATATAACTTCCTTAGAAGACCTAACAAATGATGGAGTTAAAGTTGTCTTAGGGGACCCAGGAGCCTGTGCAATTGGTAGATTGAGTAATAAAATCCTCGAGAAGAATGGAATTTTCAATGGAACAGACGAAAATGTAGTTTCTAGAACCGCTACAGTCAATGAACTAGTAGTCTACATAACTCAAAAGCAGGGAGAAGCTGCGATAACATGGAAAGCAGATGTCCACGGATTAGAAGAAGAAACCGATGTAGTAATGATCCAAGAAGATAAAAACCTAATAAAGACATGTCCAATAGGCAGTTTAACTTTTTCAGAAAATAAAGAAGCTGCAAATAAATTTGTGGAATTCGTTTCAACGAACGGAAAAGATATCTTTGAAGATTATGGATTCATCGAGTACGCAAAGTGAAAACAGAAAACCTAATGACCTTTTTATTTTTTTTAATTTTAAGGAAAAAAGGAGATTATTAAAATGAATCAAAAAAGCTTTAGAACTCTAACAGGATCATTCACTTTTCTTATGGTTGCATTTATAGTTACAGTAATATTATGTATTGTAACACATACGACACTAAATGCATTAATAACAAATATACTTTCAGATGAAATACTTTTCGCTATAAGACTAAGTTTAGTTACAGCTACAGTTTCAACAGTAGCTTGTATGGTTGTTGCTATACCAGTAGGATATGCATTGTCGAGAATGAACTTTAAACTAAAGACATTAGCAGATACAATAATAAATTTGCCTTTAGCTCTTCCACCACTTGTTGCAGGAGTAGGATTACTATTATTCTTTGGTCAAACACCAGTAGGAAAGGCTCTGGAAACAATAGGCCTTAAATTCGTTTTCACGCCACTTGGAATCATAGTAGCACAGTTCCTAATTAATGTTCCCTTTGCAATTAGAATAATGAAATCAACTTACAATAGCATAAATCCAAGATACGAACATGTAGCTAAGACCCTCGGATGTACGAAATCGAAAGCATTTTGGAAAGTTACGCTTCCTATGTCTAAAAATGGTATACTTGCGAGTTCAGCGATATCCTGGGCTAAAGGGATTGGAGAGTTTGGTGCTGTACTTATGTTAGCAGGAGCAACGAGAATGAAAACAGAGACACTTCCAATAGCCGTCTATTTAAACATGTCAAGTGGTAACTTGAGATTGGCAATAGCAGCTGCAACAATCTTGATTATAGTAGCTTTCTTAGCTCTCTATGTACTAGAAAGATACGGAGGAGAAGCAAAAATCTATTAAAAGGAGATAATTAAACATGCTAAAAATAAAAGATTTAAGTGCAGACTTAGGCGAATTTTCAATGGAAAACATAAACCTGGAAGTCGAAAACGGCCAATACTTTGTTATACTTGGTCCAACAGGAGCAGGAAAAACCGTTCTCTTGGAAGTTATAGCAGGGATTTACTCAGCTGATAGTGGAGAAATAGTTCTTAATGACCAAAATATAACAAATAAGCCACCAAAAGACAGACCTATTAGCATGGTTTACCAAGATTACATGTTATTTCCTCATCTGACTGTAGAAGATAACATTAAGTTTGGCCTCGATTCTGAAGGTTATTCAAACGAAGAAATCGAAAAAAGAACCAAAGAGGCGGTAGAGTTACTGGAAATCCAAGATATCTTACATAGATATCCAAGAACGCTTAGTGGAGGGGAAAGACAAAGAGCAACTTTAGCTAGAGGATTAGTAATGGACCCAGATGTATTTTTACTCGATGAACCGGTAAGCGCTTTAGATGTTCCTACTCAAGAAAAAATAATAGATGAACTTAAAAAAATCTACCGAGAAACCGAGATAACTATAATCCATGTAACCCATAGCCGAGAAAAAGCCGTAAGATTAGGAGAAAGAATTGCAATAATGAAGGAAGGAGAAATAAAACAGACCGGAAATTCAAGTAAAGTCTTCAGAGAACCAAATTCAGAGTTTGTAGCAAATTTCGTAGGAGCTGAAAACATATTCAATGCAACCTCCAAACTCAACAATGGAACAGCCAAAGTAAAATTAAAAGACGAAATAGAAATAGAAGCACTTTCAAACAGAGAAGGAAAGGTCAAAGCATGTATTCGGCCCGAAGAAATCATGGTATCCAAAACCCCTATAGACTCAAGCGGAAGAAACATGCTAGAAGGAGAAATAATCGAAATCTCCGAACGAGAAAACACTATGCAACTAAAAGTTGATACAGGCATCGAACTCGTAGTTACGATAACAAAGAAATCATATGCAGATATGAACCTAAAAGTAGGAGAAAAGATACATCTAGCATTCAAAGCAACAGCAGTCCACTTAATCTAAAATAAATACCAAAAAATAACAAATTAAAGAAAAAACTTTTTTAATACCCTAATCAAGTTCAAAGACAATCTAATATGTCTTCTTAACTCCATATAAGATTTAAAAATAAGGTTAAAGTAAAAATAAAAACACCCAAAATGAAGGAGAGTTATAAATAATGGTTGAGTTAGAAGAAATTGGAATAATCCAAACACCCTACAAAAAAGACGAGGATGTACCCCATCAAGCATATAAATCAAATAAAAAAGGTAAAATAAAAATTAAAGAAGAATACGAAGAAGCCCTAAAAGACATACAGGGCTTCTCTCACTTAATACTATTATACAAATTCCACAAACCAATAAAAAAATCTATAAAGAAAGACAAAAACCTATTCCTCAAGACCAAAAACCAACTAGTAAATCCCTTCCTAGACACCAAATACCACGGAATCTTCTCTACTAGATCACCAATCAGACCAAACCCGATCGGCCTATCAATAGTTAAACTACTAGAAAAAAAAGAAAACACCCTAAAAGTAAAAGAAGTAGACATGCTAGACAAAACCCCACTACTAGATATAAAACCCTACGTACCAGAATTCGATCAAAGAAAAAAAGTAAAAACAGGATGGCTAGAAAAAAACTTCAAAAACAAATAAATATACAAACAAAACACAGAAAAGAAAAAAACACTTAAACAATCCAAATAAACAAAAGGACACAAACCTTTAAATTAATAAATCCAAAGAAAGACCTAGAGACTAAGAAATCTCAGAAAATACCAAAAAGACTTAATCTAGAAATAAAAACCAAGCAAAAAAACAAAAACAAAAAAAGAAAATAAAAAAAAGAAATTATTTGATTTTAAGATCTATCTTTTAGTCGTTCCCTAAATTTATGTTGTCACTTACTAAGTTTGTCCAGCCCCATCTCTGTATGTCTCCTTCAGAGGCATCGGTAAATGTGGTTGGGTCATCGCAATGGGCGAATCCGGTTTCTCCATTAGTTAACTCAACATGGAGAATAAAGTGAGCGTCCTCATCTAGTTCAGTCACATTTTGGAACGTATATGTCATTGCACCATCTAGATTCTCTGCCTTGTATGGGAACTGTCCGGGTGCTACAGTGTAACTATCCCCTCTGCCTTTACCTGGATTCTCTCTCATTGGTAGAGCTTCTTCTCCAACATAGAGGTGTGCTTCCTTCAGTCCAAAGCCCTCAAATAAGGTTATAGTTATCTCTTGAGACATAACATCTACAGTTATATTACCTACATGAGTTGCCTTTGTTATGTCGTTTTGTCCAGCTCCAGCGTAGATCTCACAGTCAAAGGTTTCTCCTGGGACATCATACATTATTTCCGTTGAAGCTTCTCTTACATCTGTTAACTCTCCGACGGTCATGTCACCATAACCAACTTGATATTCGTCGGTTCCTAGATAGGTGTTGTAGGCATTTCCTACATTAGCAGTAGTTGGATCTAAAACATATATTGGACTATGATCGCCATCTGAGTGTACTGAAGCGACTAAATCACCTGTACCTGCTTCTAGTATTGCTAAACCAGTGAAATAATAGTCTTGAGAAGGTGATCCCATGTTGACTGCCTTGGCACTTGGATCAGTTACATCTTCAACCTTGTACAGTGTTGATGGATTAACCCATATATATAGTGTTCCGTCCGCTGCAAAAACCAAGTCAGCTCCCTGTATATCTAAGTTACCGCCAGTAGATTTCTCAACTTCTCCTATTGAATCGGCTGTTAGAGTTTGCTGAGTTACATCTATAGTATATAATTGATCTGTGTTGTCACCAGCTACATAAAGTAGGTCATTATTTGGTGAAAAAGCTGCTAGAACAACTTGATCTTCTGGAAGCCCACTTATCTCACCTAAATCAGTGAAACTACCGTCTGTTACATTATATACTCCTAAGTGCTCTGTGAACTTCTCTATTGCATATATCTGTTTACCATCAGCTGAACAGGCCAAAGCATCAACTTGATCAAAACCTGCTAAATCTTTTAGATGCGTTAAATACGCTTTATTTTCAGTTTCATTTACTTCAACTTCAAACAACTTCGCATCAAGACCATCTCCTGTCTCTAATCCGCTATCTGTTAGATATAGTGTTTCTTTTGTGATTTTGTCTTTTATCGTTGCTTCTGCTGTGATTTCTACAGTTTCGCCTCTAGGAATGCCTTGGTCATCTATGTTGACTACATAGGTGTATGTATCTTTGCAAGGTGAGTGGATTACATTTTCATTGTAGTATGATTCAATTGAGATCATTGTTTCAGTGAAACACCAGTCTGAGTCAGTTACTGTGAATTCTATTGACATGTTATATCCATCGTCTGTAACACGGACTTCACCTAACTCGTCTCCATCGGCTGTTAGGGTTTTTGTGTAGGAGCCATTTGTGGCTGTGGTGATTGGAGCCATTCCTACACTTATTATTGATATTACGAATGCTGATATAACTGTCAGTGCTAAAATTTTTTTAGTCATTTAAATTTTTTCCTCCTTTAATTTTTTTTTATGTAGAAGATGTATAAAAAACTAGGAAACCCAAAAAAAGTTTTTAATGGATTCTTTATGCATCTATTATTTTCTACATCTATATATTGGTTTTATTAGGTATTAAACATGTAAGACATATTTATATATCATATAAAGTTGTTTTATTATTGTATTATTTAGATATGTTTTTAGAAAATGTCTTTATAAAACATTATTTTACATGTTTTTGTAATGGACCTGTATAACCCTGTTTTTTAATTTATCTTAGTGGTTGAGAAGAGCCCTTCCAAAATCCCTTGATTTTGGTAGGGGAGGAAGTCACAAGTGTCATTCTGTTTTTTTAATTTATAAGTGTCTGAAGAAACAGCCGAGTCCTTTAATAGTTTAGGTTAGATATAAAAGAGATAAATAATCTACCAGAGTGAATAAGTAAATTATAGGGAGTTAATTTTTGACATTTTTGTTCCTGATCAATCTCTTTTCTTAGGAATCAAGTGGTTTCCCGTGTTGATGGAGTGTATTAGGTAATGCTCTATGTTAATTATGCCAAACTTCTTTTTGGATAGGGGTTGTCGTGAAAAACTTATTTCCTTTAGAGGAGTGAATTGTTTATCTGTTCTTTTTAGGTAGGTATAGTGTTAGATATCTATTGGTGGTTTTGGTTTATTGTTTAACTTTTTACGCTGTCAGGATATGTTTTATTTAGTCTGGGTTTACTTGTTTGGTTGGGTTGTAGATCGGTGGTATGACCGTTGGAGAAAGTTTCAATGGGTAAGTGAATTTTTAAGTTTTAAAGGTATTGTATGTATTTTATAGCGGGTTTAATGTTTACTATTGGTTTTCTTTATTTTCTTTGTTTTCATTTTCTTTGTATTGCGATCTCATTGATTTGTTGAGTTTTTTGTTGTTTTTATCTATATCTTCTATTGGGTTGTTGTGGGACATAAGAGGAGGTTGCTTTTTTTCGTCTTCCGGCATTTTGACCACAATATCCTGTAATCTGTTGTCACACTTAAACTTTATGTGTAGGTAGGTTACTTAACTTAATTCTGTAGGTTTTTTTATAGTTTTATAGTAGAGTAAGGCAGATAATTATATGGCTTGTTGTGAGAGATGAATGCCATAACTTAAATGGTTCCAACATCAATTAAGACCTGGTAGTTAGGCGTTCTGCTTCGTCAAACGATTTTGGTTACCTTGTTTATTAGTCAAAAAATTGGGTGGCCATGAAACTTTTTGAAATAGGGGGTCTAAGTGGCTGATGTGGAGCAGCTGGTGGGAATAAGAGGCCTAGCACCTAGGTGACATATGCTGGTGGAACATTTGCGGGGCACGCCAGCGGAGTGGATGCAAAGAACTATCCACCTCTGGCTGTTTTGCCAAAACTTGAGCCTGTCTCTTTTCACGAAGCGCAGGGTCCTCCTGTTGGCTGGATGTATGAGATAAGTCCAGCGGAGATGCAAAACTCCTTCTATGGATAAGGCTCACAGGAAAGCCACTCAACTTAACTGTGAAGGCACTTCACAGTATATAACTAACTCGTTCACTAATTAAGAAAAATAGAATAAAAATACAAGTCTTAAGGAAAATATTAAAAAAACTAAAGGAATACAGATTAACTTTTCACTCAATAAGTTATTTTCCTAGATTTCTGGCTTAGGTGAGTGATGAGTTGGGTAGTTTTTGTGTAGCTGGGTGAAGACGTTTATGGTAACGGGGGTTTCTGAAAGTTTTCGATTTCTTCTATCGATGTGGAGAAGGTATATAGGACAGGAGTAGATAGAGTAACTTTTCTGAATGAAGAAAGACCCTCTTTTGGCATTAGGGGTGCTGTGACCTGCTCAAAAGCCAAAACTGTTGATCTTGACCTTTGCCTATGAAAGGGCTAGCGTAGGTAAGTAGGTAGTAACTAACAAAAAGGCGGATGTTACATCTCTATTAGGACATTCCTGGTAGATTTCTGTCAGGTACCTCTGAAAGATTGGATGATATGGACGGATGGAAGAAAGAAACTTCCAAATCCTTAGATTTAAAGGATGAGGAGCCCAAAAAAAGTTCATAGTAATAATTTATGTTTATGTAAAATATTAGATGAAGTAAAACTAAAGTGAAGTAACCCCTACCTAAAGGAGAGGGATATATACTGCTCCCTTACAAACCCACAACAGGATAATTCAAGAAGGAACTCTTTGTTGGGTTAAAGTTTTTGGGATTGGATGTTTGGTTGAAAGGTTTAATTGCAGTTTATTTTGTTTTAGATAACATAAAAAACTCTGATTTATCTATTAAACTCAAGGTGGTATTTATTAAGGAAGTTATGGTAGATGGAATTGATAACGAGGGTATATCGGATATAGTTGGTGCAGTTGGAGGGGAAACAAGTTTAGATCCTAGCTGTTTAGGTGAAATTGAGGTAAACGGTAATTTTGCCGTGGTAGAGGTGGAAGAGAATAAGGTGGAGAGATTAGTGGATGAACTTGATGGCAGTAAAGTTGGTTCTTCAAATGTAAATGTCAGTCAGATCCAGGATAGTGATAGAAAGAAGATTCGGTCTATTAGGAACTACATTGTGGAAAAAAATAGACTGGTTGAAATGGAAAGAAAAGAAGAAATGCGAGAACATGAAAAAAGTATTAGAAATTTAAGTGGAAAAGAAAGACAGAATAAAGGAAAAACTATTCTTCATTTAAGTGGTAAGGATAGGGGAGAATCTCTGGAAGGTTATAAGGTAAAGTTTATGAGGAACCGTAAAGGCGAGAAACTGCCTGAGACTGAGATCTCAGTAAGCGACTTAGTGATGTTATCAAAGAAGGATCCATTGAGAGATGATAATCCAACTGGAACTGTTATTCAAAAAACAAATTACTCAATAACTGTAGCTTTCAAAGAAAAACCTCCAAGCTTTCTGTATGGAAAAAATATTAGAATGGATCTCTATGTGAATGATATAACCTATCAAAGAATGAAGGACGCGATAAATAAGATGATAGGTAGTGATTTCAACTCTGATTTAAGGGATATAATTATAGGAATACAATCTCCAAAAGAAAGAGGAAAAACAGACATAGAAAAGTGGTTTAATGAAGAATTAAATTATTCACAGAGGAAAGCAGTAGCTAGAGCCCTTGAATCAGAAGATTTTCATCTAATTCATGGTCCACCAGGAACTGGAAAGACAACAACGGCAATAGAAGTAATTGAACAAGCTATTAGCAGAGGAAAGAAAGTTTTGGTAACGGCAGACTCAAATATAGCTGTAGACAATATTTTGGATTTCTTATTAAACGAAGGTGTAAATGCAGTTAGAGTAGGTCATCCGGCAAGAGTAACACCTAAATTAAGGAAAAACACATTAGATAGCTTAATTAGAGACTTAAATGAATATAAAGAATCTCAAAAAGCAAGAGAAAAGGCTTTTAGTTTAAAAGAAAAACAAGAGAACTATACTCATCCATCAGGTCGGTATAGAAGAGGAATGAGCGATAAGAAAATAAAAAATCTAGCAGAGGAAAATAAAGGATCAAGAGGAGTTTCTCCTAAAAAAATAAAAGAAATGGCGAAATGGATTAAATTAAACGAAGAAATCGACAAATTATTCGAAAAATCAGATAAATTAAGAGATAAAGCCGTAAAAAAAGTTTTAGAGAATAGTGATGTAATCTGTACAACTAATTCAACGGCAGGAACAGAATTGATAGAACAAATGGATTTTGATATATTAGTAATCGATGAAGCCACACAAGCAACGGAACCATCATGCCTAATTCCTATAACCCATGCGAACAAGGTTATTATGGCAGGAGACCACAAACAACTACCTCCAACTGTTAAAAACCCTAAAGCTAAAAAAGAAGGCCTCACTGAAACCTTGTTCGAAAAATTGGCCTGTAAACATCCCTACACAAAAGATCTATTAGAAACACAATATAGAATGAACGAAGAAATAATGAAATTTCCAAGTAAAGAATTCTACAACGGCAAACTAAAGCCACATCCATCAGTAAAAAACCACACTCTCAAGGACCTTGACCTGGAACTAGAGAGAATCGAAAAAACCCTAAGAAAGCTATTAAATCCAGAAAACCCAACCATCTTTCTGGATACATCAAACTTAAACGCACCAGAAAGAACTAGAAAGGACTCGACATCAAAAGAAAATCCAAAAGAAGCAAAAATAGCTAAAAATATCACAGAAGAATACATTAAAGCAAAGATAAACCAAGAAAACATAGCCATAATAGCACCCTACGATGATCAAGTTGATCTAATAGACAGAAAACTCAACTACGATGACCTAGAAATTAAAACAGTAGACGGTTTCCAAGGAAGAGAAAAGGAAATTATAGTAATATCACTAACCAGAAGCAATGAATCAAACGAAATAGGATTCCTAAAAGATCTAAGAAGATTAAACGTCTCATTAACCAGATCCAAAAGAAAACTAATAGTTATAGGAGACTCATCTACATTAAGAAAAAACAGAACATACAAAAGACTAATAGACTACATAAAAAACCAAAACGGTTATTACAGAATTTAAATTAAAAAAATAAACCAAAATTAACTCTTTACCCAAGAAATCTTTTCTTTAAATATTTTATTTAGGTAGGTGAGGAGGCTACAAGGGTTTATACCTTATACTTATAATCTTCCTATATAAGGGCCGCCCGGGAATGAGATGATTTGACGGTGGCAGGAAGTAAAACCTCCTTTGACTCTGGAAGCATCCTTCCAAAATCCCTTGAGTTTGGTAGGAGAGGAATTCACAAATGGATCAATAATATAATAAGGGAGGGAACCTCATGGATTGCCATGAGAGGGCTTCACAAATGGTTGTTTAGTTTATGTTTGTCGTACAACTTTGAATTTGATTTACATTCGTAGTACAACTTTGAATTCAGTTTTTAGGTCTCTAACTTTGATGAGGTAGCTTCCTTCTTGCTTTATTTTGAAGCTATAGGTTAATAGTCTTTGTTCGCCACTTTTCAGCGTTAATTCGTCAGTTTTAGTTAATTTATCGTTTATGTAAATTTTTAATGTGTCTGTAATGGTAAAATCTTTATTGTTGGTGACTGAGACGTTTACGGTTATGTTGGATATTTCTTTGTAGCCTGGTAGGCCTGGAGGTGGGACTGATAATGTTTTGGGAGATACACTTAGTTCTTGGACTTGTATTTCTCCCTTCTGAGGTTTAATAACTTCAAATGATCCTACTAGATTTCCTATTCTTATTGTATAATTTTTAGGTATATCTTTTTTTAAAGAAAAAGAAGACTTAATTTGGTCTTTTGCCTCTATTGTTAGTTTTTTACTATTTTCGATTTTACCGTCAACTACTAGATCTATTGTATAATTTAGGGTTTTATTTATCTTGTTGTAGACTGTAGCGTTTATATTGATGTTTTCTCCGGTTTCAGACTTTTTGGGAGATATAGTTAAGTTTATTACTTCGATATCGTATCGGGGTTGTCCTTCCATGGGATTTGATTTTTTGCCTTCTAATTTATTTTTTATTGCTGAAATTTGATATGTGTATTTTTCCTGGTAACTACATTTTTCGTCAATGTAGAATGTGTTTTTGGTTGTATCTATTAGTTTTTCTTTTCCGTCTACGGATCTGTAAACTTTGTAACTTTCTGCATCTTCTACTAGACTCCAATTTAGCCTGATGTATCCTGCTTTACTTGTTAAACTGAGATCCTTGACCTTTTCTAAGGAAAATTGCTTTATAGTTAGAGTATCTGTTAGGTTTCCTATTTGGATCTGGTGATCGCCAATAGATTCCTTTAAGATATTAAAAGATACATTAATTTTTTCTCCTGCAAGTAAATAGACTTCTTCGGAACTATAGCTTTTGTTATCTAGGTAAAGGTTTATTATATGAGAATTAGCCTGGCTACCAATGTTAGAAACTTTTACAGTTACCTTTACTTCTTTTCCAGATTTCACCTCTTTCGGATTTACTGTTAAATCGCTTATTATGAAATCAGATTGGGGGTTTGTGTGCTTTTCCAAACAACCGCAAAAGGTTAAAGTTATCAATATACAGATAGCTAAACTAATCAAAGCTTTTTTATTCATAATCAATTCTCTAAATTCTTTGTATTATTTTTTGTATCTTTTCTAGGTTTTTTCCACATATATGCTAATAAACCAATAGTTATCCAAATAATTAACATTAAGATAAAAAAACCACCTGCAGTATCTACGCGCTCCCTAAAAGCTCCTAAAGACCAATCTAAAAGGACATATATGCCTAAAAGCCAAAAGATAGCTAATAAAACTTCGATTAAATCTATGTACTTGATTTTATCTAATAAAATCCTTTTTAGTTTCATTAAAAAACTATTCATTTTTATCAAGACGAATTAAAAATCATCTAGGCCTGGGTCCTGGTTTATTCCATAAGGGAGGAAATCGATGTCCCAGACATCTTCGGGGGATAAAGGTTCTTCATATCCTAACGCATGATGCATATTACGAAGCTGTTTATCCAATAAAGAAGAATTACCTGCTAAAACCCTAAATATATCGTGCAACCAACTTCGCCCAACTGTAAAGGGACAAGTATTTATACATTGTTCACAAGATGCTCCATTTTCCATCCAAAACCTTAAACATGTCTTAGGCCTTGAATACCACTTATAAACTCCTTCATTCTTACTTCCATCAAACTTAACATCTGAGTTAACTCTTTCCCAGGATGTAGGGGTTTTTTCCTCATAACCCCATGTTTTTTCACCATAGGTAATAGTGTTAGAAGGACAGTTAATAGCACACAATTTACATCCCTTACAAAACTCCTGTAATCCAAAGTAAATAGGTTTATCCGGCTCAAGCGGCATATCAGTAAATACCTTAGCAATAGGACGATGGTTACCTCCAAAAACAGGATGAACATGTCTGCTATGCCGACCTCCTTCACCAAGACCAGCATCTACAGCTAGAGGAACATTAATCGTCCACTCATTTCCTCCCCAATGGGACTTAGCCCTGTATCCCATTGAACGAATAAAAACCTCTAACATAAACCTTAAAAGATTCGTACGAGAATAACCCATGGAGTTAGGTCTAGGAGCAAATGTCCTAGTATTATACTGTGTCTGAAAAAAAGGTTGTTCAACTGTGGCAACAACGATTCTATCCATCTCGGAAGGGACAAGTCTTTTGCCATTTCTCACTTGAACTTCATCTACCTCATCAGTGAATTCAACATTAGCATTAACCCAGTTAATAGACCTCTCTACAGTTGTAACTCCCATGTCACCTGCACCACATAACCTTGCCGCTGTCCAAACCATCTTTCTAAGTGTTTTTGGATCAGAAATCTCAGGAGGCCGATTTTCAAGTTCCTCAGGAATCAACTCATCTGTAGCAGCTTCAGCTCCATGCATCGCTTCACTCATATCATAAGCACCATTAACAACACTTAAAGCTGCTAAAGCCCTGGCCATACCAGGACTCGAAACCTCTATATCATCCACTTTCTTACCAAAAGATGCACCTGCGGCAATCTTAGACTCATCAATTAATGCAATTTGCCTAGGATTCGTGTAATCAAAACTATAACGTAATACACCACCCTGTGACTTCAACCATTTAGCAATATCACCAAAAACAGCAAAATCATTTTTATCTTCTTCTCTACTTCCCCACCTCTGATAAACTTCATCATCTACCCTATAAAGAGTTGGAGTTGGACTATCCAGTTCCTTAACCCCTAAAACCCTACTACTACTCTCATCCGCAATAGCCTTTAAACCACTCTCAAGTGAACCATCCAAGAATTTTTTATGAGCAAAAAGCTGGGCTAAGACAGCTGTACCTGCTCCCCCACCAAAAAACTTCAGTAGAGTCCTTCTAGATAATTCAGTATCCCTTATCTCTTTAAATATCCTTTTAAACTCCTTATCGACCTCCTTGCTATCAACGCCATCACCCTTCGACATCTCCTCCAATCCTTCAGAAAAACCCTTAATCTGCATCTAAACTAGAATAAGTAACTAACATAAATATGTCTTTCGGCTATAATAAAAAATAAATCACAGCACCTAAAAAAAATAAAAAAAAACCAAAAAATAAAAACTAAATAAAAATAAAAAACTTAAAAAATAATAAACCTAATTAAGTCCTCAAAATATGTAATAAAATCAAAATACCAACAAACAACATGGAATATACCTCTTTTTTTTGAAAAACAAAAACAGCTTCTACAAAATCGAGAAAAAAATAATCTCTCTTTAGATTAGATATTAAAAACTACAAAGGTTAAATATTAAAGATCACAAAGATATCAATTTATTTAACTTTATTACTTAAAAACATATCCCTTGTATCTCCATATACTAAATATGTAGTATAAGAATAGTTAGAGATTATTTCAACAATTAAAAAAATCTTTAGCCCAATAGCAACTAAACAAGTTTTCGGTAGACCAATCTTTCTTTCTAGCTGCTCCTCTTAAGATTAAGATAAATAAATTAATTATCTTTTGTAGGTTTGTAAGGGAGCAACATAGACCCCTTCCTAATCCCTGATTAGGAATGGGTAGTTCACTGTAAGATTTTTAGTCTGGAAATTCAAAAATATAAGATGAAAGCTTTTTACAGCAGTAGAAACAATATTTTTCAAAACAAAACAATATCAATTTAAAGGGCGTTGCTTACATGTTTAATGATTTCTATAATTTATTTTTAGTTATCTGAAGAATTTCTTTTTCATGATCGTGAGCGAGTAAGCCGAAGAGTATTTCATGGTTATTTTGAAGGGGTAATAGACTATGATGGAGGAAGATTCTGTTTTGGAGAAAAAATACGAGAAGGCCTTCAATGAATTAGATAAAGAGATTAAAGAAATTGCCAAGAAAAGGGACTGTTTTCCAAGTACAATAAAGAATTATATAAAAGAAGAATGTAACAAAGAAGTTGTGAAAGAAACCAAGGATGAGAAACTTTTTAGATATATAAAATCAGTTTTATACACCGTAAGAGATGAATTGAAGAGAAAACAGGATATATTTAGAGAAAAAGACAAAACTAGAGAATAGGGAAAAGTGGAAGAATCTTTTAGTTTGTAAAGTTTAAATTGGCTCCAGAAAGAGAAGAGAGTTTTTTATTTTTTTATATGGGGAAGGGCATTAGCTCTAATTATTTTTGTTTGGTAATAGGAAACCATTATTTATTTTCTTTCTCAAATATTTATTAAAGGAATTTTACGGGTTTTTGAGAGGTAATAGAGTATGATTCTTGTAGCTGGAGCAAGTGGGAGAACTGGGAGAGAGGTTGTTAGGGAGTTAAATTGTTTGGATGAGAGTATAAGAGCGCTTACAACGGATTCAACTAAAGAGGATTCTTTGAAAAATTTAGGGGTTTCAGAAGTTTTAATAGGAAATTTGTTTAATAAATCATATTCAGAAAAGGCAGTAGAGGGATGTGAAGCAGTTATTTGTTGTGTTGGAACAAGATTAAATTTTAGGAAACTATTATTTGGTGATTTAGTTGATGGGGAAGGAGTAATAAATCTTATAAAATCTTCTGAAAAGGTGAGTGTAAACAAATTTGTTTTACAGTCTTCTCAGGGTATAAATGAATCCAGTGATCTAATTCCTTTTTACATGAAAATTGGTTTTAACTTAACTGGAATAAAAAAAGCTAAAGAGCGTTCAGAAGAATACCTAAGAAACTCAGGTCTTGATTACACAATTGTTCGTCCTGGTAGATTAGTAAACGATCCACCTACGGGAGAGGTTCTTCTTGGTGAAGGAGGTAAAACTGTGATGGGTGAAATCACCAGAGGGGATGTAGCTAAAGTATTGGTAAATTCACTATTCTCAGAAAAAGCAAAAAATAAAACCTTTGAAATAGTAAACAAATCTAGAGTACAAAAAAAGTATGGTAAAGTAAGGGAATTAAAAAACTTCGAATATTGATCAAATCTAGTCAATTAATAGTATTAACTTTTAAATGAATTTTGGCTGAATTGCCATCATTTGTTTTAGATATTAGCGTTTTGATTGATTGTTTTTCTTTGTTTTTTAGCGAATGAATTTCTGGAATCTATTTATTATTTTGTCTAGGAATGATTCCTTAAATGGTTTTTTGGTCATTAAGACTGTGTCATCTGTTTCGTGTGCGATTTTTTCAGGTAATGTACCAAATAATGTTCTTTGCAATGGTTTTCTTCTTGTTCCTCCTAAACAAACTGTATCATAGTTTTCGGTTTGTTTGAGTAGGGCCTGTTCTATGTTTTGATTTTGAGCTACTTCTATTTTTGATTGGTATTCTTCTTCTGGTATTGATGTCTTTTCTGCTGCTTTTTTTATTATCTCTTGGCCTTTTTCTCTTTGTCTTTTTTTGTCTTCTTTTTTCTCTTGGATTCTTAGAAGAGTTAATTTGGAGAGTTCTGTATATTTATGAAGTTGGTAGGCTTTTTCTATGGCCAATGGGGCGTTTGGGCCATCTCCGACTAGAGCGACTATATCTTTGAATTTTGCTGGACCTATTTTTACAACTGTGGTTTCACATGGTGCGTTTCTTACGATTAAATCTATTTTTGAGCCAAATATATAGTCTCTTTTACTTAGTCTTCCTTCCCATCCTATTATTAATTCATTTGCTTCTTCTTCCTCAACTACATCGAGAATTGTTTCAGATATCGATCTACTTATTATCCCTCTTGTTCTTACTGGTGTTTCTTCTGCTATTATGTCCTTTGAATGTTCTAACATCTTTTTTTGGTTTTCTAATCTCTTTTTTTCAAATTCTTTGGCTTGGCGAGGAGATACTTGTGTTGGAATAGGTAATATATTAAGAGCCAATATTTCTGGTTCCTTTTTCTGATTAGCGACAGCGTTTGCAGTTTCTAATAATCCTCTCTGAGTCTCTGGATTAGCTATAGGTACAACTATCGTGTATTTTTCTTTTGTAGCTTCTTTTTCTTTTTGAGCCATTGCTTCCTTTAGAACTCCTTTTGAAGGTGCTTTTTCTTTTGCATATATAAGGTACTAGATTATTCCAACTACTATTATAGCTGTTCCTACAGCCTGTACTGTTGAACTCATTAGTGCTACTATAGCTATTGATGAAATTATTCCAAGTATAGGAACAACTGGATATAGTGGGACTTGAAAGCTCGGGTTGTAGTCATCCGCTTTGGTTTCTCTCATAACTATTAGAGAGATATGGACAAGTATATATGTGATTAAATATGAGAATCCTGCTATTCTCGATAATGTATCTATTTTAACTCCTAATGCGATTAACCCTAATATAAAAATCCCTGTTACAAGAATTGAACGATAAGGGGTTCTGTATCTTTTATGTATTTGATTCAGCCAGTTACTCAGTATTTTATCTTTTCCCATTGCAAAATTTATTCTACTTGCAGATAATATAGAAGCGTTTGCGCTTGATATTGTAGCAAATGCTGCTCCTATTATCATTGCTGTTGCACCTATCGGCCCAAGAAATATTTCTGCTACATCAGCTACAGGTATTTGGGATTGTGCTAGGCTTGGAGTGGATAATGTTCCTATGCTAATGAACATAACTAATGCATATAATGCGGTGGGTGTTAATACAGCAGCTATCATCGAGAGAGGGAGGTTCTTTCTTGGGTTCTTTATTTCTTCTGCACTTGATGCAATTACTTCAAAACCAATGAAACTAACATATAGCGTTCCTATTGCAGTGAACACATTTCCCCAGCCTTTTGATACAAATGGATCAAGATTAGAAAGATCTACTTTGAAAAATCCTGCTCCTATAAATACAAAAATAAGTACTAGTAATAATATCACAATTATATTTTGTAGGAAACCTGTTTCTTTTACGCCTCTATAATTAACCGCTATCAATATAGCTGCCATCACCAATGCAGCTATAGCTATATTCTGAGGAGTAGATGCTACATACCTTCCAAATCCACGCATATAAAAAGCAGATGCAAACATTAACCCTATCCACATGCTGAATCCAGCTATACATCCAAATATAGTTCCTAGACTATGATTAACATAGTAATAACTCCCACCAGTCTTTGGCATACCCGTAGCTAACTCAGAAAGAGATAATGCAGCTAATAGAGAAATTACTCCTCCTCCAATAAATGAAATAATACTAGCTGGTCCTGCATCCTGAGCAGCTACACTGGGCAAAACAAATATACCTGCCCCTATCATTGTCCCAAGGCCCAAAGTATATGCTTCTAAAAAGCCTAGATCCCTTGCAAGTTCTCCATCAGATTCAGCTATTCTTTGTCCTCCTATTACTTTATCTCTTAATTTTACAATATATTTTATCTAAATTTAAATAACATATATTTTTTAGAACATATTTTATCTAGATTTAAATAACATATATTCTAATTCTATTTGTCCTTTTTACTTTTAAAATTTTATAGTAGAGTATGGCAGAAGATCCTCGCGGCTCTTCCTTTTGGGATGGATGCCTTAAATAACACTTAAAGGGTATTATTAACCGGTTGAAGTAGTTGGAAGTTGGTTGGATTGGTTGCTCTATCAAAAAGCGATTTCCATGTCTCTTGAGGTATTATGGCTAAGTTAAAAGCCCCAATACTCTACATCGAATAAGGTGTATTTGGGGAACTTGAAACCTTTGTGGGTGAGTCCTAGTGGCTGATGTAGGATCAATCAAGGCTGAATTAAGGGAACCACTTGGTTAGTATATGACACTATTTTGTGTCCTAATTTAAGTCTTTTCTTGGAGCAAAGAATTCCGATGATGATCAGGATGCAGTAAGAGAAGCTCCTCTGGATGGAAAATCAAACTCCACCCCAGATAAGGCTCACACGGAAGCCCCACAGCTTTGCTGTGTAGTCACTTGATGAATAGTTTATTTTAGATGTGACATCCTAGCCCTAAAGGACGAGGTCTTACCCAACCACAAAAGATAAGCTTGAAATGCTTGAATAGGATGTTGTGGCGATGTTTCAACGGCACAGAGGACAAGATTTTATTGAGGCTAAGGTTTTATGGAAGCTATATTCTTTTTGTCCAATAGAGGACATTACTCGGCTAGTTTTTGGGGTTTTTATTTTTCTTGTTATCTCTCGAATTTATATTTATAAAAATAAAATGTTGGTTTTGTGTGGTTGTTATTGTAACTCTTTACCTGCATTTGGGCCTGGAGTATGATTTATGACTTTTTTTACTTTTACTTTAACGGCATATTCTGGCTTAGGCAGATCCATTGGCAGTTTACTAACTTCTTCAACGACTTTATCGTAAATTGGTCCACTATCTAGTAATTCTGCTTTTCCTTTTATTTCGTATCCTTCCATTTCTTGGTAATTCACTACTGAGATAGCAACTTCAGGATTTTTCTTTATGTTTTCTGATGTTCTTCCTGGATACATATCTGCGTAAACTATGGTTTCGTTATCCATGGCTTTTAATGAACCCTTTGGAGCGACATTTGGTATTCCCTTTTCGTCTACAGTAGCTACCTCGCAAGAGTTATTTTCTATAAACTCAATTAGTTCTTCATTTAAAGAACCCAAAAATAAAACCTCCTTTAAAATTATTTAAGTGAAAATTACTTTAATATTTTACCTAAATACTTCATTTTTTTCTAGGAAATTGTAGTAGAATTTAACTTATTTGGTGAGAAATCTCCTTCCTTTCTTTGATAGGATGGAGGATGAATCATTACAAGATATTTGTACTTGGGTGGCCAATGGGGGTTTTTGTTGAGAGGTTTTCAGCCTATGAGTCAAGTTTGAGTGGGCAAGCACTTGAGCGCAAGGCTCCATCGCAATAGATAGGTGGTGGGGTTGGGAACGGGGCTCTTGTGGCCGAGCCTAGGACCAAGGCACATGATGGCGATGGACATGGCCATAAGTACTGGAAACCAGTATTTAAGTCCTTGTAGGACCTGCAATATCCTATCAGACCGTGCCTACCTTCGTTAGACCATTCGGTAACAAGACACCAAACCCTGGATCCCGGTCCTGTGAATGGATGGAAGCACCTTCCTAATCAAGGATTAGGTAGGTGAGGAGGTCACGCTAGGTTGTTGTTACATTAGTTGAGGTGGATGGATCTTTTTCTTGCCTGTTTGTATCTGGTGAGGGACTGGATCTAATGAGTTATTTATTTTTTATATCTGGTTTTTAGGTTTTTGGAGTTTGTTGGATTCTTATGCGAAGTTGTCGGCTGTTCCTGCTCCTAGTGTGGAGAATAGAGAAGTTATTATTATTACATTGATAACGTTTTGAGTTAGGTTGATGAAATTTGGTATTATTCCTAAGAATAGGAGAACTAAGGTTGGTAGAATGTATCCTACAAATAGTAATGATACGAGTCTTAGGGAGAATTCGGGTTCTCCTTCGTTTTCTTTCATTTTTTGAAATTTTGCTTCGTATATAATCATGTATCCAATTGTAAAAGTTAGTAAAACTGTTATTAAGCTATGTATTGGATTCATTGCTTTTGCTATATTCCATACTTCTTCGGTTACGCAGAAGGGAGAGGTTAGTAGTAGTCCTCCAATTATTTGCTGAGCAAGATCATCGTATCCAAATCTATCAGCTCTGCTTTTGTAGTGAAAACGGTCTCTGATTTTTTTAAATCTAGTTATTTCATTTTTTAGCTCTTTTAAGTCTTCTTCTACTTTTTCTGATCTGTCTTCTTTTCTACTCATGGTTTTAGCGTTATTTAGATTTGGGTTTTTATCTTATTTTATAGTTTTTTTGTTGTAACTAATTTAAAGTTTTATCTATTTGACTGAGAAGACATCCTCCTATATCTCTGATTTAGGTGGGTGATGAATCAGTCCTAGGAAAAGGTTTAAACATAATCAGAAATATATGCTATATGTTAGGAAGATGAAGAAGTCTTTGAGACAGAATCTACGTGGACTAACTAAACAAGAATATGAGATATTGAAGAAGATGAGTCATAAGTCCAAGGATCTATACAACGAAACTCTCTATGAGGTAAGACAATTTTTCTTCAACAATGGAGAATACCTAAGTTACTACGACGCTTATGAACGGCTTAAAGGTGAAAGCGAGAACTACAGAGTCTTATCTTCTCAAATGGCTTAACAAACAATGAAACACGTGGATAAGGCGTTCAAATCATTTTTTAATTTAATTAAAAAGAAAAGAGAAGGTAAATACGATGCTGAAGCACATCCACCCCGTTACTTAGATAAAGATGGGTATTTTTCACTAATTTATCCAAATCAGAGTTTCCAGGTTAAAGAAGACCACATAAGAGTTGGTGTTCCAAAAGGTTTCAGGGAAAAATATGGGTATGACAAAAGAGAAATAAGGATTGATTTCACTTATGAGAAACTTAAACAGAGCCATATAGACATTAAGCAATTACATATAATTCCAGGGGCAAAGGCACAGTATTTTGAGTATAGGGTTGTTTATGAGGAGGAGAAGGAACCAGTTGAGGCAAAGGGAGGGTGCTTGGTTAGGTATTGATTTGGGGTTGAATAATTTGGCTACTTGTGTTGACTATTTTGGGCGCTCATTTATCTTGGATGGGTGATTACTCAAATTGTATAACAGGTGGTTTAATAAAGAAGTAGCTAGGTTACAGAGTATTAGGGATAAGCAAGGCATCAAAGAGAATACTAGGAGAATAAATAGATTGTTTCGGGATCGAGATAATTACGTGCATGATTATTTGAATAAAGCAATCAAGGCAGTCGTTGACTATTGTAGGGAAAATAAGGTTGAGAAAGTGTTTTGTGGGGATGGAAAGGGTTGGAAACGAGGAATTAATTTAGGTGGTAGCAACAATGAGAAATTTGTTCAAATATCTTTTGATAAGTTCAAGCAGAAACTTAAGCATAAGTTAGAGTTCTATGGTATAGAGTTTGAGTTAGTTGATGAATCTTACACTAGTAAGTGCAGTTTCTTTGATAGCGAGTCTATAGAACATCACGAAGAGTACGTTGGTTCAAGGGTGGAAAGAGGCTTATTTAAAACAAGTGATGGAGTTTTAATAAATGCTGATGTAAATGGAGCGTTAAATATCGCTAAGAAAGGATTAAAAGAAATTGATATGGGTAAGCCTGAAACTTTGGGGGTAGGGTGTAGTGGTGGTGTGGACACGCCAAGGAGAATGAGGAAACCTCTTTGGGTTAGGATGCGGCTCAGGTATAAGTGAGAGCCTAATTCAAACTTCTCCTGAACCCTCTACCTAATCTTTTGATTAGGTAGGGGTAGTTCACTAATTTTTAGTTAAGTGAATTTTCTGAAATAGCATCTGTAAGGAAAGTTTAATTTAAGGTAAGGGATATATTAAGACAATAAATTTGTAACCCTAAAGGAGGTGTATAAAATGAAAGGTACCGTGAAATTTTTCAATGAACAAAAGAATTATGGTTTCATTGAACCAGATGAAGGCGGAGAAGATCACTTTGTTCATAAGAGTGACATCGAGTCTGGATCATTGAATGAAGGTGATTCTGTCGAGTTTGAATCTGAAGAAGGAGAAGAGGGCCCAAAGGCAGTTAGAGTCAGAAAGATCGAGTGAATGAATCTGGTGACTAGCTTCTAGTATCTTAGGTTCTTTAATTAACTTTTAAATAATATTAAAACTTTTAATTTTTATTAATATTTGTTTTTTTGGTTTTGTTAGTTTATTGAGGTTTTTTATTGTCTGGAGAGGGCTATAGCAATATGTTGGGAAAGTATTTCTAATAGTTTTTTGTCTTCTTTTTTTAACTTGGATATGTCTTTAATTTCTACTAAAATAATAGCTAGAGGTTTTTTTCTAATTACTGGGATAATTAACCAAAATTCTCCTTTTTTGCTTTCTTTTATTGTGATCTCTGTTTTGTTCGTATCTATGTTATCTTCTTGATCTACGATACTTTTGTAGTATTCTTTGGCTATTTTTTTTATATCTTTATCTCTCTTGTCTACGGTTTTTTGTATTAATTTGGGGCTTTCTTTTTCTTTGGTTAATTTGAAAAAGAATGTGTTACTGTACCCTATTAGTGAGCTTATAACTTGTATGGAGTAAGCTGAGATGTCATCTATTGAGTCTGATTCTTGTATTAATTCAGTGTACTTATTTAGATCGGCTGTTTTATCTGCAAACTTTTTTATTCTCTTATTCTTGTTTGAAAGTCTCTGATTTCTTAATTTTAGTTTGTTGTAGTAAATTCCTATGATCATTCCTATTAATGTACCTGAACTTACTTCATCGAGTATTAGTGATGTATTTATTGTGTGGAGGCCTACTCTGAAGTTGATTAAGTAACCGATACTTAGAAATGTTAAAAGCCCACCCATTGTCCATTTAAGGAGATTATATTTATTAAATTCCTTTTGTTTGAGTGTAGAAAAACTGAGTATGACTATTGATAGTGATATTATTAGGAAGGGGAAGGTCGTGATTAGGGAAACATCTTTTGATATTAAGATCTCTAATATATATGTTATGAGTAAAAAGAAACCTAATCCACCTGTTATTAAGAAATAGATAAAGTCGCTTGAGGAAATTTTGGTTCTATTCATTTTTTCTGAAGTTAATTTCTATTTCTTGGTTATTTTGTGGTCTTTTTATGTATTTAGATGTCTAGTTTTTTTTATATTGAATAGAGAGTTAAAAAATGTTTGTTGAGTTACTGGAGTCAGTTTTTGCCCCATCCTCCTCCTCCAGGGGTACAGATTCTTATACTTTCAGATTTTTTTATTTTTCTTGAAACTTTGCTATTTAATTTGATTTCTTGGTTTCCTTTGATAAGTATATTTTTTCCTTTTTTTCCGTTTTCTCCTTTTTTTGCACCTTTAGGGGTATTTTTTCTTCTTTCTGATTGTATACTTAATTTAGAATCTTCTTTAACTTTAATCTCTCTGATTAATCCTTCTCCTCCATTATATTTTCCTTTTCCCCCTGAATTATTTCTTAGCTTATATTTATCAACTTTTAGGGGATAATAATTTTCTAAGGCTTCTATTGGGGTGTTTTTAGTGTTTGTCATATGTACATGAACTCCATCTTCTCCATCTTGTTTGGAAGTGGCTCCTGCTCCTCCTCCAATTGTTTCATAGTATGTGAATCTATCGTTTCCGATAGCTAGGTTGTTCATTGAACCTGTGCTTTCTGCAGGAATTTTATCTGGTAATGCAGGCTCTAGAGCTCTTAATATTAATTCTACTATCCTTTGAGATGTTTCTACATTTCCTGCTGAAACTGCAACTGGTGGTTTTGCATTTACAACGCTTCCCTCTGGTGCTTTTACACCTATAGGATCATAAGATCCATAATTTAATGGTACTTCTTTTGGAAGTAGACATTTTAAAATATAATAAATTGCTGACAAGGTAACTTGAAAAGGAGCGTTAATGTTTCCATAAATTTGATCGCTTGTTCCCTGGAAATCAAAGGTTAATTCATCGTCACTAATTTCTATTTGTACCTTGATTTTTACTTCCTTATCTCTCCATTCAAGATAGTCTTTGCTATTGAAAACACCATTGGGCAGTTTTTGTATCATTTTGTGGCTTTTTGATTTTGAATAATTAAAGTAATCTTCGATAAAGTTCTTATATCTATTTAAACCAAATTTATCAATTGTTTTGATAAATTCACTAGCTCCTTTGTTATTGGCTCCTATTTGTGCATTAAGATCCCCTATTCTTTCTTTGGGTGATCTCATTTCTTTAAAGAGATTTTTGATATCCCTGTTTAGCTTTTTGTCTTTGACTGCTAAGGTTGGTGATATTATTATTCCTTCTTCTTCAAGTTTTTTAGAGTCTCCGGGCATGGAACCGGGTACATCTCCTCCTACATCTGCATGGTGAGCTCTGTTCACTGTGTATCCAACATGTTCGTTGTTGTAATAAACTGGTTTGATGAGTGTTACATCAGGGAGATGAGTTCCTCCCTTGAATGGGTTATTTAATATTACTTGATCTCCTTCGCTTGGTTTACATTCTTTAGTTGCGACTTTTACTGCAACTGGCATTGCTCCTAGGTGAACTGGAATATGTTCAGCCTGTGCTAATAAGTGGCCTTTTGGCGAAAATATTGCACATGATTCATCTTTCCTTTCTTTTATATTGGGGGAATATGCGCTTCTCATTAGAGAAGCTCCCATCTGTTCTGGGATTGCAGTAAAACTATGTCTCATTACTTCAAAATCAGAAGGAGATATATTCATTTATTTAAACACCCTAATCAAACCATTTTCATTTAGATTAAAACTCCAACCTGGAGGTATCAGAGTTGTAGAGTTTTTGTCCAGTATTACGGCAGGTCCCTCTTCTTTTTCGCCTAAAAGTAGTTCTTCTCGCTTAAATATATTAGTATCAAATTTACCTGAAGGAAAAACACATTCTTTTGTCTTATAAATTTCTCTTGTATTATTTGGTTTATTAGTTATTTCATACTTTTTGTCTCTTTTTTTGATAACTTCAAGATGAACTCTAACTACTTCTATCTCTGCCTCGGTATCTTTGTAGCCATATTTTAATTTATGAGATCTGTGGAATCTTTCTTCTATGTCTTCACCATTTTCTAAATTGATGTGATATCCTTGGCCCTTATATCTTAGGCCTAAAACGATCTTTTCTTGTCCCTTGATTTCTTTTTTGTCTTTAAGTTCTTTAATTGTTTTTTTGATTTTTTCTTTGTTATTTAAATCTGTTAATACTGTTTTTGCGTAATCTTGGACTATATCACCAGTTATCATACCGAAAGCCGAAAAAACACCTGGTGAATATGGTATTACAACTTCTTCTACGCCTATTTCCTCTGCTAATGAACAAGCGTGCAGAGGACCTGCTCCTCCAAAACCAACTAGAACAAAGTCACTGGGGTCTAATCCTTTTTCAACTGTCACTTTTTTCATAGTTCTTGCCATTTTGGAATTTGCAACCCTGTAGATTCCCAGCGATGTAGAATCAAATTCCACTCCAAGTTCTTGACTGAGTTCTTCGATCGCTTTCTTTGATGCTTTTACATCTAGCTCCATTTCTCCTCCTAGAAAATAACTCGAATCAATGTATCCTAGTTGCAGTAGGGCATCGGTGACTGTGGGTTTTTCTCCTCCTCTACCGTAGCAAACTGGTCCTGGGGAAGCTCCAGCACTTTCAGGGCCTATTCTAAGGCTTCCTCCCTCGTCAGCCCATGCTATACTTCCTCCTCCAGATCCTACGGTCACTATGTCTATCATCTTTGACTGTATGGGAAAACCATTTATTTTTCCTTCTGGTTTCCATGTTATCTCTCCGTCTACGATTGTTGCTATATCAGCGCTTGTTCCTCCCATGTCGAAGGTAATTAAGTTTTCTTCTCCTAATAGCTTTGATATATACTTTCCTCCGGTTACTCCTCCAGCTGGTCCTGAATATATTGTATCGATAGGATCTATGCTGTGTGCTCTTCTTAGTCCTCCTCCAGATTTCATTATTAGTGGTTCTCTTCCCATTATCTGTGTTACTTTTTTCATATAATTATCTACTAGAGGAGAGAGATATGCATCAAAAAAAGTCGTCATTCCTCTTTCGTATTCCCTAAATTCATTAGAAACTTTGTGGGATAGTGAGTAAAAGATGTTATATTTGTCTAGGATTTCTCCAATATTTTTTTCTTGTTTGTTGTTTTTATATGAATGAAGGAGACATATTGCAGCTGATAGATTTTTTTCTTGTAGTTTTTTGGCTATGTTATGGATTTCATCTTTATCTATCTCTTTGATTATCTTTCCTTCTTCATTTATTCTACAGTTTATTCCAAAACAGTTTTCTTTTTTTAATGGTGGTTTGGGTTTTGAGACATTAAAGCTATATAAGTTTTCTCTAGTTTGCCTGCCTATAAATAATAGATCTTCAAATCCTTTATTTGTGATAAAAGCTGTTTCTCTTCCTTTTCGTTCTAAAAAAGCATTAGTAGCTATTGTAGTGCCATGAAATATCTCTTTATATTTTTTCTCCTTTAATCCTTTTCTTACAGCTTTTTCTGGTTCTTCTGGCGTTGATGGAACTTTGTATCTTTTTATTTCTTCTCCTACTTCTACGAAATCAGTAAATGTTCCTCCTACATCTATTGATATAATTTTGCCCACTCAATACCTCCAGTATCTTATAGATCTAGTTTATAGATCTAATTCCTTGACCTTTTCTTTAGGTTTTTCTGTAATTAAACTGATCACTATAATAAAGATTGTCGAAACTATTATACCTGGGATAGCTTCATATATGTTGGCGATATTTGACGAAAACTGTGATAATATAAATCCTTCTTGGATTGATTTCCAAATCACTACTGTTAGGAATCCTGATAATATGCCTGATAAAGCTCCTTCTCTGCTAGTTTTTTCCCAAAATAGTGAAAAAGCCATTAATGGGAAAAATGCTGAACCTAGTCCTCCCCAAGCAAATAAAATAAACCAAAATACGGCTTCTTTCCAATAAATACCAGCTATAATTGCTAAGACACCTAAAATAGCTACCAACAATCTAGTGTAAATTAATCTTTTCTTTTCGCTGGAATTTGGTCTTACTTTTTTGTATATGTTACGTATAAATTCTGCGCTTGCTGTTAAAAGCTGAGAATCGGAGGTAGACATTATAGCTGCTAATAACCCTCCTAGCATTATTCCTCCAATTACGGGGTGGAATAGTTCAATGACGAGAGCACCAAAAGCTGTATCCACATTTCCTAGATTAGGTAAAAGTGCTCTAGCTATAAGCCCACCTAGGACTGCGGTGGCGTATGTAGGTGCGTAAACCATAGCTGCAGTGATACCTGAAATCTCCATCTTCGAGTCGTCTTCCATTCCCATAGGTCTCACTGATACCTGTGGGTTACCCATTCCAGCTAATCCGCTAGCGATCCACCCTGAAAGGAATAAGGTAAAGCTAATAGAAATAATTGGTCTTCCTCCAGTTATACTCACCAAGGAACTATTTTGAGCAGCAAGTTGAGCAAATAATTCTTCAAATCCACCGATCGTGTATAGACCTGCAATGGATAAAAGAATCATAGAAAAAAGCATTGTCAATCCTTGGAGAGTATCAGTCCAAACTACTCCCCTAAATCCTGCGAAAAATGTGTAACCGACAATTATTATCCCCATTAAGACTGCTCCGAAAAGTATGGGCCATTCGAAGAATGTCTTAAACTGTAACCCAGCAGCTCTTATTTGGCCTCCAACATAGAAGAATAGAAATATAAAGGATATTAGTGCACCTATCCCGCCTATCATACCTTTTTCATCTTCGAACCTATTATTTAGATATTCTACTAATGTGTATGCTCCTAGTGTTTCTGAAAAATTTCTCAGTCTTTTTCCGAAAACCCAGAAAAGCACGGGACCAACTAAGGTTGCTAGCATAGCATACCACATTATTGATAGCCCAGTGCCATATGCTAATCCAAATAAACCTACAAAAACGAAGGCACTAGAGGCACTAGCAAATGTACTAACCATTATAGGGAACCAATGAATGCTTCTGTTTCCAAGGTCGTATTCCCCTTCACCCCAGTCTTCTATTCCTCTCTTATGAGCCCACCAACTAATTAATATAATAATAAATAAGTATGCAACCGCAACAAACAATGTTAAGTTCATTATATCCCTCTATCTATCTAACGAAATTTAACAAGATAATATATAAAACCAATTATAGGCCATAACAACAGCCCTATTATGGTGAAAAGTGTCTGTGCCTGATACATGCTAACTATTAACAATGGATTATGTTATTTAAGTTTTTTGGACTATAATATCCCAATTAAGAAAAGAGAAAAAAAATTATTGAAACAGAAATGTATTTTTACCTAGACTTTGATACTTTTTTGTTGTCCTCTAAACTATTCAATTAATGGATTAAATTGTCTATAGCTTCTAGGCAGTAATTTATGTCCTCTTTTGAAACTTCCCTATGAGTAACGAATCTGATTTTATCCTCGTGGCTTAGAGCCTTAATACCTTTTTCCTTAAGTAAACCTAGAAATTCATTTGTTGAGTAATTCATTTGATCAAGAGATAGATAGACGATGTTCGTTTTGAATTTATTGGGGTTAATTTCAAACCCTAGATCTTTAAGTCCCTCAGCCAACCTGTTAGCTTTTTCATGATCCTTTTTCAATCTATCGATCATTTTATCTAGAGAAATTAAACCAGTTGCTGCTATAACTCCAACCTGTCTCATTCCACCCCCAACTATTTTCCTATTCTTTCGAGCTCTGGAAATAAAATCCCTAGATCCAACTATTATGGATCCTATAGGAGCGCTTAACCCCTTTGACAGACAGAATTGAATTGAATCAGCCGGTTCACATAAATTACTGACATCTTCTTCTAGGTAAACTGAAGCATTAAAAATTCTCGCGCCATCGATATGTAACTTTAGATCCTTTTGCATACAAATCTGGCCAATTTTTTCAATGTAATCACCTGAAACTGGAACGCCTCCATGGCCGTTATGGGTGTTTTCTAGACAAACCAAAGATTGCTCGGGAAAATGTATATCGCTTCCTTTAATGTTTTCAATAAGTTTCTCAAGAGGTAACCTCCCTTTTTCCTCTTTTATAGGTCTCGCAGATAGACCTCCTAGTCTAGCAAATCCACCGACCTCGTAGTTAAAAATATGACTATCCCTACCTAAAATAACCTCTTCCCCAGACTGTGCATGGGTTAAAAGTGAAATTAGATTACCCTGCGTTCCTGAACTAACAAAAAGACCTGCTTCCTTATCAAAAATTTCTGCAGCTTTATTTTCTAACTTACTTACAGTAGGATCTTCTTTGAATACATCATCTCCAACTTCTGCTTTTTTCATCTCTCTACGCATCTCATCAGTAGGCTTCGTTACGGTATCGCTTCTCAGATCAACAATTTTATCTACCATTACATCAGCTCCTATTCCAATTAAAAAAATTAACTTAAAAAAGAATTCGATTCATAATTAACTTTTGTGAGAGTTTGAGAGAGCAGCATAGTCCCCGTCCTTTAGGTAGGGGATGTACTGTCTCTCTCATAAAGCTTATGTATCTTCACGCTTTAGCTTGGGAGTAATGGGTTTTGCTGTAAGCCTCAAGTCCCCAAGCTGCATGCGGGTGATAGGGCGGTAAGGGACTGAAAACTCCATCGAACATTGGCAAAGCCTATATCGCAAACAGGAGCCCTTTGACAGGGCTCGACTTGAAGCCACTGCTGTTGATCCAGCCTCTGGAAGCTATTTGGCTGACAAGCTAGGCGAAGGTAGGTAGGTAACCGTTTAGAATGGCTACGAAGAGAGCGTTTCTCTTCACGCCACTTCCACCGATAACCCGAAAGCAGATGACACCGGTGGATAAGTGGAAGCCTCTCCTTTTAGGGAGAGGAGGATGTCACATGAAATTAAAGCAATTAATTAAACTGTTAGAAATCAATAGATAAGTATGGATATAATGAACCTGAACCTAAAATTATTCTACGGACAAGGATGCCCCCATTGCAAAAAAATGATTAAAAATCTAAAAGAACTTAAAGAGGAATTTAGTTTTGAAGTAAAAAAATATGAAGTCTATGAAAATGAAGAGAACAGAAGGAAATTAGAGAAAATTAGCAGAGGAAAATGTTCCGGAGTCCCATTTATTATTAGTCAAGACAAAAAAGATTATATCTGTGGATCAACCAGCTACGAAAAAACCAAAGAATGGCTCAAAGAAGTATTAAAAGAAAAAGAAAAAATAAGGTAAAAAATGATAATAGCTTTTCAAAGGAATTAGCTTTTGATTAGTTTTTTGAAGAGTAATAGCTTCTAGTTTCTTTGGATTAGAAAAATTTTTTCTCTAGTGTTTTTATTAGTTTTGAGTTCGATTTTTTATCTATTTGACTGGGAAGACATCTTTCTAAGTCTTTGATTTGGGTGGGTGATGGTTCAGTCTTCTTGAAGACGTTTAATATGATAGTAAATATTAGATGTAAATAATTTTAGTAGGATGAGGAAGTCTTTGAGACAGAATCTACGAGGGCTAGATAAACAAGAATATGAAATCCTAAAGAAGATGAGTCATAAATCTAAGGACCTATACAACGAAACTCTCTACGAGAAGGAGACAATACTTCTTCAATAATGGGGAATACCTTAACTACTATAACACCTACAAACGCCTAAAAGATGAAAGCGATAACTACAGGTTTTTATCCTCACAGGCCGTACAGCAAACGATGAAGCATGTAGATAAAGCATTTCAATTTTTTTAAGTTAATATAGAGAAAAAAAGAAAAGAGAAGGCAATATACGATGGCGAAACAAGTCCGCCTAGTTACTTAGATAAAGATGGGCACTTTTCATTAATATTTCTAGGTCAGAGTTTCCAGGTTAAGGAGGATCATATTTGAGTTGGTGTTCCAAGATGTTTTAGTGAAAGATATGGGTATGATAAAAGAGAAGTCCAAATTGGTTTTTCTTATGTAAGATTTTAATAGGGTTATACTGGTATTAAGCAGTTATATATTGTTTTAGGAGTAAGAGTAAAATGTTTTGGATGTAGGATAGTTTGTGGGGGGAAAGAGAATTAGTTGGGACGAAGAAGGGTCTTTGGTTAGGTATTGATTTGGGGTTAGATAATTTATCTACTTGTGTTGACCACTTTGGGCGCTCATTTATTTTGGATGGGTGATTACTTAAATTGTATAACAGGTGGTTTGATAAGGAGGTAGTTAAGTTAGGTTGCAGTCTATAAAGGATGGGCAAGGATTTGAGGGGTGCATAGAGAGAATAAACAAATTATTTTGGAATCGAGATAATTACATCCATGATTACTTGAATAAGGTGATTAGGGCAATTGTTGACTATTATAAAGAAAATAGGATAGAGAGGGTGTTTTGTGGTGATGGAAAGGGTTGGAAGCAGGAGGTAGATTTAGGTGACGGCAATAATGAAGGATTTGTGGAGGTTCCGTTTGATTGGTTTAAGCAAAAGCTCAAGCACAAACTAGGGTATTATGGTATTATTTAGGGTATTATGGTATTGAATTTGTGTTAGTGGATGAATTTTACACGAGCAAGTGTAATGCTTTAGCTAGCACCGGGTTAAGGAGGAAACCAAGTTATAGAGGAAGAAGAGTTGAAAGAGGGTTATACAAAACAAATAATGGAACATATATTAATGCTGATGTGAATGGTGCTTTGAATATTGCTAAGGAAGGTATGTCTGAAACTAATTTAGAGCTGGGGGTAGGAGGTAGTGGTTGTGTGGACACGCCAAGGAGAATAAGGAAACCCTTTGGGTTAAGATGCGGCTCAGATATAAGTGAGAGCATAATTCAAACTTCTCCTGAAATCCCCTTCCTAATCTTCGATTAGATAGGGGTAGTTCACAGTGGAACTAGTTCTAAAGGAGTTTGCTTTTAAAGGTTTATATTTTATACTTTTTGTTTTTGTTGTGTTTAGTTGAATTTTGGTTTTCGCTTTTTTTATGTATTCTATTATTTAATTTATAGTTTGAATGTTGTGTTTAAGTGTTAGAGAGTCTTTTTAGGTGATTTTCGGTGAATTGTGAGATGTTAATCTTTAACACAAAATTAATGTATTTTTGGCATTAGTGTTGATTGTATAAATTTTTTGATTGGTGGGATTTATGGTAAGAAGAAGAAAGAAACTTGATGTGCTTGGTACTGTAAATAGAGGAGATCCTGCTCCTTCGGGTCTGTGTGAATTGTGTAGAGCTGACTGTAAAGGTAAATGTGAAACTTTTATGTCCTGTTTGAAGGGAACAGAGATGTTGTACCCGCGGGATTTTGGCGAAGTAACTGCTGGTAGTGGAAATATTGATCCCACGGGAGTTGGTTATCACTCGCTGAGAGCTCATGGATTTGCTCATGGAGCTGAGGGTTTGCCCGAAGATGTTGAAAGTACTGCTGATAACTGTCTTTACCCTAATGTCGATATAGAGACTGAATTTGGTAACAAAATAAAGACTAAATCCAAGGTTCCATTAATGACTGGAGCCCTTGGTTCGACATTTATAGCGGAAAAATATTGGGATTCTTTTGCAATTGGAGCTGCTCTGTGTGGTTTTCCTATCGTGATCGGTGAAAATGTTGTTGGTGTAGATAGAGAGGCTGAATTTAATGAAGAAGGTAAGGTAGTAAAGGCTCCTGAATTGGACAGAAGAATAGATACCTATAAAAAGTACGCTGATGGAGAATATGGGGGGATTTTCGTTCAATTAAATGTTGAAGACACTAGGAATGGTGTTGCTGAATATATAGCAGAAAACTACGGAAATGATTTAATAATAGAACTTAAATGGGGGCAAGGAGCTAAAAGCATTGGAGGAGAGATCCAGGTAAATAGCTTAGATTATGCAAAGTTCTTAGATGAAAGAGGTTATTTGGTCGAACCAGATCCAAATAAGAAATCTAATGAAGAATCATTTAAGCACGGAGGTATCGATAACTTCGCTAGACACAGTAGACTTGGAGGAACCGAAGCTTCTAATGTAGATGAAATGAGAGAGGATTTTATGACTAGAGTGGATTACTTAAAGGAATTAGGTTTTAAGAGAATCTCCTTAAAAACTGGAGCATATGGAATGAAGGACTTAGCTATGGCCCTAAGATTTGCAGCTGAGGCAGATCTTGACCTTCTCACAATTGATGGAGCCGGAGGAGGAACCGGAATGAGTCCTTGGAATATGATGGATCATTGGGGAGTTCCATCCATGGTATTACATGATAAGGCCTATAAGTATTCTAAGATATTGGAAGAAGAAGGATTTGATGTACCAGATTTATCCTTTGCAGGTGGTTTTGCAAGAGAAGACCATCTCTTCAAAGCACTAGCACTTGGATCTCCTTATGTTAAGACTATATGCATGGGTAGAGCTTTAATGGTACCTGGGTTTGTAGGAGCAAACATAGAAGGCGTTTTCAATCCAGGAAGAAAAGAAGAGCTAAATGGTAACTGGGATGAATTACCTAGGTCCGTTAAGGAAGTAGGAGAAAAGCCGGAGGAAATATTTTCTGGTTGGTACGATGTAAAGGATAAGGTCGGGGAAGATGAGATGGAAAATATACCTTTTGGAGCTGTAGCTCTGTGGAACTTAGTTAATAAACTAGGTACTGGGTTGAAACAATTTATGGCTGGAGCCAGGAAATTTAATATAGAATCAATTGATAGAGGGGACTTAATGTCAGCTAATAAGAAAACAGAGAATCTAACTGGTATCCCATTTATGTCAGATTCTTACGATGAGGAAGCAAAAGATATACTAAAAAAATAAATTCAAAACCTGTCTCTCTTATCCATATCTCTTTTATTTTTCTTTATTATGCTATGGATGTTTCTCCAAACTTCTAAAGACTGAGTAGGTATAATTACTTTCTCATAACAGTTGCATGCATTAAATAAACCTGCTTCTATGAGTTCCTTTATTCCTTTAAATCCAAATTCATCGTCTCTGATCGGATCTTTATCGAAAGTTATCTCATAAGAAAATTTAAACTCATCTAGATCAAGTCTAGGCTCCTTTCTTTCACATATACTAGTTTCTCTTGATATTTTATCGAAACTAGATATCTCTTCAATGGCTCTATGGAATATAAAGGGTGATAAGAAGGCAAATTTCTTACCTTCTTTACTTAAGTCAATCATTCTAAGTTTAATTAACTCAGAAATTAACTCAAGGAATTCAGATCCTATGAGACAACAGGTTACCTTTTTAACTCTTTGTGGCCGTTGACCATTTTGCCTACAGATTGAATCTAGATCTTTTTTCAGAGAATCGAAATAGCTATTAGAATTATATCTCAATTTTGATGTCCTGTCAAGTCCATTAAAATCCTTTGACCATAAATAAGCTGCTTCTATTTTTTCTATACCCTCTGAATAGTAATAATCGTCCAACTTTTTTTTAATGTCCTCAGTTAAGCTCATAACTCTTGGGCATCCAGTATTTTATCCTCTTTAGGTTTATCTACAGTTTAATTACTAAAACAATCATCTGTTTTTGATGACAATTAATCAAACTTGAATCGAATTACTATATCCCTTTAAACCAATATTAGTTTTATTTCACTAAATAAATTAAATCTCCGATAAGTTAAAATAGTAGATGATGTATTGAAATAAAAGTTTAGGACGGTTTTTTAATTATAAATAATGAACCAGAAAATCTGTGTCTTTTAGGGATTAGGAAGAATACTATTTGATGAAAAATTTAGATAAACAAAGAAAATATATGTTTTTTAATGAAGACTTTTAGTTGGCTGTCTTTTGTTGCCTTTGATATATCAAAAATCGATCCCACTGTCTTTTCTGGATTGGCTGAAGCCTTAGACTTCTACATTGAATAGTTTCCAGGGTAAGCTTGAAACCATTTTGGTGTAGGGTGTAGGTGTAGTGTTTGGTGTGGGTTTGTTTTGAAGGGAGCAGAAGAGAAAACCAATTAGGTCGGTATATGACATTTTTTTGTGTCTTGATTCATGTGTTTTCTTGGAGCAAGTAGTTCCTCGATGTTGAATCTGTGTTGTGGGAGAATGTCTGGATGATTAAAGCAAACTTTTCTGGTTAAGAGGTCACATGGAAAAACTATTCCCTACCCGAACGAACTTGAGTAGGATATGGGGAGAGGCATTTCTCATCAGTTCCATTGGATCTAAGGTTAAAAATTTTAAAAATTTAAGTATTGTTGATCTTGGGATTTTGTTATTAATCTCTATTTTTATCTATTCATCGGGGAAGACCTCTTCTTTTCTTTGATTGGAGGGGGATGAATTCGATGTTTTTTAAAATAAAAAAAACTAATATTGTGTTGATGGCAGTTGGTTGATTTGTCTGCCTCTTGAACAAAAAGCAATCCCATTGTCTTTGAGGCAATGGTTAAAGCCTCAGACTCTACATCGAGAGGTGTATAGGTAAGTATTGGGGTGGATAGGTAAGCCCGAAACTTCGGGAGTAGGGAGTCTAGTGGTTGGTGTGGAGCAGCCGCTGAGGAATAAGAGGAACCAATGTGAGTTAGTATATGGGAACTGTTCCCTAATCCAATTCTTCCTCAGAGCAATAGGTTCCCTGTTGACGGTGTGGATGAGACAAGGCACCGTGGAAAACAAACTCCCTTTCTTGGGATAAGGCCTCACAGGGAAGCTTCTTTCTCACCGAACGGATGTGAGGTTAGGTAGGGGGCACTTCACTTTATGTTAGTGTGTTTGCAGCTTCTATAGCTAGTTCTAATATTGGGTCGTATCCTAGGCCTACTGCTATTAGTGATAGTATGGCGAATACTGCTATGATTTTAAATGGTCTACTTATTTCAGATTTTATCTGTTTGTCGTAAAAGTACATGTTTTTGATTACATTTGCGTAATAATATATTGATATGGCTGAATTTATTATTCCAATAACTGCTAGCCATAGCATATTTTCTTCTATTGCGCTTAAGAATAATATAAATTTACTTAAAAATCCTGCAAAGGGGGGTATTCCTCCTAGTGATAGTAAACAGATTGTTAAGGCTAGTGCTATTAATGGAGAGCTTTTACCTAATCCTTTGAACTCTTCTATTAGCTCAGTGTTGATGGTTAATGCTATCCCTCCTATTAGTATGAAGGCTGCCCCACTTCCGAGGTTATGGGCTAGGATCTGTATTAGGCTTCCGGCTAATCCGATTTTTGTTGCAACAGCTAAACCTATTAGTATGTAACCGGACTGTGATATACTAGAGTAAGCTAACATTCTTTTTATGTTTTCTTGTTTAATAGCAGCTATGTTACCGAGGGTCATAGTTCCGACTGCGAGTATTGCAAAAACGGTTGTCCAATTGGCTTGATATGAGGCTAGAGCCATTGGGAATATTAGTAGGGCGACTCCAAATCCCATTTTTTTGCTCGATGAACTTAGGAAAGAGGTTATTGGAGTTGGAGCTCCTTCAAATGTATCTGGAGCCCAGAAGTGAAATGGTACGGCTGATATTTTGAATCCTATTCCCACTACTACAAATGCTAGGGCCGGTAGAGATAATGGCCCTAGAGATATTTTGCTTAATTGAATTAGGTTGGTTGTGGAAGTTGATACGTAAAATAGTGAAATCCCGTATATGAATAATGCTGATGAGATTCCGTTTAGGATAAGGTACTTTAAGGCGGCTTCAGTTGATTTTTCTTTTTTCTTGAAGAAGCTAACTAATGGAATTAGGCTCAAACTGGCTAGTTCCATTCCGATATAGATCATTATGAGGTTCTTGGTTGATACTGCTAGCATCATTCCTAGAAGGGAGAATGATAAGAGGGAATAGAATTCTGCATGTGCGGATTCTAAAAACTCGTTACTGACTGTGGCGGTTAGAATTCCTCCGATTAGGAAGATTATTGAAAGATATATGGAAAACTTGTTTACGGAGATCATGTATTTGTTGAAGCTTGTTCCGCTTAACAGTATATCTAGGAATAGTGATATGGATATTAGGATCCCAATGATAGTCAAGAGATACGGTATTCTTTTGGAGTTAATTACTAGATCTATTGCTACAACTGTTAAGGGAACTATTAGCATTATTAAATATGGAGTTAACTCAAAATACATCTATTGCACCTTATATTGAGGTTATTAATTTAACGAACGGATTGATATAGTCAAATAACAAATCTGGGTAAACTCCGAATATTATTATTAATATTATTAATGGAATTAGAGAAGTTATCTCGATTTTCCAATTTATTTCCTTTGAATTTAATTGTGATTCACCGAAGATTGTTCTTTGTAACATCCAGATAAAGTAGGATGCGGTTACGATCAAGGAAATTATAGCTAATATTGTGTAAATCTCCCATGTACTAAAAGCACCTATGAAAACTGTTAGTTCGGCTATAAATCCAGATAAACTTGGTAGTCCTAAACCCGCGAAGGAGCCAAAGACCAAGATACCGGTTAAAGTAGGTGTTTCTTTAGCTAAGCCACTTAATTTGCTTATTTTTCTTGTTCCTACGTCTTTCTTTATCATTCCACATATTGAGAATAATAATGCGGAAATAAGTCCATGACTGATCATCTGGTAGATTCCTCCAGCTATCCCGTAAACTGTCATTGAAGCAACTCCAAAAAGGACTATTCCCATATGGCCAACGCTTGAATAGGCTATTAATGATTTTAAGTCTTCCTGTCCCATAGCCACGAAACCTGCGTAGAACATGGTTACTATTGAGATTATTGCTAGGATAGGCATTGCTAGGTCTATTGCACTTGGAAGCATCATGTATCCTACTCTTATTAGTACGTATCCTCCCATTTTTAGTAAGACGCCAGCTAACATAACTGAACCAGGGGTAGGGGCTTCTACATGTGCATCGGGTAGCCAAGTGTGGAAAGGAACTATCGGCATTTTCACAGCGAACCCTATGAAGACTCCTATGAATATCATCAATTGGAGTTGTGGACTAAATGTCTGAGTTATTTCTGTTAGTACTGGGATGCTGAAGGTCTGAATTGGAGAATGAAGGTAAATTGCTATTATTGATATCAGTAGGAATAAGCTGCTGAGGTGGGTGTAAATGAAGAATTTGATTGAAGCGTAAAGTCTTCTTTCACCCCCCCAGATAGCTATAATAAAGAACATTGGTATTAGAGTGATCTCCCAGAATATGAAGAATATAATAAAGTCTAAGGATAGGAAAACTCCAATTAATCCGGCTTCTAATAGTAAAAGTAGAGGATAGTAGCTTTTTTTCTTCTTTTTTATTTTTTTCCAGGACATTCCTATTGCTACGATTGTCAGTAAGATCGTTAATCCTACTAGAGTTGCGCTTAGTCCATCTATACCTAGTAAAATCTGTGATCCAATTGAATTTAGCCAACTATACTCTTCTACGAGCTGATATTTACCTATTTTTATATTAAATTTGGTTAAAGTCAATAGGAACAGGATTCCTGTAATTATAGAGATTGATAGGGCACTATATTTAGTTGCTTCTTTATTGAATCTACCAACTAAATATGTGATTACTCCACCAACTAGTGGTATTAATATTAGTAGAGAAAGTAATTGATTCATTTTATTTAACCTCCGCTGATTTTTAAGATTATTAATATAGTAATGGTTCCTATTAATATCCAAAGGCTGTAGTCTCTAACTAATCCAGTCTGTATCTTTCTAGCTAAGCTACTGGAGAATTTAATTGAATCTGCGACACCGTTAACTACTCCGTCTATTCCTATGTCGTCAAATGATTTAGATTTGGAAGAGACTTTTCTACCGAATGCTCCGAATGCGTTTATTACTCCGTCTACATATTTGTCGTCGAATTTAGAGGCAAGTATAGAGAATGAAAAAGCCTTGAAACCTAATTTGGTGTATGAGTCATCTATGTAAAGTGCATTGAAGGAAAACTTGTGTAATATCTCAAACAGTGTATTTTCCTTGATTCTATTGATATCTATTAATTTAAGGTGATATATCAGGATAGCGAGCGTGAATCCTGTTAGTACGACTAGGGTAGAACCTATTGCTAGTATAGCGTGTGATCCGTGATGAAGTGACCAAGGCATCCATTCGTTGAAGCTTGAATTAAATAGCCCTGCTAGTCCCGCTATAGTTGCTAAAGCAACTATTGGAAGTACCATGAGGTATCCTGACGATTTATCGCCTACTTTTTTCCTTCTGTTGGTTGAAAAAATAAGTGAATACCATCTGAAGATGTAAATTGGACTTAGGAAGGAAGCTAATATGAATAATGATACTAGTATGTAGTTTCCGCCCTGCATGGTGGCTGTTAGTATCATTTCCTTGCTGAACCAACCACCTAGTGGTGGTATTCCTGCGAGGGAGAGACAACCTATCAGAGTTGCTATAGGAACTAATTTTCCTCTTTTCCAGAAGTTACCCATTTTAGTTATGTCATGTTTTCCTGTTTCGGTTATTACGACGCCAGCAGCTAAGAACAATAATGCTTTGAATGCACTATGGTTGAATAGGTGGAATAAGCTGGCGCTGTATCCCATAACCCCTATAGCAAAGACCATGAAACCAATGTGGCTTATTGTACTGTAAGCTAATATTTCTTTTATGTCTTTTTGAGTTAAAGCCGAATAAGCTCCAAATAGAGCTGTTAATATACCGAAATACGCTATTATTGAGGTAACTAATGGAGAAGAACTTAGTAAAGGAGAAATTCTAGCTAATAAATATACTCCTGCTTTAACCATTGTTGCAGCATGTATTAAAGCTGAAACTGGAGTAGGGCCTACCATTGCATCGGGTATCCATACTTGAAGAGGTAATTGAGCGCTTTTACCTACTGCTCCTCCAAAAAGTAATAGGAGCGTGATCGTCTGAAGATCTCCTGAAAGCTGACCAAATGAGTTAAAAGTTTCTTCGAAACCAAAACTACCTATTTGAGTGAACATCAACATTATTCCACTTAACATAAGGATGTCACCGATTCTAGTTATAAGAAAAGCCTTTTTGCTTCCGCTTGCAGCTTCACTTTTCTCCATCCAAAATCCGATCAGTAGGTAACTGCACAAACCAACGAGTTCCCAGAAGATAAACATCAACAAAAAGTTATCTGCTAGAACTAATCCAGTCATGCTTCCGCTGAATAATGCAAGTTCCCCGAAGAATCTAGGCTTACTTCTGTCGTCTTCCATAAACTCTAAAGAGTAAATAAAAACTAAAAATGAAACTAGAGACACAACTAGTAGCATTAGAGAGGATACTGGATCAATGAGGTACCCAGCTTTTATTACATGTTCCCCTAATTGGAACCAGGTCACACTTCCATGGAACTTGCTTCCAGTTAGAAGAGACGAAATAAAGATCAAAGTAGACAGGATGAATGAAAAAGCTACTGCACCAGTAGCTAAATATCCTGATGTCCTATTTTTTAATCTCTTATTTAACAGGATGTTTATTCCAAAAACGATAAACAGTGGAACAGGAATTAACCAAGCGTATTCCATTACCATTTTAATGCGTTAACCTCCATTACATCGATATCTTTTTTCAGCCTATATAGGTTATAAACTATAGCTAAACCCACGCATACTTCTGCAGCAGAAATAGCAATAACTAATGAAGCGAATCCTTGGCCTATGAGGTTTTCAGTCGAAAATGCAACTAGATTAATATTTGCTGCATTTAAAATTAATTCTATGGACATTAAGATCTTAATTGGATGTCTTAGAGTAATAACCCCATATAATCCAATTAGTACTAAACCAATAGATGTTATCAAAAAGTGAAAGGCAATCAATGATCTTCCCTCCTGATTATATAAGTTGCACCTATAATTGCAGATAAAAGAACAATTGAAATAACTTCAAATGGAATTAATAAGTCGCTAAAGAGTAATCTTCCAATGTTTTGGGTTAATCCTTTGGTTCCACCAACTTCACGCGTAATAGAAATTGATGGATAAAGAATCAAGAACCCTAGTAAACCGACTAAGACTATACCAGAGTATTTTCCTTCTCTCTTTATGCTTTTTCCTTCCTTACTTGTGAAATAAATCATTAATAACATCATTACACCGACTGCACCAGTATAAATTAAAATCTGAATTGCACCGAGGAACTGTGCTCCTACTGATAGGAAAAGTGCACCAACCCCACCAAAGCTAAATATCAGAAATAGGGCGGAGTGAACCATATCTTCAGATAATATAACCATTAAAGCGGATATTAGTACTAAAAAACTAATTATTAGCATTAGAGATTGCATTCATCATCCTCCTCGTTATCTTCTTTTTCCATAAAAAGATCCTCAGGGGAAAACAACATATCTTCTCTCTTAGATGTGGAAAGCTTGTGCTCGGTAGTATTGAACATAGCTCCAGTTGGACATATGTCTACGCAGAAACCGCAGAAACTACATCTACCAAAGTAGATCTGAGGATACTCTTCTCCACCGTATTCAGGATTTTCTTCACTATCTATTTCAACCAATTCAATACAGTTATTTGGACAAATTTTCTCACATAACCCACAGTGAATACAGGCTTCTGGATCTACTCTTCTAAATCCTCTAAACCTTTCAGGTATTTCAAAGTCTTTTTTATACTGAGAATCAAACTTTTTCTTAATATCCTTGCCAAATTTATCTTCTAGAAATTTTATTCGTTTTGGATAAGCCTCTTCAGGATATTCTCTGGTTTCAATATTCATTGCAGACTTAATGGTATACTTAAATGCTTTAAAAGTTTTTAGAAATTTCTTCACTAAATCCAACTAAACCACCCCATACTGACCAAGGCACCCGTAATCAATAGATTAAGAATCGACAAAGGAAGCAGATACTTCCATCCAATATCTATTATTTGATCAATCCTAAATCTAGGTATAGCCCAGCGACTCCACATTAATATAACCAACGCAATATTAGTCTTTATTATGAACCAGATTACCGGTGGAAGAAATCCAAAACTCTTCCAGCCTCCAAAATAAAGCAAAACAACTAACATTGACCCTAATATTAGGTGAATGTATTCTCCTACCATAGTAAGACCAAATCTCATTCCTGAATACTCTACGTTCCAACCACCCATAAGTTCTTGTTCTGATTCTTGCATATCAAAAGGAGTTCTTCCTGCTTCAGCATGTATAGCCAGAAGAAACACAACAAAGCCAAGTGGCTGGAGTGCAAAGAACCAGATCTGATCCTGTGCTTGAACAATCTCTTTAATCCTGAGGCTGCCAACCATCACTACTACGGCAACTATAGAAAGCGATAAAGGTATCTCAAAGCTAAGCATCTGTCCAATGTTACGAAGCGCACCTAGTAATGAAAACTTGTTATTAGACCCCCATCCTGCCATAAAAACTGCTATAGGGGAAATAGAAAACATTGCAATTAGGAAAAGAATACCTACATTTACATTACTTCCTATCAAACTAGGTGAAAAAGGTATAATAGATCCTGCAGCAATTAATGTAGACACTAAAACTATTGGAGCTAACTTAAAGACTTTTTTGTCTCCATCTGGAGGAACGAAATCCTCTTTTGAAACTAATTTAATCAAATCTGCAACGAACTGTAAGATCCCAAATGGACCTACTCTAGTTGGCCCTAATCTAGATTGAAGTAAACCAGCCCATTTCCTTTCTATCCAGATGGATAAGCCACCAATTGAAAAGACATAAACTAAAAAAACCGTGGCCGCAATTATACCCCAAAGAAGAGGGTCGCTTCTGATGTAATTAAACAATTCAACTAAGTTCATCGGTCTGCCTCACTTACACAGAAATCTAAGCTTCCAGCAATCGCATATAGATCTGCAATATACTCACCAACTAATAGTTTTGGTAATGGCTGCATGTTAGAATAGGTTGGACCACTCATTTTAAGCCTGTATGGTTGATCGCTTCCATCACTTACTAAATATGCTCTAAATTCTCCTCTAGCAGCTTCTACTCTAGTGTAAACTTCTCCTTCAGGTGGATTAATATTTAACAAAGGAATTTCATCTGGAGGCGTAGGATCTCCCTCAGGAAGGTCATCTAATACCTGTCTTATTATCTTTATGCTTTCCAGCATTTCATCTAATCTAACCATAGTTCTAGCATAAGCGTCTCCTCCCTTGTATGAGGGAACGTCAAAGTTCAGTTGATCGTAAGCTGCATAAGGATCAAGTTTTCTTATATCAGTTTGAACGCCACTTCCTCTAATCACTGGTCCAACAACACCCAGTTCTTTAGCTTCCCTTTCCGACATTTTTCCAACATCTTTGGTTCTATTAATAAAAACAGAGTTATCTGTTAGTATATCCTTATATTCTTTAACTCTTTCTTCAATTGTTTCGACTTCTTCGTAGATATTTTGTATCATATCTTCTGTAATATCTTTTCTAACTCCTCCTACTCTATGGGTTGACATGTTTAGTCTTCCACCAATTGTTTCCTCAAATAACTTTAAGATGTGTTCCCTATCTCTAAAACCCCATAAAAGGAATGAAAACCAACCTAATTCAGATAACCATTCACCTAGCCAGACATAGTGAGAAATTAATCTCTGCATCTCCATAAACAGTACTCTAAGATATTTAGCTCTCTCAGATACTTCGATCCCAGCTAGTTCTTCTATAGCCTGGCAATAAAATTGGTTATTATTTACTGAATCTACATAACATACTCTGTCAGATAGAGGTATGAAACCGGTGTAAGTTCGATTTTCTGCTATCTTTTCGACGCCCTTATGAACATACCCAATATCTATCTCTGCATCGACAATTTCTTCTTCATCAACGGTCAGAAAAAGCTGATATGGCCCAGGTTGCTGAGGGCCCTGTGGACCGATGTGGATCTCCATCTCCTTTGTCATTCTCTTCCCCCAATTGGATATTCTTTTCTTAGGGGATTTCCATCTATCTCTTCAGGTAAAAGCAGCTTCCTTAAATCTGAATTATCTTTGAAATCTATTCCAAACATCTCCCATACTTCTCTTTCATACCAGTTTGCGTAGCTCCATATATCACTTACAGTTGGAACCTTGGGATCTTCCTTGTCAACCTTAACCTTCACTACCAAGACCTCTTTATGTTCATAACTTCCTAAGTGATAGACAACTTCCATATAATCTTTGTAGTCTACTGCAGTTAAAGAAGAGAGCCTATCAAATTCATTTTCTATCGCAGTTTTGCATATGTTTTTTAGGTTATTTTTGTCTACTTTGATCTTTCCTTCTTTATCTTTTTCAATTGAGTATTCTTCTAGCTTATCCATTAATTCTCTAGTCTTCTTGTTCTCCACTGTACTCGTACCTCCATTCAACTTTCTCCTCAGGTAATTTTCCCTCTAAGTCACCTTCTTCCTGTATTTTTTCTTGAAGTTCTCTTATACCATCCAAGAGAGCCTCTGGTCTAGGTGGACATCCTGGGATATGTACATCTATAGGTATATGTTCATCTACATCGGTGACCATGGCGTAAGAATCATAAAATGGGCCACCAGAAATAGCGCATTCACCCATTGCTAAAACATACGTTGGATCAGTCATCTGGTCGTAGACATATTTTAGCCTAGGCAAGTATTTTTTTGTTATATATCCTCCGACTATTATTAGATCACATCTCCTGACTGATTCGAAATATAAAACACCCCATCTATCTGCATCGTAATGAGGTGTACTGGTCGCTAACATCTCCATACCACAACATCCTATAGGCTGTATAGCAGCCCAAAGGGAATTTTTTCTACCCCAATTCGAGATCTCTTTAAATAGTTTCTCTACTTTTCCGACTATTATCCCCATTCTAACGCCCTCTTCTTCCATGCAAAAGCTAATCCTAGTAATAATACTAATATAAAGAATGATAGTTCAATAAAGCCAATTAATCCTATTTCTTCAGCTATTAATGCCCAAGCATATAAAAAGATTACCTCAACATCGAATACCACGAACAGTATAGCGTATCTAAAATACTTTACCGATCTCTGTCCTACTGCCTCCATCGTAGGTTTCGAGGCACATTCGTATGGTATGTTTTTGTTCGGATTAGGGTTATTTGGCCTAATAAACTTTCCTGGCATCATTAAAATGATACATATAGCGGCACCTGCAACCCCAAAAAGTAATGGCGGTAACCAAGAACTTATCAACGTTATCCAACCCACTTATACCTATTCTTAATTAATAATTGTTATAAATGTTTCGAGGGGGCTTTAACTAAAGAAAATAAAAAACACGAACCCTTCCCCCCAAAACCCAACTACTACCATCTTTAAATAAAATTAACTCTCAAGCCGAAGTAGTGATCCCAAAGAAACAAGTCAAAAAATATCAAAAGAACCTGACCCGAGCTTAAATAAAAAAAAATAATTTATCTAGGTGGTTGAGAAGACCCCTTCCTAATCTTTGATTTTGGTAGAGGGATGAATCAACCCAAGGGGTTAAATGATTCTGTGTTTTAGTTAGGTTTTGGTTGTAGGGCAGGGGCTTTGGCCGAAGTTTATAGCCCGTGGACACAAGGACCTCTGTACCCATCTCCTTGGGTATTTAAAGTTCCTTGGATGAACCCAGGGGAACCTCCCCGAATAAAGCTTTTTGGATACTCTTGGCCCTGGACTGAGATGATTTGACGGTGGCAGGAAGTAAACCCCTCTGACTCTGGAAGCCTCCTTCCAAAATCCCTTGATTTTGGTGGAGGAGGAAGTCACAACATTAATAGTAATAAAAAACTAAAAAAAGATTTTTTTAGGGTTTTTGAGACGGGCGTGGCGGGATTTGAACCCGCGATCTGCAGCTTTCACCCAAAAAAGGTAGGAGGCTGCCGCCCTATCCACTAGACTACACGCCCATCACTCACCATCTAACCACGGCATCATTTCACGAAGTTCTTTTCCTACCTCTTCGATCTCATGGTTCTCTTCCATTTCTCTTAATCTCTTCATTGAGGGCAACCCTGTTTGGTTTTCAGAGATCCACTCTCGTGCGAATTTACCTTTTTGTATATCGTCAAGTATCTTTTTCATATTCTGTTTTGATTTATCGTTAATGATATTTTCTCCCCTAGTTAAGCCACCGTATTCTGCTGTATTACTCACTGAATTCCACATACCTTTTAAGCCCTTTTCGTGTATAAGATCTACAATTAGCTTTAATTCATGTAGTGATTCGAAGTAAGCTACTTCAGGCTGGTATCCTTCTTCAACCAATGTTTCGAAGGTTGTTTTTATCATCTCGGTTACCCCTCCACAGAGATCCACCTGTTCTCCGAATAGATCTGTTTCTGTTTCTTCCTTAAATGAGGTTTCGATGACTCCTGCCTTGGTGCACCCAATTCCTTTTGCATAGGCGAGGGTTATCTCTTTTGCATCTCCAGTAGCATTTTGATTTACTGCAATCAATCCTGGAGTACCTGTATCTTCCTTGAATACTCTTCTAACTAGATGACCTGGGCCCTTAGGTGCAACCATTACTACATTAACCTCTTCTGGTGGCTTTATTTGGTTGTAATGCACATTAAAGCCGTGTGCAAAAAACAATGTGTCTCCTTTATCTAGATAGGGTTCAATCTTATTTTCGTAAACCATAGGCTGTACTTCGTCTGGTATAAGCATAGAGATATACTTTGCTTCCTCTACAGCATCCTGTATTTTTTTAACCTCTAGTTCATCATTTTTTGCTTTCTTCCAAGATTTACCATTTTTTCGTGCTCCAACTACAACATCTAATCCTGTATCATCTAAATTAAGTGCATGTGCATGTCCCTGGCTACCATATCCTATTACAGCTATTTTTTCATTTAGGTAACTAAGATCTGCATCCTCTTCGTAGTACATTTTTGTAATTTTAATCAACCTCCATTGATTTTTTTCCTCTATTTAAAGCTACAGTACCAGTTTTAGCTATTTCTTTTATCCCATGTTCTTTAAGCATCTCAATTATAGCTTCTATTTTGTCTCTATCTCCAGTTACTTCTATCGTTACATTTTTTTTGCTTACATCAACTACATTTGCTCTAAATACATCAGCTATTTGCATAATCTCAGATCTGTCTTCGGAATCCGAAGTATTCACTTTTATCAAAGCTAACCTTCTTTCTACATAATCTTTAGATATTTCACTGACCTTTATTACTTCTATTTGTTTATTAAGTTGTTTTGTAACCTGTTCAAGTTCTTTTTCGTCTCCTTTGATGGATATCGTCATCCTGGAGATATCAGGGTTTTCAGTCATTCCCACTGAAATAGTGCTAATATTAAACCCTCTTCTACTAAATAAGCCAGCAACTCGGTTAAGTACCCCAGGTTTATTTTCTACCAACAAACCAAGTATATGGACCCCCATCTTCTTAATCTCCCTTTATATCTTTTCTTTCTAACATTTCTGTTAGAGTAGATCCGGAAGGAACCATTGGATAAACATTTTCTTCTTTTTTTACCTTAAAGTCAATTAAAACAGGTTTATCAGTAGAATTTGCTATATCTATGGCTTCCTCGACTTCGCTATCTTTCTCGACAACCATTCCTTTAGCTCCAAAACCTTCTGCTATCTTACTGAAATCTGGGTTTTCACCTAAATGTGTCTGTGAGTATCTTTCATCGAAGAAGAGTTCCTGCCACTGTCTAACCATTCCAAGATAGTTGTTGTTAAGTATTGCGATATTAATAGGTAGATTGAATTTAACGGCTGTAGCTATCTCTTGTATATTCATCTGTATGCTTCCGTCACCAGCTATATTCCAAACTTTTTTATCGGGAGCCGCGATCTGTGCTCCGATCGAAGCTGGTAATCCATAACCCATTGTTCCAAGTCCACCGCTGGTTAAAAAAGTCCGAGGTTTCTTAAACTTGTAGTAGTGAGCAGCCCACATTTGGCACTGCCCAACTTCAGTTGCCAAAATGGTGTCATCAGGAGTTTTCTCGCTAATTTTTTTAACCACAAATTGGGGTTTTATCCTTTTTCCTTCGCTTTTAAGTGATTCTGATTTTTCTTTTTTCCATCTCTTTATTTTATTGTGCCATTCTGTGTTTTCCTTTTTGATTTTTTTTCTATTGATTCTTTTTATTAATTTATTAAGCGCTTTTTTAGCATCTCCAACTATTGGTATATGGGTCTTTACATTTTTCCCTATCTCAGCTGGGTCAATATCGATATGAACTATTTTAGCATTGGGGGCGAATCCTTCAATTTTTCCGGTAACCCTATCATCGAACCTAGCTCCAACAGCAATAATTAGATCTGATTCAGTTATAGCATAGTTAGCTTCTTTTGTTCCATGCATACCTAGCATACCTAGACATAAATCACTTTCTTCATTGTAACATCCCTTGGCTAGTAATGTAGTAGTTACAGGAGCCATTATAGTCTCTGAAAGTTCTCTAAGTTCTTTAGATGCGTTACTTGCTATGACTCCTCCTCCAGCATATATAACAGGTCTTCTTGCTTCCATTATAGCATCGACTGCTTTTTTGATCTGAAGCTCGTGAGGGCGAAATGTTGGATTGTAACCGGGTAAGCTTATATCCTTAGGGTAATCAAAATCAATATCTTCACTTTGTAGGTCTTTAGGTATATCGATTAAAACAGGACCATTTCTACCGGTTTCTGCAATATGAAAACTCTTTTTGATTGTACTTAAAATGTTTTTACTTTCTTTTAGCAATTGGTTATGTTTAGTAATAGGAATTGTGATTCCAGTGGTATCGGCTTCTTGAAATGCATCGTTTCCTATCATCTCTACCGGAACCTGTCCAGTTAAGGCAACTACCGGAACGGAATCCATATGTGCAGTCGCTATCCCTGTAACTAGATTTGTGGCACCTGGACCTGATGTTGCGATGCATACTCCAGCTTTTCCTGTTACTCTTGCGTATCCATCTGCTGCATGTGCTGCACCCTGCTCGTGTCTTGTTAAAATATGCTTTAGGTCATCATCCTCGTGAATAGCATCGTATAGGTCGATAACTGCTCCACCAGGATAACCAAAGACATGTTCAACATCCTCTTTTTTAAGAGCTTTGATAATGGCTTCAGCTCCCTTCATTATTTTCTTCCTCCATTAGTAACTTGTTCACACCTTCTAACATGGCTTCAACTGAAGCCATAATAATATCGGTTCTAGCTCCTCTCGCAGATACAATTTTTCCTTTTCTACTTAATTTAACGCTTACATCTACTAGTGCTTCTGTTCCTCCCGTAATAGATTCTACTTTGTAGTCTTCAAGTTGAATTTCAGCTATCTCTGAAATTGCTTTTTTAACAGCCTTTATGGATGCATCTACAGGACCTGTTCCAGTTCCTGATTGAGTAATCTCTTCTTGGTCCTTGTAATCAAGCTTAATAGATGCCGTTGGAGTTACTTTATTGCCAGAAACAACTGTAAGTTCTTCTAGTTTGGCTCTTGCTTCCTTTTTAACCTTTAAGACTGTTTCGACTATAGTCTGTAAGTCAGCGGTTGTAACTTTCTTGCCTTTGTCTCCTATTTCTTTGACCCTGGAAACTATCTCCTTGAGCTGTTCATCGTCTGCTTCAACTCCCATCTCCTTTAAAATAGCTTTAACTGAAGCTCTGCCCGTATGTTTGCCCAAAGTAAATTTTCTTTCTCTTCCTACTTCATCTGGGGAAATTGGTTCATAGGTCGCTGAATCGTTTAAAACACCGTGAGCATGAATTCCGGATTCATGGGTAAAAGCATTTTCTCCTACTATCGCTTTGTTCTCTGAAACGCTGACTCCAGTCAACCTTGAAACTAATCTAGAGGTTTCATAAAGCAGTTCTGGATTAGCATTAAACCCAATGTCATACAGCTCCTTTCCAGATATAACCACTTCCTCTAACGAAGCGTTACCTGCTCTTTCCCCTAGGCCATTTACGGTTACATGAACCTGTTCGGCTCCACTTAATAAAGCATTAATAGAATTAGATACCGCAAAACCAAAATCATCGTGACAATGTATGCTTAAAGGAATATCAATGTTCTCGGTTAATTTACTTATATTTTGTTCAGTTTTTTCGGGATTGAGCACTCCAACCGTGTCACAATAACAGACCCTATCGGCTCCAAGAGAAGCTCCCCTATTGAAAATTTTTTCAACAAAATCTTGGTCTGCTCTCGATGCATCCTCGGCTCCTAATTCAACATTAAGACCGTAGTCCTTTGCATATGGTATTACTTCATCGAGAGAATCTAGTATTTCGCTTTTATTCTTCTTTAGCTTCTTTTTTAAGTGTAGCTCGGAAACAGGAGCAACCAAATGTATTGATTCAACTCCACATTCGTGTGCAGCGTCTACATCTGACTTAAGAACTCTAGTATAACTACATATCTCAGCTTCCAATCCTTCATCGGCAATCTTTCGTATACCTTCTCTTTCTCCTTTGGAAGTTATTGCACTACCTGCTTCTATTACATCCACACCTAGTTCGTCAACCTTTCTTGCTATCCAAAGTTTTTCTTTTGGGGTTAATGAAACCCCAGGAGTTTGTTCACCATCTCTAAGTGTTGTGTCAAACAACTTAGCCAATAAAACGATCCCTCATATTTTCCACCTGTTTGATAATAACAAGGTATATAATGACATAACTAAATATCAATTTTTCGACTAAACCCAATCAGATGCTTCTTCTAGCACTCGAGATAAAACCTTAATTCCTTTTTTCATATCATTTAGTGAAACAACTTCTACAGGGGTATGTACATTTCTGGTTGGGATTGAAAGCACTCCAGATGGAATCCCACTTCTAGACAAACTAATTGCTGTTGCATCAGTAGTTCCTCCCTTCATTACATCTAATTGATAAGATACATCCTCTTTTTTAGCTGATTTTTTGAGCAAGTCAAGAACCTTCTTAGGTGTAATTATTCCTCTGCCGGATCTATCTGCAACAGTAAAAGCTGGTCCTTTCTCCAATTCGATTGAAGATTCTTTATCCTCTATATCAGGTTGATCCCCAGCTAAACACACATCCAGAGCCAAACCTAGATCCGGATCAACATTAAATGTAGAAACCTTTGCTCCTTTCAATCCTACTTCTTCCTGTGTAGTTCCAACTGCATGAATAGTGGCTTCTGTATCTATTTCCTTTAGTGCTAAAATCATACAAGCTACTCCAACTCTATTATCAAAGCTTTTACCGGTAACTAAGTTGTTATTAAGTTTTTTATATTCTCGATCCATTGTTATACTGTTTCCCTCTTCAATACCCATCTCTCTAGCTTCTTCAGCATCTTCAGCACCAACATCAATGAACATCTCTTCCTGTTTAACGATTTCTTCTCCATCTTTATCTCGCATGAGGTGAGGAGGCTTACATCCTATAACCCCAAAGTGACTTCCCTCCTCAGTATGAATAACCACTCTCTGATTGAGCAAAGTCTGATCGAACCAACCGCCTAACTTAATAGCTCTAATATATCCATCATCCTGAATATGTTTTACCATCAAACCAATTTCATCCATATGTGCAGCAAGCATCAACTCAGGAGCATTTTCCTTACCTTTCTTAGTACAGATAAGATTACCAAAATCGTCTCTCTTAGTTTTATCTACATATTCACTAATTTCTTCTTTAACAATTTCCCTGACCTCATTTTCACTACCCGAAGCAGAATTAGCATTTGATAATTTCTCTAATAAAGAATCTATTTCATCAATCATTCAAAATTCCTCCAATCATTATTTTTAAAATTCTAGATCTTTACATAATTTAGAGAACCGATCTAGGCCTTCTTTTAATTTTTCTTTTGAATTAGCATAAGACATTCTGATATAATCTCTTCCCTCTCTTCCAAAAGCGCTGCCTGGGACGGTTATGACATCTCTCTCAGCAAGTTTCCTTGAAACTTTTTTCCCTCCACCAAGCTTTGAGACATTGGGAAAGATATAAAAAGCACCGCTTGGTTCTACATAATCTATTTCCTTAATATCATCCAACTTCTTCATGACGAGATCTCTTCTTTTCATAAATTTATCTCTAATGTAACTAATGTAATCCATAGAATCACTTAGTGCTTTATTAGCGGCTTTCTGAGATATAGAAGGAGCACATGCTTGAATATATTGATGTACCTTCAAAGATTGGTCAATAACTCCTTCATCAGCTAATAGGTACCCGACTCTCCACCCCGTCATTGAAAAAGTCTTTGAAAAACTATCGACAACTATAACCTTGTCGTAAAATTCTTTAGGTGAAACATGGTTTTTTCCATAAATTATTTCACTATAAACTTCATCTGATATTATGTAAGCTCCATAATCGTCCGCTAGTTCAGTTACCGCTTTTACTTCCTCTGGACCCAATACAGCTCCAGTCGGATTACTAGGTGAATTTAAAAAAACAACTTTAGTTTTATTATTAATTCTTTCCTTAATAGACTCTAAATTCAAACTAAATCCATTTTCTTCATTAAGAGAATATGGAACACTTTTCCCACCAGCTATCTTCACTAGAGGATCATAAGAAACAAAACCTGGATCAGGGATCATAGCCTCATCATCAAATCCAATTAAGGCTTCAGTTGCTATATGTAAGGCCTCACTTCCTCCTGAAGTAACAATCACATTACTTGGATTAACAAAAATATTAAATTTCTCAATATAATCACAAATAGATTTCCTTAATCCGATTAAACCTTTATTTGATGTATAATTAGTTTGATTTTTATCAATAGATCTTTTTGCTTCTTTTTTAGCTTCAATTGGGGTATCCAAATCTGGTTCACCAAGCCCAAGATTAATTGAATCTTCTCCAGCTTCTTCAAAAACCTCTCTTATAGTAGAACCACTAATCTCCTGAATTTTTCTTGAAAAACTCATTTTTATCAGTTGGGTAGAAATATCTTCTTTTTAATAGACACAAAAACCCAACGAATACTCATATAGGCCAAAGAATTATAAAAAACTTTGGAAGTTAATAAAAAGTAATTAAGACAGATAAAAAAAATACAATCATTTTAAAATTAAACAAAACCCAGAAATTCCTCTTAAAGAATGATATGTGAAGTGACCCCTGCCTAACCTCACATCTGTTCGGTGAGGAGAGAGGCTTCCCTGTGAGGCCTTATCCTCGAAAGGGAGTTTGTTTTCCACGGTGCCTTGTCTCATTCACACCGTCAACAGGGAACCTATTGCTCCAAGTGAAGTCTGGACTTAGGGAACAGTTTTCCCATATACTAACTCTCAATGGTTCCTCTTATTTCTCAATGGTTGCTTCACACCAACCACTAGACTCCTTACTCCCAAGCTGTTTCGGGCTTACCCATCTACCCCAATACTTACCTATACACCTATTCGATGTAGGGTCTGAGGCTTTAGCCATTGCCTTAAGGGCATGGGATTGCTTTTTGTTCAAGAGGCAGACAAATCAACCAACTGCCATCAACACAATGTTAGTTTTTTTTATTTTAAAAAACATCGAATTCATCCCCCTCCAATCAAAGAAAGGAAGAGGGTCTTCCCCGATGAATAGATAAAAATTATCTATTTGACTGAGAAGGCACCTTGCTAAATTTTTTGATTTGGGTGGGTGGTGGTTTAGTCTTCTGGAAAAGCTTTTAGATATAGTGTGGTAAGCATTAGGTATGGTCGGATATAGTAGGATGGAGAAGTGTTTGAGGCAGAATCTATGTGGACTAATCAAAAAAGAATATGAGATCCTAAAGTAGATGGGTCATAAGTCCAAGGACTTATATAATGAAGTGTTCTACGAGAAGGAGACAAATACTTCTTTGACAATGGGGGATACCTTTAACTATTGCAATGCCTACAAACGTTTAAAAGTTGAAAGTGAGAGCTATAGAGTTTTGGCCTCTCAAATGGCTCGGTAAGCGATGAAGCATGTAGACAAAGCTTTTAAATCTTTCTTCAAGTTAATAAAGAAGAGAGGAGAGGGGGTAGGTATGATGGTGAAGCTAGTCCACTCCGTTACTTAGAAAAGGATGGATATTTTTTATTGATATTTCCTAAGTCAGAGTTTCCAGGTTAAAGAAGATCATATTTGAGTTGGTGTTCCAAGAGGTTTCTGTGAAAGGTATGAGTATGATAAAAGAGAAATCCAAATTGATTTCTCTTATGAGAAGCTTAAACAGAGCCACATTGATATTAAGTAATTACATGTTTTTCTTAGGGCGAAGGCGGAGTATTTTGAGTATAGGGTTGTTTATGAGGAGGAGAAGGAACCAGTTGAGGCAAAGGGAGGGTTTTTGATTAGGTATTGATTTGGGGTTAGGTAATTTGGCTACTTGTGTTGACCACTTTGGGCGCTCATTTATCTTGGATGGGCGATTACTTATAATCGTATAACAGGTGGTTTAATAAAGAAGTAGCTAAGTTACAGTCAATTAAGGATAGGCAGGGATTTGATGGGAACACGAAGAGAATAAACAAATTATTCCGGGATCGAGACAACTATGTGCATGATTACTTAGATAAGGCGGCTAAGGCAATTGTTGACTATTGCAGAGAAAATAAAGTTGAGGAAGTGTTTTGTGGTGATGGAAAGGGGCTGAAAGCAGGATATAAGCTTGGGGGATAAGAATAACCAGAGTTTTGTTGAGGTTCCGTTTGATTGGTTTAAGCAAAAACTCAAGCACAAACTAGAGTATTATGGCATTAAATTCATGTTAGTGGATGAATCTTACACAAGCAAATGTGATGCTTTAGCCAACACTGAAGTGAGGAGGAAACCAAGTTATAGGGGAGAAAGAATCGAGAGAGGCTTATACGAAACAAGTGATGGCGTACTGATTAATGCTGACTTAGATGGTGCTTTGAATATTGCTAAGAGAGGGTATGTCTGAAACTAATTTGGAGTTGGGAGTAGGAGGTAGTGGTGGTGTGGACACGCCAAGGAGAATAAGGAAACCTCTTTGGGTTAGGATGCGGCTCAGATATAAGTGAGAGCCTAATTCAAACTTCTCCTGAAATCCCATTCCTAATCTTTTGATTAGGTAGGGGTAGTTCACTGGAGATAAATAAGTTTTATGGCAAGTAAAGAACATAATAAGGGTTTTCTAGAAAAATAAAATAATTATTTATTTAACTTATTTGGTGAGAAACTCTTCCACCTAATCGGCAGCCTTTGAAGAGGTGATTAGCTCTTTTTAAAGTATCTAAGAGATAGTTAATTATATACTTTTGATTCCTGGATTTTTATGGGATTTATATAACCTTTTTCGAGGAAAAAGTTAAAATGATGCTTTAATTTATGCGCATCCTTTATTCGAGTGTGGCGTGCATTTCTTCGAGGTATTCCTCGCTTATATCTTTAGTTTTCATTATTTGAGAAACAATTGAGTCTAAAAGTACTAGGGCTGTAATTTCAAATAAGGTTCCAAGTGGAGCTATTTTCGTTTTGTCTATTTTCTTGTTACTAAATTCACTTTTAACAGATATTATGTTGTCAGATAAACTGGATAAGGTTGAATCTCGGTTTGATGTAACAGATATTAAAGTTGCATTATTTTCTTTGGTTGTTTTTGCCAATTTTATAGTAGATGAGGTTTCTCCTGATCCTGAAATTGCTACAACTGTGTCTTCAGAAGATAAAGCAGGGGTAATGGTTTCACCGACTACAAATGAATTAAAACCTAAGTGCATAAGCCTCATAGCGAACATTTTAGCAACAAACCCAGATCTGCCTGCTCCAAGCACAAAAACTTTATTTCCTTCTTTAATCTTGTTGATAAATTCGTTAACCATCTCTTGTTCTAATTCACTACTAGCTTCTTTAATGTGGTTTCCTATAATCTCCATAGAATTTTTAGTTTGGTTCATTTTACTCAACTCAAATTTAACTTTATTTTAAACAAATCATCTTTTTAATCAATGAAAGAGAAATTCACTTTTTATTTATTTTATCCCAATGGTTAAGAAGACTCCTTCCAAGGTCTTTGATTTTGGTGGGGGATGAATCAATCTATAAGGCTTAAATAGCTCCATCACCAGTTAAAGGTTGGTAGTTGGTTGGCTTTTCTGCCTTTTTTGAAAAGGCAATTCCATACCCCTTTTGGGGAAATGGGCTAAACGCCCCATGACCAGCATCGAGAGGTGCATGGGTAATCCTGAAACTTTTGGAGTAAGGGGTCTAGGTGGCTGGTGTAGGGCAGCTGCTGGGAATAAGGGAAAAGCCATTGTGTAGCTAATATATGGGTTCTTGTTTTTGTTCTAATCCAGTTCTCCCCTCAAAGCATAAGTTCATCTGTTGGCTATATGCATATAGACAAATCCAGCAAATAAAGCAAATTCCTCCTATAGATAAGGCCTCACAGGGAAGCCCACTTCCTAAATCTCTGACTTAGGTAGGGATCACTTCACACTTCCTGTTTAGTGAATCTAAAAAACCTAGAAGTAGATTAATTTTCTTTTGTTTTTTTAATAATTTTTTCTTTTGTTTCTTTAGCTGTTTTTCCTTGGTTGGATAGATTTAACTCCAAGTTTTTTCCATTAACAAATTTGATGGTTGAAACTTTCCAGTTTAGGTTCTTTAATTCTTTGCATAATTTGATTAATCTTTTGTCTCCTCCGTCCCATAGAATATCTTTTTTGATCTCTTGATCTGAGTTGTAGATTGACAGAGCCATTTTTTTTAGAGCCGATGGACTCGAAAATGGGATTTCAAATATTACTTTGTAATAGTCTCCTTCTATTTTGCCGTAGGAAACAACTACATAACCTTCTTTTTCGTATTTTTCTATCTTATCATATTTGAGTTCCATACTAATTTCATGTTCGGCGTTGTTATCGATTTCTGAAATATTGATTAAAGTCTTTGCTATCAAGCTCCAGCTCGCATATTTGGAGAATGTTAGTTCTATTTTTCCTGTGGTTGAAGAGATCTTGTTTTCTCCGTTAACTAGAATTACCTTGGATATATTTAGGTTGGTGAGATTCTTAACTTCCGTTATTAGTTTCTTAATCTCTTTAAATGATACTTTGCTTTTGTCTAGATTCAGTTTTTCACTAGAACTCATTAAGTATTAATTCACTAGAAGAGGGATTATAATCCTTTGGGATGAGGTAACTCCCAAAAAAGTAGAAGTCCTTCACCTAGTTTTTCAACATTCTTCAATTTTAGCTCAATAGCATCCTGTTTTTCCTTCACCCCTTCTCCATCTACAAAAGTGGGGGCGTCTTTCCCTCCAAAAATTAGATTTGATATATAAACACATACTTCGTCCGCGTACCTATTTTTTAGAAATGACCAGTTAACTGTTCCTCCTCCTTCTACTAGGAGTTTTTTTATTCCTTTTTCCCTTAACTTTTTCAATAAATTTTTTAAATCAACCTTTGAGCCTTTAAATTTTATTACTTCAGCTTTTTCCTCTATTCTTTTGACTCTACTTAATGGAGCTTTTTCGGTTATTGCGACTAAAACGGGTAGCTCGTCTTCCAATAGATTGGAATCTAAGGGGATTCTCCCCCTGCTATCTAGGACGATCCTTAATGTGTTTTCCACATTTAGTTTAGGGTCATCAGCTAGAACTGTTCCTATACCGACTAAGATCCCATCAAATCTTTTTCTCAGTTTCTTAACTCTTATAAAATCCTCTTTTGAAGATATTTTAATTTTTTTCCTTTTTTTAGTAGAGATTTTTCCGTCTAGGGTTAAAGCAGAATTAATTAATATGTAAGGTTTCTTCATGTTTTTCACTAATTATCTCTTAAAATTTTTTTTATATAACATCTAAAAAATATTAAGGTTCTATCCCTAAGTAAAAAGTGAAAAATGAGACGAGAAGTTGCTTGGAGGATATTTGCAGAGGAGTTTAGTAGATCAGATCTAAAGATAGAATCCGAAGGAGAGATGGAACCAAATTACTTGATCACTGAAACGGGAGCAAAGTGTAATAGAATTTTTGTGGTCGGGGTTTTAACGGATATAGAAGTCGTGAATGAAGATTCTGTTAAGGGCAGGTTATCGGATCCTACAGGGATATTTAATTTATTTGCGGGCAGATACAATCCGAAATCAAGAGATAAGTTAAGTAAAATGGATCCACCTAAATACCTAGCTATTACAGGGAAGATAAATGTATTTGAAACGAATTCAGGGGATATTTATAACTCTATAAGACCAGAGAATGTAAATGAGATAGATGAAAAATCTCGGACCAATTGGACATTATCTACAGCAGAAAGGACTAGTGAAAGAATTAAATACTTAAGCAAGGCTGTTGAATCTGACTTAGAGTCTGATGAATTGGTTAATTATCTCTTAGATCAGGGTGCAAGAGAAGATTTGGCAAATGGAATAAAACTATCGCTAGAACATTATGATTTAGATTTAAATAAACTTAAAGATATTGTCAAGAAATCATTGGGTTCATTTACGGATAAAATAAGTGAAGAAAAAAATGATTCACCAAAAAAAGTAATAAAAGATGTAATAGATAAATTAGATAATCCTGAATACTCTAAGGTACTTGAGGAAGCTTCAAAATCAGATTTTAGTGAAGATGAATTAGAAGATGCTATAAATGAATTGATGGAAGAAGGAAAATGTTACGAACCTGAGATAGGTGTTTTAAGACTAGTTTAATCGATAAGAAATTGGGAAAAATTAGAGAGATGAGATACATAAAGCCAGTTGCTGAAAAACCTGTCTCTATTCTAGATGAGAAATTAATTATATCAGATTTACACTTGGGCATTGAGAGGTCTTTGGAGGAGGAAGGCATAAGAGTTCCAAATCAAACAGATAGGTTAAAGAAGAGAATAAATAAAATTATTGAAGAGATTAAACCAGAGGAAATAATTTTACTAGGGGACGTTAAAAACCAAGTTCCTGGACTCTCTTGGCAAGAGAGAAAGGAAATACCGCTATTACTTAAGTTTTTAAGTGAAAAGGTCAATAAAATCAGGATTACACCAGGGAATCACGATGGAAAAATAGGTGGTTTGGTACCTGATGAACTTAATGAAAAAGTATGTATAGAGGATACTAGAGGACTGATTCTGGATAAGGCAGCTTTTTTGCATGGGCACACTTGGCCTAAAAAGAATGTCTTTAAAAAAGAAGAAATTTTAATTGGCCATAATCATCCAGTGGTAAGTTTTGAAGATGAATTTGAAAGAATAATAGATGAGAGATGTTGGATAGAGGCAAAATTAAAGAAAAAACCTATTAGAGAGAAATATGGTGAGATAGATTGGAATAGCCCTAGTTTAATTATTCAACCGGCTTTTAACGATTTAACAGGAGGTATTTCTTTTAATAGTCCTAGTGATTCCTTTTTAGGTCCTTTTTTTAACTCTGGATCCGTTTCTTTAAAAGAATCCAAGATATATCTGCTTGATGGAACCTACCTAGGAAAATTAGGTCAATTAAACAAACCTGAAAGAAAATGCGAAAGGTAATCTAATGTCAGCTTTTGATCATCTAAATAACCAAATTCAGAAAACCTTAAGAAAAAAAGGATTTAGTTCAACAACTAGTCCTCAGGAGAAAGCTATTCCAGAGGTTATAGATGGAAAAAACCTACTTTTGGTTAGTCCTACTGGAACTGGTAAAACCGAAGCCGTGGTCTTACCTATATTTAACCTAATAAAGGAGAAAGAAGAAAAGGCTATCTCTTCGCTTTATATAACACCACTTAGAGCTCTTAATAGAGATATAGTGGACAGATTGAAATGGTGGGGGAAAAGGCTGGATATAGATGTACAGGTTAGACATGGGGACACCGGTTCTACTAAAAGAAGAAAACAGGCTAAAAATCCACCCGATTTATTGGTTACTACACCTGAAACATTACAAGCTATATTACCTGGTTCTCGGATGATAAAACATCTATCAAATGTTAAACATGTTGTAATCGATGAAATACATGACTTAGCAGAGTCAAAAAGAGGTATACAACTATCATTAGGTCTTGAAAGATTAACAGAAGCTGCTGGAGACTTTCAGAGAATAGGACTATCAGCTACCGTGGGAAACCCAAATGAGATATCTGATTTTTTAACTGGTGAAAGAAAGTGTAATGTAATAAACTCAGGTGCATCCGGTTCATACGATTTTTCGATAAATATGCCAGATAAAGATAAAACAGCAGTCGAGGAGATTCAGAAAAAAACTATGTTAGATAAAAAAATAAGCTCACATATCTTTGAGATTAATGAATTGGTTAAACAAAATAAATCGGTTCTAATTTTCGTTAACACGCGAGAAGCAGCTGAAACACTATCCTCAAGATTTAACCTAATCGATTCTAATATTGGGGTACATCATGGGTCTTTATCAAAACAAAAGAGAATAGAGATAGAAAAAGAATTTAAGGAAGGTAAGATAGACGGTTTAATCTGTACTTCTTCAATGGAACTCGGTATAGACATCGGAGATGTGGATCTCGTAATACAATATAACTCTCCAAGACAGGTTTTTAGGTTGGTTCAAAGAGTTGGTAGATCTGGACATGAAAATACTGAAACATCTAGAGGCCAAATAATAACATCTACTTTTGATGACATACTAGAATCTATTACAATAACCTCTAAAGCCCAAAATAATAGTTTAGAAGATATTAAAGTAAGAGAAAATTGCTTTGATGTATTATCAAACCAAATTTGTGGATTAAACCTAAATAAAGATAATCTGAGTTTTAATGGACTCTATAACATAGTTACTAGAGCTTATCCTTTTTTGAAATTAACCGAAGAAAAACTAAGAACTGTTCTAAGTAATATGGATGAATATAACCTAATCCACTATGATGAGGAAGAGGACATTATACACAAAATTGGGAGAACTTGGAAGTATTATTATAGTAATCTGAGTATGATTCCAGACGAAAAAAACTACAGTGTTAAGGATCTTACGAGTGGACAAACTCTAGCTAGCTTAGACGAGAGTTTTGTAGCTAGTTTTGCTGAAGAAGGAGCAGTTTTTATAGCACAAGGTAAGATGTGGAAAATAATCACCATTCAAGATGATGAGATCGAAGTAGAGGAGATAAAGGATCCTCAAGGAACAATACCAAACTGGGTGGGAGAGGAAATCCCCGTTCCCTATGATGTAGCAATAAAAGTAGGTAAAATAAGAAAAAATTTAACTAATAAGATAGATGACATAGACTACGATAATCTATTAGAAGAAATAGATATAAACAAAAAAGCTTTAGAAAAAGTATTTAGATTAATAAAGAAGCAAAAAGATAGTGAATATCCAGTTCCTACTAATGATAGAATTTTAATAGAAAAAGGAAACGATGAGGTAATAATAAATAGTTGCTTTGGATTGAAGGTAAATAAAACTATCGGCCAAGCTATTACGTCACTTTTAACCTCTAAACTAGGATCTACTGTTGGCTTGGAAGTAGATCCATACAGAATAAAGCTGGATCTTCCTAAAGAAATAACGATCAGATCTCTTAGGGAAGTTTTTCCAATAAAACCCAATCAGTTAAGGTCAATACTGGAACTATCTCTTAAAAACACTTCTCTGTTCAAGTGGGAATTAGTTAAAGTTGGTAAAAAATTTGGATCCATTGATAAAGACATAGACCACTCTACTTTTAGTATTGAAAGGTTAATGGAAGCTTACAAGGATACTCCAATATATGAAGAGGCTATGAAGGAAATACTAAATCATAAACTGGATATAGAAAGAGCTAGACAAGTTCTTGAACGAATTGAAAATAAAGACATCGAATTGGTTTACTTAAATGAAAAGACTCCTATTGGAAAAGCTGGAAGAAAGAGTTCCCCCGACCTAATATCCCCGGATAGAGCGGATAAATCTATATTGGATACTCTAAGAAACAGATTACTAAATGAGAAGACTCTGCTATTTTGCCTTCATTGCAAGGATTGGAATATTAAAAAAAGAGTTAAAAGAGTAAAAGATAAACCCAAATGCCCTAAATGTAATTCAAAGCTAATTGCATCTCTTAATCCATGGGAAGAGGATAAAATAACTAATATAAATAATTTAAGCAAAGAAGAACTAAAAAGATTACATAAAAATGCAAATATGGTATTAAGTCATGGAAAAAAATCCGTAATTGCTCTTTCAGGCAATGGTATAGGTCCAAGAGCTGCATCAAGAATATTTAAGAACTTACCGGAAGACCAAGAGTTCTACAAAAAGATACTAGAAGAAGAAAGAAAGTACGCTAGAACCAAAATGTTCTGGGACGAAACCTAAAAAACTCCTTTTTTCATAAAAATTCATAATAAATCTTAATTCTTCTTAAATAGACTTTTATTGATGTAACAGAGATTAAAATCTGATGTGCGGAATAGCTGGAATTTATTCAACCAAAAATATTTCAATTGACGATAAAATACTCCAAATGCTAGAAAAACTCCAACATAGAGGCGAAGACTCTGCAGGAGTAGCTCTATATGGTATCTTAGATCTTGAAGACAACGAATACTTCATTGAAATTGAATCTGGAAAAAACCAAGAAAAAATCGAAGAAATCCTAGGTAATAAAATCCAAATAGAGATAGATACCGAGCCCCCAATATACTCGTCAATATACAGAGGAAAATACGAGATTTTAAGAAAAAAAGTTTCCAGAATAAGTCAGTTAAACGAATGCAAGGTCATAAACGCTGGAAAAGCATACACAATCAAGGATAAAGGAAAGGTTAAAAAGTTATCCAATTACCTAGATGAAAAAAATATAAAAGGAACCCATGGAATTGGCCACACTAGGTTTTCAACTGAAAGTGAGGTTAACAGATACCACGCTCATCCCTTCCAGAGTTTTGCTAGACCCGATGTTAATGTAGTTCACAATGGCCAAATAACAAACTATCGTGAAATTAGAGAAAACCTCGAAAGCGATGGATTAATCTTTGATACCCAAAATGACACTGAATGCATAGCTCACTACATAGCAAACCAACTAAATAAAGGAGATACACTAGAAAAAGCTCTAAAAAATTCAATAAATGACATGGATGGCCCTTTCTCTTTTATTATAGCTATAGAAAATGGAATAGGAGTAGCTAGAGATTCTCTAGGATTAAGGCCTACAATTTTAGCTCAAAATAATGAAATATTTGCAATAGCATCAGAAGAAATAGCAATAAGAGAATCTATGGCAGAAATAGAGGAAATTAAACATTTGAAGCCAGGAGAAGTAGCTACTATGACTGGAGGATAAAATGAAAGAGATAAATGTAGATCAATTAGAACCAAGAGAAATAAACAACAAGATTAAGAGAACTAAAGAGACAAAAATAAAATTAAAAAACATGAATGCAGATCATTTTATCTGTGCAGGTATAACAAAAGATATCAATGTAAAAATAGAGGGTAGCGTTGGATATTATGCAGGAACAATGTTAGAAGAAGCAGAAATAGATATAGAAGGTAATGCAGGCAATCAAATAGGAGAAAATATGCACTCAGGTAAAATTAAACTAAAAGGCAGTGCCGGGGATGGAGCTGGACAAGGAATGTACGGAGGAACACTAATAATCAATGAAACAGCTGGATCAAGGACTGGAGGAATAATGAAAGATGGAGAAATTATAGTAAAAAAATACAGCGACTTAATGACAGGAGTATACATGATGGGAGGAAAAATAATAGTCACAGGAGATCTAGGAGACTCAATTGGAGAGTCAATGATAGGCGGAACAATATACTTTTCAGGTAAGATAGAAGGATTAGGTAAAAATGCAGAAATATCCGAAACAAATGATAAAGACCAAAAATACCTACAAGATCTAATAAGAGAACACGAATTAGATACAAAGTCAAGCAAATTTAAAAAAATAACCCCCAAAAACAAAAGACCACATTATGGAGATTAAAATACTACAAACAGTGCAGGACCAATCTAAGAAATATTAAATTAAAGAAATCAAAAAATAGAATAATATAAATGATTTTAAGGAATTTTTGTGAAAATAACGAGATCTATTAAGGTTTAATGTATGAATATAATTTTGAAGTTAATGAACCTGTTTTAATAGAAAAATAATTTAATTAAGAGGTTGTAAAATTGACTGATTCAAGTTTTTATGAAAGTAAAGGGACATGGTCCAATAAAACAATAGAAAAAATTCAGAAAAAATCTCAAAGTGGCAGATATGAAGTCAGAGGAGGCTCCTCTAAAAGAGATTTACCTGACTTCGATGACTTAACGATTTTACCTGCTCAGGTTTCACGACCTCCAGTGGATAAATACCGGGAGCCCTGTAAAACAAAGGTTGAACTAGGAACTAGATTCTCAAAAAACCCATTAGAGATCGATATCCCGATTATGATACCAGCAATGAGTTTTGGTGCTTGTTCTATTGAAGCCAAAAAAGCTTTTGCAAAAGCAGCTACCAAACTAGGAACTGCAACAAACACTGGAGAAGGAGGTATGCATCCAGATGAAAGAGAAGAAGCAGAAAAATTGATAGCACAATATGCGTCAGGCAGATTTGGCGTATCTAAAGACTATCTAATGAACAGTGAAGCAATTGAAATCAAGATTGGACAAGGAGCAAAGGCCGGTATGGGGGGGCATCTTCTAGGAGAAAAGGTTACAGAAGAAATAGCTAAAATACGAAAAATACCACCAGGAACTGATGCACTAAGCCCTTCAAGACACCTGGATATAGTAGGACCAGAAGACTTAAAGATGAAAATAAGACAACTAAGAGAGATAACAGATTGGAAAAAACCAATATTCGTAAAATACAGTGCCGGTAGAGTAAAAAATGATGTAAAGATAGCAGCTAAAGCAGGAGCAGATGCAGTAGTCGTGGACGGGATGCAAGGAGGAACGGGAGCAGGCCCTGAATCAGTTTTAGAACACGCAGGTATACCTACCCTAAAGGCAACAGTAGAAGCATCAGAAGCTTTAAAAGAAATAAATTTAAAAAAAGATGTTTCCCTCATTGTTGGAGGAGGAATTAGAAAAGGCGCAGATATCGCTAAGGCCTTAGCTCTAGGAGCAGACGCCTGTTACATTGGAACAGGAACGATGATGGCAGCAGGATGTACCCAATGTGGAAACTGTTCATCAGGGAAATGTCCAAAAGGAATAACAACACAGGATCCCAAATTAAGAAAAAATCTGAAACCAGATAAAGCATCCGAAAAAATCATAAATTACTTTAAAGCTATAACCGAAGAAGTAAAACTATTAGTTCAACAAGCAGGAAACACAGATATAAACAAGATCGAAAAATCCTCTCTATACCCAATCACCAACATGGCATCTAAAATAACTGGAATAGAAATTTGATATGAATGGTACTGAGCTGCCAATTTTTCTTCTTTAGGGGGGGTTGGGTATGGTGTTATATCTTTTCTTTTTTTTTGGGGGTTGGTGTTTCTTTTTTTATTTAGAGGATGTGTTGTTGGGGATATAATTTTTTTCTGTCCATTTGTTTTCTTTCTTTTTGGTGTTTGGGTGGGTATGTGGGTGGTTGAGAAGTTTTCTTTGGGAGGTGTTTTTGGGTATTTGGTCTGTGACTGTAATTTTCTTGGAATCAACTTTTCTGGGTAGTGAAGGTTGGTGGAGAGGGAGGGAAAGGCCAGCCACTAAATGTGGCTGGCAGAGGGGTGGTACCGTGAATTGATAGGGTTGGGGTGACTCCGCCTAGGAGGGGGGTGTCTGTGAGGGCTTTTAAAACCCCTAATCTCGCAAGTTTTCCTATCCTGGCAGTTTCCTGAGAAAGAGAAGGGAGCCGAGGGAGCGGCCTCGTAGCAATACAAGTCGCTGGAGTAGTGAACAAACGAGAAGCCCTCTCTCTCTTTAGAGAGGGAGAGGAGGTCACAAACCTTGTTAAGAAATTAAAGTAGGTTTATTTTTTCTTTATTTTGCTATTAAGTTTGTCATCTTCTAGAAAACTAACTATTTTAAGGACTAAAGAGATAAAAAAATGGGATTAGAATATATGGAGAAATCTTTTTAGGTAAATAGAGTGTTCAGGTGTAATAGTATAGATTAAGAGCTTATTTAATTCATTATCGTAGATTAAAGCTTTTAAAGGTTAAGGATGTCAATTAAACAGGTTTGAGGGTGAGAAAGTTTAGTTAAGATTATGGCTTCGGAAGGATTTTTTGGAAGTTGTTGTTGTTGAATCAAAAATTGATCCTGATTGATTAAAATGTTGATTTAAGGTTTTTATTTGGTGAAATAATTTTTAATAATGTTTTTTTGATTTTTGGCTTAGTCTTAGTTTTAAGAGCTTATAAGAGTGGATTATAGTAGATTGTTTTTTCTAGTTTCTGCTTTGGGTATGTAATGTAGCGAGTTTTGACAACCTACATAAAGACCTACAGGCGCACCTGTAAAATTGCTTTATAAGTGGATGGCACCTATTTTGAGTTAAGAAGAAATAATGGAGGTGCCTAAGTTGGAAGAAAAGGAAAAGGAAGAGGAAATAGCAGAGGAAATATTTGAAGAAGAAAGCACGACATATACACTTTGGTGAGGAACGAGGTTTAGATGTATAATAGAAAAATCGATAAGATTAAGGGATTTTTGGAATTATCGATTATTCCTCCACATGTTTATTTTCCAATCTTAATTCTTTATTTTTTTATATTTATATTAACTGAGGGTATACCTAGTAATGTACTTGGAAGGTTTTTAATAGTTTTTTTATTTGGTTTAATTAATTCTATGTCTATAACTTTTTTTAATAATGTTAGTGATTACGAGGAGGACAAAATTAAAGGAAAAAGAAATCTTGTTACTGAAGAAATTTTGTCTATAGATGTTGGGATTTATTTGTCAATGTTTTTGTATCTGATTGGACTCGTATTCTCAGTTGTTTTATCTTGTTCTATAGATTATTTTATTATAGTTCCTTATGTTGTGTTCTCTTTTTTTACTTGGTGGTATTCAGATCGTTTCTTTTTAGGGAATTTTTTTGGGTTTAGGTTGAAGGAAAATTACTTGACGGAATTGATTACTTATCTGGTCACATTTCCTTGTTTTTCTCTCTCGGGTTGGCTGATAATGACTGATTTAGACATGAAGGTATTTTTGATTGTATTTTTGTTTACTACTTTAGTGATTTCTTTTATGTTATTAAAGGATATTAAGGATTTATCTTCTGATAAAAAATCTGGAATATCTTCATTTGCTGTTGTATATGATATTAGTACATTATTGAAAACTTCAAGCTATTTAAATATAGTTTTCTATTTTGGGTTAATTTACCTTGGGCTTAGAAACTACTTAAGTTGGGGCGTTTTTTTTATTTTGTTGCCTCTAGCTTTCTTCTTGAAAGAAGTCTACTATCCATTAAGGTCTAAAAAGTGGAAGATAAGTATGGAGATGAGAGGAATTGTAAAAAAATACTATTTAAATATATATTTTACTTTTTTGATTTTGATTTTAGGTTTAATTGTAGATAATTTTTTGATATTCAGATTTTAAATGTTAGGTTAGTTCCTCCACCGGAGAAAAATATTTCCCTGTCAACTTCGGTCAAATAATCTTGATTTTGTTGGTTCTCTGGCAAGTAAGCTGCTGGAGGATATGTAAATATGGCTAAATAATTTTCTTCTAATTTTTCCTCAAAATGTTTTCTATATTTCATTAGTTTCTCGCCAAAAGTTGCTACAGTTGAAAGATCAATCGAAGTTAATTTAAATCTATTTTTATCTTTTACTTTATTTATAGAAGAAATATATTTTAGAAGTTTTCCCCTTGATGGCTCGTATCCAAGTATAGCTTCTTTTGAAAAATTTGATAGGTCGATATATGTTGGATAAAGGCTGAAGGGGAAGGAATTTTTGATACCTATCTGGGTTCCTCCATATGTTTCTTCATTAAATAGAAATAATATGTACGGTGTTTCTGATGAAACCTTTCCTTTCTCAAAATCTTCTTTTAGTTCTTGATCTTCAATCTTAGAACTGGAATCTATTTCGTTAACGACATCTTTTACTGTTTGATTGTTTATCTTAGTGATAATATTTTGAATGCATTCAATCTCAATTTCCTTAATCGGTTCTATTTCTTTTTTTACGATTTCTTTATTTTTCTTAAGATCATCAGTCTTTGAGGGATATATATCATCATAAATAGGTTTAGATCCATTTTTTTCAATTAAAAGTATTGATAAATCACCTTTAATATTTCTATAGTTAGAAAATACATTAGGAGAGTCTAAACCTAAGTTAGAGTGCCCTAGGTTTATGTTTACTACCGGCGTAGATTCTTGGTTTGAAAATTTCTCTAGGACCTTGTTAGGAGGCCTGACATTTCCTTTTTTGTATAAATGATCTGAAAAACCTTTAATTAAGTCTTTATTATTTTTCGTTATTTTAGGCCTGATATCATAGTACTTGGCCTTTGCTAGAGTTTTAAATAAATCTCTCCGATTCCTAAAGTAAATTATAGGTGAGTGTATTACAGCTAAATCCTTTTCTTTTATATCTAGTTCTTTAATCAGGTCTTTACCGGATTCGTTAAATTTACTGTATTTAAATGACTTTACTCTAAATCTAGCTTTTTTATCTTCTATTAAAGTTAAAAAAACCCCATCTGTTCTCAATTCACCCCTAAATAATGCCCCATCAATGGTACCACCTGTTTGAGGAATATTACCGAACTCTTTTTCTATGATTTTGAGGATATCTTGATAGTTGCCACTATACCTTTTTGTTGAATAAATTAACGCTAGATCAGGTTTCATCTCCTTTTTTTTGGCCTTATTAACAACATTCGAAGCTGCCTTAATTGGTTCATTTTCGTTACTAAAGAATGTACAAGATCTCATTTTAGGTTCTTAGGTTATTATTTTATTTACTTTGTCTCTAGTACCTATAGCCTCCATCTTTATTAAATCACGATGCGCTTCTTCTTCTGTAACCACAGCCAGAACTGTTGATTGGGATGACGGATAAAAAACCACCTGAAGTTCATCAAACGAAAAGTCCACACTGTCAAGATTTTTTTTCTTAATCTCGTTTATAACATATTTAACTTGGTTTTTCATCCATTTCATCAACTTGATTATTTCATTCTTATCTCCCGGTATCCTTACTTGTATTATTTCACCATCTAATCTGTATAGAATACAGGCTTTTACTCCAGGGATATTCGATAATTCCCTTAATTCCTTATTTAATTTATCTACCTTCATTCTTCCTTCTCAGTCCTTAAAACTTCTTCAATTACCTTGTCAGGCTTTTCATCTCTAGTCCAATTATTTCTCAAAATCTCCAATCTATTTAAGATGCTCTCTTGGACTTCTCCATCTAATTTACTCTTTACTTCTTTTTTGGCCTCAACAAACTTTTCATCATATCTTTTATGAGATCTGATATCTTTTAATTGATCTTCGGATGCCTCTACTACTAATCCTAGCCCAGAAAGAATATCAATAGGATAAACGCCTTCACCATGATTAGTTCCTCTATTTTTAATGATCTTAAGTGTTCTATCATACATTTCTCCAAATCCTAGGTTTTCTAGATGTACAACGCTGTCAGCAAGATATAAAGGAGTTGAGCTGTCTTCATCATTAGAGAGCCCTCTTTCTTCAAGAGTTATTACAGCTGTTGAGATATTTCTCAGTCCCTCAAAAAATTTACTAAGAGCCTTTCTTTCGTTTTTACTTCTTAAAGAAAAGGTTAAATGGGTTAATGGATCTATAATAACTCTAGATGCCCTAGATCTCTTATCTTTTCCTCTTATTTTTTTTAATAGATCTTTTGAAAGAAATAGAACATCTTCTCCAAATTCATGGATAATTTCAAGTTGATTATTCTCAAGGTATTTAGTTATTTCATCCCAACCCATATCCTTGCATTCCTTCACGATCTGTTTCTTAGTCATCTCAAAGGAGACATAAGTAACCTTTTCTCCTCTATTTAGTCCGTATAGTGCATATTGAAGGCCAAAAGTAGTTTTTCCAACACCTGTTTTACCATAAACTAAATTAACCGTTCCTTCCCTGTACCCTCCTCCTAATATTGGATCAAGACCGTACACTCCAGTTTTAATTTTATCACTCATAATCAAAACCTGAAATTAATTTGTTTTTAAATATTGGATATGGAATATTAAAACCTAAACCCAAATTACCTCTAACCTAAATTACCTATTACATTTCGAATAAATGAAATAATTTCTATTTTAACTTATTTGGTGAGAAATCCCCCTCCTAGATCTTTGGTTTAGGTGGGGATGAGTCAGCACTAAGATGTTTGTATTGGGGAATCGAATAGGGTTTTGTTGAGAGGTTTCGAGCATATGGGCTGAGTTTGAGCAGCCGAGTGCCTCGGGAATTTAGGTTCTTCCGCAAAGGGATACGTGGAAGACCTCGGAACGGAGCCCCAGTAATCGGACTGGGCCCCGTAACTGGGGCATATGATAGTGATGGATATAGGGGATGTTCTGGGAAAACAGTTTAAGTCCTTGTAACCTGCTAACTAGACCCGAGCCGAGCTCGGCATACACCCCCTGGTAGGGAGCTATGAGCCTCGGAACCTGAAGAACTCTAAATAGGTGGAAGCACATTCCTAATCTTTGAGTTAGGCAGATGAGGAGGTCACAAGCAATGAATCGTAAAACCTAGGTTCCTTTAGGGAAAAGGAACGAGTGCATTTCTATCCTGATAAAAAATTTAGGTGCACAAGGAAAAATGTGTTTTTTGATAGAAACTGCCAGTTTATCTTATCAGTCGGCTGAAGACCTCTTTCAAAATCAGAGATTTTTGGAAGATGGCCTCCAGGGCCTAAGGAGGTTTACTTCTTGCCACCGTCAAATCATCTCAGTCCAGGGCCAAGGGTATCCAAGAAGCTTTATTCGGGGAGATTCTCTGGCCCAAGCCAGCGAACTTGGTAACCAGAACTCTCAATCTGTCCACGGGCTCTAGCCTTCGGCCACAACCCCTGCCTACAGCCAAAACCTAAGACACGAAGCCATTTAAGCCTTATAGGTTGATTCATCTCTCTATCAAAATCAAAGATCTTGGAAAGAGGCCTCCTCAACCATTAAGATAAGGAGTTAGAATCTTTTTGGGTTAGGATATAACTCAAACTGAGCATAATTTTGACTTCTTCGTTGATTTTTTTAACTTCCGTGAGAGTTTGAGAGAGCGACATAGTCCCGGTTCTTTAGGATGGGAACTATGCTGCTTTGTCATTGTCAGCCGAAAGGTTCATAAAGCTACTTATTTGATGTGCTAGTGACTGGTTCATGGTTAGCTCCGAGGCCCCAAGTTGTGTGGAAGGGTTAGGATATGAGGGAATGAATTCTTTCATGCATTACGCCTTCTACTGTGAACAGGAGTCCTTGTGACAGGGCAGGGCAGGGCAGAGCAGGGCAGAGCAGGGCAGGGCCCGGGAAGCCACTACCGGTGGACTCAGCCTCTGTGCTGGTGCTCCAGTAAAAAGTTAGCGAAGATAAGTAGGTATGTAGGTAACTGTTTAGGATGTCTATGAAGAGAGTGTTTCTCTTCATGCTACTTCTTTTGGTGCCCCGAAAGCAGATGGCATGAGTAGATGGATGGAATCCTTTTCCTTTAGGAAAAGGGGGATGTCACGGCAGAGGTAGTTCAAATTAATTTATGTTGGAGGTTCTATTTTAGAGGTTTATACCTAGCTTTTTGACTAGTTCCTTGTATCTGTTTCTTATTGTGACTTTTGTGACGGAGGCTATTTCTGCAATTTCTTTTTGGGTTTTCTTTTCTCCGCATTCGATTGAAGCTATATAAATGGAGGATGCTGCAATTCCTGTGGGGCCTTTTCCGCTTAGTATGTTTTTTTCTTCAGCTTTGTGGATGATTTTTTTAGCTTTTTCTTTTACTTTTTCTGATAAGTTTAGTTTAGAGCAAAATCTGGGAATAAAGTCTCTTGGACTTACAATATTTAGATCTAAATTTAATTTTCTTGATATAAATCTAAATGTTCTTCCTATTTCCTTTTTAGATATTCTAGAAACTTCTGCTATTTCTTCTAATGTTCTTGGTACATCAAGCTTTCTACATGAGGCATAGAGGGATGCTGCACTAACTCCTTCAATACTTCTGCCTTGGATCAGGTTTTCGTCTACAGCTTTTCTATATATGAGAGCTGCTGTTTCTCTTAAATTTTTGGGTAAATTTAACTGTGAGGACATTCTGTCGAGTTCTCCAAGAGCAAAAAGAAGGTTTCTTTCGGTAGAGTCCTTTACTCTGGCTCTTTTTTGCCATTTTCTTAGTCTGTAAAGTTTTGTTTTTTTATTTGATGGTATTTTACTTCCATAAGAATCCTTATTTTTTGTATCGATCATTGTTGATAGTCCTTTATCGTGTAAAGTGTATGTCATTGGGGATCCTACTCTGCTTTTGTTTTCTCTTTCTTTTTCATCGAATGCTCTCCATTCTGGTCCTGGATCGATAAAGCTATCTTCAACGACTAAACCGCATTCCTCACAGATCAATTCAGCCCTCTCTGAATCTAGATAAAGTTTACTTCCGCATTCAGGGCATTTTCCTATTTTTTCATATCCACCTATAGATTCGGGAATAAACTCTCCTTTAATCCTCTCTTCTTTAGATATATTGCCAGTCAAATTTTTACCTCAGAGATTCGAGTTTGAAGAATACAGTTATTTGGTTTTTAGGTTAACTGCCCTACATTTTAACAAATAGTTTGTCATTCCTATTAAAGAATTTGAAAACCCCAAGTACAACAGCAGTAGTTAAAAAGTAAGAATAATCTTCTATCAGAAAAGCAGACCTACATCATAGTAATGAATTCTAAATGTTAGCTTAACCTTTGGCCCAGGAGGTCGACTTCCTGAGTTTTTGGTTTGGGTGGTGGTGTGTTGGGTAGGGTAGGATATGATTTGAGAGGTAATTTGATGATATATGGGATGTTGGGTTGGATAGCTCTCTAGTTTTTTGATCTGGTGGGGGGTGTTAGGGGGTAAAGGGGGTATGAATAGTTTTTCTGAACGAAGAAGTTTTCTTCTGACATCAGGGGCACTGTTGCCGGTGTCCGGAAGCCACTACCATTGACCTGGGCCTTTGTGTATCAAGCTAGGCAAAGGTAGGTAGGTAACCACAAAACAAGATAGGTGGATGTTCCATCTCTGGCAGGACGTTTCTGTAAAAAACTCCGTTAGGTAATCAGAAAACCAGATTATACGACACGAATGAATAGGACGGAAGCACTTTTCCCTAATAACAGGTTAGGTGGGGAGGAGGTCACTGTAGTGGAAAATTATTAGCCATAATAGAACTTGAATTGGATCAGTCACTAAAATCGATAAATTTAACAGAAGGGTCTTCTAATTCGTTTCTAATTGATAAGTTAATTAGGAGAGGAGTTAGGGACTCACATAATTTAGAAACTGAAAGTGGTCCTCCATTTAGGCATCTTACTCCTTTAATTTCTTCAGCTAGGGATTTTACAGTACTTTTAGAGTTTTCATCGTCTCCACAAACTACGACATCACAATTTAAATTTTTTTCGGTATCTTTTAAATGAGAAGCCGGAACGCTGTGAAATGCGGAAACCACTTTGGTAGATGAAGGTAATATATCTTGGATCTTTAAAGCAGCACACGTATTTTTACATTTAAATACATTATCGGATTTATATAAAGGAGCTACTGGAGAAACTACTATTTCATTTCTAAAATGTTTTTTGAGGTCTTCAAGTGCTTTTTTGATCACTTTAGCAGGTAGAGAAATTACAACTAATTCACTCTCTAAGATTGCATCTTTATTTAATCCGTAATTTAGCTTATCTTTGTAGCCTTTACCTAGTTTTTTATTATATTTTTTAAATGCTCTTTTAGCTTTTTCCTTGTTTCTTGAACCAATAAAGATCTCGTGTCCTTTTTTTGCCCATCTAAGCGATAATCCCTCGCCGATATATCCAGTTCCTCCGACGAATCCGATTTTCATTGATTTACCTCCAAAAATCAAAAACCGTATCCTATTATTTCTCAACTATTGTTTTTTTATTGTAAAAAAACTTTTTAAGCTTTAGACTCATTAGAGGTAGGAAAAATATAGATGTAAGCATAATTTTGAGGTTCTTTAATGAAGGACGCAGTTTTAGCTTTAGAGGATGGAACGGTATTTGAAGGAAAAGGAATAGGAGTTGAGGGAGTTTCAAAAGGTGAACTAGTTTTTGCAACTCCATACACTGGATATGAGGAAGCTCTCACGGATCCTTCATACAAAGGTCAAGTCTTAATGTTTACCTATCCTTTAATCGGAAATTATGGTATTAGTTACAAAAATATGCAATCTGATTCAATGAAAGCAGATGGGTTAGTTGTTAGAGAGGCTTGTCTTAACCCCTCCCACAGGAACGCAGAATCTGATATAGATGAGTTTTTGAAAGAAAACGATGCTTGTGGGATTAGTGGAATAGACACTAGGTTATTAACAACTAGAACAAGAAAAGAAGGAACTGTTAAATCAGCTATAATGGTTGGAGAAGCTGACAAAGAAAAAGCACTAGAGGAAGCTAAAAATCTACCGGAGATCACTGAAAGAGACTTAGTCGAAAAGGTTTCACCGAATTCGCCATATAGAATCAAAAACGATGGACCAAAGATGGCTATTTTGGATACTGGGATGAAGAAAAATATCTTAAATAATTTGAAAAAAAGGGAGTTTGACATAAAAGTATTTCCGTCTGATACTGGGATAAAGGAAATCGAAAAATTTGAACCAGATACTCTATTTGTCTCGAACGGTCCAGGAGATCCTAGGAGAGCAAGAAGTGCTATAAATGTAGTTAAACACTTTGTAGATGAATTACCGATATTTGGTATCTGTTTTGGGATACAGATAATAGCCTTAGCTCTTGGTGGTCAAACCTACAAGATGAAATTTGGGCACAGAGGAGGTAACCAGCCAGTAAAAGACCACGAAACTGGTGTTGTTCATATTACCAGCCAAAATCATGGCTTTGCAGTAGATGAGTCTTCGTTAAGTGGAACAGGCCTAGAAGTAACTCAGACAAACCCCAATGATGACACTGTTGAAGCAATAAGACACAGGAAAAAACCGATAGAAGCTGTTCAATATCACCCTGAAGCTTGTCCAGGGCCAAGGGATACTGAAGAGTTGTTCTTTGATAGAGTGAGAAAAATAGCTGGAGGATAAAGAATGCCTAAAAGACAGGATGTAAATAAGGTTTTATTGGTTGGGAGCGGTCCAATAGAGATTGGACAGGCAGCCGAATTCGATTATTCAGGTTCACAAGCATGTAGAGCACTTAGGGAAGAAGGAGTTGAAGTTGTACTTGTTAACTCAAATCCAGCAACAATAATGACGGATCCAGAGATGGCGGATTCCGTTTATATTGAACCATTAACAACTGAATCTCTTACTGAAATAATAAAAAAAGAGAGACCTGACGGAATAGCCGCTGGATTAGGAGGTCAGACAGGACTAAATGTAACGGCCGAGCTATCAGAAGAGGGTGTACTAGATAATTACGATGTAGAGGTACTTGGAACGCCAATAGAAACAATATATGATACAGAAGATAGGGATAGATTTAGAAGTATGATGCACGATTTAGGAGAAGAAGTCGCTAGAAGTCAGGCAGTAGAATCAATATCAGAGGCTAAAGAGGTATCAAAAGAACTAGGGCTTCCAGTCATAATAAGACCTGCCTATACATTAGGCGGAGCAGGAGGAGGAGTCGCTGAAAGCTACGAAGAACTCGAAGAGATAGCAGAAAGAGGACTAAAATTCTCAAGAATAAACCAGGTTTTAATAGAAGAAAGCGTACTTGGCTGGAAAGAATTTGAATACGAAGTAATGAGAGACGGTAACGATACCTGTATTACCGTAGTAAATATGGAAAATTTTGACCCAATGGGAATTCATACAGGTGAATCAATAGTAACGGCACCATCCCAGACCCTATCAGATCAAGACCACCAGATGCTCAGAACGGCAGCTATAAATATAATTAGAGAACTAGGAGTTGAAGGCGGTTGTAACATTCAATTCGCTTTTAATTCAGAAACGGGAGAGTACAAAGTAGTAGAAGTTAACCCTAGGGTTTCTAGATCTTCTGCCCTTGCATCAAAGGCCACGGGCTACCCAATAGCTAGGGTTGCAGCAAAAATATCGATCGGAATGAACCTAGATGAAATACCAAACGATGTAACAAAAGAAACTCCTGCATCTTTTGAACCTACCGTAGACTACACAGTAGTAAAAATACCAAGATGGCCTTTTGACAAGTTCCAAGATGTAGATAGGACATTGACCACTCAGATGAAATCAACTGGAGAAGTAATGGCTATAGGGAGAACACTAGAGGAATCATTCCAAAAAGCCATCCGTTCATTGGATATAGGAGAAATAGGATTCAAACCCAACAGGAGAAATAAATTCAACGAAGAAGAGATCCAGGAACACTTAACGAAACCTACTGACATGAGAGTATTTGCTATCTATGATGCACTTAAAGGAGAATACACTATAGAAGAGATATCAGAGATAACGGGAATTGATAAATTCATGCTCCAAAAAATAAAGAACATATTAAAGACTGAAAGAAAGATAGAAGAAGACTGGAGAAATAACCTCAGAGAAGCAAAGAGAAATGGGTTTACAGATACACAGGTCTCAAATATATCTGAGGCATCTATTGAAGAAGTAAGAGATGAAAGAAGGAATCAATTAGATACTACTTACAAGATGGTTGACACATGTGCAGCAGAATTTAAAGCCGAGACACCGTACTATTACTCGGCATTTGAACAGGAAGAATCTGAAGTAGAGCAAAAAGAAGGAAAAAACGATGAAGAAAAGGTATTAATCCTTGGTGCAGGACCAATAAGGATAGGCCAAGGAATTGAATTTGACTATTGTTGTGTCCACGCAGTAAACGCATTGGAAGAAGAAGACATAGAGACATTAATAATGAATAACAACCCAGAAACGGTTTCAACTGATTATGATACCTCAGATAAACTATTTTTTGATCCCTTGACCATAGACGATGTAATGAATGTTATAGAGAAAGAAAAACCAGATGGAGTCATGGTTCAGTTTGGAGGGCAGACCTCAGTTAATTTGGCTGTTCCGTTGAAGGAAGAATTAGAAAAAAGAGATGATTTAGATACAGAAATATATGGGACAGATCCGGAAATGATGGATATGGCGGAGGACAGAGATAGATTTAGCGAATTTTTAAGTAATTTAGATATTCAACAGCCAGAAAGTGGTTTTGCATCTTCGAAAGAAGAAGCTAAACAGGTGGCTGACGAAATTGGTTTTCCAGTGCTTGTAAGACCATCTTATGTTCTTGGTGGAAGAGCTATGGAAATAGTACACGATGAAGAAGAATTAGAGGGATATATAGAGGAAGCAGTGAGAGTAAGTCCTGATCACCCTATTTTGATAGATGAGTTTATAGAGAGCGGGATTGAATTAGATGTAGATGCGGTAAGTGATGGAGAAAATGTATTGATTGGGGGTATTATGGAACATATAGAACAGGCAGGAGTACATTCAGGGGATTCTGCCTGTGTGATACCGCCGCAATCCGTTTCTGAAGAAAGAATAGAAGAAGTTAAAGAGTATGTCAAAAAAATTGCTCTAGGATTAAACACTAAGGGATTGATAAATATACAAATGGCTTTAAAAGACGGAAAAATTTATATACTGGAAGCTAATCCTCGTTCAAGCAGAACAATTCCATATGTAAGTAAATCAACTGGAGTACCACTGGCAAAGTTAGCTGCGAAAACTATGGTAGGTAAAAAACTAGATGAATTAGGTTACGATGAGTCTCCTGAAATTGATCATGTTGCGGTAAAGGAGGTCGTTCTCCCATTTGATAAACTTCCGGGAGTTGATCCTCTCTTAGGGCCAGAGATGAAGTCTACTGGAGAAGTTATGGGAATAGACTACGATTTTGGAACGGCATTCTATAAAGCAGAAATGGCAGCAGAAAATGAAATACCAACGGAAGGTAATGTAGTCTTAAGTATAAGAGATGAAGACAAACCAAAGATTGTGGATGTAGCTAAAGAATTGAAGGAACAAGGATTAAATCTAATGGGGACAGAGGGAACACAAAAATACTTATCTGATAAGGGAATAAAAGTTGAAAAAGTAAACAAAGTAAGTGAAGGTTCTCCACATATAATAGATAAGATTAGAGATGAAGAAATAGATCTTATTATTAACACCCCAACTTCGGGAAAGCAACCTAAGAGGGATGGATATAAAATAAGAAGAGCAGCAGTAAACCTTAAAGTCCCATATATAACAAATATACAAGCAGCAAAAGCAGCTGCAAGTGCAATTAAGTCATTTAAGGAAGGAAAAATTACGACTAAATCAATAAATGAATTTCAACACGAAATAGGTGAAAAAAATGAGTAAAATAATTTTAGCATTCTCCGGGGGCCTCGATACCTCAGTCAGCGTGCCAATTCTAAAAGAGAAATATGAATACGATGAAGTAATAGCGGCAACAGTAGATGTAGGACAGCCTAAACAAGGAATAAAAGAAGCAAAAAAATCAGCTAAAGAAATAGGGATCGAACACCATGTAATAGATGCGAAAGAAGAATTCATCGAGGACTACATATATGAATTAATAAAAGCCAATGGCGAATACGAAGGATACCTACTAGGACATGCAATAGCGAGACCTCTAATCGCAAAAAAGATATGCGAACTATCAGATCAAAAGAATGCAGATGCCGTTGCCCATGGATGCACAGGTAAAGGAAACGATCAATTCAGATTTGAAGCTACATTCAGATCCGAATGCCCAGAAAGAGACATAGTTGCACCAATTAGAGAATTAAACTTAACTAGAGAAGAAGAAAAAGAATACGCAAGAGAAAAAGGAATAAAAATAGGTTCAGAAGAAGAAAAGTGGAGTATAGATGAAAACTTATGGAGCAGAAGCATAGAAGGAAGCAAACTTGAAGACCCAAATTACCAGCCTCCAGAAGAGATATACAGCTGGACCCAGAACCCAGAAAAAGCACCAAACGAACCTGAATACCTAGAAATAGATTTTAAAGAAGGAATACCATATAAAATAGATGGAAAAAAATACAAGCCAATTAAATTAGTGTCGAAACTAAATGAGAAAGTAGGTAGACATGGAGTAGGACGCGTAGACATGATAGAAGACAGGATATTAGGCTTAAAAGCAAGAGAAAACTACGAACATCCAGCAGCAACAGCACTACTAGAGGCTCATAGAGATCTTGAAAACCTAGTTCTAAGCAGGAAAGAAATAAAATTCAAAAGAATTGTTGAAAATGAATGGAGCGAACTAGTATACAATGGACTGCTAAACGAACCATTATTTGAAGACCTCAATGAATTCATCCAAAAAACACAAGGAAAAGTAAATGGAAAAGTTAAATTAAAACTATACAAGGGAGGCATTAAAGTAGTTTCAAGAAAATCGAAGGATGCATTATATTCTGAAGACCTAGTTTCCTTCGATGACAAAACCCTAGACCAAAGAGATTCAAAAGGCGCAGTTAAATATCATGGTCTTCAATCAAGATTAGAATAAAAAGAGGTTGATACTATGGCAAAATATCATGGTAAATCTAAAAGAACAAAAACTGGTGGAAGAAGAAAGCCTAAAAGGAAAAAAAGAAAAAGCGAACTAGGAAGAGAATTCTTAGAACCAAAAATAGGAGAAGAAACAAAGAAAAAACTCAGGACAATGGGGGGAAACGGAAAAACAAGGCTACTAAGAACCAATAAAGTAAACCTAACAGATCCTGACTCAGGAGAAACTGAAAAAATTGATATAGAAAATGTCGTCGAAAACGAAGCAAACCCTCACTATGTAAGAAGAAACATCATTACAAAGGGAGCGATAATCGAAACAGAAAAAGGAAAAGCAAAAGTAAAAAATCGCCCAGGACAAGAAGGTACAGTTAACGCAGTATTAATAAACGAATAAATGACAAAAAACCTAAAGTACAAAATAAAAAAGAGATCAGAAATTAAATCAATTCAATAAAATCACTTAAACCAACACCCTCTTTTATACTCATTTTTATAACCTCAATACCCGGATTAATCCTATTTGCATCTTTTACCATTCTACTAACATCAGCATCAACGGCATCAGCAATATCAATCTTATTAATTACACAAACACCTGACTTCTTGAATAAAAGAGGATGCTTATTCACTACATCATCTCCTTCAGTTACACTAACAACTACTATTCTTTCATCTGCTCCAACGGGAAAATCCACTGGACAAACAAGGTTACCCACATTCTCAATAAATAAATAATCTAAATCTTCCAGATTTAATTCCTTAATAGCATCCTTAACTAAGTTAGCGTCTAAATGACACTCCTTTCCAGTATTTAAATTAACAACAGGTACACCAGCTTCATTTAAAACATCATAGTCATCTTTACCTGAAACATCACCAACTATAGCTCCAACACCACTTAGATCCTTGCTTAATTCCTTTATCAAGGAAGTTTTTCCAGAACCAATGCTTCCAACAAGATTAAAAGACTTAATGTTGTGCTCTCTTAAAAAATTATTTACCTCATTTGCAACCTCTTGGTTTTCCTCAATCAAATTTTTTTCTAAATCAATTTCACTTACATCATGCAATTTTGATCACACTCATATATAATACTCCTAGAGAAATAAAAAAATCACACCTACCAAAAGACACATCTCCCATGAAATAATACAAAGTCAACTAATTCTACCTAATCAAAGATTAGGAAGGGGGTTGCATATGGTACGACCAGGATATAGGGGCAATTTAATTGTCGGTTGACTTAGGGGACTTACCATGTTTAAGTAGAAGGTTTCCACTCATCCGCCACCGGCTCCGAAGGGCCAGTTGACTGTGACCCGTCTACCCCTAGGAACTAGACATGGTCAGTTGTCCCGTCTCTCCTCACGAAGGAAGTGTTTGCCCGAGACGGAGAGATTCAGAGCCTCAGATGCAACAGCGTCACCTCGGCGAAGCAGTTTTCTCAACCCAACTAGACTGAATACCTTTAGTCGGGAGCTTGTTGCCTTTGGCTCCATTGACTTTGGCTAAAGATATGTCCCTCAACCATTTAAGGTTTACATTTAACTCAATTCCTCTCCTACCTAAACCAGAGACTTTGGAGAGAGGTCTCTTTGGAGGCGATAAGATGAATTTGTTAGTAACCCGAGATAGTAATATTACAGTTTCGAAAAATAAAAAATGCTTTTAAGGAATTTCATTGATGTGTTCTAGGTTTTAAGTCGAGTTAATAGCTAAGTATACAAAAAAGATTACTGACTCTCTTATAGCTATTACAGGTAGCTTCAGATGAAAAAGATAATGAATGGTTTCTACTTTATCTTAATGGTTGAAAAGACCCTTTCTAAGGTCTTTGGTTTTGTTAGGAGGGTGAATTAACTAAGTGAAGTGACCCCTACCTTACCTCACATTCGTTCGGTGAGGAAGGGGCTTCCCTGTGAGCATTATCCAAAGAGGAGTTTGCTTTTCCACGGTACTTGTCTCATACACACCGTCAACAGGGAACTTGCGCTCTGAGTGAAGAATTGGATTAGGGCACAAAGCCCCTATATTAGCTACACAATGGCTCCCTTATTCACTTTCGGTTGCTCCACACAACCACTACACCCTACTCCCGAAGTTTCGGGCTTACCTATTTTTTTTCAACTCGTTACTTGACTCGTTTCCAAGTCAGTCCACGGACACGCTCCGTGTAGGCAACGGGATTGCTTTTTGATGAGGCAGACTCCCAACCAACTGCCAGTTACTCTTAATTAGTCTCAAAAACACTTAAACCCTTCCTAGTTGATTCATCCCCTACCAAAATCAAAGATTTTGGAAGGGGTCTTCTCAACATTTAAGATAAACTAAGAACTACTTAGACAATAAAGCTATAAATGGGTGTGGGATGAGTATTCAATCGCTCTTGTACAGGTATGAGGCCGACCTGGCTGAAGAGAGTAGGGAGCAACTATAAAAGCACTTTGAGATACACAAAAGCATCTACGACAAGGTGTTACAAATTTTAAATGGTTCAGATGGTTGGATAGGGAGATATGAGGTGTATAGTAGGTTGCAGGAGTGGAAAAAGACATTGAATCCCGAGCCAGAATTTGTGCTTGAAGGCTGGTTAGCAGGGAATTGGAAGAGTGTATGATGCAGTCAAGGTCTTGAGTACAAAAAAAGGGGAGGGAGAAAAGGTTGGATAGACTGCGGTGTAAGAATTAGATTAGTAGCATTGAGTATAATCAGTTAGGGTTTAAGATAGACCAAGAAATCGAAATCATATACCTATCAAAGGTAGGGAGGGATGTCTGTGAACTTCCATAGGCCAATCCCTAAAGACGCTAGGGCCAAAGGCTTAGTAATGAAGGGATATGGTTGTGGTGCTGGAAGGTCCTCCTCCAGCTAGAGTTGCCAAAACCCGACAAACAATCGATTATGGAGGATAGTGTTGTAGTAGGAATGGATCTAAATGTATCTAATTTCTTAGTCGACAGCGAAGGCAGAGAAATACAGAACCTAAAGACTATACTGACAAGGAAGGACTTGAAGACTATGTTGGTGAGCAAGTTTGTAGAGGTAGAGTTAAGGAATACTACTAGGAGTTGCTCAAATCTAGGTTGTGGTAATGAGGTGGATAAGGAGCTATTGAGTAGGGTGTACGAGTGTAGGGAATGTGGTTTGGAGATTGACCGAGATTTGAATGCAGCCACAAATATTGTGAGTAGGGGGTATATAGGTAGGGCTTGTCTGAAGTCAGAGCCCTTGTACACATTGGCCTCTGCTGGAACTAGTTATGTTCCAGTAAGTTGAGTGGTTGAACAGGGAAGCCCCTTCCAAAATCTCTGATTTTGGTAGAGGTAGTTCACGTGTAATGGTGGAAATTTTAATTGTGGACAATAATCTTATTATATGGAAGAAATGCCTAGGAAAAAGATAGTTATATGGCCAGCGTATGTTGACAAAGAGAAGACGAGATCTGAGGGTAGGAGAGTTCCTAAGGGCTTGGCTGTGGTTTCTCCAACTGTTGATGAAATTAAAGAAGCGGCGGAAGAATTAGACTTAGAAACGGAAGTGCAGGAAGATAAATCGTATCCAAGAAATTGGTGGGAGAGTAAAGGAAGAGTTCTCGTATATAGGGATGATGAAAGTAAAGAAAGTTTAATAAAAAAGATATCTGAACTGGTTAAGAAAAATAGGTGATTATCTAAAGGGGATTAATTTTGGACATAGATTGATCACTGTAGGTTTATTCATTTTTGCTGTAATTGTCTTTTTTTTGCTTTCCGTAGTTTAGTTTCTGTTGTAATGCAGTAAGTCTGGGTCCTTATTAAGGTTCTTTGTAGGATGTCATTGCTAGTTTACCGTGTTTTACTCCCTTAGATTTTATTATCCTGTCTGATATGTCTCTTATTTCCTCTGCTTTACCTTTTATTGCAAGTATTTCCATGCAATATCTCTTATCTAGGTGTATATGAAGGCTTGATAGTACATTTGCATGTTCTTCATGTTGAAGGTTGTTTAATTTATCTGAGATTCCTTTAACTTCGTGATCGTAAACTACGGTTAGTGATCCAATTACTTCACTGCTAGAATCTTCTAGTTCTTTTTGTATCAAGAAATCCCTGATTAGATCTCTGATTGCTTCCGATCTGTTTGTGTACATCTTTTCTTCTATTTTTTCATCAAATTTCTTTAGTAAATTTTTATCCAAGGAGACTCCTATTCTTTCTGTCTCGGTCACTAAATCTCACTCTCCTTAATTTATTAAAAATTTTAAAGTAAAAACTCTTGCTATTTATCTTATTAAAATGGACGTATCTAAAGTATTTGTTTAAGGAACCAATTTTAGATACCTTTCCATTACTTTTTTAGATCAGGGGATTGTGATGAAGTGGTATTCACATTTTTTGTCTAGGTACCTTGGTTTTTTTCTTTGATAGTTATTTTTATTGTGTTTTCGATAAAAAGAATTTTGTTATAAAAAATGACTTTAGACATATTTTTTCAAGCTCTGGGAAATCTAGAGGTCTTGGTTTTCAGGATTTTACCTATTGTAGTTTTAGGTATTATTTTAGGGAATATAATATACGAATTAGGGTTAATAGATAAGATATCTGTTTTAAGTGCCCCAATTATTAAGTTTGCGAATTTACCAAAGGAATCAGGACTAACTTTGGTTACTATGATTGCTAGTCCAGCTGCTTCTTACAGTATGTTATCAAATTTCTATGAGCGCGAGATATTAGATGAAAAACAAACTGTAGTTACTACATTTACTAATACTTTTTTTGCTTACTTTAGACATGTTTTTACTTTTTATTTGCCTGTAGTTATTCCTATACTTGGATTAAAAACTGGATTAATTTATATCTTTGTTAGGATCATTATTTCACTATTTTCCACTCTGTTTGGTATGGCTGTAGGCCATTTCTATTTAAATTTAGAAGACTCTAGTTTAGAGTTTGAGGACATTGGGGAAAATAGATCTAATGGAACGATAAAACAAAAAATAATTGAAGGATTTAAGAAATCTAAGCCTACATTAAGGAAAATTGTACCTAGATTGACTTTAGTTTATGTTTTAGTAGCTTTTGCATTGGTTTTAGATTTATTTGAACCAATAGGTAGGCTTGCGGATCCAATAACTACCCTAATTGGTTTGCCTGGAGAAGCTTCTACAGTAATTATTGCAAGGTTTGCCAATGTAACAGCTTCATTTGTTCTTGCAGGGAACCTACTAAATTCAGGTATTTTAGGATCTTATGAAGTAATAGCCACATTACTTATTGGTAGCCTCTTTTCATTGTTTACTCATTTCCTAAAGACATCTCTTCCAAATAAAATTGCATACTTTGGCACCAATTTAGGGATTAAGGTAGCTTTGTATAACTGGGTGATAAGCACATCCTTTATACTGATAATAACCTTTTTTCTTTATTTCTTAATGTAAAAATACCCTTCATTACTATATTCTATGGTATAAATAAAAAAAGGACATAATCAAGCTATAAGATAAATTATATATCTTTTAGATTTTCTATCTGGTCTTTAACTTCTTTTTCAGCTTCTTTCATCTGTTCCATTTCTTCATCTGCCAGATCTAGTTCAATTACTTCTTTAACGCCATTTGATCCAATAATAGCTGGAACACCTAGACAAACATCTTTTATATCGTATTCACCATTTAAATAAAATGAAACAGGAATTAATCTATTTTCATTAAATTTAATTGATTTGATTATTTCCAGTAAAGCTGAAGAAGGAGCATACTTGGCTGAACCATCTCCCAAGTAATTAACTACCCTTTCACCAGCCTTTTTAGTTGCATTTACCAATTCATTTATTCTACCTTTAGACAAAAACTCCTGAATAGGTATTCCTCTAATATATGTTCTCTTCTTCAGAGGAATCATCTTATTCGAGTGTGGCCCAATAACCAAAGTTTGAATATCCTTAGGTGAAAATCCCGTTTCTTTAGCTAAAAGGTACTTAAACCTAGCAGAATCCAAAGAACCAGCCATCCCCATTACTTTGTTCCTTTTAACATCCATTGTCTTATATGTTTTATAGACCATTAGATCCAATGGATTTGTAACTACGACAACGATAGAATTAGGTGAAAACTCATTTATCTTACTAGAAATACTTTTAATTATTTTTCCATTTTGTTTCAACAGATCTGATCTATCCATCCCCTCCTTTCTACCTGCACCAGCTGTAATAACAATTAAATCAGAGTTAGATATATCTTCATAGGATTTACTTCCTCTTACATCTATATTGCTTTCGCATAGAGGAGTGGAATGCTCTAGATCTAGGGAATATCCTTTGGCTAGTCCTTTTATCTTATCAACAAGCACAAGTTCATCAACAAGATTTCCATCAATAACTCGTTGCGCTAGAGATGAACCGACACTGCCAGTTCCAATCACACTCAACTTCATTTTTGATCACCAAAATGAATTCTATTAAATATCCGGATAGAAAACTCTTTTATACAAACCTACGTCAATTAGTTAATAAAATCAAACAACTATTATACTATTCTTTGATTATTAGATTTTTTGGAACATCCATCTATTGTTTTTTCTAATAAATGAAGGGATACCTCCAATCTTGGATATCAAAATGAAAAATACTTGAGTAACTTATAACCTGTTTATTAATAAAAATAATTTGATGTAATCTAGTAGGATCTTAATAAACAAATGAAGCTGTTATATTGGCAAACCTTGCAATAATTACTTTTATGTCCGGGTTTTTCAGTGTGAAATTGTATTAAACTAGAAGTAAAGAAGAAAGTATCTTTTCTTTACATTAGAGGACACAACTAAATTTGAATAAATTAGTAATTTAAGATGATTGAACTTTCTTGATTTTTCTAATTTAGGCTTTTTGTTATCTCGTGGGTTTTACTTAAATTTTCTTTATTGATTACTAGGTTTTCTCTGTTTTGTTTGATCGTTTTGAAGGCGTGGTCTATGATATCTTTGTAAAATTGGCAGTAAGGACTCTTTGAATTTAGCGTTTCTTCAGATTCGTAGACTTCTGCAGGGCAAGAAGCACCACATAGATGCCTGTATTCATAGTTCTTGCACTCTTTTATGTCCTCTGTTTTTCTACTAATTACATCTTGGAAAGCGTCATCGTTTAAAGCCTTATCTAAATCCGTTTTGAACTCTTCTATTCCTATAAATTCAGTACAGGGATAAATTCCATTTGATGTTATAGAAATAAATCTTCTTCCAGCTCCACATGGAGATATATCACACTGTAGATCCCTCGAAGTAAGTGCTATAATTCCTAGTACTATATTTGCGTAATCTCCGATCGTGATTTTATTTCCATTCTCAGTTAATTCCATTGCTCTTTCAACTGCATTGAGGAAATTTTCGGTTAAATTATTTGGTCTTAATCTTCTTCCTACTTCTGTCGTTCCTCTAACTGGATTCATTAAAATTGTTTTGGTATATTCTGAGAGTAATTTGACCATATCTACCAATAGGTGTTCGTTGAATTTGTTTATAGTTGTTATTATGTTTAAAGTATCGTAATCTTTGAATTCTTCTAATATAGATAAAGTATTTTCGAAATGTCCATTTACCCTTAAGTAGTCGTTCAATTTCTTTTTTGGAGCGTCAAGTGATACTCCAAAATTTACTTCTTTGGTTTTTAAGTACTCTATATCATCTTTTTCTAATTGTAAACCGTTTGTTTGGATACCGTAATTGAATTCTGGAAAATCTTCAATTCCCTCAAAGATTAGATTTTTTTCTATTAACGGTTCTACACCATGAAATAGTACTGTATTAACATTGTTTTCACTTAATTTATTTAAAACATCGTAAAATTCTTCTTTAGTGAAGGAATCTCCGTTTTTTCTTTTTTCCTCAGGTACATAACAGTAGGGACAGTTCGCGTTACATTTCTCCGTAATGTTAAAATATACATACTCGATGTCTTTTTCAAATCTATATCTTTCCAGAGCCTCTTCTAATTCCTTTTTCTCGCTTGAATAATCTGAAGCTTCTCTAAACCAGTAGAAACCCAAATCAGGATCGTAAAATGTATCTTCTTTTATCCAAATTCTTTTTTACTCCTTTAATGAATTAAAAGGGGAAGTTTTCCTCCTTTTACACAAAGTGAGTTAATCCGCCTTTTTCTTGGTCACAGGTGTATCTTTCGTACTTCATGGATAACACCAAATAAAAATATCTCACTAAACTCACTTAAAAACAAAATACCGTAAATTAATCGTTATATGTCTCTTTGTTTTTTTTAGATTGTGCCTAAAAATTAGCTTCTCAATGTAACCGACGAAATATAAGAAACAGTTTATTCTATTTAATAAACTATTAATGCAGAGAAAAAAGTTAAAGAATAAATTTAGAGAAAAAGATATAAAGGTTTTTAGTATTTTTCTCTAAGTTTACTTGCTGCTTTAACCATGTTACTTAACTTTTGGTACGCTTTCTCTCTAGGTAATAGTTTTAGACCACAGTCAGGGTTAACATATAAATTACTTGGTTCAACAATTTCCAGTCCTTTTTTGATGTTATTAACTATTTCTTGTACGCTTTCTACATTTGAATCGTGAACATCTACGCATCCCAATCCCAGTTCTCGCGTGAAATCGTATTCCTTGAAAACAGGTAAAAACTCGAAGTTATTATTTACAAATTCCAATGAGAATTGATCAACATCGAAATTAAGTATATCAGGATATATCTTATCGAATTCACCGTAACAAGCATGCATGATTATCTTTTCCGCATTAACTCCTTTTACGACTTTTGAAGTAGCTTCTTTAACTAAATTAACTTCATTGACCTTGGTTGAAAGTGCTGGTTCATCAATTTGGATATATTCTGCACCTGCGTCTACTAACCTCTTTAACTCTTTGTTTATTATCTCTGCTAGCTCCATCACTAACTCTTTTCTATCGTATATCTCGTTGAAAGACCAATCTGCAATAGTGTAAGGACCAGTAATAGGGATCTTAACTTCCTTTTCGGGGGATTTTACATCTTTAATAAAATTAAATTCATCGACTAACATTGGGCCTGGATCCTTCAGTTCCTTAACCACACTTGGTTTGTTAAAATAGTTATTACCCCAGACTCTGACTGGGCCATAGAACTTGAATCCTGGTATTTTTTCAGCGAAGAACTCAACCATCTCTTCTCTTCTCATTTCTCCATCATTTAATATGTCAACACCTGCTCTTTCGTGTTCATCTACAATTAATCGAGATGCATCATCCAAAGCTTCATTTAAATATTTTTTATCTAAATTTTCTTCTTTAAAGCTTTCTTTACTCTTATTAAGCCACTTAGGTTTAGGATAACTTCCTATGATCGTAGTTGGGAAAAGCTTATTCTTCATCGCCTTTGACACCTCTTTTTATTTCTCTTAAGAGATCAAGCTTTTTCTTCATCACATCCCAAGGTAAAAAATCTAAGCCGATATTGGAAGAAATAATAATTTCCTCAACTGATGATTCTTTTTCAATTTCGTCTATCTTACTTAAAACTTTATTTTTTTCTTCGATTTTGGTGTTCCAAGAGTCAATAAGACCTAGTTGCAGTTTTTTTCCACCATACTCTTTTATAGCTTTCCAGTTACTACCTTGGTCTACTAAATCTAATCCAATCCAATCAAACAAGTCTAATAAGATGGGATATCTCTCGTAGATGCTACCAAAATAAGTATTTAAAATTAATTCACAATCTGTCTTGGATGAAATCTCCTTATATATCTCAAGATATCGCTCTTCGTGTTTTTTAGTTAAGGAAGGTTCATCTAATTGCACAAATCGAACTCCATCTTCTTCAATTCGATTAATCTCATCTATCAAAATACTAGAGAAATCTTTCATCAACTCAATTCCGTTTTCGTAATATTTGTTATCTACCAAATCCAGAAAAGAAATAGGCCCAGGTAAAATAAACTTAAAATCACCTATGCTCCCAGTATCTATTATTTGGCTTGTAGAAACCAAGTCACCAGTTTTATTTAACTCACCCTCTATAACAGGTTTTCTATAAAATCTATTGGTTGAATAGTACCTAATCAATCCATTCATCTCTACGCCACTCAATTGAGTGCATGGATAGGCCAATAAATCATCCCATGTCAACTGACCAGTTGTTAATAGATCTATATTAGCTTCCTTTTGTAAATTAATCACTTCCTCCCTAGCTCTATTTAACTCGTTTTTTACCTCCTCAATTTCTCCCATACTTTCTTTCTGGTGCCCAGTAACATCCTTTAATTTCTCTCTAAGATAAGATGGTCTAGGAAAAAATCCAGAGGTTGATGTTAACACTTTACTCATATTAATCCCTCTTATCAAATCATATTACATCAAAATTAATTTTTTCATAAAATAAAAACGAAGTTAGATTAGTGAAGTACCCTCACAGCAAAGCTGTGGGGCTTCCCTATAGGCAATTCTGCCTTTCCATCGGGCTTCTTTCATTTGGACCCCGGTGAGCAGAGAACTTGCGCTTTGGACGGGACTATCCTGCATGGGTGGCAGGTTAGTTTTGGTTGCCCCTGCATATCTAAGTGCTGTTACAGGTTCCCTGTAGCTTCACACTACTCGACGCCACCCCCTCCCAACCTCTCGATTTCTTGAGAAGTGGAGCATGCAAAGCACCCAAAAAAGTCACTTCTGGGAGCAATAATAACAAGTATTATTATTTAAGTTTAAAGAGATTCACCCCCATGGCAAGCCGTGATGTTCTCTCCCTTATCCTATTATAGAACATATAAAAGCAATGCAGGTAAACATTTTCCTTCACTGGAATCAAAAAAAATAAGGGAAATTTATCTTAGTGGCTGAGAAAACTCTCTTTCTAGTCTCTGATTAGGTAAAGGAGGAAGTTAATAGCTGTAATCTAACAAACCCGTTTTTTGAATGAGATAAGTTTATGCAGACATAAAATAAATTAAATAAAGTAATTTGATTGGCAATTAGGTGAAAAGATTTGTACTTTGTTATTTATAATAATTTATATGGAGATATAATAGGTAATGGAATTCTAGTTAATTGTATGGCTTCTTGGTAGTAGGGTTAACCATAAAATATAAGTTTTTACCTTTTACATAACTGCATGGAGGAGGATGGGATGGATGAGTCTACTTATTCTGAAGTAGTTGAAACAGTCGATAAGTTGGAAAAGAAAATAGCCGTTTTAAAAGAGAGAGTAGAGACTAAGGAAAGTGAGATCCGGAGATTAGAGGAAAAAAATGGTGAACTTAGAAAAAAGCTTAAAGAAAGTCAGAAGAACAAACCATCAGGCTTGGAAACTCAGGAAAGATCTGGAGACGAAGAGATATTAGATGAAAAATTTGAAAAAGATAAAGGCAAAGCTAAATGCGAGGAGAGCCAGAACCAAGGGAACGAGATTTTAGATAAAAATAAAGAAGATCATGAAAGTTCTAGGGAAAAGACAGATGATAGAAAAGATGAAAGCGTAATGATAGCAAGTTCAGCGGGAGAGAGAGATAAAAGTTCTTCAGGAGAATTAATTGTAGCTGATGAAAACTTAAATAATAGTGAGGATGACAACGAGGAATGCGATGACATTATTGTTGTTGAGGGAGATGAAGAGTGAAGATAAAGGAAATCAAATTAAAGAACTTCAAATCCTTTGCAAATAAAACTGTAATTCCTTTTAAAGAAGGCTTTAATGCTATTTCAGGGCCTAATGGTTCAGGTAAGTCAAATATCATTGATGCAATCTGTTTTGTCTTAGGGACAACTACCACTAAGGGTATGAGGGCAGACGATTTAACGGACTTGATCCACGACTCTGAAAATGGAAAGAACCCGAATTATGCGAAGGTAACCCTAAAAATAAAAAACGAAGGAGATTTGCCCTTAGATAGGGATGAAGTAACTTTTACACGTAAAGTAAAGGAAACTAAAAGCGGGCATTATAGCTATTTTTATCTTAACGGAGACTCTGTTAATCTAGGGGATATACAGGATGTTATATCAAAGGCTGGGGTTTCAAGAGAGGGGTACAATGTAGTAATGCAGGGAGATGTCACAAGGATTATAGAAATGACGAGTAAGAGTAGAAGAGAAATTATTGATGAAATCGCTGGTATTTCTGAATTTGACGACAAAAAGGAAAGGGCAATGGATGAATTAGAGAAGGTAAAGGAAAAGATTGAAAGAGTGAATCTGATTATATCAGAGATCAAGGACAGGTTAGATGAACTAAAGAAAGAAAAAGAACAAGCAAAAAAGTTTAAAGAACTAAAAGACAAGAAAAATGATCTAAAAAATTATTTAAAGATTTTAACTGCCAAAAAGATTGAAAAAGAAATAAAAAACCTTGATGATTTAATTGAAGAAAAAGAAATAGAAAAAGATAATTTTTCTCAAGAATTGACAGATATTAAGAAAAAAATTTCGGTCAGACAAGAGGATTTAGAGAAAATTAATTCAAGGATATCTGAAAAAGCAGAAGAAGAGAAAATAAAAGTGAAAAGACAAATTGAAGAGACTAAGGGAAAAATTTCGAAACAAAAAGACAAAATCTCTTTATTTAAAGAAAAAATTGATGAAAAAAAAGAAGAGAAAAATAAAAATTATAAGAAAAAAGAAAACCTAAAAAAAGAAATAGAGGACTTAAAAAAAGAAAAAAATAATAAAAAGATAAATAAGAAAAATATAGAAAACGAAATAAAGGAATTAACTGGCCAAAAAGAAGATTTAGAGCAGAAACTAAATGAAATAGACAATAAATCCCTTGAAACTAAAGAAAAAATATCAAATATCAAAGAAGAAAAAAATAAACTACAAGAAAGTAAAAACAAGCTTTTAAGAGAAAAAGATAGAATACTAGATTCCTTAAGAAGAAAAGAAGATCAAATAGAGGACATAAACGAATCAATAGAAAACCTAAAGCAAAGAAAATCAGATAATAAAGAGGAAATACAAAAATTAGAAGATGAGATATCGGATATTGTAAAGAAAAAAGAAAACCTAATAGAATCCAAAAAAGAACTGGATGAAGAACTAAGACAAAAAAAGAAAAAAATTGATAGCCTAAAAAAGGAAATAAAACAAAAAAAAGATAAACTAACAACGCTAAAAACAAAAGCCAAGGCAGCTAAAAAAATAAATAAAAGATTTTCTAGACCCGTAAAGGAAATATTAAATCTTAAAAGAAAAAGTAAAAACGACTCTATTTTTGGAACAATATCTGATCTCGGTTCTGTTAAAGATAAATATTCAAAAGCTGTTTCTGCCGCAGCTGGTGGAGGAATGCAGTCTATAGTAGTAAAAAACGATGAAGTTGCTCAAGAATGCATTAATTTCCTCAAGAAAAATAACTACGGTAGAGCGACTTTCCTTCCCTTAAACAAAATTAACCCGAAACCTCCTCGGAGAAAAGCCGAAAAAGTACTAAAAAATGACGATGCAATAGATTTAGCTATTAATCTCATCGATTTTAATAGTAAACTAAAACCAGCTTTTTGGTATGTATTTGGAGACACTGTAGTGATGAAGAACTTAGAATCAGCTAGAAAAGTGATGGGTGGAGTAAAGATAACGACACTGGATGGAGACCTACTTTCATCAAGAGGAGCAATCTCGGGAGGATCAAATAAAAAACCTCGGTTCGAGTTTAGTGAAAAAAACGAGGAAAAAGTAGAAGAATTAGAGCAAGAACTCTCTAAATTAAAAAAACAGAAAGATGTTAAATTAAAAGATTTAAAAAATTTACAAGAAGCTTTAGATAGAGTTAAATCTAAAATAGAAGATAAAAAGACTAAATTAGAACTAAATAAATCAAAGTTAGACGAATCAAGGAAAACGTTAGAGGATCACAAAAAGGAGATTAAAAATAAAAAAGAGAGAAAAGAAGCGATATTAAGTGAAAAAAAGGAGCAAAAATCTAGTATAAATGAAAAAGAACAAGAATTGAATAATTTAAATAGTGAAATTCAAGATAAGCAGAAAAAGATAGAAAAACTGGAAGAGAAGGTAAACGATGAAAAGGTTCCTAAGTTAATGAAGAATTTAGATAATATAAAAAAGAAAATAGATAGATTTAAGGAGAGTAAAAAGGATCTTGAAGGAGAACTAGATAATATAGAAATGAAAACTAAATATAAGAAGGAAAAAATGACTGAACTAGATCAAAAAAGGAAAGATCTATCAGATGAAATAAAAGAACTCAAAGACAAACTTGAAGAAAAAAACAAGGAAATTAAAGAACTAAAAAACGAATTAGAGTCTAAAAAATCAAAAGATAATAGCCTAGATGATGAATTAAAAGAATTAAGAAACAAAAGAGACGATTTACTAAAAAAAATAAATGAATTAGAGGATAAACAAAGTTTAAAGGAAAAAAAGATCTCAGAAAAGGAAAATAGAATAAAAAAGCTACATGAAAAAATTAAAAACAAAAAACAAAAGATCGCAGAACTCAACATAGACGAAAAAGAAATCGATTTTTCAGAAGAATACGATTCAAAGAAACAAGTTAAAAAGCAAGTTAATAGATTAAACGAACAAATCGATGAACTAAAACCAGTTAATATGAGAGCAATAAAAGAATACGATAAAGTAAAAGAAAGAAAAGAATACCTAGGTGAAAGAGTCCAAACACTAAAAGAAGAAAGAGAAGGCATCATAGAAAGAATTGAGAAATACGAAAAAAGAAAAAAAGAAGTATTTATGCAAACCTTCAAGGATATAAACCAAAACTTCCAAGAAATCTTTGAAAAACTCTCTCCAGATGGAAAAGCAGAACTTGTTCTAGAAAACGAAGAAGACCCATTCGAAGAAGGATTAACTATAAAAGCAAGACCAGCTGGAAAAAATATACGAAAACTTAATGCAATGTCTGGAGGAGAAAAAAGTTTAACAGCACTATCCTTCCTTTTCGCAATCCAAAGACACGATCCATCTCCATTTTACGCATTCGATGAAATAGATATGTTTTTAGACGGAGCAAATGTCGAACGAGTAGCTAACATGATAGAAAAACTTTCAGAAAGAGCTCAATACATAGTGGTTTCGTTGAGAGAACCAACAATCGAATCAGCGGACCAAGTAGTTGGAATAACCATGCAAGAAGAAGGAATCTCAGAGGCCACTGGAGTTGATTTCAATGGCAATTAACGAAAAAAACCAAGACAGAAAAAGGGATAACAAATCGATTTTACTAGACGAAATAAAAGAAGGAAAAGAAGAAATAGAAGAAGAAATAAAAAAAGAAAACGCTCAGCCATTAGAGATCATGTTAGAACTAGTGGATGAGGGAAAAGTAGATCCCTGGGACCTCGACATAATAAATGTAGCAGATAAATTCTTAAGCAAGGTAGAAAGATTAGAAAAAGAAGACCTCACAGTATCAGCTGACACCTTACTTTTCTCTTCCAAATTTCTCAAATTAAAAAGTGAAGCACTATTAGAAGAGGAAGAAGACGAAGATGAAGAAGAAAGGATGGAACCTCCTACATGGGATCCAGTAGTATTCAATCCCGAAAGAGAGAGTCCACCTAAAATAGAGCCACCTTGCCGAAGAGAGTCCAAAAGATCGGCAACCTTCGTTGAATTAGTTGAAGAACTAAAAAGCGCCATAAAAACAGATGAAAGAAGAAAAAACAGAAGAAAAAAAGAAAAAGAAAGAAAAAAAGAAAACCAAGAAGAAGTCAAGAACCTAGCTCATGAAGAAGCAATTGAAGAAAGAATAGAAAAACTAAAGGAAAACTTAAAAAATCTATTTCGAGAAAAAAACCAAGTCAACTTCACTCAGCTAATTAAACACAAAACAAAAAGCGAACTAATTAAAAAATTCATACCACTACTGTTTCTAGCAAATAGAAAAGAAATAAAGATCGAACAGGAGGACATCTTTGATGAAATCAAAATTAAACCAAGATAAAGAAAACGAAGAAGAAATTGAAGAGAAACTAATAGTAGAATCAGCCCTATTCACAGCAGGAGAACCTCTATCTATAAATGAAATAACAGAATACACCTCATTAAACGAAGAAACCATATTAGATTCAATAAAAAAATTAAATAAAGAATATAACCAAAGAGAAACCTCCATAGAGATAAAAGACGCAGGCAACAAGTATGTAATGCAGATATCACCAAAATACGCAAAATATGTAAGACAACTAGCACCTCGAGACATCTCAACACCAATATTAAGAACACTATCCGTTATAGCCTTCAGACAACCAATAAGACAATCAAAAGTAGTAGATATAAGAGGAAACAAGGCATACGAACATATAAAAAAACTAGAAGAGATGAAACTAACAAACTCAGAACCCCAAGGCCGAACCAAACTACTATACACCACAAAAGAATTTTCAGAGTACTTCGGACTAGACGTCACCGATCCAGCAGAAGTGAGGAGAACACTACTCGAAAACTACGACACAGAAACCCTAGAAGACTTCCTAAACGAATAAAAACACATAACCAAAATAATCAAAAACCAAACATAATTAAACCCAACTCCAATTAAGTTTCCAAAAAACTAATTAATCATCCACCAAACAAACAGAATTTTTCCTACCCCCTAATATAGTAATAACAAGAAACGTATTATCTAATAGAGGCTGCTTAAATGGAATTTAATAATAAGCGCCTAAAAATTACAACACTAACAGGAGCCCTTTTAGGGATATTTTGCATAATAGGGGTAGGACTAAGACTAGGTTTCAAAGGAAACGAATGGTACCTATTCGGAATGTGGTACAACAGAGTAGTGATGGGAATAACAATAGGATTCGCAGAAAACTGGAAAATAATCCCAGGAAAAGAAAACCAAACCAAAAACGCTATAATAAGAGGCTTAATACTAGGAACAATAATAACCTCAGCAATACTATTCTCAACAAACTTCAAAGACATACCCAGCTGGGGAGCAGGCCTAGCATACGGAATAATAATAGACCTAATAGCAACCAAAAAAACATAAACAAAACAAAATAAAAAATAAAAAATAAAACTTAAGTTTTTTAATCCCCTAATTATCCTACATGAGAGCTATCCTAATTTACTAAATATCCTCCAAGTCCTTTTAATATTATCCTTCAGGATTCTTCAGTTCTTTTAGTAGATTCAGCTTGGTTAGAGTTATTATCTGTTACAATTAGAGTGATCTCATATTTTTTTCCATCACCTTCTGCATGTTTGTCTTTTACTGTTGTTATGTCTGAGGCTATGGATCCACTAATATCAATTGTTTCAGAGTCAACCACATTATCTGTATCATTCTCTACTAGTGTTATCTCTACGGTTTTTAGGTTTCCTCCATCATCTGAAACCTTCCAGTTAATCTCAAACTCAACATGTGGACTTGGTGAATTAACTTCTGTAATACTGAAATTATCTATCTCTGGCGTATCTAGAGAAGGCTCTTCAACCTTTACTGTAGTATTTTCCGAGTTATCAGAGATTTCTGTTTCATTCTCTACAGGATCTATAGAAGCGTTTAATGTATGATTCGTTGTATCTTCTCCTGTGGTATCCCAAGTAAATTCGTAAGTTGTTGAATCTCCTGCGTCGAGTTCTATGCTTTTGTTTCCTATTTCTTCTTGGTCATGTTCATCTGTAAGTGTTATGTTTGAGTTTTCGAGGTAGGTTCCTTGGTTCTCTACTGTTACAATAATATTTGTTTCCTCTCCTTGAATAACCTCATTTGTTGTGTTGATAGCTGCTACTGCTATATCGTGTTTTTCTATTGGTTCAACATTGTTTATGGCATTAGTTGCATTAATGATTCCTTCTCCTTGCAGATTTTCATTAATTCCTAAGTCATCTGCTGTTGAGTTCAATATTTCCCTAACATCATCGGCGGTATTTCCATCACCATCATAGTCTTCTACTCCAGCAGAGTAAACCAAAGCTGCAGTTCCGCTCACATGCGGACAGGCCATTGAAGTACCACTCAATTCATCATAATTTTTATCATACAGGGTCCATGGAGGCCCAGAAGAGGTCATTGATACATCATAAGTTGGCATAGTTGAGAGAATTTTAACCCCTGGAGCAACAACTTCTAAATAGGGCCCGGAGTTACTGAAGCTGGCTACATCATTGTTCTTATCTGTGGCTCCTACTGCTATGACACTATCGTATGCAGCTGGATACGACCACTCGTTTGTCGAAGCGTCTCCATCCCCATTATTTCCTGCTGCTGCAATAGGAAGAGTTCCATTTTGATATGCTTTATTTACCGCATTTTTCAAGCTTTCATCTTCACTACTAGCTCCTAGGCTCATTGAAACAACCTCAGCATCATTTTCAATAGCCCATTCAATTCCAGCAACAATATCACTTATATACCCACTGCCTTCATCATCAAGAGCTTTTATTGAATATATTCCTACTTTGGGAGCTGCTCCTATAACTCCTTCAGTATTGTCTATTGCTGCTATGGTTCCAGCTACATGAGTTCCATGGCCATTATCGTCTTTAGGGTCATCATCGCCATTTACAAAGTCGTATCCATCGAGGTAATTTTCATCTAGATCTGGATGCGTGTAGTCTATCCCAGTATCTATGATAGCAACTTGGACTCCACTTCCATTATTATTTTTTGTTACTTCTTTTGTTCCATCGCTGTCCCCCCAAACCTTTTCTGCGTCAATTCTGTCGATTCCCCAAGGAAGGGTCTCTCCTAGGGCTTCTACTTTGCGGTCTTTTTCAATGTATTCGATATTTGGGTTTTTCTTTAGTGCATTTTTTGCTTGTGCTGGGATCTTGGCTGAAACGGCTTTTATGAATTCAAATTTATGGGTTACTTCTCCATTTTGGTTTTTAATGGTTGAGGTCTTTATTTCGTTGTTGAATCCTATGATTACTTTTTCTTTTGAATTATCCACATTAGATTGTAGTGGCATGGCATAAGCGGCGCCACTAGCTAGTAAAAAGACGGTGAATAGTGTTATAACTCCAATTAGTTGCTTATTCTTCATATTTTAAAAATAAAAAATATAGTATTAAAAAACCTTTCCTGTTTTAACCATATTCTAATAAAGATTTTGGATCTTTTTCAATATTGATAATATATCACAAATTTAGTGTGATAAAATTAGTTTTACTGCAATAATTTAGACCCCATTAATTTGGTTGGATACGTTTTTTAGTTTTAATTTTTATCTTTTGATTGAGAAGACAACTTCCTAAATCTCTGATTTAAGTAGGGGTCACTTCACCTAATCTAGTCATCTTAAAGAAGTAAAAATAGAAGTAAAAGTAAAAATAGGAGAAAATTGTTTTATTTTTTTGTTTTAGGTTTTTTTATATTTTGTATTTTAGATTTCGTATTTTAGTTTTTTTGGCTTCATTTCCTTGCTTTTTGTGTCTTTTAGTACTCCTAATGCGGCTAGTATACCGGAAACTCCTCCTCCTACTATTCCTCTGGATTTTCCTGCTCCGTCTCCTGCTACTCTTAGGTTTTCTATGTTTGTGCTTAGGTAATTTGAGGTAGGATAGACTGAGTCGTAGAATTTTATTTCTGGGCAGTAGAGTAGTGTGTGATCTTGGTTTACACCTGGTACGAGTTCTCCTAGTGTTTCGAGGCCATGTATTATGTCCATTACTATTCTTTGTGGTAGTGCTAGGGAGATATCTCCTGGAGTATATTCATTGAGTGTTGGTTTGAAGGGTAGGTTCTGTATTCTGCCCTCATCTGATCTTCTCCAGCTTTTTAGGTCTTTCAGTCTCTGTGCAACGGGTTTTCCTCCTCCTATTTTATTGGCTAGTTCGGCTATTTTTCTTCCATATGCTTTAGTGTCTTCAACTGGTTTTGTTAAATGTATTCGGGTTAGGAGGGCGAAGTTCGTTAGGTTTGATTTGGATTTTTTCATTGCATGTCCGTTCACGAGAACTAGGTCCTCGTAGAACTCTGTTGAAACATAGCCCTCGGGATTCGTGCAGAAGGTTCTTACCATGTCGTCATATCCCTTGCTTCTCCATCTAAATTTAGGGTCGTAGATTACATCGGTTACATCTGCGAAGACTTCTTTTGGTAATTCTACTCTAACTCCAACATCTATGGGACCGTATGAAACCTCTATATCGAGTTTATTGGCTTGCTCTCTAAACCAGTTGGCTCCGCTTCTACCTGGAGCTGCGATTAAATGATCGCAAGTTATTTCTGATTGATCTGATTGAAGATGAAATCTGTTTTCTTGAATATCTATTTCTTTGATTTCGGTCTGAGTTAAAAAATCAATACCTGATTCTTTCAATCTCTTCATCAAGTTATCCATTACTTTTGGGAGATTGTCTGAGCCTATATGCTTCTGAGGCCCATAAACTAAATTAACACCGTTTGAGGCTGCTCTTCTCTTAAGTTCTTCTATTTTTTGTTTTCTTTCAGGGTTTTGAGATCCATAATAATCTTCACCAGCTCCTGCCTCCATAAAAACTTCATCAACAAAATCTATGAGTTTTTTTGCTTCCTTTTTACTTATTCCTAATTCTTGTGTCTCCATTCCAATTTCAGGAGTCAAATTCAGTTTTCCATCGGACAGACCACCTGCCCCACCTATACCATATAAAACATCCTTAGAATCTATTCTATCTAATGGTTTTTTTCCTTTATCAACCAAACAAACATCTAAATTGGAATCTGAAAGAGTAACTGCTGAGAATAGACCTGCTGGACCTCCACCAAGAATACAGACATCGACATCCATTTCCATTTTAACTCACCAAATTAACCGGCAATAAATAGTTTTCTCTTCATTAAAATATTTCGTTTAATACCAGTATCTAAAAAAGCTCAGATATTAGACCTACTAAATGATATGAAAATGGTACTGAGCTGCCAATTTTTCTTCTTTAGGGGGGGTTGGGTATGGTGTTATATCTTTTCTTTTTTTTTGGGGGTTGGTGTTTCTTTTTTTATTTAGAGGATGTGTTGTTGGGGATATAATTTTTTTCTGTCCATTTGTTTTCTTTCTTTTTGGTGTTTGGGTGGGTATGTGGGTGGTTGAGAAGTTTTCTTTGGGAGGTGTTTTTGGGTATTTGGTCTGTGACTGTAATTTTCTTGGAATCAACTTTTCTGGGTAGTGAAGGTTGGTGGAGAGGGAGGGAAAGGCCAGCCACTAAATGTGGCTGGCAGAGGGGTGGTACCGTGAATTGATAGGGTTGGGGTGACTCCGCCTAGGAGGGGGGTGTCTGTGAGGGCTTTTAAAACCCCTAATCTCGCAAGTTTTCCTATCCTGGCAGTTTCTGAGAAAGAGAAGGGAGCCGAGGGAGCGGCCTCGTAGCAATACAAGTCGCTGGAGCAGTGAACAAACGAGAAGCCCTCCCCCTTTAAGGAGAGGGAAGAGATCACATAGTACCTTAACCGAGGAATGAAGTGACACATACCTAAATCAAGGATTTAGGAAGTGGGCTTCCCTGTGAGGCCTTATCTATGGGAGGAATTTGCTTTATTTGCTGGTTTTGTCTATATGCATATAGCCAACAGATGAACTTATGCTTTGAGGGAAGAATTGGATTAGAGCAAAAACAAGAACCCGTATATTAGCTACACAATGGCTTTTTTCTTATTCCTCAGCAGCTGCCCCGCACCAGCCACCTAGACCTCCTACTGATGTTTGTGGGCTTATTTATTTTGGTTAATTCAAAACGCTTAGCTCTTACACCTCTCGATGCTGGTCATAGGGTGTTTAGCCTGTTTTCCCAATGAGGGTATGGGATTGCTTTTTGGTTAAAAAAAGGAGGACAAATCCAACCAATTGCCAACCTTTAACTGGTGATGGAGCTATTTATGCCTTATAAATTGATTCATGCTTCTCCAAAATCAAAGACCTTGGAAGAGGTCTTCCCAACCACTAAAAATAAAGAAAAAATAGAACTTCAGATTTAACCTCCTTATCCTAAGAGAAATTTGCTTTAAACATCCAGAACTCTCTCCCACCACACCCAAATTCAACACCTGATAACTATGTACACCCTGAGAAAAGATTAAACTAGGAAACAAGAAATGTCATATATAAACCCTTAATGGTTCCGCTTATGTTCTCTCCTAGCCAAATCTACACAGCAACAAAGAGTCTACTCCCCAAAAATTTAGAACTCACCAAAACACCTATTCAATGGTAGTCTGTGGATTTAGATCCTCCTCAAGGCATGAGATCGCTTTTTGATTATATAATAGGCAGACTTCCATTTAACTGCTAGTTATCTATTTGACTGAGAAGACACCTTCCTAATCTTTTGATTAGGTAGGGGTAGTTCACACCTTAATTAACTCATTCAAAAATTAAATGCTAACTTTAATTCTTTTACAAACCTAAAAAAAATATAGGAAAAATATGGTTTTTTAACCTCTAATATAAATTTTAGTTTGTTTTAATCTAGTTGTTTCCATTTTTTATCCTAATGGTTGGGAAGACCTCTTCCAAGGTCTTTGATTTTGGTGAAGGAGGAAGTCACTGTTAAGATAAGTGAGTTAGATAGAGGGTGTTTTACCGGTACTTGAGGCTTAAGTAGATTCCGATTAAGGTTATTATTCCTCCTGTTATTGTGTATTTAGTTGGTATTTCGAGTAGTATGATCATAGCTAGTAATGAAGCTACTATTGGTTCTCCAAGTAAGCTTAAAGAGACTAGATCTGGTTTTAGGTAACCAAGGGACCAGTTGTAGATTGAGTGGCCTATTAGGGTAGGAATTAATGCTAGTCCTATGAATATGAAGTATTCTTTAATTGGAAAGACTTTAAATATATTTCCCAGCTTTAGGGAAAATATAAATAGGGTGATAGAGGCCACAAGATATACTAAGGTTATATATGTTCTTGCTGATACTCTTTTTCTGGTTCTTCTTCCATTTATTAAGTAACCAGCCATGCTGATCATTCCAAGGATTGCTAAAAGATCTCCGATTATTTTTGTTTTACTCATTCTGATTTCTGGTAGGGTCATTATGGATATTCCTATAATTGCGGTTAAGATGGCTATGTAGATCTTTTTGTCAAATTTTGTTTCTGTATGTTTTTTTGTGTAGTAGGTTACTAGGAGTGGATGAGATGTAACTAGGACTACGGAGGAAGCTACGGTTGTAAATTTGAGTGAAGTAACCCAAAAACCAAAATGCAGCCCCAAGAAAAGACCGGAAAGAATTATATTGAGGTAGTCTTTTCTAATTAATCTATTAATTTCTATTTTTTTGTAGGGTATAAGGGCTATAAGGAAAATGGAAGCAATAAAAGTTCTATAGAAGGCTATTGTAATTCCATTAGCATTAGATAATTTGATCAATATTGAAGCTGTTGAAACGGCTAAGATCGCGGTTGGAAGCCCTAGAAACTTTGCAATATGTTTTTTGTTCATCTTTTAAACCAAATTTGTCTCGAAGAAAGTAATTTTTCCTATCCAGATGAACCGTGGCCCCTGGTCAAAATACTCTATTCTCATAACTTATGTTGAAGCGATGGTTGAGTTTACAATGAGATTTAGAGCAATTAGGTTAGTTCTTAACACAAAAGATTTATATAAGACACAAACAAGGAAATACAATTACATCTAAGGTGTATATATAGATGCAGGAAACAATTTCAGGAGTTAAATTAGAAGGAAGTTGGGATGAGGTCTGTGAAGAAACAAAGGTAATGACAGAAGTACTGGAAAAAGCAGGTCACGAAGAAGACCTTACTCAATGGGAGAAATGGAGACCAGAAGAAAACGAAAGCTACCACGATGAAGTAAGAGAAAGAACAGTAAAAATGGCATCGATAAAAAAGAAATCAATAGAAGAAAGTGAAGAACCTATTAGATCCAAAATAAAACAATCAATAGTAGAGATAACAAAGTCACTAAGCTTCAGAGATAAAACAGAAAGAAGCACCGAAAAAATAAAAGAAAGTATCAAAAACCTCCTTACAGCAACATATATAGGATCAAGAAAACTGATCCGACAAGTAGAAACAACAATCTACAAACACATCATGTCACGGACAAACCCCCAATACTTTGACACCAAATCAGTTTCAGCGAGCCTAAATCAAAAAAAGAAATTCTTAAAAAAAGATAAATCAGAATATGTTATAAAAATAAATGTAAATGACGATAAACTATGTAAACAAGTACAAGAAGAATTTAAAAAATAAAAACAAAAAACCTACCAGAACAAAATATATGTGACCCTAACCTCTTTTATTTCACAGTAGAACAGCAGTATATATAATAAAGGCCAACTCAAAACTTAAGCATACACAACTCTACCCCTGGCTTTAGGGCATTAACTAGATTAAATTTTTTTACCAAATTTCGCCAGAAACCCCACCTACTTTAGTAGTGAGATGCAAGGTGAAATACTAACAGACAGCAACATTAAATCTATGTTTAGGTTTTTATGTAAACTCCAAAATTCCTTCGTCTCGTAACGAAAGCACTGGGAAGGAAAAAAGATTGAATATCCTTTCTCTTGGAGTCAAAGCTTCTATTCGGGAATTAAGGATGATACTAATGATAGTGTTCTGAACCCCAAACTGTTAAACTGACACTTCTCTGAACCTCGAATTGGTTTTTAGGTTAGGTATCTTAGGGGGCCTGCAACAAAAGGAGTCTTTAACTCCGCAATACTCACCAATACCACCTAACCTTGATCCGAGATCAAAAGGATGAAAAGAGGGTAAGAACCTAGTAACTTCAATCACTTGGGAATGTCAGTTCTACAAATGACAGCGAAAACTAGATTTTTTAACTTAATAGGTGAAGAAAGTCCTTTTCCTAAATTTTTGATTTAGGTAGGTTAGGATGTCACTAGTGTTTGTTTTATTTTAGGTGTTGGTTTTATCTATTTGACTGGGAAGACATCTTTCTAAATTTTTGATTTGGGTAGGTGCTGGTTTAGTCTTCTGGAAAACCTTTAGATATAATAGTAAATAATTCTAAAGAAGATGTGTCATAATTCTAAGGACCTCTATGATGAAGTGCTCTACGAAAAGAGACAATACTTTTTGACAATGGAGAATACCTTAACTACTACAATACCTATAAAAGACTGAAAGATGAAAGCGAGAACTATAGAGTTTTATTCTCACAGGCCGCACAGCAAACGATGAAGCATGTAGATAAAGCATTTCAATCTTTTTTTAAGTTAATATAGAGAAAAAAAGAAAAGAGAAGGCAATATACGATGGCGAAACAAGTCCGCCTAGTTACTTAGATAAAGATGGGCACTTTTCATTAATATTTCCGAGTCAAAGCTTCCAACTCAAAGAAGACCATATACGAGTTGGTGTCCCAAGAAGTTTCAGGGAAAAATATGAGTATGATAAAAGAGAAGTCCAGATTGATTTCTCTTATGAGAAACTAAAACAGAGCTACACCGATATTAAGCAATTACATGTTGTTTTGAGAGTAAAAGCACAGTATTTTGAGTATAGGGTTGTTTATGAGGAGGAGAAGGAACCAGTTAAGACAGAAGAGGGTTCTTGGTTAGGTATTGATTTGGGGTTAGATAACCTCGCCGCTTGTGTTGACCACTTTGGACGCTCATTTATTTTGGATGGGCGATTACTCAAATCGTATAACAGGTGGTTTAATAAAGAGGAAGACTAGGTTGTGTATGATACTTGATAGGTTCAGGTTAAAAACTTAAACACAATTTAGAGTATTATGGAATGGGTTTTGGATTGATGTATTGAGAGTTATGGGGATAGATGTAGTTGCATTGGATTAGGAACGTGGAGATGGATTTAATACATGTTAGGGGTGTGGAATAAGTTTGGTTTTTAGGGCAAATTTTTGGGGTTTTAATTAGTGTTAATATGGATGTTGGTTAAGATAGTGTTTGAGGAGGTTATCTTGGGATTGATGTTGGTTAGTGGTGTAGGTGCTATTAAGAAGAATGGTAAGATGTTTGTGTTTGTGTTTTATTTTTCTTTTTTAGTTTCTTCTTTTTGTGTGTGAGGTGAATAAGGGTAGGGTATGGGGGTTTGTTGATTTTTAATTGGAAAGTTTAGTTGTATTTGAGGTTTGTTTACTAGGTTGAGTGAAAATATGGAGGAGGATGATTCAATTAGGTTTCAGGAATCTAGGGAGTTGGAAAATAAGAGAATTATTTTGGGTGTAACTGGTAGTATAGCTTCTATTATGTCAATTAAGTTGTCTAGGGAGTTGATTAGGAGAGGAGCAGATGTAGTTGCGGTTTTGTCTGATTCTGCTAAGAATATGATTGATTCATCTACTTTGGAGTATGCTACAGGTAATGATGTTGTTGATGAGGTAGGTGGAGGAGTACAACATGTTAGGGAGTTAGGTAAAGGAGGGGATGCTGACCTTTTTTTAATAGCTCCGGCGACTGCTAACACTATAAATAAGCTTGCTAATGGAGTTTGTGATACTCCGGTAACATTATTTGGTATTACTGCTATTTCTAATGACAAAAAAGTATCGATTGCACCGGCTATGCATGAGAGTATGCTTAAAAATGAGATAACAGAGAGTAATGTGGATAAATTAAGCGACCTAGGTGTTAATATAATTGAACCTAGGTTTGAGTCTGGTAAGGCTAAGTTAAGTGATCTTTCTAGGATAATTTTTGAAGTTAAGAGACAGCTTGAGCCTGAAAGCCTAGGAAATCGTAGGTTATTGATAACGGCTGGATCAACTAAGGAAGAAATAGATGATGTTAGATTTTTGACTAATAGTGGTTCAGGAAGAATGGGAGCGTATTTGGCGGAAGAAGCTGCTATTAGAGGAGCTGAAGTTACCCTTATATTGGGAGAAAACGATTTAGATAGATTGCCTTGTATTTCAAACATCATAAATGTTAGTTCTTACGAGGAGATGAGGGATAGGGTCCAGGAACAAATTGAGAAAAACAAACCTAGTGTGTTTATTTCGACTGCAGCTGTAAGCGATTTTAAGGTCGATAAAAAAGAAGGAAAGCTATCATCTAGTCGGGAAATAGAACTAAGTTTAAGGCCTAGAGAGAAAATTATAGATAAGGTATTAGATAAATCTCCGGAAATTAGTGTATTTTCATTTAAGCTTGAAAAGGAAATAGAAGAAGCTAAAGAAGAAGCTCTAGATATAGTGGAAGATAAAGAAATTAAATTAGTTGTTGCAAATGGAGTGAAGTCTATGGGTACAGAAAATATGGAATGTTACATGGTTTCTAATGAATTTGTAAATAAAAGAAAAGGTAAGAAAAGAAATGTGGCAAAGGATATCTTGGATTATTTGGAGCGCATGGATAGGTGAACTACCTCTATCTAATCAAATGATTAGAAGAGGGCTTCAGGAGAAGTTTGAAGCTTAAATGGCTTCCTTATTCTTCTTGGCGTGTCCACAACGCCACTAGACCCTACTCCAGAGCTGTTTCGGGCTTACCTAGGAGATTTTTGGCCGAATTGGACGAGTTTGGGTGGCTTCGTAATTTGATGAGGCAGAACGCCTAACTGCCAAAACTTAATTGGTCTTAGAACCATTTAGACCTCATGGGTTGATTTATCTCTCTAACCAAATCAGAGATTTTGGAGGAGGTCTTCTCAATCACCAAGATAAATTGATTGTATTGATTAGGTCAAAGGGGAGTTCTTTAAATTAGATTAAATTAATTTGGTCTTTTTTTTGGTTAAATTTGATAGGTTGATTTAATCTCTGTGGTGGGTGTTTAAGTGTCTGAAGGTAAAGCCTGGGTTCCTACCAATGTAACCGGTTTTTTTGAAGTTATATTAAGAGAGGATCCGATTAAGACTGGATCTAAGGGTGTAGGGCTAAACCTAAGTAAAGGTGTTTATGTAAAAGTTGAGGTTGAGAGAGCTGATAAAATATCTGTCAACTCTAATGGAGTTTCTAAGGAACTTTTGAGAGGTTTCTTGGAGCGTCGAGGACTATGTTATCATGTTGATGTAGATTTTGATTACGAGCTTCCGCCTGGGTTCGGGTTTGGTGTTAGTGGAGCCGAATCGCTTGGGTCTCTGCTAGCTTTGGGGGATGCTCTTTCTCTGAAAGTGGATAAAGAAAAGTTAGCAAGGTTAGCTCATATTAACGAGGTCAAGAATAGATCTGGTTTGGGTGATGTGATTTCACAGATTGAAGGAGGAGGGATTATAAGAGTTAAAGAGGGTGCTCCAGGTTTTGGTTTAACCGAGAGTTTCTCAATAGATAGTAAAAAAGATCTCTATGTAACTACATTAAGTGAGATAAGTACTTCAAGCATACTTGAAGATAAAATGAAGGTTAGGGAAATAAATAAATCAGCGGAACCTAAACTCAGTAAAATGAGAGAAGAGCCAAATCTCAATAATTTTTTTGATCTTTCGAAGAAATTTACGATGGAAACGAAATTAGGTCCTGAAAAGGTTGTAGAGATAATAAAGGAAGTTAACGAGGAAGGAAGTAAGGCTACTATGGTACAACTTGGTGCATCTGTGATCTCGATGGGTAAACCTGGTTTACTTAAAAAATATGGAGATGTAAAAAAGGTCAATGTTTCCGAAGTAGGAGCAAAGATAATTTAAGTAAATAAAAATTCTATGAAGGGAACTGCAATGGATATACCAGATGATCATCCACGAGCTAGGTCACTTGAAATTAGAGAAAAACTTGAGGAAGGATATAAAAGTGGTTTAGTAACTGAGATGGGTCTAATTGCTCATGGTAGAGGAGAGGCCTTTGATTACCTAATAGATGAGAAAACAATTAAAGAATCAGTTTATGCTATTAAAGTAGCATCAAAGATATTAAATGATTCACAGAATCCAGTTATTTCAGTAAATGGAAATACAGCTGCTCTTGTTCCGAAAGTGATCTCTGATTTTACGAATGAAACAGGGATTAATGTAGAAGTTAATCTATTTCATAGGACGGAAGATAGGGTTAGGAAAATTATTAAATTTCTAAAGGAACATGGAGCAGGCAAGGTGCTCGGAAGAAACCCAGGTAAGAGGATACCCGATCTTTCTCACAAAAGAGCATTAGTTACGAAGGAAGGTATTTACGAGGCAGATACTGTAGTTGTTCCATTAGAAGACGGGGATAGGACAGAAAAATTAATAGAGATGGGTAAAAAGGTTATTTCAATTGATTTGAATCCGCGATCAAGGACGGCTCAAGAATCTTCTGTAACCATAGTAGATAATGTAGTTAGGGCGATGCCGAAGCTATTTGAATTTTATAAAGAAGAACCTGATGTAGATATCGATGAATTTGATAACGAAAAAAATTTAGAACAAATAGAAGCTAAGATACGGAGGAATAAATTTGGAAAAGATTGATTTATCTCAGTTAGACTACGACGAAATTAAAGATATCTCTAAGAAACAGATGGAAGATGTTTTTGACAAAAAGCAAGCAGCTAGACCTATACTTAATGAAATAAATGAAAGAGGAGATAAAGCTTTAATTAAATATACAAAGAAATTTGATGGAGTAGAACTTGAATCAGATAATATCAAAGTTTCTGATAAAAGAATAAAAAATTCTTATGAGAACTTATCCGAAAGAGAGATCCAAGCTCTAGAACAAGCACGAGATAACATAATTGATTATCACGAAACTCAGTTACCAAAAAAGATTGAATTAGATGAATTCGAAGAAGGGATCACCTTAGGTTCATTGTTTAATCCTTTGGAGAAGATTGGAGCATATGTTCCTGGAGGAAAAGCATCCTATCCCTCTTCTGCCTTGATGACATTATTGCCAGCATATGTTGCAGGCGTAAATGAAAAAATTATTTGCACTCCTCCTAGCAAAGATGGAAGAATAAACGATATGACATTAGCTGCAGCAGATATAGCTGGAGCTGATAAGGTTTTTAGAGTTGGAGGAGTCCAAGCTATAGGGGCAATGGCTTATGGGACAAAAACTATAGATAAAGTCCAAAAGATAGTTGGACCGGGCAATTCCTATGTAACTGCAGCCAAGATGTTGGTAAGAGGGAAAGTTGAAATAGAGTTCCCAGCAGGCCCGTCTGAACTAGTTATTCTAGCTGATTCCAGTTGTGACCCAGGTTATGTGGCTTCAGATCTATTAGCACAGGCTGAACATGGCCCGGATTCCTTGGTTATATTATTAACAACATCATCCGAAGTACTAGACTCAGTAAAAGAAGAAATAAAAGAAAGAACAAATAGCTTAAACCGGTCCGAGATAATTAAAAATTCATTAAAAAGAGCAAAATTGGTTTTAGGAGAACAAGAAGAATTGATTAACTTACTAAATGATGTTGCACCTGAACACCTTGAGTTAATGATACAAAATCCAATGAGCATATTAAACGAGATCAAGAATGCAGGTGCAATATTTGTAGGTAACTTCTCTCCCACTGCCGTTGGTGACTATGCTACGGGCTGCAATCATGTCCTGCCCACGGGAGGTATGGCCAAAATACATTCGGGTTTAAATGTTTACGATTTCATGAAAAGGAGTAGTCTCCAATTTTTGTCTAAAAAGGGATTAAGAAATTTAAGAGAAATAACAGAAATTATATCCGAAATAGAGGGATTAGAAGCTCATTCTAACTCTATAAAAGAAAGATTTAAGGAGGAATAAAAATGGAGGATGATTTAGGAAACTGGAGAAGAACCCATTATAGTGAAGAATTGAACGCTGACATTGAAGAAGATGTTACAATAGCCGGATGGGTTCACGAGATAAGAGACCTAGGCGGAGTCATGTTCTTAATAATTAGAGATAGAAAAGGAAAAGTACAGGTTACTCTCCCTGAAAAAAAAGTAAAAGACAAATTAATGGACAAAATAAGCGAAATAAGTAAAGAAAGCGTTTTAATGGTCCAAGGACAAGTAAAGGAAGATGAAAGAGCTCCAGGTGGATTAGAGGTTTTACCAAAAGAAATTAAGGTTCTTTCTGACGCCGAAACTCCTTTGCCAATAGATGTTGCAGGAGAAGTAAACACAGAATTAGACAACAGACTAAACTCCAGGTTCTTGGATCTAAGAAACCCAGAAACGTTATCGGTATTCAAAATTAGGGATAAAACATTCACTGAAGTTAGAAAGTTCCTGGAAAAAGAAGGATTTATTGAGATGACTTCTCCAAAGATGGTAGCTACGGCCACCGAAGGAGGAACTGAGCTTTTTCCTATATCTTACTTTGAAAAAGAAGCATTTCTAAACCAAAGCCCCCAACTCTTTAAACAAATAATGATGGCCAGCGGATTAGACAAGGTCTACGAAATAGGGCCGATTTTCAGGGCAGAAGAACATGATACTAGAAGACATCTAAATGAAACTACATCAATCGACATAGAAATGGCTTTCTCTGATCACACCGATGTAATGGGGATCCTAGAAAGACTTATAAACTATGTATACGAAAAAATAGAACAAGAATGTAGTGAAGAACTTAAAAAACTAGATAAAGACCTTAAACCTCCAGAATTACCATTTGAGAGAATTAAATACGATGAAGCAGTAGACATATGTAATAAAAAAGGAATAGAAATAACCTGGGGAGAGGACTTTCCAACTCCAGGAGAAAAGGCAATAGGAGAAGAAATAGGTGACTACTATTTTATAGTAGATTGGCCCTCTGAAATAAAGCCATTTTATGCACAACCTAAAGAAGAAAAAGAAATCAGCAAAGCCTTCGATTTGATGCATCCAGAATTCGAGTTATCCTCGGGAGCCCAAAGAGTTCACAGCATAGAACTCCTTAAGAAAAGAATGATCAATCAAGACTTAGAACCAAGCGAATTCAAATTTTACCTAGACGCATTTAAATACGGTATGCCTCCACATTCTGGATGGGGACTAGGTGCAGAAAGACTACTAATGGCAATAACAGGAAAACCAAACATCAGAGAAGTAGTATTATTCCCAAGAGATAGAAAAAGACTGATTCCATAAATTAACCACCAATCACCAAAAAAGACGGCAACAATCGATAAACACTACCTCAGACCCCACTCTGATCTAGGACACCTAAAAATATCCACTCATTTCAACAACCCACAACCTCAAGACAGCTAGAGATATAAATCCAATAAATATTAAACTAGAAAACCTCTTCTATTTTTATTTTAGTGGTTGAACAGACTTTTTTCTCTAAGTCTTTGTTTTTAAGATAGGAGATAAATTAACAGTAGCCCTTAAATTGCTCAAGTAAGTAAATTAGAGGAATAATTGACAGTTATTTGAATCTTTCTTATCTTCTTTATCAAAAAACGATCTAATTACCTTTCCCTAATTTGCTAACCCTTGAGCCCGGTATTGAATAACTCTGTGAAAAATCTCGAAGCATTTAGGGAGTAGGTGACTAAAAGTTAGGTTAGTGCAGAGCTACAGGCAGAGAAAAGAGAAAAACTGTCCTAAGGTTATAAAATGCTTTGTGTCTTGATCTATGTCTTTTCTCAAGGGAAGCGCATTTTTCCTGTTTTTGTAGAGTAAAATTAGACAAAGCTTTAGATATCTAGGCAACTCTTCTCAGAGGATAGTGGCTATATCGGGGGCGTTTTTATTTCAGGAGCGAAGAACGAGTAAGGGGAAGTTCTTTCACTTTTTAAAATTTTCTGGTGGTTAATTTTGATTAAAAACCAAAAACATTTAAAGCTGTTTTTGTATAAGAAAATGTGTTGGTCATCTTTTCTCTTCCCTAAAAATAGGTCTAAGGCCAACTAATAATAGAGAATCTTTTTGGGTATAATATGAGGAAACTTTCAGATATAGGGGAATTTGGTTTAGTAGATATCATCTCAGAGGAGTTTGAGGAATGTGGTGGCTCAATTACTAGATTAGGTGAGGATGACTGTGCTGTTTTAAAGTTAAATGGTGATTACTTGGCGATTACGAGTGACTTATTGACTCGTAGGACTCATTTACCTGATTTTATGTCCTTTGAAGATATTGGTTGGAGGTCAGTAGCTGTTAATCTGTCGGATCTGGCTTCGGTGGGATGTAAGCCACTATGGTTTAATTTAAGTATGGCGTTACCTGACCTTAAAGAAAGAGAATTTAAAAACCTAATTAGAGGAGTAAGAACCTGTTTAGACAAATATGATACATGTTATATTGGTGGAGATTTAAGTGAGGGGAGTCAAATTTTTTTAAGTGGAACTGCTGTGGGTAGAAACCTGTATAAAAATCCACTCTTGAGATCTGGATCCAAGGTAGGGGATTTTGTCTGCTTAACCAATGAAATAGGGTTTTCTGGGGTTTGTCTGGAGTATATGAAAAATAATATAACCTTGGAGGATGAGGAAAAGCAAAAGGTTTTTGAAGAATTTTCAAGGCCTCAGCCTAGGTTGGAACAAGGAATCGAGATATCAAGGGATGGAGGACACTCTGCAATTGATTTGAGTGATGGATTAGTATTTTCACTTCATCAGTTGGCGGAGGCAGGGGATGTAGGTTTTGAGATTTCTATGAATAAGATACCAATCAATAGGAGGGTACTGGAGATCTCAGAAAGGGAGAACTTGGATCTTATGTCATTATTAAGAAGCGGAGAAGAGTATGAACTGCTTTTTACAACATCTAACGAAGATTTAATAGACAAAATTGAAGCAAAGGTAATTGGAAGAGTAGTGGAAGAACCCAATGTATATTTGGATGGAAAAAAGATTAAAAAAGCAGGATTTACGCATTTTTAAGATAAAAAAAGGGTATACTATGCAATAAGTTTTAAGTAAACGGCGATATATTTTAGAAGTAGAAGTTAGTTTAAACACTTATTTTTTATTTAGTTCTATTTAGGTGCTATATATGGAAAGCGGTGAGGAATTTAAAGGTACAACAACTGTAGGAATTGTTTGTAAGGACGGAGTAGTGCTGGGAACAGAGAGAAGAGCAAGCATGTCCAATTTAGTGGCCAGTAAGAGAGCTAAAAAGGTTTTTCAGGTGCATGATAGACTTGGTTTGACGATGGCCGGTTCCGTTGGTGACGCCCAACAACTAGTGAGAACAATATCAGCTGAAGCTAATCTGTATCAGTTAAAGAGAGAAAAGGAGATGAGCGTAAAAGCAGCATCAACGATGATGTCAAATATACTTCGAGGAGGAGCTTTGCCTTACTATGTACAGTTAATTTTAGGTGGATTTGACAAGGAAGGACCTAGAATATTTGTTCTAGACCCAACTGGAGGAAACCTTGAAGAAAAGATGGTTTCAACTGGCTCAGGATCTCCAATAGCTTACGGTGTATTAGAAGATAGGTATGATGAAGAAATGTCCATTGAAGACGGTATTAATTTAGTTATCAGGGCTATTACCTCAGCTATGAAAAGGGATACGGCTTCAGGAGATGGAATAGATGTAGCTAAGATCACAGAAGAGGGCTTTGAGATACTAGATGATGAAAAAGTAAAGGGCATCCGTGAAGAGTACACCTAATTATATTTTATTTAACTAGAAAGTAGAATGACTATTGAAGAAAAATTAGATGAAATTAGGGACCAGGTAGTTGAGGAAGTCCCTAATCAAGTAGAAATAACTAACGTAGATTTTGAAGGACCAGAGGTTGTAATATATACTAGGGATCCAAGGGAATTCGCGCAAAACGGTGATATGGTTAGGGAACTAGCTAAAAAACTACAGAAGAGAGTTACAGTTAGACCTGACTCAAATGTCTTATCAGATCCAGAAAAAGCAGATAAAAAAATAAAGGAGATAGTTCCCGATGATGCGGGTATCACAGGAATATATTTTGACTCCGAATTTGGAGAAGCTACCGTAGAAGCACATAAACCAGGACTAGTAATAGGAAAATACGGTTCGACATTAAGAGAAATAACTAAGCATATAGGTTGGAGTATAGAAGTAATAAGGACTCCACCAATAGAGTCAAAGATAATAGAAAGTCTCAGGGAATACAATAGGTCTCATAGTGAAGAAAGAAAAAAAATATTAAAAAGAATAGGTAAAGAAATCCACCGAGACCCTTCTTCAAAAGAAGAATGGGTCAGAACAACCTTCCTAGGCGGATCAAGAGAAGTAGGGAGATCTTCTTATCTACTTTCAACTCCAAATTCAAAGATACTTATCGATTGTGGAGTTAAACCAGGATCAAATAGCGACGGAACACCTTATCTCTATGTCCCTGAAGTAACTCCAATAGATGACCTAGACGCAGTTGTATTAACACATTCTCATCTAGATCACAGTGGATTGATTCCATTGCTATACAAATATGGATACGATGGCCCAGTTTACTGTACTGCACCTACTAGAGACCTAATGGCTCTTTTACAATTAGATTACATTGATATAGCAGCAAGAGATGATAGAAAAGTACCATACAACTCAAAGATGGTTAGAGAGGTAGTGAAACATGCAATAACATTAGAATATGGAGAAGTCACAGATATCTCTCCAGATATCAAATTAACACTACACAACGCTGGACATATTCTAGGCTCAAGTATGGCTCACTTCCATGTAGGGGAAGGCCTGTACAATGTAACATTTACAGGTGACTTCAATTTCGGCAAATCCAGGTTATTTGATTCGGCTTCAAGAGACTTTCCAAGAGTAGAAACATTAATTACGGAATCAACATATGGAGGATCCAAAGACTATCAACCATCCAGAAAAGAAGCTGAGAATAAACTAAAGAAAGCAGTTCAAAATACAATCAATCGAGGAGGAAAAGCCCTAATCCCAGCATTTGCAGTAGGCAGATCCCAAGAAGTGATGCTGGTCTTAGAGGAACAAATACGCCATAATAAAATCGATGAAGTCCCAGTTTATCTTGACGGAATGATATGGGATGCAACAGCAATACATACCGCATATCCAGAATATCTAAATGAAAAAATAAAAAGCAGGATCTTCCATAAAGAAAAGAACCCTTTCTTAGCAGATATATTCAAAAAAGTAGATAGCCAACAAATGAGAGAAAAAGTAATGGAAGGCGACCCCTGCGTTATACTATCCACTTCAGGTATGTTAAGTGGAGGACCTATCCTAGAATATTTAAGATATCTAGGCCCCGAAAAAGAAAATTCATTAACCTTTGTAGGATACCAAGCTGAAGGCACTCTCGGGAGAAGAATTGAAAAAGGATGGGACGAAGTTTCATTGCCAGGAAGTAATGAAAAAACCAATAGTGTGAAAATAAACTTAAATGTGAACAGCATTGAAGGTTTTTCTGGGCACTCAGACAGAAAAGATTTAGTTAAATTTATTAGAAAAATGAAGTCTAATCCGGAAAGAATATTAACAATACATGGTGATGAACAGAAATGCATAGATTTAGCATCTACCTTATACAAAAAGTTCCATGTAGATACAAGAGCTCCTAAAAACTTAGAAACCATTAGATTCCTGTAATTAATAAATAATCTAAGTTATTAATAGGTTAAATCTAATTTTCATCCAGTTTTTTATTTCCTCCTTTTTTATCTTTTTCTTTTTCTTCGGTTTCTTCTTCCTCTTGTGTCTCTTCCTCTTCTTTTTCTCTTTGTTTTTTGGAGACAGGGGTAATTTTGTGGATGCATAAGTCATTTGAGGGTACTCCTAGGCACATTTCTTCTGAGCCATGGTATTTTTCGTTTTCCATGGTTGAAACGATACCTGCGAAAAAACCTGAGTTGAAGAAGCAGATCTTTTTATCTAAGTCCAATCCGGAACAGAGGGCACATTCTTTAACTTCTGCTCTGTATCCTGTTTCGGTTTCTCTGAATCTTAGTAATCCGAGTCCAAGTCTTTCATATAATTTCTCTAAGATATTTCTTAGGCTCATTTCCTCTTCAAAGCCTATACCAGATAACATTTTGCCTAGCCTTTTTCCCTGTTCGAAACCTGCTCCATATAAAATTTCGCTTCCTCTTTCAAAGTCTTCAATAAAAAAAGCTAGATAAAACTGTTGTAGAGTCTTAATGTTGATTTTAGTTCCTAGTTGTGGCCTAGTATAGCTTTTTAGGTCTTTCATTAAGTAAAGCACGTAGTTTGCCATTTCTTCTAAGATTGGTGAATAATCTTTTTTCCTCGCTGATTCTGATAACATGTTGGTGATTTCTCCTCTCAAGGTTAGAGATCCTCTGGTCGGTAAATCTAGGAAACTTCTAATCTGTCTTATGATATGTTCTTGTGGAGCAAGGATGAATTCACAGTAACTGTCACCATTAGCAAGACAACTTTTTTCGAAACAATCCCAGCCATCGAACCTTGCATTTATTTCTCCTGCTAGGATCCCAGTGACGTTATAACATATTGGGTGGCCAATATTAGACGATTTATAGGCTTCTACACATTCATCAACTCTTATTTTTATTTGGTTTTCTTGAATTTCGGTTATATCAATAGATCCTAATCCAAATCTCTTAAAAATCTCATTTTGATGTTCCTCGAAGATACTTTTTATGAGATCTTCCTTTTCATATTTTTCCAGTTCTTTAAATTCTTCTTCATAGAAATTACTCAGACCTCTTTTGCTTATCCACTTTTTAGAACTATCACCGACAATTGATTTAATTATTGAATAATTTTTAGGTAAAAAGGAAGGATCAAATAACAATATACTACTTTGAATTTGTCTCAGGGAGAAATAATCAACATTGTCACCTAACTCCTTCCTGGAAACTTCTTCGCTTCCATTCCAAAGCTTAGGTTCATGTTCCCAAAGCTTTTCTAATACCTTTTTTATCTCCAACTTTAATCCCCCTAGAGACCTAATTTCTTCCTAAACCAAGTTAAAATAATTACTCCAGTAAAAATAAATATATACCCGATATTAATAACTACTAAACTATTTTTTTCGTTAATTAATCCATAAAAATTGGAAACCCGTTCTAAACTCACTAATAAAAACCCTATTCCTACAAGGCTAATCCCTCTTCTGTAATACTTGACTTGCGAAACCTTGCTACCATAAAAAGCTAATAAAGTTATTGAAAACGGAAGAACGATCTCTAATATTTTTAGATATTTTTCAATCATCATCAAACAAAAAATCAGTATCAATGTTATTAAATTTTGAGTAAATTCAAAGAAGTGAAAAATCCTATAGACTTCGCCAGATTACGCTCAAACAAATCTTTATCTTAGTGGTTGGATAAGACCTCTTTTCTTTAGAGAGGAGATACATCTAATATCTAAATTTAAAAGTAACTGGCAGTTTAGTTGGCTTTATCGGCCTTATCAGAAAAGGAATCTTGTACTTTTGAATTGCTGGTCAAAGTCTCAGATTCTGCATTGAGAGATATCGGGTAAACTTTAATTATTACGGAATAGGCATTTAGTGGTTGTTGTGAAGCTGCTTAGAGAGAGAATAAGTGAAACACTTAGTAGGTATATGGTATTTTTGTGTCCTGGTCCATTGTCTTTTCCTAGGGAGAATATAGTTCTCTAATGTTGATTTGAATGTGGTGATATAAGCTCATTGTCTAGGCAAATTTCTATTTAAATAATGCTCATATTAAAAGCTTTTTCTTATACTAGGAGGATACATTACTTCAATTTATCATATCGCTTACTTTTGTTAGGCCTGAGGGTATTAGGTCTTGTTTATTTGCTTTTTGGTTAGATATAGTCTTTTTCTAGACTAGGGATGTTGAAAATATATTGTGGGGATCTTGGAGTAGTTATGTGAAGCCATCCCAAAGGTATTTAATCTTTGGTTTGCAAATTTTAATAAAAAACTCTGGAGGGGATGGAGGATATGGATTCTCTTATTAAAGGAGCTTTAGAGCATTCCAAAGACGAAAATGAGTTTAGAGATAACGATTTAGGCGATTTTGAAGAGTTTGGGAAACCTAATATCATGGTATGTGGCTGTGGAGGAGCAGGTAATAATACAATCAACAGATTGCATAGGATAGGCATAGAAGGAGCAGAAACAATAGCAATTAATACAGACAAGCAACATCTAGATATGATCAATGCTGACAAACGCATACTGGTAGGTAAATCCTTAACAAATGGCCTTGGAGCCGGCGGTTACCCAGATACTGGGAAAAGAGCAGCAGAATTAGCAAGAGGAACACTTGAAGAAGTTCTTTCTGGAACAGACCTAGTTTTCGTTACAGCAGGAATGGGAGGAGGAACAGGAACAGGTGTCGCACCAGTTATATCAGAAATAGCAAAAGAACAGGGAGCAATCGTAGTAGGAATGGTTTCAACACCTTTCCATGTAGAAAGAGCGAGATTAAAAAAGGCCGAAAAAGGTCTAGAGAAACTAAAAAACGAAGCAGATACCGTAATAGTTCTAGATAACAATAGGCTACTAGATTATGTACCAGATCTACCTATAGAACAGGCTTTTAGCGTAATGGATCAACTAATAGCTGAAACAGTAAAAGGATTATCTGAAACAATAACCCAGCCATCACTAATTAACCTAGATTACGCAGATGTAAAAGCGATTATGAGCTGTGGTGGAGTAGCAGTAATGCTAATAGGAGAAACAAGCGATCAAAACAAATCAGGATCAGTAGTTAGAGAAGCTTTAAACCATCCATTACTAGATGTAGACTACGAAGGAGCTACGGGTTGTCTAGTACACATTACAGGAGGATCAGATCTTACTTTAAAAGAATCTGAAAACATAGCCAAGGAATTAACCTACGACCTAAGTTCAGATTCCAATGTAATATGGGGAGCAAGAATAAACGATGAATACGAAGGAAAAGTAAGAGTAATGGCCATAATGACAGGAGTTAGAAGTGCACAAGTAGTTGGAGATAAAAATAAAATGACATCAGCTTCTTCTAACCTAAAACAGGGAAAAAAGCCAGATATAGACATGATAAGATAAAAAAAATAACTAAAAAATACATAAAAACTAAAAAGTAAAAACCCTTACTTTTATATTTTTATAAAAAAGGAACCAATTTTCATAGAAATTAACTAAGTTTAGGGCTTTTTATAATTAATAAAGCAGAAAATCCATGTCCCTTTAAAGCTATGGAATAAATCGACCACAGGATATTTGTAGTTTTAGTCCTCATGCTTTTTTTGGCAGCTGAAAGTTCTTCTTTATTAAACTATAATAGCTGCCTCTGTTTATTTGACCCAAAAATCTTTTATAAAGAAGTTTAACTTCTCTAAGTAGTAAGTCACCTTATCTCTGATAGATTTTTATTAAAACTTCTTTTTGAATCTTGTGGCTAAATAAATTTGTTAATTAGATATATAAGAGGATACTTTGATCGTGCTTGAGATACGGGTTTAACTTTTTAAGAAAAATCTTTTTGGACTGATTTATCCTGTCGAGGTATCGAGAAGAGGTTTTAATTTAGGTTTTCTATTAGTTTGCATGCTTGGCATTTTTGGTTATTTGTTGGTTCTCCACATCTGAGGCATTTCTGTAGTTTAGCGTTTTCTTCTTTCGTTAAGTTTTTAGATATTCTATCAACTCCTCTAAGTACGGAGTATTTTGTTCCTGGGTGTTTTTCTTCGTACCAGTTTAACATGTCTCTGACATCTCCTCTGAGAGCCCAGTCCGAATAAGGACATTCATCAAAGTGGGAGGAAACTTCTTCTTTCACCTTGGCGTACAGACCAATCTCTTTTTCGGGGACTTCTCTCAATGGTTTTATTCTTGGAATAAAGCCGTCCTTTTTTGATGGCCCAGCAGCGACTCTATTTAATCGGAAATTTTCTCCACTTAAGAAATTCATCAGGGCACTCTGGCTTTCGTCGTCTAAATTGTGGCCAACTGCGAGCTTGTCTACGTTCTTTTTTTTGGTTTTTTTATTTAATAGCCATCTTCGGAGTATTCCACAGTATCGGCATGTTCTTTCTTTTCCAACTACATCACTAATTTCATCTAGGGAGTATCCTATTTCTTCTTTAAAACTGTATATGTATTGTTTTATATCAAGGAATTCGCATAAGCTCTTAGAATATTCTATTGCTTCATCTCTATAGTTTTCTATTCCTTCATCTATTGTAATAGAGATTATGTCTAAATTTGGCCATTCTCCAAATATCTTGTCGATTAAATATAGTAAAACGCAACTATCTTTTCCGCCGCTGAGTGCGACACATAATTTTTCTTCGTTTCCTATGTCGATATGTTTTCTGATGTATTTCATGACCTTGCTTTCAACGCTTTCAATAAAATGTTTTTTGCATAGATGTAGACCCGAATAACTTTGATATATTATGGAATCTTCTGAACATTTATCGCATTTTGGATTCATTTGGGTAAATTATTAGCCTGAACTTCAAAGGTTTTTCTGGGTATGACGTGAACTACTTCTACCTAGCTAGTTTTACTTGTTAGGAAGTGAGCTTCCAAGGACTTGGTTTGTATCATCTAAACTGTTCTTTGCTATTGATGCCTTGGTTATGGACTGGTTCACGACAGCCCCGTCTTCAGCCATGTAGACGAGAGACCTATATAGCATGTTTTTGGCTCAATTTAAATCAGCATTATAGTTCTCTAAACCACAGTTAAGGCAATCAAGTTTAGCTTGTGTTGGTTTGTTTGTGTCTTCGCTTCCACAGCGCTGGCAGGCCACTGAACTAAGTCGTTCATTTACTTTTATCACTCTTATCTTGGTGGTTGAGAGGACCTCTTCCTTATCTTTTGATTAGGGAGGGGATGAATCAACCTATAAGGATTAAATGACTCCGTGTCTTAGGTTTTGGTTTAAGCTAGGCAGGGGTTGTGGCCGAAAGCTAAAGCCCGTGGACAGATGGAGAGTTCTGGTTACCAAGCTCGCTGGCTTGGGCCAGGGAACCTCCCCATAGAAAGCTTCCTAGATAAGCGCCGCCCAGGACTGAGATTGGATGACAGCGGTAAGAAGAAAAACCCCTTGACTCTGGAAGCCCCCTCCAAAATCCCTTGATTTTGGTAAGGAAGGAAGTCACTCCTTTTACTTAGCTTTGTTCTTAATAATCTTAGTCAACTTATAGTAAGGCATTGTGTTTGCTTTCAGATTCATTTGTTTTCCTTTGCCTGTGTCTTTATTTCCTAATCCTTTGAGGCCGCTTAAGATGATTAATGCATTTTCTATATTTGCTCTTCCTATGATTCCCTTAGATATTTTATATAATCTGTTTTAAATAACTCTACTTTCTTTGTCTTTAATTTCTTTTACTTTAGATTGTGTCTTCTCTTGTAGTTTTTTCTTAAGTGACCATATTTTCTTTTTATTCCTCTAACATCTCTACCAAATAGACTTGGGTTCCCGTTGTTGGAAATGGATACTGTCGCATCCATAACTTCTTTCACTCAAATCGATGGCGAGGATGTTTTTGGGAGACTGTGGCTATGCTCTGAAACTAACTGAAAGATGTAACTCAAAACCATAATCATTCCACATAACTATTGAATCACTTATTTCGTGTTCTTCTTTTATTGGTCCATGTGGTTTTATTGGAACCCAGCCCCCTCCATAGACCTTACTTACTGGTATCTTAGCCCAATAGTTAAATTATTTTGTTTTTCTAGCTTTTTCTACCTTGAATTTGTCGTTTCTCAAGAATAAAGGATAGTTGTGGTGTTCTTTTAGTTTGAGTTTTTCTAGGTATTTGTTCATTGCTTGTTTGATTACCGATTTTCACCAGAAAGCCCACTTGCTTTAGCGGTGGGATGAATGGCAAGTTATTAATAAAAGCAAGAATGAAATTATATTCAGAGTTTCGGGTAAGCTCCGAGTCCTTGAAGCCGGTTGAGAGCGGTAAGACTAAACGGAATGAATCCCGTTTTGATGCTAAAGCCTCTATTCGGAAATCAGGGAGCACTGCTGGCGGTGCTCTGGACTCCGGACCGTTGAATACTGTCCTCTGTATATCAAGACGGTTTTTAGGTATCGGAGAACCTGCAAAAAGACCCGTCTGTGGCAGGATGATTTCATCGGTAACTCGAAACCCGGATGATACGGGTGAATGGATGAAACCCCACGAATTTATTCATGGGAGGACGTCAGTGAATATAAGTCATCCTTCTATCTACTCAACTTAGTCTTCTCCAATAAATCTAGTTTTATTTCTCATAATAACAATCTCTTTATTTCTCTCCTCAGATAAAACATATAGTATCTAAGGCAGGGAACCCAACAGCTTTGCTCTAAGTGTGAATGCTATAGGTTTAATGTTTTGAGAGCGATTTGATTTTTGGATAATTCTCAAGGGAGGCCTTTTTTGGGTAATTGGTCTTTGTATTGTCTCTCAAGTGCTTTTTTTCTCCTTTTGGGGTAAGGGTGACGGTAGCCGGGACCCCCCGTGAACGGGCTGACTGTCATTCCTCGTACACCGCTTGAGGCTTTCATACTGAGGTATACAGGATATGTTAGTTTATCTGAGGGAAGCCTCTCGACTCTGTGGAGGGGTAGTTCACAACATTTCCTGCGCAAATAATTCTTGGTTGGAAAGTTTATGTATCTCTCTCTAATCTAAATAAAGAACTAATCCACCCCTTCAAAATTGGAGATCTAGGAAGTAGGCTTCTTGATTAAGGACTTAAAATTAATTAATTTCTAATTTAATTTTGTATATAGTTAAAAATGGATAGGAAATTAATCGAAAAATCTTCAGAAATTGCTGAAGAGATAGATGCGTCGGCTTTGATAGTTATACCTGGAGAAAAAGAGATTGAAGGTTTGTTAGAAGAAAAGGAGTATTCTTTTCCCATTTTTATAGTTACTTCTCCTGAAAAAAAGTACAGTGGCACCCATGAAGAGTTTAAGATAAGTGCTAGGGGTGAAACTCAAAACTTTGCCAAGCAGTTTCAGGACGCTGTTATGATGGCTTATGTTAAAGGAAAGGTAGATGTTGGGGACAAGATAGTTGGTGTAGGGGCTATAGAAGATGAAGCAACAGGTATATTAGTGTATAATGTATACGAGGATCCTCTGCTTAGGAGTATACATGAAAGTACAGGTAGAGTCGGTATTGATACAATGAGAGCTATATTAGATCTTGCTGTTGAGATAGGTAGAGAAGGAAGAGAAGGAAAGGCTATTGGCACTGCTTTTGTTGTAGGTGATAGTAGTGAGGTTATGTCTAGATCCCACCAGCTTATTCTTAATCCCTATAAGTGCCAGGATGACGAAGTGAGGGATGTTAAAAACCACCAGAATTGGGAAACCATAAAGGAATTTTCTCAGATAGATGGCGTCTTTATCTTGGATGAAGATGGAAAAATTCTGTCTGCAGGAAGGTATTTATCGGTTGATTCTGATGAAATAGATATACCCTCTGGTCTAGGAGCTAGGCATGTTGCGTGTGCTTCTGTTTCAAAAGAAACTGATGCTATTGTGGTTTCAGTAGCCAAGAGTGGTGGTGTTGTCAGAATGTTTAAGGATGGAGAGATTATTGGAGAGGTTGAACCTCGTGTGAGGATTCTTCCCGTGTGAAAAAAGATTGACTTTTATTTGGCGGATAAAAGGTTTTTGCTGACCTTCTCTTTCTTTTTGATTGTTTGGTTTTCATTTCATCAGTTGGCTGGAGACACCTATCCAATCTCTGTTTAAGTAGGGGGGATAGTTGACTTTAACGTGTTAGGTTTAGAATTTAACTGTTTTGGTATAAAGAGAGGGCTTTTGGGGTTTTTTGTTGTGGACGAGATAGGTAACTTATTTTTTTATACTAAATTGTAACTAATTGGGTTTTATTGATTTGATGTTTTTTTATGGTAGGGAAAGTTTTTTCTAAATGAAGAAGATAATCCAGGGTAATTTTAGTTTCCATAAATTATTAATGATGCTGTATTCTATTTACCTTGGAGGTAATTGAGTGCGTGGATCTAAAAACATTAAAGTCGAAAATGTCCTTAAGACTCCGGTGGAAGATCAGTCCATCGAATTAGTTGAAAGAAAGGGAATTGGTCATCCTGATAGCATTGCTGACGGAATCGCTGAATCTATTTCAAGAGAGTTATGCAAAAGATACAAAGAGAGATTTGAGACTATATTACATCACAATACGGACGAGACTCAGATTGTGGCAGGTAGTTCTTCTCCAGAGATAGATGGAGGAGGAGAGGTTCTTGATCCGATTTACATTCTCTTAGCAGGAAGAGCCACAGTAAAATTCCAGGACGAGGTTTTTCCAGCCAATAAAATAGCTCTTAAGACTGCTAGAGACTACTTTAGAGATAAATTTAATCACTTGGAGCCAGATGGGGAAATAATTATTGATAGTAGGTTAGGTGAAACATCAACTGAACTGAAGGGCGTTTACGATAGAGATGTTCCAGCATCAAATGACACTTCATTTGGAGTGGGATTTGCTCCCTTTTCAGAAACTGAGAGACTAGTTTACGAGACCGAGAGACTTATATATGGATTGAGAGATGAAATACCGGCTATCGGAGAGGATATAAAGGTTATGGGACTAAGAGAAGATAATGACATATCTTTAACGATAGCTTGTGCCACTGTATCCAGTGAACTTAATTCAATTGATGAGTATGTCAATGTAACAAATGAAATCAAAGAACGGGTAAGAGATCTTGCCGCGAAAGAGATTGAAAAAGAAGTAGAAGTGGCGATCAATCAAGCTGATGATATAGAAAATGGAAATATATATCTAACTGTTACGGGAACTAGTGCAGAGATGGGAGACGATGGGTCTGTTGGAAGAGGAAATAGGTCAAATGGACTAATAACGCCAAATAGGCCTATGAGTATGGAAGCTGCCAGCGGTAAAAACCCAGTTACACATATAGGTAAGATCTATAATCTACTATCTAATGAAATAGCTCGAGATGTAGTTGAAGAAATAGACGAAGTAAAGGAAGTGTATGTCAGATTACTATCCCAGATTGGAGAACCAATCGATGATCCGAGATGCGCAAGCATTCAAATTATACCTGAAGAAGAAACTCATATGAATACCATAACAGACGATGCGGAAGCTATAGTAGATAATTGGCTTGATAACATAAATAAGATACCAGAAATGGCTATGGCAGGTGAATTAACCACCTTCTAAATGCTTTAAGTAACTAAATCAATTTAAAGGAAACCAAGTTTCTATATAAAACCCTCTTTTTGCTTCAATTTTTATCTAGTAATCAAAGAAAAACAATCCTCTCTAATATAAGCAGAATCTAAGCGGATTAATATGATATAATAAATTTGATTTTTTTATTCTGGGAAATAAATTATAAAAGAAATATAGATTTGGGAATAAAACGCTTTTTTGGTGCAAAAAACAATTCCGATAATCTCCCTTATAATTGAAAGGCTTAAAAGCTCTATAATCTAGTAAAGTTTTTTGAAAAGAGGTTTGTTATTTATGAGAATGTGGATGGTGGATCCAGAATTGATGTGTATGCAACATGTTGTTGGTGAGCATAGAGAATTGCATGCCTTGAAAGGGTCACTTGAAAGAACGAAACCAAAGTACAATAATCATAGAAAACATAGGAAGAATCTTATTACTCTTGCAAAGTCTGGTATCATTGAATTAAGGTCTTTGAAGGAAAGACACGAAGAATTAGTGGAATATATGGATAATCATGATTCACCTATCGGAGAAACTCCAACTTTAGAATACCTTCCAAAAGAAGTGAGAAAAGCGGAAGTGAATAAAGAAAAATCTATCCAAGATCTAATTAACAGGCCAGGAGCATGTAGGCCAGAGGGAAGATGCAGAAAGAACTTAAAAGATTAGATAAGAATCAAAGCTTTCTAATAGACTTAACTTTGTTGTAAATGAGAAAGAAATTTTTTAGGTTTTTTTCTCTATTTGGTGAATTTTTATGGTAGATTAAAGCAGAAAACTTTACGGCTTGTTGTGGGGATGAATGTCATAACTTAAATGGTTTCACCACCAGTTAAAAGCTGGTAGTTAGGCGTTTTGCCTTACAGAATCTCGCCAGAAAGCCTACCAGTTTCAGTGGTGGGATGAATGGCAAGTGGGAAAATTTATAAGTAATTGGTATATGTGTGTGGGGTTTATATATTGCCAGGGGGTGTAGTCGTGAGAAAATCTCTGTCCATTTTTTGAATTATTATTTCATTTGGTGTTCTAAGTATCGGAAGAAAATTCTTATAGATGAAGTTGAGGAGAGGTTGAGGGAATTGATTTAAGAGGAGGCTGACGAGTTAGGTCTTGATATTCTTAAGCTTTCAATAAGTCCTGATCATGTTTATCTATTTGTAGAAGGGGATCCTACTATTGCTCCAAATAAGATAATTTAACATATAAAGGGATATATTTCAAGATTGTTAAATGAGGGATTTGGTTTCAGTTCTTTGCCTGCGTTATGGACGAGGAGTTATTTTGTTTCCTCAGCAGGTAATGTTTCGAGTGAAACTATTGAGGAATATGTTGAGGCTCAAACAGGTGTTTGATATGAAAGCTAAAGAGGACTGTTAGAGTTAAACTTCATCACTTAACAAATAGTCAAAGAAAAACTATTAGAGAGAGAGTATGAAGCATTTCAAGAAGCTGTGGATGGAGAAGACTCTCAACTGTATTCTGCCACAAAGCAACAAGCGAGAAGAGTTGTAATTCAAAACAATCCGGAAAAAAAACAGCCGATAAGACTTAGAAATGATGTTATAAAATTGGAAGAGCAGGATACGGAAATTTCCAGTTATTGGGTGAAAATTCCTGTCTATAACCCTGAAAAGGGCCGTGGTGAATCGATATGGTGTCCGGCGATAATTCCCCGAAAGGATAGGGAGGATGTTAAAGAGTGTGAGTTTGGCGATTCTGAACTGGTTAAGCATGAGGAGGATTGGTTTGTTCATCTTGTAATCAAGAGAGAGGTTGAGCTTGAAACTATTCGTCCTGATTGTCCTTCTTCTTTCTCGGATGTAATCGCTATAGATATGGGTGTTCGGTGGGTTGTAATGTCTGTGGCGTTATTGAATTGTGAGACGAAGTTCTATGGCGAGGAGGTCCGGGAGATTAGAGAGCACTACAAGATGCTCCGTAAGAAAATTGGAAAGAAAAAGGTTAGAAAAGGGAAACAAGTAATCAAGAAAATCGGGAATAAGGAATCGAGGAAAGTGGAAGATCGTCTGCACAAGATTAGTAGGGAAATAGTTGAAGATGCGAAGGAGAGAGATGCTATAATTGCTATCGGCGATTTGAGGGGAATCAGAGAACAAGAGGATAAGGGTAGAAAGTTCAACGATAAACTTCACAAGTTCCCTTTCGACAAACTGAAGCGTTTCATCGAATATAAGGCCGAGTGGGAAGGAATTAGAGTTATTGAAGTGGATGAGAGGGATACCTCGAAGACTTGCAATAGGTGTGGAAGTCAAAACACAAAGAGGGTTGGACAAGGAAAGTTCGTTTGTAGAGATTGTGGTTTGGAAGATAATGCGGACAAAAATGGAGCATCTAATATTGCTAAACGAGCTTTGGGTAAGTCTATTCGAAGACCTCTATCCGAGGCGGGGGCACTACTGGCTGTGCCCAGAACTCCAGCAGAGAAAGGTGAAGCCAAATGTTGAACGGTGTTCGACTGGAGAACCCCACATGCTTCAGCCATGGGAGAAGTCAGCAAACAAACATGGCCACCTTATTCATTGGCCAAAAAATTAGATAACCCTGAAACTTTTGGAGTAGAGAGGATGTAGGTGGCTGGTGTGGAGCAGTCGCTGAGGAATAAGAGGAGGAAGCCATTGTGTAGCTAATATACGGGTTCTTGTTTTTGCTCTAATCCAGTTCTTCCCTCAAAGCGTAAGTTCATCTGTTGGCTGGATGCATTTAGACAAATCCAGCGAATAAGTCAATTTACTCTCATTGATAAGTCCTACAGGGAAGCACCAAAGCTTTGTTATGAGGTCATTTCACTAACCTCTCTTGTGCTTTGGTTTAGAATTAAGGTGAAAGTGGTTATTTAATTCTTTTTTGAATAGTTTCTATAAATTTATCTGGTTTTCTTGGTGTGATTATGTAGTTTTTTCTTTTTTTTTGGTTATAAATCCATGAATGGAGTTTGTAATTGATATAAATGCTTTTAATTTCCTTGGAATATATTAATGTTTTTTTAAGGAACTTGTGTTGGATAATCTGGATGGTAATGAAATAGTTGTTCTTTATATTTTTTTTTATTTGCCTTAATTAGGTTTTTATTTTCTCCAATAAGTTTTATGGTTTAGATCACTATTTTGTTTTTTTTTATGACATATTTGATTCTAAATAACTCAAATACATTTTTAGCTAATAATAATGTTAAACCTCGAGGAATAATTAGTGAAGTTTTTGTGGTTTCTTCTGAATAAACTGTGCTACTATAAAGTAATGCTAATATTTCTAGATAAAACCCGATTATGTATTTTGAAACAATTGATTTGTTAGTTATTTTTTGATTTAGGTTGTCTTCGTTGATTTTTTTTTAATAGTAATTATTTTGAATTAACTCCTTTCTTTGTTACTCTATATTTTTCTTTTTCTACTAATCCACCTATTTTTTTAGTTGATAAGCTAATGTTTTTTTGTAGATTTTTTTGTTTTATTTTATTAAAGCTAAGTTTTTGGTTTCTAGCTAAGTTTTTGATTATCTTTCTTTTTGTTTAGTTGCTTAAAACCTTGTATACCCTGTCTTTTCTTTTTTCTCACATTTTTATAAATCTAATTTCTGATAGGCCTCAAGTTAAAAAATAATTTTCTTTCTCAAAATTTCTCGATTAACTAACTCGACTACTCCAATCGTTTCCTTTTCAAGTTTCTTCTTGTACTCTGCCTTCCTCAATTTTAATCTTAATTTATCTATTCATCGGGGAAGACTCTCTTCCTTTTTTTGATAGGTAGGGGATGAATTCGATGTTTTTTAAAATAAAAAAACTAATATTGTGTTGATGGCAGTTGGTTGGTTTGTCTGCCTTCAAACAAAAAGCAATCCCATTGTCCTTGAAGCAATGGCTAAAGCCTCAGACTCTACATCGAGAGGTGTATAGGTAAGTAAGTATTTGGATGGATAGGTAAGCCCGAAACAGCTTGGGAGTAGGGGTTCTAGTGGTTGGTGTGGAGCAACCGAAAGTGAATAAGAGGAACCATCTAGGGTTAGTATATGGGAAAACTGTTCCCTAAGTCCAGACTTCACTTGGAGCAATAGGTTCCCTGTTGACGGTGTGAATGAGACAAGGCACCGTGGAAAACAAACTCCCTTTCGAGGATAAGGATCACATGGAATTCTCTCTCCTCACCGAACGGATGTGAGGTTAGGTAGGGGTCACTTCGCAAATAGATAATTCAGTTTTTGTATATCATCGGATTTTTTAAACAAAAAAATATGTATTTTCTTTCTAGACTGTATAGAAACGGTTATTTTCCTATTTTTGTAAATTGATATGAATGGTACTGAGCTGCCAATTTTTCTTCTTTAGGGGGGGTTGGGTATGGTGTTATATCTTTTCTTTTTTTTTGGGGGTTGGTGTTTCTTTTTTTATTTAGAGGATGTGTTGTTGGGGATATAATTTTTTTCTGTCCATTTGTTTTCTTTCTTTTTGGTGTTTGGGTGGGTATGTGGGTGGTTGAGAAGTTTTCTTTGGGAGGTGTTTTTGGGTATTTGGTCTGTGACTGTAATTTTCTTGGAATCAACTTTTCTGGGTAGTGAAGGTTGGTGGAGAGGGAGGGAAAGGCCAGCCACTAAATGTGGCTGGCAGAGGGGCGGTACCGTGAATTGATAGGGTTGGGGTGACTCCGCCTAGGAGGGGGGTGTCTGTGAGGGCTTTTAAAACCCCTAATCTCGCAAGTTTTCCTATCCTGGCAGTTTCCTGAGAAAGAGAAGGGAGCCGAGGGAGCGGCCTCGTAGCAATACAAGTCGCTGGAGCAGTGAACAAACGAGAAGCCCTCCCCCTTTAAGGAGAGAAAGGAGGGCAAATCTGACCAACCTACTTATATGGATAAATTATAAAATAAGTAACGTTATGAGTTGTTTTTTTTTAGCTAGGTGGTCGCCTTGGCTTGTTGGTGTAGGTATTGGGGTCTTGGTTTGGTTGGGTTTTTTATTCTCTAATAGAGCTATAGGGTGTTCTACAGCTTATGCGAGAACTGGTGGTATTTTAGAGAGTTTTATCAGAGGTAAAAGGGTTAAAGATAGAGAATATTTCAAGAAGTTTAGTCCCATAGTAGATTGGGAGTGGATGCTTGTACTTGGTGTAGGTATTGGTTCCTTCTTCTCAGCTATTTTGTCAGGACAATTTAAAATGGAAATTGTACCCGTTATTTGGTCCAACACTTTTGGAAGATCAATTATTCTGAGGCTAGTAGCAGCCCTACTCGGTGGTGTTTTTATTGGTTTTGGTTCACGGTTAGCTGGTGGATGTACAAGTGGACATGGAATTAGTGGCTCTTCACAATTAGCATTAAGCAGCTGGCTGGCTTTTATTTTATTTTTTACTGGAGGAATAGCAACTGCAATGTTTTTGTTCAATTTTATAGGAGGAGTTTAAGTTGTTCGGTAACCTGCGTGGCAGTAAAAATAGGCAGCTTTTAACTGGGGTCGTCATAGGTGTACTTTTTGGATTCTTGCTCCAAAAAGGAGGTGTAACTAACTATAATGTGATTTTGAATCAACTGCTCCTTAGGGACTTTACAGTTATCAAGATAATGTTCACGGCAGTTGTGACGGGAATGATTGGGATCTATCTAATGAAAGAACTTGGTTTAATTCAATTGAGTCCTAAGCCTTTTTATCTGAAAGGGATAGTGTTAGGAGGACTGATTTTTGGTGTTGGTTTTGCTTTGTTAGGGTATTGTCCTGGCACTGCCGCTGGAGCTATAGGTACCGGTTCTATACATGCTTTCTTTGGGGCAATAGGTATGTTAATCGGTACAGAGATTTTTTCAGTAGTTTATCCGTATATAAAAAATTCTCTTATGAAGGAAAATTATGGTTCAATCACAATTCCTGAACTTCTTGATGTGAGGGCTTGGAAGATTATTCTATTTATATTGATTGTGTTCTTTTTTTTCTTATCGTTCTTTAAGTTTGTTTAACGGATAACCTCAGCAAATTCTTCGTAAGGAGTTATAGATATATGTTCTATTAACTCTTTGAACTCTTCCATAATTTCAGGTATTTCGTGGAATTTTTCATGGGATTCTCTGCTAGTCCAGTATGTCAGCATTACATATTTTGTAGGTTTTATTTCTATTTTTTCGTATTCTCCTTGGAGCATTGCTCCACCATAAGAAATATTTGTTGCTCTGAAAACTTTGGTTCCTATAAATCCTTCTTTGTCTACTGTTTTCATGCATAGATCTTCTACTTTTTGCTCAAATTCTTCTTCATGTCCAGGTTTGACGGATAAATAATTTATGGCACATACCATTGGGTTTTCAACCATCTCATATTCATCTAGTTTTGAAGGTGGAATTGTGGTTGCATCTATTCCTTTTTCTTGAAGATAATCGACAGCCATTTTAGACCTATCCCCTCTAGGCCCACAATAGACTTTAACTTCCTTATCTTCAAGGAAGTCTAAATAAAACTTCAAATCCCAGAGCGAAATATTCAGCGCTCCCTTTATATGCTTCATATAGTATTCTTCTCTAGTTTTCACATCCAAAATCAGATCCAATTTATCACACCAATTTAAACTAAGAAAGCATATGTTATAACCTCTGGGTTTTTATCAACATGAATATTTAAAGAGGGATAATAATAGATTCAATGTCATTTTGTGCTCTAAATTAAGCGAGTTTTCTATTTCAAAGCTTCTAAACTTAGGTACATGATAGAGATGGTGAATACTCTAAATGAAAAAATTGAGGTTTTTCCCTTTCTATCTTTGGGTAAGATATCTATGCTCACTATAGACGACATTATACCGGAAACGAAGGCCAATATACTTCTTTACATGTTTGGGCTTATTTCAATAATATCTATGTCAAATTACCTAATGTAGGAGAACTGAAAAGCAAAACTTTATCTAAATTTCTCCTTGAAATTCGGTGAATCTGCTTAAAGGCGATGGAAGATTATAATGTGTGTATTAGTAATGGTATTGTAATTAGAAAACCTAGGATAGGTTTAAGTTCTATTATAGTAACAAGTAGAAATCCTTTTGTGAAGTGACCCCCTATCTTACTCGTTTACGCTCGTGAGGATAGGGCTTCTATTTGAGCCTTATCCGGATTGGAGTTTGCTTTTTTCCATCCGGGGGACTTCTCTCACTGCACCTAAATCAACACCTGGAACTATTTGGTCCGTGTGAAGAATTGAATTAGGATACAAAGGAGTTTCATATATTATATTTACTCTTGGGATAGTCCCGCTTATTTTCTCCCTGGTAGCTCCTACATCAGCTATTAGGACTCTACCTCCAAAGGTTTTGAGTTTACCCTATACACCTATTCGATGTTGGTATGGGGCTTTAACCGTGCCCCTAAAGACATGGGATCGCTTTTTGATAGGATAGACAGGCCAATCAATTGCCAGTTACCTTTAATCGGCATTGAAGCAATTCAAGTGTTACAGTTGATTCATCTCCTACAAAAATCAGAGATTTTGGAAGAGGTCTCTTCGACCACTAAGATAAAGTAAGCCATGAAAAACATGATGGAATGGAGATGATAGAGTTCTTCTCCCAAAACTTTTGGTTCTTTTACATGTTGGTATAGGTATTTTTCCGATAGTAGGAACACCACATATCCAAACAAAATTAGAGGGTAAACAACAGCTGTTGGTGTTAAGTGGATGGCTTTTGGCAATAATGTCAAAAAAATAATGGCACGTAAAGAGCATGCTCTATAGTAGGGTAAGGGAGAGAACCCTACGGCTTGCCGTGGGGGTGAATCCCGTTAAATTTAAATAATAAAACTACTAAGTATTCTTACTCCCGAAAGTGTCCCTTTTGGGTACTTTAGATGCTCCACCTTTCAAGAAACCGTTAGGTTGAGATGGGTGGCGTCGGTAGCGTGAAGTTACGAAGGACCTGTAACAGCCCCTAGATATATAGGGGCAACCAAAACTAACCTGCCACCTATGCAGGATGGTTCCGTCCGAAGCGTAAGTTCCCTGCTGACCGGGTGTATGAGAGAATCCCGATGGAAAGGTAGAATTGCCCGCAGGGAAGCCCCACAGCTTGCTGTGGGGTCACTTCACAGCTTAAAAGAATATTATGGAAACACACTACAGGAGAAATTAGTCTTTTGTAGAAGAAGTGTAAAGTACTTAAAAAGATAGCATGAAGCAAAAAAATGATTTCTAAATAAAAATTTAACATGAATATTTACTTAATGATGATTTTATCCAAAACTGGTCTAATTGTATCTTTTATCTCTGGTTTAACTAATTTATTTGTTCAATATAAAGTTTTAGGGCTTTTATTGCATTAATATCTGGATATTTTCTCTTTTTAACTTATTAGAAAGATATACTCTGTGTAGTGACGAAACTGGTGTTATAAGTATTTGTTTTTATTTATCCTCTCATTTAAAATGAAAAATTTCTGAATTTTAAGTTTCTATGCGTTTTCTATTTTGAAATACACATTTATCTTAGTGGTTGAGGAAACTCCTTCCTAAGTCTTTGATTTGGGAGAGGATGAATCAACTATAAATGTTGAATGATTCTTGGACCGATACGGGTTTGGCTGTTAGTTGGGAGTCTGTCTTGAGCAAAAAGTAATCCTGTTGCCTACACGAGCATATTTGTGGACTGGCTCTGAGATATGAGCTAAGTATATCCTATGGGTTCAAGGGGTAAGCCGAATTCCTTTTTTGGGGGGTGGTGTAGTGAGTGGTGTGGAGCAGCCGCTGAGGAATAAGGGAACCACTGTGAGTTAGTATGTGGGAACTGTTCCCTAATCCAATCTTCCTTGGAACATTAGTTCCCTGTTGACTAGGTGCATGAGAGAAGCCTGGTGGTAAAACAAACTCCCTCTCTTGGGATAAGGTCACAGGGGAGCCACTTCCTAAACCTCTGATTTAGATAGGAGTCACTTCACCATAGATCATCTTTTGGTATAACCCCTTTTTGATTATATAGATTTCTTGCAAATGTTTTCTCTAGGTTTCCTATTTCATATCCCAAAGTTCTTTTTCTGAAATTCCACATAATGCTACTGGTGGATTTGTAGATATTATGCTCACAGGCCCTGTATAATGATTTTTACAGGTGGAATAGGAGTACCATAGCACTAAATGTTACTTAAAATACAACTAAAGTACTGTAAAGTGACCCATTACCAATCAGGAATTGGAGGGGGCTTTCCTGCGACCTTATCCTCTTCGAAGCAGAGGAGTTTGTTTTCCACCGAACTTGTCCTATGCATTTGGTCAGCAGGGGACTTATGCTTTGAGGGAAGAATTGGATTAGGCTACTACGCCATATATTAACTTAACTTAACTTTTAGGGTGGTTCCTCTTATTTACTCTAGTAGCTTAGCTTCACGCTACTTGCTACACCATTCTCAGAGCTGAAAAGCTCTGAGTTTGGGTTACCTTAGCTCGTTTCCTTTCCAAACCAGTTTTTGATATGCTCATATAGGCAAATGGGATTGCTGTTTGTTGTTGAGGCAGTAATCCCCAATCAAACTGCCGTTAATGGCAATTTGGGCGTTCCAAACCCTAAAAATGTATCAGATTCATCCCACTACCTAACCTAAACCCCAAGAGAATTGAGAAAAGGGGTCCTCTCCGATGAAGAAATAAAATAAGATACAGAGACTGAAACACTAGAGATAAAGCAATTAATTGAGTTAAAATACCCATCTTATGATACACTGAATTACTATAAAAGAACTGAGACAGACATCTTTAGGTTATTGTCTAAGTTAGAATATCTGATTTTATATCAACAACTTTTTATTTTTATGAAAAAATTAATTAATAAAAATTAGATTTTTCACTTTTAAAGATAATGTTATTGTCTAGGGCTTTTCTAGTTCGTCTTTTATGTAAGATTTAAATTTTTCTTTTTTCTTTTTGTCTATTTTTTTTTCTTCTTCTTTTAGTTTTTTCATCAGTTTAGATTTATTAGTTACTGCAAAATGACCGTGTTTTTCGATTTCTAGCTGTTCTACATTAAAATGTGGGATGCTTTCTTTAAAGAGAGCTTTTTTCGCTAAGTGAGATAGTTTTCCCTCAATTGCTAGTCCTTTTATTTTATCTGTAACCATCTTTGCAGTTGATTTTCCTCCTCCACTTGCATCTTCTACGTAGAGGACGTCATTTTTGTTTAATCCAATTTCTTTTTTTAATTTTTTAATACTTTTCTTGGTGAAGGTAGGTATTCTTTTCATAACCAACTTGTTTTCTTCTTTTTTGACTTTTTCTATTTCATTTCTGCTTTTTAGTTTATTAGAGAGTTCATTTATTTCTTTACGTTTTTCTTTTAGTTCTTTCTTTAAACTATGGATTTTTTTATTCCTTGCTTCTACTTCTTTAGATTTAAGGGTTTCTAAGAATTTTCGGCTTTTGATTCTTCCTAATTCTTCTTTGAGTTCTTTTATGTTACTTTCTTTTCTTTCAACTTCTTCTTCTAAGGACTCAACTTTGTCTTGAAGTTTTTTTACTTTATTTTCAAGTCCTTTAACCCTTTTTGATTTGTTAGCTCCTTTATTTTTTCTCTTTGTTGTTTTTTCATCTCTTTTAATTTTTTCAATTGCTTCTTTAGTGCTATTCCCTCTTATCACAAGTTTTTTAACTTCTCTTTTTTGAACATCATCTGGAACACGGTTTTCTATATTTGATAACTTGGTTTTAAGGTCGTCATAGGCTTTTATAACTGCAGCTAATGCGTCTTCCTCATGTTTATTAGAGCAATCATATTCTTCTGTAATTTTTTTCTTTTCTTCTCGGCTTAGAGATTTTTTAGGTTCCCAGATCTCTGCATCTGCCATAGTAGCCAGTTTTTCAATAGCCTTTGGGGCTGGTTCAACATCTGTAGAGAGAACTAGCAAGTTTCCTTCTTCTATAACATATTTAACTATATCACTTAAAGAACAGTTTCTTGATGAGGAGATAGAAACTACATCACCTTCTAGGTCTAATAATGCAATACCCGTTGTGGTTCCTGGGTCAACTCCACCTAACAAGTATTTTCTCATAAATCAGTTTATATCTTTAATTTTCTTTATGTAATGTTTAGGTTCTTTTTCGAGTTTATATTTTCTGTTAAAATAGTTACACAAATTAGTTATATCTCTTTTTAATAAGCTTTCATGGTTAGGATGATCTAATGTAACCGATTGAGGCCAGTCTATTAAACTGATTCTTTCCTCGGAAACCATTACATTATATTCACTCAGGTCTGCGTGAATATAACCTAAACTATATGCTTTTTTTACTTCTTCAATCAAGTAATCAAAAACGAAGTCTGCATCTTTTTTAGTTAATTTAGTTTTGATCAATTCATTTCCAGGTACTTTTTCCATGACTATAGCATGTCTATCCCAATCAAAAGGTATAGGGACATCTAATTTTTTATAGATGTTTTTAAGAGTTTTGTATTCGTTTTTTGCAGCTAAGTTTGAAACGAACATCCATGAATAATGTTCTCTATCCTCTAAGTAATCTCTCATCTTCTTAATCTTCCTGAAATTAACTTTTCCTTCTCTATGGAATTTGATTATCACTTCTTGATCATTTTTTTTGGCAAGTTGCACATCGGATTCCTTTCCTCTTCCAGCCTCTCCTCCAATTGAATCAATAGTATCGGAATCCACTAACTTCTTTAAGGCTAAAGAATCGTAGCCATTGAAGTTTAACCTAAACCGATCCTCTCCAATCTTTTTTCTTTCAACTAATTCAAATTTATTTAATCTGCTTATTCTATATCTAGTCTCATCTTCAGGTAAATTAGCTATATTAGCTATAAATGAAACTGGTGGGAAATCGTAGTCTCTCATTCCTCTTTCAATTGCTCTTAGAACTCTAAACTCTCTAGATTCTAGTGATCTAAAGTTTTCTACTACTTCATTTATCATTTTTTATCGAATTTGGTTTTTTTTGTTTTCCTTCTAAAGGCGATGTGAATCCTCCTGATATAATTAATCGGAGAGCTTCATCAACCTCCATGTCTATTGAGGTAATTTGATCCCGGGAAACAAATACCATCATACCAGAGGTAGGATTTGGAGATGTTGGAACATATACACTAATCACATCTTTATCTGTTTTTTCTTGAACTTCTTCAATCTCTGCACCTGTTATCAAACCTAGGGAATGTACTCCTTGTCTTGGATACTCTAATAAAACCACATTCTTGAATTCTTCATCTCTGACAAATATAGCTGAAGTTAATTGCTTTGCAGCTCCATACAACTCTCTTAAAATAGGTATTTTATCAATATAGGTATCTACTATAGAAACCAATTTTTTTCCTATTGTGGCTCTAGTGAATCCTCCAATTGCTAGGAGAACGCCAAATAATATAAGTAAACTTAGGCCAGGGATACTTTTATCGAAAAATAACTTGATAACAGGATCAATTAAATTATGGATCGCTCTAAAGGACCACCAAAGCACGAAAAAAGTAAAAAATAAAGGAACAACTACTACTATTCCAGCAACTAAATAATCTCGTAATTTCTTGAGCATTTATATACCAATCTTTATTAACTTAATCACTTTAAACAACCATTCAAATAACAACCCTGCCTTCTAATACAATACTAGTAATTTCTTCATTTAAGACTCCCTCGTAAAAGCATCTAAGAGATACCTAGGAGAAACGAACAACTTTAGGTATATCTTCAAAAAAACCATCAATCTCTCCTTAGTCCTCTTCGATCTTTCTCAGTACACTATATTCAAGTAAATTATTTTTCTTCTATGGCCTTAAGGTCTTTTTCCATCAATTAGACTACGAAAAACAAATTTGGTAAAACCTTTAGAGTATATAAACTACCAGTGCGGTTAATTCATAAAGTCCTCTTCCTCAATCTACTATAGATTTGAATACCTATATTTTAGGAGGCCAAAAAATTGAAACGACAGTGATAAAACCCATATTAAAAATGATTTAGTAAGTTATCTATAGCCAATTATGGTCTTTAAATGAAACGGTTTTAAATACTTTAATTTCTCCTCTTTTAAGCTAATTAAGCTGGAAACTCAGTCAAAAAAGAGGCTCAAACTTTTTATGCCAAACAAATGGAACGGATAAAGGGGCAATGTCAGCTACTCACTGCTGAAGCGGTAGGGTTGTCGGTGGACTCCTGTTCAAACTCCAATCCAAAGTGGACACTAGATGTGTCGCTCACGTTCAACGTCCCCAACTTCAGGGCCAGCTAATCCGTGGCCCAACCTATCAGGACGTTTGCTCAATGGTAAAGATAAAAACCTGAGACCGACATTCTTCACCGCGTTATAGTCGCCGTCAACCTCATACCCACACTCATTGCACGCAAACCAGCCCGTCTCCTTGTCTCGATTCGTGCTGGACTGATAGCCACACTTCGAGCAAGTCTCCGAGGAAAAGACAGGATTTATCAACTCGACCCGAATCCCATACTCAGCAGCCTTATACGCAATTTGCTCTTGCAGTTCACGGAACACCCAGTTTTACATCTGCCATTTCAAGCGATCATCGTGGGCATCCATCCACTCCCAGATATGCGCCAATTCCGCGACGGCAATGTACGAAAAGTCGTGTTGCAGGGCTTCCGAGCTGTCACCGGTGAAGTTAAATGAAAAAAATATATATAAGAATATTAATAGATTTAGAATTTAAAATACTGTGAATACAAATTAATATAGGTTTTATCTTAGTGGTTGAGAAGACTCTTTTCTAAAATCAGAGATTTGAGGGAGGGATTTCTCACCAAATAAGTTAAAAAAATATCGGGCTGCTCCCTCTATGAACGAAGGGGTCTTAGCCCTCAGAGGGAAGATAATGAGGTAGAGGCTATTAGACACATGTCTTTGGAAGCTTTTTCCTTTCATGAACGATGTGAGGTAAGGTAGAGGTAGTTTACTTTTATCTAGTAGGGGGGGGTGGTATGATCTTTTTTGTTTAGGGAAGATGAGTATGTCAGGTTTTGGGACTAAGTTTATGGTATGAGTTTGAGTTAACTAAAATTGTGGTTATTTATGCGTGATAAAATAGAGTCAATAGATCCGGTTAGTGGGGAGGTTATTAAATCTTATAGTTTACCTAAGGAGGAAGAGATTGGGGAAATTGTGGATAGATCTAGGGAGGCTTCACTATCTTGGGGGGATACCTCTCTTGCAGAGAGATCAGAGTATCTTGGGGCTATTAGGGAAATAGTAGTGGATGAACTTGAGAATATAGTTGATGTTATCCAGAGGGATACGGGGAAACCTGAAGTTGAGGTTATGATGTCGGATGTGTTAGCAACATTGGAGCTTATAAAATATTATGAAAATAACTTGGAAGAGATTTTAAGTAGAGAAAAGAGGAAAACTCCTTTGATTTTTTATCAAAATGAGTCTTATGTAGATTATGAGCCTTATGGAGTAGTTTTAGTGATTGCGCCATGGAATTATCCTTTTCAGTTGGCTTTGATACCTACTGTAACGGCTTTAGCAGCTGGAAATACTGTTGTTTTGAAGCCATCTGAGGTTACTCCTTACACGGGTGAAATGATAGAGAAAGTGTTAGAACAAGCTGATTTACCGAGCGGAGTTTTTCAGGTTATTCAGGGTGACGGTGAGGTTGGTGAAAAGATAATAGAACAGGAACCGGATAAAGTTTTTCTTACGGGAGCTGTTGAGACTGGAAAAAAAGTGATGAAGAAGGCGTCTAAGAACTTGATTCCTGTGCAGTTAGAGTTGGGTGGGAAGGATCCAATGATCGTTTTTGAAGACGCTCAAATAGATAGAGCAGTAAAGGGAGCAGTTTATGGTGGATTAGCTAATTCAGGGCAATTGTGTATCTCTGTTGAAAGATTATATGTTGAAGATAGTATTAAGGAAGATTTTACTAAAAAATTAATTCGTGAAGTTAAGGATCTTGATATTGGAGATGAAAATAGTAGAGATTTTGAATTGGGTCCTATGATAAGGGAAGAACAGATAGATGTGGTGAGAGATCAATTTGAAGATGCTATTAGTAAAGGAGCTGAGTCCTTGACTGAATGGAAAACTGAGGGAAGATACCTGTTTCCTCAAGTATTGGTTAATGTCGATCACAGTATGAAAGTTATGAAAGAGGAGACATTCGGCCCTTTGATTCCTGTTATGGGATTTAATGATGAAGAAGAAGCAATTAAGTTAGCTAATGACTCTGAATATGGATTGGATGCAAGTGTTTGGTCTGAAAATATCAGTAAAGCTAAAAGAATAGCCTCAGATCTCGAGACAGGGAACTGTTACATAAATGATGTGGTTAAAAATATAGGAAATCCCTATTTGCCCTTCGGAGGAGCTAAAAAAAGTGGAATAGGTCATTACCATGGCCCAGAAGGCTTAAAATGTTTTACTCAGAGTAAGTCGGTGATGATAAATAAGAATAAAACGGATGAGATCAATTGGTTCCCTTATACTGAAGAACTTAGTGAAACTGCCAAAAAGCTAATTCATACTCAATATGGGGATATAGGATTTTTAAGAAAGATCAAGAACCTCTTAGAGCTTAGAAAAAAACTAAAATAGCGTAAAATTAATTTAATCTAAAGAAATTTAACTGATTCATTAATGTTCGAGTTGCATTCACTTTATGAAATAATATCTTTCAACTATAGAACAGTTTTCTTTTTGATTATAACTATAGGATGGTTTTTGGAGTTTTTAATTCCATTTTCTAGTAAGATAAATATTAAAGACGGAAAGACTGAAAATAGATCTTTTTATTTGATATTAATTGCAATAATTTTTTGTATTTTATTTACTACGCTCTTTAGGATATTAGGGTTCTATAATCTTGCTTCAAGTAGCTTAATTATTGCTCAATGGATATCCAATCTGTTGTATCTATTCGGTTTATTGATCAGATACTGGTCATTAGTACTTCTGGGAGACTACTTCACTAGGAATTTAAAAGTAGAGAAAGGCCAAAAACTCGTAGAAAAAGGATTATATAGATACATTAGACATCCATCCTATTTAGGTTTACTGTTACTAACTTTAGGAGTAGTAGGTTTTATTGGTAATATATTAGGATTTGCTACTATACCACTGATTCTATTCCCTGCACTAAGATCTAGAATAGAGATAGAAGAAAAAATGATGTTAGAAGTATTAGGTGAAGATTACGCAAAATGGCGTGAAAACCGTTATAAATTATTACCTCTTATATATTAATAGAGGTAATTATAATTAATATTAGTAGAACAAAAAAGGTTTTAGTAATAGGTGGTGGACTTGGAGGGATTTCGGCGGCTGCATCGTTAGCTGCTGAAGGATACGATGTCGAGATCTATGAAAAGAATGATCACTTAGGGGGAAAATTAAACCAAAAAAAACAAGATGGTTTTTCTTTTGACCTAGGGCCATCGATTTTGACGCTTCCCTCGATTTTTTCTCGTCTTTTTGAGTGGGCGGGCAAGGACATGGAAGATTATGTAGAAATTGAGAAGGTAGAACCTCAATGGCGGTCTTTTTTCCCAGATGGGGCTATAATTGATCTTTATTCTGATTTAGATCGAACGATAAAAGCTAATGAAGAAATAGATGAAGATGATGGGAAACAAATTAGGCGCTTTCTAGATTACAGCAAGAAATTATATGAAAATGTGAAAGATGGGTACTTTGAAGAGGGCATAGATAATAGATGGGAGTTAATAAAATATTATGGTCCAATAAGGCTTTTAACTAGTTTTGATTATTTTTCAACGCTTAATCAGGGTGTAGAAAGATATATAGGAAAGGATCACCTGCAGGACATGTTTGACTTTTTTATCAAGTATGTGGGCTCTTCCCCTTATGATGCTCCAGCTATCCTCAATCTGTTACCATATATCCAAATAGAATATGGGTTATGGTATGTTCCTGGTGGATTATATAAACTGTCTGAAGGATTAAGACAATTATTGGAAGATTTAGATGTAGAAATAAATCTTGAGGCAGAAGTCATAAATTTAATTGAAGAAAATGGAAGAATTAAGGGATTAAAGCTTAAGGATGGAACTGAGAGAGAAGGAGATATTTTTGTTTCAAATATGGAGGTAATACCGGCTTACAAAAATCTCTTAGATGGAAATGAAGGTTTAGTAAAAAAATACGAGAAGAAATTTGAACCTGCTTGCTCTGGTTTAGTTATTCATCTAGGGTTGGATAAGGAATATAGTCAATTGGAACACCATAACTTTTTCTTTTCGGCGAATCCTAAGGAACATTTTGATTCTATTTACCACGATTATGAATTACCTAAAGATCCAACTATCTACTTGGTAGCTACCACTAAATCCGATCAAACGCAGGCTCCGGAAGCACACGAGAATATAAAAGTTTTGCCCCATATCCCTCATCTTGGAGAAAATGACTTCAGTGAAGAGGACTATGAGAAGCTAAGAGATAGGGTTTTATCTAAATTAGAGAAGATGGGGCTGAAAGATCTTAGAGATCATATTGTTACAGAAGACATATGGACTCCAGAGGATATTAGAGATAAATATTATTCTAATGAGGGAGCCATTTATGGCGTGGTTTCAGACCGGAAAAAGAACTTAGGGTTTAAAGCCCCTAAATCAAGTAAAATATACAATAATCTTTACTTTGTAGGAGGTAGCGTAAACCCGGGTGGTGGTATGCCTATGGTTGTTCTTTCGGGTCAACAGGTAAAGGACATGATTTTAAGTAAAGAGAGAAGGTAGCATGTGGAAAATAAACAACCTTAGGATATTAATTTTTTAATATAATCTTTAAATAAAATAATCTAAAGGAACTTTGGAATATGTCAGAAAGAAAAATAAAAAAGGATATAGGTATTGTTGGGGCAGGTCCTGGTGGTTTAGCTGCAGGAATGCTATTAGCGGATGAGGGCTTCAATGTTGAGATATTTGAGGTTAAAGATAGAGTGGGAGGCCGGAATAGTTGGTTCGAGGAAGAAGGCTATAGATTCGATGTTGGACCAACCTTTTTTATGATGCCCTTTATACTTAGAGAGATCTTTGAGAAAACCGGAAGGGATCTGGATGATTACGTTGAGTTAGAGAGATTAGAACCTTTTTATCAGATTGTTTACTCAGATGAGAAGAAATTGAAGACGTATTATGAACCAAGAAAGTTTAAGGAATCTATAGCAAATATAAACGAAGGAGATGTCGAAGGATACAATAAATTCATGAATAGAAATGAGAAAAAAATGAAATACACATTACCGGTACTACAGAAACCTTACAGTAACTTATTTGACCTAATTAACTTTGATATGCTGAAGCTTTTAACTGTTCTAAGTCCTCAAAGAAGCCTTTGGGATGATCTTGGTTTAACATTCTCGGATGACAGAGTTAAGGTAGGTTTTACATTCCAATCAAAGTACTTAGGTATGTCTCCCTACAATTGTCCTTCAATGTTTAGTATCCTTCCTTTCATTGAATACAACTGGGGGATCTATCATGTCATGGGAGGACTTAATCAGCTATCACAGGCTATGGCCAAGGTTTTTAGAGAAGAAAAGGGTACTATTAAACTTAATACAGAAGTTAAAGAAGTTATTATTGAAAAAGGTAATGCTAAGGGATTAAAACTGGATAATACTGAGATTAAGGAATATGATGAAGTTATTCTAAATTCTGATTTTGCTTGGTCTATGAAAAACCTATTTTCAAATAAAGAAAGGAGAAAATACACAAACGATAAATTAGATGATATGGGTTATTCTTGTTCAACCTTTATGCTTTATCTGGGGATGGACAAGGAATACAATGACCTTGAACATAACAATATATTTATCGCTGAAGACTACCAAAAGAATTTCTTGCAGATAGAATCGAAGAATGAACTACCTAAGGATCCCTCTTTTTATGTACAGAACGCAAGTGTGACAGATCCCTCTCTAGCTCCGGAAGGACATTCAGTTTTGTATATATTGGTTCCTGTTTCAAACCTAAAAGGAGAAATAGATTGGACAAAAGAAAAAGAAGACTTTAAAAACCTAGTTTTGGATAAGCTGGAGCAGAAAATAGGTGAAGAAGAGATTAGAGATCACATAGTCTATGAGAAGGTACTAACTCCAGAAGACTGGAAAGATGAATTTAATGTTGGTTACGGAGCTACATTTAACTTGGCTCACAACTTGACCCAGATGCTATACTTTAGACCTCATAACAAATTCGAGGAGTTCGATAATATCTGGCTCGTAGGAGGAGGAACAAATCCAGGAAGTGGGTTACCAACCATATATGAATCAGGAAGAATAACTGCAAACTTAATCAAAAAGAAATATGGCCTCGATTACACCTTTAGACATAACAAAGAAATAGAAAAACTTGAGTAATTACGAGATAAGATAACATCATATCTGAAAAATATGGTAAAGGTAATATCGGAGCTTTTTTTACTCAAATGAGGTATTTAAGTTGAAAAAGAGTTTATGTTTTTTTAGATATGTCGTCAGCGAGATGAAAAATTTTTTAGTTTAATATTCTAAAAATTGAAGGTAAATGAAAGAGTTGGCGGCCGTTTACCAAAAAGTAATCTAAGAAGTGAGAGGTTTTTAGACCAAGAAAATTAAGTTGATTAAATGGATAAAATTAGAGGGATAAAAATTAGGGATTTTATAGGATATTTTGCAAGGATTCTTGGACTAGCTACTGTAATGGGGTTTTTATTTTTAACTGTTGCTATAGGGATTTTTTATATGTTTCAAGGAGGATTTCATTTAGTTAATGAAATATTACCTTATTCAGCAGTAGTAGGAGCAGTAGCCTTTGTAGCTGGAACTGCTTTCTTTGACTATAACGGATCTGACTACAAGAGATCTCTTATGGCAGGAGGAATATCAGCTATTATAGTCTCCTTCATATTGCTTTCAGTAGTAGAAGGAATACTATTTTACTTGAAAAACAACTTAAACACTGAGGTCTTTGCAACACTATTGTTTTCTTTTAGTTTTAGCGTGATAGCAAGTACAGTAATCTTGTGGTTATTCAAATCTAGGTTTTACTCCAAGGAGTGAAATAAATATGGTTTCCAAGATCGGAATCAATGGATATGGTACAATAGGAAAAAGAGTAGCGGATGCGATTAAACTTCAAGATGACATGGAATTGGTAGGCGTAACCAAAAATACCCCAAATTTTGAAGCTAAATTGGCGGAGAAAAAGAATTACGATCTTTATTCCTCAACAAAGAAAAGATACGATAAATTCGTGGAAAAAGGATACAAAGTAGAAGGAACATTAGACGATTTAATTGATAAAGTAGATCTTATAGTTGATTGTACGCCAGCTGGCATAGGAAAAAGAAATAAGAAAAAATACGAGGAAAACGATGTAAAAGCGATTTTTCAAGGAGGAGAATCGCACGAATTAACTGATTTTTCCTTTAATTCTTCAATAAATTACGAAAAAGCACTAGGAAGAGATTATATAAGAGTCGTATCCTGTAATACAACAGCATTATGTCGAACTATTTCAAGATTAAAAAATAACTTTCAAATAGGAAAGATTCGAGCAACAATGATCAGAAGAGGCGGAGACCCAGACCAAGATGATAGAGGACCACTAAATGCCATAAAACCTAAATTGGAGGTTCCAAGTCACCATGGCCCTGATGTACAATCAGTTGACTCTGAAATAGATATAGAAACAACAGCTGTAAAGGTACCTACAACTATAATGCATATGCATTCACTAAATGTAGAGGTAAGTAAAGATATAACAAAGGAAAAAATAGTTTCCACACTTAGAAAAGATCCAAGAATACTACTAATAGAAAAAGACACAGGTATAGACTCTACCTCTAAGTTAGTAGAGCTAGCTAGAGATGAGGGAAGAAAGAGATACGATATATGGGAGATCCCTATCTGGGTAAAATCCATAGAAGTAACAGAAGGTGGAATATACCTTTTCCAAGCTGTACACCAAGAATCCGATGTAGTTCCAGAAAACATAGATGGAATCAGAGCAATGTTAGAACTAGAGAATTCAAGGGGAAAATCAAAACAGAAAACCAATGAAACCCTAGGAATCGGCGAATTACTATAAAAACCTAAAAAATAAATTAAATTATATTAAATTTAACTAACTTATTTTTTAATTCGAAGTTAAGAGGTATATGGTTTTATAAAGTTAGGTTATAGGGTTTTATATGTTTTTAGGGGGTTTTTACTTCATAGTGACATAAATAGTGGGGTTATAAATATTTCGATAAATCCTGCTAAAATAAATAGTGGTAATAATCCTGTTATAATTTTTAGATATTTCTTCAAGTTTGAGCTAAATTTTTTTAAGGTTATTTTTTTGGTGATAAGTTTTATTGAATCTATGCCTATTTTTATTCCTATTGCTCCGGCTATAGCTAATGCGGGTAATTCTATTACTCCGTGTGGTAGTATACCTAGTAGAAGGGTTCTTAAGTCTTCTGTTAGTAGTCTTGCTAATCCGATTATGTATCCATTGTAGAAAAGTGATCCAATTGGTGGTATACCTAGGAATATTCCGCTGAAAGCTGTTCTGAATGCGACTATCCAGTTATGTAATGTGATATTTATGAAATCGAGGAAATTTAATTGGGCTATTTCTCCTAGTGGTAGGTTAATTTCTTTAAACCATTCTTTTTGATTAAGGCCGTAGAGGATTCCTGCGATTAATGGTAAGAATGATATTAGAACGAATTGAATGTGTCTTTTTGAAAATAAAAGTGTTTTTTTGGTATTTTTTAGGATTTTTTTGATGATTGATTTGAAGTCTAGATATGTTTCTTGGGTTTTAATTTCGTTTTCGGCTGCTAGATATATCAATACCTTTGAGATGGAGAGGAATGGCAATACAATAAATATTTGAAGTAGATTTAAAACTCCTGAACTTATTGTGGAACTGAAGACTGTGGATATAATAGCTGAGAGAATAAATATTAGTATTGAAACAATAATATAGGATATAGTTACTATAAAATTTTTTCTGGCATAATTAAAGCTTTTATGCAATCCTTCTAGTAAATTTAGTTTGTTTAAAACAATTGTTTCATATGAAAAGAGAAATATGAATACATAAGCTAGAATTAAAACTAATAGGTTAACTAAAGAGATAAAAACCCTGAACAGGAGGGAAAGATTGAGTGAAAAAATAGAAATAAAGAATAAAAACCCGGTGAAAAGACTTAGAAAGACATTTAATTTAAGTATATTCCAGAAATTTTTTCTAATTCCTTTTAGGCCATAGTAAAGTGTTTTATCTCTATTATTTACTAGCCCACCTACCATGTAAATCAAACCAGGATATAATGCACTTATAGAGATCAGTAAGATCAAAAAAGACAATAAAATAAAAACTGAGGTAACTAAGACGACATTAGGGTCCTGTACAATTAAATTATAGGACCTAGTTATCTCTCCTGTGTTAACTAGGTTTATTAATTCACTTAATTTACTTGATGCCCTCAGATCATTTATAATAAACTGTAAACAAGTAAAAAATAAAACCTGAATCAAAACGCTAATACTTGAAATAAGTATAAAAAAAGGAATCAGATCCCAGAATCGGTCTACGTAAATATCCTTGGTTTTTTTAAAGCAATTTATTAAGTTAACTTTATTAGTCATTGTGATTGAATTAATTAAATATATTCCTTTCTTCCAGAGCTATCACGTCTGTACTCACCAAACTCAGTGTCTACCAATTCTTCTTTGCTGAAGATAGGGCCATCAACACATAGCCTAGTTCCATCAGGGTCCATGCAGCAGGAACCACAGATCCCTACACCACATTTAATGTATCTATGTAAACTAAATTCAGCATATATATCGGTTTCTCTTACCTGTTTGAATAGATTATAGAGCATTGGTTCAGGGCCACAGGCATAAAGTGAATCATATTTATTGATTTCTTCAATAGCTTCAGTTATATATCCTTCGTATCCACTAGATCCGTCTTCCGTCGATACGAATACATCACCATATCCCTCTAATTCGTCAAGATAAATTAATTCATCGCTATTTAAGGCACCAAGTCCAATCGATAAATCATGATCTCTTGCTTCCTTCGCTAAAGGAAGCAAAGGAGCTATTCCAACTCCTCCACCAACAATTAAAATCTTTTCCCCATTAACTGAAAAAGAAGAACCATAAGGACCTCTAATACCTAAATAATCTCCTTCTTCTAATTTAAACATTGACTTAGTAGCTTCTCCTACTCTCCTTACCGTTATCTCAAGTGGATCTATGCTAGAAGGCGACATAGGTATCTCATCCACACCCTTAACCCAGATCATTAAAAACTGACCAGGTTCTGCATCAATAACTTCGTCAAAAACAAATCTCTTGATATCTGGAGCTTCTTGTTCCACCCTTTTAATTCTGAAATTATCTGGCCTATCCATATTCCTTACACTCCCTCAGTTATCCTCTCATAAATATTAATTAATTTTTTAATAGAACTTTTAACGGAATGATTTTTGATATAATCTTTCGATTTTTGACTTAATTCACCTTTACTCTCTAAAACTTTCTCAATCTTTTCTTCAAGTTCATCAATGTCACCTGGCTCATATTTGTACCCATTAACGCCATCCACTATTGTTTCCGTCAACGCTTTCTTATCTGCACCAACTACTGGGGTACCACATGCATTAGCTTCTAAAGCAACTAAACCTTGGGTTTCCGCTATAGATGGAAAGACAAATACATCAATAGAAGAATAAAAGCTAGGAAGTTTTTCCCTGTCTAAGAAACCAAGTAATTTCACATTTTCCAAATCCGAGGCCATTTTTTTATAATTTGATCGATAAGGCCCGTTCCCACCTAACAAAAAGGTATACTCCGGAAACCTCTTCGCGACATTGATTATATCTGATAAGTTTTTTTCCTTACTATGTCTTCCACTATAACCGATCAATTTATTACCAAATTTTTCCTTGAAAACGGGGTTACTTGGCTTGAAAAAATCCCTATTCACCCCGTTTTCTAATACCTCGATTTTTCTAACTCCCTTCTTATTCATTTCTTCCTTAATTACCTTAGAGGGAACCGTAACGACCTCTGCAGAATTGAAAAATCTTTTCTCCCATCTCCGATATAAATAGATTAAACTCTTTTTTAGCATCTTTTTGCTAACTAAATAATCAATATAGTCCTCTGGAAATGTGTGATGGGTACTAACCCTAGGTATATTTCTTTTCCTTGAGATATAAGCTCCAAGAAAACTAACTGAAAAGGGAGAATGAGTATGAATTAAATCCAGTTCACCTATTTTATCACTAATTTTCTGTGGTAAACCTATTCTATAGCCGTCGTAGAAAGGAAAAGATACTGATTTAACTCCGAATTCATTTTCTCCCTCTTCATAGTTCTCTGAACTAGGAAAAACAACTTTAACTTCGTGACCTCTTTCTAACAACTTTCTTTTCCAAAGAGAAATAGTATAGGTTACTCCATTTATTTGAGGAAAATAAGAATCAGTGAACATTCCTATTTTCATCTTTGGATACTCCTGTATATTTCAATTAGCTTCTCCCCAATTTTATCTAAACTATGGTTTTTAGCAATTTTTTGTGCCTCTTCCCCTAGTTTATTTCTTTTATCAGCATCTTCTATCAAATCGTCAACTGCATCAACAAATTCGTTGAAAGAATTACACTTAACGCAATTCTTTTGATCTTCAAAGTGGCTAAAACCTGGGATATCTCTCAGGATCATGGGAAGACCACATGAAGCAGCTTCAAGAGCTGCAATACCTTGGTTTTCGTTATGACTAGGAAATAAAAATATATCCCCGGCAGAATAAGCACCTAAAATGTTATCAATCTTACCAGTAAAGTGTAAATTTTCTGGAGAATTCTTTAAGATATCCTTTACTTCCCTGTCCTGTAGACGCTTATATTTAGGACCAAACCAGACAAAATTTTGATCAGGGAACTTCTCAGCGACTTTCAAAAAAGTTTTAATACCTTTTCTCTTAAAAACCCCTCCAACCGAAAAAATAACTAACCCATCTAAGTCAAACCTATCTCTTATGCTTTCACCTAAATCAGGGTCACAGCAAAATTTATCAAAATGAATCCCATTACTAATGACTATAGGATCCCGATCTAAGTTGTAGTTTTTCAATAAGTCCTTTGTAAACATTGAAGGACACAAAAGAGCATCTCCTTGGTCATAAAAATAACTTAAATACTTCTTCAAGAGCCCTGAAAGTTTGCTACTGAATCTATAACTACCACTAAAATCCTCTGCCGTTGTATGAGCATGAATAACCAAATTTTTATTCATTAAACTAGTTTTCTTAGCATAATAAAATGAAAAAGGCCCAATAGTATTTAAATGAAGTATATCATACTCATCTCTAGGATTCGAAGTTACTTCAACTCCATTATTTCTTAAAGCCTTTCTCTGGTTCTGTACAGCAGAACCAATCCCACTAGCCTCAAAAAATTTCTCTAACTCAAGGTAAACACAAACTTTTAGATCCGTCATTTTACACCGCACTAATCAAATTTTATATTATCATGAATATAAAAACAAATCAAGTAAACTAATCCATTCTATTCTACACTATTCAATAAGCTACTGAATAAACCAAGTTTTCCAATATTTTCCCTTTTTTCGAATATCTTCCTATTCTAACTTCTTTCAAAAATCCGTTCCATTAATATAATTTTTGGGGCATTATAAAACAAAACTACATCAAAAACCATTTCAGTTCTATAATATTTAAATTTCTATAGTATTTAAGGCAGAGAACCCTACGGCTTTGACGTGAATGTGAATGCTGACAATTTTATGTTGTGGGAGTGACGGACTTTTTATACCTCCCAAAGGGAGCCTCCTTTGGGTAACTGGTCTCTGTATATATAGTCTTCCAAGGCCTTTTCCCTCTTTTGGGTGAGAGTGACGGTAGCCGGGGCCCCGTGAACGGGCCGACTGTCATTCCTCGTACACCGCTCGAGGCTATCACACCGAGGTATACAGGATATATTAGTTAATCTGAGGGAAGCCCCTCAACTCACCCGAGGGTTAGATCATATAGTAACCTCTTAGAGGTGGAAACTAGTGAAGTGACCCCTACCTAGATCAAGGATTTAGGAATCGGGTTTCCTTGTGAGGCCTTATCTGTGAGGGGAGTTTGCCTTCTTCACTGAGTTTGTCTCATAGACCCAGTCAGCAAGGGAAGTTGCGCTTTGAAGAAAGAATTGAATTAGAGCAGATACGCAGATACAGGAGCCCATATATTAGCACATAGTGGCTTCTCTTATTTCTCAATGGTTGCTCCACACCAACCACCTGGACCCTACTCCAAAACTGTTTCGGGGTTACCCTATAGAGTTGTCTTTAAAAAAGGATTGTTTTTTGTTCAAGGCAGACTCCCAACCAATTGCCAGCTTTAATTGGTCTTAGAACCATTTAACATTTAGTGGTTAATTCATAATCCACCTAAATCAAAGATTTAGTCTTCTCAACCATTAGGATAATTCAAAGATCCTGAAGAAATAGACGGAAAAAATCTTCTCAAGGAAAAAGATACATTAGACATAAGGACTCATTTTTTACCTTAATGGTTGGGAAAACTCTTTCCCAAGATCTTTGTTTTTGGTAGGAGGGATGAATCAATTCATAAGGGTTAAATGGCTTCGTGTCTTAGATTTTGGCTGTAGGCAGGGGTTGTAACCGAACCAATAGCCCGTGGCTGGATTAGGGCCTCTGTACCCGTTTTTGGGTGTATATTTCCTTGGCTGAGCCAGGGAATCTCCACTAAAAAGCTTCTTGGATAACCCTGGTCCTGGACTGAGATGATTTGACGGTGGCAAGAAGTGAAGCTCCCTGGACTCTGGAACCCTCTTTCCAAGATCTCTAGTTTTGGTGGGGGAGGAAGTCACCGAAGCAATAGATTTTTCAACTAATCAATAATTTATTGGTTAGATAAATTTACTAGTGGGTAAAGTATATCTTTATTAATTAGGCTGGGGTGTATTTTAGGGTAATTTTTCTTGCCTGAAGAGGTAACTTTTTAGTAGATATATAAGGGAATTTTTTTGTCTATAATAAATGGGTTTGGTTTGAAATCAGAAAATAAATAATTGTGGTTATCAATGAAGAAAACGAGAAAATTAGTTTTAATATCTTTGATAATAAGCGCTATTTCGATTGGAATAGTTATATATTTTACTTCTTCTAAAGGGATTCTAGATAAGCTAAGACGGATTGATCCGTTTTTTCTTTCCTTAGCTATTTTAGCTCATGTTGGACAATGGGTTTTTTGGGGTTTACGCGTAGAGATTTTTGCCAGAGCCTCCGAACTGGATTTAGGGCTAAGGAAAAGTTTAGAAATAGTTTTATCGAGTACATTTGCCGCTTGTATTACTCCCTCTTACGCTGGTGGAGAACCAATTAGAATATATCTATTAGGGAAAGAGGAAGATAGTTCAGCAGGTCTAGCTAGTGCTATAGTGTTTGGTGAGAGAGCTCTTGATATAGTTTTCTTAATAATCTTTGGTTCGTTTAGTATGTTTGCATTAAGGAGTGTTGTTTCTTCTACTGCAGGTTTAAATTTGGGTTTTCTTTTTGCTTCTTTCCTCCTTGCCTTGGCTGCTGTTCTATTATTAATTGGGTTATTTAGGCCTAGTTTCATCAAATGGTTTATGTCCTTAGTTGAGGGGCCGATTGAAAAGGTTAGACCAGGGGTAATGAAAAGGATATATAAAGAAATTGATTCTTTTAATCAGAGTCTTTGGATATTTATTAAGGAGGGTAAAATTTATCTTCTAGTTGGTTTTATTTGTACGATCTTACTTTGGGGATTGGAATTTAGTGTGCCTTATCTCTTGATAACGGGATTGGGTGGAGAAATTGATTTCATTACTGCTTGGTCTGCTTATGCTTTGATATTAGTTTTAGTGATGGTTCCAGCCACTCCTGGAGGAAGTGGAATAGCTGAGGTTGGAGCATCAGTAATTTATCCATCGATTGGACAGATTGTAGCCCTACCAGCTTTTGTCATAATCTGGAGGTTTATAACATATTACCTGAATATAGGTGTAGGTGGATTTGTTAGTGCCAAGGTATTGAAGGATCTTTCAAGGATAGAGGAAGAAATATGAGATTTAACTAAATAGGGTGAGAAATCTCTATCCTTGATCTTTGATTTAGGTTAGGGATGAATCACTACAACCTTTTTTATATAAAAAACAATATTATCTATGTGAACTATGAAAACAAAAGCTATAACTATTAGAGAAGACCAAGTTGATTGGTTGGAAGAAAACCACATCAATCTCTCAAGCTTAGTTAGAGAAAAAATAGATGAAGAAATGAAGGAAGATGGAAGCTGAACTGAAAAAACCATCGTTTGCAGGATACTGGAACCCACAAAAAGAAAAAAAGGATTACTAATCAATAGTTAGGTAGGTGAGGAGGTTAAGTGGAATTTAGTATCTATGTGATATACCTTTTATTTCATCGATTGAATTAAATCCTTCTTTCTTTAGGAACTCTATAATGCCTTTTTTCACTTCTTCAAATATGTTAAGTCCTTTTGAGATTCCACTTCCTATCTGAATGGCACTGGAGCCAGCCATAATAAGTTTTATAGCGTTTTCCCAGTTGTAGACTCCTCCTACTCCGATAACAGGGATTTCAACAGCTTTATAAATATCATAGACACATTTTAGGGCAATAGGGTTAATTGCTTCACCTGAAATCCCGCCTTTTTTATTGCTCAAGATTGGTCTACCACTTTTTATGTCTATTTCCATTCCTTCAACTGTATTAATTGCAACAATTGCGTTAGCTCCACTTTTTTCAGCCACCTTTGCTTTCTTATCGATCTCTTCTATATCTGGAGAAAGTTTGGCCCAAATAGGTTTATTTGTCTCTTTTCTTGCTCCTATAATATAACTTTCCACTAGACTACTTTCCTTACAGATTATTCCGCCTTCAACATTTGGACAACTTAGGTTAACTTCAAATCCATCCACGTAATCATTTAATAATGATACAACTTCTTTCAGTTCCTCTATTTTTTCTCCAGAGACACTTGCTATTATTGGTTTTTTGATGTCTTTTAGATCTTTTAATTCTTCAATAAATTCACTAGCCCCTGGGTTTGGTAATCCCATCGCATTTAGATAACTAGAATTTGCTTCAAGTAGAACTGGTCCATTATGGCCTTTCTTGGGTGGTTTTGTTATAGTTTTGGTTACTAAGCCACCAGCACCATGATTACTTACATTTTTTAACGAGCTACCAGTAGTCCCTAGAATTCCTGCTGCCAACATAACTGGATTCTCAAAATCTAATCCATTAATCTGGGTTTCTAGATCCAAAAAGCTCATACCCCCTTGATGTTTTTAATTAACTAGACAAAAAATGATGTAGATGTATATAATTAAAACTTGGTTTGGAGTTTTCGTGGTGGACGGACAAGATATTGTTGAAGAAAATTTTTATGATAAAAATGTTAGTAACCTGGTTAGAAAAAACTCAATCGATGAAACGGAGGAAGAAAGAGAAATCAAAGAGAAGTATTCACTTAAAAAACTGGAACCTGAAGAGAAAAAACAATGTAAACAAAAGATTTTCGAAAAATATATTCATAGATACGAAGATATAAAAAAAGATTTTTTCTGTGAATTAAGTGAAAAAAAAACTAGAGAAAAATTAAGACAGAAAGGAGATAGCATAATAAGATCAATAAATGTTTTAAATGACTTAAATAAATCTTTGGGTTTACTAAATCAATCAGTTGAGGAATGGGCTTCGATTGAGATGGAAATAGAAGAAGCTAAAAAGGAGGAAGAATTAGATGAAGAATCAGGTTCTGGGGCATTAGAAAACACACTTGAAGAACTGGAAAGTCTTAAGGAAACCAAAAAGTCCATAGAAGAATATGTTGAAATGGAAATGAATGATTTTGCTCCAAATATATCGGAGATAGCTGGGGAGATATTGGGTGCGAAATTGATCAAGAGGGCTGGAGGCCTTGAGAAGTTAGCTAAATTGCCAGCTAGTACTATACAAGTATTAGGGGCTGAAAAAGCTTTCTTTAGGTTTAAGAGAAAAGGAGATTCGCCACCAAAACATGGTTTGATATTTGAACATCCTTACATCAAAAGAACTAAATATGATAAAAGAGGTAAGATAGCTAGAAAGTTAGCTTCAACGATAGCAATAGCAGCAAGAATAGATTATTTCTCTGGAAAAGATAAATATGAGGGATTAAAGAAGGACTTAGAAAGAAGGGTAAAGGAGGTTCGTGGAAATTAACCTAAAATCCATTGGTGATGGTATATATACTAAGAACTTAGATCCGGGAAATACGATTTACGGTGAAGATGTAGTTGAAACTGAAGATGGTGAGTTTAGGCAGTGGGATCCGAACAGAAGTAAACTTGCTGCATTTGTAAAAAAAGGATTAGATTATATATTTGAAGACCAGGTTAAGATTCTTTATCTTGGAGCTGCTACGGGGACAACAGTTTCTCATATTTCTGATCTTTGTCCTAGGGGAGATGTTTACGCTGTTGATTACGCTGAAAAGGCTATATTGAAGTTGTTAAAGAATACAAGAAACCGTAGAAATGTCTTTCCAATTTATGCAGATGCTTATAAGCCTTGGAAGTACTCTCAATTGGTTGATCAGGTAGATCTAATTTATCAGGATGTTTCACATAGGAAGCAAACTGAGATATTAAAGAGAAATTCTAGTTCATTTTTGAAGGATGGGGGTAAGGTTTTTTTCATGGTGAAGTCAGCGAACATAGATGTGACTGAAAAGCCTGAAAAAGTTTTTGAAAAACAGAAAAAAAAGTTGAAAGGATTCAACATAATTAAGGAAGAGAAATTGGAACCTTATCACGAGGATCATTTAGCTATTTTTGCTGAATACAACAAATAAGGCTCTTAGAGGCGTAAGATTTATGTGGTTTGAAGAGATCTTATGTGTCAAAGTGTGACATTGTACCACTAAGGTGGTTGAAAAATGGATTACGATAATCTATCTAGAAGAGATTTTCTAAAATATTCTGGCACCCTTGGAGCAACAATAATTGCGGGTTCCTCCTTTACTGGATGTATGGGAGGAGGAAATAAGATAACAATAGGATCTCTACTTCCATTAACAGGAAACCTAAAGGACTTTGGGCCACCAATGCTAAACGGAGCAGAACTAGCTGCAAAACAAATAAACGAAGCAGGCGGAGTTCTTGGAAAAGAAATTAAAATAGTAAACGAAGACTCGCAGACATCACCTACTGCAGGAAACGAAGCAATGAGTAAGCTAATAGATGTCAATAATGTCCCTGCAGTAATTGGAGCAGCTGGTAGCGGGGTTTCAATGGCAGTAGTAGAACTAGCAATTGATAATCAAGTAGTTCAAATATCCCCTTCAAATACTTCACCTGAATTCACTGATCTAGAGGACAATGGATACTACTGGAGGACTTGTGCTTCGGATGAGCTACAAGCAGCAGCGATGGCAAAATACATCAGAGAAGAATTGGGGCATCAAACTGCAAATACTATGGTCACAAACAATAGCTATGGCAGAGGATTTGAAGAATTATTCGTTGAATGGTTTGAGCAATTAGGAGGAGAAGTATTAAATAAAGACGATCCAGTCCGATATAACCCTCAAGCTACTACATTTACGAGTGAAGTCGGTTCAGCAAATGACGGGGACCCTGATAGTGTTATGCTAGTAGGATACCCTGAAGAGGGAAGCATAATACTAAAAGAAGCTTACAATCAAGGAGTACTAGATAAAACAGATTGGATTCTCTCAGAGGGATTAAGATCAGACAGCCTTGCAGAACAGGTAGGCAAAAACGATGAGGGAGATTATGTAATAGAAGGAATAACTGGAACCACTCCAGACCCTAGAGTCGCAGAAGATGCATACGATAATTTTGCTCAAGCATATCAAGACGAATACGGATCTAAGCCCACAACATTTGTTCCTCATTCATATGATGCACTCACATTAATCGCATTAGCTATACAAGCAGGAGGAGAGGCAACTGGACCAACAATAAAAGAAAACCTACCAAATGTAGCAAATCCACCAGGAACAGAAACATATGATCCAGTAGAAGCAATTAATCTCTTAAAAGATGGTGAAGAAGTAAATTATTCTGGAGCAGGAGGAATGAAAGACTTCGATGAGAACGGAGATGTAAGAACAAAATACTGCATCTGGAGTATAAACGAAGAAGGAGGAGTAGAACTGGGAGAAAAGTTAGAATTACCTTCATCACTATAAAAAAAGGTAATTCGATAAAATAATTACCTAAAATACTTTATCTTCTTTTTTATTATACAAAACAAAAATAAATTTAATCTAGTATTTTATTTATTTGTAAAAAAGAAATTGAAATAAAATAAGTTTATTTTAGATATAGCGATAAAAACTTTTTAAGGTTTTATTAGGTTAGGTTTCTTATTAACTGATTTAAAATATAAATTAATACTTAAATTGGCTGTTTGTTGTTGTTGATTTAATTGATTTATAGTTTTTTATCCGCCTAGGTAAAGTTTTTCTACTTCTTCGTTGTTTAGTAGTTCTTTTCCTTTTCCTTCGAGTCTGTTTTCTCCCATTTCTAGTACATATCCTCTTTCGGAGATGGAAAGTATTTTTCTGGCGTTTTGTTCAACCACTAGTATTGGGGTTCCAGTTTTGTTTATTTTTTCTATTTTTTGGAATACTTCGTCGACGAGGTTGGGAGCTAGTCCTGCAGAGGGTTCGTCGAGGAGTAGTGCATCAGGATCTAGCATCATTGCTCTTCCCATGGCTACCATCTGTCTTTGTCCTCCGCTTAGTTTAGAGACTTTTTGGTTTTCTTTTTCTTTGAGGTCAGGGAATTTCGTTAGGATTTCATTTATCTTTTCTTTAGTTCCATCTTCTTTTATGAATGCACCCATTTCCAGATTTTCTCGTACGCTTAGTGATGGAAATGTGTTTTTATCTTGTGGGACATAGCTCATTCCTTTTTTAACTATTTTATTAGGCTTTAAACCTGTTATGTCTTCGTTTTTAAATATTACTTTGCCTTTTCTGGGTTTTAATATCCCGAATATTGATTTAAGTAATGTTGATTTTCCTGCTCCATTTGGCCCAATAATTGAGACTATTTCATCTTCTTTAAGTTCTATTGAAACCCCATTTAATATGTCTAAATCAGTATAACCTGCTACTAAGTTTTTAGCTTCTAAGACATTGTTATCCTTCATGTACAACACCTAGGTAAGCGTCTAAAACTTTTTGGTCATTTTTTATCTCTTCGGGTTCTCCCTTTGCGATTACTTTCCCTTCAGACATTACATATACTTCTTGGCAAGCTTCCATTACTAAAGGTATATCGTGCTCGATTAGGAAGAAAGTAACGCCGTCATCCCTTAATTCTTTGATATAATCTAATAGTTTATTAGAAAGAGTTGGATTTACTCCTGCGAAAACTTCGTCAAGGAGAATCATGTCTGGATCCGTCATTAATGCTCTTGCTAATTCAAGTAGTTTCTTTTGTCCGCCAGATAAAGCTCCAGCATATTCGTCTTTAAGTTCCATTAAGTCAAAGAATTCTAGTAGTTCCATTGCTTTATCTCTTATTTCCTCTTCCTCTTTTCCTACTTTTTTTGGATTGAAAATTGGCCAAATTAAGCTTTCTCCTGTTTGTTTTTTTGGTGATAGCATTAGATTTTCGATTACTTTCATTCTATTCAATGCTTTGGTTATTTGAAATGTTCTTACTAGTCCTTGGTGCGTTATTTTGTAGGTAGGTAATTGATCTATTTTCTTGTTTTTGAATACTATCTCACCTGAATCAGGTTTATAGAATCCGGTTATTATGTTAAATAGTGTTGTTTTTCCGGCTCCGTTTGGGCCTATTAATCCTGTTATGGTTCCTTTTTCTACATCTAGTGTACAGCCATCTACTGCGGTTATTCCATCAAATGTCTTTTTTAAGTTTTTAACGGAGAGAATTGTATCCATTTTATTCACCTTGTTCTTATATATCTAGTTTTAATTCTTCTTTGTTACCAAGCAATCCTTCAGGTTTGTACATCATTAAGACTATTAGGAGAAGTCCTATGATCACCATTCTTAGTGCACCTAGGTCTGTTGAGGATATTGGTAGGTAACCTGGTGAAAATCTGGTTAGTGACATAAAAGTCCAGAATATTAGTGCTCCTAGGATTGTTCCTTTATTGTTCCCGCTTCCACCTAATATGACTATGATCCATGCGTAAAAGGTTATAAGTGGCATGTAGTAATTAGGGTTAAGGTATTTGTGGTTGAAAGCTAAAAGAATTCCTGCTAATCCTGCTATTGCTGATCCTAGAGCTATTGACTGTATTTTGTATCTGAATACATTTTTACCTAGTGCTTTTGATACATCTTCATCTTCTCTAATAGATTTTAAGACTCTTCCCCATGGAGAGTTTATCAAGGCTTTTAAGATTAAGTATGTGAGAGCTAGTAATGCTAAAACTAGTATTAACATTGCAATATTGTAATATTGGCTGGGTACGAAGGATAGCGGTATGTCAAAATCTCTTAGTCCTAAGGGCCCTCCAGTTAGCCATTCTTCATTTAGCATAAAGTATCTAACTATTTCTGAGAACCCTATTGTTACTATTGCAAAGTAGTCTCCTCTTAGCCTCATTGCTGGTAATGCTACTAGAACTCCAAATAATCCGGCTATTATTATTCCGGCAACTATAGCTATATATATAGGTACTCCCATCTGGTTTAGTATTACTGTAGAGTATGCTCCGATTCCGAAGAATGCCACATGTCCAAAGTTTAGTATTCCGGTGAAACCCCATTCTAAGTTTAGTCCTAGAGCAAATATAGCGTAGATTCCGAAAAGTATCAATAAACTTATAATGTATGATATACCGATTGCCATCATTTCTCACCAAATATTCCTTCTGGTTTAATTAGCATAACCAAGATCAATATAACAAAGCTTACTGCTATTTTGTATGATGAAGGTAGTATTATGGTACTCATTTCTTGAGAGATTCCAATTATTAATCCTCCAACCATTGCTCCATATGGGTTTCCTATGCCGCCTAGTATAACGGCTGCAAAGATAGGTAGTAATAAGAACCATCCCATATCAGGTCTGATTACTGTGTTTAATCCATATAGTACTCCACCAACGGCTGCAAAAGATGTTCCAATTCCCCATGTCCACAATATTATGTTATCTACATTTATTCCTGTAATCCTAGCTAAGTTTTTATTGTCAGATAGAGCTCTCATGGCTTTTCCTATCTTTGTTTTTCTTAAAATTAGATCAAGTGCAATCATTAATAAGGCAGCTACAACTACGGTTAGTACTCCAGATGTGCTTATCATTATTCCGTGGAAATTAAGGTTCTGGGATAACGGTAGATCGAAGCCAACATTTGAACCGCCCCACTGAAAGACAATTAAGTTCCTAATGACTAGTGCTAAACCTATTGCTGTTATTAGAAGGGTTATTGAACCTGCACCTTTATCTCTTAGTTTTTTCCACATTATCTTATCTAGTATTAGTGAAATTACGCCGGTTAAGATAATTCCTAGGGCAGCAGCTAAGATGAGATTTAGGTTTAAGCTAACATTAAATAGAAATGTCAAGTAGGCTCCGAGAGTCATAAAATCTCCATGAGCAAAGTTAACTAGATCTAGTATATCGTATATCATACTAAGCCCTATAGCACCTAAAGCGATTATGCTACCGGTAACTATACCAAAGATTAATTGTTGGATCATTTTATCACTGGAGTTTTGGTTTTTAACCTAATTTTTTAAAAATAAACTTTGTACAAGTCTGTGACAGAATATCACGCTACTTACTTAAATTTTTTGGGGATCCCACATATTTAATGCTAAAAAGAAATTAAATTAACATAATAGGTCTTTAAACTTATTTGAGGGCTATAAATGAATTTTGAAACTAAAAGAAATAAATTAATAGATAAATTGAAGAAAAATGGATATATTTCCAACAAAAAAGTTATAAAAGCAATGAAAAAAGTACCCAGACATCTATTTGTTTCAAAAGACTTAAAAAATGAATCCTATGTCGATAAACCGCTTCCAATTGGAAAAAATCAAACGATTAGCGCTCCACACATGGTTGGAATATTAGTACAAGAACTAAATCTTACAGGAGAAGAAAAGGTTTTAGAGATAGGATCAGGAAGCGGATACAACGCATCCGTAATAGCAGAGATTCTCCATAAAGGAAAAGTAATTACAATAGAAAGACATCATAAACTAGCAGACAAAGCCAAAGAAAACATAAAAAAATCCGGATACACCGAAAAAATCAAAATAATAGTAGGAGACGGATCCCAGGGATACAAAGAAGAAGCTCCTTACGACAGGATACTGTTGACAGCAGGAGCACCAGAAATCCCTCAACCACTAAAAGAACAACTAAAGGAAAATGGAATAATAGTAGCGCCAGTAGGAGGAAGAAGATCCCAGACACTAATAGTCGGAAAGAAAATAAATGGCAAAATTAAAGAAGAGAAAAAAGGAGGATGCGCATTCGTTCCCCTAAAAGGCAAATACGGCTTTAGCTGAAATTAAATAAAAAATAGAACCCCTCAAAAACCAAATATAAACTTTCCTCAATCCAACTTACATCCAACAAAAAAAACTCCATAGAAAAAAAAAACATCACCAAAAGTAACTAGAAAAAGAAAAACAAACCCGTTAATAAATAAATTAAGAGATCTCTATCCCTATCTATTATTATATAAATTAAAAAAAACAGAAGCAAGTAAAGTGACCCCTGCCTAACCTCACATCCGTTCGGTGAGGAGGGAGCTTCCCTGTGATCCTTATCCTCGAAAGGGAGTTTGTTTTCCACGGTGCCTTGTCTCATTCACACCGTCAACAGGGAACCTATTGCTTTGAGGAAGAATTGGATTAGGGAACAGTTTTCCCATATACTAACTCGCATTGGTTCCTCTTATTCACTTTCGGTTGCTCCACACCAACCACTAGAACCCCTACTCCTAAGCTGTTTCGGGCTTACCTAGCTACCCCAATACTTACTTACCTATACACCTCTCGATGTAGAGTCTGAGGCTTTAGCCATTGCCTCAAGGGCATGGGATTGCTTTTTGTTCAAAAGGCAGACAAACCAACCAACTGCCCATTACCTCTAGTTAATACTGGAGCTAAGTAAAGTGTTACGGCTGATTCATCACCTACCTAAACCATAGATTTAGAAAGGAGTCTTCTCAACCATTTAGATAAAATTAGATATCTTCTCTGCTTGAGTATTTGTTTTCTTCTATATTTTTCCTATACGCTAGAATTGATCTAGTGATTGTAACGATATTAAAGATAACTAAGAAAACTAATAACCCAATATACATGTAGACTTGTGTCTGAGAGATCTCTAAATTAGTTAAAAACTCAAAGATAAAAATTCACCTTCCTTTCTTTTATATTTAATTAATTTATTTATCCTTTTTGTGTTTCTCTAACTCTCTCTTGAATTTTTTCTCGTAAGATTCTGCTTCATTATCCTTAGCTTTTTCCATTTGTTCTCTACTTATACTCCCTATTTCTCTTAGCAAGATACCAATACCAAGCATAATAGTTCCTCCCCAGAGGAAGGAAGATAATGGAGTTGTTTTTGCAGTAATAACAACCGATGATTCAGAAACTCCTCTCAAGCTGAGATAGATATCCTTCTTAAGGTCGCTATAGATCCCAGGCCTATAACTGCTTTTAATCTTTTTAACTTCAACTATTTCAACTTCATCTAATGCTTTCCCTTCCTTAGAGATCAAAAAATTATAAAAGTACTTCTCGGCAAATCCCATATCCTTACTATCTACTCCCATAAACTCAATTTCATAACCTTGAAATTCCCAATTCTTATCATCGCTAGAGAATCGATGTTGCTCACTTACACCCATAACAGAACTGATTATTACTCCAAATAAAATAACGACTATAGCTAAATGAACAACATGAGGGCCAATCTCTTTAGATTTTCTATATAAAGAAGTATCCCTCCTTAAGATCTTGATAAATTCAATCAATATTCCAAAAGCAACAACAAACAAAATAGGTACAGAGGCATTAAAAAAAATGCTATCAACAGGACTCAAAATTATATTAAAGATCGTTATAGCCAAAGCTCCTATCGATATCTGAAATGCATCCCTTGGACCATAAAGCCTAAGAAAAAGACAAGCAGATAAAACAAATAACAAAACCAACATCACAAAACCAGTTCTAAAATTGTAATAGGACTTATCAGCCGGTCCATAACCTAAAATTATTCCTAAAAAAACAATAAAAGCAATAATACCCAACAAAATAGCCGTGGCCAAAAAAAGATCATTCAAATTCACTTTCTCATAAAACGAATCCATAATAAATACCTCAAAAGACCAAACTGAGTAAAGTGACCCCTACCCTACCAACTTTGTTCGTGAGGAAGAGGTTCTCTCAACCACTAAGATAACAAATCAAGATAAATTAAATTATTGTCCCATTAAATCCTAGGTTGAACACTTCCAGATCAACATCTTTTTTTGTATCCTTTAAAAAATATCTTTTCAATCCCTAGTCTAACAAAAGTGATATAAGCTGATGAATGTAAAGTAGCCCACGCCAAAGCCTCCGAATCAGAGGGTACCATGTGGACCTTGTCTCAGCCGAGACTTTGCCTTTTAACCAAGCTTCTCTCATTTCCTCTGTCAGCAAGCGAACTTGCGGTTTAAGGAAATTTGGATTAGAGTAAAACCAAATTAGATGGCTCATATATTAGATATGCAATCGGCTATCTTGTTCAATCAGGTTGTTTTACACCAGTTTATACTATACCACTATACTATACTATACTAGCCAAAGAAATGGTTTTCTTGGCTTACTTTAGAGAATTTTTGGCCAATTAGACAAGGAAGTAGCCAGCGCAAATTTGCTATAGCAGAACGCCTAATAGCCATAGATTGCTTAGTTTCCATGCACAATTGATTTTATGATCATGTTGATTTACTCCTGCCTGTCAAAGATAGTTAAGGTTTTTCCCTCGTGAAGAATGGATAGATTATATTATAAAAAAATTGATTTTTAATGAATGTTCGTTGTATAACTTCTTGATTGGAGTTAAGACCTCTATTTTAGTTAACAAAATGTATATTACCTGTTTATGTACTTATTTGTCTGCTGTACTTAACTGAATGAGGTGATTCTTCTTTTTGCTTGCTTTTTGTTCCTTGTGGAAAAGAAGTTTTTCAACAACTAGGATAAATTAGGTTTTTGTTATTATATATGAAGGTTGAATTTTTATTTGGTTGGAGGCAGTTCTTTATCTTAAAGGATATAGTTATGTTGATGGTGTGTGGGGAGTTTTGGTCCGAAAGAATTTCTTATCTTGAACAAAAAAGCTTCGATGGATCTAGGAGTGGTTAGGAAAAATGCGTTTTGGTGAAGTTTTCCTTTGGCTCACATTTTTTTCGGCCTTGATTGCAATTTATTTTTCTTTTAAAAGTTTTAGAAATAGTTCGGGGAGTTTTATTGAGGTAAGTAGGAAAACAACTTTTTTGACTTTTTTGATGGCTTCTTTTTCGTTTTTTTCTTTTTCAATAAGTTGTTTTCTTTCGGATTCAAGTCTTTTTTACTCATATGCTCACTCTCTTCCAAGCTATCCTTGGTACTTTAAGCTTTCTTCTATTTGGGCTGGGCAGTCTGGCTCATTTTTCTTGTGGTTTTATGTAATTATCTCACTCTTACTATTGATAGAGTTTAGATGGCCAAAAGAATTTAGAGAAACTGATTTTTTTAGCGTCACTAAGTTATCGGTATTGTTTATTTTTGTATCTTTTGTTCTATTGCTGATTTCAACAGATGCTTTTAGGACAACAGAACAAGCTTTAAGAAATTTTGCTCTTCAGAACCCAGATATATCTAATAGTGCTCAGATAAGTACCTTAAAAATGTATTATCCTAGGGGATGGATGATGAATTCAATGTTATTGAGTCCTTGGATGGTTATTCATCCACCGATTATCTTTGTGGGATATGCGGCCTTTACTATACCACTTGCATCTACATTTGGTTTTGCAGTTACTGGTAGTGGAGATTGGAGTAGACTCTCCAAAGTCTGGAGTAGAGTTGGATGGTTCTTTTTGTCTCTTGGTATAGGTATAGGTGCTTACTGGGCTTATGTAACACTAGGCTGGGGAGGTTACTGGGGATGGGATCCTGTTGAGAGTTCGTCTTTGTTGCCATGGCTCACAGCAACTGCTTTTCTTCACCTACAGATATGGTACATAAAGACTAATAAATTTAGATGTTTGGCTCATATCTTTTCTCTGATAACCTTTATTTTGGTTATTTTTGCGACATTTGTAACTAGAGGCGGACTTAATCTAAGCAGCGTGCACTCATTTGCTCAGCTAGCTAAACCAACCTTTTTGGTGTTGATAACTTTACTTATAGGAGTATCAGGAACTGGAAGTATCTTGCTTTGGTTAAGGATGAAAAGAGAAAAGAAATGATTTATGTACCTCTTTATGTAGGTAAAAGTAAAAGTTAATATATTTGATTTATATCTTAGGAATAGGGGGAAATCTAAATAAGTAAAAGACAAGAGCAGGGCAATTCAGATGTAAGACTTAAAGCCTTATCTAAGAAAGTAGAGAAAGTAATAATTACACTGAATTGGATTGAGTTCTTACTGGAGAGAGTAGGTCACACTGATCTAGAGGAGTTATTAGAGTACTATGTAAGAATTAATTGGATTAGTGAAGAGGTTCGTGAAGAAGTACTTGAGCTTGCAACCGGATTTAGGTCATACACTGAAAAAGAAGAACCAAATGACTATATAATGAAAGAGGAAGCAGATTTAGATCCTAAAGGTTACTTAAAGGCTGCAGATCACATAAAATCCCTTTTATATATAGAGAAACTAAGAGGACAAAAAATTGATTCCAAGTTGGTTGGCAAATTAAAGAGAACAATAGATAAAATAGAAAAAAGTGGAAACGAATTTAAAAGAAACTAAAAAACCACTTAAGTTAGTGCATAGGGCCTTAACTAAACAAGAAATAAAAAATTAGTAAACTTTTTAATTCCCTTTTACAATTTAAGGAATGTAGTAAGATGATGAGATTTGATAATTTGCATACCCAGGAACTGGATCCAGAAGTAATTAGATCCCTAAATAAAAGCTCACTAAGGGAAAAAATCCTACTTTTCCTAAACGATGTTGAACCAAAATATGCTTATCTATCTGAAATAGCACGTTCAGTTCGTTCGGATCCCTCGAATGTATCAGGATGCCTTGAAGGAATGAAAAAGAGGTACAGCGAAAGACTTTCTCTAGTAGAAATGGGGTTAGTAGAAGTAATAGAAAAAGATAGGCACAGTTACTACGGTATAACTGAAAAAGGCCAAAAAGCAGCAGAATACATAAAAGAAAAATACCGCAAATCCTATTAAAATATCTCTAAGACAAGATTAAAACCAAATAAACCAAATTAAACGAAAAAGGATCTAGACGAGCAACCTCAAAACCTGATAAACGATATCATCACATAGATACATAATATGATTAAATTAAGGGATGGCGTTCACTTTGATCTCCAAGAAAATGTATTAATTGCAGATGGAAATAGTTCAACACCTAATTCGATTACCTTTGTATCCCACGCCCATATGGACCATATACCACATAAAGACAGTTCAAAGATAATAACTTCAAAAGAAACCTCCAAATTCATTGAAGAAAGAACAGATATACAAGTAGATCAACAAGAAAACTATAAGTCAATTAATTTAATCAAATCTGGACATATACTTGGTTCCAGATCAGCTCTGGTAAAAGAACATGATCAAAGAATCCTTTACACTGGAGACATATCAACACGAGACCGAGCTTATCTAAACGGATTTAACCCACCTACCGCCGATACACTAGTAATCGAATCAACGTATGGTAAACCAAGTTATGTATTCCCACAGCAAGATCAGATAAACCAAAATATCCTAAACTGGATCAAAAAACAAAAAACAACTTTCTTATTCTGTTACTCCCTTGGAAAATCCCAAAAGATACAATACCTAATTCAAAAAAACCTAGACAAAGAAATTATAACACATAATGCAATACACCAACTGAATAGAGTTTACGAAAAAATAAAAAACATCCAATTCAACGATAAACACATATCTAAAGTCCACAAAAAACCCTATAAACAAGAAATTAAAACAGGAAAAAAGACAGAAAGAGTCTATCTGTTCCCATCACATCTTTCGACAAACAAAGAAATCAAAGAACTAAGTAAAAAACAAAATGCAAATAAAGCAGGTTTTTCAGGATGGGCAATAAATAAGTCCTACCTCTACAGAAAAAGTTTAGATAAAGCTTTCCCATATTCCGATCACTGCGATTTTACAGAACTACTAGAAGTAATTCAAGAAGTAGATCCAAATAAGATATACACCTATCATGGATTCAGTAATGAATTCGCAAAAACACTAAAAAGAGACTACGACTACAATGCTCAACCACTAAAAAAACATCAAAAGAAAATAACCGACTACTAAAAAAAAGAAAAAACCAAAGAAAAAACCAAGAAATAATTTAAGCAAGAAATCCGAGTAAATAATGTACCGAATAACTAAAATAAGATCCACTAAACATCAATTAAAAAATTGATGAATATTAGACTTAACAAGGCTTCTTTAATAGGGATAATCATTTAATGTATCTATTCTTATATTGTTTCTATCATAGTCTACTTAACTTAATTTAATGTGGTTTAGGTTGCTCTGATTGAACTTGATTCAATTAATAAGAATCCTTAAAAAAAAGAAAAAAAGGTTTTTATATTGTTTTTTGAGGTTCTGGCTTAGATCTGAAGAGTTTAACTGTTAGAGTAGGGGGAAACGATATATGGTTACTAACTTAGATTGGTTTCTATTATTGTCTGTTATGTAGTTTTGCTGTTTTTAGCTTGGTAAAAGGTCTTTTTCTTCTAATTGGTCAGCTACATCATCGAGATCTAGTTCTTCGAGTTTTGATCTTGTTGGTCTACCGGTTTCAGTATCCCATCCGCTTAGTTCGTAGAAGGCAGTTAATTGTTTTTTCCATTCTTCGGCGTCAAATGCGTGTTTTCCTTCACCTTCGGCGTCCATACTAGGGTGTTCAAAGTAGGGGATTATTGATTCATCCCAATCTCTATTTCTGCCGTATCTAACATCAATAGCTCTTTCAAGGTTCCAGATTCTCTCTCCTGCTTTATCCAGTTCTTCTTCTGACATATTTATTCCTGTTACTGCTGAAAACATCTCTGCTTCTGCCTGTGGATAGGTTTGAGGGCCATCTTTTGGTCTTAGTGTAAATACTCTCGGCATCTGCCAGTCACATAACAGTAAACTAGCTACAAGTGCTCCTCTCCACCTATGCCATACTGCTGCGCTTGCCTTGGCTTCCGGAGGATCGTAGGTAACTTCATAGTCCATTGCTCCCTCGTATCCATATAATCGCTCTGAAACTTCTCTAACTTTATCCCAACTTAGTTTTTCACCATTCATCATTTCAGCTTCAGGATACAAGGCAATATTGTCTGTGAAATGATGAACACTGTCATTTGCAGGATCTCTATTCGAAGTCGCCCATATCAATGAAGAAACTAACCAATGAGGCCAGCCCACTGCTCCATGTTTCCAATGGCAGTCCCAATGCCCAGTATAGCCAATTGGATAATCCGGGACACCAGGATAGATTCTAGATAATATTTCATCTGTTTCTTCTTCCCAGAGTTCCCTTGCCATCTCAACACCTCCTTCTGCCATTAGATCACCTAATTCATCCTCTCTATAAGCAAGTTTCCTCATTAACTTCACTAAAAGAGGTTTAGGCGTGTCCGCGTAATTACTATTAATAATTTTTTCTTCAGGAGCAGGTATCTCTAATCCATCAACCTCATTTAACCAATCCTGTTTACTAGCATACTGAAGTATTGGAACAATTCCATAAGCAAAATCCCAGAAATTGATTCCAAGTTGATTACCAATATGATCAACTTCGTAATCACCTATACTAGCGCAGAAACTAAAGGTTGTAACCTCACCATATTGAATGTCTCCAGGATAATTTAAGCTTCTCGTACCACCACAAAATCCCTGACAACCTAGGGTACAGGCCTTAGAATGACTGTCAACACTGTAACTAGAGCTAGTATAACCCTTTTCAAGATCATCTGTGCTTACAGGCCAGCAAACCTCATGGTTGATCTCCTTAACAGTACTTAATAGAGCTTCGTGATCATCTACTTTTACTTCCTCACTACCCTTTATAGCAATCGCTTTAAGTTTCTTTGAACCCATTACACCACCAAATCCACCTTGACCAGCAGCACTCTCACTGTCATTAGTTATAGCAGCAATACTAGATTCGTTCTCTCCTGCAGGACCAATAGCAGCTACTTTAGTTTCCTTCCCATGTTTTTTCATAATCTCCTTCATTGCAGCATATGTGCCCTTACCCCACATGCCTTCAGCACTTTTGACCTCAACATTACCATCCTCGATGTATAAGTAAACTGGTTCACTGCTTTTTCCTTGAATTATTATTCCATCGTATCCAGCAAATTTTATCTCAGTCCCGAAACTTCCTCCAATACCTGACCAACTGTAAAGCCCCTCTGCATCATCAGATATAACAGAATTCTGGGCTGCAACACCACAAACCGTACATCTACCTGAACCAGGAGCAAGCGTACCGGTAAGAGGGCCAGGCATAAACATCAATCTATTCTCTGGATCAAATGGCCCTACATCAGGAGGTAGCTCTTTCCACGCTACTCTAGCTCCAAATCCTCTGCCCCCAATAAATTTCTCAGGTTCAAAATTGGAGGTATCCTCCTCAGATGTCGTACCAGTATTTAAATTCACACGAAGTATTTTACCATTCCAACCATAATTAGCCATTTTTAATCACCCCTTACTGTTCTACTTCTTGACGATCCGGATCTTGCATGTATCCAGTTAACTCTTCAGCATCAATATCCATTCTCTCGTAAACAGGTTCCCATTCCTCTTTGACTTCAATAGCATTCCTAGGACACATTTCAACGCAAATAGGGCCATCCTCCCTGTCTTTGCATAAGTCACATTTGAAGGCTACTTTTTCGTCTACATCCATTTTGATGGGTGATGGGTTAAAGGGACAGGCTTCTACACAGTCTCCGCAGCCGGTGCATTTTTCAGAGTCTATGCACCTAGCTCCAGTTTCCTCATCAATATACATAGCTCCCTCTATCGGACAAGCATAATAACACTCCGGAGAATCACATTGCCAGCATACCCTCTGTCTAAAGAATTCAGGTTCCAATGGATCTACATCGACATTTATTCTAGATAACTCTCTAGAACCAGCGTTTTCATGATATGAACTGCAAGCTAAGACACAGACTTCACATCCAACACATTTTTCAGGATGAACCTCAAGGAATTCGCTTGCCTTAGGAGGTTCAAATTCCCCAGAATGTTCCTCGTTGATATGATCCTTTAACTCAGTCTCTGACTCAAAGCTTTCATCACAGTAGGGACAGGCAAACTCCGTAGTCGTCCCCTCCTGTTCAGCACATCCAGAAACCCCAACAACTGCTGCTGCAACACCACTAGCAGCCATCACCTTTAGTAAACTCCTACGACTAACACCAGAATTTTTTTCGCAACCTTCATCTGGCTTAGAATCCTCTTTATTTTTCATATTAAAAAGACCCCAATCTTTCACCTACTAAAAAACTTATTTAGCTAACTACACGAAATTAGACTTAATCTGCCTTCATTATACCTAAAAATCTATGAAAGCAAATATAAAAACTCTGCGAAACCAAAAACAATAACAAAAAATACAATCTGTAATGAAAATCAATTACAATAAGCCTAAACCAAAAAAATAAACAACATAAAAACAAAAAATAACCGAAGAAACATGGAACTCAAAATTAAAAAAACAAAACAGATCCCACAAATACAAACAGAGATCCAACAACTAAAAAAGTTCAAAAAAGAATACGAAGAAATGCTAGAAAAACTAAAAAAAGGAAACCACATAGAATTCAAATACTGGTTCGAAAACGAACAAAAAATCCCCAAACAAATAAGAAAACAACACAAACAAACAATAAAATACATCGAAGAAAAAGGATTTAGAACATCACCAAGAAGAGTAAAAGTCAAAAAAGGCTACAGAATCCCAAAAGAAGAAAAAGAAACAATAAAAAACAAAACCAAGAAAACAACAAAAAACATCAAAAAACAAATAAAAAACAATCAAACAAAAATAAACCAAAAAAAACAAAAAATAAAAAACCAAAAAACCATACTAACCATAATATTAACATCAGCATTTAGTATAATAACCCTAACATTCAGCATACTACTAATACTAAAAACATAACAAAACCTAAAACAAATAAAAAATTAAACAAAATAAAATAAAAAAAATAAATCTTCTTCTTTTTTAAAAAAAAAACAAACTCAAAAAGAACCTAAACCAAAATCAAAAACACAAACATCCCTAATTAGCAATTCACTATCCTCCTCAGAACAACAAAAACAACCACCCAAACCTGTTTCGTTTAGTTCTTCGTTACTTGTTTCGTTTATTGGTTCGTTACTTGTTTCGTTTATTGGTTCTTTGTTACTTGTTGTGGTTTCGTTTATTGGTTCTTTGTTATCTGTTGTGTTTTGGGTCTTTTCTATGTTATTGGGTGGGTTTTGTTGGTTTGTTTCTTTTTCTGTGTATGTGTTTGGTTTTTCTATTTGTATTTTGGTTTTTGTTGTTTCTGTGTCGTTGAAATACTTGTTTAGGTTTATGCTGTTTATTTGGTTTGCTGTGAAGGTGATTTTGTGGTTTATTTCTCCTTCTGTTATGGTGTTGTTTTTTAATTGGTATTTTTGGTAAACTTTAAGGGAGTGCATTGGTTTTAGAGTTCCTAGGTTGAGGTTCTTTTTTTCTATTTCTAGTAATGTGGTATTTGAGTCGTAGATTGTTTTTTCTTCTATTAATTTTTTGTTTTGGTCGTATTTTTTGTAAATTAATGTGTAATTTACTATTGAGGGTAAGTTACTTGGTTTTATGTCTTTTTTTGCGTTTTCTGAGCATATATTGGTGTTATGTATTAATTGTTGGTTCATGTAGACTGCGATTATCTTTGTTTGCTCGTTATTTTCGAGGTCATCGAATTTATAAAGAGGGAACTCTGATTGTCCTGGAATGTGTTCTAGTTCTTCTTCATGGATTATTTTTTCTATTCTTTTTATTTCGTTTAGTTCTTCGTCATAGACAAAGAATATAACTTCTAGAGGAGTTTGGTTTGGGTCTGTGATTAAGATCCAGGTTGAACTACATCCTTTGAATATAATTTTGTCTGAGCTATTTGTTTCGTTTATGTTTTCGGTTGAATTTATTATTTCAATTGTTTTATGTACTTTAACGGGGTTTGTTCCTTGGTTTATGATAGTGACATTTGTCCAGTCACTTTTTTCTTCGTTCAGGGAGAGCGAATAAGTTTCTCTCCAGGGGTTTTGTTGATCTATGTAATTGTTTCCAATGCTTATGTCTATTGTACCGGCTTCTAGGTAAGCGCTTGTGTTTTCCTCTTCAGAGAAAAAAGCAAATACGCCTATCGTTAAGAACGAAATTAATGTTGTCACAGTTATTATGGAAATTAATATAGTTTTTAGGTTTCTTTTACTGTTTTTTTTCATTTTCCTCTCCTTTTTTTAATTTTATTAACTTCCTTACCTCTCCTATTATCAAAATTGTTGCAGGGATAAGTATGAGTAAAATGTAGCCTAATAGCGTATTTGCATGGAGAAATATGTATCCATAGAATGGAAATGAAACTACGACTTTACCAATGAGGTTATTTTCATCGACTCTTATGTCATCTGCTTCTTCCATGGCATCTCCTTTGGTTAAAAGCTTAATACCATTATCATCGGCTTTTTCGATTACTCTGTGAGTAACAGTTTTCTCTCCTATATCAAATGTTACAACATCTCCTACTCTTATCTCTTCAATATCAGTTTCTTTTACAATTACTATATCACCAGCACTTAATTCTGGTTCCATACTACTAGAAAGAACAACATAAGAATCATCAGCCATAATAACTTCTGGTAAACCAAATAAAACCGCAGGAATAACTAACAAAAACACCAATACCAAAGAAAAACTCTTTAAATATTTATTTACCAATTAAATCACGCTCAAATGTTTTATACTAAGTTTAACACTTAATTACCTATTTATATTCGTTAAATTATTTTTTATTTTATTTTGTTTTTATAGAGTGATAAATTAAAAAAAGGGCTTAAATTTACTAAAAAATTTAAAACCCCCTTTTTTCTCCTATGTTCAGTTTCTTTGATAGTTTTATTCACTATTTTTGTCTATTTAATTGCTTTATTGAAACTCTAAATCGTTTCAATTATTTGGTGTGTCATCTATTGATGTGCAGAGCACTCCTACTGCCATGTCTCCATATCCAACAGTATGTGGGGTCATTCCTATGTATGGTTCATAACCAACTGCAACTCCACTATCACGGTCAACTGTCCATATGTATCCATCGGCTCCATTGAATCCGTTTGTTGATCCTACTAGATCACCATTACCGGCTTCTCTTATTGAGATTCCAGTAAAGTAATCAGGGGATGGTGAAGGCGTTACCAACTCGTCTCCTGTTAGATTTTCAATGTCTATCTCGTAGAATGCATTATCTGCGTTGGTGTATAAGATTAGGATTCCTTGTGCATCGAATATGAGGTCAGCTCCCTGAACATCTATGTCTAATTCTCCTAGTACCTCTACATTAAGATTGCTTGAATTGATAGTTAGTAATTTATCTGAACCATCGTCTGCTGCGTAAATTAATCCGTCTTCAGGGTTTACAGCACCTAAAACAACACCATTTAGGTCATCTATGTCAGAATCGGTTATGTCTTCTACTGTGAATGTTTCGTTTATTAGGTCGTATGTTCCTAGTTTCTTGGTGTCTTTGTCGTATAGGTAGAGTTCTTTTCCGTCTAGTGATGCTGATAGTGAGTCTACTTGGTCAAATTCACCTGAGTTAACATGTGTTAGTTGGTTTAGGTATGCTCTTGTGTCTTCATCGTCAAGAACTACTTCGAATATTCTTGTTCCGTCATCGGCTCCTTCTCCGCCTGGACCGCTGTCAGATAAATACATTGTTTCTATTGTCTTACATGTTCCACATGCATCTGGGTCATTTACTTGTTGTGCTATGAAGGTCATGTCGAATGTCATGTTGTCTCCTTGAGCCCAATTAGTTGTCTCATTGAACATGTGGTATCTCTGTGTTACATTAGCCCAGCCACCTGGGGGTATAACTCCTAAGACATATTCTTCTCCGTCAATTCCAAGTAAGAGATGACCAGAAAGCAATTCATTTTCTTCTACTAAGTTACCATCTTCGTCGTATATCTCTACTGATAGCCAGTACTCTATTGCAGCACTAATCTTGTTCACTGTGTTGTCTGGGTCAGTTGCTTGTTCTGACACTGGATGGGCTCCACCATCGTATCCAGTTATGTTTATTACTTTGCAGACTCTTGCATCGTTAGTTCCAACATTTGTAATTGTGACGTTAGAGTACTTTTGATACATCTCTGAAGCTTTGATGTCATTTAGATTGAACGTCTCCTTCCATGGGTTTCCATCGTTTACCATGATGTCTATAGTACCTGCCTGTAATTCGTTTCCAGTTGCCTTTTCTGAATCAGTGAAAAAGGCCATAGTTCCATATCCTATCGTCATTGAAACAAGGCCAACTATCACTAAACCCGCTAAAAAACTTTTGCTTATATTCATTTATACAAACCTCTCATAAATCTCCTTTAATCTACTCTTCCGCTGAGCTTACGCTTACATCTTCAACGGTTCCTTGGATTGTTGTGTCATCGTTTAATTGGGTTGCTCCAAAGGTTATGTCAAAAGTAAAGGCGTCTCCTTGGTATTCATTTCCAGTGTCGTTAAGTAGGTGGTAATCTTGGGTTACTTTCATTACTTCACCAGGCTGTAGTTCACCAAGATAGAACCAAGTACCCTCTTTATCTCCAACTGTGACGTCATCTCCAATGCTGAAAGCTTCACTATCTGCGTATGGGTCGTCTGCGTAAAATGTTGTTTCATTTTCGTAAAGTTCTATCATCATACTGTAGTCGGTAACTGTGTGTATGTCGTCAACTCTTCCGTCTTTTTCAGCTTGCCATTCAGGTTCAGATGAATACATTTCTCCATCTGTTGTTTCGTATATTTCTAGTCCTGTGTCACAGCTTGTTACATTGATCATTTTGTATACTTTTGCTGGGTTGCTTCCTTCGTTTGTTATGTTAGCTACTATGTATCCTGTTTTTTCGCATGGTTTCATGTCATCGATTGTGAATGTTTCGTTCCATGGGTTCTGTCCGTTTACTGCTAGGTCTATTGTACCAGCTGTTAGCGTGTTACCTGTTGCCTTTTCTTCGTCTGTGAAGAATGCAAAGGTACCTGCTCCAGCTGCTACTCCTACTAGCCCAATAACCATGAGGCTTAGTAGGGCTTTTTTGTATGCCATATTGATTCACTCCTATACATAAAACTAGTTTTTTGAATTAATAAAGGAATAAGAAAGGATATAATACATTATTAAGATATTTCAAATGGGTATCAATAATATATGTTTTAATTGAATATCTTATAGTGATATTATTGTTTGAAATTAATTTAAAATAGTAATAAACTACTTATATGTACTTATATAAACTAAAAATACATTATATTATGTTATTAAATCTTAATGATATAAATTACAATAAAATATAGGTTTAGTTCAGTTCATATGAGCCTTAAATTAAGTTAAAGAAGTTTAAGTAAGATTGGTTTTTTTGATAAAAAATTCCAATAAGCATCTAAGAGGTCAAAAATGAGTAATCTAGCGTTTTTGGATAAAATATTAGATATATTGAAGGACGAAAATAAACACAAACTGGAAAGCGTCAGAGAAGAATTAGGGTTAACAAAAACGAAATTTACAAAATTAGTTGAACTAATGGAGGAGATGGAATTGGTTAAACTAGAAAACAAAGAATATCTAAAAATAACCAAGTTGGGCTTAAAATCAACATCAATTTAATTTAGTTAAATTAATAGAAAAGATCTTTTATTTATCTAAATTATTGCTTTTTCTAAATTATTGCTTTTTACACTTATTAATAGTCTTATTTACCTCTGATAAATGACTTAATAACTTTTCTCCTTCTTGTGTTAAATAATAATCCTTTTCATCCTCTTCGATGAAATTATTTTCTAATAAAAACTCAAAATGAGCATTAAAAGCCCCCCAACTCATATGAGAATCCTGCATAACCCTAGTTTTTTTACATCCATCACTTTCTTTTATAACCTTAAGTACATCATGAAAAATCTTCCACGCACTTCTTCTTGTCATCAACTTACCTCTAGATATATTACCTCAAGAAATTGTAATCAAATAAAAAATATGTCTTCTTCTTATAAAAACCTTTAACTACTCTTATAAATATCCAAAAAACTACAATATTAATTAATGGCATCTGAATATATTAAGAACATATATAACTAGAGATTAATAGCTTTAAGAATTTAAAAAACTCTAAAAACCAATGAATCCTTTTTTTTTAAAAACCCAAATCAAGGTGTTCCGCATTTGGATCTAGATCCTTTCCCCAAGACCAAAAAAAAGCGATTTAAGATAAGAGCCAATTTATCTTGTCAGTTGACATGACAAACTTTCCTAATCATTTGATTTAATTGGATAAGGAAAAGCCAGCATTATATTCTTATATAAAAAAAGTAGATTTAGATATTTTAGAATATCTATGAAGAAGTGAACTACCCCTACCTTACTCGCTTACGCTCGTGAGGTAGGGGGTTCCAAGGGCTTTCTCTGAAACTTCTACATCGTTCTTCTCTATGAATGCCTTGGTTATGAGCCTGTTCACGGAAGCTCCATTCCTCACCATATAGGCAAGGAACCTATACAAAATATTCTTAGCACCATTCAAATCAGCATTATAATCACGTAACCCACAACTCCTACAATCAAATATACCTTGACTCGGTCTCACAGTATTCTTACTACCACACCTATGACAGGTCTTAGAAGTATTTCTCTCATCCACCTTCACAACTTGCACTTCTCTTTCTTTTGCCTTGTACTCGATCATCCTTGTTAGTTTATAGTATGGCATTGTGTTAGCAATTCTATTCATTCTCTTCCCTTTTCCTGTATCCTTGTTACCTAACCCTTTTAGATCTCCTAACACGATCACAGCATTGATTTCACTTGCTTCGTCCACGATCTTCCTGGATATTTTGTGTAGTTGGTCTTCTACCTTCCTTTTTTCTTTGTCTTTTATTTCGTTTACTTTTTTGGTTAGTTCTTTTTGTTGTAGGTTTTTTCGGATGTGGTTGTAGTGTCTTCTTACTCCTCTTATTTGTTTGCCGTGGAACTCTGGCTTCCCGTTGTCGGCTGACGACACGGTCGTAGCCATAACCCTTTCCCCCAAATCCACAGACAAAACATTTTTTGGAACCTGAAAACTCACATCAAGACTAACTGATAAGTGAAGTTCGAAACCATAATCCTTCCAAACAATCTTAGAATCATGCACCTTCATGTCTTCTCCTAATTCTTTATCTATTCATCGGAGAAAACCTCTTCCTTTCTTTGATAGGTAGGGGATGAATCCGATCTTTTTTTAATTAAAAAAACTAATATTATGTTAATGGTAGTTGGTTGGGAGTCTGCCTTGAACAAAAAGCAATCCCATTTAGAGACAGAGTTCTTGGGTAAGCCTGAAACAGTTCTTGGAGTAGGGTGTAGTGGTTGTGTGGAGCAACCAGAGTGAATAAGGGAGCCATTGTGTAGCTAATATATGGCGTAGTTGCCTAATCCAATTCTTCACTCGAAGCAATAGTTCCATGTTGACCGAATGTATGAGACAAGTTCGGTGGAAAGGCAAACTTTCGTTTGAAATAAGGCCCATATGGAAGCCCCTCAGCTTGCTGTGGGGTCACTTCACGAGGTTTTATAGGCACCCAGATCCCACCCCACACATTACTTACAGGTATTTTTGCCCAGTAATCAAATTCTTCTGTGTTCTCTGCTTTTTCCACTTTGAAGGTGTCGTTTCTTAGATGTAATGGGTATTCCTTACTTTCTTTAACTTTTTCCGTGTACTTATCCATTGCTTGTTTTGTAGCTGAGTATAAATCTTCTATATCTCCTTTTAGGTATCCTCGTGCATTAGTATATTCTTTAATTAGTAATCCTTTCTTTCTTTTGGTCAGATCTTGTATTCTGCAGATTATTGTTTTTTCACTCTTCGTTTCTCTCACTTCCTTGGTTTTCTACATACTGTTTTAGTTGATTGAGTGTTACTTCTCCTGTTGTTATCAAACAGTAACTATCCGACCAGAAGGTGTTCTCCCATAGTTCATCCTCTATGTCGAATCTGTGTCTTATTGCCTTACTCGTACCTGTTTTTAATGCATTTATGAACTTAGTTAAGTCCGCTGTAGGCTTAGTGGAGAAAATTATGTGAGTGTGGTCTTTATCTGTTTCCTGATTCTTTATTTCTATGTTGTAATTCTCCGCTATTCTCCTTGCCCTGTACTTTAATTCACTTATTACTCCCTTGCCTGTGAATATATTTCTTCTGTACTTCACTACAAGAATCAGGTGATAATTTAGGCTATAAACTGAGTGAAACGATTTATCAAGATCAGATCATACCCCATATTGCTTCCAATCACTATAAGACAACCAAACTCACAAAGGTTGTATTGATTCATCCCCCACCTAAATCAGAGATCGAGGAAGGGAACTTCTCACCAAATAAGTTAAAAATATTTAAAACAGCTAAAATCAAACTAAATCTGAATAAGAAACAAAAAAAGCTATTACAGGGATAATAAGTAATTTTAAATAACCTTGCCAGAGAAAAGTTGATTATTGGTGGAATAAAAATGACTTGAAGACTTATCAAAAGAACAGGTTACATAAAACTACTTATAATAAATCTAGAGAAAAAACTGATTTATCAACTAACCTAGTTATTGGAGTGAAGGATAAAAGACATTAAAAACAATCAAAAAATGTGAATAAAAACTTTAAAGCGGTAAAAAAGCTAGATAAACCAATATCCAAATCTAATTCAATACCCTAAGATAAATGACCACCAATATTTTGTTAAGATGAAGAAAGGTATTCGATTGCAACAATTGACAAAAGAATAAAGTTAGATTTTGTGTTACAAAACAGAATAAAATAAATACTATAAAAAACCACTATTTCAGATGCCAAGACTGTGGCTATTAGGCCAAATAGAAGTTAAAAAGCTGTTAAGAATATAGGGATGAAGGTTGTTTTTGGTAGGTAAAGGTCAAAAGAATGGGTAACGGTCAACTTGCCCTTTAAAGCTAAGAAGTAGTTTTCTGAAACTGAGTGGAATCCACTATCCCAGTCCAAGTTAATTGGTTTTGAGGCACAACTCACTGACAAAATAATTATCTATTTGACTGAGAAGACCCCCTTCTAAAATCTTTGATTTTGGTGGGAGGGATGGATCAACCCGTAAGGGTTAAATAATTCTGTGTTTTAAGTTTTTGGTGTAGGGCAGGGGTTGTGGCCGAAGTTTATAGCCCGTGGACAAGAGACCCTCTGTACCCATCTCCTTGGGTATTTAAAGCTCTGTGGATATGGGACACCAGGAACCCTCCCATAAAAGCTTCCTAGATAACCCCGGCCTTGGACTGAGACGGATGACGGTGGCAGGAAGTAAAACCCTCTGACTCTGATAGCATCCTTCCAAAATCCCTTGATTTTGGTAGGGAGAGGAAGTCACCACTTATCTTTGAGATGTAAGGCTAATGGTTAATGGATTAAGAAGCTATTCTTTTGAGGTTTCGGAATCTTGGATCAGACCAACATCAGAAATTGAGATGAATTCTTTGTTACTCAGGGTTACACGGAACTGTCCTTGGGGGAAATGTAGGTTCTGTGATTGTTATCAAAGTGATTTTGAATTAAGAAGCGTAAAGGAAATAAAAAAAGATGTAGATGCTGTTTATAAGATTTATAAAAAAATAAATTCACTGATAGGGAAAATTGGTTGGGAAAAAGCTGCTGTTGAATTAAGCAGACTCTACGATAGATCCTCTGAGGAATTAAGTCACAGTGAATTAATGAATTTATATAATATCAAGATGGTCTACGATTGGTGTTCTTCAAGTTTTAGTCCAGTTTTTTTACAGGATGCAGATAACTTAGTTATGAAAACAGAGGATTTAACCTCAATTTTAGATTATATCGAAGAAAATTTGTCTCCAAGTTCGATATCTACTTATGCAAGGAGCAATTCTCTTGTAAAGAAAGGTATTGAAGATCTTAAAAGTCTAAGAAGAGCTGGTTTATCTAGATGTCATGTGGGATTGGAAAGTGGGGATGATAAGGTCCTTGATTACATTAATAAAGGTGTTAGTAGTGAAGAACATGTTTTGGGAGGAAAAAAAGCTATAAAAGCTGGCTTGGATTTAGCTGAATATGTCATGCCTGGGATTGGAGGTCGAAAAAGATCCAAACAACACGCTAAAGAAACCGCGTCAGTCTTAAATCAAATTAACCCTGATCAAGTGCTAATAAGGCCATATGTACCTAGAAAAAATACTCCTTTATATAAAGACTATAAAAGAGGGAAATTTGAATTAACTTCTCCCAAGGAACGATTAAAAGAACTTAAAAAACTTATAATACAATTAAATATCAAAACCAGGATATGTTTTGACCAACCTGTTATGAACTCCTGGTACAAAACACCAGAACATAAAAAACATCTATTCAAATGCAGCTCCAAGGGCTATAAACTTCCCGAAGAAGAAAAGAGATTAATTAAAATTATGGAAAAAGGAAAAAAACTCAAGAAAAAATCACATATTCACCCAAAAGACCTAATAGACCAATCATTTTAACCAAAAAACAATCAATTCAAAAAAAACTAGAAATAAAAAATAACCAAAAAACTACATACAATCCCATCTCTTACTTACCTAGAGAACCAATACCTGAAATTATTGCACAATCCTATTCGACAACCAAATCTAAGAATAAAAATCACCTAAAAATTTAGTGACATCATCTCCTACCTAAAGGGCGAAGTCTTAGCGACTTTATTAAGATAAACCTGAAAGTACAACCCACCTTTCACTTTTGAAATGACTTCACTAATTTAAGGTTTCTCTTGGGAAATGGTTTCTTGTTAACTGGATGTATGAGATAAGTTCAATGAAAACCCAAAAATTTTTTGGGATAAGGCTCATAGGGAAGCTTACTTCTTTTTGAGTAGTGAGTTACTTCAAAAGCTAAGGTAATTGTGTTTTGTATAAAGAGGTTTTTTTGTGTTTTTGGGGTTTGGGTTTTTTAATATAATTTTTCGGGTTTTAAGTATTTTAAAATTGGTTCTTCTTTTTAGGAAAATTTTTTAGGGGTATAAATCATATTTCTTATTGATCATGGAAAAAATTTGGAGTATATAGGATTCTGGGCGCTCTACTGATTTTTTTCCGAATGTGCATCAGATTGCAGCTGAGAAGATAAGAAAAGAGCTTAAGGAAAAAGAAGAAGGAAATAACCTTTAATGATGCGTCCAGGAGTTTAATAGACTTCGAAAATAGAGATTAAAAAATGCATTAATTAAATTAAATTTTATTTTTTTGGTCTAGGATTACCTACTTGGATTTTTTATATTTAGGTTTAGGAGTGTTAGTTAGTAGGCCTAGAAAGATTTTTTGTGTAAGTTTTTTTTTAAAAAATTAGAGATTTTTTGTTTTTTTATCTTGAATTGTTTTTAATTGTTTTTAATTTCTGGATTTAGTCTTAGTTTTTTTATATAGATGCTTAATTATAATTTGGGTTGGATGTAATGGTGATTTTCTTGATTGTATCTTGATTTCTATTACTAAGGGTCTTGTTTGCTTAATTAAAGTGTTAATTAATTTTTTGGTCTTTGGTTGGTTTTGGATCCTAGGGAGTCATTTTATCGCTTTTTTTGGTTTTATTGGTTTTCGAAGATTCTTTCGTATTCTAGGACCATTTTGTTGTCTTTTTCTTTTAGTTCTACTTTGAATATGTCTCCGTCATTTAGTTTGTTGTTTTTAACTATTTCTGCTGGTACGGTTACTTCTAGGGATGCAGCATTTGTGTGTTTTCTAGCTTTTACAGTTTTTGTCACTTTTTTTACCTCGGTTTTTTAAGGTAATTTTTTATTTTTCTTAGGTTATTATTTTGTTTTTATTTTAAATATTGGTGTGAGTAAGGTTAGCACACTTATTTTTTTGAATTGTTTTCTTAAGTTCTTTGAGGGAACCTATTCTGTATCCATTTTTTCTTAGGAACTTGGTTACATGAGTGGGGGATCTTTCCCCGCTTTCTATTCCGTATTCATGTTGTGCTACGCCAGCCAGTCCTGTTGAGGAGGGTACTATAGAGGTTACGACATTAGCTCCTGAATTTAGTGGGTCTTTTATTCCCTTTTCTCCGTTGATGTCTAATGATGCGGGTATAAGTTTTTTTGGATTTGTTAATCTTAATAAAGCTGTTATTAGGCCGTAATCGTAGTTTGTGTCTTTTTTTGATATTGGAATTCCTTTGTGTTCAACAAATGGCATGCAGCGAACTTGGGTTAGTTTTTCTTTGGACATTTTGTAAATTGAATTGGCTAATTCACTCCTGTTTTCACCTACTCCAATTAATATTCCGTCTTCTACGGCTAATCCTATTTCTTTTGCTTTTTTTCTTGCTTTTTTTCTTTCTTTAAATGGTTGTTGGGGTCTTAGAGATTTATACAAGTTTTTGCTATGTGTTTCTTGGTATAGGGCATAGAAATCGGCTCCAGCTTCATGTAGTTTTTTTAGTTTATTTTCGTTTAATACTCCTGGGCTTACCATTACAACGCAACCGAACTCTGAGACTTTTTTAACAATGCTTAGGAGTTCGTCAAAGTTTCTTTTATAGTATTGATCTTCTCCTGAAGTTAAGTCAATTAGACTGATCTCTTTTTTGGATAAGGATCTACTAATTTTAAGGATATCTTTTGGTTTTTTCCTATATCTGGTTGGGTGTTTGTTTTCTTTTCTGTAGTAACAGAAATTGCAGTTATTTTTGCAGTATGTAGAGAAGTATAGGAAACCGTAGAGGTAGACTTTATTGGAAAAATGTTTTTCTTTTATTTTTTTGGCTTCTTTCTTTGTTTTCTCCTTTTCTTTCTTTGATTTGGGATTAAGTAATCTATATATATCTTTCTCTGAGTAATTGCCTTGTAGTAAATTACTTAGGGCTTCCTTAAAGTTTGGTTTTTTATTTGATGTCAAGTCTTATCCCGTCCTGGTAAACAAAACTTCTTCCATAAGCTTTAACAGTTGAATCTGAGTTGTTTAGTTCTCTTGTGAATCTTTCAATTCCTATACCGATTCCTATCCATGGTCTATTTATATCCCATTTTTCGTCTAGTTGATGGGGCCCTATTGCGCAGGAAGCTAATTCCGTTCCATTTACTAAGACATCGTAGGTTTCTCCGTAAACCGTTGATTTTTCTTTTTCGAGTACGTATTCATCGAAATCTTTGAACAATGTTGAGATTACTTCTTTTAGTCTTTTTTCTTTGTCCTTGAAGTTACCTAATTCAACTGCGTTTAGCATTTTAAATTCATTTAAGTGATCTTTTCCTCCTTTCTCTTTTCTAAAACATGTTCCGATTTCAAATAATTGAATTGTGTCTCTGTTTGATAGTTTGGAGAAGTTTTCTAATTCTTTATATAAATTTTGAGCTAACATAGGTCTTAAGACCTTATTGTCATTGATTCTGTATACTTGGTTCATTAAATCTGATTTTTGATCTATCTTCATTTTTTTTAGAAGATTCTTTGAAATGATTAATGGAGTTTGAACCTCTATAAAACCTAGATCTTGTAGATTTTGTCTTATGTTTTCTACAGTATTTTTCCATGTTGGTTTTTTTGATTCAAAGAGGTCGTTAAGTTTCTTTCGATGTTTTTTTCGTAATTTTTTCTCTAATTGGCTGTATGCTTCGTTTACTTCTTCTTTGGTATCTAGTTCTGGGAACTCTCCTTTGTATCCTAGTTCCCTTAGCCTTTGCTTTTGTGTTTCGGTAAATTCCATTTTATCTTAAAAATTGTCTAGTGGTGAATACAAAATTTTGGATAAATCACATATCTTGGGTATTTGGTTTTCGGTGTGGATTTTTTTTGTTTGGTTTTTTTGGATTTGGGAACGGGGGGCCCGAGAGTCGAACCCGGTAAAGGCCCAGGATTTGCCTGAACCCTTGAGAAGGTTTCTCCTTTTTTTTAGAGCCTCCTTTGGTCAACCCGACCAACCCCCCATTGTAATAATATAGAAAAATTAAAAGAAGAGGGTATTTTAGAATGTATCTTCTGTTCTGTTTGATTCTACTGGGAATAGATCTGAATCTTCGAATGGTTCTTTTACTCTTCCTCCTAGTCTAACTATGAATCCTGATATTGCACCTGAGATTATTGCAAATACTATGCAAAATACTGCAGCATATACTTCGACCATACCTGCAAATGGTATAGCGGTTATTGCTCCCCATATTCCGCAGATTCCATGGAGTTGCATTACTCCCATTGAGTCTAGTACGCCGGTTGTTCTTGTTAGGTAGTCGGCGAGGTATCTGAATCCTAGGGCTGATATTACTCCAGCTGCTAGTCCTATTCCGAATCCTGTCCAGATTCCAACGACATCACATAATGCTCCTATTGATACTAGGCCACCTAACATTGCGTAACAGTAAATTAATGGGTCTATCTCCTTATCAATTGCATATAGTACTATGTATGTTGTTATCATTGATCCAAAGCCTGCAAAGTAGGTTGTTATTGTTGTGCTGACTACTTCTTCTGGTGGTAGAAGCACAGTTACGAATGAGGGCCATAACATGAATAATAGCATGGCAGCAAGCCATACCCATCCTACGCTTGTGACCGTAGTCTTCATACCTTCTTCTATAACGCTTTCTCTTTTATCTTGGAGACCTAATATTACTCCCCATCCCCAGAATGCAGCGAACATATGTACTAGTATTGATCCTCCTGCATCGTATACTCCTTCTAAAAATTCCCATTGGAACCATTCCATAACTAAGAAAGCAGGTACGAATAATACAGCTAGTACTGCGTACTGCCAGTGTTTAAGTTGTCCTAGAGGAACTCCTAGTGCTATTACTAATGTAATTGACATAACTATAGCTATTCCCCATAAATATACTCCGGGGGTAGCTGGCATTACTGAGAAATATTGTTGTAGTAATTCTGCTTTTAGAAAAACATATATTGGAAAACTTATGGCTAGTACTATACATGTCATCCATGCTACTTCCCACTCGTATTTTTTGATAAACATCATTAGGAAAGCAACGAGGAAGGTCATGAAGAATATGTCTACAACTCTTACATAACCCCATGCTTGTTCTACGATGGATTGAGCGTTGACTATTGGTATTAATAGAAAAGTTGCTAGGATTACACCCGTGAGAAACCCTGGTATTCTATTTAACCATCTATCTTTACCTTTTTTAGATATCATCTTACTATAGAATGTTAATAAACTAACCATTTAAATACTTTATGCAAATTATAATGTTTTTTACATTTTAATAGAATAACTAATATTCATTATTTTTATATTAATTATAAATTATGTTTTTTACATAAGCTTTAAGTAGGTAAGCTCACATAATTTCCTAGTGAGGTTGAATAAGAAATGGGCTTAAAAAGCCGCGGTCTAGATGTATGGGAAGCAGACATGCGTTTCAGAGAAGGTGAAGAAGTTACAGAAGACGAATGGGACAGAGAGATTTTACCACAAGCCGTGCAAAAATATGTAGATAAATATGACATAGAAATCGATTTATCAAAACCAGTTCCAGAAGACGAACAACTAAAGGAAGATATATTTAACGCAGGAGTAGACCTTTTATCTGATATAGGAATATACAACATCGACACAGAAACAGTAATGGAAGTAAGCAAAGAAGAAATAATGGCAGGCCTAGAAAAAGCACCCGGTAAATTAACTCTAGGAGAAGGCAAAGACGCCGTAGAGGTTTTACCAAGAACAGGAAACGACAAAAGACCACCACTAACACAGGGAGGACCAACCGGAGCTCCAGTTACAGAGGATATATTCGTGGAAATGCATCAAACATATGCACAAGAACCAAGCGTCGACCTAATCGTAGACGGAGTACCATCAGGTTACATGGGAAATGACACTCCTGCTGGTACTGCTATGGAAATTAAGGGTACTCTGTTTGAGTTGAGGTCTGTTCGTGAGGCCTGCACTCGAGCAGGCAGACCTAATATGGGTATATAGGGCCCAGAAACGCCTCTAACAGAGGCGGGAAGAATAGCAGGCGATCAACTAGGTGGCCTAAGACCATGTGACAGCCACGAGTGTTCACAGTTAAACGAACTAAAAGTAGATGATGCTGGATTGAATATGGTTGCAGGATGGGTCGAGAACAATGACACAATAATGATAGAGGAAATGCCGATATTCGGCGGATACGGTGGAGGAATAGAAGGAAGCACCGTAATAGACATGGCAACTCATTTAATCAGCTACACAATGTACCACTGTGATTGGCATCTAGAAGGACCAATCCATGTGAGATGGGGTATAACAACTGCAAGAGAATGCCTAGCAATGGCAGGTCATGTAGCAGCAGCTTTCAACAAAGCACAACCTGATATACTGTTAGGTAATCAATATTATCCATTATCCGGTCCATGCACTAATATGTGCCTAAAAGAAGTTGCAGCCCAAGCAATGACAGATACAGTAAGCGGAAGAGAAATAATGTCAGGATCAGCATCAGCAAAAGGAGTACTCAAAGACTACACAACTGGAATGGAATCTAGAATGATGAGCGAAGCCGCAGAAGCAGTAGCAGGACTAGACGTATCAGAAGCAAATGAAATAATTGACAAACTAGTCAACTCCTATGAAGACGACTACAGAGAAGCAGACCAAACAAAAGACCCAGATAACACAGAACTAGGGAATGGAAAAACTCTGCAAGAGTGTTACGATATGAGTGATCTAACGCCAACGGATGAATACTGGGAGGTATATGAGGAAGCCAAGGAAGAAATGGAAGAATTAGGAGTAAGCTTTGAGGGGTGATAAAAATGGCTAAGCAAGAAATTCTTGATGGATTAAAAGATGCAATAGTGAATATGGATGAAGATAAAGCACGTGATTTATCAGAAGAAGCGTTAGATGAAGGAATAGGTGCATTTGAAGCAATAACAGAAGGATTAGCAAGAGGAATGAAAGTAGTAAGTGATAAATTCGATAAAGCTGAAGTTTATCTACCACAAGTAATGAAGTCTGCAGACGCCATGCAAGCTGCAATGGAAGTTCTTAGACCTGAATTACAAGAAGGAGAAGAAACCGGAAAAGGAAAAGTTGTCATAGGAACAGTAGAAGGAGATATCCACGAAATAGGTAAAAATGTCGTAGTAGCAATGCTACAAGGTTCAGGATTTGATGTAATAGACCTAGGTAGAGATATAGCATTAAAAGAATTTGTAGAAAGAGCTGAAGAAGAAAAAGCCGATATAGTAGCAGCTTCTGCACTGATGAGTACAACAAAACCAGGTCAAAAGAAAATTGTAGAACTAATACAAGAAAAAGGCCTAGATCTCAAGACAATGTTCGGAGGAGCACCCGTAACAGAAGAATGGGTAGAAGAAATAGGAGGAGACGGATACGCTCCTAACGCAGCTGAAGCAACTGGGCTAGCAGAATCACTACTATAACCAAAATATAAAACCTATTTTCTTTATTTTTTATTTTAATAAGATTAAAAATGAAAGAAAGCCAAGAAAAAATATTAATAACTCTAGAAGAAAGAGAAAAATCTTTTACAGATCTAACTAAAGAAACAAATTTATCCAAAACTGTTTTAAGTAAAGAATTAGAGTCTTTGTTAAATAGTGACCTAATAAACAAAAAAGAAGGAGAGAAAGATTCCAGAAGAACTATTTACCAATTGACAGAAAAAGGGAATGAAAAATTGATTGAGATTATACCATCTAGGATCGAAAGACTAAACTTAGAGAAAGAAAAGATAGAAAACTCTTTAAAGAATGCAAAAGAAATCTCTAGAAATAAAAAAATTTAATATAAAATTGATAATTAGGAAAAAAACCTTGTGGAGTGGCCTCACAGCAATGCTGTGGGGGTTTTTCTGCGGGTGATTCTGCTTTTCCATCGGGTTTCTTTCATTGGACCCCGGTGAGCACAGGGAACTTGCGCTTTGGACGGGATCATCCTGCGTGGGTGGCAGGTTAGTTTTGGTTGCCCCTGTATATCTAGGGGCTGTTATAGGTTCTCTGTAGCTTCACACTACTTGACGCCACCCCCTCCCAACCTCTCAATTTCTTGAAGGGTGGAGCATGTAAAGCACCCAAAAACCCCCACTTTTAGAGGTAAAAAAAATACTTAGTAGCATTATAATTTAAGTCTAACGGAATTCACCTCCACAGCAAGCCGTGAGGTTCTCTCCCTCACCCTACTATAGAAAACTCATAGAATGTCCAGATACTTTATTTAAGATCCTTTTTTTATTTTTCGTTCTTCAATCGCAATTTTTAAGGAATATGAATATATAATGGGATGTAAGTGGTTTGTGTTTTTGAATGTAATATAGGGCATTTAATGAATTTAATTTCTTTATCCTTTTTTTATATAAGATATGTTAGATAATGGGTGGATTGTAAAATGAATGGGATGAAACCTATTACTGAGGTGGTTAGGGAAGTATTTAAAGGGGATTTGAGGGGTTTGTTTTACTCAATGAAAGATGATTTTTCGACTTAGCATATAAGAGACGGATTATACAAGGAGTATAGTTCTGAGGAAATAAAAGAACTGTATGATTGTATGTCTGATCAAGAAGATTGTGAGATTATTATGGAGAATGAATTGGATTTAGGTGGATTTAACTATTGCATTGGTGTATATGATAATGGATACGGAATTCATTTTGAAAATAGAGATAAGATTGTTTTAGCATTTGTTGATAAAACTCAAGAAGACATCCTAAAAAAAGTAGACAGATTAATTAATAAACTTAGCTCAACTACAGATTAATTTTAACTGTGTTTGGTGAGAGATCCTCTTTCTTTAAGTCTCTGGTTTTAGGTAGGGGATGAATCATTACAGGGTATTTGTACTTGGGGCCAATGGGGTTTTTTGTTGAGAGGTTTTCAGCATGTAGGCCAAGTTTGAGTGGGCAAGCACTTGAGCACAAGGCTCTATCGCAATAGATACGTGGTGGGGTTGGGAACAGGGCTCTTGTGGCCGAGCCCAGGACCAAGGCACATGATGGCGATGGACATGGCCATAAGTACTGTAAACCAGTATTTAAGTCCTTGTGGGCCTGCAATATCCTGGCAGACCGTGTCTGCCTCTGTTAGACCATTCGGTAGCAAGACACCAAATCTTGGATACTGGTCTTGTAAATGGATGGAAGCACCTTCCAAAATCTTTGATTAGGTAGTTGAGGAGGTCGCTTATAAGTTAAAACTGAATTATTTAACTCTCTGGTGAACTAAAAAGATGAAATAAGGACTATATGGAGGCTTTTAGAAGAGTTGAGGTTAAGTCTTTTAGATTGGGTGATTGGTTTTGGATTATTTTTTTTGATTTGATTCTTGTGGTAAATATTTTTAGGATTATTTTAATTTTGATATACGGCGGTTTTAAATGTTTTATATCTTTTGTTTTTTCCCTTTTGTTCGTTTATATCGGTTTAATAGGGATTTTAATCTTTTTGAAAGGAATTTATAACGATTAAGGGTTTATATGTTATACTAATTATTTTAATTTGGTTTTTTGTTTTTATGGTTTTTATTTTGTTTGGTTATTTTTTTTGTAGTTCTACGGCGGTACCGTAGGCGAGTATTTCTGCTCCTCCACTGGCTACCATTGATGTCATGAATCTAACATTTACTATTGCGTCTGCTCCTAGTTTTTCTGCTTCTTTTTCCATTCTGTCTATGGCTTCTTCTCTTGCTTCGGCCATTAATTCTGTGTATGCTTTTAGTTCGCCTCCTACGAGGTTTCTTAGTGCTTGTGTTATATCTCTTGCTACGTTTCTGGCTCTTATTGTGTTTCCTCTTACTAAACCTAGTTCTTTTTTTATTTCTTTTCCCACTATATTTTCTCTGTTTGATATGATCATAGCTAGTAATTTATATTTGTTTTATATAGTTTTTGGGGCCTAGTATCGTGGATATCTTTTTTTAGAAAGTTTTAGTTGTGTATAGAGAGCTATAAACGAGAATAAGGTTGTCATTAGTAGAAATGGCCCTCCCAGTATCAAAAGTTTCGTTTCCGTGATTCCTGTTATTTCTGGTAGCCAGATAAGGAAGAGTATTGCTTTTAGTATTGTATATAAGATAGCAGTTATTGAGGTGATAATTGCGAATTCGTGTCTATTTTTGGTTTCGTAGGCTGCATACCCGGAGATAATTAATATTATTGTTATGGGAAGATCGATTGTGATTCCTATTCTGGCGAGTAAATTCGTTATTCCCGCTGATATTAATGTGAGGCCAGATATTTTGTTGTATTTCATATTTATTAATTTGATCTTTTTGTTAAATAATTAGGGCTCTAAAATTTCTTTTTGTACTTGTTTATTAGATCTGTTATTGTGGATTTTTAGGTTATGGGTTTTTTTTGGTCTGTCATCTGGAAAGTTTTATGTCTATTAGTAATATATTAGTCTTTGACTGTAATATTTAGGTGATGTTTTATGTCTGAGGAAATTGGTAATGAAAAAAATAAAATAATTGAAAAGGTAGCTGAAAAGGACAAAAAATTCATAGAGATGGCAGTTGATGCTGTAGAGGATTATTTCAACGAAACCAAGAACACAGAAAAAACAAAATGTTCAAATAATGACAAGATTTGCCCCAGTATGATTGCAAAAGAATGTAAAGGTATGCCATTTGTTAATGAAACAAGAATACAGCAAGTATTAGATGTTATGGCCAATGAGGGTATCTTAGATAGAGAAATACCTGAAGGAACTGGTATCCCACATTATTTTAAGAAATAAAATTAGGTGAGTTAATTGTGTAATGAAGACCTAAATCACAATGGATTAGACAACGGATTTCGGAAACAGATTCAGAAGCTGAAGGGATTAGCTAAAGCATTGCATTGTCCAACAAGATGGGATATAATAGATATCATCGGAACTGAAGAAGCCAAGACCAGAGAAATTCGAAAGAAGTTAGGTTCCAAGGGATATGATCTAGGAAAATCTGGCTTATATTATCACCTTTCTGAATTAAGAGAGGCAGGCTTAATAGAGGTAGTCGATTACATTGAGGAAGGCAGAGGAGCACCAGAAAAGGTCTGGAAACTGACACGTGAAGAAATAAAAATAAAACTCGTTAAAGATGAAGGTGATTAACTTTGAACGATATCTTAAGGGCTGAAGGATTATCTAAGAAATTTAATGGGATCCAAGCAGTCTCCAATGTATCTTTTAAAGTTGATCAAGAAGAGGTTTTTGGTTTTTTAGGTCCGAACGGAGCTGGAAAAACAACTACAGTAAGAATGATGACAGGAGTACTAGAACCTGATTCAGGTACAGCATGGATCAATGGAAAGGACATACAAAAAAAACCAATTAAGGCCAAAGAAGAAGTAGGAATAGCACCAGAAATATCAAATGCATATGTAGACCTGACTGCTTGGCAAAATATGATGCTAATGGGAGAACTTTTCGGAGTTCCCAAAGAAAAGAGAAAAAAAAGAGCAAAACAATTATTAGAGTTATTTCAGCTATCAGATAGAAAAAACACAAAGGTCAAAGGTTTTAGCAAAGGAATGCAAAAAAGATTAATTTTGAGCATGGCAATGATCAAAGATCCTCCAATCCTGTTTTTTGATGAACCAACCACAGGACTAGATGTACAAAGCAGACGGTTAATCAAAAAAAGAATCCGAGATCTAAATAAAAAAGGAAAAGCGATTTTTTTGACAACACATGACATGGAAGTAGCAAACGATCTCTGCGACAGAATAGCAGTTATACATAATGGGAAAATAGTGGCTATCGATACCCCAGAAAAACTGAAAGAAAAAATCAAAGAAAAAAGAGCTCTAGAAATTTGCTTCGAAGAAAGAAACCCACCAATTGAATTAGAAAATATAGAAAAAGTTGAAAAAGTTGAGAAAAGAGGAGATAAATGCAGGATATTTACTTCGGATCCTATAACCGTACTTAACCATTGTCTAGCTCTTGCAGACGAAAAAGAACTGGAAATTGTCTCAATTTGTACCCTCGGACCAAGTTTAGAGGATGTATTTATCGATTTAACAGGAGGCAAATAATGATAGATCTATCACAACTTAAGAGATCAATCGCAGTATCCAAGAAAAACCTAAGGATCTACTACCTCAAGGGCCCCGTTCTTATCTTTGGCATAATACTTCCATTCTTCTTCTTTCTAGCTTTCTGGCTTGGAAGAGAAATGTCCCACATAGTACTGGGAACAGGATTAATTGGAATGGCACTATGGTTTACAGCAACCTCAATCAGCCCAGTTATAACTCCTTGGGAAAACAGAACAAAGACACTTGAATGGCTGATATCAGCCCCAATAGGACATTCATGGATACTAATAGGAGACATACTAGCTTCAGCTACACTTGGAATCATACTAACAATAATACCACTATCAATCGCACTTATCATACTCAAACTATCCATAGAAAGCATTATTATACTCATATTAGGATTAATAGCCTCAACACTATGTTTTTCAACAATAGGAGTACTAATGGCAGCATATCCAACAGATACACCAGCAGATGTCATGATGCTTTCATCGATAATCAAATTCCCAATAATATTTGTAAGCGGGATCTTTATACCCATCAACAAACTCCCAACATGGGGAAGATCAATATCTTACCTCTCCCCCTTAACCTACTTCGTAGATTTACTTAAATGGACATTCGGCGGAAAAAAGGAACTCTGGCTAACCCCACAACAAGATCTAGTGATAATAACAGCATTTACGATAATATTCTTTGCCCTAGCACTATACTCCCACAAAAAAACTCTCTCAAAAAGACTATAAAACCCAAAAACCCTTCAAACTCACATTTATCTCAAAGGAGACCCTTTCCTAATCTTTGGTTAGGTAGGGAGAAGGAATTGAGTTAATATCTAAATACTTTAGAGAGCGGTTTTTTATCTTCTTTTGAGGGCTAAGACCCCCTTCTTTCACGGAGTGGATACAGCCTATTAGGTGTTTTAGGTAGTAGCACTAATTAAGTTTTAGGAGTTTCCGAGGCTACAGCTGGGTCCGAGCGACCGAGCGTTTGGGCGCTAAGTAGAATCAGTGGAGATTGAACACCTCCGCTGGTCTCAGGGGAACTGGGTTCCAGTGGCTCGAACCCCGAAGTCGGAAATGTTTGAGGGTGAACCTCTGTAATCCTATCAGGGTTTGGGGTATAAGGTTGCGGACACCTAGGCGAGGAGTCCCCGAAAAAAGGTGTATAGAATCAGCAACAAACCTCAAACCCATGGACTTCAAGTTCCCCAAGTTAGCCGACAACCTGCAAATAGCCCATCTCGGTACTGCCTTAACTCGGACAGAAAGAGCAGGAATGAGGATGGAAGCTCCGTCCTTCAGGTCGGAGAGGAGGTCACTAAAGTCAATGGAGCCGAATCAATAAGCTCCCGATACATAAAGCACTCAACATGATTAGTTAGGGATAAGTCTTTGTTGGGGTGACGCTGTTGCGTTCAAAAGCTTTAAACCACTCCATTTCGGTCAAATGCTTCCTTCGTGAGAAGAGACCGGGACAACTCAACTGACCATGTTCCATTATCTTAATGGTTGAGAAGACCTCTTCCAAACTCCCTTGATTCTGGTAGGGGAGGAAGTCACTAAGAGCGGACGAGGCTAATGATAACTGGTTTTCGAATCCCGGTTCTGGGATGACCGGGCCCCTCCTTTGCCTAAATATGGATAGTTTCCCGAGGAAACCGATAATTAAATCCGTCCCTGTGGCCTCTTCCTACCACATCCAACCCCTTCCTAAATCTCTGATTTAGGTGGGGTAGTTGACGACAAACCCTATGCCTAGAGAAATAAATAATCAAGATAATAACGAATGTAACAAAGATTAACTTATAATAGGGAAGTCTTTTCCCGCAATGAGGATATTGAGGAATGTTTGGGAATGGATCGGAATGTAATTAGAGAAATAAGTAAAAAATTATAAAATTATATTTTTTGATTTTGTTGAACCTAGCTTACAAAAAGTTTATATTCTACAAAAAGAAAGATATTACTTGAAGGTAAACTAGGTGATTCATACCTATGTCCCTCCTTGGCGAAAGCTAAGGTTAGAGTAGGTATGGATAAAGGGCTATAAAACCAAAGCACCCATAAAAAGGTGCCAAGGGGAAGGCGCCCCATGATGGCACTCCGGGTACAACCGGGCTGCCTAATAGGAGAAACCGCAGCAACCCAAGATTTCTCCTGAAATAAGGAGATGAGAAAGGCCAAGTAACTGGCCACATAACAGGGGCCAGTGAAGTAGGCGAAAGCCTAAATAGACGAAAAAGGGTTGTGGAAAAGACATCCCACCTAGGCCTAAATCACTTTTTCACTTTTTTACTTTTTCCACTTATATTTCCTCTTATTCACTTCTACCATGTTCTAGGGGAAGCTCGAAAACATCCTTGGTGTAGACCCTAGGTGGGTGGTGTGGAGTTGGCTAGGAAAGAACAGCGAGGAAAAAAATTAGGTTAGTATAGTTAGTATATGAAATTTTTTGTTTCTTGGCCTAGTTTTTCTTTTAGGATTGTTTGGCTTTGATTTTGGATTGGTTGATAAGAGAGGGTCTAAGTAGGGTAGGGGAGGGCAAATTTCTTAGATGATAAGTGTTCGTGGTGATTTTTTAACGAATATATAGGATTGGGAATGGAGTTTTTTTTGCTTTGATCTTAATTCTTAATAAAGTGGATATTTATATTATTTATATGTTTGTTTATGAGATGGCTTTTTGGTAATAGTTCAGTTAGGAATAAAACGATAGAAATTTTGGCTTTGCTTTTTCTGATTACTTTTGTGGGAACTTTGGGTTTTCATTTGTTGGAGGGATGGAGTCTTTTTGATTCTTTTTATATGACAATTATAACGATTACGACGACTGGGTTTGAAGAGGTTCATCCCTTGTCTTTTTCTGGTAGAATTTTGGCCATTGTTGTGATGGTTTCAGGTATTTCTGCTTTTTTTTATGCTATTGGACAGTTATTTCCTTTGTTAGTGGAAAAAAGGATAATGAGGAGGAAAAGATTGCCTAAAGATATTCAAGATCATATAATAGTTTGTGGATATGGAACTATTGGTACAAATGTATTAAAAGAGATTTCATCTAGGAAAGATGATAAAAAAATTGTTGTGATCGATAAAGATCAAGATAAGGTTTCAATGGCTAGGGAGGATGGTTATTGGGCAGTGCATGGAGATGTAACAGATGAAGAGGTATTAGAGAAGGCGGATGTAAAAACCGCTGGCTTTTTGATAACTTGCGTTGATGATTCAGATAACGCCTTTTGTATAATGATAGCAAAAGAATTCAATGAGGAAATATATTCAATTGCCATAGCAAGAAGCACTTCAAACCTAAAGAATCTTGAGAGAGCTGGCGCAGACCAAGTTCTTTCACCGTACCAGGATACAGCTTCAAAAGTAAAGGTGTTAATTAAAAACCCGGTTTCTAGTAATATTGCTGAAGTAATCAGTGGCCTAGGAGGAAATAATTACTTTGAAAAAATAGATATTGGCGAAAAAGGTGAAGGTGAAACTATTAGATCTCTCTCCTTACAGGAAAGAACGAACGCTCTAGTAATAGCTGTAGGTAAAGGAAAAAGAATAGCTAGACCAACTCCAGATATGGAACTAGAAAAAGGAGATAAGCTTTATGTAATAGGATCAGAGAAAGAAGTAGAAAAAGCAATAGACTTACTTTCAAAATAAACTCTTTATTAGTGTATAAACTTTGCATATGTATATTGTACTCTTTTCCTATATATAGAATCATAGTATTTTGAAAAAAATATATTTTTAACCTATTAACCAAGAAGTCACCTTCCTGAATCTTTGATTTAGGTGGGTGATGAATTGGGGTTGTTTTATGTAGTAGAGAAACAAAATATTCTATTGCTTAGAGAGGTTCCAGGTCTATATGTGGAGTCCGAACAGCCGAGTGTTTGGGCAATAGGCTCTTTCGCAATGGATACGTGGGAAGACTTGGAACGGGGTTCAAGTGACCGAACCCTAAACCCGGGCAGAAAATAGTGATGGATATAGGTGATGAGTCCTGAAAACAAGTGTAAGCCCTGGGAACCTGCAAGGAATGGCGAACCGTGTTCGCCTTGGAAGACTATCGTGCAACAAGGCACTAATCTCGGATACCGGTCTTGTGAATGGATAGAAGCACCTTCCAAAATCTTGATTTTGGTAGGTGAGGAGGTCACTAATTATCTTAGAAAATTAAGGTTTTTCTTGAATGATTTTTAAAAAAAATATCTAAGAAATTAATTTTTTATTTAGATATCTGCTTCTCTTGACATCCTCTTTCCGCTCTAAAGGGGTGGGGTTTCCCGGTTGAGTTTGGGGGGTTGCCTATTTACCTTTGTTTGGCTTGTTGGCTGGGTGGTTTTTAGAGGCTGGGTCAATGGTTGTGGCTTTGGGCCATGTCACATGGCTCTTAGCACTGGAAGAGGTTTTTTCAGGGTTTTTGATGCTTCTAATGGTTATGTTGTGGGTTTTATTTTTATTTCTATCTGTTTCGAGTTTGTAATTTGGGTAGTTGATTCTTTTTCTTGTGTCTGTGTTTGTTGTCAACTTTACCATAGCTAGAGCTTTGTTGGTTAGTGTATGCTTCACTTACTTCTATTGGCCTATGCTTTTCCAGTTTGTTTTGTATTTGGTGTGGTTTTTTAGTTTTTAGTGTGGGGGTGTTATGTGGTTTTCTGTTTATTTCTTTGTTCTTGTTTTGTTTCTGTATTTCTTTGGGGGTGGCGATTAGGATTAATAAATTGTTTTTTTGTGGTGTGTGCTATTTTTTTGTTTATTTTGTGGTTGATATCTTCTATTTTGTTGCTGTTTTTATTGTTATATTTCTTTTGGAGATAGTTGTTCTTATAGTTCTTTCTAAGGGAGTAGTGTTTGTCTTGTATGTTGCCTGTGTGAGTGCTGTGGTGTTGGGTTTGATGGCTGGGAAAGTCTGATGCAGGTATGCAAAGTTTTTTCAGATTCAAGTCTTATGCCTATGGCACTATTGTAGGCTTCAACGGTATCAGCTTTTTTAGTAATTGATAGGTAGAGTTCGAAACCGTAATCTTTTCTAACTATCTTTGGATCTTTTATGCTGTATGTTGTTTTTGTCTTTTCGTGTGGTTTTATTGGAACCCAGACACCACTATAGACATCCCTTACTGGTATTTTAGCCCAGTAATTTAATTTTTTGGTGTGCTTGGGGTTTTTCAATCTTTGAATGTGTTGTTTCTCAAGAACAAGGGATTTATTTACCATCTTTCAATTTCTCGATGTCGATGTATTTGTCCATCGCTTGCTTGGTTGCGGAGTATAGGTCAGTCGTTTCTCCACGGATATACCCTTGAGTTTTTTTGTACTCTTCCTTAATTGCTTTGAGTTTGCCTTTGTTATGTCTGTTATTCTGCAAATGATGGTTTTTTTAGTCCTTACCTTTTTATCGACTCATCTAGCTTGTTCTGAACGAAACGAGATAGATTAAGGTAGTTCTCTTCTATCTATTCGGCTTGGTCTTCCCTTATCGTGATATTCTTTCTCTCTATAATACATATTATACTTGCCTCTTAGTCTCTAAAAAATCTCCCTTAAGAGGTTCCATATACTCCTTCCCTAAAGAAAAAGGGGGCTATGCAGCTCTTTCAAACTCTTACAAAAGTTAATCAAAGTTTTAACCTTTTATTCATGGAGTCACTTTTCTAAATCTTTGATTTTGGTAGGGGAGGAAGTCACTTTTTTAACATGGGTTATTTTTATTTTATTTAGTTTTATTTTGGTTGCTGTTTTTTTGGGTTAAGATAAAGTTGTTTTTTATTTGATGTGGTGTGTTGGGTCTTGGTTTGTTGTGTGTTTTGGTTTTTGGTTGTTTTTTATGTTTGTAATTGTTTTATGTGATTTTAGATAAGTTTTAATTATTTAAAAGTACATTATTATTTAAAATATGGTTGTTGATTTATTATGAGATTAGATGGTATTGAATTTAATTTTGTTTGTGAGATTGAACCTGTTAGAGATGGTGATGGTTCTATAAGGTATTTTATGCCGCAAAAAAGGTATAGTGAAGCAAATAGTGCATCAGTTCATCAGTTTGGATGGGGTCCATTTTGTAAATTTGAGATTTCTACAGACTATGGGGGCAGTGAGGGTGTTTTTGCTCTTAAGGTCGATGAGAAAATAAAATTTATTGAGGAAACTTGTGATTTGGATAAGAAATTTAACAGGGGTTATGGAGAGATTACTCCAGAAAACTGTTTTAAAGATGATAAAGAAGATAATTGCCGAATAAATCACAATATATTTGAAGAAAAAAGGATGAATAGGTCTATTTGTTTATACTTTAAGGAAACAAGTAATAGGGAAAAACTGAAAAATCAATTGATCCAGAAAATAGAACCGGAATGGAACGATAGCAGATTTATTGAAGAAACTGGAGCTGGAAATAAACTGGGATCCGAGTCTAGGGCTGTAAGAAAGAGGGAATCTGTGGATTTTGAGGGTTACAATGGAAAGTATTTGTCACTGTTTAATTACTTAAGTAATGAGAATGAGGGGATGATAGAACTTGGATTTGATGAAATCGAAGAGATACTTGGATTTAACTTACCCGAGGCTGCGAGAAAACATAGAGCTTGGTGGGCTAATAGCGGCCATCCTCAATGTAAAGCTTGGTTAAAAGCAGGTTTTAGAGTAGACGAGATATATCTTGGGGATAAAATAGTTTTGTTCAAAAAATACGGAAAAGTGAATTAAGATCCAAGAAATAATTAATCTAAAAACTAAAAATAAAACATTAAAGTTTCCAATTAATTTTTAGTGTCTAATAAGGGAGTTAAAGCTATAAAAAGGGCTAAGAGGATTTAAATTTTGTATTTTTTTGTTGGGTTTATCTTCTATTTACTTTAATTTTTTATTAATATGAGAAATAAATCTATTAATGTTTATAGATTTTTTACAAGGTATTTGGAGGAGAATTATATTGAAAGCTTTTGTTTCTTGGAGTGGTGGGAAAGAAACTGTTCTAGCTCTATATAAGTTAAGAGATAAAATTAAACCTCTTTATTTATTGAATATGGTTTCAGAGGACGGAGATCGCTCTAGGTCTCATGGATTAAATATAGATTTAATCAAGGAACAATCTAAAGCAATAGGTATTCCTATTATTCAAAGGAAAGCAGCTTGGGAAAACTACGAAGAGAAGTTTAAAGAAGCGATTTCAGATATGAAAAAAGAAGACATCGGGATAGGGGTTTTTGGAGATATAGATATCCAGGAACATAGAGAATGGGTAGAAAGAGTTTGTAAGGAAATGAATATAGAGCCAGTGATGCCATTATGGAATAAGGAAAGAGAAGAGATCCTTAGGGAATTTATAGACGCTGGATTTAAAGCTATAATTGTTTCAACTGAACCTAGTTATAAAGAACTACTAGGCCAAGAGATCGATGAAAGTCTTTTATCAAGGTTAAAAGACTACAAAGACTTTGATCTCTGTGGAGAAAAGGGTGAATATCATACCTATGTCTACGATGGCCCTATATTCCAAGATGCCGTAAAAATAGGTACAGGAGAAAAAATAACTAAAAGAGGGAAAGGCTTCCTAGAATTGAGGCTAAAAAATAAATAAAAAATTAACTTTGATATGGTTTGGGAGAATGGAATGCATGCAGGTAGAAAAGAGGATTTATAAAAGGATCAGAAGTGAGTTAAGTAGTTTTGGAGAAGAGGATCAAGAATTAGATATGGAATCGTTGTATCAAAAAGTGAAAGAGGAACTTGAAGGTGAAGAGCTTGGTGAAGATGAGATCCAAGAGATAATGCAAAGGATTAGTTTTTATTTGTCTGCTCTTTCTCAACAAAAAATGTATTTTGATCCTGAAGTTGGGAGTGAGGAAAGGGATGTTGGTGCAAAGGAAGTGGAGTATTTTCCTCCTCCTTGGTTTTTACCTATTCCTCTGTTAGGGGAAGGGGCTTGGTTGTTTCAGTTAAAAGATGATAGTGGAGTTAAGAGGGAGGTTCCTAAGATAGAGGTGGATTTTTTATTGAATTATGCTGAAAGTAGTGGATTTGCTACTCCTTCTTTAATTAGAGTCGTTTCTGATAATCCAGAGTACACTGATGTTTCATTTCAGCAATGGCTGCTTTCTATAAGAATTGGGTTTATATACCAAGTTGCTTATCCCAAAGAGGCGAAAATAGGATTTAATGGTATTGAGGATTGGAACTTTTTAACTCCTTGTCCACATTGTGAAAGTTTCAGTGAAACTGTAGAAAATTGTAGCAAATGTGGAAAACAGATATATCCTCATTCAATATCGTCAAATGAGTCGTCAATTGGGGGTATTCTTCAAAATATACAAGAAATTGATACAGAAATATTTGGAAACAGAAAAGGAGAAGAAGAAAAAGATTAAACTCTTCTTTTCTTAGTTCTTGACGATGAAACTAAAAAAAAGAGATATCGTGGTAAAATACTGGAGGAATTACTGATTTTATTTTTTCTGTCTATTTATAGTAAGACAACCTTCTCACTGTTTGATATGAGGGGTGGACTATGTTAAGTTTAAATAATATATATTACTCTTTGTTTTTCTTCCTTAAAGGTGAATTTTTTGAGTGCTTTATGTGTTCCGTTATATAAAAGACTGATAAGTTAATTTAAGGTGTTCTTAGGTAGTGTGAAGCTGTAAATAAGCTGTATAGGAGTTTAATGGTATTTTTTAGCTCTTATATTCCCTTGTTCTAAAGAGATGTTTCGTGCCGGACTAAAGTCGAAAATGCTTTAGCTTCGAGGTGAATTCCTCTCCCTCTCTCTCTACTTCCACAAAAGCATTATGGCCTGCCACATAGGTCGATTTACGAAGATTTTAAGTTGTTTTCCACTGATTTATCTGTTTCTGATAAACAAAATCTTGGTTATCGGCTTTATTCTCTTGTTTTAATTCTGTCTTCTTTTTATTCTATTGATTGAGTGAAAGTTGTTCCTGTGAAGTGAAACCCTCCCTAATCAAAAAATTTAGGAGGGATCTTCTCAACCTAAAAGATAAGCGAAAAAAGTAAGTTAGGGTTTTTCGTTTATGAGTTGAAATTGGAGAGATTTTGGTTAGGTAGTTTCTTAGTTTTCTATTGTGGATTTTTTCTTTTTTAGGTTTGATTGTTTTTTTGGTATTGCAAGATAAGAAGACCACAGCTTTGTTTTTTTGTGTGGGTGTTAGTTGTTTGTAGGTTTAGTTGTTAACGTTTGAGGTGTGGGGCTTGGTGGCATTGTATGCAATCAGCTTTTCCTCTTGTGAATCCTCCTATTTCGAAGTCCTTGCCTTTGGAGTGGCAGCTGCGGCATCCGTTATCGGGATCTACTGATGTTGGGGTGGATGAAACTGCTACTTTTTCGAATTTTCCATCTTTTTCGGCATTTAGGAGTTCTATAACTCTTGCTGCACAGTCTGCTATTAGTCTGCTGCATCTTTCTGATCTTTCTGGTGCTCCTGAGGAATATTTACTTTTTTGACACCATGTAGTTACGGAGACATGGCAGTCTACACTATTAGAGACCGAAGTTGGTAGATCTAAATCTGGAAGTCCAGAAGCGTCGCTTGGTGGGTCATATTGTGGGAATGGGTATTGTGAGTACCATCTCCAATATTCGTCTACTAGTTTCTTGGTTGTTTTGCTTCTTCCGTGGACAAGGGAGATAAATGCTGCTCCTGCATTAGCGGATCCGCATAGTTTACTCCAGCCTACTCCTCCACCAGCCCCATACCAAGCTAGGACTGTTGGTATTTCAGTGTATGGTTCCCCTATCTTGTCTCTTGCTAATTCTATGAGAGCTTTAAATGTTCCTTCACCACAATCTAGGCCTTTGTGGTAGTTTTCGTGGGCCATTAGTTTTACTTCTTCTGGGTTAAGTTTTTCATATGGTGCACTTTCATCTACATTTTGTGCTGAAACCTTGGTCGGGGCTAAAAGAGATAGTCCCGAGCTCCCTAGTGCGAGTCCTGCGGCAAATCCTGTTGAACCGGCTAAGAACCCTCTTCTGCTGGTTTTAACCTTATTATCTTCTTTTTCTTTTTTTGACATTTTTTATCACAATCAATTCAAAAAGGGTCACTTATTTTTATATCATTGGTTTAATACTTAAAAAGGTTTTTAGTTAGTTGATTAACCAAAGAAGCTTTATAAGTTAAGTAAACTTACAAAAAAAGTTTCCTGGACTAAATAACCTTCTTTCCCAACAAATAATTCACTCAAAAATTACCTAAAACACTAAAAAACCATATATATCACACCCAGATACAAGAAATTCTATAGTAGAGTGAGTGAGAGAACCTCACGGCTTGCTGTGGAGGTGAATTCCGTTAGACTTAAATTATAATACTACTAAGTATTTTTTAATGCAATGCATTAGCCAACACCGAAATAAGGGAGAAACCAAGTTATAGAATAAAAAGAATCGAAAGAGGTTTGTATAAGACAAGTGCTGGCGTACTGATTAATGTTGATGTGAATGGTGCCTTAAATATTGCTAAAAGGGGTATGTCTGAAACTAATTTGGAGTTGGGAGTAGGAGGTAGTGGTGGTGTGGACACGCCAAGGAGAATAAGGAAACCCCTTGGGTTAAGATGCGGCTCAGATATAAGTGAGAGCCTAATTCAAACTTCTCCTGAAATCCCATTCCTAATCTTTTGATTAGGTAGGGGTAGTTCATTGTGGAGGATTTTGTCTAAGAAAGATTATTTTTCGAGTAGGATTTGGGTTTGGGTTTTGCCTGTAGATTTTGTTTTAAGAGAATTTAAGTATTTTGTAAACATATATGTTTACAAGATAGTTATGCCCCAGGTTCAAACTAGAGTCTCAGAAGAAATGCTGAAGCTACTTGATAAATGGGTAGAAGAAGGTAAGTTCCAAAGCAGGAGTGATGCAATTAGAACCATTATAGCTAGATTTGAAGAAAGAGAAAAAACTAGGAAATTTTATAAAATGCTAAAGAAAAGAAGCCGAGAAGCCGAAGAAAATTTCAATGATTTAGTGCCCCTGGAGTAATATTTAATGACATATAGAGTATTTTTGCATTCAAAAGCTAATAAAAACCTAAGAGATTTAGAAAAACAAACAAAAGAACGAATAAAAGATAAATTAGAAAAATTAAAAACTAATTGCAAAAAAGGAAAGAAATTAAAAGGATCAAAGTACTGGAGATTAAGAATAGGAGATTATAAGGCAATATATGAAGTAAAAAACGAAGATAAAGAAGTAATAGTTCTATTTATTGGACATAGAAACAATGTGTATGATGATTTTTCAAAATTAATTTGAGATTAAAAAAAATTTTGGGCTAAAACTGAATTATTGATCTCTATTTGAATTTTGAATCAAATGAAATAATAAAGTTATTAGTTTTGTAAGCAGGAAACTTGTGTTCTTTAAGGCATGAGATGGATGCTTGGTTGATAAAACTTTAAACAATATAAACTATTATTGAGCAATGTTTGATGTGGCAATGCCCGTGAACTCCGTAGCTATGACCTAGCCTCTGGATACTCCTCTATTGGATAGACAAGCTGACGAGGTAGGTGGTAACCCCTGAAGTCGGCCAGAAACACCTTCCAAACTTTGAGTTTGGTAGATAAGGATGTCACAAACAGCTATATGTATTTTTTTTATCTTAATTTGATTGTTATCGATTGTGATCTATCCATTTGCAGAATTTAACGAAGTTTTTTGCTCCTGCTTGTTCCGCGATGCTAAGTAAGGGTCCCGATTCTTAGTTTATCTTAAATGTTGAGAAGACCCTTTCCAAAATCTTTGATTTTGGTAGGGGATGAATCAACTAGGAAGGGTTTAAGTGTTTTTGAGACTAATTAAGAGTAACTGGCAGTTGGTTGGGAGTCTGCCTCATCAAAAAGCAATCCCGTTGCCTACACGGGGCGTGTCCGTGGACTGACTTGGAAACGAGTCAAGTAACGAGTTGAAAAAAATAGGTAAGCCCGAAACTTCGGGAGTAGGGTGTAGTGGTTGTGTGGAGCAACCGAAAGTGAATAAGGGAGCCATTGTGTAGCTAATATAGGGGCTTTGTGCCCTAATCCAATTCTTCACTCAGAGCGCAAGTTCCCTGTTGACGGTGTGTATGAGACAAGTACCGTGGAAAAGCAAACTCCTCTTTGGATAAGGCTCACAGGGAAGCCCCTTCCTCACCGAACAAATGTGAGGTAAGGTAGGGGTCACTTCACTCTGAGTTATTTAGTAGGTATTTTTCTGTTTATCTTTTTTCTTTGATTTTTGGTGTTTTTGTTTGTCAACTACCTCTACCAAAATCAGGGATTTTGGAAGGGGCTTGCGTAATGGTTGGACCAGGCCACAGAGGCTATTTAATTGTCGGTTGGCTTAGGGAACTTCCTTTACACGTAGAGAGGTTCCCACTCATCCGCCACTGACTCCTGGGTCAGTTGACCGTGACCCATCTGTCCCTGGGAACGAAACATGGTCAGTAGTTCCGTCAGTTCTCACGAACATGCTTTTGCCCGGGACGGAGAGGTTCAGGGCTTCAGACGCAACAGCGTTACCCCAGCGAAGCGGTTTTCTCAACCCAATTAGGCTGAGTGCCTTAGGTGCCAGGAGCTTGTTACCTCAGCCAACTTAGGCTAAAAATATATTCACCAAACATTTAAGGTTTAAGTTTATGTTTGCCTTTACCTCAATTCCTCCCCAACCAAAATTAAAGATTTTGGAAGAAGTTTCCTTGAAGTGAAAAGATGAAATTGTTTTTTGGTTTTTTTCTTTGTTTTGTGGAGGAATTTGATTAAATAATTATACTCCGATAGGAGCCTTCGGTAGTTTCTTTGATAGGGATTTGGGTCGGGTTTTGCCCGTAATCTTTTTATAATGTTGTTTTTGGTTTAGGGATAAGTTTTACATGTGTAAAGGGATATTTTTTATTTGATGGATATGGGTACTAAGAATATTAATGTTCGTCTTCCTATAGATTTGGAGGAGGATTTGGAGAAGTTTGCTGAAGAACATGGGTATACTTCTAAGAGTGAAGTTGTAAGAGATGCTATTAGGAGATTGGTAAAGCCAAAATTATCTGATCGAACTCTTAAAGATATAGAGATAGCTAGAAAACAAATTAGAGAGGGTAAAACTGTTGATCATGATGAGTTAGGAGGGAGTTAAACTCTGGTTGAGATAGAGTGGACTAAAAAAGCGGTTGAGAGATTAGATGAGCTTGAAGACGACGTTAAGGAAAGGATTAGGGAAAAAGTTGAGGATGCTTCAGATTTTCCCGACCATTATTTAGATAGATTAACTGGAGTAAATGCTTTTAAATTAAGAATAGGTGATTATCGAGTCATAGTTGATTGGAAAAAGGATAAAGAAAAACTGGTTATTCTCACTTTGGGTCATCGGAAGGACATATATAGGAATATGTAATTAAGATCATTTTTTGATGTCTATTGTATTTGCTTTTCTATTTTCGGTTTTTTATGTTTGGTTCTTTTATTAGAAGTCTGTTGTTTTTTTGGGTAAAAGTGGCGTTGAAATCATTATTTGGTTTGTTCTTTGTTTTGTGGGGGTTTTTTGTTAGTATTATGCTCCGACGGGGATTTGAACCCCGGTCCTGGGCTCGAGAGGCCCAAATGATTGGCCGGACTACACTATCGGAGCTATTTGATCAAAATGATTTTGTTTGGAATATATATCTTATTTTTGAATGTATTTTGTTTATTTATCTTTTTATTTTTTTATTTTTTCTTCCAGAAGTTTCCTAGTTTGACTACTTCTCCTATTACTGTTACTGCTGGTGGTTGTAGGTTTTTTTCTTTGGCTATTTTTTTTATGTTTTTTAATTTTCCGTGTATTACTCTTTCGTTTGGGGAGTAGATGTCTTCGAATGATGCGATGGGTGTTTCTTCGTCTTTGACCTGTTTTATTTTTTCTACTATTTTGGGTAGGTTTCCTACTCCCATTAAGATTACAATGGTTCCTGCATGGGATAGTTTGTTCCAGTCTATTGATTTTTCAGTTTTATTTGGGTCTTCGTGTCCTGTTAGGATGACGGTGGATGATGAAAGTTTTCTGTGGGTTAGTGGTACTCCGTATTTTTCTGGTGCTGCTATTGCGCTTGTGATTCCTGGGATTACTTCGTGTTTTATGTTTTCTTTTGATAGGGATTGTGTTTCTTCTCCTCCTCTTCCGAATATGAAGGGGTCTCCTCCTTTTAGTCGTGCTACTGTTTTGTTTTCTTTAGCTTTTTTGATGAGTGTTTCTTCGATTTCTTTTTGGCTTAGTTTGTGTTTTCCTGATTTTTTTCCTGCGTCGATTATTTCTTTTTTGTTGTCTAATTCTTTTAGTATTTTTTTGTCTATTAGTCTGTCGTGGACGATTACATCTGATTTTTTAAGTGCATTTAGTCCTTTAACTGTGATTAGGTTCTTTGATGGGCCTCCTCCTATTAGATAGACTTTTCCTGTCATTTTTTTTCTCCTATTATTTTTTTTGCTGCTTTTCGGCCTATTTCTTCTGCTTTATTAGCTTTACCACTTAATGTAACTTTTTTTCTTTTTTCGACATGTTCTAATTTTATGTATAGTTTGTTATTTTTTATATGTGCATGTGCTCCTACTGGAACTGTGCAACCTAGTCCAAACTCGTTCATTGCTGCTCTTTCTGCTTTAACTGCTTTACTGGTTTTGTTGTGGTCTACTTTGTTAAGTAGTTTCTTTATTTTATTTTCGCCTTTTCTGTAGGTTATGCAGAGTGATCCTTGTCCAGGAGCTGGTAGAAAATCATTTATAGGGAGTTTTTCGCTTATTTTTTTTTCTATACCTAGTCTCTGTATTCCTGCTTCTGCTAAGACAACTGCATCTACTTCTTTTCCTATCTTAGATATGCGGGTTTCTACATTTCCTCTTACTTTGGTTACTTTTAAGTCAGGTCTTTTTCTTTTGATCTGTTCCTGTCTTCTAGGGCTACCTGTTCCGATCAATGCTCCATCTTTTAGTTCATTGAATTTGTTTCCTATGATAACATCACTTGGGTATTTTCTTTCTGTGAAAGCACCTATACTGATCTCTTTTCTTAAATTGGTAGGTACATCCTTTGCGCTATGAACAGCAATATCTATCGCTTCATTTATTAGGGCTTCGTCTAGTTCTCTTGTGAAGACTCCATCTCCTTCTATTTCCTCAATCGATTTCCAGTTCTCCTTGTCACCAATTGTATCTAAGGTCCTTATTTCAAAATCATATTCTGTTTCTTTTTCAAGTAAATCGATAGCAATTTGAGTCTGGGATAAAGCGAGTTTGCTCTTTCTAGTTCCTACCTTGTAAGTCTTCATGTGATTTTCTCCAGTACCTTTTTGATTGAGTCCACGGTTTGATCGATCTCTTCTTCAGTATGTTTGTGTGAAACAAAGCTGATCTCATACTGTGATGGAGGAAAGTATGTTCCCTTTTTAGCTAATTCTCTATGGAATTTTTCGTATAAATCGAAGTCACATTCTTGGACATCATTGTAGCTTCTAACAGTTTCTTGGTTGGTTAAGAAAAATGAAAACATTGAACTAATTCCCTGAACCAGGGTAGGATACTCGTTTAGTTCCTGTCTTAGTTTTGCTCTTATTTTTTCGCCATTCTCATTTGCCTCTTCGATTACATTCTCTTCTTCTAATACCTCTAATGTGGCTAGGCTACCAGCCATTGTCACAGGATTTCCACTAAACGTACCGGCTTGGTATACATCTCCTTCTGGGGATACTTCGCTCATAACTTCTTCGTGGCCGCCTAATATTCCTATAGGGAATCCTCCACCTGCTATTTTTCCTAGAGTAGTTATATCAGGATCAATATCGAAATACCCCTGAGCACCTGATTTTGAGACCCTGAAACCTGTGATTACTTCATCTAAAATTAATAATGAATCGTTTTCTTTAGTTAGGTCTCTTAAGAGATCTAGGAAACCATCTGATGGTGGTATACATCCTGCATTTCCAAAAATAGGTTCTGCTATAATAGCAGCTATATTGTCTCCTTCTTTTTTAAATATCTCTTTAATTTTTTCTTTGTTGTTCCATGGGGCTACAATAGTCTCTTTAGCTAGATCTTTAGGTACTCCTGGGGAGTCAGGGGCTCCATGTGTTGAGGCTCCGCTTCCTGCCTTTACTAAAACTGAGTCATGGGAACCATGGTAACCTCCTTCAAATTTTACGATCTTATCTCTGCCAGTATATCCTCTAGCCAATCTAATAGCAGTCATAGTTGCTTCTGTTCCTGTATTCACGGTTCTAATTTTGTCTATACTATTGTATCTATTAACTATTTTTTTAGCTACCTTTGTTTCAAGTTCTGTGGAGGTACCAAATGCCCAACCTTTTTCAATTTGGTCTAGCACTTTTTCTTTAACTTTGGGATGTTTATGCCCTACTATTTGAGGGCCAAAAGCTAAAGAATAATCTATAAACTTTTTTCCTTTGGTAGAATATATCTTCGTTCCTTCAGCTTTTTCCATAAATATTGGAAAAGGATCGTAAGCCCTTGCAGGACTATTTACGCCTCCAGCAAGATATCTCTTAGCCTCTTTAAATAGTTCCTTAGATTCATTAAATTCAGACATATTAATTCCTCCCAATAATAAAGTAAAACATTATTTATCCAATTTTACAAGAATAAATATTAGTAAAAATTAAATAAGATAATTTACCTGTTAAAGTTATTTTTTACTACCATACTATTTTCTTTCTTCTTGTCTAAGATTTTTCACTTTTATCTCTTGTAGTTTATTTTCTTGAGGAAATCTATTCTTTCCTCCTCATCTTCTTCATCTTCAATGCCTTCAGGTTTATTTCCATCGATAACACCTAAAACACCTCTGCCTTCATCAGTTTCAGTTAAAATAACCTGAAGAGAATTAGCAGTGGCAGCATAGATGTTTACTACCTCTTGAACGCTTTTAATTTGGTTTAAAACCTGTATAGGGAAGCAGTCTTTAAGATGAATTATGAAGGAATGCCCTGCTCCAATATTTAATGCGTTTTTTGCTGCTTTTTCTTCTAGTCTACTGTCGTTTCCTTCTTTTCGGACTAATTTTGGTCCAGAAGCTTCACAAAAAGCTAATCCAAACTTTCCATCACCAATATTAGTGGAAAGCACTTCATATAGATCTTCAACTGTCTTAATGAAATGTGATTGACCAAAGATAATATTGGTCTCATCATCCTTTTTAACTTCAACTTTTTTTAATTCCATGGTAATTAAGTAATTAAATAGAATTATCTATATATCTTTTTATTAAACTGAATCTTTTAGTTGTTAGAAAGGATGGGAACATCCATTTTAAGTTTCTCTAGGTTTTAGGTCATAGTTAAATTAAAAACTTTTTGTAGATTATCTAAGTAAATTAATAAATGTATAAGTAGTTTAATTATATCTAATAAATCTATAGTAGATTTAAGGAGATTAATCTATTTTATGGTCTGCATTATAGGCCTAATTATGGTTTAATAAGTTTTTTTATACTTTATTTTTTTTAGAATTTTTTATGGTAGGTGGCTTAGGAATTGGGAATCTTTTGCGCCATATTGGGTTGATTTTTTATCCTTTTTGGGGATTAGAATATTAATCGTGAAGGAAAAATAAAACAGATGTATGGATAAGTTTACTGAAGCTTGTAAGGAAATAGCAGATAGATTTATAGAATCTAATTTGAGTAAAAAGGATATTGAATCACTTAAAAGAGAAATTTGTAGGAAGAAGAAGCTTTCGAGGTTTCCTAGTAATTCTGAGATTATGGATTTTATTGAAGATGAGAGAAGGAGAAAGGAACTGAAGATAAAACCAACTAGGTCGCTTTCAGGCGTTAAGGTTATTGCGGTGATGACTTCTCCTAAAGAATGTCCACATGGAAAATGTGCTATGTGTCCAGGAGGCCCTGATAAAGAGACTCCACAAAGTTACACTGGAAAGGAACCTGCAGCTAGGAGAGCAGATAGAGAGGAATTTAATCCATACGATCAGGTTAAAACTAGAATAAACCAACTTCAAGAAATTGGCCACGAGGATGTAGAAAAGATTGAGTTAATTGTTATGGGTGGAACTGTTCCTGCGAGAAAAAAGGAATACAACAGTTGGTTTATTAAAAGATGTTTGGATGCAATGAATGATAATGAGAGCGATTCTTTAGAGCAAGCTAAAAAAATAAATGAGGAAGCTAGGCATAGATGCATTGGAATAACTTTTGAAACTAGACCCGATTACTGTAAAAAACCAGAAATTAATGAAATGCTGGATCTGGGTGGTACTAGAGTTGAATTAGGTGTTCAGTCTCCTTCTAATAGCGTATATAGAGAAATAGATAGGGGTCATACGGTAGAAGATGTTGTGGAATCGACTAAGTTATTAAAGGAATCAGGGTTAAAGGTTACTTATCATTTAATGCCAGGTTTACCGACTCAATCAAAAAAAGATGATATAAGCTCTTTTAAAGAGGTTTTTAAAAAGGAAGAATACAAGCCAGATGCTTTAAAGATCTATCCAACTCAGGTTATAAAAGGAACTGAATTGTATGAAAGCTATAATAGTGGTAATTACCAGCCTTTAACCAATGAAGAAACTGTTGATCTTTTAGCTGATTTAAAAGAATTAATTCCTCCATATGTTAGGATAAAAAGGGTTATGAGGGATATTCCTTCGACTGAAGTTTATGCAGGCCCGGACAAAACAAATATGCGTCAACTAGTTTGGGATGAAATGGAGGAAAGGAATTCGGAATGCAGGTGTATTAGATGTAGAGAAGTTGGACACAAGGAAAGAAAAGAGGGAAAAATTCCAGATGATGTATCATTAGTTAAAAGAAAAATAAGGTCCTCAGATTCGTTAGAATATTTCTTGTCATTTGAGGATAAAGAAAATGATATACTAATAGGTTTACTGAGATTGAGAGACTTGGTAGATCCTTTCAGGCCTGAGTTAACTAGTGAAGACGCTATTGTTCGAGAGTTACATGTGTATGGAGAGATGGCCTCACTGGGAGAGAAGAGTAAGTGGCAACACAAAGAGTATGGTAGGAAATTACTAAGTAAAGCCGAGCAGGTGGCATCTAAAAAGATGAATGCAACAAATTTACATGTTATAAGTGGGATAGGAGCTAGAAACTACTATAGGAAATTTGATTACAAAAAAAATGGAGTATACATGTCAAAGAGGCTAAATAAATGAAGGAAAAAGATATACTAGGAGAAAAAAGCGAAATTAATCTCAAAGCAAAACAGTTTATTTCGTCTCTAGAATTTGATGAATGGATATTCGAAGCAGATGTTATGGTGGATATGGCTCATATCATAATGTTAATGGAAAGAGGAATTATTCCAGAGAAACCAGGTAAGAAGATATTGGAAGAACTTGAGGATGTAAAATACGATGATTTAAGTGAAGAGGAAGATGTACATGTGGCCATTGAGACCTATTTGAAAAATAAGTTAGGAGAAAAAGTTTCAGGTTGGCTTCATACTGCAAGATCAAGAAACGACGAAGTAGCCACATGTATACGAATAAAATCTAGAGAAGAAATACTTGAAACCGTTAATAAGTTACTAAAACTAAATAAGGCCTTAATAAAAAGAGTTGAAGAACATAAAACTACAATAATGCCAGGGTTCACTCATTTACAGCATGCAGAGCCAACTTCACTAAGCCATTACTTTTTAAGTTACATTCAAAGCTTCAATAGAGATATAGATAGGCTATTAGATGCTTACGATAGAATAAATAAATCTCCTTTAGGTGGAGGAGCATTTTCATCGACTTCATTTGATATTGATAGAGAGATGACGGCAGATTTACTGGGATTTGACGAGATACTGGAAAATTCTATGGATGCAGTAAGCACTAGAGACTACATTCATGAATTAATTTCAAGTTTATCTAATTTAATTACTTCAATAAGCCGAATTGCTGAGGAGCTAATACTTTGGTCTACCAAAGAATTTTCATATGTAGATCTTCCCTCAGAATTCACTTCTACTTCGAGTATAATGCCCCAAAAAAAGAACCCGGATGTCTTAGAGATTATAAGAGCTAAAGCCGGTAGCGTACAAGGAAATCTAAATAGTGTTCAAACTACATTAAAGGCACTACCCTACGCTTACAACAGGGATCTACAGGAGATAACTCCAAACTTATGGAAGTCTCTAAAAAGCTGCCAAGATTCAATTTATTTAATTAAAGAGATACTAAAGGGAATGAAAATAAATGAAGGAACCCTCAAGGAACAGAGCCAGACAGGTTTTATAGGGGCAAGTGAATTAGCTAATTACCTAGTTAAAAATAGAGATACTCCCTTCAGAAGAGCTCACAACATGGTTTCCCAAGCAATCGAGAAATCAAAAGATTATCAGGAAATAGCTGAATTCTTGAATGTTGAAGAGGATGTAGTAAGTGATGTAATGGATCCTGAAACTATAGTACAGAATAAAAAGCCCAGAGGATCCCCATCGAAAGAAAAGATACTTGAAAGTAAATCCAACTTGGAAAAAGAGATAGAAGAAAATGAAGAAAAACTGAATGAAAGATTAAATTACCTATCTCAAAAAAGAGAAATGCTAAAAAACAAAAAGACTGAATACATAGGTTGATAAAGATGGATGTAGATGATTTCCTTAAGGAAAAAGAACTAGAAACTGGTGATTACATAAAAATCGAAAAAGACTCCAAGTTAATTGAAGGAAGAGTTATGCCTTCTTCAAAAGGAAATAAACTAGTTTTAAAATTGAATAATGGATATAATATTGGAATTGAATTAGAAGAAATAAAACTGAAGGAAAAAATCTCTTCTTCTGAGGAAAAACAGAAAAAGGAAATAGAAATAGAAGAAAACGAGGATCTCCCTCTGATCTCTGTTTTATCAACGGGAGGAACCATAGCAAGTAGTGTAGATTATAGGACAGGAGCTGTTACTAGTCAATTTGATGCCGATGATATATTGGCTAATATACCAGAACTAAGCAAATACGCGAACTTTAGAGGAAAGGTTGTTTGTAATATCTTAAGCGAAAACATGGAACCGAAGTATTGGAAAGAGATAGCGAACTCAGTTTATAAAGAAATAAAAAAAGGAGTAGACGGTGTTATAATAGCTCACGGAACTGATACGATGGCTTACACGGCATCAGCGCTTTCTTTTATGTTAGAAACTCCGGTGCCAATAGCTCTAGTCGGATCACAAAGAAGTGCGGACAGACCTAGCAGTGACAATGTACTCAACGCTATATCTGCTGCAAAGTACGCTTCCTCCAATATAGCGGAAACAGCGATAGTAATGCACGCTGAGTCATCTGATAACTACTGTTATGCACATAGAGGAACAAAAGCTAGAAAAATGCATACTTCACGTAGAGATGCTTTTCGTTCAATTAATAAAAATCCAATTGCCAAAATAGATGACGAGGTACAATTACTGGATGAAGATGTAAACAAAAGAGACGAAAAATCGCTAAAACTAAAAGACGGTCTTAATACAAATTGTGGTTTGCTCAAATTTACACCGGGACTAGATGAAGAGATTCTGGATAAATACTGTGAGACCTTTGATGGAATAGTCCTTGAGGGAACCGGGCTTGGCCACGTTAGCCGCTCTTGGATAAGCAAAATAAAAGAAGCAAACAAAGAAGGAATACCGATCGTAATGACCTCTCAATGTCTTTATGGAAGAGTCTGCGATAGAGTATATGATACAGGCCGAGATCTTTTGGAAGCAGGAGTTATAGAGGGGGAAGACATGTTACCGGAGACGGCTCTAATTAAATTAATGTGGGTGATGAACAGAACCGAGGATCTTGAAAAAATCAAAGAACTGATGCAAGAGAACCTGGCCGGCGAGATAACCAATAGAACAAAGAAACAGACATATCTAATCTAAGGAGGAAAAAAGATGGAACTGGATTTTGAAGAATTAGGATTAAAAGTTGGATTTGAATTCCACCAACAACTCGATACTGAAAATAAACTTTTCTGTAACTGTAAAAATTACTTGATTGAGGATAAAGAACCAGATTATGTGTTTTTTAGGCAACTACACCCAACAAAAAGTGAATTAGGAGAAGTAGATAAGGCTGCCTTAGAGGAATCTCGATTAAATAAGGTATTCAAGTACTATGGATACGAAGAAAACACATGTTTAGTCGAAAATGATGAAGAACCACCTAATGAAATTAATGAGGAGGCCATAGATATAACCTTAGAGATCTCAGAGTTACTTAACTCAAATGTAGTGGATCAAGTTCATACAATGAGAAAAATAGTTATAGACGGATCCAATACCGCTGGATTTCAAAGAACAGCCCTAGTAGCGATAAATGGTTATGTAGAAACCAAGGAAGGAAAAGTAGGTATAGAAAATATTTCTCTAGAAGAAGAGTCCGCTCAAAAAATTGAGGGAGATCTAGGAGGAGAAGAGGCAGTTTACAGCTTAGATAGACTAGGTATACCTTTAATCGAGATAGGAAGTAAACCAGAGATATATTCACCAAATCAAGCAAGAGAATTTGCAGAGAAAGTAGGAATGGTGTTAAGATCTACTGGAAAAGTAAAACGCGGATTAGGTACGATCAGACAAGATATAAACATTTCAATAGAAGAAGGAAGCAGAATAGAATTAAAAGGAGCACAAGAACTAGACTTAATAGAAGACTACATAGAAAACGAAGTAATCAGGCAACTAAATCTAATAAAAATCAAGGAAAAACTAGAAGAAAGAAAATTAAAAGAGATAGAGACAATTAGAAAAGACCTAACTGAGGTATTCGAACAAACAGATTCTAAGCTAATAAAAGATAAATTAAAAAATGGAAAAGTTCTCGGAATGAAATTAAGAGGATTTAATAGCCTAGTAGGGATGGAAATCCAAGAAAACAGGAGACTAGGAACCGAATTCTCAGATAAAGCTAAAAAAGCATCTGGCGTAGGAGGAATCTTTCATACCGATGAGTTACCTAAATACGGAATAACCCAAGAAGAAGTAGAAAAAACCAGAAAAAAATTAGATTGCAAAGAAAAAGATGCAGTAATCTTAGTAGCTGATAAAGAAGAAAAAGCAAATGAAGCACTAGACGCAGTAAAATCAAGAGCCAAACAATGTCTTAAAGGAGTTCCAGAAGAAACCCGCCAACCCTTGGACGATGGAACCTCTAAATACATGAGGCCACTACCAGGATCAGCAAGAATGTATCCAGAAACTGATGTCCCCCCAGTCGAAATAAAGAAACAAAAAATTAAAAAAATAAAAAATAACCTCCCAGAACTAATAGAAGAAAAAGTAGACAGATTTAAAAACGAATTCAACATATCCCAACAAATGGCCCAAGTCATCGTAGATTCAGAAAAAACAGAAATCTTCGAAGAAATCATACAAAACTTCAATGTATCCCCAACAATAGTTTACGACACATTAATCGGTAAGTTCTCAGAACTAGACTCAGACGGATTCCAAGTAAAAAAAATAAACGACCAACACCTACGAGACCTATTTGAATTACTTGAAAAAGACCAAATATCTAAAGAAGTAATCGGAAAAATACTAAAAAAAGTAACCCAAGAACCAAAAAAACAGGTAAAACAAATAACCGAAGAAATGAACCTAAAATCAATGAAAAAAGACACTATAGAAACCGTTGTCAGAGATATAGTAGAAGAAAAAGAAGAACTAATAGAAGACAGAGGATTTGATTCTATAGGTCCATTAATGGGGGTCATAATGAATGAACTAGATAGAAGAGCCGACGGCGAAGAAGTAAGTGAAATACTCAGAGAAGAAATACGAAAAAAACTATCCTAAGACAAAAACTAAACACCTACCCAAAAAAAGGTAAAAATTAAAACCAAAAACAAAAATAATCAAAAACCTAAAAACCAGACCAATAAATCCACATCTTTTAATTTATAATTCATAATTTATAATTCAATAGAAAAATGAAAGGGTGACCGCGGCTTCTATTGCGGAGGGGATGGGATACCGCTGGCGCACCCTTTCAATGGTACATTTAAATTTCATACTTAAAAAATCTATCCTACATAATTAAAACATCAAGAACTCATATCATCTAAATTAAATAAGGAACAGAATTAAAACAGTGACTTCCTCCCCTACCAAAATCAAGGGATCTTGGAAGGATGCTTCCAGAGTCAAGGGGGTTCACTTCCTACCGCCGTCATCCAATCTCAGTCCCGGGCGGCCCTTATCTAGGAAGCTTTTTATGGGGAGGTTCACTGGCCCAAGCCAGCGAGCTTGGTAACCAGAACTCTCAATCTGTCCACGGGCTTTTGGCTTCGGCCACAACCCCTGCCTAGCTTACACCAAAACCTAAGACACGGAGCCACTTAAGCCTTATAGGTTGATTCATCCCCTCCCTAATCAAGAGATTAAGGAGGGGGGTCTTCTCAACCACCAAGATAAAAGAAATAAGATATTTAAAAAAATGAAGTATCAAGTTAGTCAAAAACATATAAGCCAAATAACTCAAAAGACAATAAAACTTCCGTGACAGATAGCTCTAATTATCTCTTATTTTCTTATATTAAAAACATAAGCATTAATTACCTTGATATAACCTCAAAAAAGATTTTATCATAAATAAAGCCAAATATATACTAGAATAAATGAGAAAACTTTACTACTTACGGTAGCGATATCTTTACAGATAAACCAAATACTTGTTTTTTACCAATTATCTTAAACTTTTTAATTACCGATTATAATCGGTTTTTCGTAGTTTTACTGAATTCAAAATTAAAAACCATAAATTATTTTAATCTTAGTGGCTTAAAAAGACCACTACTACTTGTATATTTACTTTTAGACTGGCGAAAGACTAATTTAAAACTTGAGTTGTTCAGAGAAATGTATTAAGATTAATTGGTAGTTGATTTAAGGTTACTCTACCTATGTGGCAAAAAGCGATTTTTTTATCATTTTTGGACGGGTAACATCTTTAGAACCTGTATTTAAGAGTAGAAATGCTCGAAGCATTTGATGTTTTATGAAAATATATAGTAGGTGGTGGTTGGTTGTAGATTTGGCTGGAAGAGGGCCTTAGAGCCATTATTTTGGGTTAATATAAGGTATGCAGTTGTTAGATCTAGTTTTTGATTCAAGGAGTTCATGGTTTCTATGTTAATTGGATGTATAGTTTGTCTGATGTATTGGATGGTTTATTGGGTACATTAGGGGATCTTGTTGTCTAGTTGATTTTTCTTTAGAGAGGTGCCATGTATTGGAGAACTCCTTTTTCATCTTGCATGAAGTTGAGTGATCATGAGGTTGTTTCACCGAAGGTTCTTTAAGTTCGGTTTTACTATCTTATGTTAAAAAGGTTACTTAGACCCAGTTAAGTTTACTAAATGAGGTTGTTTTTATACTTTGAATGTGTAAGGTATTTTGGAAAAATGAATTTGATTTAATATGTTATCTAATTTGATTAATTTAGGTTATTCTTCCCTGATAGTAGTTTTGACTGCCTTTTTTCTTTTAGGGGCAATAGCTTTAATGAGGTATGCTGTGGAGTTATTTGAGTTTTCTGGATTTACGCCATCGGAATCTTTGATCTTGGTTCTAGCTCCTTTGCTCAATTTAATTCCTATTAGCTATAATCTAATTTTTATTAGTTTTGAGGATGTATCATTAGGTTTTAACTTACTTGGTTTTCTGATTCCTTTTTATATCTCGATTAGGATTATTTTAAGTAAAAGAATACCATACTTGAGGTCCTTAGTAGCTTTAGCAATTATCACTTTTCTTTCATATGAATTATCTACTTTTTATCCTGATAGGGGTATTTTAGTGTACAATTTCTATTTGGTTCCTATATCGGCTACTTTTGTTTCTATATTACTGTGTTCGAATAGACTAAAAAAAATAGCTCCTTTATCTTATTTTTCTGGAACGATGGGTATATTAATTGGAGCTGATCTGCTTAGATTGAATGAAGTTTTGTTAATTGATTATTCAGTTAAAACAAACTTTTTTATTGGTGGAGCAGGAGTTTTGGATGCCATTTTTATGTGTGGATTTTTATCAGTCTTACTGGACCTGGTTTTGATATTTTTAAATCCAGAGTGTAGAATACAATTTAGGAAAACTAAATAATCCTAGTGAATGAGATAGAAGATCTGTCCTACTCAGAAAAAACCCTATACCTCGGTTTTTGTTTTGTAAAAAATTTTTTGTTCATGGGGTATTAGGTGAATAGGTTTTTTAGTGACTGTTTAATGTAGGTTGATCCTATTGTTTTGATGAGGCTTGGTTTATTTTTTAGTAATTTAAAAAAGAGTTTAGAGGGATAATCGATGTCTCCGTAGTCTTCTATAGTTTTAATAACTTCTGGATCATTTATTTTATCAAATATTCTATCGTATTTTTTGTCTTGGAGCCCGAAGAAGAGTTTATTTAGTTTCCAACCGATTTCTAATTCTTTACCTATCTTTTCTCTCCATCTTTCTTCATATACTTCTAGATCTAGGTTATTTGTTATATTTCTAGAAGCTACTTCTCCTGCAATTTTGCCACACACTAATGAGGGATATACTCCTCCACCAGAAGTAGGTTTAACTTGGCCTGCAGCATCTCCAACAACTAATAGGTTATTTAGAACGGTTTTATCTAATAGACCAAGAGGAATACACCCAAAATTAAATTTAATAGGTTTTCCATTGTATTTATCTTTAATAACTGGATTAGTTTTTACAAAACTTTTTAAATAATCAAATGCTGAGCCTTCACCCATTTTTACGCACAATCCTACTCTAGCTTTATTCTGGGTCAATGGAATAGCCCAAGCAAAGAATCCAGGTGCAATATTTTCTCCAAGAAATAATTCAACATAATTGAGATCCTCTTCTTTTAATCTGAGATTAGTTAATGTAGTTTGAACACCACTTAGATAAGTTTTAATTCCTTTTAAGCCTGCTTGTTTGGCGATTTTTCTCTGTATACCTTCAGCCGAAACCAAAACACTTGGCTCAATTTTTTTAGATTTTCCGTTATGTCTAATCGTTAATTTTTTGCCATCCCATTTTTTTGCACTTGAATTAACTCTAAATTCTGCTCCTTCCTTAATAGCGTCCTCTACTAATTTTCTATCAAAAATCGATCTGTCCACCGTAAAAGCCTTTTTTTCATCTGCTTTGATCTTTATCGGATCCTCATTAGGTGGATGAAAAATCGCTCCCCTGTAGCTATTAATCGCAATATCTCTGATCCTATCAATTTTAGAGAAATCAATTGCTCTTTTACTTAAAAGACCCGCACATTGAACAGGTTCCCCAATAAAATTATTTTTCTCTAATAAAAGAACCTCGGACCCATTCTTAGCTGCCTCTCGTGCAACTGAAGAACCAGCAGGCCCTCCACCAATCACAACTACATCTTTCTCCATTTCTCTAACCATTCTTCTCTTGATTACAAAAAAAGGTTTTCTATATTGATTTACAAAACTAAATAAAATCCACTAGTTACTGTTTCAGCTCGTGATCAAATCACATATAAGCCTACAGACTTTATGTTCTCGGAACAACATTGATTCTTGTATAAATCAAACAATCTACTAATATCTAATTTTCGGACATCGATTTCAGTTTATCTTAATGATTAAGAAGACCCCCTCCAAAGTCTTTGATTTTGGTAGAAGGGATGAATCAACTCATAAGGGTTAAATGGCTTCGTGTCTTAGATTTTGGCTGTAGGCAGGAGTTGTGGCCAAACCAATAGCCCGTGGACAGATTGAGGCCTCTTTCTATCAAGGTCGCTGGCTGAGCCAGGGAATCTCCACTAAAAAGCTTCTTGGATAACCCTGGTCCTGAACTGAGATGATTTGACGGCGGAAAGAAGTAAAGCTCCCTGGACTCTAGAAGCCCCCTTCCAAGATATCTAGTTTTGGTAGAGGAGGAAGTCAATTCTTTCAAGTCTATTAACCTTGATATTTTATCCTTTTTGAGTTGAGAAGAATTCTTCATTATGAGCGTAAGCGAGTGAGGGAGAGGTCACTTCACAACTGAACCTCTATTAAATAATTAGTTTTAATTAGAGCATCATTAGTTTCTCGGTGTCGTTTCATCGAATATAAATCTATTCGTGGATTTTTTGAAGATGTTTATAACATATATGCTATTGGTTTGGTATTTTTTAGAAGTCCAAAAGATTCATGCATTTAATGTTATTAAAAAATAGAAGACTGTGGTTACATTGAAACAGGCTATAGTTGTGAGATCGGATTTGTCTTTGAGTAAGGGGAAGCTTGCTGCTCAGGTAGCTCATGCTTCTGTTAAAGCTTCTCATGAGATTGAAGGGATAGATGAAAGAAAGTGGAAAAAGTGGATGAATAGTGGTGCTAAAAAGGTTATCTTAAAAGTTAAGGATAAAGAAACTCTTTTTGAGTATAAAAGGAGAGCTGAAAGAAAGAACTTGGTTACCTCAATAATAAGGGATGCGGGTTACACTGAATTGCCTGAAGGAACATATACAACATTAGCTATTGGCCCGGATGAAGATGAAGCTATAAATTCTGTAACGGGTAATCTTCCTTTGCTTTGATGGAGGTAATAATCTATTAAAAAAACAAATTCACAACTAGAAAGGAAAATAGGCCTAAGATATTACTTGACTGAGGCTTCTGGAGTAAGAGGAAGTTTAAAGCAAAAAATAAATGACTTTAAGGTGGAAGAGATTCCTCTTCGTTCTCTTAGAAAAAAGCAAAGCCAAAGTGAGAGTGGCTATCCGGGTAAAGTTAGTGAAGAAACTCCAAAGAATTACGTAATACTGTTTATTAGAGCTAGGAACTGGGATACCAATAGTTTAATTAATGAGTTATCTAATCAACTGGGTATTAGTAGGAAAAGAATAAGCTTTGCTGGAACAAAGGACAAGAGAGCGATAACCTATCAATACATAAGTATAAAGGACCTTAAAGTAAATAAATTAGATTCAGTAGAGATAAATGGAATTGAGATATGTGATTCTTTTTACAATGAATCTAAGATAAATAGAGGCGACCTTAAAGGAAATAAATTTGAAATAACAATCCGAGATCCAATCTCATTTGAAAATGTAAGTGAGATTTGTGGCCAAATTAACGAAAAAGGTGTAATAAATTACTTTGGATATCAGAGATTTGGCAAGGTCAGACCAATCACCCATAAAGTGGGTAAAAAACTTGTCAATAAAGATTTCGAGGAAGCAGTAAAGATCTATCTAACTAAATCCTATTCAGATGAAAACCCAGAGATAGCCGAAGCAAGGAAAAAACTAGAGAATAATTGGAGAGATATGAACTACGATAAAGCTTTAAAGGAATTTCCAAACTATCTACATTTTGAAAGAACACTTTTACATCATTTAAAAAATAATCCTAAGGACTATATCGGTGCCTTAAAAAAATTACCTAATAATCTCCAAAAATTGTTTATACACGCATATCAATCCTATTTATTCAACGAAATAATTAATAAAAGAATAGAAAGAGGTATTCCTCTTGACGAAGTTCAAATGGGTGATGTTGTATTATTCGAGGATCCAGAACAGAGAACAATTAACAGGAGAGTTACAGAACGAGTTAAAGAAAGAAACTTTGATAAACTAAATGAAATGGTTAAAAAAAATAAAGCATACATAACCGCACCACTTATAGGAACGAGAAACAAATTAGCTACGGGATCAATGGGAGCAATAGAGAAGGATATAATAGAAAAGGAAGATCTTTATCGGGAGAAATTCAAATTTGAGGAAATACCATATCTTTCGTCCAAGGGCCTAAGAAGAGAAATTCTAACATATCCCAGAATAAAAACACAAAAAATAGATCAAAATAACCAAGAAAAACTAAAATTAAAATTTAAATTACCAAAAGGATGTTACGCAACATCAGTAACTAGAGAATTTAGGAAAGCGGAGGAGATCTAAATGGGCTGGTTTACAAAAGGAATGGCCGTATTAATAATCTTATTATTTGTAGGAATGGCAATGTCCGCAATGTTTGGAGGAAATACCAATACAAAAAATGTCGCAATAGCAGAAGCCACTTTAGAGGAAGGACCAAACGTTTACTTAACCCTATTAAACCAAGATAAAAACGAGACCTACAATCTAACTATAATACTAGAACTAAATGGAAATAAAGTAAACGAAACCACAGTCGAACTAAAAGACCAAAAAAATGTAAATATAGGATTTAGTAGCCAGTTCACAGAAGACGATGTACTAGCAGTGGTCATAGAAGACCAAAATGGAAACCAAGTTACAAGATTTGGGAACAGTATCAGTGGCTGGGTGAATCAATAATCTAAAAGAATATACGATGAATGATATGGATTAAACTAAAATACTAAGTAATTAACTTATATCCTATACGAGCTATGTTAAATCAGAGTTTTTAGTAATATCTGGATCTAGTTAACTATAATTCAGTATAATAATTAAAAGAAATAAGAGATTTTTTCCTTTTTAATTTTTATTTTTATTTATATTTTTTTGATCTTTGGTAATACAGTGTCTTAGAGGTATGATGGGTTTTATTTTTTTTGGTCATTAGTATGTTTTTGCTATGTATGCAGAGTTTTTGGCTTTTTTGGAGCATTTAATGCATTTTCCTTTTGGTTCTGTGCTTATCTCGGAACCTAGTATGTCTGCTTTTAGTTGTTCTTCTATTTCTTTGCCGCATTCTTTTTCTCCGCACCAGTTTATTTTTACAAGCTTGTTGTTTTTTATGGCTTTTTTGCAGTCTTCTATTTCTTTTGGCTTGATGATTTCTGAATTCATTTTTTGTCTTGCTTTTTCCTTTAATGAGTTCTTGATTTCTTCGAATATTTCTTTGATGTCGGTGGCTGAAGCATCTAATCCTAATTGGTTTTTTTCGTTAGTGTCTCTTCTAACTAATGTCATTGAATCTTCTTTTATATCATTAGGCCCTATCTCTATCCTTAATGGTATTCCTTTTCTCTCCCACTTGTAGAATTTTTCTCCTGGTCTCTCCTCTGAATCATCTATTTTAGTTCTTATATCTTTATCTTTAAGTTTATCTTTGATTCTTTTACATTCTCCCATTATTTTATCTTTGTCCGAGTCACTGAACAATATAGGTACTATAACAACTTGTATAGGTGCGAATTTTGGTGGAAGTATTAATCCTGTGTCATCTCCGTGGACGCTTACTAGTGATGCTATACATCTAGCTGAGATCCCATAGCAACACTGATGAGCGTCTTCTTGTTTTCCTTTTTGATTTTCAAAGCTAATGTTAAATGTCTCCGAAAAATTAGTTCCTAAGTTGTGAATGGTTCCTATCTGTAGGGCCTTGCCGTCTGGCATCATGGTATCGAATGCTATCGTGTATTCGGCTCCTGGAAACTTATCCCACTTTGGTCTTTTTGTGATCAAATATGGCACACATAATTCATCGAAGAATTTCTTGTAGATCTCTATTGCTTCATCAATCTGTTTTTCGGCTCCTTTAGCATCTTCATGTACTGTATGAGCTTCTTTAAAACTATTTATCTCTCTTTCTCTAATTAAAGGCCTAGTATGTTTTGTTTCGTACCTAAATGTATTAACAACCTGATAGGACTTAAATGGAAGATCTGTATGCGATCTTATCCATTTGTTAAAAATGGGGTACATGGCAGTTTCGGAAGTTGGTCTCAGAGCCAACGGTTCCTCTAATTTATTTTTTCCAGCTCTTTCAACCCAAAAAACCTCGTCTTCAAAGCTTGCAATATGATCCGCCTCCTTCATTAACCTCTTTTTAGGAATTAGAAGCGGGAATTTAACTTCATCATGGCCTCTTTCATTATGTAATTCCTTTAATCTGTCATAAACTAGATTTCTTATCTTTAATCCGAAAGGAAACCAAGTGTATAATCCCTTGACCGGATATCTGACATCTATTATCTCGGTAAGCTTTAAGATCTCATTATACCATTCACTAAAATTAGATTTTTCGGGAAGTTCTTCTGCCATTGTTTCACGCAACTAAGATAAATTTTTAAATTAATTTCCATAAATATGTTTTTGGTCTTCAAGTAGTATCTACTCTAGACTAGAGGGAAACTAAAACTAAAAATGAATTATTTGAAAAACTAATTAATTTTTCCCAGCAAAGAAATCCAAGCAATCAACTACCCAAGGAAACTAAAGATCTTAAAGGATTTTACAGTTTTTGCTTGTCATTATGAAAAAAATTTACTCGATTATTAGGTTAGGTTAACAAGAGGCAAAAAACTATAGGTTTCTTAATAATTGGTTTCATGGAATTTTTTATATCTAGGAACATAAAGAACCCTTTTTTATAAGAAGTTTTTCTTTAGGTTTTTTGTTTATTATCGGTTAGGGGTTTTTTGTAGCCTCAATCAGTGTTTTGGCTGGTTTTGAGTGGTCTTTTTTGAGGTTTGTTTTTGGGGAAAGGTAGTAAGGTAAGTTAGGTAAATAATTTAATATAGGTGTTTGTTTTGAAGGACTATATTTTGTCCCTACTAGAGGGAGAAGAAACTGAAGAGAATCCCTGTACCTCGCTTGCTGGTTGCCAAGGAACCACTCCAGTTGGCGTGCAGGAGGAAGCTGGAATAGAATGGCCAGCTGCCCATAAAGATTCTCAAAAGATGGCTGATTTAGCGATAAAGAGCTCAGATATCATTGGTATAGAAAATGTTAGGGTTCCCTTTGATGCATGTGTAGAACCAGAAGCATTAGGAGCAGAAATAAGTTGGGGGTCAAAACAAAACGATCCTTACATCTCAGGGTATCCATTCTCTGATAACCCAGAAGACGTAAAAGTTCCAGAAGATCTATTGGAACTAGGAAGAATTCCCACTGTTATAGAGGCAATTAAAGAGGTTCAAAGTAATTTAGATAAAGATAAACCAGTTTCAACTACTGTAATCGGTCCTTTAACTTTAGTTGGAGAACTAATAGGAACAGAAGATTTATTAAGGAAAACCATAACAGAAAAAGACTTGATAAAAGAATTAGTAGAGAGAGTAACCGAAATCCCTCAAAAACTAATATCTCGTTACTATGAAGCAGGAGCTGATGTAGTACAGGTAATTGAACCAAGTTCATCAGCAGATATGATCCCACCTAACATATTTACGGAAATTCTACAACCCCACCTTTCTAAAATATCCTCAGAGGTAGACAGACCATTAATACTTCACATATGTGGTAACATTGAGCCAATTCTACCAGCAATAATGGAATTAGATTTCGATGGAGTCAGTCTAGGCTCCGGTATAAATATTAACAAGGCAAAAAAAGAAGCGAGCGAAGGAACAAAGTTATTAGGCAATATTTCCCCAGATACACTGTCAAAGGGTTCTCCTTCTAAGGTAAAAAAGGAAGTATCCAACGCAATTAACCAAGGCATAGATTTCATTGAACCAGATGACGGATTTGTACCTGTAGCAACACTAGAAAATGTAGAAACAATGGTAAAGGCTACAAAAGAAAAAAGATAAAAATAAAAGAATAAAAAAAACAAAAAAACAAGGGAGTTTTTCCAACAACTTAAAACTCCTTTAATTTTTTAGGAATCTAATTGGAATAAGAGACCGTATCGTAAGCCCTACAGCTTGCTGTAAGGATCACTTCACACTCCTAATGTTAGTCTTAGTGTGTTTCTTAATGCTGGTGCTAGTCCTAGAACTATTAGTACTAGGTAAAGAAGGACTTTGAATTCGTCTTCTTTTAGAAATGTTTTTTCTATTAAATATATTGATAGTATGATTACTGTTAGCTTTAGTGGAAACATTATTGCGGGTTGGCCGGACCATTCTATTAGTAGAGAGGGGAGAACGTGTTTTTCTTTGGCTCCTAGTTGGTATCCTATGTAAGTTGAAGATGCATCGAATATATGGCATCCGAGTATTGTTATGTAGATGTTATCTGAAATAAAAGATTTTTTATAATAAAGTAGGGTAGCTGCTATTGGTGAAAAGACGGCTATTGCGGTTCCAATTATTTTTAATGGAACCAATGGATTTGTTCCCGGATTATTTATTCCCCAGGATGTTAAGATGGCTAGGTTTAGTATAGCAATAGCTGATCCTGTTATAAATAACATTTTTGTGGTCTTTAGATCTGTTTCTGTTTTTCTGATCAAGTATTTGGCTAATAATATTGATATAACTATTCCTGCGATTAGGAAATAAATTAATGGTGTGATAAATAGGTATTTGACTGGTGGAGAAAAGATTCCAGCATCTTCAAAGACTCTGAAGGTGGATCCAACGAATATAAATGGTATTAGAGAGAAAACGAATTTTCTATTTACTTTTATATCTAATGTATCCAGTAATTTTATGATTCCAAAAAAACATAAAACTAGTAGAATACCCCAAGTTAAAGTGTTTACTGGATTGTATCCTGAATCTTGTACAATTGGGTTGATGTAGTATTTGTTGATGAATTCGATTAATTTGTCTAACATGTTTTTTCCCTTGGAGGAATAATATGGGTTTCAATAAATCTAAATTTATGGAGATTCCACGAGATATATTGATTGGAACCAATGTTTTGGAAGAAACTCCTGATTTTTGTGATCGATTAAATTTTTCTGGGTCTTCTCTTGTTTTAACTGGCCCGAATACGATTGAAATAGCTGGAAATAGAGTTGATGAGCTTTTAATATCTAGTGGATTTGAATCTGAGACCCAAATAGTTAAACAAGCGACTAGAAGTGAAGTAAATAAAATAACTCGGTCATGGAAGAACAGAGAACTAGATTTTTTAGTTGGCGTTGGAGGAGGAAAAACTATAGATGTAACTAAGGTTGTCTCAGATAAACTGGGGGATCTTCCTTTTGTTAGTGTACCTACTGCTACTTCTCATGATGGAATAGCTTCGGGAAGAGCTAGTATACTCGATGAAGAGGGTAATAAGGTTTCAGTTTCTTCAACTACACCTATAGGCGTTATTGCTGATACTAGCTTGTTATCTGAGTCTCCTTGGCGATTAACTGCATCAGGTATAGCTGACATAATCTCAAATTATACTGCTGTTAAGGATTGGCATTTAGCTAAAAGACTTAGAAATGTTGAGTATAGTAGTTATGCAGCTGCATTGTCAGAGATGACAGCAGAGACATTATTAAATAAAACAGATTCGCTGAAGAAAGGCTTGGAGGAAACCAGTTGGGTTGTAGCTAAGGGATTAATTTCTTCTGGAGTTGCTATGAGTATAGCGGGTTCTTCGAGACCAGCTTCTGGATCCGAACATAAGTTCAGTCATATGCTTGATAGAATAGCACCAGAACCGGCTTTACATGGGGAACAGTGTGGAGTTGGCACGATTATAATGATGTATCTTCACGATGGAGACTGGAAAAAGATAAAAAATGCTCTTCGATCAGTAGGAGCCCCAACGGATGCTAAGTCTCTTGGAATAGAGAAGAAGTACATTATAGAAGCTCTGCAAAATGCACATAAGATTAGGCCGGAAAGATATACAATCTTGGGAGATAAAGGATTAACAAAAGAAGCTGCCATTAAGGTGGCAGAAAAAACTGGAGTGATCTAAAATGGATGTAGAAGAAGCTGAGAGAAAAGTTACATTAGTTGGTAAGCGAATATCGGATGTAGGAACTGAATTTGTTTTTTATGGGTCAGCATCCGAATGCGAAAGCTGTGGCCTGAAAAACTCTTGCATCAACTTAGAAGAAGGTAAAAAGTATAGAATAGTTGGAAAAAGAGAAACAAATGAAAGAGAATGTTCAGTTCATGCTGGAGGAGTTGAAGTAGTTGAAGTTATAGAATCACCAGTAATAGCTACAGTAAAAAGCAATAAGGCTATTGAAGGATCCAAAATAACTTACGAGATGATAGAATGCAACAATAGAAAATGTGATATGCATAGAATCTGCCAACCCGAAGGAATAGAAGACGGCGATAAATGTAAAATAAAAAAAGTAATAGGAGATATACCCTCAGAATGTGAAAAAGGACTAGACCTTTCTCTAGTTGAACTTAAGCCTTAAGTTATTCTTCTTTTTCTATTTCCTCGTCTTCATTTTCTTCTTCTTTGTTCTCTATTTCTTCTCTGATATCTTCTATATCTCCAATTTCTCCTTCATCAGTTTCTATTTCTTCTTTATTGTATTCTTCAACGAATCTTACCGTATTGATCTCTGTGTTATCAAAAATGTCTTCTGCGATCTGTTTCTTAGAAAATAGCCAGGATCTGTCGTAAGATGCTCTTTCAGGTACATCTATTTCTACTTGATCATCGGCTAGATCTATTTTGAACTCTGAAGTATCAGTATTACTGTAAAGAGATATTAATGCCTTAATTTTTTCATCTATTTTTTCGATAACTTCTTCTACCTTGTATTCATATAATAGGTTTTCACCAGCTAATGGATGATTGAAATCAACTCTGACTCTTCCTCCAACTGTGCTAATTATGGTTCCTGGCTTTCCGCCTATGTTTACTCTTTTACCCTTTCTAGGTTCGTCATCATGTTTGTTTTTAAACTCTCTCTTTGGAAATGCTCTAATTTTATCTTCATCGTAATCGCCAAATCCTTTTTCTGGCTCTACTTCGACTTCCATATCTTCTCCTACTTCTGCTTCTTCGATATCTTCTTCTAGCCCCTCAACTACATGACCTGCTCCAACTATAATGGTCTTAGGCCCGTAGTCTCTTTCTTGCTCAATTCCCTGTTCTTCAGCTACTTCTCTCACTGTTGTATCAAAAACAGTACCATCTTCAAGTTTCCCAGTGTAATTTAATCTAACAAAATCTCCTTCTTTCATCATAAATCCTCACATTATTATTTTTGGTTAATTAGTTCAATCACCGACTCGACATTTTAGTGGTGACGAAGACTTAAATAGTTTTTTACATTAATCTTTTCTAACATGATTGAAGTAGAGGTAAAAGCAAAGTTGAGTAATAAAACTGAACGAAAAGTTAAAAATAAATTCAATTTTAAGAAAGAAATTAAACAAACCGATTACTACTTCAACCACCCGAATAGGGACTTCAAAAAAACAGATGAAGCCCTGAGAATACGAAAAACTAACACAGACACATATTTGACCTATAAGGGCTCTAAACTAGACGAAAAAAGTAAATCTCGTGAAGAATATGAAATAAAGGTAAGCGATTTCGAAGAAACCAAAAAAATACTAACCAAATTAAGTTTTCGAAAACCTAAAGAGGTTAAGAAAACAAGGCAAGTATACGAAAAAGACTCTACAAAAATCTATATAGATAATGTCAAAGGACTAGGTAAATTTATAGAAGTAGAAAAAATCGCAAACGAAACTGAATATAAGAATAAACTCCATAAATGCATTAAATTAATTAAGGATCTAGGAATAGATGAGAATAATCTAGAAAAAAGATCTTATCTCGAATTATTAGAAAATTGAAAGAAAGAAACATCAAAGAAATCTTACATCTATACCCCTATTGATTTCAAGTACTGCAGCATCTCCATTCTTAACGGCACCAGGATTAATTATAACAGTCTCACCAATTTCAGTTTTCCCCTGAGCTTCATGTATATGACCTGATAAAACAGCAAGAGGCTCATATTTCTTAACAACTCTCAAAACACTATCACTTCCAGCATGAGTTCCCTGCGTAAGATCAACTGCACCTTTTGGCGGAACATGACTAATTAAGATCAAATTATCTTGATCAGGAACCAATTCCTCTAAGACCTCTTCAATTTCTTCCTCAGACCTCTCCCTAGGAGTATTAAAGGGCGTCGGATTAGAACCACCTAAACCAGCAAAAGTAAATTCCCCGAACTTTTTTCTAGAACCATCAACCAAACCACTAACACTAGATAAGGCCTCTTCAACTCCATCAGGATCACAATTCCCAGGAACACCAACTATTTCTTTATTATAATCCTCTATTACTCCAATAACCTCATTAGCTAAATCTACAGGCCCAAAATCCGTTAAATCACCTAATATAGCTACCAAATCAGTTTCAGGAGACCTATCCAAAACATCTTTCAGCCGTTCAATATCACCATGTATATCCGATAACAACAACATCTTCATCCAAAAGAACCTCCCAATCCTTTAAAAGAAATACTTCAAAACTAATGGAATCCTACCAATACTTAAAACTACTTGATCACTCGACTAAAAAGAAAAAACAGCCAACAAACTAAAGGAAAAACCAAAAATGAAAAACAAAAAAAGAAGAAACAAAACAAAAACGGAGCTAAAAAAAAAGACCCAGAAACAATAAAACTCACCTTAAAATCTTTTTTACACCTAAGAACTCAATTCAAAACTCTCCATAGTATTAGGATTTATACTATGTTGATGAATGCTTTGGATGGCTTTGACCAGTCTTTCATGCCTAATTGTTATTCTCTTGAAGGTTTTTAGCCAGACGAAGAATCTTTCAACAGACTTTCTATCCTTGTATGAGTCTTTATCGAACCTGGTCGGTCTTTCCTCTCTTTTTTGTCTTTCTGTTTCTCCCGGTTCCTAAGAATATTACTCTTTGATGTTTCTGTTTCTCAGATAGTCTCTTATTTTCTTTTGTGTCGCAGGGCTGAGTAGGCTAACATCTCTTTCGGTTTTGTCCTCGGCCCAGGCTCCTGTTTTGATCCACTTATCTCCTCAACTGTCTCTTTGAATAGCTTCGAGTTATGATTGTTGCGCTTCGGATAGCTTTATGGAGAGAGGTAATCTCGATCCTTTGTGGTTACGGGCATGGATTTTAGGGGCCTCTTTTGTGTTTGTAGCCGCTGGTATCCTACTCTCTGCCCCCATTTTTTGCCTCAACCGCAGGTTGAGTCTATATGCTTGCCTTATTCGAGTTCCATTTCTCCGTTCCCTGTATGCTTTTTCTTGAAGCTTTTTGACTATCTGTTTCTAGATGTCTTCCTCTTGCCATCTCTTCAGGCGTCTCCATGCCGTAACATAGGATCCAATGCTTTCCAAGGCACATTTACTCCATTCACTTACAACCAGTTACTAGAACGTAAAGCAGTTCCATTAATTGTTTCGTTTTCCTGTTATCGGCTCATTGGCCTACCAGTTTCCGAGGTGACTAGGAAAAATAGGCTCTATAAACCTCTATTGTTCGTCCGTTGACTCTTTAAACCTCAATCCCATTTCTACAAAAAACTTAAGAACACAAGCTACTTATCATTTTTGAAATAAGTTTCTAAATTAAAACTAAAACCAAGACATCTTCACCTTATATTGCCTCAAGAAGACCTTTTATTAATCAAAGATTAGGAGGGTTTTTGTATATGGCACTATTAGGCCATGTCGTTAATTTAATTGTAGTTGGATTTCATTCAATCCCTTACAGGGCAGGAAGATATGTAGTTCCGCGTTCGATTTAACTTCCTTGACTTTATGGGCTATTTGGCTTTGGTCTGTGTCCTGTTGGGAACTCATGTATGGGAGGGAGGAAGAACAGCTTTGAGGTTTTTTGTCCACAGGAAACGTTGAAGCTTTTTATATCTCTAATTCATTTAACTCTAACGGAGGTGAAAGGCCAATTTTTTCCTCTATTTAATCAGAGATTGGAAGAGGGGATCTTCTTGGCCAACTAAGATGAAATTTAGTCCAATTGCGTCTGAGAGCTTGGGTGTTAGATCACTTTCAAGCTATGTTAAATTGAGTAATGGTACTTCTATATTGATGGATCCAGGAGCAGCTCTTGGACCAAAAAGATATGGATACAGGCCACATAAAAGGGAGTACATAGCTTTAAAGGAAAAATCCAATAAAATTTACAAGCTATCGAACAGAGCCGATATAATAACTGTATCTCACTACCATTTCGACCATTACACGCCATCCTTTGAAAATTACTTTTACAACTGGAGTACAGAAGAAAAGGCAATTGATGTAATTAAGGACAAAAAGATTTTTGCAAAACACCCTAAAGAGAATATAAACTACTCACAAAAGAAAAGAGCCTATTACTTTGAGAAAATATGCAGGGATCATTCCAAAGAAATCAATTACGCAGATAGAAAGGATTTCAAAATTGGTGACGCTAAACTAGAATTTTCTCCACCAGTATACCACGGGCCTAAAGGCACAAAACTAGGTTTCGTAGTAATGACAGCTATAACCGAATCAAATAAGACTTTAATTCATGCATCAGATGTTCAAGGCCCAATAAACACTAAAGCATTTAAATGGATAAAGAAAAGAAATCCAAATCTATTGATAGTTGCTGGGCCTCCAGAATATCTGGTTCCTTCTAAACTAAAAAAAGAAAAATACGAAAAAGCCCTCAAAAACATCCGAAATCTTTCTGAAAACACAAAAATACTTGTAGATCATCACATACTTAGAAGCAAGGAAGGACAGAAAATAATTGCTAACGAGGAAAAAATAATGACATTCGCAGATTTTCTAGATGTAGATAATAACTTCTTAGAGTCTAATAGGAAAAAGTTACACCGAAAAGAACCCTGCTCAGATGAATTTTACAGAAAAATAAAAGATGGATATTACGTAGAGAACGACATAAAATAGATCTTATGATAAAAAACACAGAAAATGTATCTAATTAAGGTAAGGATTGAAATCGATTTATTTATATAAGAAGATCCTCTTACTTATCTAACTTCTCTGACTTAAGCTTTCGAGTTGTAAACCTTTTTTAGTTAGATTTTTAAATCAATATTAACATATTCCTTAATTGTAAGTTTTGGATCTAATAAGGGGTTAATTGAGGCTAGAGTTTATTGGGGCAAAAAATCAATTCACCGTGTTGGTACAGTTCTTTTGGGATAAGGGATTTTTTTCTGATTTTACATTTGCCTTTTACTAGTGTTGTAATTTGTTATGTGGTTTTAGGTAATTTAATGTCAGGATATCTCTTTTTTGATAGATTAATTTTATCTATTGTAACTGTATTCTGTTTTTTGGAGGGAACACATTTTTTGGATGAAGTAAACGACCGTCCGTGGGAAACAAATTTATCTAATAAAATGATTTATTTAATAGCTTCTTTATTTATTGTTTTAGGGTTTTTTACTGGAACATATCTGTCAGCAGTCGTAAGTTGGAAACTTTTTCCATTAGTTATAACTGGAACTGTTTTTCCTCCACTCTATGGACTTGAGTTTTTTAATGAATTATTCCATAACTTATATTTCTTCAGTATTACATGGGGAGGTCTACCCTATTTAGGTGGCTATTTAGTTCAAGAACCGAAATTAGGTTTAGTTTCTCTAATGATATCTTTTGCTGTATCCATTAATAGTGGAATAATCTACATACTATATCAAAATACTAAAAAAACTGAAACGAAAACTCTAGCTTGGCGTGTACTAAAGTTACAAATCCTTTTTTGGAATATATGGGTTATATCTCTTTTACTAAACGAAATAATTTAAACTGGGTGTATGAATTGGAGAACTCTCAAGTAAATGATCTTTTTACGAATATCTACACTAATTATGATACCTACAAAAAAATATTTACCGTAGGTCTATCCGAAATATGGGAAAATGCCGTAGTTAATGAAATTAAATCGATAGAAGGAAAAAATATATTAGATCTAGGAACAGGTACCGGTAGTATCTCCTTTAAAATAAAAAATAGATTTAATAAAAAAATTTATGGCGTTGACAATAACCTAAATATGCTTAAAATAGCTAAATCCAGGAAAAAAGATATTAACTTAGTAGCTGCAGATGCCGGAAAACTACCTTTCAGAGATAACTTCTTTGATGCAGTCATAATAAGCTACATATTTAGATACTACAAATCTGAAAAAATCAGAAACTACCTAGAAGAAATATCAAGGGTCATGAAATCAGGAAGAAATTTAATTTATCTGGATTTTATGGTACCAAACTCATTTATCCTCAAAAATATACATAAATTCTATATAAAAGATTTCTTTAATCTAATAAAAAAGATCTCTCCTAAAAAAGACCTAAATCAAACACTTGAATTTTTAACCCAAGATTACAAAAACTTCTTCCAAAAAAAGGATATAGATGAATTATGTGAATTAATAAATGATAAGGACTTTAAAAAAACTGAATACAGGAAATTAACTCTACAAACAGCTTTTATTATCAAAACACAGAAAAAATAAAATTAAGAGAAATTAGATCCAAAAAAATTATATTTTAGGACATAAAAGAAATTTTCCTCCAAAACTCATTAAAAAAAACAAAAATACCATGGATCCACAAAAACCATAAAAAAGACTGAAACCTTTAAGCTAGGGATTAAATTGGTTTTTTGCTTATTCTGATTATATCAAATAAAGCATTAGAAAAAATTGAAAAGTCTCAATTCTTTTAGTGTTTATCGATTTTAGAATTTTACTGTTCCTTCTTCTGAATCTACTGAAATCATTCCTTTTTTTGGTAGTTTGTTTATGTCAATTTTATCGATCAGTGGTATTGATGAAATAATAGCTCCTACAGCAACTATTGCTTCTGATTCACTGTTTATAATTGCTGATGGCTCTTTATTATTTTTGCTGAGTTGATAAAGTACATAAGAACCAACTGTGGATCCTTTTCCTTTTGGAAAAACTAGGATTTTATCTTTTACTTTTTCACCTTTTAATTCATGTCCTTCTTCAACTATTTTTCCGGTTTCAGGATCTATTCCACCTAAAAATGATATAGGTTCATTTGAAAAAAGGATTCTTCCTTGAGCTTTTCCTTTATTATTGCCTCTTCCTTTAATCTTCACGGGTTGCCTCCTTTAGGCATTTCTCGGTACTCGAATAGACTGCATCTACTTCATTTAAGCTCGGTAGGTAAAATGATGCTTTTCCAGAATCTACCATGACCTTATTTATCCCTATCTCTCTGAGGGGGCTTACAACCATACATGTGTCCATAACAACCTTCACACCTTTTTCCTCTAGCTTAGATATTAGTTTTTTATTCTTTTCAGAGGTTTTTCTAGCCGTAAAAACCCAAAGCTTCTTTTTAATTTCTTTGTCTTCAATTTCTTTGTATATGTTTTGGAGTTCTTTATTTGATAAGTGAGGGCATCCGATAGCAATTAAATCAACATCGTTTAGGTTTTTATTGAACTCATTTTTTATTTCCTCTTTTTCAATTACAATTTCTTCGTCTGGGATCTTGGTCTCTTTATATTCTGGGGTTATTTTATCAACATGGTAGAGAGCAACAGCGCCTGTCGCTGCCATTGAAGCACCAAGCGCTTTCAATTCATCTTTATTTGGCTCTGATTTTAAATTGAAATAGGGAACGGAGTCTTCAACTTTTTTACCTACTATTTTGCCCAATGAACCATAATCGGATCTGGACAGTTCCTCTTCCACTCTTATAGAATAGTCGGCTTCTCGGTTTCGATCTAGATGATATCCATAGTTAGGTGTTTTTCCTATTAAAGCAGATGCTAATGCCGATGGGCCTCCTTCTCTATTTGTTCTTGCTCCTAGAACTGAGTTACAGTAACTTACAGCTGATGATTCTGCCCAAGCAACGTGTTCACCTTTTTTAGGCTTATTTCCTATAAGGTAAGGCGTACAGGAACAGGATGTTTCAATTCCAATTTGTTCGAATAAATCTATGATCTGCATCTGCTTTTCTGCGAAATCTCTTGAAATTCCAAGTTCCTTCCATTTTTCTATATCTATACCAGCAGGATTTAAAGTGGTTTTGACTTCTACTTCTTCATCAGTGCTGGCTATATCTTTAATAAATTCAAGACCAGCATCTCCAATGGTCTTATAAGAAACACCAGATACCTGAGCACTTTTTATATCAATCAACTTGTTTGCATCGTATATTTCTCCTAATTCGACCAATATCTCCATTGATTTTTGTTTGCTAGGTCCTTCTTCTCCTTCTAAAATATCTTCTTCTCTTTTGTTCAGAAACATGGCTTACCTCTTTATTAATCAATGTAATCTTCAAGTTCTATTTCATCCTCTAAAGGAACCTTTACCTTGTTTACTTTTTCTTCAGTACCTATTACCTTTGTGGCGTCCATTCCAACTTTTGTTACTGTACCATCTTTTTCTCCTCTTGGATCAAGGCTTGATCCCTTTACATCGGAAAATATATGGATGTCTTCATCTCCCTTTACCCGTGTAGCTATAGCTCTTTCTAGGTCTGTTTTATCATATATATCAGTGTCTTCATCTATAACAAGACAATGTTTCATGCTACTATGAGCGTCCATTGCAGCATTTATTGCTTTTTTGCCATCCTTTTTGTTTCTTTTTTCTATTTGAACTACTCCGTGAAGGTAACCGCTTCCTCCATCTGTTAAAATGGCATTTTTTACTTTACAAACCTCATTTACCTTATTCATTATCAAGGGCTCATAAGGAAGCCCCATCATCAGCTTATGTTCGCTTTCAGCAGGTAAAAGACCATGGTAGATAGGGTTTTCCTTGGTCCACATACCTGTTAGCTCTATTATAGGTTGTTGTCGTACTCCGTCATATGTACCTGTTATATCTACAAAAGGCCCTTCTTTTTCTCTAATATTGGTTTTAATTTTTCCTTCTAATATTATTTCAGCTTCAGGAACTTCTAAGTCAACAGAATCACATTTAAGTAGGTTAATACCATCCTTATTTTTATTTTTATTTAGTGAATTAGCTAATTTAAACTCATCGAAACCTCTTGGAACCCTGGTAGCCGAGGCTAATAAAATAGAAGGATGAACTCCTATTGCTATTGCTATATCAAGATCTTTATCCTTTTTTTCGCCTTCTTTGTAGTAATCGTAGAGGTGTCTCTCGACAATCCTTATTCCAAGTTTATCTCTGTCTTTGACCAGCATTCTATGGATTGAGGCGTTTCTTTCGCCCTCTTTATCTTCTGCTACAACGATTCCAGATGTGATGTAAGGACCAGCATCCCTTTTATAGTGTTTTAAAATAGGTATTTTATTTAGATCTGGTTTTGATGTATCTATTTTACCCTTTACTTCGTTTATTTCTTTAGGATCTTCAATTCCGTTCTGGATCTTAGAAGGTATTTCTTTTACTTTGCAACCAATTGCCTTGGCTACTTTTTTCCTTGTGGAGGCAAGGTTAGTTACGACCTTTTTATCAAATCCCTTTACATCTTCAAAGACCAAAGCCTTCTTGGTTTTTTTAGATAAAGCTGCTATCTCGTATTCAGTTGAAACTTCGTTTTTAATCCTTATTTTATCTATATTTTCTAAAAAACTTCTCATTTACTCCCACCTATCGTATAATTCGTTATTTATTCCTAGTTGATCTAAGGTCTTTCCAACTACAAAATCGACTAGATCGCTTATTTCACTGGGCTGATGGTAGAATCCAGGGGAAGCTGGTAAGATCGTTGCACCTGCCTTGCTTAACTTCAAGAGATTTCTGAGATGTATTTCATTTAAAGGAGTTTCTCTCGGAACCAACACTAGGTCTCTTCCTTCCTTCAAGCAAACATCGGCTGCTCTAGTGATCAAATTATTTGAAATCCCGTTTGAAATAGAACCTAGGGTCTTAGCACTTGCTGGAATCACTACCATTCCATCTGTGAGATAAGAGCCACTAGCTATTTGGGCGCCTAAATCATTATTCATGTAATTTTTATCAGCTAGATCCCTGAAGTAACCAATTTCTTTATCAGATTCTATTTCTATTAGTTTCTCACCGGCTTCAGAAATAACTAAATGATTTTCAATCTCCGAATTTGACAAAAACTCAGTTAGCCTTAAACCATATTTAATTCCGCTAGCTCCAGTGATAGCTGTTATTATTTTCAATACGAAACACCTAGCTACCTAGCTTTTTTTCAACTATATCTTTTGCCTTACCAAGTTTATACTTGGGTGAATAAACTCCAATCTCCCAATAATCTCTTCTAGAATCATTTAATATGCTTACAATATTTGAAACTTCATCAAGTCTCTTTACTGCTCCATCTATCAAGATATTGGTTTTTAATTCATCTATTCTTGGGTTTGGAGGAACATCAATCAGGACTCTATCTTCCTTCTCTACGCCAACCTCATTAGAAATCTCTTTTTCTAGATTATTTCTCATTTCTTGGTCTCTAGCTAGCTTATCTATAAAATCTTGGTCTAAAGAAGATATATTTCTTTTAAAAGCAACCTTATACAGTTTTCTGTCTAACAGTCTCTCAGCTATGTTACCAATAAACCCTTCCTGTGTTCTCATCTTTAATAGAACCTGGTGGTCAAACATTCTTCTGAAATCTCTAGTAGTAAATAAGCCCTTCTCTAGGGATTTTTCGATTGCAGCTGAGGCCATTGTTTCAGCTATTCTGGAAGTGTGATGAAAATAAACTGTAGGCTCCATTAAAAACCTAGAAACCAATAAAGACTCAGCAGCCTGTAAACCTCCTTCCTCTAATATAGGTTCTCCATCTATGATTTTGATTTCGTTGATTAACCTTCCATAGTCTATAGTTCCGTAAGCAACACCGGTGTAGTGTGCGTCCCTTACTAGGTAATCCATTCTGTCGACATCAAGTTCTCCTGATATTATCTTACCAAATTTTTTTTCACCCTTTATTAATTTTAATACACTGGATACATCAATATCCTCTTCTTTAAGTATATTATTTAGATTTGAGTCTTTTATCTTGTCTAATGCGAAGTCTTCGTGGGTTTTACCACCTGCGTTAGATATTATTTCTTCGGAAGTGTGAGAAAATGGGCCATGGCCAATATCATGTAATAAAGCAGCTGCCTGTAACTCCTTCTTAACTTTCTGACTTAACCCCAGATTTTCACAGACTTCTGTGGCAAGATGATAAACACCTAGGGAATGTTCAAATCTAGTATGGTTTGCACCTGGATAAACTAAATAAGAGAAACCGAGTTGTCTAACTCTTCTTAGTCTCTGTAATTGATGTGTGTCTACTAACTTTAATCCAAGATCATTTAATTTTATATAATCATGAATTGGGTCCTTAATTATCTTTGACATCTAATTTCCCCAATTCTATAAAACGCTAATTCTAACCTCTCTGGTTCTTGGGCCATCAAGTTCAATGAATAAAACAGATTGCCAGGTACCTAAATCCATTTCACCGTCTTTAATGGGCAAGGTTATAGACGAATCTAATAAAATAGACCTCAAATGTGATTCAGCATTGTTATCTATTTTGTTATGTCTCCAGTTGTCACTAGAAACTATTTCAGTTAGTAATTGATCTATATCTGATATTAAATTACTTTCATTTTCATTTACAGTTAGACCAGTAGTTGTGTGTTTAGAGAAAATATTAATCAATCCTTCTTTTCTTGAGATTTCCTTATTGATTTCTTTTGTTATATCAATTATTTCAGTTTTTTCTTTAGTTTCTATGGATAGGTTCGAAATATTCATTTATTTCTCACAATGATTCATTTACCAGTATGGCAATTCAAATTACCGGTTTGAAACTTCCAATCATAAATGAAGGAGACGAAATCTCTCAGATCATAAAGGATGAGAGAGAGTTTGAGGGCAGCGAGATCCTGGTGATAGCTCATTCAATTATTTCTAAGGCAAATGGACAGAGGACCAACTTAAAAGATGTAGATCCAGGTGAAAGAGCAAAAAAATTAGCTAAAAAATCTAATAAGGATCCAAGAGTCTGTGAACTAATAATAAAAGAATCAAATGTGATAAAGATAGGAAAAGATTTTATTATAACCGAAAAAAATAACAGGATTTGCGCAAATGCCGGTATAGATAAATCTAATGCAGGAAAGGGGAATGTCCTTTTACCGCCGAAGAAACCTAATCAAGAGGCAGAAAAAATATTAAAGGAAATAGATTGTCAAGGTGTTATAATATCTGATAGCATAGGCCGACCATTTAGAAAAGGTGCTGTAGGAACTACAATTGGCTACGCCGGCTTAAAGCCTTTTTCTTCGTATAAAGGCCTAGAGGACCTATATGGGCGAAAACTTGAAACGACGGTTGAATGTGTAGCAGATGAACTAGCAGCTTCAGCAAACTTAGTTTTTGGAGAAGCAAGCAAATCAAAACCAGTTGCAGTAATAGAAGGTTTCAAAAGAGAAGGAGAACCGAGGGATGGAAAAATTGAACGAGAAAAAAATCAATCTGTCTTTAGGTGAATTATAGATGCTTTTTCTTTCAGGAGGAACTGGAACACCCAAGTTGTTAAGAGGATTTAAATCGGTAATAGACGAAAGCGAGATCAAAGTAGTTGTAAATACTGCGGATGACATTAAGTTATCAGGAAATTTGATCTGTCCCGACATTGATTCTGTTTTATATACTCTTGCAGGAATAATAGACGATGAAAAGTGGTGGGGGATTGAAGGAGATACCTTTGTCACTCACAACTACTTAAATGAATATGACGAATCTGAGTTTATGAAGATTGGTGATAGGGATCGTGCAACCCACATTGCGAGAACTAAATTATTGAATATGGGTAAAAGTTTAACAGAGACTACTGAGATAATGGCCGATAGAATGAATATAAAAGCTACAATTACTCCAATGACAGACGATGAGGTAAGCACATATATCAAGACGGGAGAGAAAGGTGAATTACATTTTCAAAGATGGTGGGTTCAGAACCAGGGAAAGGGAAAAATAGAGGAAATAAACTTTAAGGGCCTAGAAAAAGCTTCACCTTCTTCTAAGTTTAAAAAAATGCTAAAAGAAGAAAAAAAATTAATTATAGGCCCAAGCAATCCTATAACTAGCATATACCCTATAATTTCGTTGGGAGATATAAGGGAAAGATTGAGAAATGAAGTCGAAGTTGTTGCTATTAGTCCGATGATAGGAGAGGAACCCGTAAGTGGACCTGCAAGGAAATTGATGGAAGAATTTGGGTTGGAACCGAATTCAAATGGAATTCTTAGTTTTTACCAGGACTTCTTGGATACTCTAATAGTGGATGAAAAAGATCTTAATCCACCAAGAAACTGTATAACCTTGGATACATTAATGAATAACCCAAAAAAAGAAATAAAGTTAGCGGAAGCTATTTATGAGGAGATAATGTGAAAAAGTCTGATTACATAAGGCTTAGTTTGTTATATGAACTATCAACAACTCCTAAACCAGGATGTGTGGATAGAAACCATGAACACATAGATACATCCTTTAATGACTTTATAACATCTGCAATAAGTGTTTCTAGAGTTTTTGAAGAGAATAAAACCTCGAAACTTGGTTCAATCATATCTCTATCTGCAAAAGGAATGGCAAGATCTCATGAAGGAGGAAATACACATTTTGGAGCAGTATTACTATTGTCACCTCTTTATAAGGCATCTGAATCGCTGAATGAAATAACACCTGATAGCTTAAGAAAAACGGCTTCAAGCTTAATAGAGAGATCTGATGTTGAAGATGCAGCTAACTTCTATAGAGCACTTGATTATGTCGAAGTAGGTGGACTTGAGGAAAAGGATGTAAAGGAACTAGATGCAACATCTGATTTAGCTATAAAAGAAGTCACTGAAAAAAATATTACATTTAAAGAACTAATGGAAAAATCAAAGCAAAGAGATACAATAGCTAAGGAACTGATCAATGGCTTCGAAAAAACATATGAGGGCTTTAAATTTCTTAAAGAAAAAGATTTAAATAACGAAAATCTGGTAAAAACATTTATAAGTCTACTCAAATACCCAGATACCCATGTAGCCAAAGTACACGGAAAAGACCAGTCTAAAAAACTATCTGAGAGAGCCAAGCAGATCATAGAAAATGACTACTCCATTAAACAAATTAAAAAACTAGATAAAAGATTGAATGAAAAAGGAATAAGCCCAGGAACAACGGCCGATCTACTTTCATCAGTAATATACCTAAAATTACTCTACGACAACAATGAATTTAAATAAAATAGGTTTTAAAGAAAATAGAACAATAGAAACTATATTTACAATAAAAAACAAACAAGATTACCTAATAACTCCTATAGGCGTATGGAAAGAAAAATCAAAGCTCAAATCAAAGATATATAGTGGCAACCGATTATTTGAAAAAATAAAAGAAGGAGATAAAGTAGGCATAAACCTAACTAATGACCCCGAGTTTTTTTACAAATCAATAATGGATGAAGAAATAAAAAACAACGGTTACAAGATCAAGCAAGCTAATATATTCATCAAGGCAGAAGTAAAGAAAATAGAAGATTACACAGATTTCATCTATGTCTGGATGGACACATCTAATGTCCAAAAAAAATCAATAGATCCAGAAGGATACTGTAGAGCCAGACAATCAATAATAGAAGCCCTAATACATTATACTAAACTGGATATAGACCTAGAACACATGAAATACATTAAACACTACATGAAGATAGTAGAAAAAGTAGGTAGTAAATGGGAAAAAGATCTAATGTCTAAAATACTGGAAGAAGCAAAAAATAAAAACCAAGAGATAAGAGAAAAATAATTAAAACCTCTTATTGATCCTACTTTTTATTTCTCTCCAGATTGAACTTACGGCTTGATTAAGAAATAGAGACACAGGGGTCTTCTTTAATTCTATACGGGTTTTATTTTCTTTGATTGCATTGAGTATATTGGACTTGTCATTGGTATCCACATATGTAACGCCATATCCAACCATCTGAGGGATATGAGAATCACTTCCTGCTACGATAGGAATATTGTTCTTTTCTGTAAACCATTTAGCCCTTTTATTTGCAAGCCCAGTAATATATCTAGAGTTGTATACTTCGACCGCATCTACTTCCACTCCATCCTCCTTTATCTTACCTCCGATACCATGCCTGTATCTATGAAATATATGCGGGGCAATAAGAAATCCACCTTTTTCCCTAGCAATAGATATAGTTTCCCTTATTGGCAGATTTGATGGAATTTTTTCGTTAATTCCTAAAACAAGTAGATGACCATCCGCCGTAGTTGTTTCTTGTCCACCAATAATTTTAATTTCACGGTCCCTACATAGCTCTTTTGCCTTTTTATTTCCTTCAATTGTATCGTGATCTGTTATTGCTATTGCATCCAAGTTTTTTCCCTCAGCTTCTCTAATTATCTCCAAAACTTCGCCCTTTCCGTCCTTGGAGTACTTTGAATGGATATGGAGGTCAACTTTCAGACTAATATGAAAACACCTTCACTAAGTATGCTCTGAGAACCAAATCCGAAATTACGAATGATATACATCTAAACATTGGAGTTCCTAAAATAAATAATCTAATTACATATATCCGCTAAAAATAATTCAAACATTGTTTATTAACTAATTTATGTTAGGCAAAAAAGTTACATACCTTAACAATTTCAAATAATAAGCAATGAACAATATTCCCAAAAAAACCCAATTTAAGAAGAAAACAAACCCAAACTCCAAAAAATTACTAAAAAAAAATAAATACACTTAAGAAAAAAAATACACAGATAATCCATAACCTTTAATACTAACACGTGAAATGACCCCCTAGCAAAGCTGTGGGGCTTCCATGTGAGCCCTATTCGGAGTGGAGTCTGCTTTTTTCCATCCGAGGGGCTTCTCTCACTCCACCTAAATCAACACCTGGAACTATTTGCTCCAAGAGAAGAATTGGATCAGGAAAAATACAAAAACCCATATATTAACTTAACTTTTAGGGTGGTTCCCTTATTCTCTCTTGGTAGTTTCTACATCAGCCACTAGGACTCTACCCCAAAAGGTTTTGAGTTTACCCTAATACATCTTATTTGATGTAGCGTCTTGGGGGCTTTAGCTTAGCCAGAAGACCTTAAAGGCCGTGGGATCGATTTTTGATAGGGCAGACAGATCCAACCAACTGCCGACTATCCCTAACTAGTTTCTAATACCCTTTAAGTGTTACTTAAGGCATTCATCCTCACGGAAGAGTCGCGGGATTTTCTGCCATACTCTACTATAAACAGTAACCTGACAACTACTCCCTCCGGTCTAATCAGAGATTAAAGATAGGTTTGTCAGTGGGCTTCGCCTCAAACCCAATGAACTTAGTAGACTTGGAATAGTAAACTCCATTAGGTTTCAACACAACACTCCTTTGTTATCTATTTGACTGAGAAGACACCTTCCCAAATCTTTGATTAAGTATGGGTAGTTCACTGAAGAGCAAATTGACCGTTACCTACACCCTTGGCTGGGATACCTTTCCCTCCAAGAACAACCCTAATTCCAACATTCTTAGAAGCTTATTACGTAGAAATTACTTTTTATCTAGCTGGTTGAGAAGACATTTTTCTAGATCTGTGGTTTGGGTGGGTGATGAATTAGTTATGGGTATTTGAAGTATAAGTATATGAATGGGTTTGTGGTGTCTTTGCAGTCACTTTTATATAAATATGATGCCAATCTAACGGAAGAGAATAGAGAAGGGTTAAAGAAGCACTTTAGGGTACATAAAGGCATCTACAGTAAGGTACTGGAGATACTAAATAATTTAGGTGAATTGATGAAGAAATATGAGATGTATGATAGGTTATCAGAGTGGAGGAAGATATCGAATTCTGAGTTTTAAAATGTGTATTCAAAGGCTGCTGAGCAGATTGTTGGGGGAATATATGGCGTGATCAAGGCTTTAAATACAAAGAAAAGGGGGGAAGGAAAAGAAGGGTTGGAAGGTTAAGGTACATGAATTCGATTAATAGCATTGAAGATCAATTAATTGGGTTGTAAAATAGGCTGAGAAAGAGGGATTATGTGTTTATTGAGGGTAGGGGGAATTACCTGTAATTTTTCATAGGCTAATTTCAGAAGATGCTGAGGTTAAAGGTGTGGTAAATAAGGGAATGTAGTTGTGGTGGCTGGGAGGTTATGCTTCGACTGGAAGTTGGGAAACTTGATAAAGAATTAATTACGGAAGATAGTGACATAATTAGGGATAGACCTAAATGTATCTAATTTCTTGACTGATGGTGAGGGTAGAGAGGTATAGGATTTTTAAATTATGTTGGAAGAGAAATTTGAGGGAGTTAGGAAAGAGCAAAGGAAACTATTTGGAAAGGAGGGGGATGCAATAATTGGAAGAAGCAAAAGAGGAGGTTGGCGAGAGCCTATAAGAAACTGAGGGATGCATGAAGTGATTTTTTACATAAACTGTTAAGAGTATATGTTGATAGGTATGGTGTGGTAGCGGTAGGAGGATTTGGATGGTAAGAACTTATTGGAAGGGGGGAGTAGTGCCCTGAATAGGTGTATAGCTGATTATGTTTGGGATGAGTTTGTTTCTATGGTTGTTTACAAAGCTTTGTAAGCTGGTGGGCAAGTATGTAGAGGTAGAGGCAAGAGACACTACAAAGAGTTGCTCGAATCTAAATTGTGATAATAAGGTAGATAAAGAACTAACAGATAGAACCCACAAATGTAAAGAATGTGGTTTAGAAATTGACCGAGACTTGAATGCATCTATAAACATCGTAAACAAGGCTATTAACTTGGTAGGGCAGGGACTGTTCGAAGTCAAAGCCCTCGGACACATCGACCTCTGCTGGAACTTCGGTTCCAGTAAGTCATGTGGTTGAACAGGGAAGCTCCTTCCTAACAAGAGAAGCAAGTTAGGTAGGGGTATTTCACAAGAAAGATTATGTGTTAGGTTTACTCTCATCCTTTTAGCTAAATAAAAAAAGGGAAGTTGTTTCCAGCCAACTAATAATATGAAATAACCACTTTGATATATAAACTAAGAAAAAAATAGGTTCCTGAAATACCTCATTGAATTCATTTTATTACCTATGAGGAAAACCAAGAGAATCTAAATAAATAAATTAAACTAAATGTTTTAGATCCCTAATGAATCAAAATAGGTTTACATTAGGTTTGGCAGAAAAAGAAGATACATAAGTATGTTTCACTAACTAGGTGTGACTTTCTCCCTCACCAAAATTAGAGATTTTGGAGGGATCTTCTCAACCATTGAGATAAGAGAAGAAAACAATAATTGGTTGTAGTATTATAAGATAAAGAGGTAAATACTTTCACGGTTCTTTTGGATCAAGGTATGGTAACTGAATGGATGGATTTCTAGTATGGAAAAGGAATTATTAATTGATGAGGATGAGATTAAGGAGAAGGTGAGGGAATTAGCTAGAGAGCTGGATAGAAAATACGTAGATAAGGATCCATTGTTTGTTGGCGTATTGAAAGGAAGTTTCATCTTTCTGTCAGATTTAATAAGGTCGATGGATGCTGATGTGGAAATAGATTTTGTTGATGTTGAGTGTTACAGTGATATGGAAGCAGGAGATCCGGAGTTAATAATGGAGGGAACTTCTTCTTTTGAAGATAGAGATGTAGTAGTTGTAGAAGATATAGTTGATACTGGAAGAACGCTTGAGTTTTTGAAGTCATTTTTCTCAAGTAAGGATGTAGCATCTTTAGAGTTCTGTACTTTGTTAAAGAAGCCTGAAGGACACGAGTTTGATGTGGATCCGGATTATGTAGGTTTTGATATACCTGATTACTTTGTGGTGGGTTACGGTTTAGATGTTAATGGTAAGTTTCGGGGCTTGAATGGAATATATTATGTTGTAGATGATGAGTGAAAATATAGATATCCTCTTAGTCACGGGAAATAAAGCTTATGATGTGGTTAAAGAACAAAGTAATCAATTAAGTAAGCTAGGATACAACTTAGATGTTAAAAAACTACAGACTGATGTTGCTGCATTTATTGAGCCAAAGATGATGAGTGAAAGTGTTGAAACGGGAGCTTACGATTATGTAATAGTACCTGGAAGAACGGAAGCAGATTTTAGTGGGTTAAGCAATGTCTTTAAAGGCCCAAAAAATGCGTTTGATATATGTGAAGCTATTGAAGATGGTTTGGATGAGTTATCACCAAGAAAAGCGGCAGATAAAGTAATTGATATAAGTGAGATAACCATAGAGGAACTAAAGGAAAAAGAAGAACCTAGTTTCACCTTAAATCTAAGTGGTCTTGAAATAGGGAAAGGCCCAGCAACCATAATTGCTGAAATAAATAATGCTGCAACTTTGGAGACTGAAGATATTCATGAAAATATTAGATATTTTTTGGATCAGGGTGCAGATATAATAGACCTAGGTTTTTCTAATTCTACATCACCAGAAGAGGTAGAAGAAGTTTTTAAGGTTTTAGATACGGATGCACCGCTTTCTATAGATACCTTAGACCCTGAAAAAATCCGAGTAGCAGTTGACTACGATATAGATCTGGTGTTGAGCGCTAATAAAGAAGTTATGGATAGAGTAGGCGAAGAATTAGGGAACGAGGTTTGTGTTGTAATTCCAGACGATGAAACTATTGGTTCATTGCTCGAAAATTTATCTACTGCGGAGAAATTAGGTATTAAAACTATAGCTGATCCTATACTATCACCTCCTAACTCTGGTTTGGTAGATTCGATCCAAAGATGTCATGAGTTAAATAAGTTAAAACCTGGTTTACCCACTATGATGGGTGTTGGTAATGTAACAGAATTAATAGATGCTGATAGCTTAGGCATAAATGCTTTAATGGCCAATATAGTTTCAGAGCTTTCTGTAGATCTTTTATTAACTACTGAAGCAAGTTTGAAGACTAAGGGCAGTGTAAGAGAATTAAATAAATCTTGTAAAATGGCTTATATATCTAAGATGAAGGAAACTTATCCAAAGGATTTAAACATAGATTTACTAAACCTAAAAACGAAAAAAAGAAAAGAGTTTCCTCCAGAGAAGCTAGGAGAAGTGATTGATGGATTACATGAAAAAGAAGTAACTTCGAGTAAAAGCCCGAAAGGATGCTTCGAGATAGGAGTAGATAGAGAAAAAAAAGAGATTATAGCGGTTTTTCATTCAAAGAACTCAGAAAAACATCTAACAATAAAAGGAAGAAAAGCAGATCAAATAATTAAAAAAATTACTAAAAGAGAGTTAATAGAAGACCTTAACCACTCGGCTTACCTAGGTCAAGAGCTAAAGAAAGCTGAAATCGCCCTAAAAACAGGTAAAAACTATATACAGGACGAAAAATTACTGGAATCTCTTTAAATAAATGTAGGCATTGTTTTTATCTTTTTTTCCTGTTTTATTCTATTCTGGATCCAACTTCAGGATCGTCATCCGGTTCTAATAAGAAAGGCTCTTCTCCTTCTACAGCAGCTAGAACCATTCCTTGAGATTTAACGCCGAATATTTCTGCTTCTTCTAAATTTGCTAGGACCACTACCTTTTTACCAGGTAGATCACTAGATTCATAGTAACCTGATAGCCCTGCAACGATCTGCCTTTCTTCGTCACCGATATCTACCATTAACTTCATTAGGGTATCTGAGCCTTTTACTTCACTAGCTTCTTTGATCTCTCCTATTCTCATATCTATATCTTCAAAATCCTGTATAGTTATTTTATTATTTTCGTTCATTTTTTCTTTCTCCTTTTCTTCCTTACTTGATTTTTCTTTACCTAATTTACTCTTCTGTTTTTTTATTTCTTTATCTTCAACGATATCAAATAAAGTTTCAGGTTCATTTATTTTATCACCTTCTATTGGGGTCTTGGCTTCCTCCCAACTCTGTTCGTGGACCGAATCACTATTACCTAACATGCTCCATATTTTGTCAGAGGCCTTAGGCATAAATGGGGCACTCAATATCGAAAGGGATTTAAGTATACACGCGGAGGTGTAGAGGGAGTTTCTTGGATCTTCTTGGTTCCAAGGTTCTCTTTCATTTAGATGTTGGTTGCCGAGAGAAGCAAGTTTTAGCATTTTATTTAATGCCTTTTTAAATTCTCTTGAATCAATGTACTCTCCAACCTCTTCTACTATTTCCTCAATACGATCAAATACTTTTTTATCTTTTTTTTCAAATTCGTCTACATCTGGTATCTTTTTATCAAAGTTACTATCTATTAATGTAAGAACTCTATGTGCAAAATTTCCGTAAGTAGAAACCAGTTCTTCGTTATTTTTCTCTTGGAAACCTTTCCAAGTAAAATTAGAGTCCCCTCTTTCTGGCATAATAGCTGTGAGATAGTATCTAATTGAATCCTCATCAAATGGGATATCATCCAACCAGACAGCCCAGTTTCTACTGGTAGAAAACTGTTTTCCCTCTAAATTTAGGAATTCGTTAGCAGATACACAGTAGGGTAGATTAAGTTCACCGTAACCCATCAACATTGCTGGCCAAATAATCGAATGGAAGGGGATGTTGTCCTTACCGATGAAGTAGTAGGTCTCTGCTTCGTCGTTCTTCCAGTATTTCTCCCAGTCACTGGTAAACTCCTTTGTAGCCGAAAGATACCCTATAACTGCATCAAACCAAACATATATGCATTTTCCTTCCTCGCCATCTGGAATAGGAACACCCCACTTCATGTCCCTAGTAATAGGCCTGTCCTCCAATCCCTCTTCTATCCATTGCTTTGTGAAATTAACTACATTATCTCTCCATTCATCTTCTCTACTCTTTATCCAGTCATAGAGTTTTTCTGAAAACTCGCTAAGCTCAAGGAAGTAATGTTCACTTTCTCTTATCTCTGGTTTTTCCCCGCATCTTGAGCAATATGGGTTAATTAGGTCTGTAGGCTCCAGAGTTTTGCTGCATTCATCACATTGGTCTCCTCTGGCACCTGGAGCACCACAGTTAGGGCATTCTCCTTCTACATATCGATCAGGGAGAAATTTTTCACAATTTGGGCAGTAAAAAAGTTCCATATCTTTTTTATAGATGTAGTTATTTTCTTTTAGCTTTAGAAAGAAATCTTGAACTGTTTCGTAGTGGTTTTCTGTAGTTGTTTTAGTGTAAAGGTCATAAGAAGCTTCCATTTCTTCTAAAGAATTTTTAATAACCTTATGGTATTTATTGGCTATTTTTTCAGGGCTTACACCTTCTTCTTCGGCTTTAAGCGAAATTGGAGTTCCGTGCATATCGGTTCCCGAGACCATCAAAACATCATTACCCTTCATACGATGGTATCTAGCAAAAATATCGGCTGGTAGCACCATTCCCGCAAAATGACCTAAATGTATGGGTCCGTTTCCATAAGGCCATGCTGTTGTAACCAAAATCCTTCTCACTTTGGCTCTATCCCCCAATTAAACAATTTTCGAATTTACTTATTTTATTTAATAATATTCTCTTAAAAACCCTAACGAGTAATAAAATGGATTAATAGTCTCCAAGTTTGCCCTTTGTACTTCTTAAGTAATCCTCTTTGCGCTCAACTGCTTCCTTAAAGGAATGAGCAAACGACTTGAAAACTGACTCGAATACATGATGTTGGTTTTCACCTTTCGAGTAAATATGAAGTGTCATCCCACAGTGATTAACGAAAGACCTAAAAAAATGGTCTAGGTCTTCAGTTTTGACACCAGAAACAGATCCTGTTGGAATTTCTGAAACCAAATAACTTCTACCACACAGATCTAATGAAGTCTCTGTTATCGCATCGTCCATAGGAATAGAAGCAGAACCAAATCGATTTATTTTTTCATAATCTATTATTTCTGAAAGCGTTTTACCTAAAACAATTCCGATATCTTCTATAGTGTGGTGATATCCTACCTCTGTATCTCCCTCGGCTTCCAAGGTTAAACTTATTTCTCCATGTTTACAGAATGCTTCCAGCATGTGATCAAAAAAGGGTATTCCTGAGGATATATTCAAATCATCTTTTTTGTCTAAGTTTAATTTTACTTTAATATCTGTTTCATCTGTAACTCTTTTTTTACTCGATTTTCTCAATTTTAATCACCTAACGCATTTTTAGCTTCTTTTAAATTAATTTTTCCCTCATAGAGTGCCGTTCCAACCACTACCTCTTCAATACCTGCATCCCTTAACGAAATCAAGTCACTTAAACTAGAGATTCCACCGGAAACGATAAGTTTCTTATCTACTTTTTTACTTACACTACGGATCCATTCAATATCGATGCCTTCTAGTTTTCCCTCTTTAGCGATATCTGTTAATAAAAAACCATCCACCTCTTTTTCTTGGAAAAAATCTACAGCTCTGGTTACCGAAACTCCAGCGGATTCTTTCCATCCTTCGATCATTACTTCGTTATCTCTTGAATCTAGACAAATAAATAAACTAGTTTTAGTTTCCTTTAGCTCTTTCTTAGCTTCTTCAATGAAATCAGGGTTATTAAATGCAGCACTACCTATAATTAATCTATCCACATCTAATTCACCTAATTCACGGACTTTTTGAGGGTTCCGTATCCCTCCTCCCACCTGAATTGGTTTGTCTACTGAATTAATTATCTTTTTTATCAGATTAAGGTTTGACTGATCACCCTTAATTGCACCGTCTAAGTCTATTATGTGAAGCCTATTAGCTCCTCTTTCAACCCACTCACTGGCCATTTCTACTGGATCACCGTATTCGGACCCGGTTCCAGGTCTGCCTTCAACTAACTGAACGCATTTTCCTTCTTTTATATCGATTGCTGGAGTTATCTCGAAAGACATATTAATCGATTATTTGGATAAATTATGGGGCTATTAGATTATGGAACTATTCTATCAATCGATGTTACAAGTATGTCCTGAGCACCTATTTCTTTTAAGTCGTTTATTAGTTTATATATCTTTGATTCATCTACAACAACATGAACTGCCTTCATTCCGTTATTTGATTCGACTCTCATGATAGTTGGTCCTGAAAGACCAGGTAACTTCTCTTTTATTTCATCTAATTTGTCTTTTGGGGCGTTCATCATTACATACTTCTTTTTTTCGCCTCGGATAACGCTTTCAAGTGCTCTTTTTACTTCAAATATCTTTTCTTTACTATCTTCCAAAGCATCCTTGTTTGAAATCAAATGAACAGATGTATCCATTACTTTTTCGATTATTTCAAGTCTATTCATCCTCAGAGTTGTTCCAGTACTTGTTAAATCGATAATAGCATCAGCTATTCCAACTTGAGGAGTCATCTCAGTTGCTCCGCTTACTTCAATGATCTCCGGGGAAACACCCTTTTTCTCAAAGAAATTCGAAGAAACGGAGGGAAACTCCGTAACTATCTTCATGTCATCGGTTATATCATCAGTTAATTCGATTTCCGAGTCTTCTGGAGCTGCTAAAACCATTTCCGCTTTACCATACTCTAAGTCCATTAGTACCTCTACATCAACTTCTGTCTCTCTTATGAAATCTAGACTCGTTATACCTACTTCGGCAGCTCCGTCTTGAATGTATTCAGGTATATCTCCTGTCCTAGCAAAAAGCAGTTCCACGCTTGGATCACTAGTTTCGGCAAAGAGCTTTCTTTTCCCTTTATCTAATACATGAAGCCCTGCTTTCTCCAGTAAATCGATAGTTGGTTCGTATACTCTTCCTTTATTTGGTACAGCTATCTTCATTATTTCCCTTTCTTTGATAAAATCATATTCTGGAATTTATTTAAAATAGTCTTCGTAAATGTTATATTTATCTCTTATTTAATAGAAATGGGGTATTAATAGAGATGTCTTTACCTGAAGAATTTAAATGTGTCGTTACTACTTGGGATTACATATATGATCTATGTAGAGATGTTTCAAGAGAAGTTAAAGATTCTGGATTTGAACCCGAGGTCATCGTTGCATTGGCCAGAGGAGGTTGGTTTGCGGGAAGAGTTTTATGTGATTTTTTAGGATTAGATGATCTCGAAAGCTTGAAAATAGAACACTATGTAGGAACAGCTGCAACAAAGGAAGGAGCAGAAGTAAAATATCCTGTAGCAGATAAAGCAGTTAAAAACAAAGATGTTCTATTAGTTGATGATATAACTGATACCGGGCAGAGCCTGATAGAGGCAACTAATTACCTGAATGAACAGAATCCCAGTGATTACAGGACGGCTACTTTACAGTATTTACAGAGCAGTAAAGCGGACCCAGATTACATTGGTGAAGAACTCGATGAATGGGCTTGGATTATTTATCCGTGGAATTTTATCGAAGATATGATCGACCTAATACAGCAGTTGATGGATAAGGAAGATGTCGAGAGGATAAGTAAAAAGGAAATAAGAAAAGGCCTAAAGAAGTATAACCAAATAGACCCTTTGTGGTTTGAAATAGCACAACCTGACAGATTAGAAGAAGTTTTAGAAGAAATGGAATTTAGAGGTATATTAGAAAAAGATGGAAACGAATGGGTGATGTGTTAAATGCCAGAAATTGGGATAATAGGTGGAAGCGGCATATACGACCCTGAACTCATAAAACAGGCTGAAGAAAAAAAAGTTGCCACGCCGTTTGGCGATCCCTCTTCAAGTCCAATTATAGGAGAAATCAAAGGCAAGGAAGTAGCTTTTATAGCTAGACATGGCAAAGAACACATTTATAATCCAACTGAGGTAAACTACAGGGCAAACATATATGCACTCAAAAAACTAGGAGTAAATAGAATTTTAGCTACAAATGCAGTAGGCAGCTTAAAGAAAGAGATTGAGCCAACTGATATTGTAATACCAGATCAAATATTTGATAGAACTAAGAAAAGAGAATCCACCTTTTTTGAAGATGGTGCTGTAGCTCATGTTGGATTCGCAGACCCCTACTGCAATCAACTCAGAAAACTGATTAATAATGAAATAGGAGATAGCAATTCTTTTTCGCTGAAAGAAGAAGGAACCTATGTGTGTATCGAAGGACCAATGTTTTCTACCAAAGCAGAATCAGATTTCTATAGGAAACAGGGCTTTGATGTGATAGGAATGACGGCTATACCTGAAGCAAAGTTAGCTAGAGAAGCTGAAATCTGTTACACCATGATAGCTGCGATAACAGATTATGATGTATGGCATACGGAGGAAGAAGTTAGCATGGAGCTGATTTTACAAAGAATGCAAAAAAATGAAAAAACCATAAAGAGGATATTAGAAAAGGTAATACCACAGATACCAGAAGAGAGGAAATGTGAATGTAAAAAAGCTTTAGAAGGAAGTATCACTACCGAACCAGCTAATATGTCAGATGAAGTAAAAGAAAAACTATCTATATTACTAAAAGACTACATTTGATCTAAAAATGGATATTGATCTAATACTTAAAGACGGTTACACTATTCCTATTACCAGTAAACCAAGGAAATTAACTATAGCCATAGATGAAGGCCGAATAATAGATTTAGGCGATAAAAAAACAATAAAAAACAAATATTCAGGTAAAGAGATCGATGCCTCCAGAAAAATAGTTTTACCTGGCCTAATCAACACTCATTCCCATATTCCTATGACTTTGCTCAGGGGTTTAGCTGATGATTTACCTCTAAAAACTTGGCTAGAAGACTACATATGGCCAGCTGAAGCTAACTTAGAAGCTACTGATATCTATAGAGGAGCAATGTTAGGTTGCATGGAACTAATTAAGAATGGGATAACCTGTTTCAATGATATGTACTTTCATATGGAACAGGTAGCTGAGGTGGTTAAGGAAACTGGGTTAAGAGCAAATCTGTCCTATGGAATGGTAACAAAAAATAAGGAAGGAAACGAGATAGAGGAAGAACTTAGAGAGGGAGTAAGTTTTGCCGAGAGATACCAGGGCCAAGCAGATGGGAAAATAACTACATCATTAGCACCTCATTCCCCGTCCACCTGTTCCAAGTCCTTTTTGGAGGAAACCCGTGAAAAAGCGAGAGGAAGGATCCAGATACATTTATCCGAGACAGAGGAAGAATTTGAAGAGATCCATAGTAAACATGGTATGACCCCGGTTCAATACTTAGATGAGATTGGGTTACTCTCTCCTGATTTGTTGGCTGCTCATTCAGTTCACTTAGCCAATAAAGACTTAGGGCTTCTCCACCAAAACCAAGTCAAAGTATCCCACAACCCCTCTAGTAATATGAAACTGGCGTCAGGAGCCGCTCCAGTCCAGGATATGATAGACTATGGCCTAACTGTTTCCTTAGGCACTGATGGAGCAGCATCAAACAATTGTTTAAATATATTTAGAGAAATGAAAACCGCAGCTTTATTACAAAAGATAAAAAATGGAGATCCAACTTCATTAAAAGCGAGAGATGCCTTAAAGATGGCTACAATCAATGGCGCATCATCACTAGGATTGGAAGATGAAATTGGTTCAATCGAAGAAGGAAAAAAAGCCGATATTATCTTATTAAATGGGAATGAATCAACGCTTAATCCACGATATGACATTGTTTCTAATCTAGTTTACTCTGCAAATGGCTCAGAAGTAACAGATGTTTTAGTAGATGGAGAAATAATAATGAGGGAAAATTCTCTTTTGACCCTTGATGAAAGAGAAGTACTTAAAAGAACGGAAAAGAGTTCAAAGAAAATTAGATCTAAGGTGATTGAATGAATAAAGGTAGAGAAAAGATTGAATGGGTAAAAAGAAATATGCCCGTATTAAGCGAAATTAAAGAGAGATTTAAAGAAAAAAAGCCATTAGAAGGCCATAAAATAGGTATGGCTCTTCATGTAGAACCTAAAACCGCTAATTTAGTTGAAACACTAAGAGATGGAGGAGCAGAAATAGCTATAACCGGATGTAATCCACTGAGTACACAAGACGATGTTTCCAAATACTTAGATAACGAAAAAGGAATAAGATCATACGCTAAAAGAGGAGTAAATACGGAAGAATACTACGAAGCTATCGATAATGTATTAGATTTCCACCCAGACATAACTATAGACGATGGAGCAGACCTCGTTTTTAGACTTCATAGTGAGAGACCAAACCAGATAGACGAAATAATAGGAGGATCCGAAGAAACTACTACAGGAGTAAAAAGATTAGAGTCAATGGAATCAGATAATGCCCTAAAATATCCTATAATAGCTGTGAACGATACACCAATGAAAAGACACTTCGATAATGTACACGGAACCGGAGAATCCACGCTTTCAGCAATAATGGCAACCACTAACCTACAAATTTCTGGAAAAAATATAGTAGTAGCCGGATATGGATACTGTAGTAGCGGGGTCGCTAAAAAAGCAAAGGCCCTAGGAGCAAGAGTAACAGTAACCGAAGTAAAACCAAGAAAAGCTCTAGAAGCAGTTATGGACGGATACGAAGTAAAAAAAATGGAGAAAGCAATACAAAAAGCAGATATTGTCGTAACCGCTACTGGTAACAAAAATGTAATAGGACGAGAAGAACTAAAAAAGATAAACAATGGAGCAGTCCTAGCAAACTCAGGGCACTTCAATGTAGAAATAGATCTAGAAGCAGCAGAAGATCTAGCCAACAATGTAAAAGAAATTAGAGAAGGAATTAAAAAATACGAATTAAGTGATGACAGAAACTTCTATGTTTTAGCAGAAGGCCGACTAGTAAATCTAGCAGCACCACTAGGATTCGGCCACCCAATAGAAGTAATGGACCTAAGCTTTTCCATCCAAGCTCTATCAGTACAACACCTCGCCAAAAACCCTGAACTACAACCCGGAGTCAAAAAAGTACCTCAAAAAATTGACGAAAAAGTTGCAGAAATTAAACTAAAAACAATGGACATCGAAATAGATGAATTAACCTCAGAACAAAAAGATTACCTAACATCATGGAAATCAGGAACCTAAACACCAAGAAAAAAACATAAAAACAAAAAACCAACAATAAAAAAACAAAACAAAATAAAAGACAACAGAAACCAAAAATCACCATAACATAAACAAAATAAAATGAAACAGCTAAGAACCTAGATTATTTTTATTTTTATTTTTTTTAAGGAGGAAATAGGGAAAGAACTGGTCTTTTTACTCCTTGATAACTGGCTTATGGTTGGTATTTTTATTGGTTATGGGATCTGGATGATAGATGTTTTTTTTAGTAGGTAAGTTGAGTGGATAGGAGGATTTGGTTTGAAGAGGAAAAATTTAGTCTTGGGAGAAATATTTTTTAGGGAAGTAATAGTATGAGTGGTGGAAAACAGGAGATCTGGATAGAGAAATATAGGCCTGATAGGTTGGATGATGTTGTTGGACAGGATGAAATAACTAAGAGACTTAAGTCATATGTTAAAACTGGTAATCTTCCTCATTTATTGTTTGCTGGGCCGCCTGGAGTTGGTAAAACTGCTTCTGCAGTTGCGATAGCTAAAGAGCTTTTTGGTGAAACTTGGAGAGATAATTTTACTGAATTAAATGCAAGTGATGAAAGAGGTATAGATGTTGTCAGAAGCAAAATTAAGAACTTTGCTAGGTCTTCTACTATAGGGGATGCGGATTACAAAGTTATATTTTTGGATGAGTCTGATTCTCTGACATCGGACGCCCAATCTGCATTAAGAAGAACTATGGAGAAATTCAGTGACAATGCTAGATTTATTTTGAGCGCAAATTATTCTTCAAAGATCATAGAACCAATCCAGTCTCGATGTGCAGTATTTAGGTTTTCTAGGATACCTGAAGAAGCTATTGAAGAGAGAATTAAGTATATAATAGATGAAGAGGATATAGAGATATCTGAAGAAGCAATAAGAGCACTTAAAAACATATCGAGTGGGGATATGAGAAGAGCTATAAATACTCTACAATCTGCTGCCTCTCTTGAAGGAGAAATCAAAGAAGATGATGTATTTAGAATATCCGCGAAACCTCATCCAAGAGAAGTTAAAGCTATGATGAAAAAAGCGGTTACCGGTAGCTTCATGGAGGCAAAAGAAGACCTAAATGAATTAATGGAGAAAAGAGGTTTAGCTGGCGAGGACATCATAAAAGAGATCCATAACTCAATCTTCGAACTCGATATCCCGAATAAGAGAAAAATAGAGATAATAGACAGAGTAGGAGATGTAGAATACTACATAATCGAGGGAGCGGACAGTAGACTTCAGTTAGAATCCCTTTTAGCAAAGTTATCCCTCATCCCATCCCAATAATAGGTAATCAACAACACATAAACACATATTAACTAGTGACTTTTTCCCCTACCAAAATCAGAGATTCTGGAGAGGGTCTTTTCACCCATTAAGATAAACTTGGGAGCATATTTTTGTATGATGAAAATACCAAAAAAAGAAATTGACATGGAGAAAACTCTTTTTAGTGGACAACCACTTCACTTTGTCTTTAACGAAATAGACAGAGGATATATAGGTTACCTAAAAGATGGAAAGAAATACTCTCCTATAATGATCAAGGAAGAAGATAAAAACTATATAATAAAAAGTGAATTACCTCAAACGAAGATAAAAGAATACTTTGGTCTTAAAGAAGATCTAAATAGAGTATATCAAAAAATAGAGACAGATAACTATATTAAAAAGGCAATAAAAAACTATAGAGGACTAAGGATAACAAAAACTGACCCCCTTTTATCCATAGTTGTTTTTATAGTTTCATCTAACAATAACTTGAGGAATATTAGGTCTTTTTTAACCAATCTATCAAGAGAATACGGAAGGAAAATCACAGTATCTGGAGAAAAAATCCAGACCCCTCCAAGAGATAAAAAACTATTCAATTTAACTAAAGAAGACTTTAAAAAATGTAAAGCCGGTTATAGGTCAAAGTACCTAGAAAAGTCCTTAAACATGATCTCAACTGGAGAAGTAGACCTAGACAAAATACAAGACAAAGAAAACTCACTCGTAAAAAAAGAACTAAAAAACCTCTACGGTGTTGGAGAAAAGGTCTCAGAATGCATAAGCTTATTTAGCTACAAAAACCTAGACGCCTTCCCAATAGATACAAACATCAGAGACATAATGAAAAAGAGATACTTAGACCAAAAAGAACCCAAAGAGATATCCGATAATGAAATAAGAGAACTTGCCAAGAAAAAATGGAAAAACTACGCTGGATACGCTCAACAATACCTCTACAAAGAAGCTATTTCTTAAGGGCCTTAATTTTTTGTTCCCTTAAATCATTCACTTCAACATCCAGCTCCTCGCAAAGAACCAAGCCAGCAGTTTCCACATCAACTAATTTATCAAGTTCCTCTTGGATATCATTGATACTAGAAAAAATCTTCTTCTTCCCTATACCCTTCTCTTTTCTAATTCTCTCAATGATCTCCTGAAACAAAGAGTTATTCTCCGACTTCACTCTCTCTATTAACCCCTCACTAGGTTCAAACGCATGATGAACATCTATCTCTTCAATCTCCGAATTTAATCTAACTTTATTTTTTTCTTTTTCCAATATTGCATTATTTAAACCATACTTTAGTAGTTCCTTCGATTCCTCAAAAGAAAACCAATCTAAATCCAAAGAATAAGCAAATAAAAACTCCTTTTTATTTAACTCTTCAACGCCCTTCCGATTAAAAGGAACTATCAAAGCCTTCAGTATATCCTCATCAACATGGTCTACTAATGACATTGCTGTCCTCCTCAGGATCTTCTATAACTACCCTTATATTATCTTTTCCTTCCTTTACATCCGATATAAGCTCTAATAGATCTCTCTTCCTCTTATTATCTTCTCCAAACCTCTCAATGACATTAGCCAAATTATCTAAAATATCCCTAATCCTAAATTTACTAGTTTTAGAACCCGGACCCGGCTCAATCTCTATTCCATAACCTGGAATCCTAATAGCAGCCGTTTCAGATCTTTTCACCAAAATCTCTAGATCCTTCTTCTCTTCAACCTTAATCTCTATCTTTTCTCTACCTGAAGTCTCCTCCACCAATGACACTCCTACTTATCTTAATAGCGCTTGGCGTCGCCAAAATCTGAGAATTACCAATACCAGCAACATCCCCACCAACATCATCAGTAGCACGAGTTATCTCATTAATAGTCCTCTCCTTCGCTAACTCATCATCCTCAACTGCAGACAAATCCACAATAACTATGTTACCATTATAGATCTGTTCCTTTACCTTCGAAGAATCCTCTATTTCCCTAATCTCTGCTACTCTAACCAATATCTCAGCCCCAGCATCCTCACTTGATTCATCAATATGTTCCTCTAAATCAAGATAATCATCAAAACCCTCAATGTCCTCCTTCTTTCCAAAAACCTTGTCAAAAAAACCTTCGCTCAATTATATCAACTCCTAGATTTAAAAACCTCTTTAAAGATCCCAAACATACATTAACTCCCAAACTATTAAACCATACACCAAACCAAAGCCAAATCAACAATTCATCTACATTACTTCTTTTCACTGAGAGATAAAAAAGCTATTCTTCAACCCCATCAAAGAGAACAAAAACAGAATACACACACACAACTTCAAAACAACCTCCATCCCATCCCACCAAAAAACCAAAAATCAATTACACATCAACAAATCCAATAATAAAACAACCTCAAAACCCACATTTTTCAAAAAAACAATCTACAAAACCCAACCCACATATCCATGAACTGCCAACTCGGCAAAGCCAATGAGTTATCTGCCTCACTTTACTATAGACAAATACAAAAAACCCCAACTAAAAAAAGAAAAAAAATAATAAGTAAACAATAAGCAATCTATAACCAATAAAAAGATCTCAAACACCACAATTTAAGCCAAAACCCTAATTAATATACTCGTATATCACCCCAGAATAGCAATTGAAAACTCCAATCTCAAAAAACAATTTCTCTCTAAATTAAGTATTAAACCTACAAATAACCTAAAAAACAAAATCGAACCTATAACTAACATCAAATAACAAATATATAAAACAAAATTCCAAAAATAACCAACAACTTCCAAAAAATAGATCGCACATCTATATAAAAGAAATTCACTATCGAGGATCCCAGAAAACAACCCCAAAATGCAACAATTTAATACAAAAACAGACGCAATAAACCAATATAACCCCCCTGTCTTAATCAGACTAAAATAGGATTGAAATGAAATCACTCCTTTAGCTGATTTATTGCCACGTGAGGTCTTAATCAGACTAAAATAGGATTGAAATTCAGTTAACTCAAATCCGATTCGCTGGCCTAATTGATTTGTCTTAATCAGACTAAAATAGGATTGAAATTTTAACAATGTTTTTTTCTTTCATTTTCTTAGCAGCGTCTTAATCAGACTAAAATAGGATTGAAATATTGATAGTAGTGTTAGTAAAACGATTAGTGATTGGGGGTCTTAATCAGACTAAAATAGGATTGAAATAGATTCAAACCAGCCTCAGGACTAGGACAAACAAAAGGGTCTTAATCAGACTAAAATAGGATTGAAATGAGAAAAAGGGAAAACATGAATTGCCAAGTGAAGTATTGTCTTAATCAGACTAAAATAGGATTGAAATTTACTCGCCTCAATCTTCTCCTCCAACTCCAACAAATCGTCTTAATCAGACTAAAATAGGATTGAAATCAGACACAACTTTTATATCAAGTGAAGAAGTGAAAACAAGTCTTAATCAGACTAAAATAGGATTGAAATACGATGAGATAAATAAAATTGCAAAAAAACTAAAAGGTCTTAATCAGACTAAAATAGGATTGAAATAACCCCCCTTAACCTCATCAACAACCTCCTTAACAACAGTCTTAATCAGACTAAAATAGGATTGAAATTTGGAACATATACCTGATAATGGTCTTTATATACTCCGTCTTAATCAGACTAAAATAGGATTGAAATTACTATATGCAGTTTATCCCCTATTTCCTTTATTAAGTCTTAATCAGACTAAAATAGGATTGAAATAGTACTAAAACCCGGAGCATATATCTTAGCTTTTAGGTCTTAATCAGACTAAAATAGGATTGAAATCAGTTTGGATTCTGGCAATAATATCTGCGATCACTCGTCTTAATCAGACTAAAATAGGATTGAAATAAGTTGAGGCATAATCATATCGAATTTTTTACCTTCTGTCTTAATCAGACTAAAATAGGATTGAAATAATAGAAAAGAAATAATAAATAAAGATTAGTGATGTGTCTTAATCAGACTAAAATAGGATTGAAATGACATTGATATAGATGATCTGCCAGAAGGTGGTTATGTCTTAATCAGACTAAAATAGGATTGAAATGCTGATTTCCCAATTATATTGAACTGTAAAGCAAAACTAGTCTTAATCAGACTAAAATAGGATTGAAATTCGCTATTGTCTTCGATCGAAAAATCGGCCAAAAAAGTCTTAATCAGACTAAAATAGGATTGAAATAAAATATATCATATTATATGATTGAATTTTTGAAAATTGTCTTAATCAGACTAAAATAGGATTGAAATAACGACAACAACAATAGGCGTAGATATAGGTTTTGGGTCTTAATCAGACTAAAATAGGATTGAAATTCGTATGCCTCAAAGATACGGTCAAAATTCAAAGACGAGTCTTAATCAGACTAAAATAGGATTGAAATTCTTCTATCTCTCCATCTATATCACTTAATATGATTATGGTCTTAATCAGACTAAAATAGGATTGAAATCCTGTTGTGTACATTTCTTCAGCGATAGTCTGAGTGGGTCTTAATTAGACTAAAATAGGATTGAAATAGGATTGAAAAAATAATTAGAAACGAGAGAATCTGCCGCGTCTTAATCAGACTAAAATAGGATTGAAATGATTTATGGCGTAAGATATAATTACAAAAGTGGTTTGCAGTTGATTGGGTTTGTCTGCCTTTTTTTAACAGAAGGTGATCTCATTGTCTTTGAGACAGATACCTAAGATATAAAGGTAAGTCCGAAACCTTTGGAATAGGGGTCTTTGGTGGCTGATGTAGGAGCTCCCAAGGGAGAAAAAGCGGGGCTATCCTAAGAGTTAAGTTAATATATGGGTTTTTGTGTTTGCCCTGATCCAATTCTTCTCTTGGAGCCAATAGTTCTAGGTGTTGATTTAGGTGGAGTGAGAGAAGCCCCTCGGATGGAAAAAAGCAGACTCCACTCCGGATAAGGCTCAAATAGAAGCCTCCTTCCTCACGAGCGTAAACGAGTAAGCTAGGGGTTACTTTACAGGTTTTCAAAGTTTTGTTGAGTTTTTTGTTTGGAGTTTTTAGTGGTATAGGTTAGCTAGAGTTTGAGTGGTAGGTAGTTGAGCAATTTGTTTGTTATTGTAATGAATGTGTTTTTGGGGTTTTGTTTGGAAACGAGGTTAGGGTATTGGGAGTTGTGACTAGTGGATGATAGTAAATTTGGAGCAGGGTTAGGTCTTAGGGGTTCTTGGATCCTTTGTTGTTGGTGGACAGTGTCTATTTTTAGTTGGTCATCTGATATTTGCACTAATTTTGGATGTTATGTTGGTCTTGTGAATGAATGGATGGATGTTTGTTTGTTCTTTGACCTAGGTAGGTGTAGTTTACTAGAGGATGTTAAAGTGGTTAGTTTAATTGGATTAGAATAGTTATGGTTATGGTGGGATTAGTTGTTTTTGTGTTTTAGAGTGGTTTGGTTGTTTTGGGTTTTTTGTTTGGTTTGTTTTTCCTAGGGTTGATTGCTGTGAAGGGTGATTTTGAGTTGGTTGATTTGGTAGAGGTTTTGAAGAGAAGAAAGAGGGAGGGATGGGAGTTTCGGGGTGTTCCTGGTGAGAGTATTGCTGAGCATATTTTTGGTACGATATTTTTTTCTTATTTAATAGGTTTGGAGATTGAGAGAGATCTGGATTGGAGAAAGCTTTTTACTATTGCTTTGGTGCATGATTTGCCGGAGGCTTTGGTTTCTGATTTGGATAAGGTTTCTCAGCAATATATTTATTGTAAGGAAGAGGCTGAGAAGAGGGCTGTACGGGAATTTGGTGGGGATGTAGCTGAGAGGTGGGGTGAGTATAGTAGTGGGAGTTGTCTTGAGGCTGAGATTGTTAAAGAGGCTGATAAATTAGATATGTATAATAGGGCTGTTAAGTTGATTGAAATTGGTTATTCAAGAGATATTTTGGGTGATTTTCTTGAGGTGGATTTTTCTTTGGAGGAGTCTGAGGAGATGGCGGAAGAGTTAGTTGATTGATTAGTTTATATTAGTTGGATTATTTTTTTAGTTTTATTAGGTTTTGTCTGCCTTTTTTGATTTTCTTTATTTTTTCTTCTTTTTTTAGTTTTTTTAGGAGGTTTGAGACTTTTGCTTTGGAAAAACCTGTCTTTTCTACTAGTTTTGTTTGGAAAATAGAGCCATTTGATTCTTCTAGTATGTTCAATATAAGTTCGAGGTCGTTGTCGTAGTCCTCAGGTTTTGTGGTTTTGTTTTGGTTTTTCTTTTTGAATTTATTGAAGTATATGTAGATTGTTGCTGAGGATAATGTTATTATTAGAGCTATTATTATTCCGTATTTTTGTATTGATGTGGTTTTTTCTGTTTCTTCGTGTTTTAGTAGGATCTCGGGGTTGTTGGGTTCAAAGTCGTTTGGGCCTTTCCAGATAAGTTCTTTGTCTTGTATTTTTGTTGGTTCGGGGTCTATGGAATGTATTTTGTATCCTGTTGGGTAGTGTATGGTTAGTGTATCGGTTTCACTTAAATATAGTCCATTGACAAAGACGTCTCCTAATTTAATTTTTTCGTTGTCGATTACTGTGAAATTAGTCCAGTGGAAGTTGTAGTGTATTACGCCATATGTTCCAGTTATTCCTTGTTCTATGGTTCCATTTAGGCTGAAGTTGGATGCTGACATTTTTCTTTGTGTTGAATTACTTGCAGTAGAGACTATGGCTTTTATGTTGTCTTTGAATAGGTTGGTTTCGGTTTCGGTTATGTTTGAGAGGTATTTTTGGAATTGGTTTTCTTGGGAATCTGTTTCCAGTTTGATTCTATTTTCTATAGTCCAGTTTGCAGAGGTATCGTTGTTTAGGGTGATTTGGTAGTTAGTTTTAAAGTCATATTCTTGGGCGCTTAGAGTAGGTAAAAATAACGAAATTAAAACTAATGTTGTCAGTGTTAATAGAAAGATTGACCGTTTTTTCATTTAATGTAACGTTTAGTTTATAAATATTACAAACTTTTGGTTTAGTGGACAAGATGGGAAAAAGGATTTTAGATTATAGGTAAACAAAAGAAAGGGGATTGATAGATTTGGGAAGCGTAAAGGACTTGGGGGTCAAAATTGACCCAAAGGAAGATGAGATGGGAGTAGGGGTCTTTGAGTTTTCAGACAGGTATTCTGTTTTCGACTGGGGAGAAATGCCTGATAAGATACCTAAGAAAGGAGCTTCTCTTTGTCTGATGGGAGCTTACTGTTTTGAAGAGCTTGAGGAAAAAGGATATAACACCCATTATAGAGGATTAATTCAAGATGGAGAAATAGTTAAGACCTCAGATTTAACCGAGCCAACTAATAAAATGGAAGTTGATTTGGTTAGGGTTCTTGAACCTGAATACAGGGAAACTGGATATGATTATTCAAAATTCTCCAGATTAAATGAAAAGCAATCAGGTAATTTCTTGATTCCACTTGAAGTTATCTATAGGAATGGCCTTCCTGAGGGATCTAGTGTTTTTAGGAGACTTAGAGAGGGAGATATATCTCTTGATGATTTTGGCTTGGAAGAAATTCCTCAACCAGGAGAAGACTTAGAAAAACCTATTTTTGATGTTTCAACTAAATTAGAGGAAAAAGATAGGTATATTACTTGGGATGAAGCAAAAAAAATAGCTGGACTCTCTTCCAATGAATTAAAAAAGATAAGGGGTATTCTGAGTGAATCAAATAAGTTGATCACAGATCTAGCGGAATCAGCTGGGTTAAAAAATGAAGATGGCAAGATTGAGCTTGCCTTTGATGCAGATAGAAATCCCATGGTCGTAGATGTACTAGGGACCTTGGACGAATGTAGATTTACTTTTGAAGGAACTCAGGTCAGTAAAGAAATGGCTAGAGAATTTTATAGAAATAGTGAATGGAAAGAGAGCGTGGATAAGGCGAAGTCTAAGGCAGATGAAAAAGGAGAACGGGACTGGAAGAAATACTGCGATGAATCTCCTCCTAAATTAAACAAAGATTTAAAGGATTTAGTTTCAAGTATTTACATGTCAGCAGCAAATGAGTTCACTGGCTTAAATTTATTTGATGTGATGTCACTAGAAAGCTTAGTGGATAGGTACAATAAATTAAGGAGTGAGATATATGATTGATAGAAAAAGGATCCAGAATATTGTTTCTGAATACGATAAAGACGAAGTAACAATTGGAGTTTTAGGTTCGCATTCTGCTCTTGAAATAGGCCATGGAGCAAAGCAAGAAGGATTTGAAACCTTGGTTGTATGTCAAGAGGGAAGAGAAAGAACATATACTGAACATTACAGCAATCTATTTGATGAAGTACTTCTATTAGATGATTTTTCTGATATGGTAGAAGAGGAAAATCAAGAGCGTATGAGAGAACTTAATACAATTTTTGTACCTAATAGGTCTTTTTCAGTGTACGTAGGATATGATAACATAGAAAACAGGCTTGAAGTTCCTTTATTAGGAAGTAGAAACCTTTTAAGGACGGAAGAAAGAGATCTAGAAAAAAACCAATATTACCTACTAGATGAAGCAGGAATAAACAAACCTAAGATCTTTGATTCACCAGAGGAAATTGATAGACCAGCTATAATAAAAGTACCGGAAAAGGATCGAAAAATAGAGAGAGCTTTCTTTTATGCGTCTTCTTATGAGGAATACAAGAAAAGAGCCGAAAAAAGAATAGACAAAGGAATAATAGACAAAAAAGATCTAGAAGAAGCCACAATAGAAGAATATATCTTAGGTGCTAAATTTAATGCAAACTACTTTTGGTCACCAATAAAACAGGAAATAGATCTATTAGGCTTTGATAGAAGAATACAAACCGATTACGAAGGAGTAACGGATCTACCTGCAGACGAACAGCTCGAAATAGGAATATCTCCACAAAATGTAGAGATAGGACACATGGGTGCTACAATGCGTGAATCACAGATAGAAATGATATTTGAAGAGGGAGAAAAATTTGTTGAAACCTCTGAAGAAGTATATCCACCTGGAATAATAGGGTTATTTGCTCTACAAGGAGCTGTAACAAAGGACCTTGAATTTTATGTCTTCGATGTAAGTCCAAGGATCCCAGGATGCCCATGCGTTGAACCAACATCACCTTACACTAAATACAAATATATGAAAGAAGTCGGCCCAGGCAGAAGAGTGGCAATGGAAATAAAAGAAGCATCAGAGAAAGAAGAAATACAAGAATTAGTTACATAAAACCCATTTCCAGGATAAAAGAGGTAAAGTATGGGTATTTCAGAAATAATTAAAGACTATGATAGAAATAAATTAACAATAGGAACTATAGGATCACATTCAGCATTAAATATACTCAGAGGAGCAAAAGACCTCGGATTCAACACTCTATGTGTATGTGAAAAAAAATCAAAAATCACATATGATAGATTTGATGTCGCAGACAAATTTATCGTCGTCGAAGATTACGAAGAGATACTAAAAAACCAAAATATCAAAAAATTAAAGAAAAATAACACCATATTAGTTCCACACGGATCATTTAACGCCTATCTAGGCCAAAAAGTCCTCGATTTAGCTGTTCCCTACTTTGGTAATCGAGAAATTCTTACCTGGGAGACCGATAGAGAAAAACAGAGAAAATGGCTAAAAAAAGCAAACATAAAATTACCTGAAACCTACGAAGATCCCTCTGAAATCGGAGACAACCTAGTTATCGCAAAATTCCCAGGAGCAAAAGGAGGAAAAGGATACTTCATAGCCGATTCAGAAGAATCATTCCACGAAAAAGCAGACGAAATGCAAAAAAAAGGCCATATAACAGAAAAAGAAAAAGAAAACATACACCTACAGGACTACATCATAGGAGTTAACGCATATCCTCAGTTCTTTAGATCAATACTAGAAGACGAAGTAGAATTACTTGGAATGGACAGAAGATATGAGTCCACAGTAGACAGCATTGGAAAAATACCGGCACAAGTTCAAGAAGAAATAAAACCAAATCCAACCTACACAGTAACAGGAAACTTCCCAATGACACTTAGAGAATCACTACTATCAGAGTTATTTAGAATGGGAGACAACGTAGTAGATGTATCTTCCAACATATCAGAACCCGGATTGATAGGTCCATTCTGCTTGGAAACAGTATTTACAGAAGACCTAGAAGTATACACCTTCGAGATATCAGCCAGAATAGTAGCTGGAAGCAATGTAGGGATAGGAGGATCCCCCTACGCCTATACAAAATACGGAAAAAACATGTACATGGGTAAAAGAATAGCCAAAGAAATCAAAGAAGCAGTAAAACAAAACAAACTCACAAAAATACTGTCCTAACCCCATAACACCACAATAAAACACACACATAGAAAAAAAATCCAAACCAAAAGACAAGCCCACCAAAAAAAAGAGAGACTAACCTTCATTTTTATAAAAACAAAATTTTATTTTTTTATCTTAAAACAGATATAACCGAATTATAATTGATTTAATTTTGTTTAATTTGTTTTTATGTGCTTGAATTTGAGTTAATAAACTCCCAGAGTTCGTCTCCGACATAATGTATGTTTTTAGCTATTTTGCCTTTTTCAAGGTTTTTTATGTCTTTGCCTTTTTCAATAGCTTTACCGATAGCTATTGGTTTACCATGGTTCTCTTCTTTTATAATCACTAAATCATCTTCTTCGATTTCCTCATCGACATCAGTTACACCTGGTGCCATAATATCTGCTCCATTTACTACATGAGGAACTGCTCCTTCATCGACGACAATAAATTTATTATTTAGATCAAACTCTAATGCACCCTTTAGATTAGGGAAGAAGACATCTCCAAACTTAAAGAGTAGAGGTTCGTCATTGAGATAAATGAATTCCTTTTTATCATCTGTTACAGCCAACTCAACTTTGTCTTCGTCCCCGATTAATTTACAGTCAAAGTATCCGTTCAAGTAATTTTTTAAGTTGCTGATTTTGTCTTCTCTTAGATGGTGCCTGGTCTTAATTTCAATCATATTACAAAATAAGTGATTCCCTATTAAATAAAAATACTTTCCCCTTACCTCAAACGATTACTCCATAATTAGATATTAAGCTCTGAAATTTTTCAATAATCTACGAGATAATTAAAAATGAAACAATCTATGTTATATATGAGAGAATAAATATTAGGTAATTTAAGAACCGTTTCTTTTAGGTAAAAGAAGTTCACGCCTATGGTTCATATAAAAAGGAAGATCAGGATCAGTTTACATATATCCTATTTTTCTTGGGTATCTGGTCTTCAAATGTATGACCTAGAATAATGTAGTATCTACAGTTTATTGATTTATAAAAGAAACAGGTCTTCCTTGATCTAGAAGGATAAGATCCTTCAATCGATGGGCAAAAGTAAAATATACTAAGATTAAAAAATATAAAGAATAATCTTTAATAGGTGGAGCAGTTCTAGGTTAATTTATCTTAGTGGTTAAGGAAGACCTCTTCCTAATCTTTGATTAGGTAGGGGAGAAAGTTACTGCTAAGGTGGAGTTTTTGTTAAAATAATGTTCCGCTTGGTTGCACAAAAACTAAGTATAAGAGCAATGTAAAAAATCAGAGGAGGACACATTTTGAGTGATGACAGACCCCTTGATATATTAAATAACTCTATAGGTTCACCGGTATTAGTGAGATTAAAGAGAAAGAGAGAGTTTAGAGGTACATTACGAGGATATGATGTTCATATGAATGTCGTTTTGGAAGATGCAGAAGAACTCAGTAGTGACAGTTCACGCACGCATGATACTTTAATTGTTAGAGGAGATAATGTAGTCTATATATCTCCATGAGATAAGGAGGAATAAATGTGGGAAAAGGAACACCTTCATTTGGAAAAAGACAGGATAAAACTCATGTAAAATGCAGGAGATGTGGCAATAAATCCTACAATGTAGAGAAAGGAGTTTGTGCTTCTTGTGGGTTCGGTAAATCCAAAAAACAAAGAAAATATAGCTGGCAAGATAAATAAGGAGACCTAATATAAAATAGATCTATTTTGCGCAAATGCAAGAAGAATGTGGAATTGTAGGGATATCTTCTTCTGATACTCTACCCTTCGATCTATACTATTCGCTTTACGCTCTGCAGCATAGAGGACAAGAATCAGCAGGGATATCAACTTACCACGAGGGAGAGATGGAGTTAAAAAGAGAGATGGGTTTAGTAGCAGAAGCATTCGGAGAAAAAGACCTAAATCAACTTCAAGGAAATTCAGGTATAGGGCATGTAAGGTACTCTACATCGGGAAAATCAAGAATAGAAAATAGCCAACCGCTTCTTGTTTCTTCATCGGAGGGCGAATTATCAATAGGCCATAACGGCCATATAGTGAACTCTAACAAGATAAGAAAGGAACTTGAAGAAGAAGGCCACGTGTTTACAACAGGAAATGACAGCGAAATTATAGCCCATCTACTCTCGAAAAACTACACAAAATACAAGGACATAGTAAAGGCAATAAAAAAATCAATGGATGAATTAAGAGGTTCTTATTCACTTATATTGCTATGGGAGGGAAAAATAATAGGAGTCAGAGACCCTTACGGAATAAAACCACTATGTTACGGGAAAACTTCTAATGGATATATGGTTACCTCAGAAAGCGTTGCATTAGATACAATTGGAGCCAAATTGATAGACGATGTAGCTCCAGGACAGATAGTGATAGCGGATGAAGACAACTTAAACAAATACACCTACAGAAAAGAAGGTACAGCCCACTGTTTCTTTGAACATGTATACTTTGCCCGACCAGACTCCAAGATAGATGGCAAGCTAAACTACGACTGCAGATTCAACATAGGTAAAAAATTAGGAGAAAATTATCCCGTAGAAGAAGCCGACTTAGTTTCCCCAGTTCCAGACTCAGGAATAACATTTGCTATAGGATATTCAGAAGCCACAGGAATAACATACAAAGAATCTCTAATGAAAAATAGGTATGTGGGAAGAACATTCATAATGCCTGGCCAAGAGATGAGGGAGACAGCAGTTAGACTCAAAATGAATCCAGTTGAATCAAACGTCAAAGGAAAAAAAATAGTCTTAATAGATGACAGTATAGTAAGAGGAACTACTTCAACTCAGATAATTAAACAACTAAAGAAAAAAGGAGCCAAAGAAGTCCACCTCCGTATAGGAGCCCCCCCGATAAGATTCCCATGCCATCTAGGAATTGATATGGCCACCGAAGAAGAACTAATAGCTAATAACAACGAAATAAAAGATATAGAAAAACAAATAGGAGCAGATTCATTAAACTATATCGGAATCGATGAACTAATCGAAGCACTAAATATAAAAAAACAAAAACTCTGTCTAGGATGCTTAACAGGAGAATACCCAGTTTAATACAAATAAAAAAACATTAAAAACCAAAGAAAACAAAAATAACGAATTGAAATAAGCCAAAATCATCAAAGAAGAAGAAAAAACTAACTAAAACCCTAAAATAAAATAAAATAAAATAAACTATAGATAAAATACTAAATTCCAAGTAGACACATTAACATAGCATATAAATCAAATAATAGTTCTGTTTTTTAGTTGTCTTAAAGTTATATAATAAAATTTAGGGAAAGAAAGAGGTTTTTAAGTTTTTCACTGGGTTTTTTTAAGTTTAGCTATATTTGAATTTACTTCTACGCCTATTGAGTCGGCAACTGGTTTGCACTTGGTTCTTAATGTGTATGCTATGTTATATTCATCATCATATTCTGAGAGTGATTCGTAGTTTGCCATTCCCTTGCTTAATATTAGATCTGAATCTTCTAAGCTTTCTTCAGCTTTTTTTGATGTGTAATTAAAGTGAACTCCTACAGCTCTATCTCCTAGTTCGATCAGATTATCGACTTTTTTATCTAAATTAAGTTCAAGAGCTTCTTCTAAGGTTACATCATTGAATATTGGTGCTCCTCTCACCAATAGATCAATTTCTGCATCCGTGATCTCTTTAATTTGATCAAGGACCAATGAATCAAAAACTACTTCACCACAATTATCTAATATGTATGTTATTTTTTCAGCGTTTTTTGCTTCTTCTTTTATCTTATCAACGTCATCTATCGCAAGTTCTCCCTCTTTAAACTCTTTTTTAAAGTGTTCTCCGAGGTCTCGATTATCTAATTCGTGGCCCATTACCCCAAAATCCAATGAATTAGAAACAATAGAAGCTAAGAGCACTTTTCTAAAATTTTTTTCATTATCTTCAGTAAGAAAATCCTCTACTTCGTCTATTAAATCCATAGCAATTTCATTAGCCAATTGCTTCTTTCCTTTATAAGGATCATCAACTCCTAGAGTATCATAAACAGTTCTATGCATCTCTGTAGATATCTCATGTAGAGGCGCATTAGAATCAAATCTACTTCTAATTACATCAAGCGCCCTTGAAACAGCTGCAAACCTTTTTTCTTTACCCTTACCCGATAAATCACTTTCATATTCGGCCCTGTTTAACAAACAAGGAACACATTTAGGATAGATCTTCATAAATATCATCAATTATTAACAAATTTTTAACTTCGATTGATTACATTATCCCTACAAGATCTTTAAATATTGCCTAATCAATTCTTATAAAACTAACTAAGTCCAGAAAAAACCCTGATCCAGACATCAATTAACATAAAAAATAAAGAACTTATAAAACATCTAAATTATACAGAACCTCAAAGAAGTCAGAATATTAAATCTATTAGACTAAAACCCAACAAACAATGAAATTAAATAGGTTTTTTCAAATTTTTCCAATATTCGAACTAGATTTATCTTGGTGGTTGAGAAGACCCCTTACTTAATCTCTTGATTAGGAAGGGGATGAATCAACCCATAAGGCTTAAGTGGCTCCGTGTCTTAGGTTTTGGTTTAAGCTAGGCAGGGGTTGTGGCCGAAGCCAAAAGCCCGTGGACAGATTGAGAGTTCTGGTTACCAAGCTCGCTGGCTTGGGCCAGGGAACCTCCTCAAAAAGCTTCCTAGATAAGCGCCGCCCAGGACTGAGATTGGATGACGGCGGTAGGAAGTAAAACCTCCTTTAACTCTGGAAGCATCCTTCCAAAATCAAAGATTTTGGTAGAGGAGGAAGTCACAAGTTATAGTCCTAAATTAGAAAACAATTAACTTAAGTTATTTTTATCTGAGGTCGAGGTCACTACAAAAAGATAAAGAAGCATTGGTTAAAAAATTATTTTTTGTATTATTAAGAGAAATTTATACAATGAATACTAAGATGGCTATCTTTTAGGTATTTAGATTTTGAAATTAGATTTAAAAAGGGTTTTTACTTTATGCAATGAAGTACATTAAAGGTGAAGTTAACTTACAGACATTAGGATTTAGAGCGAGATAACTGGTTCGAAACTTTTAAGGTAGAAGGTAATGATAATTACCTGAAATTATAAATAGTCATGAGTGAAGAGTATAGTGGAGTAATGTTAATTTTAGGATAAAAGCTAAAAGCAGTTAATTAACTCGAAAGGAAAATTATGACTTCATTTGGTGAATCATCTGAGTTTTCATTAGGTATTGAAGAAGAACTTCAAATAGTGGATCCAGAGACAGGTGAACTGGTTTCTAGGGTTGATGAATTTATTGGGGAAGTTAAACACATTGAGAGTAATTTACGGAAGGAATTATTTCAATCTATAATAGAAATTGCCTCAGATGTTTGTGAAGACATAGATGAGGCTAGAGAAAACGTGAAAAGACTGAGAGGAGAACTCTTTGATTACTGTGAAGATAAAGGCTACGAACTAATGGCCTCAGGAACCCATCCATTTGCAAACTGGGACGAACAGGATATCACAGAAGGAGAAAGATATCAAGAATTCGTTGACAAACTGAGGTGGACCGCAAAAAGAGAACTAATATTTGGACAACACGTACATATAGGCGTAGCTAGCAAAGAAGAGGCAATCTTTTGTACAAACAAGATAAAGAAATATTTACCTCACTTATTAGCTTTATCAGTGAATTCACCTTTCTGGCAAGGAGAAGAAACTGGATTAAAATCCACGAGAATCAGGATATTTGATAACTTACCTCGAACAGGATTGCCCAAAGAATTCGAAGACTGGAAGGATTACAAAAAGGTCGAGAATCGATTGAAGAAAGGAGGAAGCATTGATGATATCACAATGATATGGTGGGACGTTCGGCCAAGACCAGACCTTGGAACAATCGAAATAAGAATATCCGACCTACCAACAACACTGGATGAAAGCATTTCTATTGCAGCAATAACCCAAGCACTAACATATAGGCTATCAAAGATATACAAAGAGGAAAGAGAAGACCTATATCCCAAAGTAGACCAAGAAATTATCAAAGAAAACAGATGGAGAGCACTCAGAGACGGATTAGAAGGCAAATTCATAAAAAGAGAAAACAACGAAATAAAAGAAGTAGATGTTGCAGATGAAATAAACAACCTACTAGACCAAATTTCAACAGAAATATCAGAACTAGGAATAAAAAAAGAAGCCAAAAAAATCAGAGAAATGAATAATAAAAGATACACAGGAGCTAAAAGACAACTAGAAATAAACGAAAGAACAAACGATCTAAGCGAAGTAGTCAAAGAACTAATAGAATTAACACAGCCGTAAAGTACCTCCTGTAGCAAGCTGTAGGGTTTCCGATGTGGCCTCTTATCTCAAAGAGGAGTTTGGCTTTTATGTTGGATTTGTCTCACAGCACCCAAAATCAACATAGGATCTTGAGCCTTGAGTGAAGAAACGGATTAGGATCTCGCCATATATTAACTTGTAGATGGTTCCCTTATTCCTTTAGTGGCTGCTACACACCAGCCACCAAGAACCTACTCCAATAACTGTTTCCGGCTTACCCATCTATCTAATTACTCATACACCTATTCGATGCAGGATCCAAGACTTTAACAACCTCTCAAGACATGGGATTGCTTTTTGTTATATAGAATGCAGACAAACCAACCAACTGCCAATTAAGGAATAACTGTTTTTCTTAATCCTTAAATATTTTATCTTAAATGTTGAGAAGACCCCTTCCAAAATCTTTGATTTTGGTAGGGGATGAATCAACTAGGAAGGGTTTAAGTGTTTTTGAGACTAATTAAGAGTAACTGGCAGTTGGTTGGGAGTCTGCCTCATCAAAAAGCAATCCCGTTGCCTACACGGGGCGTGTCCGTGGACTGACTTGGAAACGAGTCAAGTAACGAGTTGAAAAAAAATAGGTAAGCCCGAAACTTCGGGAGTAGGGTGTAGTGGTTGTGTGGAGCAACCAGAGTGAATAAGGGAGCCATTGTGTAGCTAATATAGGGGCTTTGTGCCCTAATCCAATTCTTCACTCAGAGCGCAAGTTCCCTGTTGACGGTGTGTATGAGACAAGTACCGTGGAAAAGCAAACTCCTCTTTGGATAAGGCTCACAGGGAAGCCCCTTCCTCACCGAACGAATGTGAGGTAAGGTAGGGGTCACTTCACTTCAAATACTATTCATTCCGTGCTTTGAAATACACATGTTTTCTGCCGTTAACTATGAGCTGCTGGTTGTTAGTGTATCTTATCTGTTATCATTTTTGACATAGAAGGTTTAGCAAAAAAAGAGGATTAAATAAAAATGTATTGGTGTAATTTAGTTCTTAGTCGAGTTTAAACGATGTCTTTTAAGTGTATTTTATGTTTTCCTAATTCTCCATTGAAGTTACCTGCTGAAATTTTTTTAATTCCTTCTATCTTAGAAGCTGCCTTTATTCCTTTTTTCATTCCTTTTTTTACTTTTTCTTTGTTCATTCCATTTATAATTATTTCTGGTACTGCTTCAATATCTTCTGGAACTTTTGAGTTTTCTATTTTCTCTCTTAATGTAGGACAATAAGGGTGGTTAGTGGTAGGACCTATCTCGGGGTAATTTGTTTCAACCTTTGATCCTGCGGAACATATATCAAATGGTGTAACTACTCCGTTTACTTCTTTTATTGCTTCTATAGCCTTATCTCCAGCTTTTAGCGCTGAATCCATAGATTCAGCAAAAAACCAAATGTTTCCTCCCATAACACCTTTTGAAAAACCAAGTTCTCTTTCGATTAAAAACTCTCCCATCATGATAGGGATATTGATGACTTCTCTACCAAACCTGTTTTCTTTCCACTCATAGCCATCACCGCAGTGACCTATTTTCTCCATTACATCAATTTTTTCTTCTGATTCGAGGTAATTGAAAATTCTGGTACCTGGAACAACTAATATGCCTTGTCTGACTCTTTTAGATAGTTCATGTTCTAATTTATCTACTCCTGACTCATAATTACTCCAAACCTGAATGACAAATCCCTTTCTCTTATCAGGAGTTTCCTTCTTATCCAGCTCTTTTTCAGCTCCCGCCTCAGATTCATCAAAAACTGTTAATGGTAAGGCGGTTGATTCAGTAGCAGCTCTATTTAATCTTTTATCATCCACCCCAGTTACAACGAATCTAGTAAATAATCCATCAAAAGCTTCGCAGAAAGTATCTTCAACTTTAACTCCATTTAACTCCATATTTAACACCTAATAACTAGAACTGTGATATAAGACCAATAGCTATTTATAATAGTTAGATGTATTTGATTTTTGGAGCAATTAAATATTTTGTAACCACTTTAGGAACAGAATAATTATGTTAAAGAAAGACTAATCAAATTAAAATCAAAGAAAATAAAATAATCTCTTAAAAGAAAGGAAAGAAACTATAACGTCTTTGGAAAACTTCCTAGATCTTTATATGAATGAGTAATAACAAGAAATTATAATTTCTTCTATTTGAATAAAAGAGGTCTCCGCATATATACATCTTTTTTTATTCAGGGATCGAAGTCTTTCTCTTAGAAGTAGTGAAAAATAAAGAGTCACTGACTCTTTTTAACCATCTTCTTGAGGTTCTTTTCTGTTTATCCAATTTCTATAGTAAAAGGTGGTGTTTTTGCTACAGAATTCAGTGAGCACTGCCTTAGAATATCCTCTGTTAATTTCTATCAGGAAATTTGATTCCCAAAACATTTGATGATTCCTATGTTAAGATTTTGAGTCTTATAGAGATTTTTTATTTTTTAAACTACTGTAAAGGATGTGTTTTAACTAAATTAAAGCGTAATTTAATAGTAATTAATTTTTATAGATTTCATTTGTTTTTTATTTTGTTGTTTATTAGGTTTAAAGTTGATTTATTTAAATTAAATAGTTTTTATTGGATTACTTAAGCTTATTATGGGATGTAGTGTCTTTATCTGTTTTTAATTGATTGAAAGACAATTTAATTTATATGTAAAATCTTGGTTTAGGTTTTTTTGGGTAAATATGCTCGTATATTATAATTATGGGTCAACCCATAATCTTTTATATTTAAATTTGATATTAGAAGTTGGTAGCGGTTTTTAAAATGTATGATAAAATTCTTTTACCTACAGATGGAAGCGAGAAAATGGCGAAAGTCATTGACAACGCTGTTAATTTAGCTGAGAAATACAACTCAATTCTACACACACTCTTCGTCGTTGATACAAGATACGCAGATTTATTAACTGGTGAAAGAGGCCTTGAAGCATCTGAAAAAATGGGTAAAAAAGCTATAAAAGAAGTAGAAAATGAAGCCAAAAAGAAGACCATAGAAATTACTAAGAACATTGTAAAAGGCATACCCGCACAAGAAATAATCAAATACGCAGATGAAAACAAAATTGATCTAATTGTAATCGGCACCCACGGAAAAACAGGTTTAAACGAATACCTTCTAGGAAGTGTAGCAGAAAGAGTCCTCAGACACTCAAATGTCCCAATACTTTTAACAAGATAATCAAAGCCAAAAAAATCAAACGAAAAGAAGATAGCAATATGTTGGTTAATTACCAAAAACCTCTCTAGAAATACTACCATCTTCTGTAATGAAAAAATTATTGAAATATCATTATAAAGCATTGATGAACCTTTAATTGAGGTTTCAAGTAACTTCCGAGATTTCGTAGCTTGAAACGAAAGCATCAAAGCCAAAATAGAACTAACACCCTCTTTTGATACTAAAATCTCTATACGAATCAAGAAAAATATTAATTAAAAAGCTCTGAATCCTCAACCCTATAGATACCGATTTCTGCATCCCAAATCAATTTTAATTTTAGTTTAATTTAGTTTAGTTTAGTTTAGGTATTTGCGGAACCTGGAGCAGAAGGGGGAATCTGTGCCTCTACAACACCCTAGCGGTTAATTTCTTATCTTAATTAGTGGCCGAGAAAGGGCAAAAGAGAGGAAGTGGTAACTTAACGGCTTCAGTTGGTTGATGATGTCAGTTAACTATCTCGGGAATTAATCCTCTTCGTGACCAATCTCTTTAGAAGAAGTAAGAAAAGGATTGGTAATCTGGTGTAGGTATCTTAAATTGGTTGAAAAAAGGAAGTTTGTTTTTTGTTCTCTAAGATTAAATTAAAGATAGTAATTGATTAATTTAAAAGTAGTAATGGTATTTTTTGTTGGTAAAAAATAAGTTGTTATTATTGGTTGGGTTATTAAAATGAGTGATGAAAAATTATTTGCTCCGTGGAGAAGGGAGTATGTGAAGGAAGCTAAGGATGGCACGGATGGATGTGTTTTCTGTGAGTTGCCTGAGGGAGATGATGATAAAGATAATCTAATTCTTTTTAGGGGTAATTTAAATTACTTAGTTCTAAATAAGTATCCTTATAATCCTGGACATGCTATGGTAGTGCCTTTTGATCATGTTGGTGATTATACTCAATTAGATGAGGAGACTATTAAAGAGAGGTATAGTATAGAGAAAATGTATATTGAGGCAGCTAGGTCGGTTTTTGATCCAGATGGATTTAATGTTGGAATGAATTTGGGGAGAACTGCAGGAGCAGGTGTGGACGATCATATCCATGTTCATTTGGTTCCTCGTTGGAATGGTGATAATAATTTTATGCCTGTGATATCAGATACTCGTGTTATATCGCAGAGCCTTAAGTCAGCTTATGAAGAATTAAATAGGGAGCTTTGATTGTTTCTTTTATATAGTTAATGAGAGATTTAACTATTTTAGGTTTTTTTAGTTAAAGTTAAATTGTGAGGTGTATATTAGATGAAGGAAAACGAAGGTGTTATTAAATTAGGTTTGAGGAGGTTTTTATAGATGTTAGCTGATTTTCATGTCCATTCGATTTATAGTGATGGGGAGTTAATTCCGTCGGAGATATTTAGAAGATATTCTGTTAGAGGGTATGATGCTGTTGCTGTAACGGAACATATTGATTTTTCGAATTACGAGGAGATTGAGAAAATAAAGGAATCAACTGAGAATTTTAATGGAATAGAAACTTTTGTTGGAGCTGAAATAACTCATGTTCCAGTTAATAGGATCGAAGAGATAATTGGAAGGGCTAAAGATCATGGTGCAGAAGTTATAATAGTACATGGGGAAAGCCCAGTTGAGCCTGTTGAAGCGGGAACTAATTCTAGGGCTCTTGAATTAAGTGATGTGGATATTTTGGCTCACCCAGGGTTTGTAACTGAAGAGGAGGCTTATAAGGCCAAGGAGAATGATATTTATCTTGAGATCAGTGCAAGGTCAGGTCACTGTTATTGTAATGGACATGTTGCTAAGGTTTCTAAGGAAACAGGTGCAAGTGTTTTAGTTAATAGTGATGCTCATGGGCCGAGGGATTTGCTTGATGAGGAGATGGAGATGAAGATTGCAAGAGGTGCCGGGTTCTCAGAAAATAAGGCAAAGGAGATTGTAAATGAAAACACTGAGAGATTTATGAAGAGGTTAAAGAGATAAACCATTTTTGGTTTTTTTGGTTATGTAATGAATTGTGGTATGTGGAGAAAAAATATAAATATAAAACATTAATTTATCTATTCATCGGGGAAGACCCCCTCCTTTTTTTGATAGGTAGGGGATGACTCCGATGTTTTTTAAAATAAAAAAACTAATATTATGTTAATGGCAGTTGGTTGGTTTGTCTGCCTTCAAACAAAAAGCAATCCCATCTATAAAAAACTCTGGGTAAGCCTGAAACGGTTCTGGAGTAGGGTGTAGTGGTTGTGTGGAGCAACCGGAGTGAATAAGGGAACCAATGTGTAGCTAATATATGGGAACTGTTCCCTAAGTCCAGACTTCACTCGGAGCAATAGTTCCCTGTTGACGGTGTATATGAGATAAGCACCGTGGAAAACAAACTCCCTTTCGAGGATAAGGTCACAGGGAAGCCTCTCTCCTCACCGAACGGATGTGAGGTTAGGTAGGGGTCACTTCACTGATAAGTCTAATTGATATTTTTGGTAATTAAAGCATGAGGTTAAATTATGGCTACTGTAAATGATGTGCCTGCCGATAAATTAATTGAAGAAGTTTCAAAGGATCTTAAGGAGAATTTCGAGGAGATTCAGGAACCGGAATGGTCAGATTATGTTAAAACAGCGAGTAACAAGGAGAGAGCTCCCGAACAAAGGGACTGGTGGTTTACGAGGACTGCTGCTTTACTGAGAAAGGTTTACTTAAAACAGCCTATCGGTGTTGGGAGACTAAGAAAGTACTACGGTGGTAAGGACAAAAGTGAATCAACGCCTGAGCACTTCCAAAAAGGATCAGGCTCGATAATTAGGACTTCCCTTCAACAGTTGGAAGAGGCTGGGTTGGTTACTAAGTCTCCTGAAGGAAGGAAGATTACTTCTGAAGGAAGAAGTTACTTAGATCAATCTTCAAGTAAGTTATATAATAAAGTTGTGGAGTAAGACTAAATTGGGGTGTTTTTGATTGAGTGAAGATGAATTAGATGATATTAGGAAAGAAAAATTAGAAGAATTAAAGAAAAAACAGCAGGATCAAGAAGAATTACAGAAGCAAAAGGAGAAACAGGAAGCTCAGAAGAAAAAAATGCTAAAACAGGTGCTTACTCCAAAGGCAAGGGAAAGATTGTCTAATCTAAGAGTTGCTAGACCACAGTTCGTTGAATCTATTGAAAAACAACTAATTTTAATAGCTCAGAAGGGACAAGTAAATGGAAAGATTGACGATGATCAACTTAAGACAATTTTAAAGAAAGCACAAGGCAGTGGCAATGAGTTTAATATAAAAAGGAGGTAATCAATATGGGAAAAAAGACAAAAGGCAAAAAGAAAAGGCTAGCTAAGAAAACCAAGCAAAATCGAAGGGTACCAGCTTGGGTGATGATGAAGACGAACAGAGAAGTTACCGATCACCCTAAAAGAAGAAATTGGAGAAGAGATGATTTAGACGAATAATTGAGGTAGTTCTATGGAAGAAAAAATACTAAAGATACCATTAGGTAAAGTAAGAAAACATTCAAGGCATTCAAGAGCAAATAAAGCAGTTAAGGTAGCCAAGGAAGAATTATCAAAGCACCTAAAATTGGACAAAGATGATATATATCTTGATCAGGGAATAAACGAAAAAATATGGGAAAATGGGATCCAAAATCCTCCATCAAAGATCAAAGTCAGGGCCATGAAGTTCGAGGACGGCGTTGCAGAAGTCGAGTTAGCTGAAGAGTAAAAAATCCGGAACGGATAAGAAATGAATTTTCAGAGATTAGACTTATTTGGTACTCAGACAATAGGCGTTTATTTAAGCACATCAAATGAATACGCTTTAGTCCCTCATAACCTAGAAGAAAAAGAAATAAATGCAATTGAAGACACACTAGAGGTAAAAACAATAAAAACTACAGTAGGGGAATCTAATCTATTAGGATCCCTCACAGAGATAAATTCAAACGGAATAATAGTTTCAGGTATAGCAACGGAAGACGAAATAGATACAATAAAAGAGAACGGACTAAATTTCGGAGTAATTTCAGAGAAAATGAATACATCAGGTAACCTAGTTTTAGCTAATGATAAACTAGCTTTAACACACCCTGATCTACCTAAAGAGGAACTAGAAAAAGTCGAAGATGTCTTAGATGTAGAGGTAATTAGAACATCAATTTCAGGAATTAAAACTGTTGGTTCAGCAGCTGTAATAACTAACAAAGGAATACTACTTCATCCAATGGTAAGAGACGAAAAAATAACAGAGATATCAAATCAGTTAGGTATAAAAGCAGATGTAGGAACTGTAAACTATGGTATGCCACTAATAGGATCTGGAATGGTAGCAAATGATAACGGTTTCTTGGTAGGAAGCAGAACCACAGGACCTGAGTTAGGTAGATTAGAAGAAATATTATACAATGAGGAGGTTTAAAAATGAATTATGAGATAAAAGGAACATTTAATATGGGATTAAATAGAAATCAAAAATTCAAAAAAGAAGTTGAAGCCGAAAATGATGAATACGCTCGAGAAAAGATTTACTCGATCCTAGGAAGTAAACATGGTGTAAAAAGATCCAAAATACAAATCAATTCAATCGAAAAACTTGAAACAAATAAATAAACCTAGAAATAACACAGTTATAAGCCCTAAAGTAAGGTTCTAAACCTTGAACATCCATTTTTAAACTATGTTTGATAACCTTAAAAAGAAAATAAATATATTTGAATCCAAAGTAAAAGAAAAAACCCAAGAAAAGGCCTCAGAAGAGAAAGAAGACAAAGAAAAGACACAGGAACAGAAACAGGAGCAAGAACAAGAGCAGGAAAGAGCTTCTCTAGGGCAAAAGGCAAAGAAATTTGTTACAGAGAGAAAGGTTTTCCTTGATGAGGATGATGTAGAGCCTTATCTAGAGGAATTAAAGCTTTCATTATTGAAAAGTGATGTAGCTCTCGAAGTTTCAGAGAAGATCGTGGAAAAATTGGAAAGTAACTTAGTTGGAGAAGAGATTAAGTGGAGAGAAAATAGTGAAAAATATGTAAAAAAGGCATTTAAAGAAGCATTAATTGATGTCTTTCCTAGTGAATTTAATTTCTTTGATTTTATTGAAGAAAAGGATAAACCAATAAATATTCTGTTCGTAGGAACTAATGGAGTCGGTAAAACTACGACAATCGCAAAAATTTCGAAGGCACTTGAAGAGAAAGGATATTCTTCAGTTCTGGCAAATGGAGATACATTCAGAGCAGGAGCGATACAACAATTAGACAAACATGGGGAGAATATAGATAAAAAAGTAATAAAACACGAAAAAGGAGGAGATCCAGCAGCAGTTATATACGATGCTGTAGAATACTCTGAAGCAAACAATGTAGATGTGGTTTTAGGGGATACTGCAGGTCGAATGCATACTGATGTAAACCTCATGGATCAAATAAAAAAGATTAAAAGAGTAACCAAGCCAGATCTTATTGTGTTTGTAGATGAGGCCGTAGCAGGGTCAGATGCGGTTGAAAGAGCCAAGGAATTTGATGAAGCAGTGGATGTTGATGCGGTTATTTTATCTAAGATAGACGCAGATGTTAAAGGTGGAGCAGCAATTTCAATATCCCATACGATAGAAAAACCAATAATCTTTGTGGGAACTGGACAAGGTTATGAAGATATTAAAGAGTTTAACACTGATTGGTTCGTAGGACAAATTTTAGAGTGAAAAAATGGTTTTAGATAAACTAGGTAGTTCTCTTAAAAATAGCGTAAGAAAGATAGTTAAAAAAGGAAGAATAGATAAAGAGACAGTTAACGAATTAGCTACAGATATACAAAGGGCTTTGCTTAAATCAGATGTAGATGTAGAATTAGTTCAAGAACTAACTGATAAAATAAAAGATAGAGCACTTAACGAAGAACCACCAAAAGGAGCTAGTTCTAGGGAACATGTAATTAGAATAGTATACGAAGAAATGCTAGAGATCGTAGGAGAAGAAACTGAAGTACCTATGGAAGAACAGGACATAATGTTAGTAGGATTACAGGGATCAGGAAAAACTACGACAGCAGCAAAACTAGCGAATTATTTCCAAAAGAAGGGTCTAAAACCAGGTTTAATCTGTGGAGATACATTTAGGCCAGGAGCTTACAATCAACTAAAAGAACTTTCACAGAGAATAGATTCAGTTTTTTATGGAGAAAAAGAATCAGAAGACGCAATTCAAGTCGTCAAAAATGGTTTAAACGAGCTTAAGGATTCAAAGGTTCGGATCGTGGATACTGCTGGTAGACATTCTTTAGAGTCAGATTTAATCGATGAAATGGAGCAAATAAATGAAGTCGTAGAACCAGACAAAAAATTCCTCGTGATCGATGCATCAATTGGTAAAGGAGTTAAAGATCAAGCCAATTCCTTTAATGAAGCAATTGGGATAGATGGAGTAATTATAACAAAACTTGACGGTACAGCCAAGGGAGGAGGAGCTCTAACTGCTGTTTCAGAAGCTGAAACAAACATAGCTTTTTTAGGAACGGGTGAAAAGTTAAACGAGTTAGAAGAATTTGAACCTGATAGCTTTATTTCAAGATTGCTTGGAATGGGCGATATAGAGAAACTAGCTCAAAGAGCCGAAGAAAGACTCAGTGAAGAAGAGATGGACATGGAAAGTATGATGAAAGGAGACATCACTTTAAAAGATGTTTACAACCAATTAGAATCGATAAATAAGTTAGGTCCTTTAAATCAAATAATGAGCATGATCCCTGGGGGCTTTAATTTACCAGATGATGCATTGGATGTTACTAAAGAGAAAATGCAGATCTATAAAATTATAATGGATTCCATGACGGAAGAAGAAATGAAGAACCCTCAAAAGATCAATAGCTCAAGGGTTGAAAGAATAGCAAAAGGCTCAGGAACCACTAGAGAAAGCGTAAACGAACTACTAAAATACCATAAGATGATGAAAAAAGTAATGAAACAAATGAAAGGCGGCAGAACTCCAATGAAAAAAATGATGAAGAAATTCATGGGATAAAGGATCAATCATCTTTTTCTTAGAAATAAGATTTTTTTTAGACAAGAAATAAGTACGATTAAATAAATTTTATTGGCTAAAAAATGATTTTAGAAAAAGCTAAAGAATTAATTAAAGACAAAAACCTATGTAACAACTGCTTAGGCAGACAGTTCGCGATGCTAGGAACTGGATTAACAAATAAAGGCAGAGGGAGTTCTTTAAAAAATTCAATACTACTAGAAGCAGATATGTCATTCAAAGAAACAGAAGAGGAAAAAGAACTAATAGATCTAGCTTTTTCTTACGATTTAGCCACTAAAACTTTAGAAAGAAGAAAGATAAAACAAAAGAAAGAAAATAAAAAAGAAAAAAACCCTTGTTATCTTTGTAAGGGACTTTTCAAGAACCTAGATTTTTATGCTGACCAAGCTATCAACAGATTAGAAAACCTAGAATTTAGTGATTTTTTAGTAGGAACCAAATTAACAACTGATTTAGCCCAAAGAGAAGAAGAACTACATATAGAACATGGCTCCAAATACTCCGAGAACATCAAATCCGAAATAAACAGAGAACTAGGGAAGATAATTTCCAAGAAAACTGGGAAAGAAGTTAATTTTGAAAAACCAGATGTAGTCGTAGTCTTAAACCTAGACACAGAGGACATAGAACTGGAAATAAACCCTCTTTATATATACGGTAGATACATGAAGTACTCTAGAGAAATACCACAATGCGAGTGGAGATGCCCCGTATGCGAAGGAAAAGGGTGTATGAGATGCGATAACACCGGGTACTTATATGATCAATCCGTCGAAGAAATTATTTCAAAGCCCATATTAAAAACCACAAAGGGAAAAAAATCTGTTTTTCACGGTTCCGGAAGAGAAGATGTAGATGTAAGGATGCTTGGAAATGGAAGACCATTTGTAATAGAGATAAAAGAACCAAAAAAAAGAGACCCAGATTTAAATAAACTAAAAAATGAAATCAATGAAAAAGATAATCCAGTTAAAGTAACAGATCTAAGATTCGTTGAAAAAGAAACCGTAGCAGATATAAAACAAGCAAGATCACCAAAAACTTATAAGGCCACAATAAAGCTACCGGAAATAGAACTAAGAGAACTAAAAAAAGCCCTAGATCATTTAGAAGACATAGAAGTTGAACAAAAAACACCAAAAAGGATTTCGCGCAGACCACAGAAAAATAGAAAAAGAAAGATATTCAATACAGATCTCGTTGAGATAAAGGACAACAAAGCGGAGATCGAAATTAAAGCTGAAGCAGGAACTTACATAAAAGAATTAATTCATGGTGACGAAGGAAATACTAAACCAAGTCTTAAAGATATTATAGGAAAAGAAATAAAATGCGAGAGATTAGATGTAATCAAAGTACATTATGACTTCAACTAAATGAATAAATAAAAAAAGTACATTATGATTTTAATTAAATGCATAAATAATAAATTGCTACATACCATATTAAAAAAACTAAATAAAGGTGATCAATAATGTCCCCAAATTCACAAGGATCCCGTCGTGGAACAAGAAAGAAGTTAAAAAAAGACGAAAGAAAGAAAGGTTTATCATCTATCACAGAATCGATAAGAGACTTTGATGTAGGACAAAGAGTCCATATAAAAATAGATTCAAGCGTACAAAAAGGAATGCCACATCCAAGGTTCCATGGTAAAACGGGCGAGGTCGTTGAGAAAAGAGGTAGAGGATACGTAGTTGAAGTATCGGATAAATCAACTAAAAAGAAGGTAACAATAAGACCAGAGCATTTGATTCCTCAGGAGAGTGAGTAATATAATAGTTAAGGAAGTTAAAGAAGACGAACCAATACCAACAACACTAGCAGGTAAGATACTTAAAGAAGAAGGCCAAAGAAGAGAAGAAGAATTAGATGAAGAACTAGGGTACGCTCATAGAAGATCAATCGATCACACCGAGAAATTCACTAAAATAACCAACAAGAAAGCCGAAGAATTATTTGAAGAACTAATAGAACATCCAAAAGTCACTGACGAATTAGCCGTTAAGATGATAGATCTATTACCCGAAGAAAAAAAGGAGATTAGAGCTCTTTACTCGAAAGAGAGATTCGTATTAGATGAAGAAGGAATAGAAGAACTTTTAGAAATAATAAAAAACTACAGGTAGTCAATATTAAACCGAGGGTTGTGTGAGCCCTGATGAATAATGAAAATAAAAAAAGAGAAGAAAATATTTGGACATTAGATTTCTTACCTAGAGGCCATCCAGAAGATGATAGGCCCTCCTACAAAAAAGATGCCCTGATACAGGGTATCGGGGAAGATTATTTTATGTTACTCGAGGCTGTGCCCAAAGAAGATAAGACAGTCAGCCAATACGATAAACTCTACATCGGCAGCGGAGAAAGAGACATAGTTGACCATGTAAAAAGACGAATTGGTTACTCAGACCTAACTCACAGCGCACAAATAGAACTACCCTATGTCCTAGAAGAAATAATAAAAGACAAAGAGGATAAATTCGTGAAATTCTTCAATGACGCTCAACCAGTGACCACTCGACAACATATGCTCGAACTACTTCCAGGAATAGGAAAAAAACTAATGTGGAATATTCTAGATGAGAGAGACAAAAAAGATTTCGATTCATTTAAAGATCTATCAGAGAGAGTTGGAGGCGTCCATAACCCAGAAAAAGTTATCGCTAAAAGAATAATGGAAGAAATAAAAGGGGAAGACATAAAATATCATCTGTTCCTAGAAAAAGACTAAACTAATCCCCCTAAATACAGTGACAAATGAACAAAAAACAACTAAAAGAAATAGAAAAAAAACTAGGCCTAGACCTTAAGAAAAACTCGGATCAGGTATTTTTAATTGATGAAAGAGTAGCTAAAAGACAAGTAGAATACGCTGAAATATCCGGAGAAGACCTAGTTCTAGAAGTTGGAGCAGGAACAGGTACTCTAACTAACCACATAACAAAAAGAACAAGGGAAAAAAATCTAACGGTAATAGAAAAAGATCCCCGATTAGTTGATCTGCTAAAAGATAGGTTTGGAGAACACATTAAAGTAAAACTAGCAAACGCTCTAGAAGTAGAATTTAACGATTTCAATAAAATCATCTCTAACTTACCTTATTCTATTTCATCAGAAATAACATTCAAATTCCTAGACTACGAATTTGATTTAGCGATATTAATGTACCAAAAAGAATTTGCTGAGAGAATGGTAGCAGAACCAGAAGACGAGATGTATGGCAGGCTATCAGTGATGATAGAGCTGTTAAGCGATGCAGAGATCAAGGAAATTGTCCCTCAAACGGCTTTTTATCCAAGACCAAGAGTCAAATCAGCCATAGTACAACTTACTCCAAACAAGACCAAATACAATGTAACAAATCTAGGTTTCTTCAAGAGATTTATCAAGGCAATATTTACCCAGAGAAGAAAAAAAATCAAGAATTCCATAATTAATACCAGACACATCTACGAAAACGAATATAATGGTATTAGCAAAAATAAAAGAGAAATAAAGAAATCACTACCGAAAACGGAATTCGACCTAGATAAAAGACCAGAGGATTTCAACACTGCTGAACTTGTAAGATTAAGCAATCAATTCTACGATGAATTATACAAGTGAAGTGACTCCAAATCAAAGCTGTGGAGATTCCATCTGACCTCATTCACATGGAGAGAAGTTTATATCACACCAGGCTTCTCTCAGTCACCTAGTCAACAGGGGAACTTGCGCTTTGAGGGAAGAATTGGATTATGGGGCTAAAGGCAAAAGACCCAATATATTAGCACATAGTGGGTTCTCTTATTCCTCAATGGCGTCTCTAAATCAACTACCTGGGCCCTACTCCAGAGCTGTTTCGGAGTTACCTAGGGAGATTTTTTAGCCAAATTGGACTATTTAGGGGGCCTCGTTTGTTTGTTTAAGGCAGAATGCCTAACTGCTAAACCTAAATTGGTTTTAGAGCCAATTAAGTGTTGGTAAAGGCATTAATCCTCACGACAGAGGCGTGGGTTTTCTGCCATACTCTATTATAAAATAAAAAATAAAGACTAAAGAGGTAGTGTTTTTTTGAAACAAAAAGAAGTCTACACTCCAGCTGAGGATACCTACTTACTAAATAAAACAGTAAAGAAAGAACTAAAAGAAGGAATTAAGGCTCTTGATATGGGAACAGGAACTGGTTTAATAGCAGACACTCTCTCAGATAAAGCTCAAAAAGTAGTAGCCGTAGACATTAATCCAGAAGCCGTTGAATTAGCTGAGGAAAACCTAGCAACAAAAAATAATGTAGAAATAAAGCAGAGTGACTTGTTCAATGAAATAAATGAGACTAACTTTGATTTAATATCATTTAATCCTCCCTATTTACCCATAAAAGACCAAAAAATAAAAGAACCAATAAACAAAGCATGGAATGGAGGGAAAACCGGTAAAAAAACATTATTTAGGTTTTTAGATCAATTAAATAAGAAACTAAGCCCAGGTGGCATATCTTTAATCTTAATATCTACCCTAACAGAACCAAATAAAGTGAAATCAAAAATAAAAGACATAGGATTCGACTACGAAGTAGTCTCCAAAAAAAAGATCTTTTTCGAGGAACTTATGGTAATTAAAATAAAAAATATCTAAAAAAGGGACTTTTCTTAGATAATTTAACATCAAAAACTAGAAAAATAGAAAAACACTATTAAATTAATATTAAATCAATTCATTTCTTTTTGTAAGCAAAATAGATAGGATAGGGAAGAAATTTCATTTATTAAAAACCAAAAAACAGATAATAAAAGCCAACTTTCCCTAAAATTTAGTTTTTTTATGCATTTCCGTAAGATTCTCCTTTGATGACTCCTGTAGCGATTAGGTGTGAAACTCTGATTGGTTCCGGTATCCTGCTTCTTGTTGAAGATAATTTAACGACTTCTTTTGCTGTTTGTTTGTTTAATCCTTTGTATTGTACATATATTGGCTTTTCTTTGTTATTTTGTGTTGTATCTACTTCTATAGGTTTTCCTGCTTTTTTGATTTTATTCCATCTTTTTTTGGTGTTTGAGACATGTTCTAGAGCTTTTTTAAATTTATTGAAGTTTGGATGTTTCCTAGAAACTACTAAAACAGGTAATTTGAGTTTATCGTATAGTTTTTCTATGTCAACTACATTTAGGCCTCCGAATGTTATTCCATCTAGGATAAGGTACTGTAGTTGTTCATAGTGACGGGAGTGTGAAACTTGTTTTATTATTTTTTTGGTACTATCCATTCCATCTACTTTGACTTCTGTTTTTAGTACTCCGTCTATCCAGTCTCCTCCTCTGAAGACTGTTCCAATTAAAATAGTTTTTTTGTCTCTGGATTTACTGTATGGTCCATCGTCTATTCCTAGGATCCTGATTTCTCTCTTTAGATTCATTTATTGATTTCTTTAAATTCCTGGTTAAGGTTCTCGTAGCTCTTGATTAGGTCCTCTGTTATTTCATCTATGACTTCTTTGGGATCTTCCTTCTTTGTTTTGACATGTAGTACTGGATTACTGAGTTCTGGATGTTCTTTATTGTAAGAGGCAATTTGGACTCTTGAATCACTCAATAGTTCTTCCTTTAGTAAATTAGCTAATGTATGGTCCTCGCCGATCAATTCTATCTCCATTTCGTTTTTATTTTTCTTTTTTACATCTATTTCCATTTTTACAGCTCCTTTTCATATATAGATGAAACCTTTCTGGATTCTACATTACCGCAGTTTGTACATTTTAGTTTGTTGCCTTCTTTTTTTAATTTACCTAAGCACTTACTACAGGATGCACTTATAACTCCTAGTTGAGATCCCTTGGTGCTTAGGTCTATTGAATTAGGTTCATCTACTTTTATCTTAGCTTGAACGATATCTCCTACATTAAACTTATCTTTAATTTTTTCTACATAGTCTTCGCTTACTTCAGAAACATGTAATGCTCCCATTTCACTTACTGCTAATTCTCTCTCTTTTTCCTTAGCAAGTGACTTTATGTCAATCAAAGCTATTGAATCTTTGACATTTTCGACTACTCCAATAACCTCATCACCTGTTTCAGGTATCGGAGGAGAAGATGTAACAGGTTCTACCTCTACTTTTCGTTCTTCGCTATCTATTTTTACTTTTCCCGTGATAGAAGCGTAAACATTACCATTCCTTTCAAAAGTCCCATTTCCTCCACCATACTCTTCAGAGGTTCCTAGAAACTCTCCTGGTGTTGCAATTTTTTCATCATTCATTCTTTAACCTATTTTTTGTTTGGTTTCTAATAAATTTATAAAAATCAACATTTACTTTTTTAACATCTTCCTCGTGAAAGTTAAATGTTCTTTCAATTGGAAAACCAGTTTTTTTCCTTACACATATTTCCGCATCAAGTTCAGTGATAAATTTTTCTATGAAATTACGAGACTCTGTTTTATGTATTGAATATACTATTGGCGCTATAGATAAACTTTTTTCTATAAATGGCCTATCGTTTCCTTTTTTCTGAGAACCAAAAGGAGGATTTTGGATCACTAAATCAGATTCATCGTTAAACTCTCTTACATCCAAATTAACATAGTCGATATCTAGATCTAGTCTATTTCGGTTCTCTCTAGCTATTTTTATAGCATCTGGGTCTTTTTCTACTCCAACAACTTTTTCTGCTCCTAGTAACTTAGCTCCAATAGCTAATGTCCCTGTTCCACTGCCTAAATCAATTACCTTCTTTCCCTTAAACCCTTCATCTAGATTTATGTAATTAAGAATAGCTGAAGCTAACGCTGCGGGTGTAAGATACTGTTCTAAACCTGGAATAGGATTTTGATAGCCTTTTAATTTCTGTAGCTTTATTTCGAGTTGCTTCTTTTTCATTTTTATTTTATTAAATTTTTTATTTCTCATAAACTAAATAGAAATTAAGTCATCTCTAAATTAAGTTTATTCTCTTATCTCATCAAAATATATGTCATTGAAGTCTTCACTTAAGAAGGCTACTCTAAATTCACCTGGAGTTAAAATTAGTTGATTAAATCTATCAGAGTCATCATAAGTTAACCTAGGGCATCCAGTATTTACGAATACATCTAAATCAAATCTATCTAGCTTACTTGGTGAAATAGTGTCCAATGTGATTAAGGTACATTTGATATCTTTTTCCCTGCACGCTTTTTTGATCTTTAATGCTTCATTGTACCTGGTTTGTCCAATCTTAGTAACTAATATCACACCAACTTCGTTTGCGTTGGAAGCCTTCTCTACATAAAGCATTCTTTTCTTGATGAATTCATCGTAATCTTCTGTTACTCTTACTTCTTCTTTTTCTGGATCAATAATCACTACTCGCTTATTTTTTGAAAATGATAACCCAATAGGATGAAATCTTCCTCCTCCGATGTATAGATACTCTTCTACATCTTCAGGAGCAGCTGAGTAGTTACACCCCAAAATCTGGCCTAATTCACTAATCCTGTAATCACCTTCCTCTAAAACGACATTAAATCCGTTTTTTTCTAAAAAGGCTTTTATAGATCTAAGTGAATCAATGTAGTGTATAGTTCCAACTAAACCAATTTTAGTTCCATTTAATTTATCTGTTGCATCTTCAAGTAGGTTCTTATTACTTAAACTAAATTTAATTGGATAGTAATTTACTTTAATATCATTTAACTGATTTGAAGGTAAAAGCTTAGAGTGGCCGATGTGAACAATTGTATCTACATTAATCCTCTTCATTCTATCTAATGGTATATCACACGCTCCATAACAAGGTTCACCAGATAAAACAAATCTCTTATCTGTCTTATCTTCAAGTTTATTAATTATCTCACTGGATCTCCAAATTAAACCTTCGGGTAACTGTAAGCCAATTAATCTATCGTCTTTTTCTTCTGATAGATCCTTTATAATTTTATTATAAGGAATTTGTATCTTCATCTTAGTTCATCTTAATAATTAGATAAAGGATTGAGCTGAAAAATTATGGCAATTAAAAATGATAATTAAATAGAGATTTTGTTTATTGGTCTATTAATCTTTTATAAGTAATTTCTAGATCATATATTGCTTGTTTATTTTTGTTTAATCTATTTTTGTCTCACTGACTCCAATATTATTCTTTTTTCTGTTTTTGCTACCGTCTTCTTTATCTCGTGGACTGCGTCTATGTTGGAGCTTATACTTGAGATACCGTATTTTATTAATTTTTCAACTACATCGGGGTAACTTCCTGCTTGTCCGCATATTGATGTTTCGACTCCTCTTTCATTGCATTTTTTGATTACATTTTCCATTAACTCTAGAACAGCGGGATGTTTTTCTTGATAGAGAGAAGATACATTTTCATTGTTTCTATCAACTGCTAGGGTGTATTGGGTTAAGTCGTTTGTCCCGAAGCTAACAAAATCGATTCCTTCGTCGATTATTTTGTCGATTAATATTGCTGCTGCTGGAGTTTCTATCATTACTCCAAAATCTATCTCCTTCATATCTAATCCGGTTTCATCGATAATTTCTCTGGCTTTTCTGACCTCATTAGGATCCTGTATTAATGGTAGCATTAGTCCGATGTTATCGTAGCCTTTTTCGCTTAATTTTTCTATTGCTCTAATCTGTAATTTGAAGGTTCTAGAATTTGATAAGCTTCTTCTAATTCCTCTGAAACCTAACATAGGGTTATTTTCGTGTGGTTCATGGTCCCCGCCCTCTAGGCTTCTAAATTCATCTGTTGGAGCATCTAGAGTTCTGACCCAAACTGGCTTAGGGTAGAATTCGTCTGCTACTTTTCTGACGCCTTCGAATAACTCATTGATCAACTCTTCTTCCTTATTATTTCGGATATAAAATTGGGGATGTTTATTCAAGTTTAGTACCATGTGTTCGATTCTTAATAATCCGACTCCGTCTGCATTAGTTTTAGCTGCTCTTTCAGCTGCTTCAGGTATTGATACATTTACTTTTACATCTGTTGCCGTTACTTCATCGCTGGTTGTCCTAACTATTTCTTTTTTCTCTTGTTCTTTCTTTTGTTCTTGGACTTCTCCCTTGATTACTTTTCCTTTTTCTCCATCTAATGTAACCTCTATACCATCTTCAAGTATCTTAGTTCCATCCTTTGTTCCTACTATTGCGGGGGTTCCTAGCTCTCGTGCAACAATTGCAGCGTGACAGGTCATTCCACCTTCATCTGTAATTATTCCTGATGCTTTTTTCATGGAGGGTACCATGTCAGGAGTTGTCATAGGTGTTACTAATATATCACCTTTCTTTATCTTATCTAATTCATCCAGGTTTCTGACTACTTTTACTTTGCCAGTAGCTAACCCAGGAGAAGCTCCTAAACCGGAGACTATGACCTCGCCAGTTGTTTCAGTTTCCTTGTTCTCTTTTTCTTCTGAAATAGTCGTAATTGGCCTTGACTGCAGCATATGGATCTTACCTTCCTCAATCGCCCACTCAACATCTTGTGGAGATCTGTAATGGTCTTCTACTCTGTTAGCTAATTCAGCTAGATCAATTATTTCTTCGTGTGATAAGACTTTTTTGTCTTTTTTGTCTTCTTGAACCTCTTTTTCAACTGTTTCCCCTGTTTCTTCATCCTTTACAAACATAGTTTGCTTAGTCGAAATATCCTCTTTAGTTATCTCCATGTTTTCTCTATCTACTATATAGTGATCTGGTGAAACGGACCCGGAAACCACTCCTTCTCCTAGCCCCCATCCAGCTTCAATTATAACCTCTTTTTCTCCAGTAGTAGGATGTGAAGTAAATAAAACACCAGCTTTATCAGAATCTATCATTTTTTGGACTATAACAGCTATATCAACCTTTGAATGCTCAAAATCTTTATTTTCTCTATAAAATATAGCTCTTCCAGTGTAAAGAGAAGCCCAACAATCCTTAATAGCATCTAAAATAGAATCTATTCCTCTTTTATTCAAAAAGGTTTCCTGTTGCCCAGCAAAACTGGCATCAGGAAGATCTTCTGCAGTAGCCGAAGACCTAACAGCAACAAACTCGTTTTCTCTATTTCCTCTCTTAGATATTTCCTTATAAGCTTTTCTTATTTCTTTTTTTATGTATTCAGGAGTCTCAGTTTCTTTGATCCATTGTCTTATTTTTCCACTAACCTCTTTTAGTTCATTGGAATCATCTACATCTATTTTATCTAATTCGCCAAAGACTTTCTCATCCAACCCCGTTTCATTAATAAATTTTCTAAATGTCTTGGCGGTAACAACAAATGCTTCTGGAACTGGTAAATTTGCCTTCCTCATTTCCCCTAAACTTGCTGCCTTACCGCCCACATAGTCTACATCACTATTGTCCACTTCATCTATCCAGGTTACTATATCCATTTTTAGCCTCCAGGTCTTCCAAGAACTTCTTTTTTCTATTTTCGTAGTTTTCTACAGAACTAAAAGCTATATCTTCAAATTCACTCTTGGTTAAATCTAAGTTATTTGAAAAAACTCTCAAATGAGTTAGATCTAAATTTTGTTTTTTAGATTCGTTTTTAGCATAATACTCTCTTATAGCTTTAGATAAAATTATTATATTGATGAATTTTTTAATAAACTTGTAGTTTGGTTTTAGTTTATCGTTTTCTACTCTTGAGATAGTTTCTCTTGCTACATCTATTAGATCGCTTAATTCTTTTTGGGTGATCCCTACTTTTTCTCTAAACTTTTTAATAACCTTACCTGGTGAATTAGATAATATGATTGATCCCGCTATCTCTTCTGCTTTTTTATTCAATCTGGGAGGAAGAAAAAACAAAGGATTTTTTTCATCAACCATGTTTCTCAATCAAATAAACTTTTGAACCCTATTAAAATTTCGCATCAATGTGATTTTTTAGTCACAAACCAAGAAAATAACAAAGAAAAAAGACCATACACAACCCAGCTCCAAAAACCAAGACAAAAACCCTAAAAACAAAAAAATAACTCCAAAACCAAAAAACCAATCACAGACAAAACAAACAAAAAAACAAAGCAATAAAGAAACCCAACAAAAATACGAAGGACAAATAACTTGAAGATCCCATCTCCAATAAAAAACCATACCCAAAAAACGATAATAATACTATCTATAGTTCTAATCTTAGCTTTAATCCATCCAATCTATTCCAACCAAAAACACACAAAAAACCCAAAAGAAACCCACCAAGAAAAAACAAATAACAAAGTCGCCATCCTAGACCAATTCCCAAAAAGAAACCCGGAAACAACCCAAAAAATAACTTCAATATTCAAAAAACAGGGAATAGAAATAGATACCTACGAAAACATCACATTAAATCCTATACAAAAAACTACCAACCCTAAATTACAGTATAATAATCTTTAGAGTTCACTCAGGTACACCAACAACCAACACAGAAACAAATTTCATTTCGCCAATATATACAACCGAAACTTACAAATCAACGAAATACCCTCTACTACAATCCAAAAAAATGATAGTACCAGCCAGCACTTCCACAGACAACAACTGGACTGACGAAGAAATCAGATTCGCAATCACACCAAAATACATAAAAAAAGAAATGAAAGGCACATTTAAAAACACCCTATTAATACTAGATAGCTGCCACACCTTCACCCCAGAATCAGATTACAAACTCATAAAGACATTTTACCAGAAAAAAGCAAAAGCAGTAATATGATGGAAAGGAAGCATAACATTACAAAATGGAGACCAAGCAACACTAAAAATATTAAATAAAACATTAAAAGAAAACTTAACCTTAAAAAAAGCACTTGAACAAACAGAAAAAGAAATGGACAACCAAACCAAAGGAGCCACACTAAAAGTTCCTACAAGAAGCCAAGACCTGAAAATAATAACTAATAACCAACAGATAAAACTAAAATAAACACATCTTCATTTAATTTATCAACACGAAAATAAAACCAAAAAATAACAGACAAGATATTTTTTTAATATAAACCTAGAGAAAAGAACCTACCACTGGATTACCAGAATAAGACGCCCCTATCTAAAATAGAAAGTACTTAAATCAATTTTGTATTCAGTAGATAGTATAAGATAAAAAAACACGATTTAGGCCCAAGATTTACTTAATTTAATTCTTTCATTTGCTCTTATTTATTTTTTCTAACATCTTTTTATGGTAATTCTCTATTACTTTGTCTCTGCCTCCTGGTTTGTACAAGTCAGGGGGAAGGTAATAATAATTTTTACATATACCCTTCTCGGTTAATACCTCTGGATGGGTTTTTATTGCATCGGTCAAATAATCCTCTGGAAACCATTTTTCTTTATAGAAACACAACAAAGTAATATCCTTACCTTGGAGCTTTTTATTTAATTGTTCTTCGTAATCAAAGAGTTCTCTTTTAGGTCTTTTATTTTTAAGGAACCATGTAAGATCCGAAGAAACGATCAAACCACTATACCCTTCTTTATTAGCCTTTTTTATTTCTTTTTCCAAAATACTCACTACATTCTTTATTGAGAACTTATTAGTTCTCTTAAATACCTTTTGAGTACTATAAAAACGAATCTGTCCCTTATCCCAATATTCCTCGAATTTATCAATCAACTTTTCTTTTTCAGACCTATTAGATCCTTTATTTTTATCGAGAGGCACAATTTTTTTAACGCCACTAGAATCTAAATTATATACACCTCTCTTCTTATCTTCGTCGATTAAAACGATTATCTTGTGTCTTTCTTCAATTCCAAGTGATACTAAAGACATTAAAACTCTAAATCTATCTTCCTCATCTCTATAGATACAACAAAGATGGGATCCGATCTCTAATTCATTCAATACAGGGCCGTTATTCATGGCCTCATACAAAATTTCTATAAAACATGTACCTTAAATCATTTGATAAAAAACAAAAAAAATAACAACATAACGCCATCTTTTAATTTAAACAAAACCACCTTTATCATTCTAATCTTGCTTTAGTTATTTCATAGACACATTCTGATAACCATCTATCTTCTTTAATTCAGGGTGAAGTAAGATAGTAGATGGCTTCATGAAATAAACTATTTTGTCTATTCTTATCTTACTATCTAAATAACTATTTAAGTAGTATCTAGTTTATCTAAAAAAAGTTTAATCGATGAATAAAATCATATATTATGTAATTAGAGAAGGTTTTCTTTGTCCCAAATTTCAGTTGGTTGTGGGTGTCAGTTCTTTCTGGGAAAAGCAATTAAGTTTAATTTAATTTATTTTGGGTGTGGCAATGGAAAGAAATAATTAAGAATATAATTAAAAAGGATTAGGAAAATCATTTGTTGTATCAGGTTATGACCTGAAGATAAATATATATGTCATTTGTTGATAAGATCTGTTGGAAGATAACTTCAACTACCCATCTCTAAATCAGAGATCTTGGAAGAGGTCTTTTCAACCACTAAGATAAAAGCCACAATGATAAGAGTATATATGGCTAATAGGGGTTTTAGTTCTCTCTTAAAGAGAAAATAGGTTATAAAATTGCGTGAGTCACTATGAAGTTCTTGATATCAGATAAAATAGAGGAGAAAGGGATTCTGAAATTAAAAGAAAAAGGCCAGGTCGAGGTAGAGACTTCGTTGAGTAAGGAAGAATTGAAGAATAGGATACCGAAGTATGATGCAATAATTGTTAGAAGTGGTACTACTTTAGATGAGGAGGTGTTGTCTTGTGCAGACAATCTTAAGGTTATTGGAAGAGCGGGCGTTGGAGTAGACAATATTGATATAGATGCTGCCACAAAAAAAGGGATTATTGTTATAAACGCACCTGAAGCAAGTACTATTTCAGTTTCTGAACATACTTTAGGGCTATTAATGGCTTCTGCAAGAAATATTCCACAGGCCAATAGTTCTCTGAAAGATGAAAAATGGGAGAAGAGCAAATTTCTGGGAGAAGAAGTCTATGAAAAAACTTTGGGGGTTTTTGGTCTAGGAAGAATAGGTTCTGAAGTAGCTAAAAGAGCGAGAAAACTAGGTATGGATGTTTTGGCATTTGATCCATATATCTCAGAGGAAAGAGCAAACGAACTTGGTATTGATCTATCTATTAAAGAAAAAGTAATAGAAGAAGCAGACTTTATAACTACTCATGTTCCCTTAACAGAAGAGACTAGGCACTTAATTTCAAGTGAAGAATTTGACAGAATGAAGGATGATGCAACTATTCTTAATGTAGCTAGAGGGGGAATAGTAGACGAAGAAGCTTTGGCTGATGCAATAAAAGAAGGGAAGATTAAGGGAGCAGCTTTAGATGTATTTGAAGAGGAACCTCCCTTCGGTTCCGAGTTACTAGAGATGGACGAAGTAATAGTAACACCTCACCTAGGAGCATCAACTGAAGAAGCCCAGGTCAATGTAGCAGTATCAATAGCAAACCAAGTTCTAGATGCACTAGAAGGAAAACCAGCAAAAAATGCTCTTAACATACCAGCAATGTCATCAACTGAATTAAACAGAATAAAACCGTATCTATCTTTAGCTGAAAAACTAGGAAGCTTTTTAGCCCAAGTAATGGAAGGATCAACAGAGGAAATCACAATAATCCTAGCAGGAGAACTAATAGACGAGAAAACAGACCCAATAAAGACCTCAGTACTGAAAGGATTCTTTAATGCAATAGTTGATGAACCTGTAAACATGGTAAACTCCGAAATATTTGCAGACAAGAGAGGAATAAAAGTAATAGAAAGTAAAACCAGCAACGCAGGAGACTTCAACAACCTAATAAAAGTACAGGTTTCAAACGATAAAACAACAACTTCAGTATCAGGAACCATATTCGGCAGATATGATGAGAGAATAGTCGAAATAGAAGGCTACAGAATAAACACAAAACTAGAAGGCCACATGCTATACACAAGACACATTGATAAACCAGGAGTAATAGGAAATGTAGGAGGAGTACTAGGACAAAACGGAATAAACGTAGGAAGCATGCAAGTAGGCAGAGAAAAAACCAGAGGAAAAGCAATAATGCTATTAACAATAGACGACATCCTGGATGAAGAAATACTCAAAGAAATAAGAAAAATCGACAAAATAAACGATGTAAAATACATAAAGATATAAAGAAAGAAACACAAAACACAAAAAACCAGGGAAAAACCAATTTTTAATACCTAAAAATTCTTTATCCCCCTATTTTAGATCTAAAAGAACACTCTCTCTAATGAATCTAAGATCTAAAAACCATTAACTCAAACAAGCGATACAATAATAACCGATTTCAGAGATAAAATAAAAATTTAATACAATTTTTTTTAATAAAATAACTCTAATAGCTTACAACTCAAATCTATTTTAATAATCCTCATCTACCTAGATTCGGAGAAAAGTAGATCTAAACCTAATATATTTTTCGACCTGGTTACTCTTAACTTGGCTATTTTTAATCTAGGGTTATAGTGTAAGGTTATCTGTATTTTATGCAGCTCTGTATTTTATGCAGCTCAAAAAGGGTTTATTGGCTCTTAGTGTTTTTATTCTGAGTGTTGAAGGCCCAAGGAAATTTAGAATGAGTTTTTTTAAGTAGATCGGTGTGATTTCCTATTTAATAACTGAATGGTAGAGATGATATTAATGTGTTTTTAGTTGTTTTCTTGATGAATGGTTTTTTCTTGGTTCAGGATCTAGGGTTTTTAGTTTTTAATGGTTTTTTGGTTTTTGTGTGTTTTTTAGTTTGTTATTGAGGAGAGTGATTTTCTTGCTCCGCAGGCGTCACATTTTAGCATTTTGACATCATCTACTTTTATGAATCTTGTGTCTGGGCTGTCGCATTCGAAGCAGAATACAAAATTTTTGGCGTATTCTTTTATTCTTTGGTTTACTTGTTTTTTGGAAAAACTTCCTTTGAATGAAGCTTTATCTTTTTTTCTTTTTCCTGAAGTCCCTAGTTTGTCGCTTAAGAATTTTAATAGATGTTCTGGTTTTCTGTTAAAGGTTTTTGCTATATTTAGGAAGTTATTTAATACTGTTGTATCTCCTTCTTGGAATACATCGGCTTCCGGAACTTCAAATCTATCTTTTTCTATCGATTCTAGATCTTTTATTTCTTCTCTTCCTCTATCTAAAAGAGACTCGTAATCCGAGTTCATGTTATCTCACGACCTATATAAGATTAGATTTAGATAATATAATTTAATTTATAACTAGTAACTAGCTTTTTATTGGATTAGGGTACTAAATAATACCTTAATAGGTTTTTATGGTATTATCTTTATATATTTAAAAAAACTTTACTGGGGTTTTGGTTGCTTCTTTTTGGTCTTTTATTGGTTTTTTTGGTTTATCCAAAGTGTTTTTGTCCTTTATCGAGTTTTACTCTTCCTGGTGTTGGTAGTTTCATTACTGCTCTTTTTAGTGCTTTTTTTGCGTGGTTATAGTTTTCTTTGTCTGTTCTTACGCTGAATATTTTTTGTCCTTGGTTTACTCTTGCTGCTGTTCCTATTGGATTACCAAAGGCTAGTCTCATTCCGTCTTGAACTCTGTCTGCTCCTGCTCCTGTTGCCATTTTGTTTTCTCTTAGTACATGGTGGGGATAGACTCTCAGTTTTAGATAGTATTTTGCTATTCCTAGATTGTTGTTTAGATAGCTGTTTGCTGCTATTCTTGCGGATTCAAGTGAATTATGTGTTATTTGACATGTTTCTTCTGAGATCAAGGATACATGCATCTCAAAGTCGTCTTTTTCTTCTTTGTTACCCATATCGAATGCTACAATCTTGTTTCCAGGAACTCCTTGCATATATTCCTTTCTTGTGTAAGCTTGGCTTTTTGGTTTTCTGTACATTTTACCTAGTTTTTCGCCCAAATCTATCACCTCTAAATGAATGGATTTTTATTTGAACTTAGGTTTATCAAGAAATATAAGTTCAGGTATATTAATTTTTCCATCTAATTAAAGTTTTTTGTTATTTAGCTTTTTTCTTCGATCAAAGCCTTCAACCAACCTGCTAAAGTGTGTGCCTCTCTAGCAGTTAGCTCAGACCTTCCAAATATCCTCTTTAACATAAGATTGGTTTTCTCTCTCTTATGTTCTGGGTAATCTATGTGGTTAACCAACTTGGAAAGTCTTTCATAGATGATATCAAGTTCTTTCTGAGAAGCTAACCTAATCTCTTCCTTTTCTATCTCACTTAACTCATACATTAAAATTGCAACGGACTGAGCTAAATTCATAATGGGATACTCATCAGATGTAGGAATCGAAACAATTATCTCACACTCTTTTAAAACCTTATTAGGTAAACCATAATCCTCTCTACCAAAGAACAACCCAATTTTTCCAATCTTATCTCTTAACTTATCTTTAAGTTCCCTAGGAGTAAAGTAAGGCATTCTAATATGTCTATCCGAAGTTTCACCTCTAATTCCCGTAGTAGCTACTCGATAATCAAATTGAACTAGTAATTCCTCTACCGAATCAACTTCAACCACATTATCTAGAATATTCTGAGCATTAGAAGCCATAGCTCTTGCTTCTTCTCCTATTTCAGTTGGATTAACTAAAAATAAGTCACTAAAACCAAAGTTCTTCATAACTCTAGCAACCGAACCAATATTGCCTCCAAATTTAGGCTCCACCAAGACAACATCTAGATCCATAATAACCTCAAGTTAATTTCCGCGTTCAACCTATAAATTTTAACCATATTATAAAACTAAAAAAGAAAAAACCAAAAGAACCTAGAACATTAGAAACAACCCAAGATACATGACCACAATAAATAACAACCCAATTTATTTAACTTCTAAATCTAATCATCGTTTATCTAGGTAACTGGGATACTCATCTTTATCCGGATTGGAGTTTGCTTTTTTCCCATCCAGGGGAGGGTTCTCTCACTGCACCTAAATCAACATCTGAAACTATTTGCTCCAAGAGAAGAATTGGATCAGGAAAAATACAAAAATCAATTATATTAACTTTTAGGTTTGTTTCCTTAATTCTCTCTTGGTAGTTTCTACATCAGCCACTAGGACTCTACCCCAAAAGGTTTTGAGTTTACCCTAACACATCTTATTTGATGTAGCGTCTTAGGGGCTTTAGCTTAGCCAGAAGACCTTAAGAGACATGGGATCGATTTTTATTAAGGCAGACAAGCTAATCAACTGCCAGTTATCTTAAATTGCTCTTAGAACTATTTAAGTGCTAGAGTTGAATTATTCTGTGTAAGAGGGGTCCATGGATCCCGGTTCTAAAGTACAGGGCCTATACTGCTTCCTCGAAAAACCCACAGAAGGTAAAGATAATTGGTTTGTATTGGAAAAATATTTTGTTATTCAGACTTCTTTTTAATCTTTGTTTGAGTAATATGAAAAGAAAAGATAGGTATTGGAAAAAAGCAAAAAGAGAGGGGTATAGGGCGAGAAGCTCTTATAAGCTTAAGCAGATAAATGATAAATTTGATATTTTGGAGAAAGGTGATTCAGTCGTTGACTTAGGAGCTGCTCCTGGAGGATGGCTACAAGTGGCTAAGGAGATAACAGGAGGAAACCAAGTTTTAGGGATAGATCGAGTTCAAATTAGTTCATTGGAGGGAGTAAAAACTGTTAAAGCCGATATTAATAGTGAAGAGATAATAAAAACCATTAAAGATAAAATTGGTGAAGTTGATGTTGTACTAAGTGATGTTTCACCAGATCTATCCGGTAATTGGAATGTTGATCATGCAAGGTCGATTGATCTATCGCGAAGAGCTTTAGAGATAAGTAAGCATATACTAAAACCAAGAGGAAATTTATTGGTAAAGGTATTTCAAGGTGACATGTATAATAAGTTCTATAAAGAAGTTAAAAATAACTTTGGTTTCGTTAAAGCTACTTCCCCTGATGCATCTAGAGACGAAAGCGCAGAAATCTATGTCATAGGTAAAAACTTTATCCAAAAACCTGTATCAGAAGGAGATAAACTTAAAGTAGAAATAATTGATAAAGGAAAAGAAGGAGACGGAATTGCTAAAGTAAACGACTTTGTAATATTCGTTCCAGATACAGATATAGGAAAAACCATAAAAATAAAAATAAAAAAAGTAAAAAATAACTTTGCCTTAGCCAAAAAAATAAATAGATAAATAGATAAATAGATAAAAAACAAAAAGCAGAAATATATTAGCAAAAATCAAAGAAAACGCTATTAAGGACGATGAAATAACCAAATCTTAATATAACATAATTAAACAAGATAATTCTATTAGTTGCTATTTAAGATATCAAGATTATTTTTTTGGGTTCTTTATCTATTTATTTTTTTTGTTAGTTTTTTGTTAGGTTTTTTAGTGTTTTTTTGAATTCTTGTAGGTCTGCGTTGGTTTTTATTCCTACATTATTGAAGTGGGTTTTTGTGGCTTTGTATCCTTTTTCTCTTAGTTCTTTGAGAACTTTTTGGTTTTTTGGTGCTGTGATTGAGAGTTTTTTACATGTTTTGTGTATGTCGTAGAAGGTGGGAGGGAGGTTTGTTTCTTGTATTAGTAAGTTGAGGGTTTCTGTGATTTTTTGTTTTGTGTTTAGTTTGAGGTTTTTTAGGTTTTTATTTATTTTTTTGAGGAATTTGGTTTTATTTAGGTTGTCTAGGTAAAATGGACCGGTTCCTGTGAACTTGTTTCCGCATCGACATCTTTTGTTTTTTATTAAAGGCACGGTTCCGGTTTTTATTTTTCTGTTACCACAGTTGGTGCAATGATATATGTAGCCCAGTTTTTTTAGAGCTTTGTCTGATTTTTTAGCTCCTTTTTTTATTTGGCCAAAGGATCTGAAGTAGTGGCTATCGTAATAGGTTAAGAGTGGGATGTATTGTTTATCGTATTGGGCTGCTGTTTTAATTAACTTTGATACTAGTGCTCTGCATCCGGATTCTTTGTGGTAGCTAGTGTTAAGGATCTTTGAACCGTATTTTCTTAATCCTGAGTTTTGGTGGGCTCCACATAGAGGAGCAGTGTCTGTGGCTGTTACACATATTAGTCCATTTCTTTTAATTGATTTAGAAGCAGGATCAAGGAATGAAACTGGGGAACCGTATGGGTCTAAGTCGATGATGTCGTATTTATTTTGTAGCATTAATAAGGAGCTATCAACATTTCTTAGGGTTACATCGAAGTTTCCTCTTTCTTTGTTTTTCTTCATGAATTTGTATGCGCTTTTGCTTAGGTCGTTTATGGTTACATTGGTTTTGGGGATCTCGTTTTTTACTCTGATTCCTCTAACCCCTGTAGCACCATGAGCATCCAGATAACTCATTTCATCTTCTACAAATGTTGAGATTAATGCAATGGTGAGGTCCCGATTAAATTCCATCTCAGGATTAAAAAAAACCTCTTGTTTTGGAGGAGGAAACTTTTCTACTGTCTTATCAGGAACCAAAAACTCTGTTTGACCTTCTGTAATTAACATCTTGATAAGAAATGTTCTAGAACCACTTAATTCCTAGACAAAAACCAAATTAAAAAAATTTTTGGTAAAACAACAAAAGCCGATTAAAAAACTAAATAGATCAAATAAATTTTTAGGTCCGTTAAACCAAAAATAAACTAGATACAAAAAGCTTTTAAGGAAATTGATGTTTGTTAAGTAATTTTTTGGTTAAAAAGAGTTCTTTTAATGTTATTTCTGCAGCTATGTAATTGTTTTTTTTACTCTATTGTGTGATTTTTTATTTTTTTTAGTCAAAATTGATTTAATCTTGTCTATTAGTTAATTAGTTAGATAAAGGTTGTTGTAGCTAGATTATGTAGTAGTTCAATTGATCTTTGGCCTTTATTTGTTATCCAATATTCTCCTCCACTGTGTTTTTGTATAATGAATCCTTTTTCTCTCAATAGGTCTAAATGGAACATTAGATTTCCTCCTTTTAAGTCGGTGATCTCAGAGATCTGTGAGAACGACATGTTTTCTTGATAAAGTCTCTTTAAGATTTCTAGTCTTATTTCGTTTGCTAGAGGAGATAATACATCTTTAACTATATCTGGTGATATTTTGTGCGGTTCTACTTCTCCCTCGGTTTGCTTTAAAGTAGGTGTTTCAAGTGACTTGAATAACCTTGTCTCTTTTTTCATTAATTCAAAAACCACTTCAAAGCAATATCTGCATCTATCGTATGGCATCTTTTCTTCTAAGTTATCTAATTCTTTTTTCTTTCTCTCAACCAAATCATCAATCTCCCCTGACTCTATATCCTTTAATTCCTCGTATACCTCATTAAAGAAATCATTAAATTTTTCAACACAGTCTTTACTCATATCACAGTCTTCATTTATGTTTCTTTCAATCTCCTTGGTTATCTCACTTGATTGATGATCAATATAAGATGAAAGCATTCGGTCCGATACCGTGTTTGTGATCATGTTCTTAATCTCTTTTCTCAGGCTCTCCCTGTATCTACGTACTTCGTCGTTTAAACTTTCAATTTCGTCTTTTAATTCCTCTATCTCGTTTTCTGGCACTGTTCGACTATTCATCTTATTTAAAATATTTACCAAAATCTAATAAATCTACCTAATTAAGACCAAAAACCTAAAAAATAACCTAAATAAATAGAAAGAAAAATACAGGTAAAATAGATGTAAAACTAAAACATAAAAAAGATAAGACGGAAACAACCAAAAAGAAAAAAGTCAAAGTCAACTACCCCTCCTTAATCAGAGATTTTGGAAGGGGTTGAAAGAGCCCTAAGCAGGGGTAGAAGATTAGCCTAATGCGATGCCCCCTCAAAGGCCCAAAGACCAAGACCATTTAGTCAGAGTCGGAGTCTGATTCGGAGTCGGAGACCGAGGATGGGGCAGTATGAGTTATGTTTGGGGCTGATTGTCTGACAAATACATCTTGGGGGTGACTCCCAAGCCATTAGGCTTTGGAAGTCCAGGCGGATGAAACACGCCGATGTCGCCTAACCCAATTGGCGTGCAACATTGCCTTGGATCCTCTAATGCCTGCCCCGACATTGGCGATGGGAACTGAACCGCGTCTACGCTGAGATGGCTTATAAAGCCCAACAAAGGGGAGGTTTAAACCCTGTGGGAGAAGTTGCTCCTCTCCTATATCCTACCCTAATTTAACATAGGTTGATTTATTCCTCTACCAAAATCAGAGATCTTAGAAGGGGGGTCTTTTCAACCACTAAGATAAAATAGATAATAACCAAATTTTAAACTCCAAAATTAAGAATAAAACTAAATTTTCAAATAAAATAAATGTAGATATAGAACGAAATCGAAAATAAAATTTTTAATTTAAATTAATTAGGTTGATAAGGTGTCAAAAGACGACAAGCAAAATAGAGATAAAAGAGAAATAGTTTTTTTGGGTGGAGTAGAAGGTGTTCAAGGAAGCTGCTTTTACCTAAACGCAGGTAAACGGGACTACTTAATTGACTGTGGAATAAAACAGGAACAGCCAGCAGAATCCCCTGATTTCTCCTATCTAAACGAAAAAAACATTAAAATAGACGGAGTCTTCTTAACGCACGCACACTTAGATCACTCCGGTGGTCTTCCATACCTAGAAGCAGATGACTATCTCACCGAAGAAGCCAAAATAATAGCTACAAATCCCACAAAGAACTTAGTTGAAACATTACTCTGGGATAGCTTAAAAATCCACAAAATGGAAACCAAGAACCAAGGCCTAGATCAAAGCTATGGCCAAAATGATATAAGATCAATACTAGGTCGGTTCAAAGGAGTTGATTATGGAAAATATCAACTAAACAACCTAGACATAGAACTAGGATCCTCAACCCATATCCTAGGCAGCTCCTGGATCAAAATAACTTTACAAGGAACCAAAATAACTTTCTCTGGAGACATAGGAGGAAACCACAGAACAAACCACCTAAAAGAACTGCAGAATCCAGGAGAAACCGATATACTAGTACTAGAATCAACATACGGCGACCAAAAAAACCAACCATCATTCACAGAAGCAAAAAACAAAGTATATAAACAAATAAAAGAATCACTAAACAAAAATGAACCAGTACTTATACCATGCTTCGCTATCGGTCGATCACAGGAAATCCTACAACTAATAAGAGAAAGAGAACACCAACTTCCAGACACAACTGAAATAGTATATGATGGAATGATCTCAAAGGCCATGTCCGATTACCACAACTACGCAACCCATAGCTACATGAACGAAGCAATAATGAACTACAAATCCAACTCCAATGACTTAAAACCATTCTTACCAGACAAAGCATACAAACCGAACAAAATGGAAGAAAGACACAGACTATTAGATGGAGAAAAAACTCCATTGATAGTAGCTCCATCGGGAATGCTCGAAGGAGGATGGTCACCATACTACCTAATAAAAATGACAAAAAACTACGAAAACGCAAAGATCATACTAACCGGTCACCAAGTAACAGGATCAGTAGGAAGAAAACTACTAGAAGCTAAAAGAGAAGACAAAAACAAAGTAAAAGTCCAAGTAACAGCATTAATGCCACCAGAAGAAGCCGACGAATTAAACGGAAAAGGATATGGATTCCATGAAAAAAACATAAAAATACCAACAAACTGGGTAGAACAAGTAAACGGATTCAGCGGCCACTCAGCAGCAAACCAACTACTACAATTCACCAGAAAAACAAACCCCAAAAAAATATACCTCACCCACGGAGAACCAAAAACAAAAAAACAATTTAAAACATTCCTAGAAAAAAACCTAAACTCAAAAATAAAAATACCAAAACTAAACCAAAAAACAACAATAAAAACAAAAGAAAACGGCAAAACAACAATCAACCCAAACAAAATCAAAAAACTAAAAACCAAAATAAACAACCTAGAACAAAAAATCCAAAAACACGAAAAAACACTACAAAAACTCCAAACCAAAAACCAAAAACAAAACAAAAAACAAAAATAAAAAACCAAATTCCACAAAAAACCACCAAAAAACCAAAAAAAAATAAGTAAACAGCTAAAATCAAGAACCAAAATAAAATAAAAATAAATTAAAAAGCAAGATCAGCTTATTATGTATGCTTTATCTATTTTAGGTTTTTTATTTATTTTCCAAAAATTTATTTAATCTTTTATCATAATGGTGACATAAGTTAAATTCTCATGATGGGCAAGAAAAGAGGCCGATGGAAAATAATTCTAGATCTTTTAGAGTCAATAGCCGAAAATGGAGAATGTAACAAAACCGAAGCTATGAGAGGAGCCAAGCTAGACTGGAGAAACTTCAAAAAATACCACAAATTCCTAGAAAAAAACAATTACATAAAAATAACAGAACAAGAAAACCTCAAAGTAACACAAGAAGGAAAAAAACTACTAAAAGACCTAAAAAAGGTAAACAAAAAACTCTAAAAACCAAATAACATAAAAAAACAAATAAACAAGTAAATAACAAAAAATTTTATTAGTTGTAATTAATCAGTTTTTAATTTTTAGTTTTCAGTTGGTAATCTAATTAATTCTTTTCCAAATTCACTTAATAAAATCTTCTTTTTGCTTTTGTCAGTAATATTTATGGCACCCACATCCTTTAAGAAATTAATAGCTATTTCTAGTCGTTCTTTTTCTAATTCAACTTTATTGCTTAATTCTTTTAAGTCTACTTTTTCTTCTTCATTTTCTTTTATATGAGAGGTCACCACATCAAGTGAACTCATCATTATTATAATAATCCTCCTATTTCTCATAACAAAAATACAAAACCCAGCCTTAAAAAAATTACCTGAAAAAACCACATGCAAAAACCACCAAAAAAACCCACACACCCTTTAAGCCAAAACAAAGAAAGATAAACAAAACAAGAAAATGAATAACACAGTTAAAAACCTACTCACAATAGCAATAGCAACAACAATAATACTAACAGGAATAACCCTAATAACAACCCCGACAAAAGCCACCCAAACAGGAGCAGATATCCCAGACTATGGAGAAATGAGTTCTTCGTATGATAAATCCGAGATAGATGACATGATTTCTGATGGAGAATTAGATGAAGACGACTTCGATGAAGAAGTACCAAATAAATTGGTTTTCCCAGATGGAGAATACGACAACTTCCAAGTCGCTGTTGAGAATATAACTATTGCCTCTGCAACAAGAGGAGGAGCAGTAATTGATGCAGGTGGAGATGATTACGCAATAGATGTTGAAGGAACAGATGAAGCTAAAACAATAACAATAAAAGGATTTAAAGTAACAGGATGGACAACTGGCGGAATAGCACACGGAACGGATGCTAAAGACGGAACAGTAGTAGATGTAATACACAATAAAGTAAAAACTGGTGGAAGTGGCCCTGTTGCTCACGGCAATTCAATCCAAGTTGTTGGAGACGGTTCAGTTATTAAATACAACTATGTTGAAGTAACTGGATACGACCATGAGGAGCCTGATTGGGCTACTTCAGGAATACTTGGAATGGCAAAGAACCTAGAGATAACAAACAACAAAGTCGAGTTTGTAGACGCTGGGGAATCCTCACACCACGTGGGAATAGCAGTAGGACAATGGCAAAGTGAAGAAATTAATCTCCCTGCTGAACAAGCTCTAGTGAAAGATAACACAATAATCGGCTCTGAAACAGGTATATCGGTTGAAGGCGGAACAGACTCCGATGTAGTTGAACATAACCTAATAAAAGACACAGAAACAGCAGTTGCAACAGGAACTTCAGGAGATGACTCAGGAGAAACACCAACCAATACAGAAGTTCACTTCAATAACCTATCGAATAACGAATATGGTGTATGTAATTACGGCGATGACACTGTTAACGCCACTCTTAACTATTGGGGTAGTAATAGTGGCCCAAGTAACAGCTCAAACACCTATAATGTTAGTGATCAAGGAGTTAAAGTAGTTGGAGATGTTGATTACACGCCTTGGTTAGTGAGAACTGATGATAAAGATGAGTGTACTTCTTTTGCTCCCGTTGTTAACGATGATACAGGATTAAAATATTCTTCAATCCAAGAAGCAATAGATAACGCTGAAGAAGGTAATAAAATATTAATTAAGCCTGGGAAATATCAGGAAGAAGTTGAAGTTGAAGAGGATATAACTTTGAAAGGAACTAGTTCACCTTTTGGTAACCAACCAGCTATTGTCAAGGATGGAGTAAACATCAGAGTTGATGGTGTAACTGTTAAAAACCTCAAAATAACAAATACAGGAAATAGCGGAGAGCAAGAAGCAATATTCGTAGGAGATCCAAATGGATACGAAGATGATTCAAGCGAGCAAATACTAATTAAAAATAATCTAATTGATGGAGTAAACACTACTAGTAGTGATTTTTCCGTAGAAGGTATACATATAAAGACATACGGTGAAGGCCATATAGAAGGTGTAGTGATAGAAAATAACATAATTAGGGATATAAAGCAATTGAAATATGGTGCTGATGGTATAAAACTTCAAGCAGACCTCGAGAATATTGAAATTGTGGATAATGAGATTTCTGGTGTAGAGGGATATTGGAGTTATGGAATAGTCTCCACACCATCTTCTTTGCAACCGGGTGTTCCTAAGGATGTCTTGATTAGGTATAATAACTTTTCTGAGATTTCTTCTGTCCATGAGAACTGGGCAAATGTCATAGGAATAGATGGAGGTGAAGACTTGGGTTACGCGAGTGCAAGTGAAGTGGAATTTAATTACAATAATATCTTTGATACAACAGCTATTGTAGTTAATAAAGATTCTGATAGTGTTCTTGATGCTAGGTTAAATTATTGGGGTGATGAAACTGGTCCTGAGAGAACTATTCAGGGAGAATCTGATAAAAAGGTCGGTGATGGAGCTAAAGTTGTTGGAGAAGTAGGATTTAAGCCTTGGTTGCCTAAGCCAGTAGATGAGTTTACAAATAGGAATTACAAGGTTTCAACGATGAAGCTTGAGAAGGGATGGAACACCTTCTCAGTTCCTTTTGAAATATCAAGTGATGAATTGTTTGGTGAACTAATCCCAAGCTACGAAGATCCAGTAGTTTCTGCGTATAAATACGATTCAGAGGCCGATAAATGGAAAGAGGTAAATAAGGGCCGAGATGAGATTGAGGCTATGCAAGCGATTTATATTAAGGTTGATAGGCCGGTAAAAGTGAACTTGGATGTAAATGCTGAGCTTAGGTCTCCTCCTGCCGTTGAATTGGATTCGGGATGGAATTTAGTAGGTCCTTCACCAATGGAAATCTTTAGTTCTGTTCAGTTGTCAGATGGATTTGGTATAAATAAGATTGAGGAAGTTTCTGCAGTTTTGAGTGGTGGACCGAATGAAAAATCGTGGAAGTATCAACCTGGACAGTCTACTGGTGATGAACCTGATGTTAGTGCATTTAGTGGATATTGGGTATACATGGATGGTGGTGAAGAGATATACGGGTTTAAAGAGTCTCCAAAGCTAAATAAGTTAGCAAGTGAAGCTGGGTCATAAGAGGAGGTTTTCTAGTGAAATCACGAATTTTTTATTTTTTTATTTTATTTTTTCCGGTGGCTGCATTAGTTTGTTCTCCCGTTTTAGGGGTTCCTCAGACGCCTCACGCATTTCATGGACAACTAGATGTTGTAGATGGGGACGGCAATGAGGTTGAAGCACCAGCTGGAGTTGAGGTTAGTGCAATTGTCGGTGAAGATGTTAGGGGTAGTAAGATAACTGAATACCAGGGAAGTTATGGGGAGCCTTACCCAGAGGTTAGTCATCTCGTTGTCCAGGGAGAGAATATCTCGGATGGAGATGAAATAAGTTTCTTCGTTAATAGTGTTGACACTGGCCAAGACTATGGTTTCGATAGTGGAGCTGTAACTGAACTCAACTTAACTGTCCAAGATTCCACTTCTCCTAGTAACTTGGAGCTGACTTCACCTGCATCAGGGTCTTATGTTGGTGATTCCTTGGTTAGTTTTGATTGGACTGACGCAACCGATAACCTATCTGGATTAAGTAATTATACATTATCTGTTGATGGTGAAGAGGTAGCTACAGTTGATAAGGGCTCGAGTTCTTTTTCATATGAATTAAGCGAGGGTTCTCATACTTGGAGTGTTGTAGCTACCGATAGACTGGGTAACTCTGTTCAATCTAGTCAAAGAAGTTTTACTGTTGATTTAACTGCTCCAGAGGCTCCAAGTTTAGATGATATTTCGGTTGTTACTGGTGAATCCTTTAGTTTATCAGCTGCAGACGCCTCCGATAATTTTGAAATAAATAGCATCACTTGGGACTTCGAGGATGGACCAACTTTAACAGGAGAGCAGGTTTCACACTCTTACGGATCTACTGGAACTTATATCGTGGAACTAGTTGTTGTGGATAATGCCGGAAACTCTGATACTACCACACTTAGAGTAGATGTTAATTCTCAAACACCACCAGCACCTACTCCTGATCAGGGACCAGTAGCTGATGCTGGAGGACCTTACACCGTAGATGAAGGTAACTCAATTACCTTGAATGGAGGAGACAGCAGTAGTCCCGAAGGAGGTGAATTAAATTATAGTTGGAGCATTATCGATGATCCGACTGATGAAGCCGAGTTAAGTGATTCTGATTTAGCTACTCCGGTCTTCGATGCACCCGATGTCAGGGCTGAGGCTGTTCAGGTTGAAGTTGAGCTAACTGTAACAGATGAAAATGGAGAGACTTCTGTGGACACTGCGTACATTACTGTTGCTTCAACGGGTTATATCGAAGTCGATGAAATAACGCCTAATGTAGGAAAAGAGATCGACCTAGGCGATAGAGTTTTCTTATCGATGGATGTGGATGTTTCTGAAGTTGTAAGAGATGTTGTTTTCAATTCTAGGGAATCTAATACAGGACCTAGTGATACAGGTGTTCCTGGAAGAGATGTATATAGGTTTTTGGATTTAAGCCATGAAAATGTGAATGACGAGCAAATTGATTCGGTTTCCTTTACATTTAGGGTTGAAAAAAGCTGGTTAGATGAGAGAACCGATGATTACAATGATATTAAGTTATATAGATACGATGACGGCGATTGGCAGAAGCTATATACAGAGGTAACCGATCAGGATAGTAGTTATGTGTATTATGAATCGAATTCACCGGGGCTGTCTGTTTTCTCTGTTTCTTTAGCTGAATCCAACATAGAAGTAGAAGATTTATCTGTTGTTTCTAAACCGGTTGCTGGTGAATCATTTAAATTAAATGTTACTTTAACTAATAATGGGGATTTAAAGGGCTCTATAGACTTAAAGGTTTACTTAGATAATGATTTGAAGATAACAAGGTCTGTTGAAGTAAATGCAGGTGAGGAAAAAACTGAGTCATTTGAATTGACAGTTGACTCTAAGGGAACACACGAGATAGAAGTACACGACTTAACTAAGAGCATTGAAATAAAATCACCAATTAAAGTGTCAGAAATAAATCTAAGAGATAAAATAGAGATAAATAAAGAGTCTGAAGCAGCGATTAATTTAACAAACCCAAGTAATCAATCTTCGACAAAAGAGATACAGATTAAATTAGATGAAGAAACTCTAGAAACTCGCGAAGTTACCTTGAATCCCGAAGAAGCTAAAACTATCAAAGTAGATTTCACTGTCGAGGAATTAGGAGAACATACAATAAGCGTTGGTGAATTAATAAGAGAATTTGAAGTCCAAAAACAGTTGATCGAGGAAGATTTAAATGTGGAAGTACTTACTGATACTCCAATTGCAACAGGTGAAGAAGTAAGAATAAATGTACAGGCAGAAGGAGAACCAGTAAACGATGCAATATTAACTACCTCTACCTCTACTGCAACCACTAATGAAAATGGAGTAGCGACACTACAATTTAACGACCCAGGCCAAAAAACAATCACAATAACAAAAGACAACAAAGAAACAGATACCAAAATAATCGACTATGAACCAACACAAACCAATCTAACTATAACCGGAGCCATGATCCAAACATGGATGGTGATAGCAATAGTATTCGCAGTCCTCCTCCTAATATCAGTAACCTACATATACAAAGACTACAAAAACAAATAAAAAACAAAAAAATAAATAGCAACCAAAGACCAAAGAAACCAAGAAACAGACAAAAAAACCAAATAAACACAAAAGAAAAACAACAAAACAAAACAAAACAAAGAAAGAAAAATTATTCAACCTATTTTTTTATTTTATTTAATACTGTAGGATAATTTATTGGATTTTGCTTATTACTTGAAAACTTTTATGGGGATCTTTTCGTTTTTAGTTTTTTATGGTTTTTAGTTATTTTTTTGTGTTTTTATGTTTTTTGTTTTTTTTGTGTGTATGTTGTCTTTTTGTGTGTATGTTTTTTATAGTATTGTGTGTTTTTATATTATGTTGAATTCTTTTATGATGTTGAATCCTGCTACTACGAATGCAAATATCATTAGGATGTATTCTATTAGTGCTATGTATGTGATTGGCTCGTAAAATATCACTGTACCATATGCTGTTTCTAATAAAAAAATAATTGCCAGGAATATTGATATAGCCATAAGTATTCCATTTGCTAGTAAATTAAATATTTTTATGTCATTAATTGTTGTTTTGAATGTAATTTCCTCCTTTTTTCTTAGGGATATTGGTTTTTAGAATTAGGATTGGTTTTGGTTTTATTAATGGTTTTTTTCAATTATCATTTTTGTTAAAGGAGGAGAACTATTATAAGTCCTACTATTGATGCAGCGCCTAGTATTGTGGTTACAAGTTTTCCTAGTTTCTTTGTTCCTAGTACCCAGGCTAGTGTTGCTTTTACTAGTGTGTTTGATATTGCTGCTATTATTATTCCTGTTGCTGCTACTTGGTGGTTGATTGTTCCTTCTACGGTTAATTTGGCTAGGGAAAGTGTTATTGCATCGACATCGGCAAGTCCTGAAATTAATGCAGTTGAGTAAACGCCAGCAGCTCCTAGAAATGAATTTGCTGACCTTGATGCTAATAAGACGATTGCAAATATTCCGCCAAAAAATAAGGCAGTTTTTAGTCTAAACGGGTTTTTGACTTCATGTTCGATTACTCCATCAAAAGAGGATTTTAAGTAAACTAATAATAGGAGAAATGTTGCTATTAACATCATTGCGGCCATTGGTATTGCGACATAGGGTACGAGAGTAGGGTTAATTACTGTTACCTCTACTAGGGCTCTTGGGAACATTACTATTGAGGCTATGATAACTGAAAAGGCAGATATCTTGTAGAGGCTAGGAGATTCTTTAGTTCTTCCAGCCATTGAGACTGCAGTTGCTGTAGAAGAAACGAATCCTCCTAGTACACCTGTAGCTACCAATCCTTTACTAGGGCCGTAGAGCTTTCCAAGAATGTATGCACAGAAGCTTAGTCCAGTAACAAATACGACCATTAGCCAGACGAAATGTGGATTCAGTCCATATAGTGCTTCTAGTTCTCTGTCAGGTAATAGAGGTAATATAACTAATATAACTATCACAAATTTTATTATAGCTTCTTTTTCTTCTTGACTCATGTTCTTAGCAAAGGAATGTAAGGTAACCTTAGCTGAAAGAAGAACCGTTATTAATCCTCCAACCACTATAGCTATCATAGTTCCCTCTTCAGAGTAACAAGCAACTGCACCTAAAATAACTACTACTAAAGCAGTTGTTAATGTAGTTAATCCTATATCATTTTCTGTGATTATTTTAGCCGAATAAGCTAAACTTAACGGCAAAATCAAAGAGAGAACAGCTACAACTAACATTGAAGGAAAAAAAGTTTGCACCAATGCACCATATAAAGCAAACAGTGGAAAAGTCCTGCTACCAGCAAAATTCCCTCCAGATTCGCTTTTTTCTCTTTCCAGTCCAATAAGAGCTCCTAAACCAAAGGCAACAAAGATCTGGAAGGCTAACGCCAAGAAAGATCCTTCCTCAAAGAAAAGAATCAAAACACACCTCCACTCTACAGCCCCCAATCTAATAAAAGCAAGCAAAAACATAAATAACTTTTTATAACTAAAAAAATTGCTTCAATCATAAACCAATTAAATAAAACCAAAAAAGACATCTATATCCAATTTAAAAAGTAACAAATAGAAGAAACTAAATTCACTTAAAAAACCTAGAATCCTCTTTTCCTTAAAAACAAAAAAATAAAATAATAGAAAAAAGAGATTTTAGCTTTTAACTAAGAAAATACATTGCTATCTAGTAAGAGAACACATTTAACACTCAAATAGTTTGAGATTTATAGTAAAGGAAGGCAGAAAAACCCTACAGGTTGCTGTGAAAGTCATTTCATTTTTAGATAGTTTTAGTTCTCATGATGGATCAGAAAAAAATCACTCTAGGTTTTTTGAGGATCCTGTAGCCAGGTGTATAAAAGTATATATCAGGTGTATTTAACTTTTCCCAGTTTAAATAGATAATTAACTGTAATGAATTTCTATAATCTATAATTGATATTGTTTGATGGATTTTTATGTCAGTTTATTTGATATAATACTTATATTTTAACTAGAAAAGGTTTTAAATGTGGGATCACACTTCTCAAAGGCTCTGGACCATGTCATCAGAAATAGTCAATATTCGTTTATTAGTTTATTTTAAGTTGGTTGATAGTGGTTTGTCTTTAGTGGTTTAGGAAGCTTCTTTCTTCTTTTTGAGCGAATAAAGAGTGTAGTATTTTGAATATTTAATAGAGGTTATAGTTTTTTATTTTTTTATTGTTTTTATGTTGTTTTGTTGGATTTTTTGTTAGTCTTTTTGTTAGTATATTTTTTCTTATTTTTTTATTTTAGGTATTTTATCTCTTTGATGAATTTAGTTGGTTTTTTGGTAAATAGACTTGGTTCTGCATAGCATGAGAGATAACAGTTTCTTTCACAGTTTTTAGCTAATTTTATACCTTCCTTATATAATTTTTTGTTGATTATTTTATTTATGTTGGTTTTTTTGGCATTTTCGGTTTTTTTGCTTTGGTTTAGCTCGTAGCAGGGAGAAATAACTTCTCCATTCGGATTTAATCGTAGCAGTAAATAGGATAGACAGTCAAAGGATTCTTGGTTCTTAATTAGTTTTAAATATTGGTCACTATTTTTTACACATCCATATTCTTTTTTTAGGTTGATTAGTTCTTCCGCAGCTTTTTTCAGTTTTTGAGGTTCTATCTTAGGGCATCCTTCGAAGTAACTTGAAACCGGTTCAAAGTTTATCCCAACATCCCATTTATTCGCGAACTTAACCAAGTCACTAATTTCGTTGTAATTATCTTCGTGGATAACAGTATTAATAACTACATTACTATATGTGCTTGAAGCTTCTTGAATAGATTTTTTGACTTTTTCTAATTTATTTCGACCAGTTATTTCTTTGTATTTCTTTTTATTTAGTGTATCTAAGCTAATAGATAACATATCTGGTTCTAAATCATGTTTTCCTAGTAGCAGTCCGTTAGTTACTAATACAGTATAGAATCCTCTATCATCCGCTTCTTCTAGGATTTCGCTTAAATCATCTCTTAAAAGAGGTTCACCACCAGTTACTGTGTAGACACCTATCCCCGCTTCAGCCGCATCATCTAAAATTTCTAATATTTCCTCGAAAACTAACTCGTCCTCATAAGACCTCTTCCAGTAATCACAGTAAACACACTCCATATTACACCTAAATGTAATCATATGCCCTAAAATAATTGGAAAAGAACCAAAAAACCGTTTCTTATTCTTAAATGTATTCTTTAAGATCCGATAAACTGGTCTAAACCTAGAAACCCCTCCTAGTAATATATCTAGCTAAAGAAAAGTGAACTACCCCTCCCTAACTTGCTTTGTTCGTGAGGTAGGGGCTTCCAAGGACTTTTCCTGTA